>NZ_CP134171.1:0-1757500 GCF_031583295.1 Thermosynechococcus sp. PKX95 | reverse complement strand
GTAAGACGATGTATGGGGGCTGACGCCTGCCCAGTGCCGGAAGGTTAAGGAAGCTGGTCAGCGCAAGCGAAGCTGGCGACCGAAGCCCCGGTGAACGGCGGCCGTAACTATAACGGTCCTAAGGTAGCGAAATTCCTTGTCGGGTAAGTTCCGACCCGCACGAAAGGCGTAACGATCTGGGCGCTGTCTCGGAGAGAGGCTCGGCGAAATAGAAGTGTCTGTGAAGATGCGGACTACCTGCACCCGGACAGAAAGACCCTATGAAGCTTTACTGTAGCCTGGAATTGGGTTCGGGCTTTGCTTGCGCAGGATAGGTGGGAGACGTTGAAGTATCCCTTGCGGGGGATATGGAGTCGCCGGTGAGATACCACTCTGGCAAGGCTAGAATTCTAACCTTCTGCTGTTAGCCAGCGAAGGAACAGTTTCAGGTGGGCAGTTTGACTGGGGCGGTCGCCTCCTAAATGGTAACGGAGGCGCGCAAAGGTTCCCTCAGGCTGGTCGGAAATCAGCCGTAGAGTGCAAAGGCATAAGGGAGCTTGACTGCAAGACCTACAAGTCGAGCAGAGACGAAAGTCGGCCTTAGTGATCCGACGGTTCCGCGTGGAAGGGCCGTCGCTCAACGGATAAAAGTTACTCTAGGGATAACAGGCTGATCTCCCCCAAGAGTTCACATCGACGGGGAGGTTTGGCACCTCGATGTCGGCTCATCGCAACCTGGGGCGGTAGTACGTCCCAAGGGTTGGGCTGTTCGCCCATTAAAGCGGTACGTGAGCTGGGTTCAGAACGTAAATCATTGCGTCACTTCACAGTAATGTGGAGCAGCAAACCGACTAAAATCGGTAGAATCTTGATCAGTGACGAACGGCTGATTAAGACAATACCGAGGGTAAGCAAGAGTCTCGTGACAGACGATTTAACGCTGAGTTACATTGCTGGTTTTTTGGATGGTGATGGTTGCATCAATCTTCAACTAGTGCGACGTAAGGATTACATCCTTGGTTATCAAATTCGTGCTAGCATCACCTTCTTTCAGTCTTCTTCGCATCGTTCCTTCTTGGAGTGGTTAAAGTCTATTTTCCAAGCAGGGTTTGTGAGAGACCGAAAGGATGGCTTAAGCGAGTATGCAATTGTTGATGCGCCATCTGTCTTAGAAGTGCTGCTAACTCTTCGCAGCTACCTTAAACTCAAGAAGCCACAATGTGATTTAGCAATTACTGTTCTACAGGAAGTTGTTCAATCAAGGCGATTAACGCCAGAACAATTCCTAAAACTTGCTCAGCAGGTGGATCAATTTGGTGAGCTGAATGCTTCCAAAAAGCGTTCGATTCGCTCTGATCAAGTAGAACAGTTCTTGAGATCACGACAACTCTTGATCCCGTAGAGACTGAAGCCTAGGCTTGAGTTAGCCATCAAGCGTAAGCTGAGATGCTCTGAGGTTGTCAGAGACATCAAATGTCGGCTCCTGATTCGTTAATGGCGAGAGTCAGGATGAAGATATAGTCCATGCTCGTAGTGATACGAGAACAACATGCGTGAGACAGTTCGGTCCATATCCGGTGCAGGCGTAGGAGCATTGAGAGGAGTCCTCCTTAGTACGAGAGGACCGGGAGGAACGCACCTCTGGTGTACCTGTTATCGTGCCAACGGTAAACGCAGGGTAGCCATGTGCGGAGTGGATAACCGCTGAAAGCATCTAAGTGGGAAGCCCACCTCAAGATGAGTGCTCCCATGGCGTAAGCCAGTAAGGTCACGGGTAGAACACCCGTTAATAGGCTCTCGATGGAAGTCCAGTAATGGATGAAGTCTAGGAGTACTAATAGACCGAGGGCTTGACCTCATCAATCAACAGGTGTCTGATTCAATTAACTATACTGACAATCGCTATTTAGTTGAAAGGTTATTGATCCTGAATTTATCTAGCAACTCTTTAGTCTAGGTTCTCAATTCAAGAAAAATTCATGTTTCGCCTAGTGCCTATGGCGCGGTGGAACCACGCTGATCCATCCCGAACTCAGAGGTGAAACGCCGCAGCGGTGAAGATAGTCGGAGGGTCGCCTCCTGCAAAAATAGCTCGGTGCTAGGCAAAATATTCAAACCACCCCATCTAGGTTGTCTAGGTGGGGTCTTGATTTTTAAGAAATGTTTAAGGGATGATCGGTTTTGGATAGAGGAGTGACATCGATGGGTAGTTCGGTCTATATTGCATCAAATATCGCTCTCCTCAAAAGGTTTTTAGGGTCATGCCTCAATTCATGCGTTTGATGGGTCTTCAGCACTGGGTGCTGGTGGGTTCCTCGGTGGTGGCAGCGGTGCTGGCGGCGGCGTTACCAAGCTATGGACGAATGCAGGATAGCCCCAAGATGTTGGTGGATGAGGTATGGCAAATTGTGCAGCAGGAATATGTGGATGAGTCGTTTAATCAGGTGGATTGGCTGGCGGTACGGCGGCAACTTTTGGCGCAGCGCTATACGTCGCGGGAGCAGGCCTATGCAGCTATTCGGGGAATGTTGCAGCAGTTGAATGACCCCTATACGCGCTTCATGACTCCAGAGGAGTTTACGGCTTTGCGCACGCAAACGTCGGGGGAAGTTTCGGGGATTGGTATTCGCTTGACGGTGGATGAAAAGACACAACAGTTGACCATTTTGGAGCCGCTGGAAAATTCACCTGCAACTAAGGCGGGAATTCGGGCGGGCGATCGCCTGCTGGCCATTGATGGTCACTCTACTCGGCGGATGTCGATTGAGGAGGCATCGCGGCGGATTCGGGGGCGGGTGGGGACTCCCATTGAACTTCAGTTGTTTCGCCCTAATCGCGGTACCTTTCGCCTGACGCTGACACGGGCATTGATTGAACTCCCTGCGGTGCGATCGCTGGTGAAGGAAGAAGGTGGTGCCCGCATTGGCTATATCTATCTGAGTGAATTTACTGCCCATGCAGCGGATCAGTTGCGCGCGGCGATTCGCAAGCTAGAGGCGGAGAAGGTGGAGGGGTTTGTTTTGGATTTGCGCGGGAATCCAGGAGGACTATTGCAGGCAGGCATTGATATTGCCCGCATGTGGTTGAATCAAGGTTTGATTGTGCGTACGGTCGATCGCAGTGGCCACAGTGAGCAGGCACGGGCGAATCAATCGGCATTGACGAATTTGCCCCTCGTGGTTTTGGTGGATCACCGCTCTGCTAGCAGTAGTGAAATTCTCACAGGGGCATTGCAGGATAACGGTCGTGCGATTGTGGTGGGCACGCCAACCTACGGTAAGGCCTTGGTACAATCCATTCATCAATTGAGTGATGGTTCAGGATTGTCGGTGACGGTTGCCCATTACTACACGCCCAATGGCACAGATATTAACCGCACAGGGATTACGCCGAATGTAATGGTGACGCTGCCGCAAGAGGTGAGTACCAATCCCCGTTTGTGGACGACAGCAGCCGATCGCTTGTACCAAGCAGGGGTGGCTCAATTGCGCCAAGTCATTTATCGCAGTCAAGCGCCTAAGCCTGTGAATACGGCGCAAACAGGGGAGCAGGAGCAGTTTCGCCAGCCCCTTGGTGTCCCTTGTCCGGTGCAGTGATGGTTGTTTCAGAGATTGATCAGGAATACCCCGCTGAGATTCAATTGGCCTTTCATGCCCTTGGGGAGCCGTTGCGGTTGAAGGTGATTGAGATTCTGCATCGGGAGGAGCTATGTGTCTGTGATCTGTGCGATCGCCTGCACCTGACCCCCTCAAAACTCTCGTTTCATCTGCGGGCACTCCGGCAAGCCAATCTCGTGCTGTCGCGTCAAGAAGGGCGGTGGGTCTATTACCGCCTCAATCGTCCCCAATTTGAAGTCCTAATGGCCTATTTGCAGCAGTTTACGGTGGGGGAAACGGTGCTGGCTCGCATCTGTTCTTAAAAATCAATGCCGCGCTTGAGATCAACGCCTTTTTCAGCATAGTGCTTGTGGCAGATCATCTCCGAGTGGACGCTGGCGAGTTCAAAGTAGGCGGGGGGATATTTGCAGCGACCGGTAATAATGATTTCCGTGGTGCGCGGCTTGCGCAGGAGTGTTTGGACAATCGGTTCGACGGGGAGAAGCTCGAGGTCAACGGTGGGGTTGAGTTCATCGAGAATAATGGTCTTGTAAAGGCCAGAGGCAATGGCGGCTCGAGCAATTTCCCAGCCGCGTTCGGCTTCGATGTAGTCAATTTCCTGCTGCTGACCGCGCCAGACAATGGCATCCCGACCACAGCGGTGATGATCCACTAAATGGGGATAGCTCTCTTTGAGGGCAGCGATCGCGGCATCTTCGGTGTAGCCTTGCCCCCCCTTGAGCCACTGGAGAATGAGCACACGGTGGGATTGATCGCGGCTAATTCCTTTGCCGATCGCCTGAAGGGCTTTACCGAGGGCACTGGTGGACTTGCCTTTGCCGTCACCCGTATAGATTTCAATGCCTTCAATGCCCTGTTCTTGAGCCGTAGGATGCACAAGGGGACGCATCTCGGAGTGGAGGTCAGCAATTTGCAGGAGTTGGGCAGGAGCCCCCCGGCCAGTGGCAATAATTTCTAGGTGTTCGGGCTTGCGGCGGAGGGTGTTGACAACTTCATCAACGGGCAAAAGGCCTAAATCTAGGACGGGGTTGAGTTCATCTAAAACAATGACGGAATAGAGACCAGAGGCGATCGCTCCCTTGGCAATATCCCAACCCCGCTGGGCTTCTTGGCGATCAAATTTGGTAATTTCTTCGGCGGTAAAGTATTCTGCGCGCCCCGTCCGCACTTGATCGATTAAATGGGGAAACCCGCGCTGCAGCGCTTCAATGGCGGCATCTTCGGCATAGGCACGGCCGGGTCCTTTGAGAAAGCGCAACAAGAGTACCCGAGTGGGCCAGGCAGAGGCAATACCCAGACCAATGGAGCGCAGAACAACCCCGAGGGCAGCTTGGGATTTGCCCTTACCGGCACCGTCATAGACGTGGAGCTGACCGCTCACCCGTCCGGGGCGAATCTGAGCGGTTTGAATGCCAATACCTGCACGGGTCATAGGGGTGTGAATCAAAGAATCTAGAGGGATTGTATCAAGGGCGGGGTGGGGTTTTGAGAACAACTGCTTCAACCGTTAGATCTGTGGTAGTGGTGGCGGTAATCGCCCAACGCAGGGGCTGACCATGGGCTTGCAGGGTCTGTTCGATGGCCTCATGGAAAGGCGGGGAGAGGGTATGTCGGGGTAGGGTCAGACGGATAAATTCCGTTTGCATAGGTTTTGCTTGATGGGTTAAACACCAATGACAACGACGGTGACATTGTCACGGCCACCGTGGGTTTTAGCTGCATTGACAAGGGCGGTTGCTGCTTTTTCGACATTGGGTTCACTGAGGTAGATACTGATCACCTCGTCGGTGAGTTCTTCAGTTAAGCCGTCACTGCACAGCAGCAGGCGATCGCCCGGCTCTAGATCAATGGGTTGAATATCAATTTGGGTGAGGTCTTCGCGGCCTAGGCACTGGGAGAGGACATGGCGCCACGGATGCTGCCGCGCCTGCTCAATGGTCAAGCTACCCAGTTGTACGGCTTGGGCAATCCAAGTGTGATCGCTGGTAATTTGCTGGAGTTGGTCTTTGCGCCAGCGGTAGATGCGGGAGTCGCCCACATGGGCACACCAAGCGCGATCGCCCTTTTCATCAACGAGAACCACCACAGCCGTTGTCCCCATATCAGCACGGGCAGTATTTTGGCGTTGCTGCTCAACAATGGCGTGATTGGCAGCGAGAAAGGCTTGGCGGAGTAGGGTCACAGGGTCATGCTGAAGGTCTTCAAGGTGGGTTTCCAAGAATGCCTGAATATGTTCGACAGCTAAACGACTGGCTTCCTCGCCCCCAGCGTGCCCACCCATGCCATCGGCCACAATAAAAAAACGCTGATGCTTTTCGTCAATATAAAAAGCATCCTGATTGCTTTTGCGAATCAGACCACAATCAGTTAAGCCGGCAACGTCCATGACCCCCCTATGTTGGGCTGCTTGTTAAAACATTTTTTCATACTTATCGAGTTTAAGCATTAGTCGCCAATAGAGGATACCAAACCATACCGCTAATGCGGCTGCCACACCCGCCAAGAGGAGATACTGGTTCACGAATAAAATTGTCGCCACTAAGGAAAAACTGCCAATAAGGACGACATAATTTAGCCCTAAGTTAATGTTACTCAGGCGCCGCAGAATGCGATCGCTCTCACTGGAACGGACGCGCAAGCGCAGATCACCATTTTCCAGTTTATCGAGCACCTCTTCAAGGCGACGGGGCAAGCCAATGGCACTGCTGCCCACTTGAGCCGCTTGCCGACTCAGTTCAGAGAAAAGACTGCCATTACTGGGATCCGGGAAGTTTCCGTTGGTCATAAGTTCGGTCGCAAATGGTTGGGCAACTTGCATGAAGTTAAAGTCTTTGTCGAGTCCCTTGCCTACCCCCTCTAGGGTGGAAAACGCCCGCATCACAAAGGTAAATGTGGCGGGAAAACGGAAGGGTTGGTCATAGGCAATTTCGTAGAGGTCATCGCTAATTTGAGCCACCGATTGGGCTTCAAAGGACTGGTTCATGAAATTGTCGAGGAGATACTGAATCGAGCGACGTACCGGCCCTAGATCGCCTGTGGGAACCAACGCTCCTAGCTCTACAAGGCACTGTACCACCTGTTCGGCATCCCGTTGGGCAATGCTTAAAAATGTTTTCAGCAATTTATCGCGAGTCACAGGTTGAATGCGCCCCATCATGCCAAAGTCGTAGAAAATCAGTTGGCCGTTGGGGCTGACGGCAATGTTGCCCGGATGGGGGTCAGCGTGGAAAAAGCCGTCATTGAGAACTTGATAGAGGTAGGCCTTGGCACCGAGTTCAGCAAGGCGTTTGCGGTCTAGACCCGCCGCTTCGAGGGCTTCGTAGTGGCTAATTTTAATCCCCGGTAGGTACTCAAGGGTGAGCACACGCCGTGAGGTGTAGCGCCAATAGACGCGAGGAACACAGGCCCAGTCGCGATCGCGAAAGTTGCGGCGGAAGGTGTCGGCATTGCGTCCCTCATTGAGGTAGTCAATTTCTTCGTAGAGAATGCGACAACACTCATCGTAGATGCCCATCCAGTCGCGCCCTTGCCCCCATTTGGGGTGGTTTTGAAAGTATTGGGCAATGCCTTTGAGAATCGCTAGATCAATGTCAAACAACTGCCGCAGGCCGGGGCGTTGGACTTTGACCACCACTTCTTCGCCTGAGAGCAGTTGCGCTTTGTGGACTTGACCCAGACTGGCGGCGGCCATGGGGATGGGATCAAAACTGCGAAACAGTTCAGGGATATGGCGGCCAAAGTCTTCGTAGATGATTTTTTCGACTAGCTCGTAACTAAAGGCGGGGACGCGATCTTGGAGCTTGCTCAGTTCTTCGACGTATTCGCTGGGGAAGAGATCGGCACGGGTGGAAAAGAGTTGCCCCAGTTTAATGAAGGTGGGGCCAAGGTCAAGGAAGGTTTCACGAATCCAGATCGCCTGGGCACGGCGTCGCGCCGCACGCTTAGCATCGGTCATACCGCCCCAGTAGCTCCAAGATTTGGTGAGGAGCCAACGGCCAAAGAGAAATCGCCAGACAAAAAACCAAATATCAAAGAAGCGCCGCGTTTTTGAGTAACGCTCGCGATTCCAACGGTAGGATTTGCCGGTGGGCGTCAAACTGGCCGAAACTGGTGTGGACACACGCTTTTCCCTAGTGGGTGATCTCAACAAATTGTAACGAATCCCTAACGATACCAAAGAATAATAGGCTACAGGGCATAGCGATCGCGCCCCATGCCGAGGGCAAAACGCAGGGAATCGGGCAGGCTTTTGCTACTAGCGGTTAAAAAGAAGGTTAGCCCCAAGAGGCTAAAGACCGCCGCCATGCGAAAGATGAGGCGATAACCCAAAGGATCAATCAGCCCCCCCAATAACGGTCCTGCCAAGGCCATCCCCAGATCAAAGCCCCCTAAACTGAGGCTGAGAACCCGTCCCCGCTCATCGGTGGTGGAGCGATCGGCCATCAGGGCAGCGACCATGGGAATCAGGACACCGCCGGCAAGACCTTCAAGAATCGCCGCCCAGAGGATATCCAAGGGGGTTTGGGCTTGGGCGAGGAGCACCATTGAGACCACATAGCAGGCAAGGCTGGCGGAGATGAAAATGCCCCTTCCCCAGCGATCGGAGGCAGAACCCGTGGCCACACGACCGATAAAGCTGGCGATCGCCGCCACGGAGTAAAACAGCCCTGCGGAAATGTTGAGCCGCTCAGCCGCAATAAACAGGGGAATAAAGGTGGCAATGGTGCCAAAGGTCAGCCCTACACTCAGCATCACCAAGCTGGGAATCCGCAGCCGTTCTGAAAGCAAGAGCCGCCAAAAGAGGGCTTTCTCTGGGCGAGACCCTCCAGAGTCCTGTGGGATATTCACCGCCCGCACGCCTGCGGCAGCCATGAACCCAAGGGCAGCTAAGCTACTGGCAACCATGAAGACCAAGCTATGACTATAGTTCATTTGCAGCCAACTGCCGAGACTCGGTCCGAGGGCAACCCCAATGGGATGGACAAGGCTGGTGTAGCCAATGATTTCACCGCGATGCTCAGGTGGGGCAATATCCGTCACCAGTGCCATGTAGCCGGTGGTAAAGCCAGCGATGCTCACGCCATGGAGAAGGCGCACCACAACAAGGAGGGGTAGGTTGTGGCTGACGATATAAAACAGGGGAGCGATCGCGGCCACCGCGAGGCCAATCAGCAGTGTAATTTTGCGTCCCCGGCGATCGGCCAGAGGCCCTAACCACGAGCGGGAAGCAATCAGCCCTACGGCAAAGGCACCCATGACAAACCCCACCTGATGGGGCGTGCCCCCCTTCTCAGCAATGTAGAGGGGTAACGTGGGCAACATTGCCGCAATGCTCGACCAAAACAAAAGGCCGGCTACGATGAGCCTCAACAGGGTTTGCCGCAAGGGTGGGGGTAACTTCAGCAGGAGAACCACGGATCCCCCTTGTTAACAAAACGTTACATTTTCTATTCTAGCCAAGGAATTAAAAGGGTAGCTCGCCCTGATCAATTTCGGGGGTAGTTGGTGTGCCATTCATTTGGCTTTTGCGTAGTCCCACGGCAATTTTGCTGTGCTTCTCAATTTGGCGCATCACTTCACGGGCACGTTGAATCACGATAGGGGGCAATCCGGCAAGGCGTCCCGCTTCAATGCCGTAGGAGCGATCGGCACCGCCGGGCTTGACTTGGTGGAGAAAAATAATCTCGTCGGGGAGTTCTTTGACCACGACTTGAAAGTTGGCCACATTGGGCAGTAGCGTTGCCAGTTGATTCAGTTCGTGGTAGTGGGTGGCAAAAATGGTGCGGGATTTGAGTGTGGTGGCTAGGTATTCTGCCACTGACCAAGCGATCGCCAGCCCATCAAAGGTGGCCGTACCGCGCCCAATTTCATCGAGGAGAACCAGGGAGCGATCGCCCGCATGGTTGAGGATATTGGCCGTTTCATTCATCTCCACCATAAAGGTAGATTGACCCGTGGCGAGATCGTCAACGGCACCCACCCGCGTAAAAATGCGATCGCACACTCCCAAAGTAGCACTGGTGGCGGGCACATAACTGCCCATTTGCGCCAGCAGTTGAATCAAACCCACCTGCCGTAGATAACAACTTTTGCCACTGGCATTGGGGCCTGTCAGCACCATCAAATCAGCGCTTGTACCGAGTTCCGTATCGTTGGGAACGAAAAACCCCGCTGGTAACATCTGCTCGACCACCGGATGGCGCCCGCCGTGAATCTGAAGCTGGCGATCGCGGGTCATTTGCGGTCGGCAATAGCCCTGATACAACGCCACCTCTGCTAACCCCAAAAGGGCATCTACCGCTGCCACCGCTGCCGCAATCTCACGAATCGTTGAGGCCTGAGCGGCCACCTGCTCCCGCAACTGCACAAAATACTGGTACTCCAGTTCAAAAAGATGGCTTTGAGCCGCCAATAGCCGTGCTTCCCGTTCCTTGAGTTCCGCCGTGATAAAGCGTTCCTCATTTGTTAGGGTTTGTTTGCGGATATAGTCATCGGGGACTTGGTTCAGCTTGGCGCGGGAGACACTCAGATAGTAGCCAAAGACTTTGGTATAGCCCACTTTGAGCGTGGTAATGCCTGTGCGTTGCCGTTCTTGGGCTTCTAAATTAAGAATCCACTGCTGATCTTGCTCAATTTGCTGGCGTTGCTGATCTAGTTCGGGGTAGGCACCCGATCGCAGGAGACCCCCTTCGGTGAGACTAATGGGGGGCTGATCCACAAGGGCTGCGCTGAGGGTCTCTGCCAATTGCTCAATTACGGGAGGAAGTTGAGCTAGGGCTTGGAGATAGGGAGATTCAGTGTCGGCGACCACCGCTGCTAAGGACACCAACGTGCGGAAGGAGTCCCGTAGAGCTGCTAGATCCCGTGCATTGGCTGTCCCTGAGCCGGCGCGACCGGCTAAGCGTTCAAGGTCATAGATTTCCTGAAGATGGCGATGCAAGCTCTGGCGCAGGCTACTATTGGCCATTAATTCAGCAATAGCCTCTTGGCGAGCATTAATTTGTTCAATATCCAGCAGTGGTTGCAGGAGCCAGCGGCGTAATAGACGCCCCCCCATGGCGGTTGTGGTGCGATCGATCGCCCACAGGAGCGAGCCTTGGAAGCTGCCATCGCGGACAGTTTGCGTCAGTTCTAGATTGCGGCGGGTTTGCGGGTCGAGAAAGAGATACTGGGCGAGGGAGTAGGTACTGAGGTTTTGCAGGGGCACCGGTTGTTGGCGATGGGTTTCATCCAAGTAGGCCAAGAGGCCACCGGCCGCCCGCATAGCAAGGGGCAGATGCTCACAGCCAAAGCCTTCAAGGGATTTGACCTGAAAACGTTGACACAGGCGTTGGCGTGCTTCCGCTGCCTGAAAATCTTGGGGCGATCGCAGAGTGTAGCACCACTGGGGCGGCAATTCAGGGGGCAATTGATCCTGAGCTTCACCCGGGCGCAAAACGCGATTAATGTCTGGAGCCTGACTAGGCAGGAGAATCTCTGCAGGTTGTAAGCGGTTGAGTTCAGCAATTAACTCGGCGCGATCGCTGCTTTGGGTGGTACAAAACTCCCCCGTCGAAACATCGGCATAGGCCAATCCCCAATGGCTCCCAGAAAGCAGAACAGCAGCTAAAAAATTATTGCGGCGCGGTTGGAGCAGTTCTGTGTCCAACACCGTTCCTGGCGTAAACACTCGGGTCACTTCCCGCTTCACCAGTCCTTGAGCTTGGGCGGGGTCTTCCACTTGATCGCAGATGGCAATGGCGTAGCCCTTTTCAATAAGGGTGCGGCAATAGCGTTCAAGGGCATGGTGGGGAATGCCAGCCATGGCCACCCGGCCAACTTCTTTGCCCCCCTCTTTACCGGTGAGCACCAGTTCCAGCTCGCGGGCAACGGTGCAGGCGTCTTGAAAAAAGGTTTCGTAGAAATCGCCTACGCGGTAGAGCAGCAGCGCTTGGGGATAGGCATCTTTGAGTTCAGCATAGTGCTGCAGCATCGGCGTCAACAGCGATCGCTCCACCTCATCGTGGCGCACCTGTAGACCAGGGTTGCGTCCTAAGCGCAGGGCAGGGGACTCAGTCTCAGAATGGGGCAGCGGGCGATCGTCGGACATAGCAACGTCACAACTTCCTGTGGTGTGCTCCAAAGGGACTTTATATTATAGTTTTCCCTATCGTGGCGTAGCGCACCTAATACTCATCTCCCGTAGTCTCCATGAAGAGCCACTCTGCCAGTCCCGGACTATGTTCCCCAAGGATGGACATTGCCTCTTGAAAGCGGCTACGTTGCACATTGGCCTTGCTGATGCGTTCCGGATACGTAGTCATCAAGAGATAGGGTTGGCTTTCGCTGGATTGGACAAAGGTTTCCACACCAGTAACAAGGGGATGGATTTCAAAAAAATGGTGGAGCGTCATTGCTTGATTCAGCATTTTCGCTTCGACAAGACCCAAATAACGGGTGAGGGTATCCCAAATGGCCTCATCATCACAGCGGAAGCTGACCTCGACAAAGTAGCGCATCCCCACCTCACACGCCTCTGTGGCTATCTTAACCGTTTGTATTGATCTTATTGTCAAGATGCTTGGGGTGACTGCTGGACAAGCGGCGGCTCTATCCCCTATTGGTCAATGACTCGCAGAATCACCAACGTCATATCATCGCTGCGCCGGCCATTGGCATTGGTAAAGGCATCAACGGCATCGAAGATGTAGTCTAATAAGGCCTGAGCGCCCAAACCCTTGGCACAGCCCTCTTTGAAGACTGCTGCGAGGCGCTCTTCCTCAAAGCGTTTACCTTTCGGATTATCGGCTTCTGTGATGCCATCCGTGTAGTAAACCACCGTGTCGCCGGGTTGCAGTCGCACTTCTGCCTCTTGATATTGGCTGCGAGTATCCAAACCAATAAGCATGCCGTAGGTGTCTAGCCGATGGATAGTCCCCGTTTCAGCCCGCCACAGCAGGGGGGGAAGGTGAGCCGCATTACTGTAGGCCAAGAGCCGGGTTTGGGGATTGTACTCAGAGTAAAAGAGGGTAACAAAGCGATGGGAGCTTTCTAAATCCGGCTGCATCGCCCGATTGAGGTGCTGCAAAATTCGACTGGGACGGTGACCATTGAGGGCTTCTGCCCGCAGCATGCCGCGGGTCATGGTCATGATCAATCCGGCCGGTACCCCCTTACCCATCACATCCCCAATGGCAATGCCCCAACGGCCTTGCTCGATCTCCTTTTGATCACCGAGGCCATAGGTAATGGGGATAAAGTCATAGTAGTCTCCCCCCACCCAACTGGCGGTGCGGCACTCGGCGGCTAGCTCGAGGCCGTGGATTTTGGGGCAGCGGTGGGGCAAGAGTCGCCGTTGAATTTCTGCCCCAATTTCCAGTTCCCGATCCAAACGCTGGCGATCGCGCAACTTTAAGGCCAGTTCATCATTGGCAATGGCCACGGCTGTTTGATCCGCGATCACCTGCAACAGTTGCTGCCGTGTTTCATTCCACTCGTATTCGGGTTGCTGACTAAAAACGTAGAGCCGCCCCCGCTCCGTGAGTCCCGAATCCTTGACGAGAATCGCCGTGCCGTAGAACTGAATGCCTTGGGGGAGACGTTCTCGCAGTTGCTGATCCAAAAGTTGCTCAAGCCGAGGACGGCTGATCTCGCGATCGCTCCCCGCATCAATTGCAGCCATACCAACGCTATTGGCAAGGGTGCGGGTGGCCGTTTCTAGGGCGGCGCGAATATTGGGGCACTGATCGCTGGCGTGACAATGGAGTTGTTCAAGACGAGCCTGACCATCGGCGCGAAATAAAACCAGGGCCGCGGCCTCCGCCTCCGTCACGCGGCAGGTAATCAGTGGGATCAGTTCAAAAAATTGATTCAGGTTGTTGAAACTCCGCAGCGCAAAGCTCAGGGAGGCCAATAGCTCCTGAATTTTACTATTTTCCCGCTGTAACCGCGACACCATTTCCTTGAGGGCGATCACAGGGCTAGAGGAGGTCGTAGAGGATGAGGGGAAGGCAGGTGACATGGCAAGTTACGCCAGCAAAAGCGTCAATTGACTCTACAGCGTAGCGCAAAAAACGTCAAGATGAAAGGATTTAAGATTTTTTATGGAACTTTTAGAGCAGGCCGCCAGTCACCATGCCGTTGCGATGGTTGAGGGTCATCAGCGTCCCACCAAGGGCGATCGCCCCCCCCAAGCCAATGAGTACGGGTTGCAGCCCCCACCACGTCTCCGCTAAACCAACCACCGCCAAGGGCACACTGAGGGCAATATTCACGAGGTTATTTTGCAGGCCAAAAATCGCCCCTCGCTGTTCGGCTGGGGTCATCAGTTGAATTAAGGTTTGCATTGGAATCGCCACAAAGGCGGCAAAGAAGCCCAAACCAATGATGTAGCCCATGCTCCAAGCCAAAGAATCTAGACTCAAGGACAGACCAACAAACATGCCCCCCATGCCCCAACAGCCCAATAAACTCGACCAGCCGTAGGCAAAGTGCTTGCCCACTGTATTCAAAAGCAGTGCCCCTAGCCCGAGTCCGCCGGCCGCAGCCGCCAAAAGAAACCCAAATTGATCCGTATCGAGGCTGGGTAAGACCTCCGCAAGGCGCACCACCAAAACCGACATCGCCGCGACAATGGCAAACAGCAGGATGAGTTGCAGCAGGGCAAAACGCAGGGCTGTATATTCCTGCAAAAGCTGAAGGCCTTGGCGGAGTTCTTGCCACACTTGACGATAGCGGCTTGGTGGCAGATGACACTGATCCGGTGGCCGCAGCAGCATGAGTAGGAGTGCTGCCCCGCCATAGCAGGCACTGACAAAGACAGCCCCACCCCACTGGGAGTGCCAGTGGCTCGCAAGATTCAAAAGCGGCTCACCCGCAGCGAACCCCACCACGAGAGCAGCCATCATCGTCAGGGTATAGAGGGAGTTGGCCGACAGCAGATGGGACTTATCCACCAGCAGCGGAATGGCTGCCTGTTCTGCGGGGGCAAAAAATTGGGTTAAACAGGAAATCGTAAACGTGATCAGCAACAGCGCCATAAACCCAAACCATTGCCCGGCGCCAAGGAGAATCGTGATCGGAATCCCTAAGACAAGGAGGGCACGGTAGAGATTGGTCACGATAAGTACCTGTTTTTTCGACCAGCGATCCACCAGCACCCCCGCCACCGATCCGAGGAGAATGGCCGGAATCGTAAAGGCCACCATAATTGCTGACACCCAGCCACTAATACTCTGGTCTGCCGCTTGGAAAAACTCTGTAGTGAGGGCAATTACAAATACAAGGTAAATTTTGTCAGCCAACTGTGAGCAGACCTGCGCCAACCAAAGAGCAATAAAATTGCGGTTTTGCCAGAGGGGAGGCACCGGTGGTAGGGGGAGATCTATGCGAATGTCTTGCTGCTCAATGGTCATGGCTGGGACACCGCAACAGGTGAAAAACAATGATCAAGGAGGGGAGGCACCTGCAGCGTTTGCTCAAGGTGAAATTGCAGGTACTGGCGCAATATGCGTTCAAGGGACAGCCAAACACTGAGGGGATAGGTCTCGGCTTGGGCAAGGAATTCATCCCGTGCCAAGGATGGGGTGGTGGGCAGTGCAAGCCATTGCCCGAGGCGCACTTCACTGGCTGTCAGTTGGCGATCGCCCCCCGAAGATCCCCTGTCGTTCCCTTCTTCTGTAAGGATAAAAACGCCACCGCTGGCAAAACTAAAGCCCACCCGCCAGTCGGTATCCGCTGCAGGCACAGCAATTTTGCAGCCACTTTCATGGCACTGGTACCATTCTGGGGCAATGCCCCCCAAGCGCAAGATGCCCCACAGGCCGCGCACCAATAGCGCTAGGGCAGCGCGACTCGAAACCCCCTGAAGCTGGTCTAAGGTGGTACAGAGCCAATCAAAGAGATCCGGTTGAGGCTGCTGCGGATGGACTTGGTAGAGCACCACCTCACCGAGATACTGGGCAGCGGTCAGAGTGGTCAAGTGGCTGTTGAGGCCTTGGTAGGTGGCGACTGTTTCTGCTTGCAGAATGCGATCTAAATTGCGGCCAGGACTAATAAAAAGGTCATTGACGACAAACAAATCCACCCGTCCGCCCAGTTTCGAGCGGCAGCCACGGCTATGGGGGGCGACTAACTTCAACAGCCCGCGATCGCGACTAAAGACACTGAGCAGGCGATCGCTTTCCCCCAGGGGCATGGCCTTGAGGTTAATGCCAATTGTGCGGTAGGTGCGACCCATCCCAAGTATCCAGACAATAGCGGCAGATTGTTCGCCTATCTTTTAGCCTATCGCGGCCTGTCCCCTAAACAGTGATCAACTTGTTGCGGGCAAACCATTCCACCCCATGCTGGTTAATCTCTTCCCGCAGGGTTGAATTCTCAATACTGTGATAGATGAGGAGATCCACCCGTTGGGCAATGGGCAGTTCAGCGATCGCCTCGGCAAGGGCAGCTTGATCACTAAGGGTGAGGTTCTCGCCAAAGAGGGCAATATCAATATCCGAAGTTGTTCTGAAGGTACCGATCGCCCGTGAGCCAAAGAGGACGATTCGTTCTACCTTGGGATTGGCCGTTAGAGTGTCAATGATGGCTTTGCGTTTTTCTGGGGTGAGTCCGTCCGTCATTGTTGATATTTTTCCTGTAAGCAGTTGTACAGTTTCCGAAAAACAGGAGTAAACCTGTGTTTGATCAGTCGTTCCGCCTCTTTTGTCGTTTGCTCTTCGTAGGTATGGCTCAAGAGATTTCGCCTTGCCAAGGCATCTAGCAGTATCTCCGTGTCTTCCTCGGTGAGATAGCCTGTCTCAAAGGCCTTGCGAATAGCTTCTCTGGGAGTTTTCACATCCAGCCCCTCATAAAAAAGAAGGTCTTTCAATGTTTTCCACGCTAGCTCAAGGGTGAACTCAAACATTTGTACCAGACCGGCTCGCTCTAGTTCCGAATACTCCTCCTGAGCACAGGCGGTTTCTAGGCGGATTAGGACACGACCAAAGTTCTGCAACCGCTGTTGCCAACGCATCGCATCTCTATTCGTCATGTTTTATGAACCGTTGTTTCTTCGATTATCGCCAACGAAAGGCGGGGTCTAGCTCATAGCCGAACCGCGTCGCATCTACGGCTGTTAGGTCAATATCGCCAAGGCCATATTCCTGCCAGCGTTCTGTGACTCGCCGTGCCACCTCAGGATCCGATGTGAGGGGATCGCCCCAAGGATGGTCTGTTTCTGGAGGAATTTTCGTGGTGGCATCAATGCCCATGCGTCCCCCAAGGCCGATTTTTTCGCTGGCAAAGTCAAGGGAGTCAAAGGGGGTATCTCCCAAAATAAAGACATCGCGGCTGGGATCCACCTTGGAGCTGATCGCCCACACCACCTGACGCGGATCACGAATATTGATCTCTTTGTCCACAACAATCACAAACTTGGTGTAGGTAAATTGGGGTAGGGCACTCCAAAAGGCGAGGGCAGCGCGGCGTGCTTGGCCAGGATAGGCTTTGTCAATGGAAATAATCGCCGCCTTATAACTGAGGGCTTCCATGGGCAAAAAGAAGTCCACAATCTCCGGTACCTGCTGCCGCAGAATGGGTGTGTAAATGCGGTTGAGGGCAAGGGCAATCATCGCCTCTTCCTTGGGCGGGCGGCCACTAAAGGTGGTGAGATAGATGGGATTGCGGCGATGGGTCAGGCAGTGGAAATGAATGACGGGCGAATCTTCTACACCACCGTAGTAGCCCATGTGATCGCCACAGGGGCCATCGGGCAAAACTTCACCGGGGGTAATGGTGCCCTCAAGGACAAATTCTGCGTGGGCAGGCACCTCCAAATCAACGGTTTTGCACTTGGCCAAATGAATGCCCCCACCGCCATAAAGCCCGGCAAAGAGCCACTCCGACAAATCCACGGGAATTGGCGTTGCCGCCGCCATGATGATTAGAGGATGCACCCCCAAGGCCACAGCCACTTCTAAGTTTTTGCCACGGGCGGCAGCTTTGCGGAGATGGCGTGCCCCTCCCCGCACTGAAAGCCAATGCACGGTCATGGTGGTTGGGGATTGCAGTTGCAAGCGGTAAACCCCGACATTGGGAATGCCCGTCTCACAGTCTTTGGTAATGACGAGACCAAGGGTAATAATTTTGCCTGCATCCTTGGGGTAGGGGCGAATCAGGGGCAGTTGCCGTAGATCCAAATCGGGGGCTTTGATCACCACCTGCTGACACGGGGGTAACAAATCGCGACTCGGCTTGGCACGGACAACATCAAAGAGAATTTTGCCGAAATCAAGGGCTTGACTCAGGGTTTTGGGCGGCTTCGGCTGTTGTAGCTTAGCCAACTTTTCCCCTAGGGTTTCCAGGTCTAGGGGGTGTTCCATTTTCATGGCCCAGCACACCCGCTCTAGGGTTCCCAAGAGATTAATGGCGACGGGATAGGGGGAACCAATGACGTTTTCAAACAGTAACGCTGGCCCGCCGGCAGCCAACAGGCGGTTACAGATTTCCGCCATCTCCAGATCGGGATCAACGGGTACGGTGATGCGTCGCAGTTGTTGCCGCTGTTCTAAAAGCTGGAGATATTGCCGCAGGTCGTTCGTCATCGGGGATCAAAATCGCTTAATCTCTTTTATGTTAAGAATCTTTAGCCAATCGTGCAGGAATGTCATGGCGGTTCATCCCACGGCGGTGATTGAGGCGGGTGCCCACATTGGGGAAGAGGTAGAAATTGGTCCTTTTTGCTATGTGGCGGCCACGGTGGAGATTGGACGCGGTACGCAGTTGGCTCCCCATGTCACTCTGTTAGGATATACCCGTCTTGGCGAGAACTGCAAAGTGCATAGTGGGGCGGTGATTGGCGATCTCCCCCAAGATGTGGCTTATCAAGGGGGGATTAGCTATGTCCACATTGGCGATCGCTGTACGTTGCGCGAGGGCGTGACCATTCATCGGGGAACCCAACCAGAAACCGTCACCCATGTCGGGCATGATTGTCTGTTGATGGCCCACAGTCATTTGGGTCACAATGTTTATGTGGGAAACCATGTGACGATCGCCAATAATACTTTGATTGCCGGGTATGCCCATGTGGGCGATCGCGCCTTTATCAGCGGTAACTGCCTTGTGCATCAATTTACGCGCATTGGGCGCTTGGCCATGCTCTCCGGCGGCACTGCCATTCAAAAAGATGTGCCCCCCTTTTGTATGACCCGCAGCCTGAGTACCAATACGATCATGGGCTTGAATGTGGTGGGTTTGCGGCGAGCGGGCTTTTCGGCTCAAGACCGACAGCTCCTCAAAAAGGCCTTGGATATTCTCTACCGCTCCCAATTGACCACCTCCCAAGCCGTTCAACACCTGCGGGAACAGTTTATCCATCCCCTCATTCAAGAGTTTTGCGATTTTATTAGTGCCTCAGAACGAGGGATTTGCCACTTTGTCCGCCGGGGAGAAGGGGGTGATTTGTCCTGAGGAGGGTCAACTTTTCGAGTACGATCGCCCAACAGACGCTTGCTCCTATTCCCCATGGCTGAAGTGCTGTTATTATCCCTGATGAGCGGTAGCCTCGGTGTCTCAGCACTGCTTTACTATCAGTGGTGGGGCTGGCAGGAGCAACTCAGCCAACAACGCGATGAAGAAGAGGAACAGTTGACC
This sequence comes from Thermosynechococcus sp. PKX95, assembly GCF_031583295.1. Classification (NCBI taxonomy): domain Bacteria; kingdom Bacillati; phylum Cyanobacteriota; class Cyanophyceae; order Acaryochloridales; family Thermosynechococcaceae; genus Thermosynechococcus; species Thermosynechococcus sp. PKX95. The sequence goes on along the minus strand of NZ_CP134171.1, from coordinate 1,738,289 downwards.
ACCTACCCCTCCAAAGAAGAACAGCGTCAAGTATCCCCCAAGCTGGGAGGTTGGGAATTCAAAATCCTGCGATCGCGCCGCAACCAATTTCATGATCCCGATGTCCTGCGCAAAGTCTGCCAAGAGGAAGCCCAAGGGGGCTGGATTTTATTTGAGAAGCTCGACGATCGCCGATTGCGCTTTAAGCGGCCCATGGCCCTGCGGGAAAAAATCAAGCCCAGTGCCAACTACGATCCCTACCGCAGCTACTATGGGTCTCGGTTTGAATGGGAATCTTTGTTGTCCGTGATACTCTTGATGATGATGGCAACCTTACCTGCATATTTAGGCTATCGCTTGGTTATTCTCAGTCAACGCTTAGCCCCACTGCCAACCACTCCTCCATCTGCTCCATTGCGTCCCTAAGGTGCCTATGTCCTCCCTGAGTTTGCTGAGTGTGGGCACAACCCTCCAAGGGGGAAAATATCGCCTCGATGCCCTTTTGAGTCAGGGGGGCTTTGGTGTCACCTATCGCGCCACCCACACCCTGCTCCATCAGCCAGTGGTGCTCAAAACATTGAACTTGCAGCAGGAACCCCCGAAGCGGATTCATGATCTGGGGGAGCGGTTTATCCAAGAAGCGCAACGCCTTGCCCAGTTTAATCATCCCCACATTGTGCGCGTCAGTGATTGCTTTATTGAGGGGGGGCGTCCCTTCATTGTCATGGACTATATCCCCGGACGCACCCTTGCCCAAGTGATCCAAGAAGAAGGCCCCCTACCGGAAAAAACGGCTCTCCACTATATTCGCCAAGTAGCTAGCGCCCTTGAATTAGTGCATGAGCATGGGCTGCTGCACCGCGATGTCAAGCCCGATAACATCATGCTGCGGGACGGCACAGATCAAGTGGTGCTGATTGACTTTGGCATTGCCCGTGAATACACTGCTGGGGTGACGGAAACAAATACGGGATTGCTCTCAGCAGGTTATGCGCCGGTGGAGCAGTATTTACCCCGCCACCAATGGACGCCGGCAACGGATGTCTATGCCCTAGCAGCAACGCTCTATGCCCTTTTGGCAGGACGCCCTCCTGTGGCCTCGGTCTTGCGCGATCGCGTGCCTCTCGAGGATTTACGCCAGTTTCAGCCCAATCTTAGTCAGCGCACCATTGATGCCATTGAAGCAGGAATGGCTTTGGATGTCCGCGAACGTCCCCAAACGGTGCAGGCGTGGCTGCAACTGCTCATGGGACAGCCCGTGGCGCGTCAAACCACAGCAACGGTAGCGGTGATGCCGCAGTACCGATCCACTATCTTGGCAAATACTCAACCGGAGGGGACAGCCGTCGTTGCTCCCCCCAAACAACGCAATTTTTCGCCGTGGCTATGGCTGTTGGGAACGGCAATCTTTGGCAGCTTAGCAGGCATTGGCCTAGGGCTATTTTTGCGCAACCAACCCGTGGACACAGTCACCCCTCGCCCCCCGCGTCCTCAGGAACAGGAATTTCCACCCACCCTGCCGACCATTGTGCCACCTGTAGAGGTGACGCCCACCCCCACCCCGACACCGACGCCAGAGCCGGAACCCACCCCTACGGAACCGACGCCCACCCCAGAGCCAACGGAAACGCCTACCCCTAGCCCGAGTCCTGAGGAAACATCCCCAGAGCCAACGCCGACTCCTCCGCCATCCCTCTCTCCAAAACCCCCAAAGTCCCCAAAGCCCCCAAAGAACGCAGAGCCTCCCGTCGCCCCTCCCACCGCCGTTGAACCATCTCCACCAACACCTACGCCCTCACCGCCACCGACAGAGGCAATGCCCGAGGTGTCACCCCCCCCAACCAGTAACACTGAACCGGCCACCCCTTAGAGATTGGTTAGTTCTGGAGTGCTCGCAAAAAGGCACTCAAGCGACTAAAGACTCCCTGACCACGGGGTTTGCCTTGGGGCGTCAGGGCATGCTCAATGTCTTCACTACTGGGGCGTTGCTCAAATTCTGCTAGGCAGGTGGGGGCGGTTTCGCCGTATTGCCAAATTTGCCACGGTTGCGGATAACAGCGCCAGAGAATGATGGTTTCTGCGAGGGGACGAAGGTAGTAGCAGGGTTCAAGGGTGTTGAGAAATCGCTCCCGCAGCCGCCGACCGGCGTAGCCAATACCAACGACGGCCACATCCTGAAGCCTTGGGTTCAAAAGGATAAAGGGGCGATCGCCCGCCGTTTCACACATCTGCTCAATGGCATTGGCTTCTACAGGGGTTGGGGCAACGATGACAATGGCGCGATCGCTCGCTGTAATGGGTGTCAGTAGTTCATTCACGCCCCGCACACTATAGGCAGTTTCACCCCATTCGCGACGGGCAAGGGCGGCAGATCCAGCATCGGCAAAAAAGACCTTGAGATCACGACCTAGTTCCTCAAACAAAGGGAGGTAGCCAGCGGCAAAGGCCATCGCATTGAGATCGGGCAACAGGATCTCGATTTGCAGGCGATTTTTACCCTCTTGAAGCGCCGCTTGGGTGGCCTGTTGAGCTTGGCTGAGGGCAGTCTCCAGACTATCGGGGGGCAGGATCGACATGGGTCTTAAGCGGAGACCTCACTGGCAACGGTGGCAAACAGGCGTTGTAGCTCTTCCACTAGGGTTTTGGCTTGGGCGAGCGTTTGCGGGGTCGTGGATTGTTCCAGTTGGGCAGCGATGGTTTGCATGGCAGTAATGCCGACATTACCACTGGCGCCCTTGAGATGATGGGCATCCCGCTTGATTTGATCAACGTTTCCCTGATTGACCGCTTCCGCCAATGCTTGGAGACGCTGCTGGGCATCCTCAACAAAGGTTTGCAGCAATTCCATTTCAAACTCGCGATCGCCCCCCGAAAGGGCAGCCAAGTAGTCCCAATCAATTGGCGATGTCATCGATTCACAATTCCCCACAGGTTACTCGTCGTTATTTTAGCCTGTACCAGCCAAGGCGGTTCAAGGGTTAGGTGAGGAAACGCAAGGGGAGATTTGTAATAATTCTTAACTTTATCACCGTGGTCTGCCCCCTTGGCGAAACAGGGGATTCGATGGCACTATCGCAGTGGTGAGGCCAACAACAGCGGCAGGATTGAGGAACGATGGGCGATCGCGTGACGGTGGGGATTGTGGGGGCCTCTGGCTATGGGGGCGTCCAACTGGTGCGTTTACTCCTTGACCATCCCCAAGTGGAGATTGCATACCTTGGCGGTGAGGGGAGTGCGGGTCGCCCCTACACGGAGCTATATCCCCATTTGCAGGGTCGGGTGAATCTCACGGTGGAACCCGTATCCGTGGAGGTGATTCGCGATCGCGCCCAAGTGGTGTTTCTCTCGCTGCCCAATGGCATTGCCTGTAAGCTCGCCCCGCAACTCCTTGAGCAGGGCTGCAAAGTGCTGGATTTGTCGGCAGACTATCGCTTTCAGGATTTGAAAACCTACACCCAGTGGTACGGTGAACCAAGGGAAGATGAGGCTACGACCCGACAGGCGGTCTACGGCTTGCCAGAACTCTATCGCGATCGCATTCGCCAAAGTGCCCTTATTGGTTGTCCGGGGTGTTATCCCACCGCTAGCTTGCTGGCTCTAGCACCCTTGATCAAGCAGGGTCTGATTGAACCGAATACGGCAATTATTGATGCCAAGTCCGGTACCTCCGGCGGCGGTCGTCAGGGCAAAATCAATCTCCTGCTTGCGGAAGCTGACAACTCCCTTGCTCCCTACAGTGTTGCTCGACATCGCCACACGCCAGAAATTGAAGCCATTTGTAGCGAATTGGCCGGCCAAAGCGTCCTTGTGCAGTTCACGCCGCACCTTGTCCCCATGCCGCGGGGGATTTTGGCCACTGTCTATGCCACACTGCGGGATCCGGGTCTAGTGCGTGAAGATTTAATCACCATCTACCAAGCTTTTTATCGCCATTCCCCTTGGGTGAATATCCTGCCCCCCGGCCTCTATCCCCAGACGAAATGGGCATGGGGCACCAATGCCTGTTTTATTGGCATTGAGGTGGATGAGCGTACTGGACGCATTATTGTTATGTCCGCCATTGATAACCTAATGAAGGGACAGGCTTCCCAAGCGGTGCAATGCTTGAATCTAATGATGGGCTGGCCAGAAACGCTGGGCTTACCGCAGGTTGCCTTTTATCCCTAGGACTCAAGTTTCATCCTGTTCGACCAAGGGCAGGCGATCGCCCCGTAATAGCTCAGTGCTGCTTGCACTCAAAGACAATCCCATCTGCCATAATCCCTGCCCTAGGCACAAAGCCGCCAGAAAGGGAGCGGTACTCAAGCTTAAGAGTAACGTTGTCGGTGTCAAGCCAGCCATCAGGATTTAGGACTCATCACTATCTGAACCATCCGCCTCCTCATCAGGAGGAACATTGGCAAAGAGCAAGTCTCGGGATTTCTTCAGTTGCTTCCAAAGCACCTTAATTTGATTGTAGGCCTCCTCAGAGCTGATCTTACCGCCCGTTTCCAGACCACAAATATAGCTCACCCGTTGAGCAAATTCCTGCAAATTGGCATTAAAGGCCAAGTTTTGCGGCGTAAATGCACCATGGTAGCGGCTGGTGGGGAAGAGGAATTTTTCTTTGTCAAATTTCGGTGTGGGCGATTCAGACACAGGGGTAGCCCTTTGCCAATAAGGTTATCCTTATTCTAGCGACAATTTCTAGGGTTCTATGGCAGGAGTTGAGCAAAGTCTCAAAGCAGTCCAAGCATGTGCAATGGCCCTTGGCCACTGATTAACTCAATGATCAAGGCTAAAAATCCCAACATTGCCAAGCGACCATTCCAACGTTCGGCAGCGGAGGTCATCCCCCATTCCCAGCGCTCTTGAGGGTAGAGCTTCACCCGCTTGCGGGACTTATTCACCTCAGCAAAGGTACGCGGTGGTGCTGCAAGGGCATCCTTCACCAGTTGGGCAAGGGCACTAATAAAGCCACTGTGATCATTAAGAGCAGGCACGCGCCGAAAGACTTCAATGCCCGCTTCTTCGGCAATCTCGCGGTACTCGATGTCAATTTCTTGGAGGGTTTCAATGTGCTCTGAAATGAAGCTAATGGGAACAACAACAAGGGTTTTCACCCCTTGAGCGGCCAACTCAGGAATCACATCTTCGGTGTAGGGTTGCAGCCACTCCACTGGCCCCACCCGACTTTGGTAGGCCAACACATGGGCATTGGGGCGATTCAGGGCAGCCATGATGAGCTTCACGCAGGCTTCGATTTCCTCTTGGTAGGGATCCCCTGCTTCGGTGACATAGCTTTTGGGAACGCCGTGGGCACTAAAGAAAATCACGGCTTCGTCGGGGTTGGGGCATTGGTCGAGTTCTTGGCGAATCAAGTCCGCCATAGCCGCCACATAGCCGGGGTGGTTGTACCAAGAGGGGATCAGCGTATAGCGAATCTTTTGCAATTCAGGGTCTTGGTTCCACAAGCTCTCTAGGAGGCGAAAACTAGAGCCACTGGTGCTAATGGAAAACTGTGGGTAAAGGGGTAAAATCACTAGATCGCGAATTTGATCCGCTTTGATTTGGGCGATCGCCTCCTCGGTAAAGGGGTGCCAGTAGCGCATACCAATGTACAAATTGGCCTCAATGCCAATGCGTTCTAGGGCGTCTTTCAGGGCACGGGCTTGCTGTTCAGTCATGCGCCGTAGGGGGGAGCCGCCACCAATTTGGGCATAGTTGGCCTGAGAACGCCGGGCACGACTGGTGGAGATAAACCAAGCAAGGGGATTTTGTAGCCAACGGAAGGGCAGGCGAATGATTTCGGGATCAGAGAACAGGTTGTACAAAAAGGGGCGCACATCCTCGGGGCGATCGGGCCCCCCCAAATTGAGAAGTAGTACACCTGTTTGGCTCGCCATGCCCAAAATCACCTAAATCTTTTCGCGATCGCTTTCTTATTGTGACATACTCTCAGGATCTCAGGGGGAGAAAATCTCGCTAAGGTAGGGATGAGAGAATGCGGTTGATGTGTGCAAACGGTGACCTACGCAATTGATTTTGGAACCAGTAATACGTTGGTGGCGCGGTGGAATTATGCCACCCAAGCAGCCGAAGCGGTAACGCTCTCTGGACTCTCGGTGGGGTTTGGTGAGGTACCGGCGCTCATTCCTAGCTTGGCCTATGTGGAGGATGCCAGTGTTCCTCTGGTCGTGGTAGGGCAGCAGGTGCGCGATCGCGGCTTGGATGGGGTGGGCGATCGTCGCTTTTTCTCGCGGTTTAAGCGGGGGATTGGCGCCACCGTACAGGGCTATTTACCCGAGCTGGATGGCTGTTCTTTGAGCTTTGAAACCATTGGCACGTGGTTTTTGCAAGCCCTGTTGAAGGACCTGAAACACACTAGCGGCGGCGATGTCGAACAGGGGTTGATCTTCACCGTGCCGGTGGATAGCTTTGAAACCTATCGCAGTTGGCTGTTGCAGGTGTGTGAGGGGTTTGCCATTGAGCAAATTCGCCTCTTGGATGAACCCACGGCTGCGGCCTTAGGTTATGGCGTGGCCGATCGCCCGCTGATCTTGGTGATTGATTTTGGCGGGGGCACCCTCGATCTCTCCCTTGTCGAACTCAAGAGCGATCAACGCCAAAGCCGTCCCTTGGGATTTATTCTCAAGTGGGGCGATCGCCAGTGGGCCTCAAGCGACAACCAACGGCCTCGCACAGCGCGGGTGATTGCCAAAGCGGGCTTGAATTTAGGGGGCACGGATATTGACCACTGGATTGTCGATGAATGGGTAAAACGCGGCATGACCGCCAATAGCCTACTCCTGCGCCTTGCCGAGCGCTTAAAAATTCAACTCTCGCAGCAGCCCTATGCCCAAGAGGTGTACTTTGACAGCGAAACCTTTACCACCCTTGAACTGCGCCTCGAGCGCGCTGAACTGGAGGAGATGCTTCACCAACAGCAATTTTTCCAACGTCTGGATGATGCTCTCACCCAAGTGCTCCAACAGGCACGCCGCCAAGGGATCACCCCCGACACGATTGATGCGGTGCTCCTAGTGGGGGGGACAACGCAAATTCCCGCAGTGCAAAAATGGGTTGCTGAGTATTTTGAGGCCACAAAGATCAACGCCCAACAGCCTTTTACAGCGGTGGCCATGGGTGCTCTAGCAGTGACCCAAGGGCTGGATGTCAAGGATTTTCTCTACCACAGCTACGGCATTCGCTTCTGGGATGCTAAGCTCAACCGTCATGGCTGGCACCCCATTATCCAGCGGGGACAACCCTACCCCATGGGCGAACCCGTGGAATTGATTTTAGGGGCCTCGACGGAGGGACAGCCCAGTATTGAACTGGTGATTGGTGAATTGGGGGACGAGCAAGGGGGTGTGGAGATCTTTTTTGATGGCGATCGCCTGATTACCCGTAGTGCCGGTGAACGCACGGTGCAGCCCCTCAATGACACCCCCCAAGGCAAAACCCTCGCCAAGCTGGATCCCCCTGGCTATCCGGGGAGCGATCGCATTCGGGTCCTCTTTCAAGTGGATGGCGATCGCCAACTGCGGGTTACCGTTGATGACTTGCTCACCCAAGAGCGTCTCATCAATAATCAAATCGTCACCCAATTGCGTTGACCGAATTGCATTGTGGCTTCCCATTCCCTACCCCAAACTACTGCCTATGTCCGCATCATTGCCCAAAGTTGGCAAGAGGGTCACATTCGTGGCCACGTCTGCGCCAGCGAGTACCAGTGGGAATTTTGCTGGCAATTCAGGGCGAAAAAGCTGCAAATCTCCCCAGCCTTTGGGCGTGCTCTGATCAAAGAACCCTTGGGGCGGTTTCTCGAAGCCCAAGACTACCAATTAGAGCCGGGGGGTGATTATGAATTTGTTGTCCGTGCCAAGTTTTAGGTGCGTTCCGCTGTGCCTAAGCTACAATCAGTGAGGAAACCTGTGCTGATATTGCCAGATAGCCTATGTTCTTGAGCGAATTAGCGCCCCTTGTCAAAGAGTTGAGCCAAAAACCCGTTGCCTTTATGGGCGGCTTTGTCTCTGGATTGTTGGGGTTGAGCCTTGATCAAAAGCCAGTCAGCGATTGGCTCAAGCAGTACGGCGACTATCAGCCCCCCAGCCCGCCGCCACCCCCCCCCAGTGACTTCAAGAGCATTCGAATTGAGTAAGGACACGAGCCACTGCCTGCCGTTGATCCCGTAGGGTCAGCCAGCGGTGGTAGGTTTGGGTATGAATCGCCACACTGTGTCCCATCATCCGTGCGGCAACGGTATCGGGTAAGCCATAGTGAATTGTGCGCACCGCCCACGCATGGCGCAAGTCATAGGGACGAAAGGGCAAGCCGTAGCGACGGAACTGTTGATTTACCCGCTGGCCAATGCGTTGGAGGGTTGTTTGGGTCAAATCCGTATTGATCCTCGGCAACTGGGGCGATCGCAAGCCAAACACCTCAACCCACTGAGGAGGAAAGGGCCACACCTGATGGCAACCTGTTTTGGTGGTTTCCTGCACCTCGATCATCCCTGCCGGGTCACCTGTGACGAGCCCACTTAAATCGCAGAAGAAGACTTCATGATTGCGCAGGCCATAGGCCGCCATTAAGCCATAGACATAGCGCCACTGGGGATTGGGAATCTGTTGGTAGGCGGCTAGAATCTCCTCATCACTGGGTAACTCCCGTGGTTGGAGCGATCGCCGGGAATAGGTGCCCCAAAACTGAGCTAGGGGAATCGGTAACTCCACCCCTAGGAACCGACAAAACCCTTGAAAGGCGGTACAGGCCACCTGCCGTTGTCGCTTATCAGCGGGGATTTGCTGCAACAGGCCATAGATCAGTTCTGGTAATGAATGGTCGGGATGGGCAGCGGCGGCTTTGAGCAACTGACGCAGATAGGGCGCATAGGCCATCTCCCACGTAGTGCAGCTGCGATCTTGAGCCAGGAAGGCCGTTTCAAAGGCGGCAATTTGCTCTCCTAGGGATAACTCCCCAAGGCGCCCTAACCCCTTGACCCGTTCATAGTCCTGCCAGCGAAAGGTGTTTTCCAGTAATTTGGCGGCAATGATTTTGGCTTCCTTTTCCGCTGCCTTAAGACCGCTGGGGGTGGCGGGTAACCCTAGACTTAAACGCTGTTGGTGGGGGCGGAGCCGATGGCTGCCCGGTCGTGGCGGCAGGGTACCCCTCAGGCTGAGACGTTGGCCGCGTTGTTCAATTTGCAGACCCAACTGCGCTAGTTTGAGGCGTTGATTGACCTGCTGAAGTTGTTGGTCAAGTTTCTGAGGGGACGTGGCCATTGCTGAGGGACTCAGAACTCAACTCGCTGCCGAAATGACCAAAACTGCGGCGAGGACGTTTTTTCCAAGGAATATCGAGAACCCCCGCTTGGGAGCGGCTACGACTGGACTTGTGCTCAACTTTGACGGGGCGATAGTCCGTGAGGATGCGCAGGCTATTCAGTTCGGCCAAGAGGGTGGCGCCATTGCTAATCAAGACGGCAATCACGGGGTGCAAGCTCAAAAAGACCCCCGCTAAAACCACACTGACATTGGGAATGACCACAAGGGCGATATTTTGATTGATAATGTTCATCACTTCTTGGCTGAGGGCGATCGCCTGCACCAGTCCCTCAAGGCGATTATTCATCAAGAGAAGATCTGCGGTTTGCCGCGCCGCATCACTGCCTTCAGAAAGGGTAATGGAAATATCAGCGTAGGCCATTGCTGCTGTATCATTGAAGCCTTCGCCCACATAGGCCACGACTTTTTCGCCACCATTTTTAAACTTCTCTAGAAGTTCAACTTTGTCCTCTGGCATTTTATTGGTATAGATTTGACCGAGACGAAAGCCAGTGGCATAGCCCACCGCATTGGCGACTTCGTGGTGATCTCCCGTCACCATATAGCACTCAATACCCCGCTGTTGCAGAGCGGCAATCACACTAGCGGCTTCAGAACGCACGGGGTTGCTATAGAACACCAGTGCCACCAGTTCACCATTACAGGCAACACAGACAAGGGAGCGGTTCCAAAGCACGCCTTCATGGGTGCGCAGTTCATCAAGATCAATGGGCACTTGGCGATCGCCCATCCATTGGGGTGTGCCCACCAAAATCTCTTGCCCCTCGACGGTTGCCGCAACTCCCTTACCCGGTTCATAGACCCAGTTGCTATAGGTTCCCCCCTCAATCCCGCGTTCAGCCGCATACTCAAGGATGGCAAGGGCAAAGGGGTGATTGATTGACTGTTCCACAGTTGCCAGCCAATAGAGCAGCGTTTGTTCACTCAGGCCGGGCTTGAGGAGATTGACCCCCACAATGGTTCCCTTCACTTCCGTCAGTGTGCCGGTTTTGTCAAAAACAATGACATCGACTCGTGAGAGGAGTTCGAGGGCGCGGCCATTGCGAAAATACACCCCGACATGGGGCGCATGGGTGAGGGCTGCCAAAATTGCAGTGGGAATGGTAATGCCAATCCCTGAGCCAAAGTCCAATTGCAGAGGGGCGATCGCCCGATGGGCATCCAAGGTGACCCCATAAACAATAGCAGCCACGCCCATTGCGGGCAAAATGGCTTGGTTCGAGATTTCCTCAGCGTAGTTTTCAATGCGAGTATCCAGTTGCGGCGCTTGGCGAGCCAGTTGCAGCGCCTTGCCCACCTGCGTCTCTTCACCAACGGCTTCAGCAACAATGCAAATTTGTCCCCGCACCACAAGGGAAGAGGCCAGCACCGTTTGTTCAGGTTCACAGGGCAATAGATCCGACTCTCCCGTGAGAAACTGCCGCTGAATCACGGCGGATCCCCAGAGCACGGTACCATCCACGGGCACCGCGGATCCGGCGGCCACAATCACGCGATCGCCCACCTGTAGCTCGCGCACAGAGACATTTTGGCGAGTGCCGCCCCGCTCTACCCAATAGGTGCGCTGTTGATCGAGGGGGTCAAAGACTTGGTTTTCCCCCACTTGAGCGGTCATATCCCGCAGTGACCCCCCCACTTGACCCATAAAGGCAGCTAACACCGGCGCCATGTATTCCCCTTGCAGCGTATGCAGAATCGTCCAGAGGGATTCCAGTTGGGTGACGTTGAGATGGCGGTGTTCGAGGCTCTCTAGGGCTTCTTGGAAGGTGGGCAGTGCCACAATCACAATCACAGTGGCGACAATGGCAGGGTAGAAGGGGGTTTGTACTGGTAGTAGCGCCACGATCGCCAGCGCCAAGGTGGGTAGCGCCATTTTCTCGATAAAGTAAGCGGTGTTCCAAGGGGAGTACACCAACTTATCAATGGGCAGCATCCCCGGTAAGGGTAAACGCTCATCTGCTGCGGCCTGAATCAATTGGCCAAAGCGGTGAAGGGGATTGTCAGCGTCGGGACTGTACTGAACAATCAGGCTAGCAGCGGGCAAGTTGAGGCGAATTTGTTGCACACTGTCTTCTTGAACAAAGAGAGCTTGCAGTTGCCGCCCATAGCGATCGTCATATTGCAGGCGGGGAATCCGCAACCGCACTCGCCCCGGTAAGTGATGCACCACTTCGTAATGAACCCTTGCTGGCGGCGGGGAAAGCACAGTTGCAGTCATGATCAATTACCCCTAAGGATCGGTTAAGAAAAGGGCTGGGCGGAGCGATGGCCATGGTTCGGCGCACTAATGAGGTCATTGATATTCTGCTGCATGGTTAGGCAAATTGCATCCAAGGGCAGATCATTGAGGTCACGGCCAAAGGGATTTTCGATTTCGATGCCAATTTCTTCAACGCCAAAGAGGGTAAAGGCAATGAGTCCCACCATTAGGCCTGTCCACCATACGAGGTTATCCACCAGTTGAAAGGGTAGCAGCAAGCAATAGAGAAATAATAGCTGCTTGAGATGAATGGCATAGGCAAGGGGCATCGGTGTTTTCAAAATTCGCTCACAGGCACCCATGGCATCCACCAGTTGCACCAGCAGTTCATCCATGTAAGTGAGTTGATATAGGGACAGGGAGCCACAGCGGTGTTGGTGGTGCAGATAGTCCTCAATCCACAGGGCAATGCGCAAGGGGACATTTTGCACCGTTTGTAGCTCTTTGTATTGATGGGGCTTGAGCAGGGGTTCTAATTCGGCAAAGGATTCTCCTCGCAGGTGTTGCTTGGTGGCGATCGCAAACACCCCCACTAAATGAACGGCATCAATTTTGGCTTGGTGATCCTCCGGACTATTTTCGTCAATGGCAGTCCACATCAAGCGGGTTAGGCTGCGGGAATTATTCACAATGTTGCCCCACTGGCGGCGACCTTCCCAAAAGCGCTCATAGGCAGTGTTGGTGCGAAAGACGAGGAGCAACCCCAGCACAATCGAGGGAATGAGACTGCCTAGCACTGGCCAGTGGACATTGATCACATAAAGGTCGATCACCGTCACCAAGACGCCAAAGCCACCGCAAAAGAGCACTTCCGAAAGAATGGCCGGAATGACCGAGCCACGCAAACGCAGCGCCAGACGTAACCATTGCGGCGGTTGCAACAAAAACTTCGCCACGCCCGACCGATCTCGGGGTAATTGGCGTCTGAAGGGGTGAAAACCGAGGAAAGAGAAGCGGCTCATGAATACCAGTGGGCGATTCCCACCCCAATCTTTAGCACACTGGCGTGCTGAAACCGTGTTTTTACCGCAAAGAACAACCGAAGAGACTGCAAATCTTAAGAAAATCCGTTACCCCTTGCCATTCCCCGCAAGAAGTGTTAAGTTATATTAAGAACATGAAACACTTTGTAACAAACGGAGGACAAAAATGAGAAGCGGCAGCATCATTGATGATCAAGGCAAAATGAACAACTTTGCCATTGAACCCAAAATGTACGTGATGAGTGAACCGCAAGCCGGGTTTACTCCCTATGCAGAACTGTTCAATGGTCGCTTGGCCATGATTGGCTTTATCTCCCTGCTGGCCTTGGAAGTGATTACGGGTCACGGTCTGATTGGCTTTTTGAATAGCCTCTAGGTCGTCGCTGCGCTCTTAGGCATATCCGTTCTTCAGCAGCCCTTGCGCCGTTAGAAAGAACAAATAACTCATGGAATGGGTCAGCCTGCCTCTCGGGGTGGGCTTTTTGCTTGTAGTCTTTAGATGAAACAGAGGTCAGTTTAGATCACTCCCAGCGAGAATCCCTAGAGCAAATTCTTGATCTATGTCGCAATTTCTACAGTAGAGCGCATTCACAGCTTCCCAGTAATTTCAAAGAGAAAGATGTGCAAGTTGTCCTTGAAAGGCTCTTGAGAAGTACGTTTCCCAACTTGGATATTAGACGGGAGTACCCTATTCCTCAGCCCTACTCCCATGGTCGATTGATTGACTTTATGCTTGTTGATGAGAAGGTTGCAATTGAGGTCAAGGTAGTCTCAGCACAGGGAGGGCGGAATCGGTTATTTAAAGAATTAGCAATAGACCTTGAAGCGTACCGCCATAGTGAAATGAGTTTTAGAAAATTGATTTGTTTTGTTTACGATCCTAATAATCAATTACCCAATCCGCGTGGCTTTGAAAATCACCTGAGGGGCGATCGCGGGGGATTTGAGGTCATCACAATCGTGGCACAAAATCCTTATCAGGCTAATGGAGTCGCTTCAGCGGGATAGGTGAGTGACAATCACGCAGTTTAAGGCCTTGAAAGGATCGCGAGACAATTGCTTTTGGGGCAACACTTTGCTTAATATCTGTTTCAGGGCATTCAGCACCTTTTCCTGCATATCTTCAACCTCGGCCAGTCCTGCCAGTTGATGGACAACGTTATTGCGTTGCTGATAGTAGGCCTCGATCCGCTGGAAGTGAGGAGCAAGATCCGTTGTTTGGGAGTCATACTCTAAAACTGCTAGCAAAAGCTCCCGCGTCACGACATCAAGGAACAGGCGATCGCCATTTTTGCGCTGGTAGCTTCTGAGGTATTGCCAAAGTCGACCGTGATCGTGGTGTTGCAGCAAGTTCAAGCTGCGTTCTCGCGTTGCCCCATCAGTTGTAATGTCAAGACCCACCGTCTCTTGTACAAAGTATTGCAATAAGTTTTCGTACAAACTCATGGCCAAGATTAGGGCTTCTGCATAGCGCCCCACCGTAAATAGGCCAACAACTTGAAAGTAAGTGTCCCGAAAGAGGGCATGGCGATTGTTCTGCCGCAGTTGGGCGATTTCCTGAAACCAGAGCTTTTCAATCTCAGTTTTGTAGGGGTTGATGGCATCAAAGGCTTGGTGGTAGTTGCGGGCAAGGCGATATTTACCATAGCGAATCAGTGCTAAGGCCAGAGGAGCCTCAATAGAGCTATGCTTGAGGGAAATTTCAGCCCCTTGGTAGTCATAACTATCCAACTGCTGTTGAATCCCTTGACGATCTAACGCTTGGCGAAAGACATTTAAGTCCACCGCAAATACTCGCTCTTGACCCGGTCGAATTTCTTGGGGATTGCGGGCTTGCCATAGCCGGAGTCGGTGTCGCGTCTCGATCGCCTGTAAAATGCCCCAAGCCGCTTTCATGGCGGGGGTACCAGAGGAACCATTCAGTTCTAGCCAGTCGTTGGAGCCTTGATAATCCTTGGCTAGGTGTAGTGCGCGCTTGGCCTCTTGGACGGCGATGACAGGGTTAATTGGGTCTGCGGAGAGTTCCCTGCTGACCACTTTTAGGTGAATTGCCGCCTCGCCAATTTGCAGCTCACTGTGAAGCCAGTCCTTGGTGTCGATCGCCCGTTGTTGAAAGTCTTCTGTGTAGAGCAATAGAACCCGTTTGATCGGCTGCTGTTGGGCTAAAAACTTTGCCAGTGAAACAATGGAGCCTTCTTGGTTGGTTTTCTCAGAGTACGGATCTTGATGACCCACAAAGGAAAGGAGAATGCTACAACCCATAGTGGTTTTCACAGAAGGTCTCTTGTCTATGTTGCCGCAATCATCCCCTATATTTCAGGCTGTGTCGGAATTGCTTGGTCTGGCAATCAGTGAGCTGCGCCACTATCCATCGCTGGCTGAAGCGAGACGACTTAGCCGCCACAGTTGTCCCCCGTCGTCCTTGGAAGCTAGATTGGGCAGCCTTGGCAGCGGATGTTGCTGCCCATCCCATTGACGAGACAGCGTTTGACTCTCAGGTGGCCTGTGAGTAGGGGTGGTCAGCGCGAGGCTAACGGATTGATGGAGAGTTGGGAAGTGTCAGAAAAGTAGAGCGTTTAGTGGCAAGACGGTATAGACACCAGAAAGACTTTATCGCCCCAATGCTGTTTTGCGGGTATTTGAATGGGTGAGGGTTTGTGAGCTGACTGAGTGAGTACTGTTTGCCGGCGTTAGAGAGACCATTGCTGTTGATTATGGACAATGCACCAATTCAACCGATTCATCCCCAAGGGGGGATGCAGGCAGTGGTAAAAGCGGCGGGTCACGCGGTGTTATTTTTACCGAAATCCTCTCCTGATTTGAATGTGGTTGAGCATGACTTTAGTGGGCTGAAGTGAGTGGGCTGAAGCGAGCGCGCAGGTATGCAGGGTCAAACCGTTCTATGGATGAGGTGATTCGCAAGTATTGTGCTGGATAATGTCTCATTCTTTATTGGAATAGCTATATATTGCCACAATCGTGCCTGATCCGTGGCGGTATTGGTGCCATCGCCAAGCGTGATCAATGATTTGCTCGATGTCAGGGTACTGCGGCTGCCAACCTAAAATCTGACGGGCGCGATCGCTATTGGCAACGAGGATTGCGGCGTCTCCTGCTCGGCGATCGCCCTCAACGACTGGAATCGAACAACCTGTGACCCTCTGAGCGGCTTCAATAATTTGCCGCACCGAAAAGCCTTGGCCATTCCCCAAGTTAAAAATTTGCGAGTCGCCGCCACTCAGGAGGTACTTTAATCCCAGCACATGGGCTTGGGCTAGATCCACGACATGGATGTAGTCGCGAATGCAGGTGCCATCGGGAGTAGGGTAATCTGTGCCATAAATGCAGATGTGGGGGCGTCGCCCCATCGCCGCCTGCAACACTAGGGGAATCAAGTGGGTTTCTGGATGGTGATCTTCCCCTAAGCGGGAGTCGGGATCGGCGCCTGCGGCATTGAAATAGCGGAAAATTACCGACTTGAGGCCGTAGGCCCTGCCCATATCGGCAGCAATTTGCTCCACCATCCACTTGGAGCGCCCGTAGGGGTTAATGGGAGCACAGGGACAGGTTTCGCGAATCGGCACCTCTGAGGGCAAGCCATAGACGGCGGCTGTGGAGGAAAAAACAAAGTAAGGCACCTCGGCGGCGACCATGGCCTGTAAGAGGGTCAGGGCACCATAAACATTATTTTGATAAAAGCGATCGGGGGAGCGGACAGACTCGCCCACTTCAATATAGGCAGCAAAGTGCATTACTGCCGTCACGGGATAGGTTTGAAAAATCCAATCTAAGAGGGAGCGATCGCCAATATGACCCACAATGAGTTCTGTTTTAAGAACAGACTCGACCAAATCGCGGTGCCCTCGCTCAAGGCTATCTAAAATCAGTACTTGGAAGCTGGCTTGCTGCAGTGCCAAAACGGTATGGCTGCCAATATAGCCCGCGCCCCCGGTGACCAGAATCAGCGGCGAATTATTACCATTATTAATTGTCATTAAAGTCCATCTGTTACACTAGGAAAGCTGCTACAAATTCTGCCATGACCAGTGACTTGCACCATGAAATCACCCAAGAGGTGAAACGACGTCGTAATTTCGCCATTATCTCTCACCCGGATGCCGGGAAAACGACGCTGACGGAAAAGTTACTGCTCTACGGTGGGGCTATTCACGAGGCGGGAGCCGTCAAAGCACGACGGGCACAGCGGCAGGCCACCTCTGACTGGATGGAAATGGAGCAACAACGGGGGATTTCGATTACCTCGACGGTCTTGCAGTTTGAGTACCAAGGCTATCAGATTAACCTCTTGGATACCCCCGGCCACCAAGACTTTAGTGAAGATACCTATCGCACCCTTGCGGCGGCTGATAATGCCGTGATGCTGGTGGATGCGGCCAAGGGTCTAGAACCCCAAACCCGTAAGCTCTTTGAGGTGTGCCAACTGCGGGGTCTGCCGATTTTTACATTCATCAACAAGCTGGATCGGCCGGGGCGGGAACCCCTTGAACTGATTGATGAAATTGAACAGGAGTTGGGGCTGATTCCCTATCCTGTGAACTGGCCGCTAGGAATGGGCGATCGCTTTCGCGGCGTCTATGATCGCGTGCGCCGCAACTTTCACTTTTTTGAGCGCACGACCCACGGTAGTCGTGCTGCGGCGGAAACCATCCTTGCCCTTGGCGATCCGGCCATTGACGCCTACATTGAGCCCTATCGCTTGGAATATCACCAACTCAAGGACGAACTGGAACTGCTAGATGGGGTTGGTGCTGAACTCGACCTCAATTTGGTGCATCAGGGAAAAATGACTCCCGTCTTCTTTGGCAGTGCCATGACCAACTTTGGCGTGCGCCTGTTTCTGGAGCACTTTTTGACCTATGCGTTGCCACCCATGGCCTACAAGAGCGATCGCGGGGCGATTGATCCGACGCAGGAGCATTTCACTGGCTTTGTGTTTAAGCTGCAGGCCAATATGGATCCGAAACATCGCGATCGCGTCGCCTTTGTGCGGGTCTGTAGCGGCAAATTTGAAAAGGACATGACCGTCAACCATGCTCGCACCGGCAAAACCATCCGCCTTTCTCGTCCCCAAAAACTCTTTGCCCAAGGTCGCGAATCCCTTGAAACGGCCTATGCGGGCGATGTGATTGGCCTGAATAATCCAGGCATGTTTGCCATTGGCGACACCCTCTATGTCGGCCCCAAATTGGAATATGAAGGCATTCCCTGTTTTTCCCCAGAACTCTTTGCTTATCTGCGCAACCCCAACCCCTCCAAGTTCAAATCCTTCCAAAAAGGGGTGAATGAGCTACGGGAAGAGGGTGCCGTGCAAATCATGTACTCTACCGATGAATCGAAACGAGAACCGATTCTGGCGGCAGTTGGCCAATTGCAATTTGAAGTGGTGCAGTTTCGCCTATTAAACGAATACGGTGTGGAAACTCGTCTTGACCCTCTCCCCTATACCGTTGCGCGCTGGGTACTGGATGGTTGGGAAGCCCTTGCAGCCATTGGCCGCATCTTTAATGCTGTCACCGTCAAAGACAGTTGGGGACGGCCGGTGCTGCTCTTTAAGAATGAGTGGAATCTGCAACAGACAATGGCAGATCATCCCAAACTGCGCCTGAGCGCGATCGCCCCCCTTGCCGCTGCTGTGTCTGCCTAGCTGCCCCATGAGTAGTGTCTATACCCGTCCCCTTGCTCGTCTCATTGAGCAGTTGCAACGCCTGCCGGGCATTGGCCCCAAGACCGCCCAACGTCTTGCCCTTCACCTGATCAAACGTCCCGAGGCTGATATTCAAGCCTTGGCGCAAGCTCTCCTTGAAGCGAAACAGCAGGTGGGGCTTTGTTCCGTGTGTTTTCACCTCTCTGCCGAACCCGTGTGTGACATCTGTGCCTCCCCCCAGCGAGACAATCATCTCCTTTGTGTGGTGGCTGATTCCCGCGATGTCATTGCCATTGAAAAAACCCGCGAGTACCACGGCAAGTACCATGTCTTGGGCGGACTCATTTCGCCCCTAGAGGGCATCACCCCCGAACACCTGCACATTCAACCTCTGATTCAGCGCGCCAGCCAACCGCAGGTGCAAGAGGTGATCTTGGCCATCAACCCCAGTATTGAAGGGGAAACGACCACTCTCTATGTGGGGCAGCTGCTGCGGCCTTTTGTGAAGGTCACTCGCATTGCCTTTGGCCTACCGGTGGGCGGTGATCTCGACTATGCCGATGAAATGACCCTTGCCCGTGCCCTTGCCGGTCGCCGGGAAATTGAGTGGCAGTAGCTTAGTGCCCCCCCTGCAATCGCCGCAATGCCGTCACAATTTGGTGAATGGCTCGCTTCAGTTGCTCGACCTCGTGGTGTAACCGCTGGTTTTCCGCTTCCAAAGCGGCGAGGCGATTGTCATCCCCACCACTGCCTGTTGCCGCTGGTTGCTGTTGCAGTTGCGCAACCGTTGCTTGGAGTTGAGCAAAGTCATTTGCCTTGACAGATTGTGCCTGCAAAGCTTGAATGGCACCTTCAAGGGCGGCCAGTTTGTCATAGACGGGGGTGAGATCCACAGCGACGGGAGCCGCTACTTCCGCAGGAGCTGCTGCTTTGACGGGTCTGGGCTTACGGGCTTTGCGAAAGGCCTCTTGAATTGCTGCTTCGAGTTGTTCTTTTTCAAAGGGCTTCTCAATGAACTCAAACCACTCAAAGGGTTCTTGGAGCTTTTCGGTGACCTCTTCCTTGCGCCCTGACATAATTACGAGGGGGATAGCGCCAAGGAGATCATTTTTCTCCAATTCTTGATAGACTTCCCAGCCGCTCACCTTCGGCAGCAGAAAATCCAGCATGATCAACGTCGGCTCAGACTGCTCAATGAGTTGCAGACCTTCACGGCCATCCTTGGCCTCAAGGATTTCGTAGTCGCCCTCTGGCAACATCTCGCGGACGCGCATCCGGATTACTTTACTGTCATCAATGACAAGGACTTTGCGGCTAGTCACGGAAACACTCCATTCTATACAAGATTCCTATAGCAAGAGATTGTGAATAGAGGGCGGCAGTGGCATGACCACTACGTGATTTCAACCTTAGCATAGCCCTATCTTTTGGAGTTGGCCACTCGCCTTACACTGCGGCAAAGCGTCCCTGAACCCAAAAATTTGGGGTCAAAGACCCACCCTTGAGGGCAGGAGAATGTCACAATAGAAGTCTCAGCCGGATGAAAGATTTGTTAGATAGATCAGCCCCTATGCCAGAGTTTGCTGCTGCCCCTATCCACCTTCCCAAAACCAGTGAATCGGAGCGGATCAAGCGTATTCGCCACACCACGTCCCATATTTTGGCAATGGCAGTCCAGAAGCTGTTTCCCAAGGCGCAGGTCACAATTGGCCCTTGGACTGAGAGTGGATTTTATTACGATTTTGACCACCCCGAACCCTTCAGCGAAAAAGACCTGAAGCTCATTGAAAAGGAGATGGTCAAGATCATTAAGCGCAAGTTGCCGGTGATCCGCGAGGAAGTGACCCGTGAGGAGGCCGAGCGCCGCATCCGCGAGCTAGGGGAACCCTACAAGCTGGAAATTCTCCAAGACCTCGAGGAGCCAATTACGATTTACCACTTGGGGGATGAGTGGTGGGATCTCTGTGCGGGACCCCACGTTGAAAATACGGGCGAGATTAACCCCAAGGCGATCGCCCTTGAAAGTGTTGCCGGTGCCTACTGGCGCGGCGATGAAACCAAAGCCCAACTGCAGCGCATCTACGGTACCGCCTGGGAAACCCCAGAACAACTGGCGGAATATAAACGCCGCAAAGAAGAAGCCCTGCGCCGTGACCACCGAAAACTGGGCAAAGAGCTGGGTCTCTTTATTTTCGCTGATCCTGTAGGACCAGGGCTACCCCTGTGGACTCCTAAGGGAACGATTCTGCGCTCAACCCTCGAGGAGTTTCTCAAAAAAGAGCAAATGAAGCGGGGATATCTACCGGTGGTGAGTCCGCACATTGCCCGTGTGGATCTATTTAAGACCTCTGGCCACTGGCAAAAGTACAAAGAGGATATGTTTCCCCTGATGGCCGAAGATGCTGAGGCGGCAGCCAACGAGCAGGGCTTTGTCCTCAAGCCAATGAACTGCCCCTTCCACATTCAAATCTATAAAAGTGAGTTGCGCTCCTACCGTGACTTGCCCCTACGGTTGGCGGAGTTTGGTACGGTTTATCGCTATGAGCAGTCCGGGGAATTGGGGGGCTTGACGCGGGTGCGGGGCTTTACCGTTGATGACTCCCACCTTTTTGTCACGCCGGAGCAGTTGGATGCCGAGTTTTTGAATGTGGTTGATCTCATTCTCTCGGTCTTTCGCTGTCTGCGTTTAAATAAATTCAAGGCACGGCTGAGCTTCCGCGATCCCAAATCCGACAAGTACATTGGCTCCGATGAGGCTTGGTCAAAGGCGGAGTCAGCAATTCAGCGAGCGGTAGAACAGTTGGGCATGGAGCATTTCTTGGGGATTGGGGAGGCCGCCTTCTATGGCCCCAAGCTCGACTTTATCTTTGAGGATGCCCTCGGTCGCGAGTGGCAGTTGGGAACGGTTCAGGTGGACTACAATTTGCCTGAGCGCTTTGATTTGGAATACGTTGCTGAGGACAATACCCGCCGCCGACCGGTGATGATTCACCGTGCCCCCTTTGGCTCGCTGGAGCGGCTCATTGGCATTCTCATTGAGGAGTACGCAGGGGATTTCCCCTTCTGGCTGGCACCCGAGCAAGTGCGCCTGTTGCCCGTGGGGGATGAGCAACGCCCCTATGCCGAACGTGTGGCCGCTCAACTGCGAGAGCAGGGCATCCGCGTGAGTGTGGATCGCACGGGCGATCGCCTAGGTAAACAAATCCGCAATGCTGAAACCCAGAAAATTCCTGTGATGGGCATTGTGGGTGCCAAGGAAGTCGAAAGCGAGACCGTGAGTATCCGCACCCGTGCAGCGGGAGATGTCGGCGCCTTGTCTGTTGAACAACTCATCGAGAAACTGACATCGGCAGTGAATGCAATAGATGCCGAGATTCAGTGGCAGTAGCTAGAGGTTAACTCATTATGAGCTATCCTTTTATATCAATCATTACGGCAACTCTCAATGTCGAAGATACGATTACTCGAACCATTAAAAGCCTTCAAGATCAAACGGATAAAAACTTTGAATGGATTATTGGAGATGGTGCTTCAACTGATAGTACCATTAGTATTATTCAGTCTACAAAGGGCTTAAATATAAAAATTATCTCAGAACCAGATTTTAGTTTATATCATGCGATCAATAAATCACTTAAAATTGCAAGTGGAGATTATTATCTTGTTTTAGGTGCTGGAGATGTACTAGAACAGAATACAATAGAGTTGTTTAGAAAAGCTGCTTGCTCTACGAAAGCAGATATACTATCAGCACATGTGTGGGTAGGTAAACGATTAAAGCGCCCTAATAGGGGGAGACCGTATTTGTTTTCAGCCGGAGCCTACATATCTTCCCATGCTGTTGGCACTTTAATTAAAACCGATCTTCATAGGCAACTAGGATACTATTCCTATAGATTTCCAGTTGGCGCAGACTACTTCTTTATCAAAACTGCTATTCAAAATGGCTGTAAGTTTCACAGATGCGATTTTATTGCTGGAGAATTTATGCTTGGCGGTATTTCATCAACTGATAAATTATCAGTTTTATGTGATTTCTTCCGTTTACAGGTAGAAACCGGAGAAAATTTGCTTTTACAAATATTAATTCTTATTTGTGCTTTATTTATTCGAGTTGTTATTCCTAAGTATATACCTTCTCTAATATGGGGTACAAGCACGAGTGCTAAATCCGCAAACGAAGCTTAATGTCCCCGTTGCGGGGATTGTTGCGTCATCCTACAACTAAGGGATTATCCTCCTTCGTAAGGGTGTTCTCTAGCACCCAGCCCAGCTTTTGCTGCTGTAGTCCCATCAGCTGAGATTTTTAAGTGTGACACGAAGTCTCAGCCAAGTGATAGGCTAGGGCTTGCTGTTGCATCGTTCGAAAAATGTTGTAAAAGCCATTGGCTCGCGAGGGGGTTAAGCTGACATTCAGTCCGGTTTGCTGAATAAAGTCAGGTTTTAACTGGAGGATTTCTGCAGGTGTCAACCCACTCAACCCTTCAACCAATAGCCCCACTAATCCCTTCGTCACTTGAGCGTCAGAATCCCCCTGAAAAATCACCTTGCCCTGCTCTAAAGAGGCCATCATGTACACTTGGGAGACACAGCCGGGTACGCGGTTGGCGGCAACCTTCTGCTCCTCAGGAAATGGCGGCAGGCGCTTTGCAAAGCTCAGCAAGTATTCATAGCGCCGCTTTGGATCTGAGATCTGTTGGAACCGCTGAACAATGCGATCGAGGGAAGCCGGTAAAGGCTGGCAGGCGGAGGGCATATTTACCTAGAAGAACGCTGCTGAGAAAAATGATAACTATTTCTCATTTTAGCCTCAGCAGTTGCACAATAACGGCAGCAGTCAACCTAGGGGCAGCTTTTCATACCAATAGACCGCCGTGCTCTTACCCTTAACTCATAACTTGTGTTAGCCTTGAATGTACTCACTCGGTTCTGGTGGGGATCAGCCATCAGACGCAAGGGGGAAAGTGCAGTGCAAATCTGCCGCTGTCCCGCAGCTGTGATGAGAGGCACTACTCTCTCAGTCAGAATGCCCGCCGAGTTGTGAATGTCGTTATGCCAACATCTGCGAGGTACAGATGATGTTCTTCATGCTTCAATTTTCATTAATTTGCCTAGGTAAAGAACCCCCCTACCGCCCTTTTCTGGCAACGTTGCTGCCGTTGCTGTAGCACAAGTGATTTTGGAGATTTTCAAGCACCTACAAGCACTTAGACAAGGGGTTGCTCTTGCAGTGACCCACGTTAGGTTCTGCTGATGATGCTGGAAGTGTACTGCTTGTTGGGCTGAAAACAGCTATCTTTCTTTGTCTATTGAGAGAACTGTCAAAACTCAGGGTACTGCAACAATGACCATTCAAACTGCAACGCTAGGCTACCCCCGCATTGGTAAAAATCGTGAGCTGAAAAAGGCATTGGAAGCCTTTTGGAATGGCAAATACAATCAAGAAAATTTGCTACAAACAGTTCAAGAGATTGAATTGGCAAATTGGCAAACGCAACTGCAGGCTGGCATTGATCGCATTGGCGTTGGCGATACCAGTTTTTACGATCCCGTCCTTGACTGGAGTGTCCGCCTCGGCCTCATCCCACAGCGGTATCAAGCCTTTACAGGGCTGGAGCAATACTTTGCAATGGCTCGTGGCAAAGAGAGGATTCCAGCTCTTGAGATGACCAAATGGTTTGACACCAACTATCACTACTTGGTTCCCGAAATGAGTCAGCCTCTTCAGGCAGCGGACTTTAGTGATTTTCTGGGCATCATTGGTCGCGCCCAAAGGGTCTTGGGCGATCGCGCCGTTCCCATGGTGCTAGGGCCTTTAACCCTGCTACGGCTGAGTCGGCTGCAGATGAATCTAGAGGAAGCGTTGTCTTGCCTAGTGGAGCGCTATCTTATCCTGTTGGCTGAATTGAAGAACCTAGGGGTGGTTGAGGTACAAATCCACGAACCTGCCTTGGTTTTTGGGGACACCAACAACTTCAGGGAATTGTATGAATCAACATTTGATGCGCTCTGTCAAGTTGGCTTGCCGATTTACCTAGTGACCTACTTTGATGATCTCGGCGCTGCCTATCCTTGGGTGGTGACGTTGCCCGTAGCCGGCATTAGTCTAGATTTTACCCGTGGGCAGAACTTGGCATTATTGCAGCAGTATGGTTTCCCAAGGGATAAACAGCTGGGAGTGGGTATTGTGGATGCCCGAAACATTTGGAAAATTTGCCCAGAACCTGTCGTGTCAACCTTGGCAGCGATTCAGGGTATCACAACTAATATCCGGTTGCACCCCTCAGCCTCTTTACAATTCGTCCCCTACGATGCAGCACGAGAAGTGAAGTTACCAGAGCCATTGCGGCGGGTGTTGAGTTTTGCCGAACAAAAGTTGGATGAGGTGGTGCTATTGGCACAGACGCTGCAGGAGAGTCCCAAAGCCCTTGCCCAGCACCCCCAATTGGCAGAGATTGAAGCCCAGTGGCAGGCCTTTAAGGAATTTAGCCCTGTGAATCCAGTGGTACAACAGCGGTTGCGCAATTTAACCGTCAACGATCTGGAACGGGCTATGCCCTATGAACAACGCCGCCAACTGCAGCCCACCTTACCGCTCTTTCCGACAACTACCATTGGTTCTTTTCCGCAAACCCCAGAAGTGCGGCAATTGCGGGTGAAGCTCAAGCGCGGAGAAATCACCCTTGCTGAGTACCAAGCAGCAATTGATGCTGAAATTGCCAAATGCATTCGATTGCAGGAAGAAATTGGCCTAGATGTATTGGTGCATGGTGAGTTTGAACGCACCGACATGGTGGAATTCTTTGGCCAGAAGCTCACTGGTTTTGCCTTTACTGAACACGGCTGGGTGCAAAGCTATGGCAGTCGCTGTGTGCGTCCACCCATTATTTATGGGGATGTAGCGCGAACCGAGCCAATGACGGTGCGAGAGTTTAAAGTGGCGCAATCGTTGACACAAAAAATCGTCAAGGGTATGCTGACGGGGCCGGTAACAATGATTAACTGGTCTTTTACCCGCACCGATATTCCGCGTAGCGAACAGGCGATGCAGATTGCCTTGGCTCTACGGGATGAAGTGGCCGATTTAGAAGCTGCTGGGGCAAAGATTATCCAGATTGATGAACCCGCTTTACGGGAAGGATTACCCCTCAAGCCGGAACGTTGGCAGGAGTACTTGGCTTGGGCCGTCGATGCGTTTCGGTTGGCGGCTGGTGTGGCTAAGCCAGAAACTCAAATTCATACCCACATGTGCTATTCGGAGTTTGGCGACATTATTCAACATATCGAGCGCCTAGATGCAGATGTGTTGTCCATTGAAAATAGCCGCAGTAACAATGAAACGCTGTTTGAAATTACTGATGCCGGCTATCAACAGCAGGTGGGCAATGGTGTTTATGATGTTCATAGTCCGGCAGTTCCCACTGTTGAGCAGATGGTTCAGCAGCTGGAGACTGCGATCGCCCATCTACCCAGTGACCAGATTTGGGTTAACCCAGACTGCGGTCTGAAAACCCGTCGCTGGGAGGAAGTGATTCCCTCACTGAAAAACATGGTGGCCGCCGCCCAGCAATTGCGAGGGGCTCGTCTTACCAGCTGAGGATCTGTTGTTGCTGCCAGCGCACCGTTGCCCCCTTAAAATCGCAGGATTTTTCCACCACTCAAAACTGCGTTTCCATTCCTGCGATTAGGGGCGCAATGCTTGTAAGAAGGCTGCCTCGCCTAAAGACCTGCTCCATGATTGGTAGGGGCACCTGATCCTCGGCTGATAGGATATCCGCGTGAGTGTGGATCGTACGGGCGATCGCTAGGTCAACAAATCCGCAATGCTGAAACCCAGAGAATTCCTGTGATGGGCATTGTGGGTGCCAAGGAAGTCGAAAGCGAGACCGTGAGTATCCGCACCCGTGCAGCGGGAGATGTCGGCGCTTTCCCTGTTAAGGAACTGGTTGAAAAACTCACCTCTGCCATGACTGCGATCGATGCCGATATTCAGTGGCAATAGTGGGCAATTGATCTACAGGGCAGTTGACCTCACCTTTAATAGTTTGTCAAAATGAGCGGCGAGTGGTTCTCGCGATCGCGTAGCGTACCCTTCGGGTAATCGCTCTAATCAATTCTCTAGGGAACAGAATGACTGAAACACCGATTTCACCAACAACGGTTTTGCAACAACTACAATGGCGCTACGCCACGAAGAAATTTGACCCCAATCGCAAAATTCCTGCGGATCTATGGCAAACACTTCTACAAAGTCTGGTACTGGCTCCTTCTTCCTTTGGCCTGCAACCGTGGAAGTTTTACGTCATTGAGACGCCTGCGCTACGCCAAGCCCTGCTCCCCCACACTTGGAATCAACGGCAGGTGGTGGATGCCTCCCACTTAGTGGTATTTGCCATTAAAACCAATCTCAATGCTACGGACGTTGATCGCTACCTTGCACGGCAAGCGGAAGTCCACCAAACCGCAGTGGAAAATCTGCAAAAGTATGGGGACTTGGTCAAGGGCTTTTTGCAGTCACCCCCCTACCCCCTCAATGTTGATGAATGGTCAACCCGCCAAGTCTATATTGCTTTGGGTCAGTTTATGCTGACGGCGGCGCTGCTGGGCATTGACACCTGCCCGATGGAGGGTTTCTTGCCCCAAGAATATGATCGCCTTCTCGGTCTACCTGCCCAAGGTTATCATGCCGTCGTTCTATGTGCAGCGGGCTATCGAGCGGCCGATGACAACTATGCGACTTTGCCCAAGGTACGCTATCCCCTAGAGGCAGTTGTGGAAGTGCGCTAAGGTTCACGAATTGACCCCGCTGGACATAGGCTAAGCTAGAAATAGCTCGGTACAAACGTTTGTATGTCTTTGCACACCGATGATCCCATTGACCACAATTTAGTTGATTTAGAAATCGTTCCCGCCAAAGAAGAAGAGCGCTCTGAACCCACCAACATTATTATTCGCGAGATGGGCATTGACGACATTGCCCCTGTATTTCACCTTGGTGAGGAACTCTTCACCAGTGATCTGTATCCCTCGCTGTATCGCATCTGGGATGAGTGGGAGGTTATTGGTTTCTACAACACCGATCCCGAATACTGTCTGGTGGCCGAAGCTGACTCGCAAGTGGCAGGGTTTATCTTAGGCACAATTATTAGCAAAGCCCCTTGGGTCTATGGCTACATTAACTGGCTGGGGGTACATCCGCAGTATCAACGGCGGGGGATTGCCGACAAGCTCGTAGATAAGCTCATTGAACGCATGATTGAGGAGGGGGCGCGATTTATGCTGGTGGATACCGATCCGGCCAACACGCCCGCAGTGAAGTTCTTTACCCGTAAGGGCTTTGGCAATCCGCGGCGGCATGTCTTTTTTTCGTTAAACTTAACCAAGCACGAAATCTATGGCCGGCTGATTGCCTACGAGCGCGATCGCTCCGAGCGGTTGACCTATCGCCGTCCCCGCCGCCGCTAGAAAGCGGAAATCTAGATAGTTGTTCCTTGGAGGTGTCTGCCCCGGTGACTCTTTCTTCTGCCCCCTCAGATGAGATTCCTGTTCCTGCCCACATCCATTACGAGTTAGCGCTGCAAATTTTGGAACAGGTCTCGTTGCCCGCCCTCCCTCCCCACTCCAGTGGTTACCAGCAACTCCATAGTGCGGTCATTCATCTGCGCAAAGCCCTGCGGCTGCAAAAGCAGTTTGAAGAGGAATGGCAATTGAGAGGCGGCAGTGTGGAGTACCAATGGTCGCTGAATCGCGATCGCCCCCCAGCTCAGAGCAAGTAACCCAATCCCAAGAGCAAGCTACTCCAAAAATGCAGTTGCACCGCAATAAATTTCGAGTTCTTGATCTGCTCAGGGACACTGTGAAATTGCGCCATCCGCTGGCACAAATAAATCGCCCAAGGCAGTGAACTCAAAGCCAGCAGTGTTGGCCATGGCAGGATTCCCCATGCGACACTGGCCAGCAACACCCCATAAAAAAGACCACAGGCACCATAGACCAGTTGAGCACTGCGAGCTGTCCCTAAGCGCACGACCGGCGAACGTTTGCCAGCGGCTAGATCATCGGCCACTTGGTGAAAGTGGGAGCAAAAAAGAATCAGTGTTGTCGTCAGACCATTGAGGATAGCCACTGGCCAAATACTAGGGCTAAAGGTTTGCACTTGGCTATAGTAGGCAGCAGCGATCGCCAAAGGTCCAAAGCAGATAAAACAAATCGGCTCCCCCAAGCCCAAATAGCCCAAACGAAAGGGCGGGCCTTGGTAGCTATAGCCTAGGGCACAGCAGAGCAATACCAACCCTAAAACCGTTGCATCCTGTTGCAACCAACTAATGGCCGCAATCCCCAGTAGCCCCAAGAGTAAGCAGAGGTTGCTCAGCCAGAAGATGAGTTGCTTTTTGCCCGTGAGATTGACGACTGAATGGTACTTGTGGCGATCGATCCCCGTTTCGGCATCAAACACATCATTACTGAGATTCAGCCAAACCAAAATCAGCACTGCCGCTGTCAGAAACAACCCAAAAGGCCACCAGTGCACCCTTCCCGTTTCGGCGATCGCCACCGCTGTGCCCAACCAAATGGGCATCACTGCCACACTGTACATGGGAAGTTTAATCGCCGCCCACCACAAACGGGAGCGATCTATCGATTCTGACGGACTAGCCATCTCACCTATACTTGAGTCACCTTCGTCAGCATATCATTGCCGCTCCTGTCCATAGATCGCTTGTTTCGCTGCCCAAATGGCCTGCCGCAACGCTGGATTATTCAGCTTATAGCTATAGATGCCCAAGTCCCGCGCTAAGGCCACCAGTTGTGGGCGAGTCAGCCGCTCTAGCTCCGCGATCGTCAGCGTTTCGATAGTGGGTTGAGGCGGGCACAGTCGGCGTTCAAGGGCGGCCACTTGCTGTTCTAGGGCACTCAGTCGCTGCAAAACTGTGGGACAGGCCATCTCCGTCGGCTGAAGAGATTGTTGCAAAATTTTACGAATTGCCTCACTAAGGGAACCGCATCCCTGCTGGACTTGCCAGCGTTGGAGTTGGCCATAGAGTTCAGCATCTAAACGAAGCGTGATCTTTTTGTGGGGCATGACTGAAATTCAAAAAAAAACCGACAAACTTACTTACAGTCTGTCGGCTCGTTGTGTGTTCCCTGTTGATGACTCGGATAGTACTGAGTCACTATTTAGTATGACCCATCCCCCGATAGAATGACTGTGACGATGATCACAATTTAGCCGCCTTTTATTGCGTTTCACCAAATTCTCTCATTAGACTTTCCAAATCCCCTATGACCTCTCCCCTAGACGGTACGATTATTTTGCCCGACAACCCCCTGAGCGTCCCCCTACGGCGGCGTTTACTCCATGTGAATGGGATAGGGAGCGATGCTGCCAAGCAACGGCGGGATTTGAACCGCCTTGCCGAACTCACAGCGGCTCACCCTTTAGAAGTTCGCGGCATTCACAATCAGACCCATGGCTTCCAAGCAGATCTTTTGGAAAGTTTCCTCGGTAAGGCAGAACTCTATCGTTTTTGGCCCCAGACCCCAGCCCCAGACCCCAGCAAGGATCGCCGCTATGAGTATGCTAAACTTCTTGGCCAACTGATGACTCAAGATCTGACCGATGATGCGGATATTCTGGCGATCGCCCAACCGAGCCAACTGCAACAGCGCCCCCTCGATATTAACAGCACCGCTGACTTAACGAAACTCCTTGACCTCTCGTTCCTACAAAAATTAGGCTGGGGGGATTTTGCCCAGTATCTCTACGGTGCCTTTCCAGCCGGTGCGCCGCGTCCCACCCTGCGGTTGGCCTATGAAATCGTCAAGGGGTTACAAGCGGGAGCCGAATTGTACCTTGTCGCCCATAGCCAAGGGTTAATTATTACTGCCCTTGCCTGTCACATTGTGCGGCAATTGCTGCTGCCGCAAACGAAATGGATGGAGACGGTGCATCTCATTGGCTATGGCCCGGCCATTTTCTTTGCGGATTTACCGCCAGAGCTACAGCCGCGAACCATCCTAATTCAACACCGTCAAGATGTGGTGGCCGAAACCCTGAGCAATCTTCGCAATGTCGATCTGTGGACTAACTTGCAAACCCAGATGGAAAAAGCCATTCACTACGCTGATGATCTGTTGAAAGTGCTCGGTCAAGATAGCCACCACTCTGCCAGTTTCTATTTGGGGTTACAGGATAGCCCCAGCAGCCGGCGATCGGCAGAACTGATACAAATTTTATTAACCCAAAGCTGGACAGCGACCCCCAGTCTTGCCGTCCTTGGGGGCACACGGCTGATCCTTGAACTTTAGCGGATGAGTGGCAGAAGCGGCTATCCTAGTAGAGAGAAAGAAATAGGAAGAAGGAAAAAATAGAACGCCAATGAAGGGTCTAGAAAAGATTATCCCCCTAGATGGGCGGGATATTAAGGTGGTATTGCAAAAATTTGCCCCCCAAGCTGCCGGTTCCATTCTCATTAGTTCGGGAGAAACGGCTGTACTCGTGACGGCGAATCGTGCCGCCGCTCGCGAAGGCATTGATTTTTTACCCCTTGTGGTGGATTACGAAGAGCGCCTCTATGCCGCTGGGCGGATTCCCGGCGGTTTTTTACGGCGTGAGGGTCGCCCCCCCGAAAAAGCGATTCTCATTGGTCGCCTGATTGACCGGCCGCTGCGCCCCCTCTTTCCCCAATGGTTGCGCGATGATCTGCAAGTAGTAGCCACGACGGTTTCCTTGGATGAAAATGTTCCCCCCGATGTATTGGCGGTAACGGGAGCCTCGATCGCTGTTCTTTTGGCGCAAATTCCCTTTAATGGTCCAATGGCAGCAGTGCGGGTGGGCCTTGTGGGGGATGAGTTTATTATCAACCCCACCTACAAAGAAATTGAGCGCGGTGGCTTAGATCTGGTCGTGGCCGGCTCTCCCGATGGCGTGGTGATGGTGGAGGCCGGTGCCAATGAGCTGCCCGAAGCCGACATGATTGAAGCTATTGACTTTGGCTATGAGGTGATCCAAGACCTGATTCAAGCGCAGCGGGATCTCCTCAAGGAATTGGGCATTGACATTGTCCACGCGGAACCGCCGGCGATCGACCCCACCTTGGAAAACTTCATCTACGATCGCGCTGTTGAACCGGTCAAAGCCATTCTCAAAC
Source organism: Thermosynechococcus sp. PKX95 (assembly GCF_031583295.1). Lineage (NCBI taxonomy): Bacteria > Bacillati > Cyanobacteriota > Cyanophyceae > Acaryochloridales > Thermosynechococcaceae > Thermosynechococcus > Thermosynechococcus sp. PKX95. The sequence goes on along the minus strand of NZ_CP134171.1, from coordinate 1,706,922 downwards.
GCTTTGAAAAGGACAAAAATGTTCGCGATGCTGCCCTCGATGAGGTGCAAGGGGCGATCGCCCAAGAAATTGCTGCCCTGCCAGCGGATCACCCGGTCGCAGTGGCGGCAGCGGAAAACCCGAAAGCCCTGCCTACCCTCTTTAAGGCCGTGACGAAAAAACTCATGCGGCAGCAAATTATTGAAGAAGGGGTGCGAGTGGATGGCCGCCGTCTCGATGAAGTGCGTCCCATTTGGTGTGAGGTGGGGGTTCTGCCAGAGCGGGTTCATGGTAGTGCCCTCTTTAATCGCGGCTTGACGCAGGTGATGTCTGTGACCACCCTCGGTTCTCCTGCCGATGCCCAAGCCCTTGATGATCTGCATCCCGAGGACAGCAAACGTTATCTGCACCACTACAACTTTCCCCCCTACTCTGTGGGTGAAGTCAAACCCCTGCGATCGCCCGGGCGGCGGGAAATTGGCCATGGTGCCCTCGCAGAGCGTGCCCTCGAACCGGTCATTCCTCCCAAAGAGGAGTTTCCCTATGTGATTCGCGTCGTGTCGGAGGTGCTCTCTTCCGATGGTTCTACCTCCATGGGATCCGTTTGTGGTTCCACCCTCTCCTTGATGGATGCCGGGGTACCGATCCGTAAACCCGTCAGTGGGGCGGCCATGGGGCTGATCAAGGAGGGCAATGAGGTGCGCATCCTCACCGACATTCAGGGGATTGAAGACTTCCTTGGCGACATGGACTTCAAGGTAGCCGGCACCGATAGCGGTATTACCGCTCTGCAAATGGATATGAAAATTACTGGCTTGCCCGTTGCCGTGATCAAGCAGGCGATCGAACAGGCACGTCCGGCACGGCTCCATATCCTTGAGAAAATGCTGGCGGTGCTGGACAAACCCCGTCCACAACTGCCCCCCAGTGCGCCACGGCTGCTGACGTTGCAAATTCCCCCCGATATGATTGGCCTTGTCATTGGTCCCGGTGGTAAAACCGTGCGCGGTATCTGCGAGCAATACAACGTCAAGGTGGATATTAGTGAAGAAGGGCTGGTCACCATTACTGCCCCCAATGAAACCAACGCCAAGCAAGCACGGGCGGCCATTGAGGGTCTGACGCGAAAGCTCAACGCCGGTGATGTCTATCTGGGCAAGGTGACGCGGATTATTCCCATTGGCGCTTTTGTCGAGTTTCTCCCCGGCAAGGAGGGGATGATCCACATTTCCCAGTTGGCGGAATATCGCGTTGGCAAAGTCGAGGACGAAGTGAAAATTGGCGATGAAATTGTCGTCAAAATCCGTGAGGTGGACAGCAAAGGTCGCATTAACTTGACCCGCCTTGGTATTCATCCCGACGAGGCCGAAGCCGCCCGCAGTAGCTCCGTTATCTAGCCCATGGTCACCATGCCCAAGTCATCACCGCATACGTTCCTCCTAGAGGTGGGAACCGAGGATCTCCCCGCCCGCTTTGTCAGTAGTGCCCTGCGCCAGTGGCACACCCTGATTCCCCAAACCCTCAAGGAACAGGGACTGGAGGGGGAAGTCAAAGTCTGGGCAACCCCGCGCCGCTTAGCGGTACTGATTGAGGGGTTACCGCCCCAGCAACCCGATCAAGCAATTGAAATCAAAGGGCCAGCGGCCAGCGTGGCCTTTCGCGAGGGGGAACCTACCCCTGCCCTATTGGGGTTCTTGCGATCGCGCCAAGGTCGTCTTGAGGAAATTGAAATCCGTCCCACGGAAAAAGGAGAGGTAGTCTATCTCAAGCAAGTTCGCCCCGGCCAACCGACGTCCCAACGATTGACCGAGTTGGCACCACAGTGGATTGCCGCCCTTGAGGGTGCCCGCTTCATGCGCTGGGGGGATGGGGATTTGCGGTTTTCGCGTCCCATTCGGTGGCTAGTGCTGCTGTGGGAGGATCAGGTACTGCCCTTGGTCTTGGAGAGCCATTCCGTGCGCATTGCCAGCGATCGCACCACCTATGGCCATCGCGTCCTTTCTCAAGGGGCTATTGTCCTCAAGCATGCCCAAGACTATGAAGCTGCCCTTGAAACGGCGGGAGTCTTGGTAGATCCAGAGGTTCGCCAGCAACGGATTCGCGAGCAAATTGCTGCCCTTGCTGCGGAAGCGGGGGGATGGGTGGATTTAGAGGTGCCCCTTTTGGAGGAAGTCACCCACCTCGTGGAATGGCCAACGGCGGTTTTGGGAAGTTTTGAAGCGCGGTTTCTTGCCCTGCCCCTTGAGGTGATTACCACCGTATTGGTGTCCCATCAGCGGTATTTTCCCGTGTACACCGATGCCACTCGCCAAGCGCTGCTCCCTGTATTCATCACGATTAGCAATGGCGACCCGGCGGCCACCCCCTTGATTCGTGCTGGGAATGAGCGGGTGATTCGTGCTCGCCTAGCGGATGCCGAGTTCTTCTACAAGGCGGATACGGCACAGCCCCTAGAGCACTATCGTGACAAACTAGCCACGGTTACCTTCCAAGATGAATTGGGATCCATGGCCGACAAAGTGGAGCGGCTAACCACACTGGCTCGTCAAATTGCCACCGCCTTAAATTGTGCGGCTGCGGACGTTGCTGCCATTGAACGCACGGCCTGCCTGTGCAAAGCGGATCTAGTGACGCAGATGGTAGGGGAATTTCCGGAACTCCAAGGCTACATGGGGCAAGTGTATGCCACGGTCTCCGGGGAAGCGCCAGCGGTGGCCACGGGGATTTTTGAACATTATCTGCCGCGTTTTGCTGGCGATCGCCCGCCCCAAAGTCTCACGGGTCAGGTGGTGGGACTCGCCGATCGCTTGGATACTCTTGTCTGCCTTTTTGGTATCGGCCTGTGTCCCACGGGGTCATCAGATCCCTTTGCCCTACGGCGGGCTGCCAATGCCGTGATCACCATTCTCTGGCAGGGGGAACATCACTTGGATTTCCTCGCTCTGCTACAGGAGTCTGCCCAAGCCTTTTGTCGCCAATTTGCCGCCAAGCTCAGTGCCGCTGACTTAGAGCAGCAACTGCGGCAGTTTTTTAGCCAACGGCTGCGAACCCTACTGCAAGAAGAACTCGGCATTGAGTATGACTTGGTGAATGCCGTCATTCCAGAGGATCAGCCGGGGTTGCAGACGCGTGCCCTCAGGGATGTGGTGGATGCCCGCGATCGCGCCCAATTTCTCCAAAAACTGCGCCAATCCGGTGAACTGATGACGATTTACCCCACGGTAAACCGCGCTGCTCGCTTGGCACGCCAAGGCACCCTAGGGACAGACTGCCTGAATATCCGTGCCGTCAAGGCCAAGCACCTCGCAGCCCCCATTGAAAAGGAATTCTATGCCGCCCTCAAGGACATCTTGCCCACCGTCCAGCAAGCTCAAGTGCAGCGCGCCTATGGCGAGATTGTTCGTGCCCTAGCCTCCTTGGCTCCGATTGTCAGTCGCTTCTTCGATGGCGAGGAAAGTGTACTGGTGATGGCAGAGGATGCAACGGTACGTGCCAATCGCTTAGCGCTCCTTGGTCTATTGCGCAATTGTGCGGCAATTATTGGCGATTTTGGGGCGATCGTCCAAATCGAGAGCGTTGCATCCAGCTCATAGTTCTCACAACTTTTGGCAGGAACAAAAGTGTTGCTTAGCTCACAGCGGCAACGCATAATTGAGAGTACCCCAATTGAGAATTGCCGTGGCCTGTTCATCTGAACAGGTGCTCAGTTGGTGTTTAGACTGTTTGCGAGAATTGCCATGACTGCTGAACCCCCGGCCAAGCGCCCCCGCGCCAAGAAGACCCCAGCGACTCCGCCAACGCCTTCCCCTGAGTTAGAAACCAAATCTCGCCCAGAAATTCTCGGTGTTGCGGTAGCGGGTAGCTCACCGCCCAAGGTCAATACTGCTCCTGAAGAAGCGATTTCTGAGCAAGAAGATCTTCCTTCCCGTCCCCAGCCGATCCCGCCCCCCAGTGAACGGATGCAATATCGGGCGATCGGGGTTGTGCGCGGTCGCTATGTACCCGCTTCGGAGGAGGAGTTCAACCGCGGGGTGATGATGACCGAGGATGGCGTGGAAATTGAAACCGTCCTCTTGGGGCAGGTGATGAACCTGATTAAAAAATATCTCGACCTGAATGAACCCCACCTCTGGGTGGTCTATCCCCGCACCCGCGACGTTGACAAAGAAGCGGTGAAACTGCACCTGCAAATTGTGGGCGTATGGGAGCCGGAGCGCCTGCAACAGGCCAATGCCACAGCAGCGGATCCCGGCGTCAATGACGGCTACTTTTCTGTACGCGGAGAAGTGATCTTCAACTCCCAAGAAAAGAACTTTGTCGTCGTTAAAATTCAACAGTTGCCGCGTCGGCGGGGCGAGAAACCCAAAGCTTTCAAACTGAAACTAACAGGAACCGTGCCTATGAAGTCACCCGGATACTTTTGGGACTTTCAGGTACAGCGACAGGGCACAAGTCTAGTGGTTCAGGAGGCAGCCACGGTGGGTATTTTGCCCCCCCGCAAAATCAAGAAGCCCAAGAAAGCCAAGGCACGGCCAGCCCGTCCCCAGCGCCCTCAGCGTCCCGGTTCATCGACCATATCGCCGCGTCCGACCCCCTTTCGCCCGGTTCGGCGATCGCCCAATCCCCCATTGAACTAGCGCCAAGGCATGGCTTGTCGAAGTGTTGTAAATTTTTGTAAATTTGTTGCACTGTCAACAACAACTTAGACACCGTACTTGATCCTTTAGCCCACCTACTGCGAGGAACACCATGACGATTCAACTAGGGGGACATCGCACCGCCCGTCGCGCCTACGGTATTGATGAAATTGCCCTTGTCCCCGGCAACCGCACTCTTGATCCCCAGCTGGCCGATACCCGCTGGCGCCTTGGTTCCATTGAACGGGAAATTCCGATTATTGCCAGTGCCATGGATGGGGTCGTGGATGTTACGATGGCCGTCAAACTCAGCCAAATGGGGGCACTGGGCGTCCTCAACCTTGAGGGGATTCAAACCCGCTACGAAGATCCAGCACCGATTCTCGAACGCATTGCCAGCGTCAGTGTTGATGAATTTGTGCCCCTGATGCAGCAGTTGTATGCCCAGCCGATTCAGCCCCACCTCATTGAAAAACGCATTCAAGAAATCAAATCCCAAGGGGGGATTGCTGCCGTCAGTTTAACCCCAGCGGGGGCTAGTCGTTTTGGCGATGTTGTGGCAGCGGCGGGGGCCGATTTGCTCTTTGTCCAAGCCACGGTCGTCTCACCGGCTCACCTTGCCCCTGAGGGGACAGAACCACTCGATCTTGCTGCTTTTTGTGAACGGATGCCAATGCCCGTCATTTTGGGGAATTGCGTCACCTATGAGGTGGCCCTCAGTCTCATGCACTGTGGTGCAGCAGCGATTCTGGTGGGGATTGGGCCGGGGGCAGCCTGTACTTCCCGGGGCGTGCTTGGGGTGGGGGTGCCTCAGGTCACGGCGATCGCTGACTGTGCAGCGGCACGGGATGCCTATTTTGAAGAGACGCAACGCTATGTGCCTGTGATTGCCGATGGGGGCCTTGTCACGGGTGGCGATGTCTGCAAGTGTATTGCCTGCGGCGCAGATGCGGTGATGATGGGATCCCCCTTTGCCCGTGCCAAAGAAGCCCCCGGTCGCGGTTATCACTGGGGGATGGCCACGCCTAGTCCGGTGCTGCCTCGGGGGACGCGCATTCATGTCGGCACCACTGGCACCCTTGAGCAGATTCTGCGGGGACCGGCTCAGTTGGATGATGGTACCCACAACTTTCTTGGGGCATTGCAAACCAGTATGGGCACCCTTGGCGCCAAGGATCTGCGGGAAATGCAGCAGGTGGAGATTGTCATTGCTCCTTCCCTGCTCACGGAAGGCAAGGTCTATCAAAAAGCGCAAAAACTGGGGATGGGGCGCTAGCCTAGGGGCAGATAGCTATAGTCAATGCGGCCACCGCCGCGAAACTGCTGCTGATAGGCGATGCTGACGGTATCTTCACTGGGGTAGAGGGTATCAATGCCAATGCCATTGCGGCCATATTCTTTGCCAGAGCTATGGATATACTGTCCCTGCCCCAGATAGAGACCCACATGGGTCGCCTTTTCACGCGTACCGAAAAACACCAGATCACCCCGCTGAAGCTGGGGTAAGGTTTCCTCAATGGAGTTGCTCCCTAGGGGCGTGGCAAAGGCCTCCTGCTGATAAGCATCACGGGGCAGCCAAATGCCTTGACTGGCAAAACTGGCCTGTATCAAGCCAGAACAGTCGTAGTTGGGGGCAACGGTTCCGCCCCAGAGATATTCATGGGGAACCTGCTGTGCCGCGCAGCAAAAGGCAATCACCTCTTCAAGGACAGCCTCGATGTAGGCGCGATCGCGGGCAATGGGTTGATAGGACTGAGTGGCGGGTGTGAGATGGCGGTAATCCTGTGGATCCAGCCAGCCCCAGTATTCATCCTCAGCAAGTTGCACGTAGGTACGTTCAGCCCCCAAAGCAGGTGCCCAGAGCAAGCGTCCTGCTGCCCCTTGGGTCGCCAAGCGATCGCCCGTGGGGGCATCATAGAGGTTGACGGTTGCCGTCAGTTGATGAAGTTGCATCGCCTCCAAAGACGAAAACACCTCTAAACCTCAGCCGCAGCCATCAAAAGCGATTTGAACAATTGCAGGCCATCCAACGTGTGATCACTGGGGGAGTGGCTCAAGGCGGGGTCAGCGGCGCGCTCAGGGTGGGGCATCATTCCTAACACATTGCCAGCAGCATTGCAAATACCCGCGATATTGTTGAGCGAACCATTGGGATTACTCTCAGGGGTGACATTCCCTTGGGCATCGGCATAGCGAAAGAGGACTTGGCGGTTGGCTTCCAGTTCAGCGAGGGTGGCGGCATCGGCGTAGTAGCAGCCCTCACCGTGGGCAATGGGCAAGCGAATCACCGTTTTATCGCCATAGGCCTGTAGCCACGGGCGTTCCTTGGCTTCTAAGCGCAAATACACGCGATCGCAAATAAAATGCAAGTCCCGATTGCGCACTAGAGCACCGGGGAGCAGTTTGGCCTCGGTCAGGATTTGAAACCCATTACAAATGCCCAGCACCCATTTGCCAGCGGCGGCATGGTCTTTGACGGCGGACATAATTGGTGAGAAGCGGGCGATCGCCCCACAGCGCAAATAATCACCAAAACTGAAGCCCCCCGGTAGCACAATCAAATCATAGTCACTCAGATGGGTCTCTTCGTGCCACAGCAGTTGCGTTGGCCATTGGAGAATCTCACTCGTGACGTAGGCCACATCGCGATCGCAATTGGATCCGGGAAAAACCACAATCCCCACGTTTAGGGCATGACTCACAGCAATCCATCCATCACGTCAGTAATCGGCTTTAACTTGGCAGGGGCATGGAGTAGCTCAATATCCCGTAGCCAGACCACACCGCGTCCCATGAATTCCACCCCAATTTTAATCAAGCCAGGGGTCTGGGGTTCTGGTTTCAGGTGAAAAGGCACTTCACACAGATGCCAATCGCGATCGCCCACGAGGGAAACCGTGCGCGAAAATGTCCAACCAAAGGGTTGACTGCGGCTGAGAACCAGTTGCCCTCCCTCAGGCAGCATCCCGGTTTTCACTAGGGCGCGACACAGGAGCAACTGATCTCCCCCTTGGGCAGAAGGCACTTCCAACCACAGGTGGGCTTCCGGCAGTTCAAAGAGGGGAATTGTTTGCGGCCAGTGGGACTCCAGATACCAAGCGGCGCCTTCAACCCTGAGACCAGAGCCAGCAATGGGTTGATCGACACCCGCCCGAAAAAGGGCAATGCGTTGGAACGGGGCTGCAGGTTCCGGTACCTGAAGCAAGGGGGCAAGGGTCTCCGCCAAGGACTGTAATCCCGATTCAATCCTGGCCTTGATGCCCGCCTCGATACTGGCTAATAGATCATCCCACCAGTTGAACATCGTGCCTATCCTGCGGCAGTTGCCAGCTCCTGCAATTCAATGCGAAAGGTTTCAATCACGGGGTTGGCCAACAGTTGATCGGCAATGTGGGTGAGTTGTGCCTCGGCAGTGGCGCGATCGCTGGCCTCTAGGGTGAGTTCCACCAGTTTGCCAATGCGTACCGATTGCACATTTGTATAGCCGAGATGATGAATTCCCGCCTGTACCGCGACGCCTGCGGGATCTAACACCGATGGTCGCAGCGTAACAAAAACCTGTGCCTGAAATTGTGCCATGGACTATACCTCGCGGGAGGACTGCTCGATCAGGGACTTCACACCCTCAATCGTTGCCGGGATACTGCTGGGATCCATAAATAGTACTTTACTGCTATTACTATGGCCAATGGTGCGTCCCATATCTAAATAGCCCTGAGCAAGGAGAAACTGGAGCGCTTCCTTCGCCTTCGGATCTTCACGCAGTGCTGCGGCAATAATCTTCATTGCTTCTGCAGTTCCTTGGGCACGCAAAATCTGATCTTGGCGCTCCGCTTGGGCACGCAACACCACCACTTTTTGTTCTGCTTCCGCTGCCAGAATAGCGGCTTTTTGTTCGGCCTCGGCGGCTAACACTTGAGCTTCCGCTTTACCTCGAGCCGAGTTGATCGCTGCTTCCCGTTCCCCTTCAGAGGTGAGAATCGCAGCGCGTTTTTTGCGCTCAGCGGACATTTGCAGTTCCATCGAGTCTTGAACCGCCTTCGAGGGGGCAATATCCCGCAGTTCCACACGGGTCACCTTCACCCCCCAAGGATCGGTGGCAATATCCAGATCCCGCAGGAGATTCTCGTTCACCTGAGTGCGGGCGGTAAAGGTTTCATCCAGCTCTAGCTTCCCCATTTCTGCTCGAATCTGCGTTTGCACCAGATTCACCATTGCCATCGTCAGGTTTTCCACCTTGTAGTAGGCGCGCTCCATATCAATAATCCGCCAATAGACAACGGCATCCACCGTAATCGTCACATTGTCACGGGTGATACACTGCTGCGGCGGAATATCTAAGACCTTTTCCCGAATCGTTTGCTCAAAGACCACGCGATCAAGGAGCGGCACTGTAAAATTTAGCCCCGGTTCCAAGCGACGGCTATAGCTGCCTAACCGCTCCACCAAGGCCATATTGCCCTGATTGACAATGCGCACAGAGTTAGCGATACCCCAGCCTCCAAACCCCAGTAGAAACAGCAGGCCAAAGAGTTCACCCATAGTTTCCGTTCCCGAATCAGTTCACTACTACTCTAGTAGCTGGCGGCCTAGGTTGGGCTACAGCAGCGGCTAATTCATAATCTGTTACTCGCCTTTAGCTGACCTAGGATTGCTGATTCTGGCACCTTGGATCAACGATTTTGGTTAATACCCTCATGCAGTTCATGGAAAAGAATGGGTTAAGCGGTAGCTTACTTTAAGCTGACCAAGAACATAGCGCAAGTCTTAAACGGTAAAAGATGGTTTATCTTCTTATCGATCTAGACAATACACTGCTGAGGACGGATATTCTGCTGGAATTAATCTGTTCTTCTTTGGCTCAGTCTCTAGTTACATTCTTTCAAACAAGAAGCTTTCATCGCGCCCAGATTAAAAGAAAATTAGCTAAACTCTCTGAAATAGATGTTACAGCACTGCCCTATAACTCGGAGGTTATTCAGTATATCCAAGCTTGGAAAGCAAAGGGGGGTAAGGTTGCTCTCGTCACTGCCACTGATCAACTCATTGCTGATAAGATTGCTGCCTATTTAGGGCTTTTTGATGAGGTTTATGGTTCTGATGGCCAAGTTAATTTGAAGGGAGGAAATAAAGCAAGGTTTATCGTAGAGCGTTTTGGTGAGAAAAATTTTATCTATATGGGGGATTCTGAGGCTGATTTGCCTGTGTGGGCAGTTGCGGCCAAAGCAATTACCGTCAATGCCTCACCTCGGCTGCGCAAGAAAGTAGAGCAAGTTAATCCTAATGTTGAACATCTAGTTACCGCAAAACGAAGCATTCAACCCTACCTGAAAGAAATCCGCCCCCATCAATGGGTGAAAAATAGTTTGGTTTTTGTGCCAATGCTGGCGGCACATCAATTTGACTTACCAACCTTTTGGATTTCGCTGGTGGCAGCGGCTGCTTTTAGTCTGACGGCGTCCAGTGTCTATGTCTTAAATGATCTTTTGGATTTGCAGGTCGATCGCGCCCATCCTCGGAAGCGTCATCGTCCCTTTGCTGCTGGCGATCTTCCCCTCTGTCATGGCATCTGGATGATTTTGGTGCTTTTAGGACTGGGAATGGCGATCGCCACCACCATTAGTTGGCCATTTCTGGGCATTCTGCTGGCCTATTATGGTCTCACAACTGCCTACTCCTTTTACCTAAAGCGACGGATTATTATTGACATTTGCACGCTGGCTGGTCTTTACACCATTCGCATCTTTGCGGGTGCGGTTGCCACAGGAATTTCCCTCAGTGTCTGGCTTTTGGCCTTCTCCATCTTTTTCTTCTTTTGCCTAGCAACAGTCAAGCGGCAAGCAGAACTGGTGGATCATCGTCACCGCAAACAACTCAAGGCCAGTGGTCGGGGCTACCACATTGACGATTTGCCGATTATTAGCATGATGGCCATTGGGGCGGGTTATGTCTCAATTTTGGTGCTGGCGCTCTATATCAACTCTCCCCAAGTGCAGCTTCTTTACACAAGACCACAGGTGCTCTGGGGCATTTGCTGTGTGCTTCTATACTGGATTACAAGAACCATTATGATTACCCATCGGGGTTTGATGCACGATGATCCAATTGTTTATGCAATTAAAGATCGCCAAAGTCAACTCTGCTTCTTGATCTGCCTATTTCTCTTTATAATTGGTGGGATTCTATGAGTTTGCAAACTCTGATTATTCGCTATACAGTTTTTGCGGTTATTGCCACCTTTATGAATTTATTTTTTCAAAGGGTGATATTACTCATTGATAATAGTTTCCCTTATTTTATAACCGCAGTGGCGGTGGGTACCCTCGTGGGTTTGGTAGTGAAATACTATCTGGATAAGCGCTGGATTTTTTTTGATCATAAAAAGGGTGCGCATCACTATAGCCGTCAATTTAGTCTGTATGCTTCGATGGGGATTTTCACAACGACCATCTTTTGGGGATTTGAAACTGTATTTTGGTTGATTTGGCAAAGCCATTTCATGCGCGAAATTGGCGCCATTATTGGTCTAGCCATTGGCTACGTGGTCAAGTATCACTTAGATAAACGATATGTCTTTTCCCATCACCCATAGGAGCTATCTACAACCGCTCTGCGGCTGGGGACGTTATCCTGTGCAGACCTGTCATGTGTATTGTCCGCACTCAGAATCCGAAATTCTGCAGCTGCTCAACAGTGGCTTGTCGCTCATTGCCCGCGGTAATGGCCGCGCCTACGGCGATAGCGCCCTCAATAGCGAAGCAACGCTGCAAATGCGCCACTTCAATCGCCTATTGGGGTTTAATCCGCACACGGGTCAATTGATTGCTGAGGCGGGGGTGCTGCTGGCGGAGATTTTAGAGATCTTTGTGCCTCGCGGTTGGTTTCCCTTGATTACCCCCGGTACAAAGTTTGTCACCGTGGGGGGCATGATTGCGGCTGATGTTCATGGCAAGAATCACCACAAAGAGGGCAGTTTTGTTCACAGTTTGGACTGGCTGGATCTCCTCACCAGCGAGGGGCAAATTTATCGCTGCTCCCCTTCCGAAAATCAGGATTTGTTTTACTGGACGGTGGGGGGAATGGGCTTGACGGGGGTGATCCTCAGGGCAGCCTTTCGCTTGCGCCCCATTGAAACCGCTTGGATTCGCCAAACCACCCGCATCGCCAAGCATTTAGACGAGGTCATTAATCTCTTTGAGGCGGCTCAGGACGTGACCTACTCCGTGGCTTGGATTGATTGTCTGGCGACTGGTTCGCAGTTAGGACGGTCTGTGCTCATGCTGGGCGAACACGCCACACGGGAGGGGTTGCCAGCCAAATATCGCCAAAGTCCACTGCGGACTCCGCAACGACGCAAACTCTCGATTCCCGTGGATTTTCCCAATGGTGCCTTGAATTCATTGACCGTGCGTGCCTTTAATCAACTGTATTTCCTCAACAGTCAACGCAAAGCGGGTCAGTCCTTTGTGGATTGGGATACTTTCTTCTATCCCCTTGATAGCTTATTGGGATGGAATCGCATCTATGGGCGGCGCGGTTTTGTCCAGTTCCAATGTGTCTTGCCCCTGAGCACTGCCCGTGAAGGTTTATCGGCCTTACTGCATTGCACGTCAGCTGCAGGAGCGGGATCCTTTCTGGCGGTCTTGAAGAAGTTGGGGGATCAACAGGGTTATTTTTCATTTCCCATGGCGGGTTATACCTTGGCCTTGGACTTTCCGATGTCGCAACGCACCCTCAAGGTTTTGGATCAACTGGAGGAGATCACCCTACACTATGGGGGTCGCTTTTACCTTGCCAAGGATAGCCATTTAACGCCGATGCGCTTGCGCCAGTCCGATGCTCGGGTAGAGAGGTTTGTTCAAGTTAGGAATGCCCATCAGTGGCAGGTCAACTTTGCGTCGGAACAGTCGAAGAGGTTACATCTATGAGGGCGCCTGTGCTGATTTTGGGGGCAACTTCTGATATGGGGCGGGCGATCGCCCACCGCTTTGCAGCTAAAGGCTACCCAATTCAATTGGCGGCACGGCAGGTGGGTCGCCTAGAGCCAGATAAAGCAGATTTGGAAATACGCTACGGCGTGCCCGTCAGTGTCCATGAATTTGATGTTTTAGCGGTGGAGACCCATGCAAGTTTTATCCAGAAACTTCCGGAGCAACCAGCGATCGTGATCTGCGTTGTTGGCTTCATGCCAGACCAAAAGGCATGTGAGCAAGATTTATCCCTTACCCTTGAAGTGATGCGCACCAATTATGAAGGTCCAGCGGTTGTTTTGAGTCTCTTTGCCAATGTGTTTGAGCAGCGGGGGTTTGGGACGTTAGTGGGGATTTCCTCTGTGGCGGGGGAACGGGGGCGGGCAAAGAATTACTGCTATGGCTCTGCCAAGGCGGGGTTTACAGCCTTTTTGTCGGGGTTGCGGCAGCGCTTAGCCAAATCGGGGGTTCGAGTCTTAACGGTTTTGCCAGGCTATGTGAGGACACGGATGACCGAGGGCACAAAACTGCCCCCCTTGCTGACGGCGGAGCCTGAGGAAGTGGCCACTGCTATCTACACAGCCATAGAAAAGAAGAAAGATGTGATCTATGTGCGACCCATTTGGCGCTGGGTCATGGTGATCATTCGTTGGATCCCTGAACCTGTGTTTAAGCGCCTTTCCTTTTAAGGGGATTGCCCATGGCTTGCTGCATTACCCTGCTGACGGACTTTGGCCATCAGGATGTTTATGTCGGTGTGATGAAGGGGGTGATTTTAAGTCTTTATTCCCAAGCCCAAGTGATTGACCTGTGCCATGAAATTCCGCCGCAGGATTGTCGCACGGCCAGTTTTCAACTGCTGCAAGCGGTGCCCTATTTTCCCCCGCAAACGGTGCATGTCGTGGTGGTGGATCCGGGGGTGGGAACCCGTCGGCGGGCGATCGCCCTTGATCTGGGGATCGGGTATTGTGTGGGGCCCGATAATGGTGTCTTTAGTCAAGTGTGCGATCGCTATCCTCCTCAGCGAGTGGTTGAACTCACCCAGCCGCAGTTTTGGCGCACCCCCAACCCCAGTGCTACCTTCCATGGGCGGGATATTTTTGCCCCCGTGGCCGCCCATTTAGCCGCAGGAACCGATTTGGCGCGCCTTGGCTCTGCCATTGAGCCAGACAGTTTGGTGCGCTTGCCCCATCTCACCTATGAGATTACCCCCCAAGGCATCCAAGGTTGGATTCAAGCGATTGATCACTTTGGGAATGTGATCACCACACTCCCTGCGGCGCTTTTAGCCAAGGACTACCACCACATTCAGATTCAGGGGCAGCAGATTCCCCTCGTCCACACCTATGGTGATGTTCCACCTCAACATCTGATGGCATTAGTAGGCAGTCATGGGTTTATTGAGCTAGCCGTTAATAGGGGCAATGCCCAGTCGCTCTTAGGCTGCCAGAATGGCGATGCTGTGTGGCTAGTTTGAGGGGGGATTGCTCAGGACTGTTTTTGAGGCAATGCGGGTGCGCTTGAGGGCGGCTTCACTGAGGGTAGATTGTTGCTGTAGCTCTTGAGCCGAGGCTTCAAGGACTTTTGCTGCTTCCGTATCTCCCATTTGCAGAGCCGTTTTGGCAGCACTTTGCAAAAAGGTGGCAGCGCCCGCGGTATCTCCCGCTTGCAGCTTTGTTTCTGCCAACTGGGTTTTGCGGTATTTTTCGAGGGTGAGTATACTCTGCTGTACTTCTGGATCCACTTGGGCGATGTGATCGGGTTCTGCCGTGAGTGTGAGGGGAATTTTTTCAGAGAAAAGACCCGTGGCCTGCTGCACGGGGTCATTGTAGCGGACTTGGACAAAACCAATGAGGTGAGAGCCTGGGGGCAAGGGTTGGGTACTCAGGGTGATCAGGAGTGTGCGTTTGATGGTAGCGGAAACATCGCCAACCCGAATCACATACTCGTGGGGGGTGGGGCTGTCGTAGGTGAGTTCAATCGTATCGGGAGCCACTTGGTTGACTGGTTTGAAGTTCCCTAGTTGTGCCGCCTCACTCAGGGTCAATAGGACATGGGCATTGGTGTAGTCCACGCTGCTAATGTGGCTAAAGAGCGCTTGAAAACAGGCGATTGCCTGCTCAGCATACTCAATAAACATCAGCCGCCCGCCGCCTGCATCGGCAATTTGCTCGAGGACATCCTGATTCCAGTGAACGCCAAACCCTAAGGTATTAAACGTAATGTTGTACTCTGCTGCCAGCTTGGCCAGTTCAAGGCAGCGTTGGTTATCGCCGTGCTCATTTTCGCCATCGGTGAGCAAAAAGGCTTGGGAGATGGTTCCGTGTTTGGCTTTGGCCAACTCTGTCAGGGCCAGTTTCATCCCCAGATCAATGGCAGTGCCACCACTTGGCTCAAGGGTTGCAATTTGCTCCTTGATTGCGGCTTTATCCTGCACAAATTGATTGGGCACTAACACCTGAGCTTTGTGATCAAAGGCCACGATACTCAGGCGATCCGTCGGCAGTAACCGATCCACCAAGGACTGCGCGGCTCGCTTGACCATTGCCAAAGGTTGCCATGCCATTGAGCCACTGTGATCCAAAATCAGGCAGAGATTGAGAGGAGCGCGCTGCTGTTGTTGTCGCTGTGCCGCTAACGTTAGTTCCAGTTGGCGCTGTGCCCCCTGTCCGGCACTGACAATGGGATCGCTGAGTTTGGCAATAAGTTCAACCGTCATTGGCAAAGTGTGCTGTTGCTGACCCTACTCTATCATTTTGCCGATATTGTGCCGCAAGCTGCTACCCCTGTCCTAGGTAATGATGCTGAGTTGGGAGGCTCCCCCTATTTTGGTGACTTCGATGCGGGTTTGAAAAGCTTCTTTGAGGGCAGGCACATGGGTAATGGCGAGGATGCAGTGAAATTCAGGGGCGATCGCGTTCAGGGCGGCAATCAGCCGTTCACAGCCCTGGGCATCTTGAGTACCAAACCCCTCATCAATAATGAGAAACTGAACATCACTGCCGGATCGCTGTGCCAACAGTCGGGCCAAGGCTAAACGCAACGCAAAATTGATGCGAAAGGCTTCACCCCCCGAATAACTTTCGTAAGGT
Source organism: Thermosynechococcus sp. PKX95 (assembly GCF_031583295.1). NCBI lineage: Bacteria > Bacillati > Cyanobacteriota > Cyanophyceae > Acaryochloridales > Thermosynechococcaceae > Thermosynechococcus > Thermosynechococcus sp. PKX95. Next base: position 1,691,244 of record NZ_CP134171.1, on the reverse strand, counting down.
CGAGTCCCTTGGCAATCGGCAATGAGAATATCGAGGGTCTCAATGGGCTTAGTATCAGCGCCACTGCGCCGCCGACTGCGTTGGGTAATGAATTGGACATGGAGTTGATGGTTACTCAGGCGGCCTAGGATATGGTTGGTTTCTGCCTCCAGATGGGGCAAGACGGTTTCAATGAGCATGGCAGGAATGCCATTTTTGCCTAGGGCTTGGGCTAGTTCGCAGTAGAGGCGGTATTGATGGCGGAGGTGGGCAAGGGTTTGCTGTCCCTGTTCGTATTCCTGGGCTAGGCGATGGAGTTGCTCTAATTCAGCGGTGAGTTTGCCCTGCTGGGCAAGGTTAGCTTCGAGGGTCTGCTGCTGCTTCAGGAGTTCCTGTTGACGTTGGTTCAGCTCGGCGGCAAGGCGGCTGGCGGCGCGTGCAGTGTCCTCAAGGGTAGCAAGTTTGTCAGTAATGCGTTGCAGTTGTTCCCGTTGTTGGTGCAGCGTTTCCTCTAGGTGCTGGAGGTCTTGGCGGAGTTGGGGTTGGCGCGATCGCCCCCGTTGCAGGGTCTGATAGGCCTCATAGTCCGGTTCTAATGCCGCCAGTTGTGCCTGAATTTGGGCATGCTGCTCAGGATCGTAGGCTAAGGCCGCCAACTGCTGATCAATGGTGGCCAAGGTTTGTGCCAAGGGGGAGAGAGTTTCAAGGGCATTGAGTTGGCGTTGCAGTTCTTCCTGTTGTGCCACTAGGGCCGGCAGTTGTTGCTGAATTTGGCGGTATTGCCGCTGCGCTTGGCGGAGTTCCTGTTCCTTGGCTTCGGCCCAACGCCATTTTTCCACTTGCCCGCGGGCGATCGCCAAATTTTTCTCGTCATAGTTCAGGCGTTTCAGTTCCGTCTCAATGGCTTGCAGTTCCCCAAGGGTTTCCTGATGGCCGTTCCTCAGCTGCCGCTCAATCTGCTGAATTTCTGCGGCCAAGCGATCCAATTGCGGTTCTAAATCCTGTGTGCTCTGGAGTTGCTGCTGGAGTTGCCCCCGTTGCTCAAACAGTTGCGTCAGTTGCGAGATCTCATAGCCCACGGTAATATATTCCCGCCGTAGGACTTGAATTTCCCGCTCGGTGACCGCCAATTGCTCACGAATCACCCACAACTGATTCAGCAGATCCTCTTTTTCGGCGGCATTGCGGCGCAGGACAGCTTCGTGGTGCTCGGCATCGAGGGGACGTTGACACAGGGGGCAAATCGCTCCCGGCTGATTCAGCAGTTCTAAGCGCTGCTCCAGTTGATTAATTTGCCGCTCATATTCCCGCTGGCGGGCTTGCAGTTGCTCTAGGAAGCGGCGGCGCTCTAGTCCCTTTTCCCGCACATGGTCTTGATAGATGCGCTGTTTTTCAAGGGTTTCAATCTGGGCAGTAATCAATGTCACTGCCTCTTGGAGAGCGGGTTGTCGTTCCACCTGTTGATGGAGATGCCGCCACAACTGTTGCAATTCATCGCGCCGGCTGCGGAGGCGTTGTTCCTGCTGTTGCCGTTCCAGTTCAAGGCGCTGTTTGACTTGCAGAAGGGGAAAGACTTTTTGTTGAAGCTCTTCCTGGGCTTGGAGCTGAGCGCGCGATCGCTGTAACTGTTCAAAGGCAGCGACAATCTGATTTTCTTGCTTGAGGAGCTTTTCCAACTGCTGGCATTGTTCCAGAAGAAATTGCTGCTGGCTCTCCAATCCATGCAGGGTGCGCAGAAGGTCTTGGCGCTGCTGGTCGAGGTTCTGCTGCTGGCGATCGCGCTCTTGGCGCAGCCGTTGATAGTCAGCAAAACACTGCTGCAATTGCGCTTCAGCGGTTTTCAGGCGCTGCCATTGGCTAACGGCGGCTTCCAAGAGGGGGGCACGGGCTTCTAGATCCGCAATCGCGGCCTGTTCTTGGCGGAGCGTCTGGCACTGCTGCTCGAGATGGGCGATTGTTGTCCCGAGGGTGTCTCGCTGCTGTTGCAGGTGTTCATAGTCCCGCTGTTGCAGTTGATAGACGTGGTAGGCGGCCTGTTGCTCTTGGAGCCGTTGTTGACACTGCTCGACTTGCTGCCGTTGCTGTTGAATCTGCTGGCTCACCGCTGCCTGTTGGGCGCGTAACTGCGGTTCTTGGGCGAGTTGCTCCCCTAGGCTCTGGAGGCGTTGTTCCAGAACGCTGATTTGGGCTTTGTAGTCACGGGCGCGATCGCGAGCCGCCTCCGCTAGGGTCTCGTATTGATCCAAGCCTAAAAGGGTGGCCAAGAGTTGCTTGCGCTCACTGGGGCGTTTGGCCATAAATTCATCGGCACGGCCTTGGCGCAGATAGGCACTGTTGACGAACGTGGCGTAGTCAAGGCGCAGAATTTGAATGATTTTTTCCTGTGTTGCTCGTAGCGATCGCCCCGTTAGCGAGGTATAGCCCGCTACTGTTTGAATCTGCAACTCTAAAACCGTATGTTGCTCGCGGCGCCGCAACCGTACCACCCGATAGGTCTGCCCCTGAACGCTAAACTCAAACGTCACTTGGGCTTCCATTTCGCCGTAGTAGATCACATCATCCTCACGGCTAGCGCGGCTTTGCCCCCACAGTGCCCAGGCGATCGCCTCAAGAAGCGAGGACTTGCCCGCCCCATTGGCACCACAAATACAGGCCAGATGTAACCCCGCAAAGGGAAGAGTGGCTTGGCGATAGCTGAGGAAATTGCGCAATACCAGTTGACGTGGAATCATAGGGCACCACACCCTTGATGTTTCCACAGTTTAGGGCATTCTCTAGCGAAGAATGCGTCACTTCTGAGACTCTGCCTAAAATTAAGATCATGATCACTACTACTTGCCAACCCACTCCAACCCCCCAACCAGTGCGATTTACGGTGCAGGACTACCACCGTTTACTGGAACTTGGGTTTCTGAGTGAAGATGACCACATTGAGCTAATTCGGGGGGAACTGGTGCGCATGGCGGCCAAGGGAACAGCGCACGAAAGCTGTCTGCGGCGATTATTGCGAATTTTACCGAAGATTGTGGGCGATCGCGCCACGCTTCAGTGCCAGTCGCCGATTACGATTGCCTTTGATGGTGAGCCAGAACCCGATGTGGCGATCGTGAAAAACCAAGAAGATGACTATGCCTCAGCCCATCCCACACCTGCGGACACGCTCCTGGTGATAGAAGTGGCGGATTCATCCCTAGAGTACGATCGCACAGTGAAACTATCGCTTTATGCTGAAGCCAAGATTCCCTATTATTGGCTGTTCAATGTTAGCGATCGCACACTGGAAGTCTATAGCGAACCTGCTGAAATTACACCGCGGCAGTTTGGCTACCTCAGCAAGAGAATTATTCCGACCAGTGGCGTTGTGCAATTGCCGCAGTTCCCCGAACAAGTGCTTGAGCTTGCTTCTATTTTCCCAAATAATTCACAATGATCAGCAGGCCAACTCGGGTTTGACACTCTTGGGCTTTTCCACCTCACACTGAAGCGACTGTTGTGAGCGTATTCAATTCTTGCAAAAAGTGCCGTAAGTTTGATTAGCGTCATTGTTTTGAAGGATAGAGCATCTACCGCCCTTATCTTAAATAGGGGACACATAAATGCTGATAGAAATCTCTTCCGTCGTGACTTTTGTAGCGTTGAGTCTGTGGACACCTGTGAAAAGGGCTGTAAAAGAGGTGGCGTACTTTCTACACTAGCCCTCACCTTTTTTGAGCCTCTTGCGTCCCTGTGAAAAGAGTGTCAATGTAACTCGTCTAAAGGAAATGTAAAACCCTGACTCAAGGGCGATCGCAACTTGAATTCTGAAAAAAATTATGGTTTGCTAAAAGTAGACACTCATTCATTACGAGTCCGCTGTCAGACTTTGGCACTCTTTGATTGAATCGCCAATGAATAGACAGTATTGGATCATTGAAAAGGTAGGTTAAAATGGGACGCAAACAAGTAGAACCCTTGACAGGTGCTGCTTTATTAGAGAAGTACAAACAATTGGAACATCTCAGCCACGAGGAAAAAGCAAAGGCCTGTGGCTACTATACGATCACCCAAAGTGGTAAGGAGCGCATCAGCAAAATGAAGTTTAATAAGGCGCTTCTTGAAGCCTTGGGGATGAATCTTGATACGAAGTCAGGACGTGGTGGTAGCCGAGGCGGTCGCAGTGCTAGTTATCGAATCACGGTACAAGCCAATGGTAATTTGCTCATTGGTTCAGCTTATACCAAGCAAATGAATCTCAAGCCGGGGGATGAATTTGAAATTACCCTTGGCCGTAAGCACATTCACCTTAGACAAGTGAGCAGCAACGGTCAACCCACCGACGATGAAGATTAATTTGATATATCTAATCTGAGAGTTGAGGTACCCCAAAGCCACCACCACCTGGGGTACAAATGCGCAGGCGATCGCCTGCTTGAACATTGATTGTGGCGGTTCCTGCTAAGGGATGGGGGATTTGGCCGAATTTCAGCCATTGATTTTCACCAACTGCACCGCACTCACCACCCGCAAGGCCAAAAGGGGGAATTTTGCGCGACTGGCTGAGGAGGCTGACGGTCATGGGTTCACGAAACTCAAGGACACGAATTGCCCCATCTCCTCCCGGTTGCTGCCCTTTGCCCCCACTGCCCCGGCGACGGCAAAACTCCCAAACAATCACGGGGTAGCGGTTTTCTAACACTTCGACATCGGTGAGTCGAGAGTTGGTCATGTGGGTTTGCACGGTACTGGCTCCGGCAAAGGTGGCTCCTGCCCCAGCGCCGCCACAGATGGTTTCGTAGTATTGATAGCGATCGCTGCCAAAGCTGAGGTTGTTCATCGTTCCCTGAGCCGCTGCCATAATGCCGAGGGCACCGTAGAGGGCATTGGTAAGGGTTTGCGAGGTTTCGACATTGCCAGCAACCACCGCCGCCGGAAACTGGGGGTTCAACAGTGAGCCTTGCGGCACCCGCAGTTCAATGGGACGCAAACAGCCCGCATTCAGGGGAATGTCCTCCTGTACGAGGGTTCGGAAGACATACAGCACAGCCGCCTTGGTAATGGCAAGGGGAGCATTGAAATTGTCATTGGTTTGCTGGGAGGTGCCCTCAAAGTCGAGGCAGGCGGTGCCTTCGTGACTATCAATAGTGATTTGCACCTGAATTTGGCTGCCGTTGTCCATGGCCACGCAAAAGCGACCCCCTTGGAGCGATCGCAGGCATTGGCGCACACACTCAGCGGCATTGGCTTGGCTAAATTCCATGTAGGCAGCCACAACCTCGCGACCATAGCGATCGCACAGGGTAATCAGTTCTTGTACCCCCCGCTGATTGGCGGCTATTTGGGCTTGCAGATCCGCCAGATTCTGCTCAGGATAGCGAGCCGGCCAAGGGGCTTGGCTCAACAGTTGATAAATCGCCGCCTCTTGAAACTCCCCGCCCTCCACCAGCAGCACATTATCAAAGAGAATTCCCTCTTGACGGACATCGGTACTATTGGCCGGCATGGATCCAGGACTGATGCCCCCAATGTCAGCATGGTGCCCCCGCGAAGCGACAAAGAAGGCGGGTTGCGCTTCCCCCTTGAGAAATACGGGGGTAATTACGGTAATATCCGGCAGATGGGTGCCACCGCGATAGGGATTATTTGTGGCAAACACTTGACCCGCCCGGAGGGTGTTGCCTTTCTCAGCCAGCAGTGCCTTAACACTTTCGCTCATTGACCCCAAATGGACGGGGATATGAGGGGCATTGGCCACAAGGTTGCCGGCAGCATCAAACAGAGCACAGGAAAAATCCAACCGTTCTTTAATATTGACCGAGGCACTGGTTTGCTGGAGTGTGACGCCCATCTGCTCAGCAATGGCGCGAAATAACTGTTGAAAAATTGCAAGCTGCACTGGATCCGCAACGGTGGCGGCAATCTGCTTTGACGGTGCCGGGGATTCTTGCAGGGGACGTAGCCACAGCCCCCCTTGATCATCCACTTCGGCCTGCCAGCCTGCCTCAACCACATTGGTACCCGTAGCATCTAAGATCAAGGCCACCCCTGCAATGATCTGATGGGCAGGGAGGCGATCGCGCTCATAGACGGGTGCTTTGTGCCATTGGCCTTTGCTGTAAACCGACACATGGGCAAGGGGCGTGAGTTCTGTGGTGGCATGGGGCATCGTGACCGCTGGAACTGCTTGAACAGCAACGGCTTCAACTGCGACTTGACCGATGCGGAGCGATCGCCCCCGTATAGTAAACCCATAGCGATCGCGATGGGCTTGGGCAAATGCGGCTGCCATCCTTTCCAAATCTGCCCAGGGCACCCAGAGGATCGTATCTGTCCCCACATAACCTAAGCCGATGCGCACTTGACTTTGAATCTGCGGGCGATCGACCCCTTGGGCAACAAGTTCATCTATTGCTTGCCCTTTTAGCTGCTCAATTTGGCCTTGCAGCTCCCCCAGAACAGCGGCGGTGAGGGGTTGTTCAATCGTTTGCTCCTTGAGTACCCGCAGCTCCGCCTGACCAATGCCGTAGGCCGAGAGCACCCCCGCATAGGGATGGAGATACACCTGCGGCATTCCCAACACCTCGGCAATCAAACAGGCGTGTTGGCCGCCGGCACCGCCAAAACAGCAGAGGGTATAGTCGCGCACATCGTGCCCCTGCTCTAGGGAAATTTTCTTAATTGCCTGTGCCATGGTATTCACGGCTACTTCAATAAAACCAGCCGCCACATCGGCAACACTGCGGGCATCTCCGGTGCTCTCGTAGATCTCTTGGCGCAGTTGAGCAAATTGCTGTTCCACCGTCTCGCGATCCAAGGGCTGTTGACCATCGGCGCCAAAGACAGCGGGGAAATAGGCGGGCTGAATTTTCCCCAAGAGGAGATTGGCATCGGTCACCGTGAGAGGTCCGCCGCGACGATAGGCAGCAGGTCCGGGATTGGCACCGGCAGAGTCTGGCCCCACTTGGTAGCACCCCTTATCAAATCGCAAAATCGAGCCACCGCCGGCAGCGACGGTATGCACGGCTAGGAGGGGCGATCGCAGCCGCACACCCGCAATGGTCGTTTCCTGCCACCGCTCATACTCTGGCCAAGGGGCATCCGGATTGTGACGATAGTGGCAGACATCTGTCGAGGTGCCCCCCATATCTAAACCAATCAGCCGCTCAATCCCTGCGGCTAAAGCGGTGCGCACCACCCCCACCATCCCCCCAGCAGGGCCTGAAAGCAGACTATCCTTACCGCGCAAGCAGGCCGCCGCCACCACACCGCCATTGGACTGCATACAGTAGAGGGGAATCTCCCCCAGCTCCCCCTGCACCCCCTGTAGATAGCGATGCAGCACCGGCGACAAATAAGCATCCACAACAGTCGTATCGCCCCGGCTGACCAGCTTGATCAGGCCACTTACCTCGTGGGACACCGACACTTGGCTAAACCCCATCTTCCTTGCCAAGGCTGCCACCTGTTGTTCATGGTCAGGGTAGCGGTAGCCATGCACGAGCACAATGGCGCAACTGCGGATGCCTTGGTCATAGACCGCTGCCAATTGGGGCTTCAGGGCTTCTAAGTCAAGGGGGACGAGAATTTCCCCTTGGGCACTCACCCGTTCTTTGACTTCAATGACATGGCTGTAGAGGGGCGGCGGTTGCTGAATCGCTAAGCCAAACAGATCCGGGCGGTTTTGGTAGCCAATGGCTAGAGCATCCCCAAAGCCTTGGGTAATCAGGAGCACCGTTGGCTCGCCTTTGCGTTCTAAAAGGGCATTGGTGGCTACCGTTGTCCCCAGTTTCACAATTTCAACGGCTTCACTGGGAATGGGGGCATCCGGCGCCAACCCCATGAGGGTACGAATTCCCGCTACTGCTGCATCGCGATACTGCTCTGGATTCTCTGAGAGCAGCTTGTGCACCACCATTTGACCATCGGGACGGCGGGCGACAATATCCGTAAACGTGCCCCCGCGATCGATCCAAAATTGCCATTTGGCTTTCATTGCAACCGCATTGTTCATGATCACTCTATATCAGGAATGACAACGTGAACCATACCACTTTCATCAATTTTTTGCATCGCCCAAAGTTAGATGACAAGCTGGGTGTGTCTTATTGATAGCCGCTTGCTGATCAAAGTCAAACCGCAAAGGAAAAGCAATAGTACGTCTATTAATAATCTAAAGGAAGTGCGTGTCTTCAAAATAAGATGCTGGATCTTCTTGAAATGGCAGTAATTGAGAAGATAGATAATAAGCAAGGCGATGCTGAATGAGAGTATTTCTTTGGAACCGATAAATAAGTTGAAGCAATCCACCATCAATCATTTTTACACTATAGTATCTATTATTTTTAAGTATTTGGTGAATTACTGAATAATCCGTTTCACTTATTACTAATGCAATGTTTTCACAGTGATCAAATTTGACATCCCATATGGATTTGGGGTGCCTAACTATCTTAGGAAAGTTTTGATCATTAATTATACCAGTACAAAATAGCATCATAAATTTTTGGCATTTTTGTGGCTGTATCAAGTGCTAGCTGGCAAGCACTGTCAAAAGCTTTTTCACTACTATCAAAACGACTCCTAGCTGTTGAAAAATCAAGAAACTCACTACCCGTAACTCTACAAAATTCATAATAAAGTCCATCCCGTTCTTCATCCCCCTTAGCTCCCCATGCGTTAACTATCCGCACTTTTGTCCAGTCTGGTTCCTCATTGGTTTGCGATATACAGAACTGATTAATTAGGCGCTTGAATTGTCCTTTTAAGGCTCTCGTCTGGAAGGTTACTGCAATGTACCAATCAGGGTGTTGACTATGTAAATAAGCAGCCTTTAGAGCAAGGATAATAGTTTTACCGGAGCCTGCTAAGCCACGAATCCGTTGGACGCCATCAATGGTTTCAATCACCGCCCGATGTTGCTGATGGTCGAGGGTAGCAATTGAATCTTCTAGTTGCTTAAGCTTTGCTCCACGAGAATTCGGTCTATTAATTTGGCGTTGCTGAGACTTTTTCCGTAAAGAGGAGAGATTCTCAATGGCTGAAAGTCCTTCTGGTGTCGGTAGAAGATACCCCAGAAAACACTCTCCGTGGATGTTTGAGATTGCTTGAAGTGCATGTTCAAGTGCTTTAGAAGCAACTGGCTTATTGTTAATGCCGTGGATGAAATGAATCTCGTTCATAATTGATTATTTATGAATTCTTTCTAATATAAAGGGAGTACGTAAAAGCGGTGAGATCCTCCAACCTTTTTGAAAAGGCCTATACTGTGCTTCTCGCTGTTGATCAGAGTGACTTGATCAGATCAGCGTTGCTAGTGGTCGAGAAACTGCCTAATGGGAGATGGAGGGATTGAGATCACCACTAGTGGAAATTCCCTCACTGTGAAAGCCATTGGTCGTTTCCCCTTGGAGTCGTTGATGATGCTGGTGAATCAGTTGAATGGTGCGGCTGATTTCCGCTGGAAAGATCACCACTAGGGAGCCTTGGGGGGCGCGATCGAGGGCAAATTGAATCGCTGCTACCTCGTCATGGATGATGTCGTATTGGCGTTGGACACTGTGGTGATGTACTCCCCGCTCAATCCAATAGGCGGCATCGCCGCGCGGCCGGCCACGGGTATCGTCATCTTCTTTAATGATGATCCAATCAAAGATTTTTGCCGAGAGTTCACCCAGTTGTTCTAAGTCTTGATCACGGCGATCGCCCGGTCCGCCAACGACACCAATGCGCTGCCCTGGCCATTTTTGGACAAATTCACCAATGGCCTCATACCCTGCTGGATTGTGGGCATAGTCCACCAAGACACTAAATTGCCCCAAATCAAAGAGGTTCATCCGCCCGGGGGTTTGCTCCACTGAAGTTCGGAAGGTGGTCAAGGCAGCGCGAATATGCTCAATACTGATGCCTTGGGCAAAGGCGGCTAGACTGGCAGCGAGGGCATTGGCAATCATAAAACCGGCTCGACCGCCAAGGGTAATGGGCACATTTTCTGCCTGCTCAATCCGTAGCGTCCAGTCCCCTTTCAAAATCGAGAGATAGCCATTTTCATAAACAGCGGCGAGGCCCCCCTGCTGAATGTGCTGCCGAATAATCGGATTGTGGGGATTCATCGAGAAATAGGCCACTTGGGCTTTGACTTGGCGTGCCATTCCCGCCACGAGGGGATCATCGGCATTCAAGACAGCATAGCCATTCGGCCAAGCGGATTCCACCACCACGGCCTTTAAGTCCGCCAACTGTTCAACGGTGTCAATATCACCAAGGCCAAGATGGTCAGCCTGCACATTCAGCACCACCCCGACATCACAGTGGTCAAAGCCCAAGCCGGAGCGGAGAATACCACCGCGCGCTGTTTCTAGGACAGCAATCTCAACCGTGGGGTCTTGCAGGATCAGTTGGGCACTTTGAGGCCCCGTGGTGTCCCCTTTTTCCACCAGATAATCGCCAATATAGATGCCGTCTGTGGTGGTGTAGCCAACGGTTTGCCCCGTTTGTTTGCAGATATGGGCAATGAGACGGGTGGTGGTGGTTTTACCGTTGGTGCCCGTAATCGCAAAGATCGGGATGCGGCAAGGCGTTCCCGGTGGAAAGAGCATATTCAACACCGGTTCGGCGACATTGCGGGCAATCCCTTGGCTGGGGTTCGTGTGCATGCGAAAGCCGGGAGCAGCATTGACCTCGACAATCACACCGCCAACTTTAGGCAGGGGCTGACTAATATCGGGGCTGACAACATCAATCCCCGCAATATCGAGGCCAATGATCCGAGCCGCCCGCTGGCAAATCCAAACATTTTCCGGGTGAATTTCATCGGTGCGATCGACGGCAATGCCACCGGTACTCAGGTTCGCCGTGGCGCGTAGATAACAAATTTCCCCTGGTTGCAAGACTGTATTTAGGGTATAGCCCTGCTTTTCCAAGAGTGTCCATGTGTCGTGATTCACCTCAATGCGAGTGAGGATATTATCGTGACCGTCTCCCCGCTGCGGGTCTTGGTTGGTTTTCTCAATGAGTTCTTCGATAGTGGAGCGGCCATCGCCAATAACATGGGCTGGCACCCGTTCAGCAACGGCGACTACTTTGCCATTGACCACTAGAACCCGAAAGTCGCGACCCGCATGATAGCGTTCCACAATCACTGATTTGGAGACACTGCTGGCAATTTCAAAGGCTTCTTCGGCCTCTTCTAGGCTGTTGATGTCAATCGTAATCCCCCGACCGTGGTTGCCGTTGAGGGGCTTAATGACAATCGGGTAGCCGCCGATGTCCTCAATGGCTTCAGGGAGGTCTTCAATGTAGCGGACGACGGTTCCCTTGGGCACAGGAATTCCGGCATCCTGAAGCAGTCGCTTTGCCCCTTCTTTGTCCCCTGCGAGTTCCACGGCCAAGATGCCACTGCGATCGCTCAAGGTGGCCTGCATGCGATGACTGCGAGCACCATAACCCAATTGAATGATCGAGCGACTGCTCAACTCAAACCAAGGAATATTACGGGCTTCCGCCTCGCGGACAATCGCTTCCGTACTTGGGCCTAGGGAGGCTTTGGCTTTTAACTCGCGGAGATCGGCGAGATCCTGATCCAGTTCGCGCTGGGGATAGGTGCCCGTATCAATAATGCTTTGACAGAGTCGTACCGCTGCGCGGCCGGCATAGCGACCCGCTTCTTCCACTTGGTATTCATAGACGACTTGATACACCCCCGGCGTTGAGGTCTCCCGCGTGCGGCCAAAACCAACGGGCATCCCTGCTAGTTCTTGGAGTTCGAGGGCGACATGCTCAACCACATGACCGAGGTAGGTGCCTTCCCTTAGGCGGGTGAGAAAGCCCCCCTCATGGCCAAGGGAACAAAAATGATTGTAGAGACTGGGTAAAACCCGCACCAACCCATCCACAAAGCCGGGAATCTGATTGGAGGGGGTGTTGGCCACCTCTTCTAGATCTAAACGCATGACAATCAGCTTATGACGCCGAATGCTCCAATAATTAGGACCCCGCAGCGTTTGTAATTTGAGAATTTTCATAGAAGAGTGGCTTTTTTAAGGACAGCTTACCATTTTTAGTTTTGAGGCGAGTGACGCAATAAACTGTATCTTAAGCAACACTTTCCTGAAAACTTAATTTAGGGGAGGCAAAATACATTTGTGCTGCACTTGATGGGTGCGGAGATTATAGCAGTCACCATCACTGAGGATGTGCAGGCGCAAGTTGTAGATACTCAAGGGTTCGTTAACATCCACATGGGCATAGCTCGTGTAGCTGACATCCCGAGGATCAACAATGGTGACAGAACCACGACCAAGAACCCGCAGCATACCATCAGCTTCAAACATGGCACAGGTATCTTCATCAATGCCGACTCCCAGCTTGTCGGGGTGAGCAGAAATGGCGCTGATCAGGCGCGCGAGGCGATTGCGATTGTGGAAATGCTGATCCACTAAAACATCGGGAAGAATACCCAAGCCTGTGGCCAAATCGACTAAGGAGCGGTTTGGAGCTTCATTGCTGCCCCCACTGGCAATCATGCACTCACCCATGACAGCGGCACCGGCACTCGTGCCCCCAAGAATTGATTTGCCTTCCCAGACTTGATGACGCAATTGGTAGAGGAGGGGGGTTTCATCCAGCAGCGCCGACAAACGCAGTTGATCGCCCCCGGACATAAAAATGCCAGTACAGCGACTCAAGCGAGCTAGCATCTCTTCCTGTTCGGCATCAGCGCGATCGCCCACCAATAGAACGTCCACTTCGCGCACGCCAATTTCGCGGAAAATATCGTGGTAGAGTCGCCCCATGGCATCGGGTTCACGGGAAGCAGAGGGAATGACGCCAATGACAGCATCTAGGCCGCCAGCACGTTGGCAGAAGGTGGTGAGAATTTGTCGCCCACGTACTTTGTCTTCGGCTCCCCCGATCGCCATCACTAAACCTTTGTGACCAGAATGTTGATTGGTCGTTTTGGAAATGGGGTCTAATTGCAACATAGGGCTACGGTGAATGAAACGGTCAATCGGCAGACAGATATCGATGCATTTGGCAAGGGCGATGCCAATATTCCCCTATTGACACGGGGATTCTATACAGCATAATGCCAGATTAGGGAAATTTTTTAAGTTTCGGTCAAGATTTGCACAAACGCTTGATGTTCGGGGGTGGCAATTCCCTGTTGGAGTACCTGCAAAACCGTACCCAGATCATGGGTCAGTAATGCCTCAGGGGCAAGCCAGAGTCCGGGAAATTGACGACTGCGAATCATCCCCTCAGTATCGGCAGCAAGTGGTTGGTATTCCCCCGTTTCAAGTGAGAACCAGTGGATCTGGCGATCGTAGGTACACCAGACGAGGTATTCCTGAACGCCATTGCGGCGGTACACCCGGAGCTTATCGTGCAGGTCGTAGGCGGCACTGCTGGCGGCAATTTCAACCACGAGTTCCGGTGCCCCCTCGATATAACCATCCTCACTAATGCGGGAGTTGCCCCCGCTTTCAAGGCGGAGCACAGCATCGGGCTGCGGTTCATTATCGCCATCTAGGCGAACGGTCGGATTGTCATAGACAAGAACCCCCGGCGTAGCTGCTTTGTAAAAACCGAGCCAAGCCATGATCTCGGCATGGGGCTGACTGTGACTGACACGAACGGGTGAAGCCACGTAAACAATTCCCTCAATCAGTTCTGCTTTTTTCAGCTGAGGCATGGCCGCGTAGCGCCGCTCAAATTCGTCCCGTGTCAGGCGATCGCCACTTTCAAGGGGCGGCAGTTGCACTGGGTGTTCAATTGTCATGGCAGGCTGTTGGGGATTCGCGTGCTGCCTTTATTTTAGTTGGTGCATTCTGCGGCTATATTGTCGTTGCTTGATCCGGGCAAGGGTGGCAACAAAGGCCGTGTTGGGAATGGTGTCTAGGGTGGCGATCGCCCGCTGCCACAAGATTTTGGCCACTGATGATTGTTGTGCCTTAGCGGCAAGCGTCGCCTGCTCCGCCAGTTTGAGAGCCGCTTGATATTGACCTGCAGCAGCTTGTTCAAAGGCCAGCCGTTGTTGCACCCAAGACAGGGCTGCCTGTTGCTCCCGTAGGGTGGCTGCTAGGTATTCCCGTTCGGCGATCGCCCATGGGGGTGTGGTCCTTAAATCTTTTTCTAAAGCTTGAATGCGGGTCTCCAGTTGCAGAACCAACTGCTGAAGCTGCGCCGTTTCTTGAATCGTTAGCCAAGAAGGGGGTTCTGGTAGACTTGTTGGCTCTTGAGCCGCAATCAACTCAGGGACAGTGACAAATTGATAGCCTTTAGCCCGCAGTTCGGCAATGATGCTGGGCAAGGCCGCAACCGTGGCTCGCCGAGAGCCACCCCCATCATGGAGCAGGACAATGGCACCGGCATGCGCCTGCTGAACAACTGTGTTGACAATGCGATCGCTCGTTTGGCGAGGTAACCAATCCTGTGGATCCACTGACCACATCACCACACCGTAACCCTGTTGGCTGGCGCGACTCACCAGACCATTATGGAGATTTCCCCCCGGTGGTCGAAAGAGCTTGATATTTGCCCCGCTGATGTCTTCAATCAATTGTTGACTTTGATCCACCTCGTGCTGGGCAGCGGCAGGATTAAAGTAATGGTAGCCGTGGCTCCAAGAGTGGTTGGCCAAGACATGACCTTCCCTAACAATGCGCTGCGCTAATTTTGGGCGCGCTGCAACGGCTCTGGCAATAGCAAAAAATGTCCCTTTGACCTTTTCTTGGGCAAGAATGTCGAGCACTTGGGGCGTGTAGGTCGGATCAGGGCCATCATCAAAGGTCAGTGCCACCAACTTTTGCTCAGGGGGTAAGGTAACCTGATTAAACACACGGCCACGGAAGGCCTCAGGGGGTGAGTAGTGGTACCACAGGGGTGGGCGGGCGGGAGCCAGAGTGGGCGCAGCATTGAGAATGACCGATCGCACTTGTTCAACGCTGGGTTCTGGTGCTGCTGCCAACCAAACACTGGGAGACTGCCATTGGCCGACGGCTCCTAAACCAAAAATCCCTAAGACACTGGCCGCTAAAGCTAAGGGTTCAAGCTGGCGATCGCGAACTGTTGTGGGTGTGGGGGTTGCAACCGGCCGAGGCCGCAGACGTACTCCCCATGCAGGGCGCTGCCCCCCCAACTGTCGCCCATAGACATCAATGGATTGGGGGAGGACAGGACTTAAAAAAGCAACCAAGACATCAAGGCAGGTGCGTTGATTGGGAATTTGCTCTGCCTCTAGGAGAATTTTCCAGCCTTCGGCGGAGTGAGCGACACGCACATAGGTGGCCTGCGGAGCAAGGCGGAGCGCCAATTCACGGGCGATCGCCTGAGGTGAAATCTCCCTGACCGTTGACTCCAGCGATGCCACCATAACTGCGCTCCTAGAGCGAGAACAAATAACTACTAGCCCTAGGGTAGCGATCGATTCACAACCACACCTTACCTCTTAGACCACATTCTCAAGCGGACTTGACGCAGCGATCAACCAAAGCGACCACTCACGTAATCGGCGGTCTTCTGTTCCACTGGCTTCGTGAAGATGGACATGGTTTCGTTGTACTCAACGATTTCACCCAAATACATAAAGGCGGTGAACTGGGAAATACGAATCGCCTGCTGCATGTTATGGGTCACAATCAGAATCGTCACTTGCTCCTTGAGTTCGCTAATCAGGTTCTCAATACTGACCGTGGCAATCGGATCCAATGCCGATGTTGGCTCGTCAAAGAGAATAATCTCTGGATCAGTGGCTAGGGCACGGGCAATACAGAGCCGCTGCTGCTGACCGCCCGACAGAGACGTGCCCGGTTCCTTCTGACGATCTTTGACTTCATCCCACAGGGCAGCACGACGGAGCGATCGCTCCACCACCTCATCGAGGATCGCACGGTTATTGATGCCGCGCACCCGCAATCCATAGGCAACGTTTTCGTAAATCGACTTGGGGAAAGGATTGGGCTTTTGGAAGACCATGCCAATCTGCATCCGCACCTCAATGGGATCCATCTGCAAAAGGTTACGGGGGTTTTCATCCCCTAGCCAAATTTCCCCTTCGTAGCGATTGCCGGGATACAGATCATGCATACGGTTAAAGCAACGCAGCAACGTGGTCTTGCCACAACCTGAAGGCCCAATCAGTGCCGTAACTTTCTTTTCATAGACCGGCAAGTTGATGTTTTTCAGAGCCTGCTTGCCACCGTAGTAAAAGTTCAAGTCCCGAACTTCTGCCAGCTTTTTCAGTGGCTCGTTCTCGGTAGCCACGACCCGATCTGTAGGTTTTACCATTTGATACTCTTCCTAAAACGATAGCGTAGATAAATAGCTGTTGCATTCACCGCCAGCGTCAACACCAGCAGGACAATCCCAGCCGCTGCAGCATTCACTTGAAAGGCCTCTTGAGGACGGGAAACCCAGTTAAACATCTGAATCGGCAGCACCGTAAAGGGAGACCAAAGCCACTTAAACGAAATGTAGGGAAACTCGCTTTGAATGGGTGGATCCGGCAAGAACGTGATAAACGTCAAAGCACCAATGGTGATCAGCGGCGCCGTCTCGCCAATCGCGCGGGAGATACCCACAATAATCCCCGTGAGAATCCCCCCCATCGAGTAGGGCAGCACATGATCAGCAATCACCTGCCAGCGACTCGAACCAACCGCATAGGCGGCTTCCCGAATCCCCTGGGGAATGGCGCGCAAGGATTCACGGGTGGTCACAATCACCACGGGTAAAATCAACAATGCCAGTGTAAACCCGGCAGTCAGAATGCTTTCGCCCCAGTTGAGGATATAGACAAAGAAACCGAGAGCCAGTAGGCCATAAATAATTGAGGGCACACCCGCCAGATTAGTAATGTTCACCTCAATGAAATCCAACAGCCAGTTTTTGGGAGCATATTCTTCGAGGTAAATGCCCGCCGCAATGCCCAAAGGAATAGCCACAAACGCCGTTACAAGAATGACCAATAAACTACCCACCCATGCCGTGAGGATACCTGCCTCTTCGGGGTCACTACTCGGCGGTGAAGTAAAAAACTTCCAGTTCAGCATGGGTAAGCCGCGCAGGAAGAGGTCACCCACAAGAAAAACAAGGGTGAGTAAGGCGACTAGCAGGGAGAACCAACCTAAAACGATAAAAAACTGTTCCCAGCGCTTGCGCTCCCGAATCGAGGCCGCGATCGCGATCGAATTGCGGAGGTTATTGAGAATCGTTCGTTGGCTACGCATGGCTAGTACACCTCACGATAACGGCGACTCAAGAAGTAGCCCAGCACGTTTAAGATCAAGGTTGCAAAAAACAGCATGATCCCTGCGGCAAAAATCGACTGATACTCTAGTGATCCGTGGGGCAAGTCCCCCAAACTCACTGACACAATGAAAGCAGTTGTGGTTGAAGCCCCCTCTAGAGGATTAAACGTAAACTTCGGCTGTAACCCCGCGGCCACGGCCACAATCATTGTTTCGCCAATTGCCCGTGCCAGCCCCAAAATATAGGCGGCCATAATGCCAGAGATAGCAGCCGGCATGAGAACCTTGATTGCTGTTTGCAAACGCGTTGCCCCCATTGCATAGGATCCCTCCCGCAGTTGCAAAGGAACAGCTTGGAGGGCATCTTCTGTCAAGCTGGCAATATAGGGCAGCACCATTAGCCCCACCACAATACCTGCCCCCAACATATTAAAACCAGGCAGCTCAAAGTATTCCCAAGGTTCTTTACCAGGATTAAAGAATTGCTGAACACCAAGAATGATTTTCTGGAGAAAGGGAGTGACCACCAAAAGGGCAAAGTAGCCGTAAACCACAGTGGGAATACCCGCCAAGATTTCAAGGATAGGCTTGAGGATCTCCCGCGTTTTGGCAGGTGCAAACTCACTCAGATAGATGGCCGCAATCGTGCCAAGGGGAATAGCCACACAACTGGCCACAAAGCAGGTCGTGAAGGTTCCGGAGAGCAAGGGTAAGATACCAATTCCCACCGGCTCAATTAGAGGTGACCAGTCCGTGCTCGTAAAGAACTCCAGCAGAGCCTCAAAGAGAGATTCTTGGTGCACTTCCATCACCTTTTCAAAAAAGATGACTGTCTCGGCAAAAAGGATATAGATGATGACCAGTGTTGTTACGACCGATGAGATCGCTGCCAAAAAAAGAATGCTAGCAATGATCCGTTCGCGCCAAATCCTCACAGTACGGGATGGCAAGGCGACGGGGAGCTTCGTTGAGTAGGGTAGGGGCTGTTCTACCATGGGTATTATTCCAGCAAGCAAAAATCTTTTAGTTGGAATTTATCTTTTCAGAGAATCAACGACTGAGGTTGACAAAATGGGAAAAAAGGGTGGAGGGCTGATACCTCACACCCTTCATTAAATCAAAATATTAATCTATTGGGGTTGCATCCTCAGCAGTTGGTTGATTGTCAAGCCAATAGCCTCTTTGCCCCCAAAGATCGTACCCACACGGTTGCGGTTGAAGTTAGCCAGAATCGTGCGGTAGGCACTAGCCGGCAGAGGCACATACTTCACCTTTTTCACCATGGCCGGGGCATTATTTAGGTAGTAGGTGACAAACTGCCGTACTTCAGGCCGCTGCGCTGACTTAGCGTTGACGTAGATAAAGATGGGACGGGAGAGGGGCTGGTATGTCCCATTCAGCACGTTTTGCTCGGAAGGTGGAACAGGGCCTTTGCCGCTGTCAATGGCAACCGCTTTGAGCCGATTGCGGTTTTCCGCATAGTAGGCAAAACCAAAGTATCCAAGCGCACCGCGATCGCGAGCGATACCTTGGACTAACACATTATCATCCTCGCTGGCGGTGAAATCCTTGCGACTGACTTTTGATTTACCATTGATGGCCTCAGTGAAATAGTCAAAGGTTCCAGAGTCAGCACCTGGCCCAAAGAGTTTCAAAGGAACATTGGGGAAGCCTTGGCGCACTTGGCTCCAGTTATTGATTTTAGAATCGGGTTCCCACATCCGCTTCAATTCAGCAACCGTTAAGCTTGTTGCCCAAGTATTTTGAGGATGAACCACCACGGTGATGGCATCGTAGGCGATTGGCAGTTCAATAAAGTTGATACCAGCAGCGCGACAGTCAGCAATTTCCTTGGCCAGAATGGGGCGTGAGGCGTTGGAAATATCCGTTTCACCGCGGCAGAACTTCTTGAAGCCACCGCCTGAACCGGACACACCTACCGTAACGCGGACTTTGCCCCCTTGGGCTTTTTGGAAGGCTTCAGCAACAGCTTCGGTAATGGGGAAAACAGTGCTGGAGCCATCAATGCGAATCGTAGGTGTCCCTTGGGAAAAAGCAGCGGGAATCAGGCTACCCGACAGAGCCGCGATGGCTGCAACTACCCCTAGGCGGGCATAGCTTTTTGCAGATGTAAACATGGTGATGTTTCCTAGCGGAGTAAACAACGTTTTGCAAGTAAAGTACCTTCGGGGTGACGGTTGCCCACACATTTCAAAAAGGCGAACCGATCAAACTACCCTTTCGTCAGAATAAGCAACAGATTCAAGGGATTAGGTTAAGGCAAGGGAAAAATTTGGTTAAAATTTCTACTGAATGTTAGGGTTCAGTCATATTGTTGAGAGGAGTAACAACTTTACCGTTGATCGCGTTACATAGAGTTTTTTCAGGCAATTTGCAGGAGCGTTAGGAATGCCGTCATTGGCCTCTAGAACTTATCAGTGGCAGGGTCTTTCCTGCGCCTATCGCTTGAGTTCGGAAGAAGGGCAAACACCGATTCTTTTTATCCATCCAGTGGGGGTTGGCCTCTCTGGGCGGTTCTGGGATCGCTGTGTGGGTCATTGGCAGTTCCAAGGGGAAGGTTACTCATTTTATATCCCTGACTTGCTCGGCTGTGGCCAGAGCGCCCTACCCCACATTGCCTATTACCCCGAAGATTGGGCGGCTCAGTTACAGGTCTTTATCGCCTCTGAGATTCGCCAAGCGGTGATTCTTGTTGTCCAAGGGGCATTGTTTCCCGTAGCAATGGAGCTAGTGCACCTTGATCCCCAAGTAGTCAGGGCAATGATCCTCAGTGGCCCTCCAGCGGCTTCTCTCGTTTCTGAAAACACTGATCCTAGGTGGCAAAAGGTGCGCTGGAATCTCTTTGATTCTCCCTTGGGTTGGGGCTTTTATCTCTATGCCCGCCAAGAACATTTCCTGCGGCAGTTTTCAATCAAGCAGCTTTTTGCCAAGCCTGAGGATGTGGATGATGAGTGGCTAAAGATGCTGGCCGCTGGTTGTGCTGACCTTGAGAGTCGCCATGCGGTGTATTCATTCCTGTCGGGTTTTTGGCGGCGAGACTATCGTCAGAAAATGCGGCAGACTCAGCAGCCAGTGCTTGTGGTGATGGGGGATCAAGCCTCGAGTATCAGTCGGGAGGGTGGGGCTGAATTGCCTGAAGAACGGTTGCAGTTTTATACCAAGACATTTCCCAATGCTGAGGGAGTGGTGATTGCGGGGCGCAATGTCTTGCCCTATGAGTCAGCCCCTGCTTTTGTGGAGGCCTGTCAAGGGTTTCTGCGTGCTCAGGGTCTCTAAAGCCAACCTCTGAGTTTGTAAACGAGCAGACCTTGGTATTCCCGTAGGGCGATCGTGGTGATGTCCACGTTGTAGGGATTGGGGATCAGGCTGAGCAGCAGGTTTTGCCAAGTGGGCGATCGCGCGATCGACAGGTACCGATAGTCCGTGGGTGCCGGGATCACCTTCATTCCCAAACGGCGAAAAATAGCCACGGAGCGGGGCATGTGGTAAGCAGAGGTCACCAGCAGCAGATCCCCCTGAATTTGATGCTGCTCCAGAAGCGCTTTGACATTCACGGCATTTTCATAGGTGTTCAGTGAGGTGGTGTCTAGCAGCATCTTGTCTGTCGGCACACCGCAGGTGGCAGCAATTTCCGCCATGTCTGCTGCTTCGCCCCGCTGAAAGGCTTCGCCCAGCCAGTCAATACGCCCTCCACTGAGGATGAGATAGGGGGCATAGCCTTGGCGAAAGAGGTGGGCACCGTAGAGGATGCGATCGCCCCCTTCCGTGACTTCTACCCACGGCCTCGGCGCCGTTTGCGGGACAACCGCCCCACCGAGAACCACGATCGCGGCAGCTTTGGGCATGGGATCAGGGGGTAAATACTGTCGCTCTAGGGAAGCAATGAGAGCCGTTGCCACATAGTCATTGCCGCTCAGGAGTAAAATGCTCAGGGCAATCACAAGGGCGATCGCTGCCTGTTGGGGAGCACGCCAAAAGCGAACAATGGCAAAAACCAATGCCCAACAGGCCAAGGACAATGGATACAGCAGTGGCGGCAGTAATTTCGACAGCAGCAGAGCCATAGTGTTAGCGAATGCGCTCCATCTGGATGCGGTAGCGTTCTTTCTTTGTCACTTGAATCTCTTGAATCTGCAATCGCCCTTTGCCGCGAATGGCAATGAGGTCATTCACCTTGAGCAGATAGCGCGGTTGTTGCACCACTTGCCAGTTGACCCGCACTAGCCCTTGGCTAATCCACTCGCTCATTTTACTGCGGGAGACGCCAAAGCCGGCTGAGGCCACTGCATCTAAGCGCAATGATGCTTCGACGGTACTGAGGGATTTCCGTTGGGGGGGCGCTACGGCCAGTTCTGACCAGTCACAGAGATCGACGGTCACCGCTACAGTCCGCACTTGTTTTAAGTGTTCTTGTAAAGTAGGGACTTTTTCAGGGATGAGAATGACCTGTGCCCCCCGTTCCCCAAGGAGAATCACATCCCCATAATCGCCGTCATCAAGACCGGCATTGGCGATCGCTCGCTCAAAATCACTGTAGGTGGCGGGATCAAAGAGAAAGTTGCCTGTGATTCGCACCAAAGCAAGGGGCGGCTGTTGCTCCTCAAGACTGAGTTCAGTGGGGGCGATCGCCAGCCGACAGCGTTCCGCTTGCGGGTACCCCCCCCAGGCGAGACCATGAACATCGGCTCGTTGCTCAAGGGTGCGGAGTGCCTGCACTACCTGATCTGGCGGCAAAAAGAGGGTATGCACCACCGACCAAGTTTTAATGGCTCTCTCAAGGGCGGTCCCTAGGTCAAACATTTAGGCCTCAAGAAATTCGGGTAATTCCAGCCACTGGGCTAAGTGGGCTTTCACCTGTTGGCAAAATTGGGAGCGATCGCCAAATTTCTCGGTGCGGATTGTTTTGCGCTGCGCATCCAATGTCCAGCCATAGTCACTGCTGAGGCGGATTTTTCCCTGCCAGTCAGCGATCGAAAGCATTAACTGCGGGGCGGGGCTATTGTCCACCCCCTTGACGCGAAAGACATAGTTAAAGGTGTTTTGCTTGCCGGCAGCAACCGTTGAGGCTTGACCAAACCGCTCCTGCAAGCGCGATCGCACCCGCTCCACAAATGCCGCATCGCCT
This sequence comes from Thermosynechococcus sp. PKX95, assembly GCF_031583295.1. Lineage (NCBI taxonomy): Bacteria > Bacillati > Cyanobacteriota > Cyanophyceae > Acaryochloridales > Thermosynechococcaceae > Thermosynechococcus > Thermosynechococcus sp. PKX95. Next base: position 1,668,897 of record NZ_CP134171.1, on the reverse strand, counting down.
AAATCTTCTAGGGTGCGCATGGCCAAGGTAAGGGCAAAATAAAACTCTTCGACAGGAATGAACTCCAGTTCCATGCAGCTTGCCAAGACTCTCTTCAAAATAGTACACTAGTAAGCTGTGTCTAAAATAGGGCAAGGCTATGCCAAAGCTAAAAACACGTCGTGCTGCTGCCAAACGATTTCGGACGACGGGCAGTGGTAAGTTTGTCCGCCGTAAGGCCAACAAAAATCACTTACTCGAACATAAGGGGAGCGATCGCAAGAATCGTCTTTCCCACAAAGCCCTCGTCGATCCACGGGATTTTGAGCGAGTATCGCTGATGCTGCCCTACGCTTAATTGATAAATTTTCAGTTTTTGATCAAGGGTGAAATTGAACTATGGCAAGGGTCAAACGGGGTAACGTTGCCCGCAAACGGCGTAAAAAAATTCTCAAGCTCGCCAAGGGCTATCGTGCGGGGCACTCCAAGCTCTTCCGCACCGCCAATCAGGTGGTCATGAAGGCACTGTGCAATGCCTATCGCGATCGCCGGCGGCGCAAACGGGACTTTCGGCGGCTCTGGATTGCGCGGATTAACGCTGCTGCGCGTCAACATGGCATGAGCTACAGTCAACTCATGGGCGCCCTCAAAAAAGCCGATATTCAACTCAATCGCAAGATGCTGGCTCAATTGGCCGTGTTGGATACGGACGCCTTTGCCACTGTCATTCAGACTGCTCGCGCTGTTTAGAACCTATTCTAGGCATGATCGCCACTTTCCAATCCCCCGGTGCCACCCTTGAGCTAGGGTTCATCACCCTACGGTGGTACGGGCTACTCATTGCCGCCGCCGTCTTTATTGGTATTTGGCTGAGTCAACGCTTGGCACGCCAGCGGCAGATTGATCCTGATCTGATTGCGGATCTGTCGATTTGGCTTGTGGTTGCCGCTATTCCCGCTGCACGGCTCTATTACGTCGCCTTTAACTGGGGCTTTTACCAAAAGCACTTAGATCAAGTGGTGCAAATTTGGAAAGGCGGCATTGCCATTCACGGTGCCATCCTCGGCGGTATGCTAGCGATGGCGATCTTTACCTATGTGCAGCGGCTTTCCTTTTGGCAAGTGGCGGATGTCATTGCCCCTTCACTAATTTTGGGACAGGCCATTGGACGGTGGGGCAATTTCTTTAACTCTGAGGCCTTTGGTGCCCCTACGGATTTGCCGTGGAAACTCTATATCCCTGCGCCGCAGCGTCCCCCGGCGCTAATCAACGAAGCCTATTACCACCCCACGTTTCTCTATGAGTCCCTTTGGAACCTAGGAGTCTTTGTTCTCCTGCTGTGGCTCTTTCGTCAACCTCGCTATCAAAAACCGGGAACGCTCCTGATGGTTTATGCCATTGCCTACAGCTTGGGTCGCTTCTGGATTGAAGGACTGCGCATGGACAGCCTGATGTTGGGGCCGCTGCGAATTGCCCAAGTGGTTAGCTTGGTTGCGATCGCCCTAGGGGCTTGGGGACTCTTTCGCCTTTATTACCAAGGCAAACCGTTACCCGATTGGCAAACCGCCTAGGCAATAATTTCATCAGCAAAGCTCTGCCAGCGCACAAAGTGAAAGGGACCTGCCACGGAGCCCCAAACGTGCTCATCGGTTTCGGGATCCCGTCCGCGATCGTGGCTAATGAAGCGATCGCCATCAATTTCAAACGTGCTATCAAGATAGGTTTCCCGTCCTTTACGCACGACTTTACAGGCTTTGCCCGGCTCCACTTCACCGCGAAAGCTGTGCCCTGTCCAGTAGGTGAGCATATTGCAGCCACAGAGGAGTTCCAAATCATCGGCTGTCATCGCCTGAAGCCGCTGGCGATCGCGAGCTGCGCCAAAGAAGCGTTTTTCATCCTTGAGTACGTAATTTTTAATCACAATGTGATCATTGGCGGGCACCAGTTCTAAAACCCGTGTGCGGTAGGGGACACCTAGAAGATAGTCATAGGCCTGTTCCACATAAAGGGCAATGCCCTCCAAAAGACCACTGGGCAGGGGGCGCATACACACCCGAATATGGGCATAGAAGGGGGGATTCTCAAAGGCTTGGGCTTGGTTACTAAAATCCGCCGCCATCCAACGGCCAAGGGTCAGCACATCGGTTGCGTGTGTCATGCTCCACAATTGCCTTACAACAGTCCTTTTTTCACACTAGCGGATTGGTGCACCCAAAGCACTAAGTGATCCGTAATAACGCCTGAAGGAGTCCCTCAAGGGTATGCTCTGTGGCTTCAGTATCCACCCGTCCCAAGAGTTCGCGACAAGTTTGCGAGGTTTGCGGGCCAATACTGGCAATCTGCACATTCTGAAGTAACTCTGCCGCCTGCGCACCCACCAATTGGCAAAAGTGTTTCACCGTCTTAGAACTGGTAAACGTGACCATATCCACTTGACCCCCTTGCAGCGCCCCTAAGACTTGGGCATCAACGGTTTGGGGACAGCGGGAATCGTAGGCGGGCACCTCAACAACCTCAGCCCCAGCCGCTGTAAAGGTCTCTACTAGCACGGGTCGCCCACCCTTTTCAACCCGTGGGAAGAGAAAACGCAACCCCGCTACAGGTTCTGGGAATTCTGCCACTAGGGCATCGGCGACAAATTCACTGGGGGTGAAGTCAGCCACTAAGCCGTAACTGCTGAGGGTTTGGGCGGTTTTTTCGCCAACAACAGCAATCTTGAGACCCGCGAGGGTACGACTATCCTTGCCATGATGCTGCAACCGTTCCATAAAAAAGCTAACGGCATTGTGGGACGTGAGAATGAGCCAGTCAAAGGTATTGAGTTGCGCCAAAGCCTGATCGAGGGGCTGCCAAGAACTGGGGGGAACGATTTCCAGTGTCGGCATTTCTAAAACGGTGGCACCGGCGGCTGTCAGTTGCTGCGTAAAGTCACTCGCTTGCGCTGCTGCCCGGGTGACGAGAATGGTTTTGCCGTGGAGCGGAGACATGGCTGATGGGGAAATCTTCAAAAATTCAGGGAAGACCAGATCTAGACTAGCCAAAGGGTAGCGTTTTTGGGCGATCGCCCCCACAACCACGACGGCTGGTGCCCTGTCTGGAACGTGAGGCGTATTTAGATAGCTCTCCAACGTGCCGAACCAAAACTGTTGCTGCGGCTGGCCGGCCCATTGCAAAATTGCCAGTCCCTCAGCGGGCGATCGCCCCTGCCTCAACAATTGCTCGGCAATATATCGCAGGGAACGGGTGGCCATCAAAAAAATCAGCGTCTCCATTTGGGCGATCGCTGCCCAAGGAAGGGTTTCTGGCGCATGTCCCGACAGAATCGCTACGGACTGGCTCACATCCTTTGCCGTCAGACACAATCCCGCCAGCAGTGGTGCCGCCAGCGCTGACGATAGACCCGGAATCACCACCGCCTCTAGACCTGCCCCTAGGACAGCATCCAGTTCCTGATGCAAACGGCCAAACAGCCCCGGATCGCCACTTTTGAGGCGGACAACCCGCTGGTACTGCTGGCCATAGGCCACTAAAAGGCGGTTGATTTCTGATTGGGGAACTGCCTCAGCCCCTGCCCGTTTGCCCACCGCGACTCGCAAACAATCGGGGGGTGTGAGTTCGAGGAGGCGAGGGGAGAGCAGGGCATCGTAAAGTACCACCTGCGCCTGCTGCAGGCAAATCCATGCTTCGAGCGTGAGAGAGCGAGGGGTACCTAACCCCGCACCCACAAAATAAACCGCCAATGACTAGCCTTGGGTACGTTGCAGGAAGATCATTGGGTTGACCGCACCCCGCCCTGGGGGATGTATCTCAAAGTGAACGTGGGGCCCTGTGCTGCGACCGGTGCTGCCCATTTCGGCTATCTGCTGACCCTGCTCAACGTATTGGCCCATGCGCACCAAGTTGCGATGGTTATGGGCATAGAGCGTCAGGGTGCCATCGGCGTGGCGAATTTCCACCAGGTTGCCGAAACCACCAGAATTCCATTGGGAGTAGGTAACGACACCGGCGGCAGCAGCATAGATGGGCGTGCCAATGGGAGCAGCAATATCAATCCCGCGGTGCATCCGTCCCCAGCGCGGACCAAAGCCAGAGGTCAACACACCACGCGCCGGCCAGATAAAGTTGGTGGTTAGGCTAGGTAGAAAGCGATCGGAGTTGGGCAGAGGGGGTAGGTCGAGATTACTGGGTAAAGAGGGAGCCACAATTGAGCGTGCCACCTTGACGGGCACAGGGGGGGCAATGGGCTGTACAGTGGCAGGTGTTGGTGCTGTTACTGTTGTTGTTTGCGGGCGATTTGCAACAGTGGGCTGGGGTAGCGCTGGGCGAGCAGGCGGTTGTTGGACTGAAACCAAGGCAGGGGTGGTATGCCGCCGCCGCTCAGCAGCACGGCCAAAGGGAACAGGCTCTAGGGTTGCAGTTGAGGTCGATGCGGCTGGAGAGTTCACAACTGCCACCCGCTGCGAGAGTTGAGTCGTTTCCCCCTCGGCGGACTGTGGTTCAACTGCCGTCGTGGTTTGCTCCAAAGAGCCACCCATCGCAAAGGGGGTATCAATGGCCAAGGAAGCAACAACAGAGGTGGTGGCCTGCGTCACCAAATCCGCCAAGCTATCGGTGCGAACCCGCCGATCCACCACTTTGAAGGTCGGCTCAGAAGGACGGCTGAGACGGTCAAAGGAAGCAAAGGCAGAGAGGGTCAGCGCCGGTCTTCTGAGGGTGAGGGGGGCAAAACTGACTTGGGACTGGATGGTGCGTTGCCATGCCGTTTGGGTGACGCCCAAGAGTAGGTCGGTTTTGTCGGCGGATAAAAGATTTTCAAATTCCGCAAGCGGGTCTTGGCTTTCAGTACTGAAGAGGGAGGGGAGGTTGAGAGATTCGGGGCGAATGTCCTTTGAACCCAGATCGCGATCGCCTGCAAGAGTGGTCAAATCAAGGGCTTGCGTAGGCTGAATCAGAACAAAGGTACCCAGCAGGGGCAGACAGGAACAAAGGGAGCGCAGCGAACGACCAAGCATAGCAGCAGGCGCAAGAGGTGCATCCTGAGAGGCGGTAGGGGTACGACTATCGTTGCTCAAGGTAATCCTCCTCGCACACAAAATTGACAGTGATTCGACAAAGCGGTGAACCGAGAACACACATCATGAGCAATCGTCCAAGGTAGCCAGAGGCCACTCGCCGCATCTATGCCTAAAACTGTCCCAATCTGTTGTTTATGCAAAGGGTGTTTTGGCACCACGACGAAACTTCTAGGTGACTTTACCCAATCCACAACCAAATGACAAGCCACCCCCTTGCCTCGTCCTGCCCTCTCTGGGGGGGTGAATTACTTGCTGCAAAATAAAAATACGAATTTTCTACCTACTGGTCAATAATCAAAAAAACCTGAATTCATCACGACTTGGGCTTAATTACTACCCATGAAAGAAAAATCATTATTTCCAATAAATAAATAAGTAGAGTAAAGTTAGCTAATCAGTGTGTATAGTTTTTTTTAATAATGTAAGTCAGTTGACATCCTTCTCAGCGTTGGTCGTTCAATCAAAATTGTCCTATAACACTTGTGCCAAATTGCGCTAAAAGTGGCACATATTCATCTTCGCTCTTAGGAACAATTAGAGCAAGCTTGCTTGGTAAAATAAACCAGTTTGTAACGATTTTTGGCGATCGCCTTTTTGATGGAGCGTTGTCCCCATGACTTACCACAAGCTGTGGTTTCAACAAACAGCAAGCCGCCTCAAAGTCTTGCGTCCTTTTCCTCCCTTTAGTGTTGTCCAAAACTTTATTCGCGAATATCTTCCCAACCTCATTGACTATATGGATGGCCAAGGATTGGATCTGCGGGATCCACAGCACTGGTGGGAGAGTATCCACATTGACGGCATTTTGGAATTAGAAAATAGCGAGGGGGAAACCCTGCGGGTGGCGGCTGGGATTATTGAGCAGTGGCGCAATGCCAACGCTGCTCTGCGCCTGATTACAACCCCGGCAATGGCCAAGCTGCGGCGCGAGTCCCTCAATGTCAGCCAGCATTGGCTTTTTTATGTCTCTAGTCGCAAGCCCTACCCGGAGTCACTGTGGATTGATTTGCTCTATGAGCAGGCGGATACGCCCCCCACAGAAACGGGCTGTACCATTATTGAATTGACGGAACCCGAGGCCTAGGCGGTAGGTAGCCCACCACGAGAATGTCCTCGCCCACGGTTTGCCAAGTCACGTCCTCGAGGCACAAGGCCTCATTCATCTTGGTTAAGCCGAGATCGGCCACTGGGGCGGGGGCATCGGAGCCACCAATAATTTTTGGCGCAATAAATGCCCACACTTTCTGTACCATGCCTTCGGCGATCGCTGCCGCTGCAAGGGAACCGCCGCACTCCCAAAGCACCGTCATAATGCCCCGTTGATGCAGCTCTGCCATAACGGTGGTCGGTGTTAGCGGCTCTCGGTGCACCACCTCCACGCCCCGTGCCTGCAATTGGGGAATGAGGGGATGTTGGGGTGAAGCAGCGGTAACCACCAATGTTGGAGCCGTGGTCGTTTCCCACAAAGAGGCATTCGGCGGTAGATCAAGGGTACGACTCATCACCACCCGTAGGGGATTGCGCTCATGGCGCGAGGTCAAAAGGGGATTATCCAGACGCACGGTATTGCCCCCCACAATCACGGCATCGCATTCAGAGCGCAGTTGATGCACCATGGCGCGTGCGGCTTCACCACTCACCCAGAGACTGTGGCCGGCACTGGAGGCAATTTTGCCATCGAGGGTCATGGCGTATTTGAAAATGCCAAAGGGACGCTGATAGCGCACCCGATGCACAAACGCTTCGTTCAGGCGTTGACACTCTGCTTCCCGCACGCCGACGGTGACTTCTATGCCTGCTGAGCGCAGCCGTTCTACCCCCGCCCCCGCTACTTGGGGATTCGGATCAATCATGCCCACCACCACCCTGGGAATACCCGCCGCTATAATCGCCTCGGTACAGGGGGGCGTGCGGCCATAGTGGTTGCAGGGTTCAAGATTGACGTAGAGGGTGGCCTTGCTGAGGAGGGGGCGATCGCTCTCGCTGACGCTGCGCAGGGCAAACACCTCGGCATGGGGTTCCCCTGCCTTGGGATGAAACCCCTCTCCAATCACCCGTCCCTCCGCCACAATCACACAGCCCACGAGGGGATTTGGAGCCGTACAGCCTTTGGCACGAGCGGCTAACTCAAGGCAGCGCCCCATGTACTGGGCATCAATCGTGGCTATCTCCTCCACAACGGGGGCTGAGCGCATGGGTAAGAATCAACGCTCGTGTTCGGTTTCCGAGGAATGCTTCGGCAGTTGCTCCGCCTCTGGACACTCATCCGCAATGGGTAACTCCGCATAACCCCGCGGAACTGCTGCGAGCCGCCGTGAAATCGAGCCAATGCTTTCGATATTGACGATCTCTTCCCAAGCACACACTTCGTCGTCTTCCTCCGTTTCGTAGCGGATGGTAACAACATTCCCTTCGATGTCCACAATGCGTGCCCGGTCAATCAGGCGTTGTTGATCCCGCAAGTAAATCCAGACTTCTTGGCCGTCGGTATAGAGTTGATAAAGCTTGCGGTGTAGCATAGAACGGTCTCCTTCTCGGAATTGGGCGTAGCAACAGTTGATAAGCTGTGCTGCAACCTCTTGCCTGTCATCTTACCGCTAGACTTCAAAAGATGAGCAGCGGTGAATGGGAGGTGTGGGGACTGAGGTTGTTCATATCGTTGTAGCGATCGCGCAGCACAGGGGAAAGAGTGATTCTCTGACGGTCTGGGGCAGATCTCGTACAATCGAATAAGCGTAACAAAGGGTAAATAATCCGTTACTATAACGCTATTCATTTATTCTAACCAGTGCGGAGTCGTTCAAACGGCATGGGCAAAATTGTTGGCATTGATTTGGGGACAACCAATTCCGTCATTGCTGTGTTGGAAGGGGGAAAACCCGTTGTGATTGCCAATGCAGAAGGCTCCCGCACCACCCCCTCTGTGGTGGCCTTTGGCAAAGATGGCGAGCGCCTTGTGGGTCAGTTGGCGCGGCGACAGGCGGTGCTCAATCCCCAAAACACCTTCTATGCCGTGAAGCGGTTTATTGGCCGCGAATACAGTGAACTGACGGCTGAATCCAAGCGGGTACCCTATACGATTCGCCGCGATGAATCGGGTAAAGTGCGCATCAAGTGCCCACGCTTGCAACGGGAATTTGCCCCCGAAGAAATTTCAGCCATGGTCTTGCGCAAGCTGGTGGAGGATGCCAGCCGCTATCTAGGGGAACCCGTCACCGATGCGGTGATTACTGTCCCCGCCTACTTTAATGATTCGCAGCGGCAAGCCACCCGTGATGCTGGGCGGATTGCGGGTCTGAATGTGCGGCGGATTATTAATGAACCGACGGCAGCAGCCCTTGCCTATGGCCTCGATCGCCAGAAGGAGCAGACGATTCTCGTTTTTGACCTTGGCGGTGGCACCTTTGATGTCTCCATTCTCGATGTTGGCGATGGCGTGTTTGAGGTGAAGGCCACCAGCGGCGATACCCAACTGGGGGGCAATGACTTTGATAAGTTGATTGTGGACTGGCTAGCCGAAGACTTCCTCGCCAAAGAGGGCATTGATTTACGGCGCGATCGCCAGTCGCTACAACGGCTCACCGATGCTGCCGAAAAAGCCAAAATTGAACTTTCAGGCTTACTGGAAACCAATATCGATCTGCCCTTTGTCACCGCCACAGCGGATGGGCCAAAACACATTGAAACCACCCTCAGTCGTCGCCAATTTGAAGACCTGAGCCAAGACCTGCTGCAACGGCTGCGCTATCCGGTCGAACAGGCACTGATGGATGCCCATTTAACCCCCGCTCAAATTGATGCCGTGGTGCTAGTGGGTGGCGCGACGCGGATGCCCATGGTGCAGGATCTGGTGCGGCAGATGATTGGCCGTGAACCCAACCAAAATGTCAACCCCGATGAGGTGGTGGCTGTTGGTGCCGCCATTCAAGCAGGCATTCTCGCCGGGGATATGAAGGATATCCTGCTGCTGGATGTAACCCCCCTTTCCTTGGGTGTGGAAACCATTGGCGGCGTCACGAAGGTGCTGATTCCCCGCAATACAACGATTCCGGTGCGCCGCTCCGATATTTTCTCAACCTCAGAAAATAACCAAAGCCAAGTGGAAATCCACGTCGTTCAAGGGGAGCGAGAACTGGCAGAACACAATAAGTCCTTGGGACGCTTTAAGTTAACGGGAATTCCGCCAGCGCCTCGGGGGGTGCCCCAAATTCAAGTATCCTTTGACTTGGATGCCAATGGCCTGCTCCAAGTGGTGGCCTTGGATCGCTTTAGCGGTCGTGAGCAAAGTGTGGTGATTCAGGGGGCATCAACCCTCAGTGAAGAGGAAATTCAGCAGATGCTCTTGGATGCCGAGACCAACGCTGCCAGCGATCGCCAGCGGCGGGCACGCATTGAGAAGCGCAACCGTGCTCAAGATTTGATTCACCGCGCTGAACGTCAATTGCGGGAAGCGGCTCAGGAATTTGGCTATCAATTTGCCGCTGATCAGCGCCGGAGTATTGAGGCCCTAGTGCGGCAATTGCAGGAGGCCATTCGCAATGAGGACGATCGCCAGATTGACCTCACCTATGCGGCTCTTGAAGAGCGGCTCTACGACTTTGTCCGCCAACTGCGCCTCAGCGAAGAAGCATTGGAAGACGATGAGGATGTCTTTAAGCTGCCCAACCTCAAGGAAGCAGTCAATAAAGGCCTTGATGCGGTGCGGGGTCGAGAGCGGCGGCGTGACGATTATGAGGATGAGTGGGATGAGCCACCCCGGACGCGGCGTTCTCGGGGGTATTCCCAGCGCAGTGATTCAGCCGCATGGGAGGATTGGGATGACGACGACTGGTAGAACTTGTTTGCATTGTTTGCCGCAACTGTGAGTGTAGATAGGACTGTCGATGCGTAATTTTCGAGATTACTACCAGCTTTTGGGCGTGGATCGAGGTGCGAGCACTGAGGAAATTAAACGTGCCTATCGGCGGCTGGCGCGGCGGTATCATCCCGATATGAATCCGGGCGATCGCGCTGCTGAAGAGAAGTTCAAAGACATTAGTGAAGCCTACCAAGTCCTAAGTGATCCGGCTCGCCGTGAGCAATACGATCGCTACGGTGAATATTGGTCACAGCCCGGCTTTCGCACTCGCCCTTCCCAACGTACCACTATGGCTCGGCGCAATGGCACCAGTGTCAGGGAAGAACCCGACCTCAGTGAAGATAATTTTCAAGAGTTTTTGGATCAACTGTTGGGTCGGCGATCGCCCCGCACCTCTACGGTTGCTGCGGATCCCCCCCGTCGCTCGCCTACGATAGACACAGACTACTTTCGCCCCGGCACCGTCAAAACCGCCTATACCGCTGTGAGTCGTCGCGACGCTGAAGCCACCCTAGAAATCCCCCTCGAGAAGGCCTACGAAGGGGGACGGGAGCGGATTCGCCTTGGGGATGGACGCTCCTTAGAAGTGACGCTGCCACCGGGGATGGTTACGGGTCAGCGGATTCGGCTGCGGGGTCAAGGTACAGGTGGAGGTGATCTCTATCTGAAAATTCAAGTGACGCCCCATCCCCTCTTTCGCCTTGAGGACTACGACATCGTCTGTGAACTCCCCGTGACCCCCAGTGAGGCTGCCCTCGGCGGCCAAATTGAAGCCCCGACCCTCGATGGTTGGGTGAAAATGATGGTGCCAGCAGGGGTACGCACAGGCCAACGTTTGCGACTGGCGGGTAAGGGCTATCCTCGCCCCGATGGCGATCGCGGTGACCAACTGGTGGAAATTGTCATTACACTGCCGCCCCAACTGAGTGATGCTGAACGCGATCTCTACCGGCAACTTCAGGCCATTGAGTCCTACAACCCCCGTGCCCATCTGGCGTACTCCTAAACTATGGATGCCTTGGTCTTTGCTGACCCCGCAGCGCAGCCTCTCCTAGAGGACATTCAGACCTACCTCAGTACCGTTGTTGCGCCAATTGCCAACCGCATTGATCAGCAAAAGTCCCTTTTATCGGAAAGTCTGCAAGCCCTAGGGAATTTGGGCATTTTTCGTTTGGCGGTACCCAAGGCAAGGGGGGGATTGGGGTGCGATCGCCGTACCCTGTGGCATTTGAACTTGCAACTAGCGCAAACCTCCGGTGCCCTTGCCTTTTTGGTGGCACAACATCAATCCGCCTTGGGGATCATTCTTGAACATCCTGAAGGGAACGTTGCCCAAACCTACCTAGCGGACTTAATGAAGGGGCAGATGTTGATTGGTGTCAGCTTTTCCCACCTACGCCACAACCCAGTGGATCTACAAGCTCAACCGACCAGCGAGGGCTACCTCTTGCGGGGAACACTGCCTTGGCTCAGTGGCTTTCAGCACATGACGATGTTTGTCGCCGCAGCTCCCCTACCGGATCAGCGTCTTCTCTTTGCCCTCATGCCCTTTATCAATGCCCAACAGGCCACTGGCGGAATTTTGCACCTCTCATTGCCCTTGCCTCTAGCGGCTGTGCCCTCAACTCAAACGGTGCAAGCAGAAGTGGTGGATTGGTTAGTCCCGCCGGAAGATGTAGTGGGTATCAGTGAGGTGGATTGGATGGCCGTCCGCGATCGCCAGCAATTGCTGCGGGGCAGTGCCGCCCCCATGGGTTGTGGCCGTGCCAGTTTGCAGATTCTCGCTGAGAGTGCCGACGCCAAAGACCTCTATCACCACTTTCGCGATCGCTGGCACCGCCTTTACGACCAAATTCAAGAAGAGCTAGAGAACCTGAATCCCCCCTACCATGCAAAACTGCGCGCCGCCGCCATTCACCTTGCCGTCCAAGCGGCTCAGGCTGCCCTGATGACAACGGGTGGCAGTGCCTTGATGCTCAGTCACACAGTGCAGCGTCTCTATCGCGAAGCCATGCTCTACACCGTCTCTGGCTTGAATGCCCCCGTGCGCCATGCCTTGATGGAGGATTTGTTGCTTGAAAAGGGTTCCCATTGAGCAAGATCAGTGTCTGCCCCTTGAGTGGTTGGCTCGCCCTGCCCCAGTGGTTGCCCAAGAATTACTGGGGTGTCTTCTCGTGCGACAGCAGGCCAATGGTCAACTCTACCGAGGCCGTATTGTTGAAACTGAAGCCTATATGGCCGGCGACCCCGCGTGTCATGGCTACCGTCGCCAAACGGCTCGCAACGCCCCGATGTTTGCGGCACCAGGGACAATCTATGTCTATCAAATCTATGGCATTCACCACTGCCTGAATATCGCCAGCGATCGCCCCAATTTTGCCAGTGCTGTTCTCATTCGTGCCCTTGAGATGCTTAGTCCGCCCTTGCCCCCCCGCAGTGCTGCTGGTCCGGGGAAACTGTGCCAAGTCTTGGGGATCGATCGCCAGCTTTCGGGCTTGATGCTAGGGAAAGAGAGCGGCCTCTGGTTAGAAAAGCCACCCCAACCCCTAACAGCCCCTGTGGTACAAACCACTCGCATTGGTATTTCCCAAGGTCAGGAGATTCCGTGGCGGTGGTATGTGCAGGGCAACCCGGCGGTCTCCCGTTATTCGTAGCTGCCCGTTGTCACCTCCAGCAATTCCTCCGGTTGGTGGAGAAACTGAATGGCCTTTTCGAGGGCTTGTCGGCGATTGCTCACCACATGGTCTGCCGGCAACCGATCCAAAATACGGAAGCGTTGCAGCCGCTGTTGCACCTTATCCGCCGAACCATTCACGAGAAAAATTGCTAAACGATGCTTTTGTGCCTCTTGGATGAGTGACTCAATGGCCAACGTTGCCGTTACCCCCAACAGGGGCACACTGCTGACATCCAGAATCAGCACCTTATAGTCCGACATGATCGCCTGCCGCTGGGAAATTGCCCAAGCGGAGCCAAAACTCATTGGACCCCCAAGGTGGAGGAGCAACAGTTGACCCTTGGCTTCGCGGAAGAGTTCTTTTTCCTCGGGGGTGAGGGGCGTTTGATCATCGGCGTGGGTAATCGCCTTCACATCCTCCGATTGCAGATCCGCCAAGCGCTTGATCGTCAGCATATTGGCAATAAAGACACCCACACCCACCGCCACAATCAAATCCACAAAGACCGTCAGCAGCATCACACCATACATAATGAAGGCCGCCCGCAGGGACAAGAGGTGGGCACGTTTGAGAAAATTCCAGTCAATGATGTCAATCCCCACCTTGATCAGAATCCCCGCCAACACGGCATTGGGAATCGGTTCCGTCAAAGGCGCAGCCCACAGCACCACCATCAGTAGAATGACAGCGTGGATCATGCCCGATAAGCAGGTGCGTCCCCCCGCTTGAATATTCACCACTGTGCCCATCGTGGCACCGGCACCGGGCAGACCACCAAATAAGCCGGACAGTAGGTTACCAATACCTTGGCCAATCAGTTCCTTATCGGAATCGTGCTGGGTGCGGGTAATGCTATCGGCAATCACCGAGGTCAGGAGCGAATCAATACAGCCGAGCATCCCCAGCATTGCCCCGTCCACAATCATCGTTTTCAGCGCAGGCAGTGTAAACGTCGGCGGCACAAACGCTGGCAGCCCCGTGGGAATCGTGCCAATGCGGGTCAAACCGGCATCCGCAAAAAACACCATTGACAAAATCGTGCCTAAAACCAAGGCGAGAAGCTGTGGCGGCACAATTCGCCGAATTTTCTGGGGCGTGAAATAAATGAGTCCGAGGGTGAACAAGCCCAAGGTAAGGGCAGCCGAGTTCAGGGTTTGAATCCACTCTGGCAAGTTTTGCACTGCCCCCAAGACCCCCCCTTTACTGCTGTGCCCCAACAGTGGACCAATTTGCAGCAGGATCATGATCAGGCCAATTCCCGACATAAAGCCAGAAATCACGGTGTAGGGCATGAGGGTGATGTATTTACCCAACCGCAACAGACCAAAGAGGATTTGAAAACCGCCCGCCAGCATTACCACCGTAAAAGCCATGTATAACCCCTGTTCGGGATATTCACTGGTCAGGCGGGTGATCACTGCCGTCATCACGACGGTCATCGGCCCTGTCGGATTGGAAATGAGTGTTGGCGTGCCCCCAAAGAGAGCCGCAAAAAAGCCAAGAAAGACGACGCAGTACAGTCCCGCCGTTGCACCAGCCCCAGAGGTGACCCCAAAGGCCAAGGCCATCGGCAAGGCGACAATGGCGGCAGTCAGCCCACCAAAGAGATCGCCGCGCCAATAGCGAAAGTGAACTCGATTAACTAAATTTGTTAGCATTTCTGCCCCTTTTGGCGAATCTAGAGAGGGTGTCATAGCGAAATCGCTGTTAAGAGCACTCCCTATGGGAGTATCCTCATAACTTGTAGCTATGGTAAGAAAATATTTAATTGATATAATTCTATGCTTTAGGGGAGACAATCGGTCTAGGGAAAACATCAAAGAATTTCTTATCTGTCCTATAGGCAAAAAGGGGAGAATCGGCAGAGAGCGAGGCTTGCTCACTGTAAAACTTTGTTACACTCAGGGATTGAGAGCAGCAACTTACGAGGTCATGACACTCCTATGAGTCAATCGCCGCTGGATGCCTTTTTCCTTGGTCGAGCAACCGCAACGCTCCTGCGTGATCAGGCGCAGCATCTATTTGTGGAATTCCTAAGTCAACTGGGGCGATTTGATGCCGAGCAGCAGCAGCGGCTCCATCAATTCATGGAAGAGGTGCAAGCTCGTGCCCGTCAAGAAGCAGAAATGGTGGTGCCTCGGCGTAGCCAACAAGTGGATTGGCAAGCTTTGATTGATGATTTGCGGGCGGAAATTGCTGCTCTACGCACGGAACTGCAACGCTACCGCAATCGCGAAAGCTAGGCACGCGGAACAACAATATAGCCAGTTTTTAAGTAGGCATCGGTTGATGCTGGCTTTGGGGAAAAAGACTCACCACCCAAAACCCAGTGGCGATCGCGCCCCCAATACCACCAATAGGCTGCCGTGTAGGCACAGAGAACGGCATCGAGTTGATCTTCAAGAGCCTTGAGGTCTCGCCCGTTGCTGGGGATTTCGATAGTGAGTTCTAGTGCTAAGGGTGGCTCACAGTGGGGAAGCTGGGTGGCCATTAAATCCCTAAGCTTGGCTAACCCTTTGGCTCGTTCTGCAAGGCGGCCTTTTTTGTATTTAATGATTTGGTCAAGCTGAAAGAGGGCGATCGCCGTGGCATGGGGGAAGACTTCAATTTGAAATCGCCCGTGTGCTTGGGGGGCGATTGTAGGCGCATGGCGAAACCCCCGTTGGCTAAGGGCTTGACTAAAACCCGTGGTGTGCTGCGCAAAGGGGGATTGCTGATTGGCCGGATAGCAGCCGGCGTGATAGCGCCCAAGCAGTTGGTGAGCTTGGCGATCGCAGGTACGCATTCCCCGCGAATTGGGAATAATGAGGGGGGCATCCACCGCCACCATGGCTGCTTGCGCAGAGGGTGCATCGCGATCAATCCATGCCAAAAGTTCATCCGTATCACGGGAGCGATCGCAAGCGACCAGCGCCAAATCTTGTCCCTGCCACTGCAAACAGCAGTACCCCGACGCTCCCCCCCGCCACGCCAGATCAACGCCGAGAAACCGCATTCACTGCCATCAACTGTTGTTGCGGTGGATGATCTTGAATCAGCAAAGCAGCAGCCACAACTCCCACTGGCGGTACCAGCACTAACCCCACGAAGGGAATGAAGAGTGCCAAAAACTGCGCTAGACCAAGACCATAGATTTGTGGCGTATAGGCACGGGTCAAGAGCTTGCGCTCTCTCAAAGAGGTGCTGTGTTTTTCAAGGAGGTAATCAAAGCTGCTTCGCCCTAGAAAGAAACTGTTAACGATCGCCATCACGATAGGTTGCAGCGGCCCTGTTAGAAATGAAAGCAGCAGGAAGATCACCTGCAACACTGCATCCCGCAGCGCAAACCAACCACCGATAATAGCGTTCAATAGATCGCGCCGCCACCCCACCTCAATCGTTTGTCCCGTGGTAATTTTTTCAACACGGTTGAGCAGCGGACCAAGGAAAGGAATCACCACAAGGGGAATCAGCGTTTGATAGCCAATTAGGGCCAAAAAGACAGCAATGAGGGTTGCCAAAATATCAATGAACCCTTGGTATAGCCACTGCCATTCCCCACCCACAAACCAATAATCACCAATGACTTGAACAGCCCAGAAAGCAGCAATGATAAGCGTTACCCCC
Source organism: Thermosynechococcus sp. PKX95 (assembly GCF_031583295.1). Lineage (NCBI taxonomy): Bacteria > Bacillati > Cyanobacteriota > Cyanophyceae > Acaryochloridales > Thermosynechococcaceae > Thermosynechococcus > Thermosynechococcus sp. PKX95. The sequence continues at coordinate 1,652,701 of NZ_CP134171.1, read as the reverse complement.
AGAACGAGGCTCAAGCAGGCAGGTAACAGTAGATAGCCCCAAAGACGATAACGGGCGATAAAAAAAAGACCACGACCAAAGGCAAAGAAACCCGCCTGAAACCGCCGTCCTGCTGCCCAAAGCTGCTTGATCACTCAATCATTCTTCTAGAAGCCCCTAGGAAAATCCTAGCCTATCCACGGCGGGGCGGTGTTCCTTCATCATCCGGCGGCGGCGCATCGGCAACAAAATCAGGGGTATTGACCTGTTCAGCACGGGAAACTGGCGTTGCTGTCGGTCGCCATAGCCAACTGGTCAACAGTCCAAGGGTGAGAAGTCCCACCAAGAGGGGAATGAATAGATCCGTCATCGTTGTTCGCCTCGTTGAAGTCATTATTGTACAGAATCGGATGAATCTCTCTTGAGTGCTGGCTCTCTTGACGCAGTGGGACTCTTGTAAGTTCCAGTGCAACCTTTCGCAAGAATTGAATACACTCAAAACGGTTAAACCTGCTCGCTGTAGCCGCAGAGTTTGAGCTATCGTTGAAGTGGCTGCCTTCGGTGATAAGAGCAATGCCCCTGTCTCCCTTTTGGATTTGGTTAATTGTTGCCATCATTCTTTTTGTGATGGAGCTTGTTTTGCCGACGGCTTTTATGGAAGCCACTCTCGGTCTCAGCGCCCTGATTGTTGCCTTTCTCTCGTTTCTGATTCCCAGCTTTTCAATACAGATTCTCCTCTGGATGCTGCTCTCCGTTGTGGTGGCCTTTCTCCTGCGGCGGTATCAACCAAAGCGAGTTCCCCCCGTCCTCAAGGAAGCCGCCGAGGCGGAAACACTTACGAAAATCCCCGCTGGCGAGACGGGGCGAGTGCTGTACGAAGGGATTTCTTGGCAAGCTCGCTGTGGTGATCCCCGCTTGGCCATTCCCGAACATCAGCGGGTGATTATCATTGGCCGTCAGGGAACGACGCTGATTGTGATGCCCGAGGATGCTATTCAGTCCTAGGCGGCGATCGCCGTTTCTTGCGGTGCGTGGTGGCTGGATCAATGGGGAAACCGGCAAGGGGAACCACCTGCTCAAGGCGTTCTTTCTCAAGCCGTTTTAATTCCGTGTAATCTACCCAGTGGATACAGTCAACGGGACAGGTATCAATGGCTTCTTGAATCAGTTCAAGGGGGTCACCATCTTGGCGTACCACCCGCGATCGCCCGTAGTTCGGCTCGATGTAAAACGTATTTCGCGCCACATGGGCACAGTGTTTGCAGCCAATACAGGTAATTTCATCGACATAGACACCGCGCTGACGGTGAGTGCCCCCGAGTTCAGGTTCGTAGCCGCTGCGAGGTTCACTTTGGCGAAGTTGGCCGCCAAGTTCTGGCTCTAAACCAAGGGGTTGCCCCTCTGCCCCGTGCCTCTCCATTGTTTTGAATGATCTTCAACGGCTAGGAACGCCAGCGTTGCAATACGAGCTTGACACTCCCATCGGCCTGCTGTTCTGTGGCCTGCACTTGGAAGCCCTGTTCAGTAGCGGATTGCAACACCGCATGGTAGGCATAGCGCTGAGTGACTTTATTCAAGAAGCGATCCACTGACCATGCCTGCTGCCAAAACTCCAAATCTGCCACTAGCTCATACTCGGTGCCATTCCAGCGAAAGCCAATGTCATAGCCGTTGTCTTGGGGAACAACGACTTGAGCCGTTTGGGTTTGACCGCGAAAGCCGCGCACTTCTTGGCAGCCAGATTGCCATGGTAAGCCCAAGTCCGTTAGGGCAGACTGGAGGGCGGGTAAACTGCGAATTTGGGTTTTGATTTGGCTGAAGTGCGACATGGATCACCAATCCTCAACGATTACCACTGGGAGGGGACAGATTGAACAACCAATTGATTTTCTTCCTCTTGGGGAGCGTAGTATTCTGCGGTGGGCTGTTGGCTAATGACACACCCCAGCTGCGCTTCAATGGCAGCAGTCACCTCAGCACAGGATGCCCCAGAAATTCCCGTCACCGTTTCAACGACACGGCCATCGGGATAAATCACGAATTCAAGGGTTTCTAGCATTGGCACAGCCTACTCCCTCGCAGTTATGACAAACCGCTCACGAGGATAAAATTCAAGTCCTAACCTATGGAACTCATTGTGACGAAGGCTAACCAAAGGAGTCAAGGGCTTTAATAAACTTTACACTCCGCAGCAGTTTCCTCCGGCTGCCTGAAGACCTGAAGAATCAGTCATCTATAGAGCCAAGTCTGCGTCGAGAATTGATAAGAGATATGTGAATTGCTTTTCTTGGACGGGACGGCGGCCTCAGGGCGATCGCGACCTCACTCAATCCCTCTGCAAAAGGCGGTATGATATTCAGAAATTCGTTTCGCCTTAAACTCTCAGAAAACCATAAAAAAACTTAAAAAAATATGGGGCAGTCTTTTTCACCATTAACAGTTTTGGCCTTGGCATTCCTACGGGGGGTATCTTCCTCTCTGTGGCCAGCGATCGCCCGCGGCGAGTCCCAAGAATCCATCAATGTCAATCCCCAAGACCAAGTACACAGTGCTGAACAATTTCTCGATGCCCTCTTTGGCAATCACGTTGATTTAGCGTTGAGCTATTTACATCCGCAACTGCAACGGGAGTTTTCACCGAAAAAATTGAAGCAACGCCAAGCCAATTTTCTGAGGCGGGTAGGCGTGTACAAAGAGCGTCTTGGGAGTCAGATCAACGACAATATTGTCAGTATCAAGGTAGCCTTTTCTAACGTTACAGATACATTGATTGTGATGATGGATAGCAATGGTAAGATCACAGGTATTGATTTCCCTGCAGCGCCTGATGACCTGTCTGCTCAGCCTCTGCTTTCGCCCTCTCGGCCTTGACCTTTATGCAAGAACGGCGTAGTTCTCCTGCACCTGAATTATCTTTACAAAATACGCCCTTTTTTCGCGACTTACCCCAGGCAGTGGTGGAGAAAGCCCTAGCCCATGTAGTGACACGTCAGCATCCCGCCAACCGCGTGATCTTGCTGGAGAATGACTGGGGCACATCAGTTTACTTCATCCTCAGTGGCTGGGTCAAAATTCGCACCTACAACATTGATGGCAAAGAAGTCACCCTGAATATCCTCGGTCCCGGCGAACTCTTTGGCGAAATGGCTCCCCTAGAGGAAGTGCCCCGCTCAACGGATGTGATTACCCTAACACCGACAGTTGTGGCCAATATGCCCGCAACGGATTTTGTCAATCTTGTCAATACGGAACCTCAAGCGGGCATACGCCTCGCCAAGTTGATGGCACGACGGCTCCGGCAACTGAATCGGCGGCTGCGGCTGCGGGAATCGGATAGTATGTCACGGGTGGCGGATATTCTGCTGTTTTTGGCGGATGGTCAAGGGCGACAGGGAGCGGATGGCCTAGAAATTCCGAATCTGCCCCACCGCGAACTGAGTAGCTTAAGTGGCATGGCACGGGAGACGGTAACACGGGTGCTTGGGAAGCTGGAGCGCAGGGGGATTATTCGCCGCAACCCAGAGAGCCTGTGCATTACGAATCTACGTGCCCTAGAAAGTTTACTCCTTTAGGACTAAGAACAATAATGATTGCCCTGAAGAGGATGGCAGCAAGTAATGCCCAATGCTCCAGCCAATGAACACCCCTAAAATTGCCATTTGAATCAGCACTAGCATAATTTGCCAGTTGTGGTAGCCAGCAGCTTTCATTTCAATGCGCACAAGAATTTCGGTGCCAATGAGAATGGCGATCACACTAAAGACGTGAAAGGCAATAATGGCAAGGGTGACAGCGGTACTCAGCACCAGTACGGTCAAGAGACTGGGGGTGCCCACGCGCATAATTAAGCTACTAAAGATATTTCTAGGGTTGCTCTGGCGCGATCGCAACAGGCTAGAGGTGCCCCCCACAACAAACACTATCAGAATTGCTGCCAAAAAAGAGGCATAGGCTGACCACAGCCAAGGATAGGCAGACAAATACCAGCCCACGAGGACGTAGCCCAGAACCACCAGCAACAGTAGAGCAAGGGGAAACTTGGTATAGTCTGGCGATGCGCTCATCGCTAACGGGGTGCAAGGTGCGTACAAATCCACTCTACGGCAGCGGCTAAATCTGCTGCAATGTAATCGGGTCGACTGGCGTGCTGGTAACTCCCCTCAAGAACGCGATCGCCAAAGCCGGTTTGTACTAAAATCCCATAGCAGCCGGCATTCCGCGCCAGATCAATATCGGTCGCTTTGTCCCCCACCATGACACTGCGGCTGAGATCTAAATCATGATCCCAAGCGGCCGCTACGAGCATTCCTGTATTGGGTTTGCGCCATGTTGTCCAGCCCGCATAGTCGGCAACCACTCCCCCTTCAGGACGGCTGAGATCAGGACAGAAATAAACCGCATCCAACACCGCACCGGCACTGGCGGCTAGCAACTCCTGAAGTCTGTGGTGCAGGGCATGAACATGATCGATGCTGTAATAATCTCGCGCAGGACCTGATTGATTGGAGGCTAAGCAGCAAAACCACCCCGCATCATTGAGCCGTCGCACTGCCTGAGCCACACCGGGGATGAGCTGTAAGTCCTCAAGGCGGTGAATATAGCCCACCTCTTGGTTCAGCACGCCATCGCGATCGAGAAAGACAGCCGGTCTAGCCATGGCGAGCCGCCTCAATCACGGCTGACACGGGAATATCGGCCATGTTGCCAGTAGGGGATTTGACGGCTCGAAAGCGCGGATCGTTGGGCAGGAGTTTGGCAGGATCCGTAGGGCCAAAAAGCGCCACAAGGGGAGTCCCCACCGCCACGCCAATGTGCATCGGGCCACTGTCGGTACAGAGAATCTGTTGTGCCTGTTGCATTAGAGCTGCCAGTTTGCGCAAGTCTGGAGGACGGCTAATCTTAATTTCCGGTAGCGCCTGCGTTAGCGCACTCACCCATGCGTGATCTTCAGGCCCACAGACCACGATAAAGGGCAGGTGCGGCTCCTGCTGTTGCAGCGTCTGGATGATCTCAACCCAAGCAGCGGGGGGGTAAATTTTGTTAATTCCCTTGGTAAGTGCCATCTGACTTGAGCCACCGTGCAAGAGGCGATACCGCCCAGTAATTCCTAGGCGTTGCTGCTCTGCCGTTGCCCACTGTTGATCCGCCTCAGCAATCACGGCCTTGGGCAGGGGACAGGGGGTAGTGATACCAAAGGCTTGCAGTAAGTCGTGGTAGGTGGCGGCGCTGTATTGATCAAGGTTGACGGGTACCGCATCGGTGAGAAGCCCCAAGGGATTGAGCTTCGCAAAGCCCACGCGCTTGGGAATCCCCGTCAGCCACAGCAAAAAGCGCACCGCCTTACTGCGCCCTAAGGAGAGAATGGCATCGTACTCCCCATCCCGCAGCATACCAATCAGATTTACCCAGTCAGCCAAGGCATTGCGGTCTTTGAAGTCAAAGGGAATCACTTGGTGGATTGTAGAACTCAGTTGGTAGGCAGCAACCGCACGGGGCTCAGCAACCACATCAATTTGACTATTCGGAAAGTGGGTTTTGAGGTCATCGAGGGTAGGAAAAAACAAAATTTGATCCCCAATACCCCCTGGCACCAGCGCAACAATATTTTTCATCAGCGACCTCCAACAGCAAAAAGCCTTGAATCCAAAGCCCCACAAAAGCCACTGCCTTTCCAGAAGGAGACCACTTGGCGGGGCTTGATCCAAGACTGAGCCGTTGCTGGCTGATTTAGCATGAATGGTGGATTCTGGTTGACCACAGACACATCCATAGGGCTAGGTTTCCTTGGGCAGTATTGAGGAGGCTTAGCTGCAATTTTAAAGGCTAGCGTCTTTTCCCAAATGTGGACATCAAAGCCCCCTAGTTCCCTATTGTTCTAAAAACGGGCGCCGATACCAATGCGTGCTAAGGGATAGCCTGCACTAGAAAAACTTGCCCCGGCATCAATAATCACCGGTCCGATTTGGTGGGCTATGGCCATCCCAGCTGCACTGTATCCACCGTAGGTTGCAAATCCCACATTAAATGTGGTTTGACCAGAACGTGCCGGCACAATCGGCATGAGTGCTGCTGCCGAGGCAATGCCCGCAAAGGCCTCTCCCCGTAATTGATTGATTTGAGCATCGGTGTAAGCATTCGCTGCTCCCAAGGCCACTGCTCCTATGCCGTCAACATAGGCTTTATTGACAGCATCCGTCGGATTGATGGGGGTGGCCACATTGGTAATTCGGCGTTCTGCTCCTGGGGCGCCCACAGAAACCGTGTTGGGAGCTGTTGTTACAGAGCCAGCGCCAATGGCCACACTGTTGGGATGGATGGCCTGTGCCGATGGGCCAAAGGCAATGGCATTATTGGCACCCGTCGTTGAATTGTTGCCAATGGCAATACTATTAGCACCCCCAGGGTTAGCAGCATTTCCCAAAGCAATGTTACCGCACGTTACTGTTGCGTTAGTGATTGAACAAATTCCTGTAGCAAACAGTTGGTTGATGAGGGCAGAGAGCTGACTGCCATTAATTGCATCCGTACTCGTTGGTGCAATGATGCCAGGCGCAACATTGACAACCTTGCGTTCAGCACCGGGGGCACCAACAGACACAACATTGGCCTGTGTTGTTACAGAGTTTGCCCCAATGGCCACACTGTTGGCATGTTGAACTGTGGCACCTCTACCAATGGCCACACCATCAGTAGCACCACCCACGACTTGGGCAGTCTGACCAATTGCAATACTATCAGCCGGATTTGCAGTACTTTGGTGGCCAATGGCAATACTACGAGCCCCCAGCGCTTGGTTGCCTGAACCCATTGCGGTGCTATTAGCTCCTTGGGCTTGGTTACCAGAGCCTACGGCGGTACTGTTGTCGCCAGGGTTCAGGTAGGTGTTGGTGGTGCCATCATAATTATTCCTCATCCCCACAGCGGTGGCGTTTGCTGCATTCGCTGAATTCTGCATCCCCACAGCGGTGGCGTTTGTTTGGGTGGCTTGGTTGCCCGAACCCATTGCGGTGCTGTCAAGCCCTTGGGCTAGGTTCTGCATCCCCACAGCTGTAGTGTTGTCTGCATTGGCTTGGTTCACAAACCCCATTGCGGTGCTTCTATCTCCTTGGGCAGTGTTTGCAAAGCCAACCGCGCTGCTCTGAACTCCTTGGGCGGTGTTTTCAAAGCCAACTGCGCTGCTGGCATCTCCCAAGGCGTTGTTATCATACCCCATTGCGGTGCTTCTATCTCCTTGGGCTTGGTTCTCATACCCCATTGCGGTGCTTCTATCTCCTTGGGCTTGGTTCACATACCCCATTGCCGTGCTTCTATTTCCTTGGGCTTGGTTCACATACCCCATTGCCGTGCTTCTATTTCCTTGGGCTTGGTTCTCATACCCCATTGCGGTGCTTCTAGTTCCTTGGGCAGTGTTTGTAAAGCCAACCGCGCTGCTCTGAACTCCTTGGGCTTGGTTACCAGAGCCTACGGCGGTGGCGTTTGCTTGGGTGGCTCGGTTCTGCATCCCTACAGCGGTACTGTTGTCGCCAGGGGGCAGGTAGGTGTTGGTGGCGCCATCATAATTATTCTGCATCCCCACGGCGGTGGCATTTACTGCATTCGCTGAATTCTGCATCCCCACAGCGGTGGCATTTACTGCATTGGCTTGGTTCACAAACCCCATTGCGGTGCTATTAGCTCCTTGAGCGGTGTTTGCAAAGCCAACTGCACTGCTCTGAACTCCTTGGGCGGTGTTTGCAAAGCCAACTGCGCTGCTGTCATTTCCCAAGGCTTGGTTAAAAAACCCCATTGCGGTGCTTCTATTTCCTTGAGCGGTGTTTGCAAAGCCAACTGCACTGCTCTGAACTCCTTGGGCGGTGTTTGCAAAGCCAACTGCGCTGCTGTCATTTCCCAAGGCTTGGTTAAAAAACCCCATTGCGGTGCTTCTATTTCCTTGAGCGGTGTTTGCAAAGCCAACTGCACTGCTGTCATTTCCTAGAGCTCGGTTCTGCATCCCCACAGCAGTGTTGTTATCACCCTCGGCTCGGTTCTCCATGCCAATGGCGGTGTTGTTGCTGCCAGTTGTACCCGCAATGCCATCAGCAACGTTTTGATAACCGACTGCGGTATTGTTATTGCGAGCTGCAGGGCTAGAAGAATGTGGTGTTCCAACTGTGCCGACTCGATTTTGTGCTCCTAGGGCAGTGTTATTGTTGCCTTTTTCGTTATCTACAGTAGGCGCTCCAACGCCGATTCTGTTGTTAGAGCCAAAGGCATGATTTTGAGCATTAACTTGGTCAATTTGGTTGTTATGACCAACAGCAGTGTTTTCGGTATTTATGTTTGACCCAAGGTTATTGTTGCTACCGATCGCATGATTGGCGGCAGTGCCACCATTTACTGTGTTGCTAATACCAACAGCAATAGAACTTGTCAAGGAACCGAGTAAACTGTTGTTTGCGCCACAAATTAGGTTGTCGCTCCCTGGACCAGCGGTAGAATCGAAATTAGGATTAGCACCACTATTCCCACAGTCTCGAGTTTGAGACAATGCAGGTGTGGTGACCAGAATAATGTGCACTGTTGTGCTAACAACACAAGCCAAAACGGGGTGTAGTCTTTTGCACATGAGGATAGGCCTCCCAAGGTTAAGGTGTAAATACAACAGTCAAGTGCTTTGTAGAATTTTGCACTTTCCTATGGGCTACTCTTTCCTTAAACCCAAAAAGACACAAGTCCTACAGTCGCTAAAAAAGCGAAGGAAAACCCTGCCTTTTTAGTATCCCCCGTTAGCTCACTATTTAAGTAACTCTAGTCAGACTTCGCTTAATTGTCAAGCTTAGTCAAGCACAATTTAGATTTTTTTTCGTTTTTAATCAACCTTATCAGTTCCCGATCGCCCGTTGCAGGCGATCGCGCCATGCCAAGGCAAGGGTGAATTCTGTAAAAGGAATGCGATAACAGTCTCCTGTAAAGGTTTCTAGCACCAGTTGAATTGCTCCTTTAAAAGGAGTAGTTTGTGTGTCAATTCGTTGACCGTTACACTCAATCCAAATGTTTTGAATAGTCGATAATTCGCAAGTTTGCAAATGAATAATGCCCTGTTGGGTAGGGTGTCCCCACGTCAAGCGATCGCCCTGCTGACCGAGGACAGCGGCAATGTCATATTTACTGGTTTCAAAATTTTTTGCCCACTGGCGATAGTGTTCCACCTTCCGGTACTCGACCCAGCCCAACCGTGCCAGCACGATAAAAATAGCTAATAGGGGTAACCAGAGCAGACCGTGACTCATCGATTCACCAATAACTGCCGCCGCAATACATCGAGGGCATTCATCGCACTGAGATGCCGCACCCAATCCCGTCCCCGTTGACCACTAAAGCGAAATTCACGGGTCATGACCTCGCCATTGGGCAGTGCCACGCCAATATACACCAGTCCCACTGGCTTACTGAGCGTCGCGCCGCCGGGGCCAGCAATCCCGGTAATACTGACACCCCAGTCACTGCCTAAACGCGTTTTCACGCCTAAAGCCATCTGGGCAGCCACCACGGCACTCACGGCGCCTTCTTGCTCTAAGTCCTCAGGATTGACCCCCAGTAGAGTTACCTTGACATCATTGGCGTAGGCAATTACGCCCCCCTTGAACGAGAGAGAACTCCCCGGCAAACGGGTTAACATCTCCCCAAGGCCACCGCCGGTGCAGGACTCTGCCACTGCCACTGTTTGCTGTCGTTCCTGAAGCAGCCGCGCTACCGCACTGGCAAGGGTATCCTCATCCGCACCGTAGCAATCTAGGCCGACAATTTGGCGGATTTCTGCTTCAACGGGTTGAATCAATTGCTGGGCTTCTGCTTCGTCCTTGGCACGGACAGTAATGCGGAGGCGGGTTTCCCCATTGCTGGCATAGGGCGCCACCGTGGGATGCTCACGGGCAATTTGGGCAGCCACTTTTTCCGCAAGTACCGATTCAGGGATGCCCCAGAAACGCAGCACACGGCTGTAAATCACCTCTTTTCCCCAGCCCTGGGAGCGCAAAAAGGGCACCGCAGTTTCTTGCCACATCTGCTTCATTTCGGCGGGAACACCGGGAAAGGTGAGAATTGTCAGACCCGTGCGCGGCTGCCAAATCATACCGGGGGCACTGCCAATCGGGTTGGGCAAAATCTGGGCGCCCGCAGGCAGGAGCGCCTGTTTACGGTTACTGGGACTAAAGCCGCCGCGATGGGCATACTTGCGTTCTAGATCGGCAATAATTTCAGGACGTTCTTCGAGGGGCGCTTGAAAGAAATCGGCGATGGTTTCCGTTGTCAGGTCATCGGGCGTGGGGCCAAGGCCACCCGTGAAAATCAATAGGCGGGCGCGATCGCAGGCAATAGCGAGGACTTTTTTGATGCGAGTGGGATTGTCGCCCACCACGGTTTGATAGTAGTGGGGAATCCCCAAGCTTGCCAGTTGCTGGGCCAAAAACTGGGCATTGCTGTTGAGAATTTCCCCCAGCAGCAATTCTGTGCCCACGCAAATAATCTCTGCACTCATTGTTTCAGGCATCTTCGTTGTTGCGCACCCGTTCCCATACATACCAAGCGGCAAAGCCCATCAAAAGGGAGGCGGCCACGGCATAGCCCCATCCCCCCGGCAAACCGGCCAAGGCCAAGGCCAGACTCCCCACCCATAGCGTTAGGCAATAGATAAACAGCACCGTCATCCGCTGGGAAAGACCGGCGTTGAGAAGGCGATGGTGTAGATGTCCCTTATCGGGGGCAAAGGGAGACTGCCCTTTCAGGAGGCGGTTAAAAACAACGGTTGAGGTGTCCACAATAGGCACAGCCAGAATTAATAGGGGCAGCAAAATTGCCACCGCTGTGTAGGCTTTCACAAGGCCAATGACCCCTAGGCCGGCAAGGGTAAAACCCATGAAGTAGGCGCCGCCATCGCCCATGAAAATTTGTGCCGGATTGAAGTTATAGCGTAGAAACCCCAAGGCACCTCCTGCCAAGGCAGCTGCCAATAGTCCTGCCTCCGGCTCCCCCATCAGCATACAGACAAACAGCATCGCTGAGGCAGCAATACCCGACACTCCCGCTGCCAGACCATCCACACCATCAATGAAGTTAATGGCATTGGCAATCCCCACTAGCCACACTGTGGTCAAGGGCAAACTGAGCCAGCCGAGGTCAACAGTTCCCACCAAAGGCACTGTGATAATGCGAATTTTGACCCCCACCGCCCAGACAATACCCGCCACCAGAAATTGCAGGACAAGGCGTAGGAGCGCCGGCAAGGTCAACAGATCATCTGAGAGGCCAATCAGGAAAAAGGCCACCCCGCCAAGGGTGACCCCCCAAATCTCATATTCTGCTGGCTGAGGTAGGACGCCAAATCCTCCCGCATTCCAAACAATCAGCAGCGCCACCAGATTGCCTAAAAAGATCGATACCCCCCCTAAACGCACCATGGGACGAGTGTGAATCTTACGGGCATTGGGGAGATCGACAAACCCTGCCTTCTGGCCAAAGTCATTGACAATGGGGGTGACCAACAGAACAACGGCAATGGCAGCAAGGAAGGCAATCAGGTGGTACAGCATCTGTTCAGGGCATTGGCAGCAGGATTCCCTCTCAGGCTAGCACTGGTTGCGGCAATTGCAAGTGGGGATAGAGGGGAAATTGAGTACAGAGGGCAGCCACCCGCTCGCGGCAGCGGTTTTTAATCACCTCATCCTCGGGGGCATGCAGGCGATCGCTAATAATTTCGGCGATTTCCGTAAACTCAGCCTCAGTGAAGCCACGGGTTGTCAACGCTGGGGTTCCTAACCGCAGACCACTGGTGACAAAGGGGGAGGCAGGGTCAAAGGGAATCGTATTTTTATTGGTGGTGATATTGATTTCCCCCATCAGGCGATCGGCCTCTTTGCCCGTTAGATTTACCGATCGCAGGTCAATCAGCATCAAGTGGTTATCGGTGCCCCCAGAGACAAGGCGCAGTTGTCGCGCTTGCAGCCCCGCAGCGAGGGCTTGGGCATTGCGGATCACTTGGCCAGAATAGGCTTTGAACTCGGGCTTAAGGGCTTCACCAAAGGCCACCGCCTTAGCGGCAATAACGTGCTCCAACGGCCCCCCTTGGGTACCGGGAAAGACGGCTTTATCGAACTTTTTGCCCAACTCTTCATCACGGGTAAGAATCAGGCCGCCGCGAGGGCCGCGCAGGGTTTTATGGGTGGTGGTGGTGACCACATCGCAAAGGGGCACAGGATTGGGATGGTGACCTGTGGCAACCAAACCGGCAATGTGGGCAATATCGGCCATGAGGTAGGCCCCCACTTCATCGGCAATTTGGCGAAACTCGGCAAAGGGAATGACGCGCGGATAGGCGGAATAGCCGCAGATGATCAGCTTAGGACGGTGCTGCCGCGCCAAATCCCGCACTTGATCCATATCGAGGCGTTCTGTTTCAGGATGGACACCGTAGTGAACGACGTTAAACCATTTACCAGAAACGTTGACGGGGGAACCGTGGGTGAGATGGCCACCGTGGGACAAATCCATCCCCATAATCGTGTCGCCGGGATTGAGCAGTGCCAAAAAGACGGCAAAATTGGCTTGGGCACCGGAGTGGGGTTGCACATTGGCGTGGGCGGCGGCAAAGAGTTCCTTGGCGCGATCGATGGCCAGTTGCTCTACTTCATCCACAAATTCGCAGCCACCGTAGTAGCGTTTACCGGGCAATCCCTCGGCATATTTGTTGGTGAGAACTGTGCCTTGAGCGGCCATCACCGCAGGAGAAGTAAAGTTTTCGCTGGCAATCAGTTCAAGGTGTTGCTGCTGCCGCTGGACTTCCCGCTGTACCATTTCAGCGACCAAGGGATCCGTTTGCGCAAGCCAATCAATATAGGTCATTTTATTGTCAATGGAGGGAGATGAACTGCCTTACTATCTTATCGCGGATCGCTGCCTGAGCCTTGGTTAGTTGCTCAGTTGCACGTTCCAGAGGCGGGAGGTTTCGAGGCGATCCAGCCACGTTTCGTAGAATGCCCGATTGGCGGCTTGCTCTTGGGGGTCAGTGGTCGTCCAAGGATAGGGGGCAAGGGCAGTGATTGCCGCTGTGGTGACGCAAAACATTGATTTTTGGAAGGTTTGGCAAATTTTCACGCGCAGATCGTCTTCCCCTCGGCCTTGGCGACGATAGAACTCTAAAAGATAGGGAGGGAGATAGTGGCGCATATCCTGCATGAGCAGTGTGGGAGGAATACCAGCCGCACCCGTGGGAATGGGATCCGCAAACAGGGCACCATAACCAAACTCGCTTTGATCGCGGGAAATTTGTTGCGCTTGGGCATTGAAGGAAATGAGGCCAAAGAAGGGGGTACCCCGCAGGAACACCGCTTCGACATAGGGAATGGCGGTGTCGGCTAAAAAGGTAAGACCAGCGCTAGCCGGTAGAATATCGTAAGTTTGGCCGTGAATGGTAACGCTGTAGGTAATGGGGCGATCGGCAGCCGCAATCAGTCCCGCGCGAATACGATCTACGACATCGGGAATGCTGCGAATCTCACCCGCATCGTAGCGATCGCTCAAGGTGAGAAAGATGGGATACATCACCGTCCAAAACTGCCCCAAGCCACTGTAGTAGCAGAGCATCCGCACCGTTTCCAGCAAAAACTCTGGAAAAAGCTGGTTCACGAATTGCATCAGGGGATTGCCCCGCAGTTTAGCGGCGATCGCCTTGGCCGCCAATTGCCGAAATTCTGCCGAATCAAGGAAGGCATCAAGACCGCCGCCCCCATGCCACATCATGGCACGCATACAGTATTCGGCGTATTCGTAGTTAATGCGGTCGTGCCACCAGTGGCGCAGCAGCTTGGGAATGGTAATCTCACCGTTGAAGTATTTGAAAAAGGGAAAGAGCACCAGAAACTGCCGCTCACTAATGTCGCAGAGATTTTCCGCGTAGGCCTTGAGCACCACCCCATAGCTTTTGAGGATGCCCACCACTTCCATCACATGGGTTGGCGTATCCGGTAACAGGGCTTGACCATTCAGCAACCGCTCTAGGATGGCGGTACGCAGTTCTTGATGCAGGGAGGTTGGAGCAGCAGTAATCAGGGTCATGGTACGGGCAGCGTAGCAACAGCAGTGGTGAGAAGGCTAACGGTGGTTTCACTCCAATGGATCAGCCAGTTGGGAACAATCCCTAAGATCAAGATTAGCGTGGCTAATAGGAGGCTCGGCAGGCGATCGCCCCACGCCACGGGCGGCAAATCCGTCAATTCATTGGGCAAACGACCAAAAAAGACGCGGTTCACCAGCAAGAGAAAATACACTGCTGTTAAGCCCGTCCCCACCATACACAGGAGTGTTTGCACTGGGAAGGTGAGGAAACTACTGCGGAAGATCAGGAACTCCGCCACAAAGCCCACCATGCCGGGGATACCGCCACTGGCCATGACACCGACAATCATCAGGCTACCAATCAGGGGCAACCCCCGCTCAGGGTTCAGCAATCCCCGCAGTACCTCAATGTTGCGGCTGCCGGTTTTTTCATAGACAACCCCCACCAGTAAAAAGAGGAGGGCGGAAATTAACCCGTGGCTCATCATTTGGGCAATAGCCGCCAAAATACTCAAGGGAGTGGCAGTGGCAGTGGCCAAGAGAACAAACCCCATGTGCCCAATGGAACTGTAGGCCACCATTTTTTTCATATCCGTTTGGGCGATCGCCATTAGGGAACCGTAGAGGACACTGACTACCGCCCAAGTGGCCAACCCCGGCGCCAAAACTTGCCATGCCTGCGGAAATAACTGCACGCCAAAGCGCACTAGCCCATAGGTACCCAATTTCAGGAGTACCCCCGCCAGCAGCACAGAAATCGGCGTGGAGGCTTCAACGTGGGCATCAGGTAGCCACGTATGGAAGGGCACGAGGGGAATCTTGATGCCAAAGCCCACCAAAATCAGCCCCAACAGAACCAGCTGTGAACTCAGGGGTAAGAGGGTGGATAACTGGGGGTCAAAGTCAAAGGAGGGGGCATGGGCTAACCACACCAGTCCCAGAAAGCCAGCCAAGAGCAGCACCCCAGAAATGGCTGTGTAAATTAAAAACTTGGTGGCGGCATAACTGCGCCGTGCCCCACCCCAAATCGCAATCAGAAGGTAGAGGGGAATCAACTCCAATTCATAGAAGAGGAAAAAGAGCAGCAAATTATCGGCCAAAAAAGCGCCACTGACACCCGCATTCAACAGCAGTACCAGCGGGTAATACAACCGCGGACGGGGCAGATTGACAGAAGTGGCCAAGAGGGCAATCAGCGTCAGGAAGTTATTTAAGACCAATAGCGGCAGCGACAGGCCATCCACGCTCAGGCGATAGCTCAAGCCCAGTGGCTCCAACCAAGGAATCACCTCGGTTAATTGCGGTGCTGCATTGGCGGGGTCAAATAGACGGGCGATCGCGAGACTGACGACAAGGGCGATCGCCATCACGACAGCGGCTAAACTGCGGTAGGTGCGTCCCAGACTTTCAGCGGGTAACAGGCTGAGGGCAAGGGCACCGAGTAAGGGCACCCAGAGAAGGAAACTTAACAGCGGCATTACAGTAGTAGCCATGCGATCGCCCCCCCAAGAATCGCCACACCAATGAACACCAGCAGCAAATAGGCTTGGGATTGACCACTGGCACTGTACTTGAGCAACTCACCCCCCACAAGGGATGCCACACCCGTTGTATTCACAATGCGATCGACAATGTGGCGATCCACCCAAGCGCTTAACTGCGAGAGCGATCGCACTGCCCAGACTACGGTATAGCGATACAACTCCTCAATGTAAAAATCATAGGCCAGCAGATCCTGCACAAAGCGCAAGGGTACCTTGATCGGACGTGTCCACTGGCGTTTGAGAGTGACAAAGCCCCCAAGGAGAATTCCAGTGAATCCTGACACCACAAGCAGAACCACAATCCACCAATCAATCGTTGTCGGTAACAACTGCACTCGCTGCAAAATGAAGGGCACCAGCAAGTTCAAAATACTCAGGGTGACCATTGGTACGGCCAGCGGCCAAGGGACTTCGGGGGCGCGGCGGGTTTTGGGTTGGGCAGGCCCCAAGAAGACCAAGCGAAAGACACGGGTGAGGTTGACAGCCGTTAGGGTATTGACAAGCAAAATCAGCCCCACCAAGCCAAGCTGGGTTTGCCAGTAATAGTCAATGCCGCGATAAAACGACCAAAAGGCACCCAAGGGCAGACAGCCAATTAGGGATAGACCGCCGATCACAAAGGCTGAACTTGTGGCTGGCATCCGTCCGCCTAAGCCCCCCAATTCCGTCAAATCCTGACAGTTAGTGGTCATAATCACACTGCCAATACTCATAAACAGCAGTGCCTTGGCGATCGCGTGGGTGAGCAAGACAAACAGGGCAAAATCTGTCCAGTTGGTGCCGACCCCAATAAACACCAACCCCAGATAGGCGCTCGTCGAGTGGGACAGTGCCCGTTTAATGTCAATCTGGGCAATGGAAACAAGGGATTCACTGATGGCAGTCACCGCCCCAATCAGGATCAGCGCAATGTTTGCCCCCGGGCAGGCCACCAGAATCGGCTGTAGCTTAATGAGAATATAGGCACCCGCCGCCACCACCACTGAGTTGCGCATAATCGAAGCGGGGTTGGGCCCTTCCATCGCTTCATCGAGCCACAGGTGCAAAGGCACTTGAGCACATTTACCCGTGGAACCTGCAATCAAGGCTAAGCCCAGTAAAAAGCCCCAACCGTCTGGTAAATTGGCGTCTTCTGCCCATTGGTAGAGATCGGGAAAATCATAACTCCCCGCAAGGCTGCCGACAGCGACTACCCCCATGAGGAGTAAGATATCCCCCACCCGTTTGGTGAGAAAGGCATCCCGTGCTGCTTTGACCACAAGGGGCTGAGCATACCAGAAGCCAATCAGCAAATAGGTCGAGAGGGTCAGCATCTCCAACAGACCATAGCTGAGGAGCAACGAGTTACTGATCGCAATGCCACTGAGGGCCGCCTCAAAAAAGCCCATCAAGGCAAAGAAGCGTGCCATGCCCCAGTCCTTTTCGAGATAACCTAGGGCAAAAATCTGCGCCAAGATGCTCAGACCCGTCACCAACTCCATAGCCCCCGTGGTGACACTGTTGATGAGCAATGAAAACGAGAGATCGAGTCCCGGTGCCTGTAGCCAATGCCAAACAATCGTTGCGGTGGCGCCACTGCGAGTTTGTTGCAATAGGAAAAAGCCATGCACAAAAGCAACAATCGTCATCAGCAGATTGAAATAGGCTGCGGGTCGAGGCCCGGTGCGCCGCACAACACCGGTGGCCCAAGGCAACGTCAGGGCTGCACCCACTAAGCCATAACAGGGTACCCACCAACTGGTTTCTAACAGTGAATTTGGCATGGCAAAAATGAACCTTGGCGGTTGAGGACGTTTGCAATACTGCTCTCTTCGTGTATTTTACAGGCTGGGGTTCCGCAGCAGTTTTGAGCCAAATCAATCATGGGGCAAGGATTCACTCTAGGGAAGGTTGAGCAATGGGGGCGATCGCCCTTCCTCGCTATTGTCCTAGCGGTAACATTTTTTGCCGCCCCACCCGCCCCAGCTCAAACGATTAGCCAGCGGGGAATGGTGACAGCAGCTCAACTCGCAGCAGCAAACGTAGGAAGAGATATCCTCAAGGCAGGGGGCAATGCCGTGGATGCAGCCGTGGCAACCGCATTCATGATCGCCGTCGTTGAACCCTATGCCGCTGGGATTGGTGGCGGTGGCTTTGTCCTTGTGTATCACGCCCAATCTCAAACCCTGCGTGCCCTTGATTTTCGGGAGCGTGCCCCCCTGCAAGCGACACCAACGATGTATCTCAACGCGAAGGGAGAGGTGATTCCCCGCGCCAGTTTGGATGGGGTCTTGGCCGCAGGCACCCCCGGCACCGTTGCTGGCTTAGCCGCTTTGCACCAGCACTATGGTCAACTGCCTTGGTCGCAGGTGGTGGCACCCGCCATTCAGGCTGCCCAACAGGGGTTTGCGGTTACCCCACGTTATCAGCAGTGGGCAACGATGCGCCAAGCCGTTCTGCAGCACGATGCTACCGCCGCGCGCATTTTCCTCAGGGATGGCCAAGTCCCCCCCTTGGGCACGGTGATTCAACAGCCGGAGCTAGCAAAAACCTTGGGGGCGATCGCCCGTGATCCCCGCAGCTTTTATGAGGGTTGGATTGCCAGAGCGATTGCCGAGTTTATGGCACAGCAAGGGGGCAAGATCACCCTAGAGGATTTACGAACCTATACCCCCGTTTGGCGAGAGCCAATTTGTGGCACCTATCGTGCGTTTCAGATCTGTTCGATGCCACCCCCCTCTGCTGGTGGTGTGGCCCTTGTGCAAATGCTCAACCTCTGGCAACTGTTGCCCCCTGCTTCTACCCCCAGCGATCGCGGTCACTACCTAGCCAGCATCATGCAAATTGCCTACGCCGATCGCGCCCGTTACCTCGGGGACAGTGACTTTGTGCCGGTGCCGGTCACGGCCCTCACCCATCCTCGCTATGCCCAACAGCGGGTCACTGAAATTCTTCCCCGTCGTGCCCGTCCCCAACGTGCTGTGAGTGCCGCAACCCCAATTCAACTTGCAGAGTCAGACAACACCAGTCACCTGAATGTTGTCGATGCCCAAAGAAATGCTGTTAGCCTAACCTTTACGATCAATGGTCCCTTTGGGGCGGGTGTGGTGGTGCCGCAAACGGGGATTCTCCTCAACAATGAAATGGATGATTTTGCCATTGCCCCCAATCAACCCAACCTCTTTGGTGTGGTTGGTATTCAATCAGAAAACGCCCCCCTTGCCAATGGCATCGAACCCGGCAAGCGTCCCCTTTCGAGCATGAGTCCAACAATTGTCCTCAAGGATAATCGCCCCAATATGGTTTTAGGCTCCCCCGGCGGCAGTCGCATTATTACCACCGTGCTGCAACTGTTTCTGAACGTCGTTGATTTAGGGCAGGATGCCGCCACCGCCGTTGCCCGTCCCCGCATTCATCAGCAGTGGGCACCGGATACCCTCTTTGTCGAGCCAACGATTCCAAGTTCTTGGATTCAAGCGTGGCAACAGTGGGGCTATCGGGTAGAACAAAGCCGCCCTTGGGGAAATGCCAGCTTAATTCGCGTTTTGGATCAGGGACAATTGGAAGGGGCAGCCGATCCGCGGGGGGAAGGTGCTGCCATGGGTTGGTAGAGGAGAAATATGGCACAGGTGAGTATGGCTGCCTTAGTCGCCGCAGTGCGAGCGGGCAATTGGTTGATTAGTTTTCCCACCGATACGGTGCCCGCCTTGGCCAGTCGGTGCGATCGCGGGGAATTGATCTATGCTGCCAAGGAGCGCCAACCGTCTAAACCCTTGATCCTCATGGGCGCCAATCCTGAGCAACTCTGGCCCTTTGTGCGCGGTAGTGCTGCTGAATGGGAGCAGTGGTCTGCTATGGCGGCGCGTTATTGGCCGGGAGCCGTGACCTTGGTGTTGCCCGCTGCTGAACTTCCTGCGGGTTTGAACCCCCTAGGTACAGGCACGATTGGCTTGCGGGTTCCCGATTGGCCGCCTGCCCAAGCCCTCCTCGAGCAAACAGGACCATTGGCCACCACCAGTATTAACCGTTCAGGTCAGCCGCCACTCATTGAATGGGGGGCGATCGCCCGTGAGTTTCCCCAAGTGCTGACGCTCCACCCGTGGCAGTTACCCCCTACCCCCCCAGAACCTTCAACCGTCGTGCAATGGCAATCGGGGGAATGGCACGTCCTGCGCCAAGGGCGAGTGCAGATGAAAACACCCTAATACTGGGAATCAATTTCCCCAGAGGCGACCCGTTCGAGGAGTTCCTGTAAAATTTTTTCCTCTTCTTCGGAAATTTGGCCATCGGAAAGCACTGCGTCAATAATTTGGCCATGCTCTTCGAGGGTAAGAATTTTATCTTCTAGGGCTTTTTCCACTAGAGCTTTAATTTGGGCTGTATCCATACTGCGACTCCACGTCGTCACTGCCAGTATAGCCTTGATGCCATGAGTATGCTTCAGAACGCTGAAGTTTTTTACTTCGTGGCAGGAAAGTCGGGATCAAAGAGTTGCCCCAGTGTATAGGGGCAGGTTTCAGGGAGATCTGAGTAGTCCAAGGGGGTTTCACGCACCACTAAATCTTTGCCAGATTCATAGGCCTCAGCAATCGCCTGGGGTAAGTAGGGTTCCAGGCTGGGGTTTTGATGGATCAGTCTCTGCACAGCTCGCCGTTGTTCGCGAATGGCTGCTCGCCAGCTTTTACTGCGTTTTTGTGGCTGATAGTCCCACTTCAGGAGATGTCCAATGAGAATCCCGAGGCGATTTTCTAGCTCCCGACGCTCCTGCCGTCCCAAGGCTTCGATTTCCTCTACTAGGTGGGCAATATCAAGGTGGCCAAAGTCGCCTGCCTTGAGCAACTTCGCCTGCTCTAGGGTCCAGGCATAAAAGTCCGTGTCATACAGAGGAGAGGTCATGGCCTTTGATGGTGAACTATTCCGTGGGATACAAATCTCGCGGGAAGTCTGGGTCGAGCAATTGTTCTAGGGTATAGGGACAGGTTGGGGGTAAATCTGGATAGTCTAGGGGCGTTTCCAAGCACACTAAGTCTAGTCCTGCCAAATAGGCTTTGGCGATCGCCTTCGTTAGATAAGACTGAAGGCTAGGATTTTCTTCCAATAAATCCTTAATCTCGCGTCGTTGCATCTGAATCGTGACTCGCCAACTTTTACTGCGTCTTTCTGGCTGATACTCCCACTTCAGCAAATGCCCAATCAAAACACCGAGGCGGTTTTTTAGTTCTTGCCGCTCCTGCCGTCCCGAGGCTTCGATTTCCTCTACTAGGTGGGCAATATCAAGATGGCCAAAGTCGCCTCCCTTGAGCAACTTCGCCTGCTCTAGGGTCCAAGCATAAAAGTCGCTTTCATAAAGATTGCTTTGCATGATTTTTGATGAGCTGATCCCCTCAAGCTGCATTTTAGATAATGTACGCATTTTAGATAATGTACGCTGCAAAAAATTGCCCCAAGCTGGGACTGGCACTCACCAGTGTATGAAAGATACGACTCCCGGCTTCCTGCCCCGGCTGAATGGGAAACATTCTCTGCCACGGTTCTGGCGGGTCTAACCATTGCCAGTGGGCACCAGCGGCATGGACAATTGGCCAAGCGGGGGCAACATCCCAAATGCGAGGTGTGCGCTCCACAGCACCGAGCGTATAACCCGCAGCAACGGTCAGCAAGTTGTAACTGGCGGATCCCAACATGCGAATTTTGCAGGGGAAGGAGCGCTTGAGCACATCAGTACTGCGGGCACAAAGACTAAAAAACGTCTGCAACGTTGGCTCACTGACCTTGACGCGAATGGGTTTCTCATTCAAATAGGCACCGTTGGCATGGTCAGGGGCTTGATAGAAGCCATAAAACGTCTGCTGCAAGCCGGGAACGTGCACATAGCCAAATACGGGTGTGCCTTGGTAGAGCAGACTGAGGGCAATACACCAAATGGGCAGACCATGACTATAGTTAGTCGTGCCATCAATCGGATCAATGATCCAACACCACTGTTCACCACCGTAGGTATGGTTGCCCTCTTCACTCAGGCAGCCATGGTGGGGAAAGCGCTCTTGCAGCATCGCGGTGATTTTCTGATCGGCCCAAAGGTCGGCGCGGGTAACAAGGCTGCCATCGGCTTTGCGATCGCTGGGGGATTGCCCTGCCCACTCCAGCAAACGGGGGGCAACCACCTGTTGAATCTGTTGACAGGTTTGCAGCACCTCAGACCAAAACCCTGAGTTCATTGGCTGTCTCCCACCGCGATACAATGAGCACGTCTGATCCTATACCCACTGGTCAATATCCGTCCCGACTCCCCATGGCACAAACACTGGTCGTCAAAATTGGCACATCGAGCTTAACGGGGGGTAAAGAAGGAAATCTAGCCTTGGCCACCATTGCCCAACTGGTGGAGGTCTTGTGTCACTGTCAACGGCGGGGCGATCGCGTGGTACTCGTCTCCTCTGGGGCGGTGGGCGTGGGTGCTGTGCGCTTGGGCTTAACAGAGCGTCCCCAACAATTAGCCCAAAAACAAGCAGTGGCAGCAGTGGGGCAGGGACACCTAATGCGCATGTACGATGATCTTTTTTCAGTCCTGCGCCAGCCGATTGCCCAAATCCTCGTGACGCGGCAAAATTTTGTCGATCGCCAGAGCTACCTGAATATCTACAACACGTTCCAAGCGCTGTTTGAACTGGGCGTCATCCCCATTGTCAATGAAAACGATACGGTGGCGGTGGATGAACTCAAGTTTGGCGACAATGATACTCTCTCAGCCCTTGTGGCGAGCCTTGTGGAAGCCGATTGGTTATTTTTGCTCACGGATGTCGATCGCCTCTACTCAGCGGACCCGCGCATTGATAAAACAGCCGTTCCCATTGAGCGGGTGGTCTCCTTAGCCGAGTTAGCCCAAACGATTCAAATTGGTGCTGCTGGCTCCCCTTGGGGCACCGGGGGCATGGCCACCAAAATTCGGGCTGCCGAGATTGCCACCGAAGCCGGCGTACGCACTGTCATTACCGATGGGCGATCGCCCACCAACCTGCTAAAAATTCTTGCGGGTGAGCCCTTGGGCACCCACTTTGAACCCCGTCCCAAAACCATCAATGCCCGCAAACGCTGGATTGCCCGTGCCCTCATTCCCAAAGGCGAGTTGTGGCTCGATGAGGGTGCCGTTAAGGCCATTACTGTGGGTGGCAAGTCCCTCTTAGCAGCAGGCATCACCCGTGTTGCAGGGGAGTTTCAAGCCCAAGATGCTGTTAAGCTCTGTGACCCCGCAGGCACTGAAATTGCCCGTGGCCTTGTCAACTACAACAGTGAAGAAATCCGGCGTGTGCAGGGGCAACAGTCCAGCGAACTAGCCAAGATCCTCGGCTATGCCGCTGCCGATACGATTGTCCACCGCGACAACTTGGTGGTGACCCTGTAACCGTGCTTTATCGCCCCAAAAAGAACGATCGGTAGCAAGTGCGGTAAAATTACTCACTAACTGTGACGGTTTATGCAGCGATTGGGGGTAGGTTTTGCATCTGGCATAGTCACACCAAGGAGGGCGTATCCCTCTAGGACAGTACCTGATGGGCGAAAGGACACGTATGGTTCAATTCCACATCCAACCAGATAGCGAAATTCCTGCTTCAACTCAGCTCTTTAACCAAATTAGTTTTGCGATCGCTGCACGGCAATTTCCGCCGGGGTATCGCTTGCCCAGTACGCGGCAGCTCGCCATGCAAACTGGATTGCACCGCAACACGATCAGCAAAGTTTACGAACGCCTTGAAGCTGCTGGTTTAGTCGTGCCCCAAGTGGGGTCGGGCATCTATGTGCGTGCCCTCGGCCAAGAGGAAACCCGTCCTCGCCAACGCCGACCCGCTGTTGTGCCTGTACACCGCATTGTTCAAGAAAGTGTCGATACCCTCCTCGAAATGGGCTATTCCCTGAGTCAAATTCGCGAGTTATTCCTTGCCGAGATTGATGCCCGCCAGAAAGCCGGAGTGAGGGTTTTGGTGACGGTGCCCCGCCACGATCAAGGGGCTGGCGAACTGATTGTTCAGGAACTGCAACAACTGCTGCCAATTCCCGTCGAGCTGATTTTTCTTGAAGACTTAGAAACCGTCCTTGATGGCGATACCTCTGCAACTGTCGTTACCGTGCGCTATTTTGCCAGCATGACGGAAGCGATTACCCGCGATAAGGACGTGCGAGTATTTTTCATCGACATCTACAACTACCAGCGGGAACTGGAAGTGGTGCGACAATTGCCAAAAGGCTCCTGCTTGGGGTTGGTGAGCCTGAGTTCCGGTACCCTCGGTGTGGCCGAGGTGATGATCCACAGTTTGCGAGGGGATGAGCTACTCTTGGTGACGGCTCAAGCCAACGATAGCTATAAGCTCAATGCCTTGGTGCACCGTGCCCACACGATCATTAGCGATCGCGCCAGTGGGGAACGGGTCAAAGCAGCTATTGCGGCGGCCCGTCATGAGTTGATTCGCATCCCCCGTCTCATTTGCTGCGAAAGCTACATTGATCCACAGTCGGTTGAGCTGCTGAAACGGGAAATTGGTCTGACGGAGGATCTCCCCCTCGAAGCTAAAGCCTCTTGACTCAGGGATTGAGGTCATTCAGGCTATGGGACAATTGCACGGTGATGGCTTGATTTTTTGCTTGATTGTGCATTGCATCCAGTTGTAGGTTCGTAAGATAACCTAAGCCAGCGGCTAGACCACAGTACAGGATGCCGACGGCACTGAGTTTTGGCCAATGCAAGCTCATAAAACGCCACATGAGTTAACTCCTCATTGACAGAACCACACCACATAAGTCAAGACCCCTGCTGCCAGCCCAAAACCCAGCCCTCTTCACAGGGATGGAACACAGTTAAAACGGTGAAAGTCTCTATAGGAGAGAAGCCCCCTTTGTGTCCCCCATGTTTTAGAACAGGACTGTACCTAGGAAATCTCTGGAGAACTTCCTAAGCAAGGGAACGCGGTTTGCGAGTAGGGGTCACACCTAAAAAGTTATTTCCAATTTTACTGATTGCGCTAAGAACCGTACTCAGCGTGTTACAGTTATTAAATTTTATGAAATATGCAGCAAAGTCCTGAATTTGTAAGGACTTGAGAAAGATTAAAGAAGTCTTCTAAAATCATCTAGAAAATGTTAATTATTTTTTTATTTTGGCTCAGCCAGCAAGCGTGGATACCCTGCCTCCGGTACGTATTGTGCTCGTGGAACCCCAAGGGGAGATCAATGTCGGCAGCATTGCCCGTGCGATGAAAAATATGGGGTTACAGCAGTTGTGGATTGTCAGTCCCCGCTGTGATCCCAAGGGAGAGCTAGCCCGTCGCTGGGCGGTTCATGCAGAGGATGTGCTCCAGCAAGCCAGAATGACGGACTCCCTCGCAACGGCACTGGCGGATTGTCAGCGGGTCTTTGCCACGGTGGGGCGAGAGGTGGCGGATTTGGCGTTACCTCTGTGGACACCGCGTCAGGCGGCACCGCAACTGTTGGCTGTCCCGCAGTCGGCACTGGTCTTTGGTCGCGAGGATCGGGGACTCACGAATGCAGAATTGGAGTGTGCCCATGGTTTGGTGCAGATTCCTACGGCTAATGCTTATCCATCTTTGAATCTGGCGCAAGCTGTTGCCGTATGCTGCTATGAGTTGTGGTTGACGGCCTGCGACAGTGCGGGAACTTTTCCCCAAGGGTCTGCCGTCCCCTTTGAGCGGTTGCAGGGGTTTTATGACCATTTAGAGGAGGTGCTGCTCCAGATTGGTTTTTTGTATCCCCATACCGCTGCTAGTCGTATGGCCAAGGTGCGATCGCTCCTCGGGCGTGCCTACCCCACGGATGCCGAAGTGGCGCTGTTGCGGGGCATCCTTCGTCAGGTGGAGTGGGCGATTCGGCACGCAGCCACGATTTCTTCGGACGCCTTCCCTCTACAGTAAATGGCATGGTTGCTCGGTTTCGTTCAATGGTTCCGTCCTCTACGCTTTCCTCACTGCCTCGTCCAGCAGTAATTCCTAGCCCAACGCCTCCCCGTCCTAATTTGTTTTTAATCAGTTTGCGTTTTGGTGTCAGTGTGGTTGCCCTTGCCACCATAGTCGGCACACTGCTGTCGGTGTTGCAGCCTGAAAAACTGTCCCTAGAGACCACGGCCAGTCAGGCGATCGCTCCTGAAACACCAACCCCCAACTTGCCCCCAGAACGTCCCCTCCCCACTCTGCAACAGCAAATTCAACAACTGGTGAGCCGTCAACCCAATCTGACGGCGGGGCTGTACTTTTTTAACCTCGACTCCGGGGCATCTCTGAATGTAGGCGGCGATGCGGTCTTTCCAGCGGCCTCTACGATTAAATTTCCCATCCTTGTTGCCTTTTTCAAGGCGGTGGATGAGGGACGAGTCACGCTCCATGAACGCCTCACCATGCGTCCGGATCTGATTGCTTCTGAGGCGGGCACATTGCAATACCAAAAGCCGAATTCCCAGTACCCCGCCCTTGAGGTGGCCGATTTAATGATTACCATTAGCGACAACACGGCAACGAATATGATTATTGATCGCCTTGGGGGCGCAGCCGTGCTCAACCAACAGTTTCAGGAATGGGGCTTAGAAAATACAGTGATCAACAATCTGCTACCGGATATGAAGGGCACCAACACCACTAGCCCTCGCGACTTGGCAACGCTGATGCTGAAAATTGGTCAGGGGGAAATTGTCTCCCCCCGTAGTCGCGATCGCCTGCTGGACATTATGCGGCGCACGGTCACTAATACCCTCTTGCCCGCTGGCCTTGGCAAAGGGGCTACGATTGCCCACAAAACTGGCGATATTGGTATTGTGGTGGGAGATGCGGGCATGGTGGATATGCCCAATGGCCAACGCTATGTGGCAGCAATGATGGTGAAACGCCCCTACAATGATCCCCGAGGTAGTGAACTCATTCGCCAAGTCTCGCGCATGGCCTACCAAGCCTTCGAGAAACTTCCCCCTTCTCAGCCCTAGATGTCGCAGCCACTCCTAACCTTAGAGAATGTGTGCCGCTACTTTGGCGGCCTCAAGGCGGTTGATTGCGTGTCCTTTAGCGTGGCAACGGGGGAGATTTTTGGCATTATTGGCCCCAATGGCGCTGGTAAAACCACCCTTTTTAACCTGCTGACGGGGTTAATTCCTCTCACCTCAGGAGAAATTCAGTTTCAGCAGCAGCCCCTGCACCTGCTTAAGCCCCACCAGATTGCTGGGTTGGGCATTGCTCGCACCTTTCAAAATATTCGCCTCTTTCCAGAGATGAGTGTTTGGGAGAATGTGCGCATGGGACAGCATCTCCATGCCCCTGCCAGTTTTTGGGCAAACCTCTGGGGAGCAGCGCCTGTACGGTATGTTCAGGAGCGCTTGGAAAACCGCGCCAAGGAACTCCTCTACTGGGTGAATCTCTATGAGCGGCGCCACGAGCGGGCAGGCAACTTACCCTATGGTGAACAACGCCGCCTTGAACTGGCGCGTGCCTTGGCACTGCAACCCCGCCTGCTCTTGTTAGATGAACCGGCTGCGGGTATGAACCCCAAGGAAAAGCAAGACCTCTGTGAGTTAATTCGCCGCCTCAAGGAGACCTTTGACCTGACGGTGATTCTCATTGAGCACCATGTGCCCTTGGTGATGAGTTTGTGCGATCGCTTGGCAGTATTGGACTTTGGTCAACTCATTGCTTTAGGGGATCCCCTGACGGTTAAAAATGATCCCAAGGTGATTGAGGCATACCTCGGCGGTGATGTTTAAGGCGACGGATTCCTATTTCCAAGGACGAACAGCTATTCTTGCCACCAAGCATGGCAAAGAGCAGGCGATCGCCCCGGTGCTGGCGCGTCTAGGGGTAACGGTGGTTGTGGCCTCGGATTTTGATAGCGATCGCTTTGGGACGTTTAGCCGTGAAATTCCCCGCTGTGGCACCCAAGAGGAGGCAGCTCTCGCCAAGGCAGAAGCGGTGCTGACACAAACGGAGGCAGACTTAGTGGTTGCCAGTGAGGGGAGCTTTGGCCCTCATCCGCAATTTCCGATGCTTCCGAGCGATCGCGAACTCATCCTGCTTGTGGATTGCCGCCATGACCTTGTCTTGCGGGGGGAGGTGCTCTCCCTAGAAACCAACTTTAACCATGCCACCGTGAGTCATCTTGAAGAGGCCTTGGCCTTTGCCGAGCGGGTGGGCTTTCCATCCCATGGTTTGATTGCAATGGCGCAGGCGGATCCTCTACCCAATACGCCAATTTTCAAAGGGATTCAAAGCGAGGAACAGTTGCAAAGGGCGATCGCCACCTTGGAAACCGATTGCCCCACCATTCACCTTGAAACCGATATGCGGGCCCACATGAACCCGACGCGCATGCAGGTGATTGCTCAAGCGGCTGCTGACCTCGTTCAAGCAATGGCTCAGGGCTGTCCTCAGTGTGGTTGGCCGGGGTTTGTGGCTCGTGAGAAACTGCCGGGGCTACCCTGTGAACGGTGTGGCGCACCCACCAGCGCCATCAAAGCCAGCCGTTACCGCTGTCAACGCTGTTTGCACCAACTCACAGTGCCAGTTCCTGAAGCCGTTGCCGATCCCAGTCAATGCTACTTCTGCAACCCCTAGGCAAGGACAAAGACTTGGTATAATCCCTTGTACAGCCCTCGGCACCGATTAAGCCATCCTATCGTCTGCATTCCTAGCGCATGTTTTGAGGAGTGACCCATGACACCTCGCTATCTCACCAGTCTTGCCCTTGCTGCACTCACTCTCAATCTCGGGGGTATGGCGCTTGCCCAGACTGCAAACACGAATAACCCAATGGAAGGCTGGCAACAAAACGGCAATGCCAATGATTTGGGAAGCATTCTTAATCCCCAGAATGGCAACTTTTCCGTGCCCGGACTGATGAATCGCCTGCGTTTGATCGATGGTCGCGATCCCAACGAAGTAGTGGCGGATCAAATGGAGAATCTTAATGCTGAAGCAGAGGCCTTTCGCAAACGACAGCAGCAACAATTTCAAAATCTAACGGTTACGCCCTAGGACGGGGATGGTATGTCCCCAAGGGTATTGATTTTGGGCTTAGGTCATTGGGGACAAACACTGGCATACCTATTTGAGCAACAGGGCTGCAGGGTCTCCTGCTGGGGGCGATCGCAGGGGGCACTCTCGGCTGCTCTTTTCCAAGAGATTCACTTATTGGTTTCGGCTCTCCCCATCAAAGCTGTGCGGGAAGTCGCTGCCCAAGTGGCCGCCCTCAAGCCCCCCCTAGACACCATCCTTGTCAGTGCCACCAAGGGTTTAGAAGCAGAAACCTTTGCCACAGCAGCGGATATTTGGCAAACCTACTGCCCGCATCACGATCTCGTCGTTCTTTCTGGTCCCAACTTGGCCGGTGAAATTCAACAGGGACTACCGGCAGCGGCAGTGGTGGGGGGAAAGCCAGCAGCCACCAAGCCAGTGCAAGACTGTTTGGGCAGTACCACCTTTCGCCTCTATAGCAATGAGGATCGGCGGGGTGTGGAAATGGGGGGCATCTTCAAAAATGTGATTGCGATCGCCTGTGGCGTCAATGATGGTCTGGGTCTTGGCGTCAATGCCCGCTCTGCCCTGATTACCCGAGGACTGGTGGAAATGGTGCGGGTGGGTACCCACTGGGGCGGACAAGTGGAAACCTTCTACGGCCTTTCAGGGTTAGGGGATCTCCTCGCCACCTGTACCAGCGCCCTGAGTCGCAACTATCAAGTGGGGTGGCATCTTGCCCAGGGTCAATCCCTCTCCCAAGCCCTAGCGCTGACCAAGGGGACGGCTGAAGGGGTGAACACTGCTCGCGTGCTCTGCACCTATGCCCAGCAGCACCAGTTAGATATCCCGATTACGGCGATGGTGAATGCCGTTCTGAGGGGCGACCTCACTCCCCAAGCTGCCCTCAACTGTCTTTTGGAGCGTCCCTTCAAGCCGGAGATTATTCCTGGTCAGTAGCTTCAGTCCTTGGCTGTGAACTTGCCCAAGGTGCCGGCAGCGCCGCAGGAGCCGTTTCACTGACGGGAATGGCCACAGGGGGACGGTCAAGACTGAGCATCAAACCAACTGCCGTTGGCTCAATCGGTAGAGGAGATACCGCTGGCTCAATGCCGGCAGGACTGGTGATAGCCACAGGCAGACTGGAGAAGGGATTGGGAATTAGACCCGTCAGCATTGCCACGAAGGATGCCGCTAGGGTTGCTCCCGCACTCCCTAAGACCCAAATACGACGGGGGCGATGGGCCTTAGCAATCACTTCAGCGGCCAAACGATCCGCTGGACAGGGGGTCAAGGGTACGGGCAGTTCTTGCATCTGTTGCTTGAGGGTCAGGAGTCGCTGATAGAGGCGTTGGCCTTCGGGGTCAGTGGCCAGCCATGCTTCCACCTGTTGCCGTTCTGCAGCCGTCACTTCACCATCGAGGTAGGCGCTCAGGAGTTCAAAGGTATCGCGTTTGCAGTGATCCAGTTCGTCCATCATAGGGGTCTGTCCTTGCAGGAAAAGGGTAGGGGTGATTCGCATCAGGTTGAAGGGAGATCGAGGTGGGGTTGGAGTTCTAGTTGGAGTCGCTGTCGGGCACGGGCGATTCGCGATTTCACGGTTCCGAGGGAAACCCCAGTGATTTGGGCAATTTCTTCGTAGGAGAGGCCTTCAATTTCCCGCAGAACAATCGTTGTCCGAAAGGTTGCCGGTAGGTTGGCGATCGCCCGCCGTAATTGATCATAGAATTCATCCGTACGCAACCGGTCATCGGGACTGGCATCACTGGCGGCAAGTTCCCAGCTCATTTCACCCTCTTGGGTTTTCAGGGGTGCATCCAGCGACAGGGGCGGTTGATGGCGTTTGCGTTTGCGCAACTCATCGTAAAACAAGTTGGTGGCAATGCGGCTGAGCCAACCCCGAAATTTGCTGGCGTCTTGGAGTTTGTGAATGTTGCGATAGACCCGAATCCAGACTTCTTGCACAAGGTCGGCGCGATCGTCCCAGTCGGGCGCGAGGTGATAGATAATTCGCTCCACATGGGATTGGTATCGCCGCAACAATTCAGTAAAGGCAGCACGATCTGGGGTTCTGCCGGCTTGACAGCGGACAACCAACTCTTGGGGTGTAAGTTTTGTCAGCGGCAGCGTCACCCGAGCACTGGTCTCCTCAACACGCGTCCAAGCAAGGGGAAGACTGGATGTCATGGATACAATCGACCTCAGACCAATCGCTTTTCATGACGCCCTTGCCCCCATGATGTTCCCTGATCCGTTATAGCTTGCCAAGGACATTGCCATGCATCCTGTTTTGGCTGCGAGTCTGTTAATGTTTCCTTAACGTTGGTGAATTTAGATTAAACTTTTTATTGTAGCGGCGATCGTTCTTTGGACGCGCTACGCAAACACTCAACGCGCGGCTCAATCGTAACCCCCTCTCCTTATCACCGCCCCTCACCACCATGCTCTGGATCCGCATTGCCAGTGGACTTGTCGCGATCGCTCTCGCGCTGCTGATGACCTTTTTAGGCGGTTGGTATTTTTGTCTGGGCATTGGGGCACTGATTTATCTGGGTCAACTGGAATACTTTGAATTAGCCCGTGCCAAAGGGAGTGCGCCGGCGGCTAAAACCACCCTCGTGGTGAGTCAAGTGCTCCTGATCACCTCACTGCTGCGTCCAGACCTTGCGGATGCTGTCTTTCCCGTCGCAGGTACCTTCATTTGCTTCTACTTGCTATTTCAACCCAAGCTGGCCTCGATCGCCGACATTTCCACTTCAATCATGGGGCTATTTTACGGCGGCTATTTGCCAAGCTATTGGGTGCGCTTGCGGGGATTGGAGCAACAGGCAACATTACCTTTGGGAGGATTTTGGCCAGAGCAGTTTCAACTCACCGCTTTGCCCTTGGGGTTGCAGGTAACCCTCTTGGCCTTTGTCTGTATTTGGGCGGCAGATATTGGTGCCTATGCTGTTGGTAAGCTCTTTGGCCGGACACGGCTTTCCCACATCAGTCCCAAGAAAACCGTAGAAGGGGCAGTGTTTGGCGTTTTAGGGAGTTTAGGCGTCGCCCTTTGGGGAGCACATTCCCTCGGCTGGCCACTCCCTTGGCTTTTGGGTGCAATGTTTGGCCTCATGATTGGCATTGCCAGTCTATTGGGGGACTTAACGGAGTCAATGATGAAACGGGATGCCGGCGTCAAAGATTCTGGCCAGTTGATTCCCGGGCATGGCGGCATTTTGGATCGCGCCGATAGCTATGTTTTTACGGCACCCCTTGTGTTTTACTTTGTGACGTTACTATTGCCCTTGTGTCAATGAGTTTCTTGCCATTCAATCTACCAAAATTCGCCGCAGTGCTCCGTCTATACCGCAAAGCGGTTAGGTAGTGGTGAGGCGGCGGGCGACCATAGGGAGCAGTCACTCAATCTCAGCTTGTTGCTGGATATATTGAGCTAGCACCGAACATCGGGTGCGACTGATAGCTATAGTCCACTCATGATCACCCTGACGTACGAGTACAAACTAAAACTAACCCAGCAGCAGGCTAAGCAGATCGACTACGATCTAGACGTGTGTCGCCAAGTTTTGAAATGATGCGCTGAGGGAGCGCAAAGACTGGATTGCTTCGCGCAAATGTCCAGTCAATGCCTGCTCTGTGCGTAGCGAGAGCGAGTACATCATCCCAGCGGATGCCCCCTACCCCAGCTTCAACGTGCAGTGCCAAGGATTAACCCAAGCAAAGCAGTTCAACCCTGATTTAGCGTCGGTTAACGCCCAAGCATTGCAGCAAGTCTTGAAGCGGGTGGTTGGCCTCGATGTTGGCCTAGAATACTTTCTCTCCACCTCGGACGGACTTCAACTAGCACGGCCTAGGTTTTTCGTAGAGATGCTGTGAACGGGGAATCTCCTGCTATACGCCTAGCCTTAGCGGGATGAGCGTCAATGAGAACGGGGCTCAGCCTGTCCAGAGGTACTTGATCGTCGGCCTAAAGATCAGGAAAGACAACCCGCACATCGGGATGGACTAAATGGTGCTGCTTGACCACTAGACCCTTGGCAAGGGCAGGGGAGAGTTCGAGGGCGCGATCGCCATGATCGGCGAGGCAAAGAATATAGGGCAAGGTGCTATTCGTCAGGGCTTGGGTGGCTGTCCAAGGCACAGCTCCCGGCATATTCGGCACGCCATAGTGAACCACACCAAAGGCGGTATAGGTGGGGTTGGAATGGGTCGTGGGTCGCAGCGTTTCCACACAGCCCCCTTGATCCACGGCCACATCAATGATCACTGCTCCGGGGCGCATCGTTTGCACAAGGGACTTGGGCACCAAACAGGGAGGACGCTGACCCGGCACAAGGACAGCACCAATCACTAAGTCCGCTTGGGGCAATAGCTCAGCAATGAGGTGAGAACTGCTGTAGAGGTACTCCACCCGGGCGCCAAAGAGGGTTTCTAGATACTTGAGACGCTCGACATTAATATCGAGAATGCTCACCTGTGCCCCCAAACCCACAGCCATCCGCGCCGCTTCTGTGCCGACGACACCGCCCCCTAAAATGACAACCCGCCCCGGCCGCACCCCCGGAATGCCACTGAGGAGCACTCCCCGCCCCCCTTGGGTACGCTCTAGGAAGCGGGCACCAAACTGCACTGCCAAGCGACCGGCAATCATGCTCATGGGGGTTAGCAGCGGAAAGCTGCGTTGGTGATGATGCGTTTCTTCAACACTTTCATAGGCGATCGCGGTAATCCCCGATTCCAACAGAGCCACCGTCAGCTCCCGACTAGCGGCAAGGTGCAAGTAGGTAAAGAGCAGTTGGCCAGAACGCAAATAGCGATACTCCGAGGGCAAGGGTTCCTTGACTTTGACCACCAGTTGGGCATCCCACGCGGCTTGGGCCGTGGCCACAATTTGGGCACCTGCGGCAACATAGGCCTCATCGAGAAAGCCTGAACCCACCCCCGCGCCACTTTCAATGAGAACCTCATGGCCGCGCTCCCGCAGACTTTGCACCCCTGCTGGCGTCAGACCGACGCGGAATTCTTGATCCTTCATTTCTTTGGGGACACCGATACGCATGGCCAATCTATTCTCCGAGGTCTAGAAATTGATAACTACCAAAGACCTTCAACACATCTGTAGCGTCCTTAAGCGCCAGCAGACAATCAGCCACCACATCAGGGCGACCATTCACCTCTAAGTCAACAAAGAAGAGATAATCCCCCAAAGCACGTTTGCTGGGGCGCGATTCAATGCGGCTGAGGTTAATCTGGCGATCGCTAAAGAGTTGCAGCACCTTGAGCAGGGCACCGGGGGCATTGGCCTTCAGGCTAAAGGCAATGGAAGTGTGGGTATCCCCCGGCTGGGGCCAGCCGTCCCCCTGTTGGCGACTCACCACCCAAAACCGCGTGCAATTGTCGGGAATATCCTGAATTTCGGTGGCGACAATGGGTAGTTGATGGAGTTGGGCGGCTCGTACGGAGGCGATCGCCGCCACCCGATCGGATTGAGCCACGTATTGCAGCCCTTCGGCGGTGGAGGTCACCGGACATTGGCGAGCATGGGAAAGATGGGCTTGTAACCAGCGCTGGCACTGCCCGAGAGCTTGGGGATGGGAATAGACCGCTTGAATTTGGGCGAAATCTGTGGTTTGGGCAATGAAGGCATGGACAATGGGGCGGATAAAGGCGTACTGAATGTGCAGCGTATCCAGTCGCCATAGTGAATCAAGGGTAATGTTGACACTGCCCTCAACGGAATTTTCACTGGGGACTAGCGCCAAATCCAACTCGCCGGCGGCCAACGCCTCCAAACAGCCAGCGATCGTCGTCAAAGGAATCAGCGTCAGGGGTTCTCCCTGTTGCCATTGGGCGTAGCTTTGAGCGGCTTCTTCACTGTAGGTGCCCACTGGGCCAAGATAACCCAGCTTCACCATAGAAGATCCAGACAAGGGGGGCAAAGACTCAAGGACACATCCTCACAAGGGATTTGCAAAAGGGTCTAATGAATGAGTTAGACGTAAGCCGGGTTCTGTTCAAAGGGTGGTTATCTATCTGGGACACTTGTTACCAAGTGCCTCTAGCGGCTCTGGCTAGCAAAGAACTGGGGAAAAGACCAACCCTAGTTCCTTAGCGCTAGCACACCTTGCTTCCAGCCGGGGTTTACCGAGCCAACACCTCTCGATGTTGCTGGTGCGCTCTTACCGCACCGTTGCACCCTTGCCTGTGAGGTTTCCCTCCATCGGCGGTATATTTCTGTGGCACTATCCTCGCGGTCACCCGCACTGGGCGTTACCCAGCAAGCTTGGTCTTTCGGAAGCCCGGACTTTCCTCAGGAGTGAGAGACTCCCGCAACCACCACGCTAACTCATTCAGTTTTATTGTACTAGGGGCGCTTGGGCAATACTCCCTAGACCAACGGCAGATAATACGGCGACCCATTCACTGCGGGCTAGGTTCCGTGTGGCTTCATTCCCTTGCAGCTCGGCCAAAATCGCCAAGGTTTCGTACCAAAGGCCTGCATCAACTGCTGCCCCAAGGCGATCGCCCCCACTCTTGCCCTGAAGTTGCTTTGCCAAATCCGTGGCCGGCTGCACCCGCGAAATCACGCCACTGACAGAGATAAAGGCGGAGGGATCATCGGCATCAGCACCACACAGTAGGGTAAAGGTCCAGCGGTAGTCTTGGCCGGGTTGGAGTTGCACATTGGGCTTCAGTGCCAGAATCCCCGGTTCAGCGGGTAGATCCACCACCATTGTTGCTAGGGGACGATGCTCAGCATCAGCAATCACCACTTCCCCCTGCGTGGCTTTGCTCTTGGGCACAAAAACAAAGAGGGTTGGTGTCGCCACAGCCGTTTGGCCAAGGTGGGTATCAGGGAGTAAGGCGGTTAAACGTTCACTGCCGCTAACACAGGCTCCACGGGTTGCCCCCCCAAAGCGACTACCGGGAACACCACGGTTCGGCAGATTCGCCCGCAGTCGCGCCACAAGACTGGAAGGCTGGCTCACCACAGGCGTCGTTCCCTGAGCAAGGCTGAGAGAACCAAGGGACAACAGAAAGAGGGGCACCGCAGGTACAAGGGCAAGGTAGGAACGCATGGCCAAACTCCTAAGAAGAATAGCTCTACCCTAGCCCTAGGGAGTCGGCCTTGGCAGTGAACTCGCTTACCGTTGGGGTGTGATTGCGATCGCTTGCTCTAGGCAGTGGCACTGGCCAACTGCCGCAAAATCTTGAGCGCCTCATCTACGTGGGCTTTGAAGTTGAGCATAGAGTCAAAAACGTAGCGCACCACACCCTCTTGATCAATGACATAGGTGACCCGCCCCGGAAAGAGACCAAAGAGCGAAGAGGCACCATACTGCTGGCGAACCTTGTTGCCGGGATCACTGAGGACGAGAAAGGGGAGTTGGTGATTTTTCTGGAAGCCCTGCTGCCGCTCCACGGGGTCGCCACTAATGCCAATCACTTCAGCGCCCAGTTCTTGGAAAACACTGTAGGCATCGCGAAAGGCACAGGCTTGAATCGTGCAGCCGGGGGTTTCTGAGGCGGGGTAAAAGTAGAGGACAACGTTCTTTTTGCCACGAAAGTCGGAGAGCTTCACCTTGCGGCCATTGGCAGCCGTGAGTTCAAAATCAGGGGCGCGATCGCCCACTTGAATTGCTGTGGCCATACTCTCGCTAATTGCCTCCCAACCACTTTTGGCCATTCAGGCGCTGCATCACCCCAAAGACCAGTAGATCAAGCGTTACTTTACGCTCATCCCCCAAAAATGGCTCAATGGTGCTGGGGGCAATGCCACCGCTGCTACAGACAAAAGCCTTCGGCCCTTGGATATCCCCCTCTAGGAAGTAGAGGCGAAACTGATACATTCCCTTGCCCCACTCACCCATCACGGTATTCTCCTCTAGGCGCAGACTCACATCCCCCACTTTGGCGCTGAGGGCGTTCTGGAGAGCAGGCAAAAAAGCCTCATTAATAAACTCAGCAAAGGGTTTATCCTCAATGGCGGGGGGCTTTTCTTTTTTGGGGGCTTGGGTGGGCGTCTCTTCTGCCATAGCGCTGCTATAGGGTACCATTTCCTCTGCATGATAGCACTCTCCCTTGCAGGCAACGGCCATGGGGCAATTAGAATTACGACGCCCAACGATTAAGGATTTAGATAGCATCGTTCAACTGGATCAGGTGTGTCTGGGGGGCTTTTGGTCGCACCAAGGCTATGCCCGTGAGTTGGAGAATCCGCAACATACGCTGCTGGTGGTGGCCACCCTTGATGGGGTGTGGGGCTGTGGCGTGAGCTGGGGGATTGCCGATGAATTGCACCTAGTGCTGTTGATGGTGCATCCGCAGTACCGGCGGCAGGGGTTAGCAGGGTTACTCCTATGTCGGCTCTTGCAACTGGGGCATCAAGGGGGCGATCGCCAGTGGGCAACGTTGGAAGTACGCGCCAGCAATGCAGCCGCCCAACAACTCTATCAGCGCTTTGGCTTTGAACTGGTCGGACGGCGTCCCCACTACTACGAGAACCCCCCAGAGGATGCCCTGATTCTTTGGCGCAATCACCTCAATACTCCCGAAATGGGGCAGGAACTTGAGCGGCACTGGCAGCACTGGCGATCGCGGGTTGAGGCGCAAGGTTGGTCGCTCATCGATGACACCTAGAGAGCCGAGGGGTGACATATTGCGCTTTGTTACGGCGCTTTCCCCGACCCTTGGGCTGGCGAACGATAATGAAAGGGACACGTTTGGGAGACTTGTCCCATGAACTTGCTGGAACAGTTGCGACAAATGACAGTTGTGGTCGCCGATACGGGAGACATCCTCGCCATCGAAAAATTCACCCCCCGTGATGCCACCACCAATCCCTCGTTGATTACGGCTGCTGCCCAAATGAAGGAGTACCAGCCCATTGTGGATGAAACCCTGCGCAAAGCCAAAGCTGATTTGGGGTCTGGTGCTACTCCCCGTGAGATTGTCTCCCTTGCTGTGGATCGCTTGGCGGTGGCCTTTGGCTTGAAAATTTTGCAAATTATCCCCGGTCGGGTCTCAACGGAAGTAGATGCGCGGCTCTCCTACGATACAGAAGCTACAGTGCAAAAGGCGCGGGAGTTGATTGGCCAATACGAAGCCGCAGGCGTGGGGCGCGATCGCGTGCTGATTAAAATTGCCTCGACTTGGGAAGGCATTCGTGCAGCCGAAATTCTCGAAAAAGAGGGCATTCACTGCAATTTAACCCTGCTGTTTGGCTTCCATCAGGCGATCGCCTGCGCTGAGGCGGGTGTGACATTGATTTCCCCCTTTGTTGGGCGCATTCTTGACTGGTACAAGAAAAAAACAGGTCGTGCCGAGTATCCGGGGCCTGAGGATCCAGGGGTGATTTCCGTCACCAAAATCTACAACTACTACAAGAAATTCGGCTACCCCACGGAAGTGATGGGCGCCAGCTTCCGCAACATTGGCGAAATTATTGAACTGGCGGGTTGTGATCTGCTGACGATTTCACCGGCACTGCTACAGGAGCTGCAAAACACCAGTGGCGAGCTAAAACGCAAACTGGATCCGGCGATCGCTGCCACCCTTGACATTGAAAAAGTCGCTATGGATGAAGCCACCTTCCGCAAGATGCACGCGGCTGATGAGATGGCCAGTGAAAAACTGGATGAGGGCATTAAGGGCTTCACCAAGGCACTGGAGACCCTTGAGGATCTCTTGACGCAGCGACTGACCCGCCTTGAAGGGGCGGAAACCCTCACCCATGCAGCAGAAGAACTCTTCCATGTCTATGACCTCGATGGCGATGGCATTATTACCCGCGAAGAGTGGCTGGGAACGGATGCAGTGTTTGATGCCCTCG
Organism: Thermosynechococcus sp. PKX95; assembly: GCF_031583295.1. Classification (NCBI taxonomy): domain Bacteria; kingdom Bacillati; phylum Cyanobacteriota; class Cyanophyceae; order Acaryochloridales; family Thermosynechococcaceae; genus Thermosynechococcus; species Thermosynechococcus sp. PKX95. The sequence goes on along the minus strand of NZ_CP134171.1, from coordinate 1,614,284 downwards.
ATGCCAACCACGATGGTAAGGTGACCCCGGAGGACATGGGAGCAGGCTTGGGGGTGGTGCTGCACTTGGCCAAGGCCAAATAACAAAGACCAACTTGGCAGTCTTGCATCAGCATCCTCTGTGCGTCACAGTGGAAGAAGCGTTCATAGCTGATGCACCAACGATGTCTGATACTTCTCCCTCCTTTCAGCAATTTCTCAGGGATTGTGAGCAATTGGGGCTACTGCGCCTTGTGGTTACAAACGAAACTGCCGTTTTGGAGGTGCGATCGCCCCTCACCAAGGTTTTCTATGCTGAACTGCCCAAGGGGCGCTATGCCAATATGCACACGGAGGACTTTGAGTTTCACTTGAATATGGATCAGGTGGCCAAAATTCGCTTTGAGGAAGGGCAAGCCAAGCGGGGCAACTTTCCTACCTACGCCATTCGCTTTCTCGATGCCAATGAGAAATCCGTCCTCAGTGCCTTTTTGCAGTGGGGTAAGCCCGGTGAATACGCCGCAGGTCAAGTGGCAGCTTGGCACGCCCTGCGGGAACGCTACGGTACAGAGTGGCAACCCGTGGTGGCCGCCCTTGAGGCAAAAGCGTCCAGCGCAACCCATGGATAGGGATCTATGAGAGTCGTTGTAACCGGTGCTACTGGATTTGTCGGGCAGCAGGTCGTCAGCGCCCTCAGCGATCGCGGCGATCACGTGGTTGCCTTAGTACGCTCCCCGGCGAAAGCCGCCAAACAATTCGCTGGCATGACCCATGTTGAATGGGTGGGCTATACCCCCAAAGCCGCTGGGGACTGGTTTGCTGCCCTTGAGGGGGCGGATGCAGTAATTAACTTGGCAGGAGAACCCCTTGCCAATGGTCGCTGGACAGCGCAGCGCAAACAGGAGATCTACGATAGCCGGGTTGTCGGCACACAGCAGTTGGTGCGGGCGATCGCCCAATGTCAACAGCGCCCGCGGGTATTGGTCTCGACCTCTGCCATTGGCTACTACGGCACTAGCGATACAGAAACGTTTGTCGAAACCCATGCAGCGGGAAATGATTTTCTGGCCAAGGTCTGTGTGGACTGGGAAGCGGCTGCCCAAGAGGTAACGGATTTAGGGGTGCGGTTCGTAATTCTGCGTTTTGGCATTGTCCTCGGCGAGCAGGGGGCACTGGCCAAGCTCCTATTGCCCTTTCAGTTATATCTAGGGGGGCCCCTTGGGTCGGGTCAGCAGTGGTTTTCGTGGATCCATCAGCAGGACTTAGTGCGCCTGATTCTGGCCGCAGTGGATCAAGCGGGAATGCAGGGGGTTTACAATGCCACCGCCCCAGAGCCACTGACGATGGCGGACTTTTGCCGGGTATTAGGAGAGGTGATGCAGCGCCCCTCTTGGTTGCCTGTGCCTGCCCCAGTTCTCCAATTGCTGCTGGGGGAAGGTGCCGATGTGGTGCTCAAGGGGCAGCGGGTCTTGCCGGAGCGGACGCTGGCTACGGGATTTCAATTTGACTACCCCAACGCCAAGGCAGCTCTCACCAACCTCCTCAAACCACGATATACTGATGGTTCCCGCTAGTTTGGTGCAAGATGGTGGAATTGACCCCCGCAGCCATTCAAGAGTTGGAACGTCTCCAAGCCCATGGCGTCAGTCGAGGTCGGGCCGCGATTCTACGGATTCAGGTGCAACCTAGTGCCTGCGGTGACTGGCGCTACGATCTTGCCCTTGTGACCGAACCCGAGCCGACGGATGTGCTCACCCAGTCCCAAGGCTGGACAATCGCGATCGCGGCGGAAGCGGCTGAGATGTTGCGGGGGTTGCGGGTGGATTACATCGAAGACTTAATGGGGGGCGCTTTTCGCTTCCACAATCCCAATGCCAGTCAAACCTGTGGCTGTGGCATGGCCTTTCGGGTGAGCGGATCGTAGGTTTCAGAAATCACTATGGGCAATACGTTTGGGCATCTCTTTCGCGTCACCACCTTTGGTGAATCCCATGGGGGCGGTGTGGGGGTGGTTGTGGATGGCTGCCCTCCCCGATTGGAACTGTCAGAAGCGGATATTCAAAAGGAACTGGATCGCCGCCGCCCCGGCCAAAGTCGGCTCACGACCCCTCGCCAAGAGAGCGATCGCTGTGAAATTCTCTCCGGGGTCTTTGAGGGCAAAACCCTCGGCACGCCCATTGCGATTCTGGTGCGCAACAAGGACACTCGCCCCGAAGATTATGCCGAAATGGCACAGGTCTATCGTCCCTCCCATGCAGATGCTACCTATGACGGCAAATACGGGATTCGCAACTGGCAAGGGGGGGGCCGTGCCTCGGCACGGGAAACCATTGGGCGTGTGGCCGCGGGGGCGATCGCCCGCAAAATTCTGGCTCAAGTCGCGGGTACCGAAATCATTGCCTACGTCAAGCGGGTCAAGGACATTGAAGCCGTTGTTGATCCTGATACCGTGGCAGCGGCTGCCGTTGAGGCGAATATCATGCGCTGTCCCGATGCCACCACCGCAGAAAAGATGATTGCCCTTGTGGATGAGGTGCGGCGGCAAGCCAACTCCATTGGCGGTGTCATTGAGTGCGTGGTTCGCAATGTGCCTGTCGGCCTAGGCTCCCCCGTCTTTGACAAACTAGAAGCAGATCTTGCCAAGGGGGTGATGTCGCTGCCCGCCAGTAAGGGCTTTGAAATTGGTTCTGGCTTTGCCGGTACCCTGCTCACGGGTCAAGAGCACAATGACGAGTTCTATACCGATGAACAGGGAAGAATTCGCACCCGCACCAATCGCTCTGGGGGGGTTCAGGGGGGCATCTCCAATGGCGAAAACATTATTTTGCGGGTAGCTTTTAAGCCCACCGCCACCATTGGTCAAGCCCAGAAAACCGTGAACCAAGCGGGTGAAGAAACCATGCTAGCGGCAAAAGGGCGGCATGATCCCTGTGTGTTACCGCGAGCGGTGCCGATGGTCGAGGCAATGGTAGCTCTTGTTCTCTGTGACCATCTGCTCCGGGATCATGCCCAGTGTCATCTGCTGTTTTAGCGACTGCGATTGAGGGCAATCAGTAACCGCAGGATAAAGATAAACAGGTTGATGTAGGTCAGGTACATCGAAAGGGCAGCAGAGAGGTACTGATCATCGCGGTAGGTACGGGGCAGCACAAAGAAGTCCACCACCGCAGCCCCCACAAAGAGCACGACACCAATGCCAGAAATCGCAATTTCCAGAAACGTGGGTGTAAAGACACCAAAGAAGCTGAAGACTAACTGGAGAACGAGCACCACCAGCAGGGCAATAATCCCCAGTTGTACCGTTTTGGCAAGGGCAAAGCCATCGCGTTCCGACAGATTGGAACCAATGGGACTAGCGGCCATAAACGTGATGCCACAGCCGCCAGCGGCAATGATGATCCCCATAATGCCTACGGTGCTGAGGGCAAGGGCAATCAATCCAGAGAGCGTATAACCCGACAGCAAACTGTAGGTGGCCAACAGGGGTAGGGCTAGCCCATTATTCCCTTTGCGAGCGGCTCCCTGTGCCACAAAAAAGAGGACAAGTTCAGCAATAATGGCAACAATGAATGTGGGCATGAACAGTTGAGGTGCGGCGCTGATGACGCCGAGGCCACCCCAGCTACCCACCGCCGTCAGGACGAGGCCACCACCGACAAAGGGCAGGGCATTGCGAATCACATTAGGCCCTACAATCGCGCTACTACGCGCCTCGCGAATCGCCTCTTGAAAATTACTGGTACTACTCACGGGAATCCTCCAAGGGTGGTGAATAGACAACACAGCCAGATGGCATAGTTCTATTGTGCCAAAATTCCCAAGGGCACCTAGCTGGCAACAACCACGGAGACCTCTGGTGGCGGGGCGGTTATCTCTAATGGCGGATAGAATTGGGTCAAGACACTCAAGGATAGATGCTCCACCGTTGGGTAGTATCCCAGCCATCGACTGGCTAACTGGGCAAATTGTTCGGGTATCCCACTGACATAAAAGTGCACTTGGCCTTGGGGGCAAGGAGTCGCTAAATTCATGGCCTCTAGTTTGCGCACTGTTGCACGGGCAACGGCATGGGCAGGATCAAGGTGATGAACCGTTGCGGGCAAATACTGCTCAATCACAGGGCGCAGGTGGGGGTAATGGGTGCAACCATAAATGAGGGTATCGGGGTCAAATTGAACTAGGGGGTTTAGGGTCTGACAAACAATGCGGTGGACGCGATCGCCCTCTAGGCAATTGCTTTCCACAAGGGGGACAAACTCAGGGCAAGCCACTTGAGCGATCGCCACTGTGGGTGAGAGTTCCTGAAGTGCCCGTGCATAGGCACCGCTTTTAACCGTTGCGGGGGTAGCAATGACACCAATGCGCTTTCCCAGCGTGACCGCCATCTTGGCAGCGGGGACAATCAAGCCAAGGATCGGAAAGGGAAACTCACTGCGAACCTGTGCCAAGGCAAGGGCTGAACTGGTGTTGCAGGCCATCACCGCCATCTTGACGCCTTGGGAATGCATCCACGCCAAAATCTCCCGCACATATTGCAGGATTTCACTGCGGCGGCGAGTTCCATAGGGCAACCGTGCTGTATCCCCAAAGTAGAGAAACGATTCTTGGGGTAAAAGGCGTTGGAGTGCCTGTAAAACCGTTAAGCCGCCCACCCCACTGTCAAACACGCCAATCGCTCCCAGAGGATTTAGCCCTAGGGATGTCTTGTGCCAGTTGTCCACTCGAACCTCGACCTCACACCAACAAAAATGACATTGCCCCGTTCAGCAAGAGGGCAACCACAGCCAATCTACTGCCCTTTTTACGGAGATGGGACACGCTCAAAACCGCGAGATCTCCTTGATGGACTCTAGGTCATAGAAAAGGGCTGTAGTGCCACTCTAGCAGGTTTTGCTAAGAAGCGAATGATTGACGCTAAGACTGAACATCGGGTGCTATACATTGAATCACAGAGCACCCGTGGCTGTAGGGTTGGTCACCCCCTGTGGGGAAGTTATGGTGTGAGGATAGGAAAAACAATGCTCAGTCAGGAACAGCTCACCAGTTCCCAGGAGTGTGAGCGCGCATGGATTGAAATTGATTTGGCGGCCTTGGCAGCGAATACCCAACATCTTCGCCAATGGCTGGCACCAACAACGGAACTTTTAGCCGTGGTGAAAGCAGATGCCTATGGTCATGGTGCCCTCACGGTGGCACAGACGGTTTTAGCCCACGGTGCAACTTGGCTAGGGGTGGCAACAATCCCCGAAGGGATTGCCCTACGGCAGGCGGGGATTACAGCGCCAATTTTGGTCTTGGGATCCGTCAATTTGCCCGTGCAGGTGCAGATGATGGCCGAGTGGCAGCTTCAGCCCACCCTCTCTACACCCAAGCAAGCCTTGATTTTCTCTGACTACGCTGATCACCGGCGGGAACCTCTTGATGTCCATTTGATGATTGATACAGGCATGTCCCGCTTGGGCTGTCCGTGGCAGAATGCAGTCGAATTTGTGCAGTTTGTGCAGCGGTTACCCCACCTGCGCATCCAAGGAATCTATTCTCACTTTGCCAGTGCCGATGACACCGATCCCAGTTTGATGTGGCAGCAGCAGGCCTATTTTGAACAGGTGTGGGAACAGATTTCGGCCCTAGGTTTAGGGGCTGTGCGCCGTCACATGGCGAATTCGGCAGCCACCTTGGCCAACCGCAGTAGTCACTATGACATGGTGCGCGTTGGTTTGAGTCTCTACGGCGTGTATCCGGCGCCCCATTTACGGGGGGTGGTGCCGCTGCGACCAGTGATGCAAGTGCGATCGCGCATTACCCTGTTGAAGGAGATTCCCGCCCATACGGGCATTAGCTATGGCCACCAATTCATTGCCCCCAAGCCGATGAAAATTGCCGTTGTGGGCATTGGCTACGCTGATGGGGTGCCCCGCCTTCTTTCCAACAAGCTCGAAGTCTTGGTTCAGGGAAAACGGGTGCGCCAAGTGGGGGCTATTACGATGGATCAACTGATGATTGATGTCAGTGACATTGATGGCCTTCAGGAGGGGGATGTGGTGACCCTTCTTGGCGAAGATGGCGGGGACTGCCTAACCGTAGAAACTTGGGCGGACACCCTAGGCACAATTACTTGGGAAATTCTCTGTGGCTTCAAGAACCGCTTGCCGCGTATTCCCGTATCCTAAAATTTCGCTACTCTCCTTCAGAGGTGAGTTCGCCAATGTCCTCAAACCAAAGCTGGGGATGCTGCGTAATAAAGTCCCGCATTAACTGCTGGCATCGCTCCAAGTTCAAGTCAATCACCTCTACGCCATGGGACTCCATAAATTCCCGTGCGCCGGCAAAGGTCTGGGATTCGCCCGCAACCACTTTTCTAATGCCAAACTGCACCACAGCACCCGCGCACAGATAGCACGGCATCAAGGTTGAATAAAGAATTGTATCTCCATAGCTGCCGATCCGTCCCACATTGGCCAGGCAGTCAATTTCCGCGTGGAGAATTGGGCTACCCTGCTGTACCCGCTGGTTATGACCCCGACCCATAATTTCACCATTGCGTACCAAGACCGAGCCAATGGGAATGCCGCCTTCTTTGAGTCCTTGTTCTGCCTCGGCGATCGCCGCCGCCGCCATAAATTCATCCATGATTGTCCGCCTGAGCAAATGTTCATTCCTAGTAAACGTCTTTTTCTGAACGGGTGTCTAGTCTTGGTATGATGCAAGCCAGAATCTGGTGGTGTCAGTGTCCATGATCAAGTTTTTGGTAACGGGTGGGGGTGGTTTTATTGGCGCCAACTTTGTGCGCTTAGCCCTTACGGAAGGCTGGGGGGCGGTACTCAACCTCGATAAAGTGACCTATGCCTGTCACCCCGGCACCTTGGCCATGCTCGAGCAATTGCCCAATTATCAATTTGTCAAGGGGGATGTGGGCGATCGCCCCCTTGTCCAAGAGCTATTGCAAACCTTTCAGCCCGATGCCGTGATTCACTTTGCCGCCGAAAGCCATGTGGATCGCTCCATCAATAGCCCCCAGGACTTTATCCAAACCAATGTCGTGGGGACCGCCAATCTCCTAGAAGAGGTCAAAACCTACTGGCAACAGTTACCCACTGGAGCACAGGAGCAGTTCCGCTTCATTCACATTTCCACCGATGAAGTCTATGGCAGCCTTGGCTCTGAGGATCCGCCCTTTCGCGAAGACAGCCCCTATGCCCCCAACAGCCCCTATGCCGCCTCAAAGGCTGCCTCGGATCACTTGGTGCGAGCTTACCACCACACCTACGGTCTGCCCACCCTGACAACGAATTGCTCCAACAACTATGGTCCCTACCAGTTTCCCGAAAAGCTGATTCCGCTGGTGATCTGCCAAGCCCTAGCGGGGCAACCGCTGCCGATATATGGCGATGGTCAAAATGTGCGGGATTGGCTCTACGTTGAAGATCACTGCCGTGCGGTCTATACCGTTTGGCAAAAGGGTCAGGTGGGGGAAACCTACAACATTGGTGGCAACTGCGAAAAGCCGAACCTTGAGGTCGTGCACACCCTCTGCGATCTGCTGCAAACCCTTGTGCCTCGCGCTGATTTGAATTACCGCAGCTTGATTACCTTTGTCAGCGATCGCCCCGGTCACGATCGCCGCTACGCCATTGACGCCTGTAAAATTCAGCGGGAACTGGGGTGGCAGCCCCAAGAAACGTTTGGCAGTGGCCTTGAAAAAACCGTGCAGTGGTATCTTGCCCATCAAGACTGGGTGGAAGCAGCGCGCACCGCCGACTACAGTGCTTGGCTGGCAACCCACTATGGCAGCGTTCTTAGTCATTGCCCATGAAAGGAATTATTTTGGCTGGTGGCTCTGGAACCCGCCTCTATCCCCTGACACAGGTGCTCAGTAAACAACTGATGCCCATTTATGACAAGCCAATGATTTACTATCCCCTCTCAATTCTGATGCTGGCGGGGATTCGGGAGATCCTCATTATTTCTACCCCAGAGCACCTCTATCTTTTTGAAAAGCTTCTAGGGGATGGTCATCAGTGGGGCTTGTCCCTCAGCTATTGTGTGCAGCCTCAGCCCAATGGTCTCGCGGAAGCTTTTATCCTAGGGCGGGAGTTTTTACAAGGAGAACCCGTCTGCCTCACCCTTGGGGATAATCTACTCTACGGCCATGATTTACCCCAAAAATTGCAACAGGGGGCGCAATTGACGGAAGGGGCAATGATTTTTGGCTATCGGGTGGCCAATCCGCAGCAGTACGGTGTGATTGAGTTTGATGCCAGCGGTCGCGTCCTCGGCATTGAGGAAAAGCCAGCGGTGCCCAAGTCCAACTATGCGGTGCCCGGCATCTATTTCTATGACCATCAAGTGTGCGATCTGGCAGCCCAGCTTCAACCATCGGCGCGGGGGGAACTGGAAATCACCGATCTCAACCGCCTCTACCTTGAAAAGGGACAACTGCGGGTGGAATTGCTGGGACGCGGCTATGCGTGGCTGGATACGGGTACCCATGATCTGCTGCAACAGGCCAGCAGCTTTATTCGCACACTGGAGGAACGGCAGGGGGTGAAAATTGCCTGCTTAGAGGAAATTGCTCTGCATCAGGGCTACATTACCCCAGAGCAACTTTATGAACTCGCCCAACCCCTGCGCAAAAGTAGCTACGGTCAATATCTCTTGCAGGTGTGGGCAGAAGTCACTGGAGGCAGTCATGCTTAAGGTACAACCGCTAGCGATCGCTGACGTTCTGCTCTTGGAACCCCGTGTCTTTCGCGATCAGCGGGGCTTTTTCCTAGAAAGCTTTAATCAGCGGGCTTTTATGGCCGCTACAGGCTTAGAGGTGACCTTTGTCCAAGACAATCACTCTGCCTCACAACAGGGCGTGCTACGGGGATTACACTACCAGCACCAACAGCCCCAGGGCAAACTCATTCGCGTGATCGAGGGGGAAATTTTCGATGTCGCAGTCGATTTGCGGCGCTCTTCGCCCACCTGTGGCCAATGGGTGGGGACTTGGCTGAGTGCGCAGACCTTCCGGCAACTGTGGATTCCCCCTGGCTTTGCCCATGGTTTCTGGGTGCAATCAGCCACTGCCCAAGTGCTCTACAAAACAACGGACTACTACAATCCGGGGGATGAATATACGCTGCTGTGGAATGATCCAACCGTCGGCATTCAATGGCCGATCGACAGCGAACCCCTCCTTTCTGCCAAGGATCAGCAGGGCAAGTCGTTCAACGAACTTCCCCTATTTGCTTGAGATAAAAAATCCCTCCCCAATTGGAGAGGGACACTCAGACGAGGATACGATTAGGCTCTACAGAGCGTTACCACGGGGGAGTACCTCTTCTGGGAAGACAAAGTTTTCATGGGGTTGGTCTTGGGGCGCCATCCAAGCGCGAATGCCCTCGTTCAAGAGCAGGTTCTTCGTGTAGAACGTCTCAAACTCAGGGTCTTCCGCTGCCCGAATCTCCTGCGAAATAAAGTCGTAAGACCGCAGGTTCAACGCCAGACCCACCACGCCAATCGCACTCATCCACAGCCCCGTCACGGGCACAAACAACATGAAAAAGTGCAACCAGCGCTTGTTCGAGAAGGCAATGCCAAAAATTTGGCTCCAGAACCGGTTGGCCGTCACCATCGAGTAGGTCTCTTCCGATTGGGTGGGGCTAAAGGCACGGAAGGTGCTGGCGCCTTCGCCATCTTGGAAGAGGGTGTTCTCCACTGTGGCACCGTGGATGGCACACAACAGGGCACCGCCGAGCACACCGGCCACCCCCATCATGTGGAAGGGGTTCAAAGTCCAGTTGTGAAACCCTTGGAAGAACAGCAGGAAGCGGAAGATGGCAGCCACGCCAAAGCTGGGGGCAAAGAACCAACTGGATTGCCCCAAAGGATACATCAAGAAGACGCTGACAAAAACGGCAATGGGGGCACTGAAGGCAATGGCGTTGTAGGGACGGATGCCCACCAAGCGAGCAATTTCAAATTGCCGCAGCATGAAGCCAATGAGGCCAAAGGCGCCGTGGAGGGCGATAAAGGTCCACAGACCGCCCAGTTGGCACCAGCGGGTGAAGTCCCCTTGGGCTTCGGGACCCCAGAGGAGCAGGAGGGAGTGCCCCATGCTGTTGGCGGGGGTGGAAACGGCAACGGTGAGGAAGTTGCAGCCTTCGAGGTAGCTGGAGGCGAGGCCGTGGGTGTACCAAGAGGTCACAAAGGTGGTACCGGTCAGCCAGCCCCCGAGGGCAAGGTAGGCGCAGGGAAACAGCAGGATGCCTGACCAGCCGACAAAGACAAATCTGTCACGCTTGAGCCAGTCGTCGAGGATGTCAAACCATCCCCGTTCTGCTGGCGCTCGTCCAATTGCGATCGTCATAAAACTCAACTCCGAAAGGAAGTGATAAAGGCAGATTCGTGAGGTAGCTCAATGGGACGATAAGAGCCAAGTTTACGAATCTTAATAACGACTCTAATCTAGCAAAGGCGTTTTGTGGTTTTCAACAAGGCATATCCCGTGGGATGACCTTGTATATCCGATATAGCCCTTTTCCAGACGACGGGGATCCACTACTGAAGCGTTCTCCTGCCCATCACGCTGTTTTGCGCAGAGTGTTCACTTGCTGTGAAAAGGGCTGTAAGATACTCGGTGTTTCTTGTGCTCAATTTCCCTATGGGTTACCCCCTTGTGATGCCCACCATTCCCGCAAAAGTCTCAGTTTTCGGATTTCCCCTTCATTTGGTGGACAACGCTCCTGAGTGGCTGCTAATGCAACAGCGGGATGGCCATGGTCAGCACGTGATCACGCTCAATTCAGAGATGGTGATGCTGGCGGAGCGAACACCAGAGTTTGCTGATGTTTTACACCGTGCTGATTTGGTGATTCCCGATGGATCGGGGGTCATTCTCTACCTCAAGTTGCATGGCCTCTCGGTGCGCCGTCTGCCGGGGATTGAATTTGCCGAAGACCTCCTGCGACTTGCCAATGAGGCGCCCCAGCCCAAGCGGGTCTTCTTCTATGGGGCAGCGCCGGGGGTGGCAGAAAAAGTGGCTGAGCGCTGGCATCGAGAGTTGCCCAACCTGAACATTATTGGTGTGCAGTCAGGCTACCACGATGCCGATACAGAGGTTGCTCTCATTGAAACGCTAAAGGAGACACAACCCCACATTATTTTTGTGGCTTTGGGAGTTCCCCGTCAGGAATATTGGATTGATCGCCATCGTCACATTTGTCCAGAAGCGATTTGGGTTGGCGTGGGCGGTAGTTTTGATGTGTGGGCAGGGGTTAAAAAGCGAGCACCCAAGCTAATGCAAAAACTCCATCTAGAATGGCTCTACCGTCTGTATCAGGAACCGTGGCGCTGGCGGCGGATGTTGGCTTTGCCCCAATTTGCATGGAAGGCGCTTCTAAGTCGTTTGTATGGGCGACAGCGTTTCTCGTCCCGATGACAGCAGTGACCCCAGTGGTACCCCCCTGCGAACCCACCTCTGAGGGGGTAATCGTTGCAGAACTGTGGCAAGTCACGAAGTCCTTTGGTGGCACTTTGCCCTGCTTACATCGCGTCAATTTACAACTGCGACGGGGAGAGTTTTATTTTCTCACGGGTGCTTCGGGGTCGGGTAAATCTACCCTCTTAAAACTCCTCTGTGGCCAAGTTCGCCCAGATCAGGGCATAGTTCGCCTCTTTGGTGAGGAAGTCAATCCCCAACAGGATCGACGGATGGCACAGTTGCGGCGGCGCTTGGGGGTAATCTTTCAAGACTTTAAGCTGCTGGGCGATCGCTCCGTGGCAGACAATGTGGCTTTTGCGCTGCTGGTGCGCGGTATTCCCAAAGCAGAAATTCAGCAGCGGGTACAAACGGTGCTCAAACTGGTGGGCCTGAGCCACAAAGCCAATGCCAATCCCCAATCTCTATCGGGGGGAGAGCAGCAGCGGGTGAGCATTGCTCGGGCGATCGTTGGTGGGCCTGAGCTATTGCTGGCGGATGAACCCACGGGCAATCTGGATCCGCAAACCAGCCAGCAAATTCTTGCTCTGCTCCATCGCCTCCATCAACATGGGCTAACGGTTCTCTTTACCACCCATGACTTAGCCTTGACTCGCTTAGTCCCCCATCGGATTCTCCATTTGCACCATGGCAAACTTGAGTCCCTTACCCACCCTTGACTTTTTGCTTCCAGAAGTGCGCCGCAGTCTCTGGCGCGGTGGTTGGCTCAATGGCGCAGCCGTTATTGCTGTGGCCGTGACGCTCTTTATTTTTGGTTGGGGCTGGCAAGTGTCGCACCTCCTTGGCGCTAGTGTCGAGTCCTTGGGCAATCGGCTAGAAATTACGGCCTATGTGTCGCCTGAACTTCCCGCAGCCAAAGTGGCCAGCCTTAAGGAGCAGTTGGCGGCATTACCGGGGGTAGCCGACTTCACTTGGATTGATCGCGATCGCGCTTGGGCACAATTGCAAGCTGATTTAGGCCTCAAAAGTGAACAGGGTGGCTTAGCCCTCTTTGACACCAATCCCCTCAGCGATGAAATCAAGATCCGCGCCCAAAGCCTCGAACAGGTGGCTCCCCTAGCCAGCCAAATTGCCCAAAAGGAAGGCATTGAGTCGGTGCAGTATCTTGAGCGTGCCCTAACGGGTCTGCAAAGTGTGCAGCGGGTAGTGCGGGCAGTCACGTTCATTTTGGTGCTGCTCCTGAGTTTAACGGTAGTTGCCTTAGTGAGCGCCATTTTACGGTTGATTATCCTTGTGCGCCAACCTGAAATTGAGATCATGACATTGGTGGGCGCCACCCAAACTTGGATTTATACCCCCCTATTTATTCAAGCCGCTAGTCTAGGTGGCGGCGGTGGTTTACTGGCGTGGATAGTTGGCTGGGGCAGTAGTCAACAGCTTCAGCAGTGGTTAACCCAACAGGCCAGTTTTCGCGCCCTTGCCAGCAATGTTTCCCTTGAATGGTCGCTGGGCTTGGGGGTGTTCCTGATCATCATTGGGGTAATTTTGGGGCTAGTGAGTACCCGATTGGCACTGCCAACCACCTCTCAGCGGTAGGCGGCTATGCCACAATAAATGGGGCAATGACGATTGATTCTAAGGGCTATGGCACAATTTACGGCTGACGAGAAAGCAATTGTTCAAAATTATTTCAACACGACCGGCTTCGATCGCTGGCGGCGCATCTATGGCACGGATCAGGTCAGCAAGGTGCAAGCGGATATCCGCATGGGACACCAACAGACCATTGATACGGTACTAGCATGGCTCAAGGCTGATGGCTCCCTCAAGGGTAAACTCATTTGTGATGCGGGCTGTGGGGTTGGTAGTCTGAGCATTCCCCTTGCAGAATTGGGGGCACGGGTCTATGCCAGTGACATTTCCGAGAAGATGGTGGCCGAAGCCCGCGATCGCGCCGCTGCTCAATTGAATGGCCACCATGAACTCATCCTCAGTGTCAGTGATCTTGAAGTCCTGCGGGGACAATACCATACCGTCATCTGCCTTGATGTCCTCATCCACTATCCCGACAGCCAAATGGCAGGGATGCTAGCCCACTTGAGTTCCTTGGCGATGGAGCGACTGATCCTCAGCTTTGCCCCCAAAACACCAAAATATACGCTGCTGAAAAAAATTGGTGAATTCTTCCCCGGCTCCAGCAAGGCCACCCGTGCCTATCTCCACAGTGAGGAATTTATTGTGGGGATTTTGCGAGACTTGGGTTGGCGGATTGAACGCAATGCCATGACCAAAACCCGCTTTTACTTTTCGCGACTCCTAGAAGCAGTGCGCGCCTAGATGACGAACCTCAACCTCAGCTTGGCGGATCTGCAAGCCTTGGGGCGCCAGTGGGGGACATGGCTGCCGCCGGGGACAGTGCTCTTGTTAGCGGGGGATCTAGGGGCAGGGAAAACCACGTTTGTGCAAGCCTTGGGGGAGGGATTGGGCATTGCGGATGTCATCCAAAGCCCCACTTTCACGCTGATTCAGGAATACCCCGAAGGGCGTGTGCCCCTCTATCACTTTGATCTCTATCGCCTTACCCCTGCTGAAGTGGCGGAGTTGGCACCGGAACGTTATTGGCTTGGGGAAGAAATTGATCTCGGAATTGTTGCCATAGAGTGGCCCGATCGCCTGCCAACGCTACCCCCAGACTACCTTAGGCTCCAGCTTCAACGACAGCAGGATCGCACCTGTCTAACTCTAGAGGCTGTAGGGGCAGCGACATCGCTGTTGCCCAAATGCTTAAATCTTTGAGGGCGCGATCGCGATAAGCGGCATAGCGCAAGGCCTTTTGCCGAACGTTTTGCTCTAGGGGTGGCAGAATACCAAAGTTGGGGGGCATGGGCTGGAAGGTTTTGCTCTCCGCCGTACTGATGTAGTGGAAGAGGGCACCGGCCATCGTGGTTGGCGGCAATACCAAGGGTGGGAGTCCTTGTGCCAAGCGAGCCGCGTTCGTTCCTGCTAACCAGCCCCCCGCCGCTGCTGCTGTATACCCTTCGGTACCGGTAATTTGACCCGCCGCCAAGAGGGTGGGGCGATCGCGAAACTGGAGACTGGCACTCAACAACTTCGGCGCATTTAAGAAGGTATTGCGGTGCATCACCCCCATGCGCACAAACTCCGCCTGCTCTAAGCCCGGAATCATCCGAAACACCCGCTGTTGCTCCCCCCAGCGCAAATTGGTTTGAAAGCCCACCAAGTTCCACAGTTGACCATGGCGATCCTCTTGGCGCAGTTGTGCCACCGCATAGGGACGCTCTCCCGTACGCGGATCTCGCAAGCCCACGGGTTTCAAAGGTCCAAAGCGCAGCGTATCCACCCCCCGCCGCGCCAACTCCTCTACGGGTAAGCAAGCCTCAAAAAATTGAGCATTCTCACGCTCAAAGTCCTTCAAGGGTGCCTGTTCAGCTTCACAGAGAGCCTGCCAAAAGCGCTGATATTCCTCAGCAGTGAAGGGACAGTTGAGATAGGCTGCTTCCCCGCGGTCGTAGCGGGAGGCCAAAAAGGCCACCTCACGGTTAATGGACTCCCCAACCACAATTGGGCTGGCAGCATCGAAAAAGCTGAGGTAGTCCAGTCCGGTAAAGCGTTGGAGATCCGCACTCAGCGCCTCACTGGTAAGCGGCCCGGTGGCTAGCACGACAATCCCGGTCTCTGGCAAATGGGGGAGTTCTTCGCGCCGCAATGTCACAAGGGGATGCCGTTCGAGGGTTTCAGTCAACTCACCACTAAACTGGGCACGATCCACCGCTAGAGCACCGCCGGCAGGCACTTGATGGCGATCGGCAGTGGCAATAATCAACGACCCGAGGGCACGCAGTTCATGGTGCAATAACCCCGTGGCGCGATCGCTGGCCTTGGCACCAAAGGAATTACTGCACACCAACTCTGCCAACTCCGCCGTATGGTGAGCTGGACTAGGCACATGGGGGCGCATTTCATACAGCACCACCGGCACACCCGCTCGAACAATTTGCCAAGCCGCTTCTGTACCCGCTAGACCACCACCAATGACCGTAATCGGTTCCATTGCTATCCTTCTGGGGGAGACTCCACTGCAACTTCTGAGCTGGGTAACGCCTCTGAGTCTTCTACCTCTGGCTTGAAGACCAAGCGCAACAGGGGTGGCGCAACGAACGTGGTCACAATCACCATGACGATAATACCGGCATCTAGAGCCTTCGAGAGCACACCGCTGGCCGACCCCACAGCCGCAAAAATCAAACCCACTTCACCGCGAGGCACCATACCAATGCCAATGGCCCAACGGTTAATTCCCGGCTGGCCAAAGACCGTTGCCCCTGTTACCACCTTACCAAGAATGGCCACCAATACAAGGAACGAGGCAATGATCAGACCCGCACGATTGGCCGGTTCTAGGGGATTGAGAACGCTAATATCGGTGCGTGCGCCAACACAGACAAAGAAAACTGGCACTAGCATATCGGCAATGGGCAAAATCTGCTCCTCTAGCTCACGTCGTTTTTCCGTTTCCCCCAAGACTAAGCCAGCGGTAAAAGCACCGAGAATCGCTTCCAATTGCAGCATCACTGCCACATAACCAAGGACAAAGGCAAAGATAAGAGAGGGAATCAGTAAGTTGCCGCGCGTTGTCAGGCGATCGACCATTCCCAAAAAGAAGGGACTCAGCAGCCGCCCCACGACAACAGACCCCACCAAAAAGACTACAGAGCTAATGATCAAGTAGATCACATTGCTAATCTCGACCGTGCCCGTTTTGGCTAGACTGGCCACCACTGCCAGCACAATAATGCCGAGAATATCATCGAGAACGGCTGCCCCAATGATGATTTGACCTTCCGGAGAAGTAAGACGTTGAATTTCGGCAAGGACTTTGGCTGTGATGCCAATACTGGTTGCCGTCAGAGCCGCCCCTGCAAAGATGGCCGGTACCAAGTCCACATGAAACAGCGTCACGAGGCCAAGGGTTCCTGCTGTAAAGGGAACCACCACCCCGCCCACAGCAACGATAGCTGCCTGCGGCCCCACCCTCAGCAAACCCTCTAGATCGGACTCCAAGCCAATCTCAAAGAGCAGGATCATGACACCAATTTCTGAGAGGACGGCAATGACCTCACTGGCAGTATTGGCAACCACCGTAGCCAGCGGGTCATCCATACCGGTGGTCTGCTGAATAAACGCCGTCAGCACAGAGGGCTCAGTGGTTCCCCCTTCGGAAAAGACCAACAGGTGCAAGACCGAAATACCAACCACCACACCGCCCACCAGCTCACCCAACACCGGTGGAAAGTTAATGCGGGCACAAATTTCACCGCCCATTTTGCTCGCCAAGTAAATCACCACCAGACTCAGTAAAACAGCGGCCAAAATTAAAGGTGCTGCTTCCGCCAAGTTCACTGATTCTGCTGCCGCATTGGCAAAAAAGGGTTCAAACAGTAGCGCTATCAAAGGCATAGAAGCAAAGGCTCAAAACTCTTTAACTCAGTTAAGCATGCCTTCCCCTTTTGCTCAACCTGCCTCTGGCCTGAACCGAATCCTATTTCTTTCTGTCTAAACTAGGTTGGATTTCAGTCGGTTTATCATCGTTTTTTATAGCAGCGGTCACTCGATCATGCGCATTCTCTTTGTCGAAGATGACCCCCAGCAGCGACAGCCCATTTGCCTAGCACTGCAGCGGCAGGGCTACACCGTTGATACTGCACCCGATTTGAAAACAGCCTACTGGTTAATCCATGAGGTGGATTATGAATTGCTCATTTTAGATTGGCTTTTACCCGATGGTGAAGGCACACAGCTGTGTCGCTATTACCGCCAGCAGCAAAAAACTGCGCCAATTGTCTTTCTTACCGCAAAGGACACGACGGCGGATAAAGTCACTGGCTTAGATGTGGGTGCCGATGATTATCTCATTAAGCCCGTGGATCTATTGGAATTATTGGCACGCATCCGCGCCCTGCGGCGGCGATCGCCCCTCTGGCAGGGGGATGAACTAACCCTTGAGGGATTAACTCTCCACCTAGAGACTCGGAAGTTGAGCTATCAAGGTGTGGAAATTCAGCTTAAAAGTCGAGATTTTCAGTTGCTCAGCTACCTGATGCGCCATCCACGCCAAGTTCTCAGCTGCCAGCAAATTGAAAGTCAACTCTGGGAATGGGATAAATCCCCTGAGAGTAATGCGGTTGCTGTGCGAGTGAAACGGCTGCGGGAGCAATTGAAGCAACTGGGTGTAGAGCATTGGCTCAAAACCCACTATGGTAGTGGTTATTCCTTGAATCCCCAGCAAAATGTTTCTTAGGAAAGTAGTTGGATCAATTCGCTATCGTGCTGGCTTAATTATTGCCATGCCGATTATCTTTCTGTTCATTATTGTCGCGTCATTTATATGGTTGAAGCTAAACCTAATTGAAGATGATGAATGGGTGTTGCATACGCAAAAAGTACGACTAGAAACGCAAAAACTACTTAACTTACTGCTGGACTTGGAAACGGGTGTGCGTGGCTATAGCCTGACAGGCAGTCACCGCTTTCTGCAACCTTACATTGCGGCAAAATCTCGCATTGTTCCATCATTGGAAAAAATTAGAGAGCTGGTACAGGATAATCCTGAGCAACTTAAGGCTTTAGACTCAATCGAGGAAACCCTTCAGCAAAACATTCAGATTTTTGATCGTTATGTGTATTCAGAAAATTTTGCATCTATGACTCATTTAGTCAGTAAATCCAACCAAGAGCAGAATATTGATTGGAATAAAAGTCGGATTTTAATGGAAAGAGCACGGCAAAGCATTTACGAATTTTATAAAAATGAGGAGGTGCTGTTGGGCGATCGCCGGGGGCACCAAATTGAGTATCGAGAATTGGCATGGTCAATTATAATTGCTGCTGCCGTGATTGGTGGTATTGCTAGCTTACTCTCTGTTCGCTTGTTTTATCAGCTGGTTGCAGAACTAGAATCGCGCGAAAATTCCCTTAGGGAAAATAATGAAAAACTATCTGTTGTTTGTCATCAGCTTCAACGATTTACAGCCAATGCTTCCCATGAGCTAAGGGCACCTTTATCAGCAATTTTAAGTAATAGTCAACTGGCTCTAATGATCTTAGAAGAAGAGCTGCAAGATGACAGTGAATCCTTTACAACTGTGCAGCAAAACTTAAACAACATCTGCCAGATTGCAAAACAAATGGCCAATTTAGTCAGCGATCTGCTGTTTTTGGCTCGCCATGAAGGTCAGTTGGCCAATTGCCAATCGTTTAATGCCCATGCGCTGATTAAGGAATTAGCTGAAGAGTGGCAGCAGCCCATGGATGACCAAGGGATTACATTTGTGGTTCAACTCCCTGAATTGCCCATCATGGTAAAGGGTGACTTTTTGCTGCTCAAGCAAGCAATTGCAAATCTTTTGAGGAATGCCTGCGCCTATACCCCCCAAGGTGGCAAGGTGAAATTGGCAACTCAGTCAACGGAGCGCGAGGTTCAAATTGCTGTTGTGGATACGGGGATCGGCATTCCAGAAGCCGCGCTGCCCCATGTCTGCGATCGCTTTTATCGCATTCATCAAGGTCAGAAACAACCGCAGGGCTTTGGTTTGGGGCTAGCGATCGTCAAACAAATTGTTGATGCTCATCAAGGACAGCTGCAAATTCACAGTCGCGTGGGGGAGGGAACAACGGTGACCATTACCTTACCCCCAAGCGGACGTTGACGGACGTTGACATAGTTCTGTCATTTTTTTTCCTTAATCTAGGGATTGAAGCATTGAGGACACAGAAGATGGTTAGGAAGTATTTATGGGCTTTGGGTATGTCTCTTTTTGTAGGTACTACGGGCGTTTTGATGCCACCGATGGCTCAAAGTGTTGCCCAGTCGGTAACTCCGATTCGTAATTTAGGCAATGTCTATGGCATTACCATTCGCGGCACCGTACGCAGTGCGGTTGGCAATCATTTCATTCTCGACGATGGCACGGGTCAAGTCATTGTGGATGCCGGTCCCCGTTGGTTTCACCAAATCAATCTCCAGCCCGGCGAAACCGTTACAGTTGTCGGCAAATATGATGATTATGACTTTGACGCCTTTCGCATTACCCGCGCCAATGGCGAGGTGATTAACATTCGTCCCCATGGTGGACCTCCCCCCTGGGCGGGTGGCCGGCGACGCTGGGAGCAACGACAGGCACGTTAGGAGGAAGCCCGTTACCACATAGGCGGCTGGGAAATTTTGTGAGGTAGCTAAAAATCTGGATGGATAGAGGGGGCAATTGCCCCTTTTATGTTCAGCTTTTAGCGATCGCTAGCCAAAATCAGCCTAGAATCCAGCCTAGTTCTATTACGGATTCTTGGGTTAAGGCATGAGTTTTTCGAAACTTTCCGCGCAAGGATTCTTGGTATAGTATAAGCGTTTACGAACTACGGTTCACTCGTCATTGGTTAGCCATGCTACTGAAGTCTACAACACGCCACGTTCACATCTATGCCGGCCATGTGGTTGATGGGGAAGTTCATCCTGATACAGAAACGCTGACGCTGAATGTGGATCCCGATAACGAGTTGGAGTGGAACGACGCCGCCCTAGCGAAGGTGGAAGCCAAATTTCAGGAGTTGGTGGCAAATGCCGCTGGCGAGGACTTGACGGAATATAATCTGCGGCGCATTGGCTCGGACTTGGAGCATTTTATTCGCTCTTTGCTGATGCAGGGGGAAATTGGCTACAACCTCAACAGTCGTGTGCGCAACTACAGTCTGGGGATTCCTCGTGTGAATCACTCCTAGATTTATTCGATTTATTCATACTCAATTGCGGATTATTTAACAGGTACTTTGACAGCGGCATTTCCCGCTACAGTCCTGACCTATTGGGATGGATAGAGGGAGTACAATCCTCTCTGCTAGTCGCTTTCACGGTTTTGAAGGTGTGCTCTCTTTGTGAAAGGCGCTGTGTTTGCCTTGTAGTACCGCTGAATTGGCCAAAAAAAAGAGGCCATTACTGACCTCAAAATGACACTTTGACCGCTGAAAATTGGGAGAGAGTTAAGGTCTAGAGGAGACCCCAGAAGTGAAGCACGCCTTGTTTGGTGATCAGTTCTGTGAGTAGCGCCGCCACAAAGCCGATCATGGCGAGGCGACCGTTCCAAATTTCAGCTTGGGGGGTGAATCCAAAGACCCATGCGTTGCGATCTTCAGCTTTGATGGTTTTGGTATCTTCCATGGTTTTGACTCCTGATCGAACCCTGTACCCTCACTGTAACAATTCTTTACTAATTCCGCAACATCTCTTAATATATTTTTCTCTATTGCTGTCCTAGAGGGCGATCGCAATATCCCTAATCAATGACTGTGGCCATCTTCACGTTCTCCAGCTTGGCGAGGATTTGCGGCTTGTAGTTTTCAAACTCTGCTTTGAGGAGATTACGGCTCACAATCGCTGGGGCAGAACTGGGCAAGCTTTTACTGGTTTGCAGCCAATCCCGTAGCAGTTGCCGCTGGAAGGTAGCGATCGTAAACATGCGGACATTGATGCAGTGTTGCGGATCCTCAAGGGAGAAAAAGAGCAGCGGATAGTAGCCGGTCTCCGAGAGCAAAACGCAGAGTTCTTGGTTGCGTGGCAGTTTCATATCCAAATAACAGGGCAACCAGCGGGGCCCTTGCTTGGGATCGTAGATGGCAGTAATCCAGAGGATCATCGGGTGGGGACTGGTGGTAAAGAGAAACTGGTTGTAGCGAATATTGAGCATGCGCCGATCAATTTCTGGGCGAGGCAGCATCACCCACAGCGAGGCGGCTGATTCCCGCTGTGCATACAAAGGCATCGGAAAGACAATTTCCGCTACGGGTTTATCGGCAGGCCAAACACTTTGCCAGCAGACTTCTTCAACCGTTGCAAGGGCAACAGGCGGTTGAGACTGGCGTTCTGAGGGTTGAGAGACTTTTGCAGCGACCTCTACCCCCGGCTGGGTGACTCGACTACTCCCAAACTGTTCCTCAAGGGCTGTTAAGACCTTGATAATTTCACCGACGTTTTGGGGGCGATCGCTGGGGGACTTGGCCATGCAGGCCATGATCAGTTCCTCAAGGACAGGAGGAAGATACAACCCTGGACTGGCCACATTGAAGGGCACTGGCTTTTGGAAGTGGTGTGCCTTAAACCAACTGCCAATGGAGTGGGTGTCCGCCTGAATGGGCATCTTGCCGGTGAGTAGCTCATACATGGTGATGCCAAGACTGTAGATATCCGAGCGGTGATCCAACTCTCGCCCTTCAATTTGCTCTGGGGAACAGTAGGCCAAAGTGCCCATAAACGACGAGGTTTGCCTTTTTTCAGAGACATCCCCCAAAAATTTGGCAATCCCAAAATCCAATAGCTTCGCAAGTTCCCCCATCGTGCCATCCTGAATCACAAGGACGTTGCTAGGTTTAATGTCACGGTGAATAATGGGGCATTTTTGGCCTTCGATGATAATTCCCTCATGGGCTACCTGCAGACCAAGGCACATATGGCGTGCAATTCGCAGAAATCGGCTTAAGGGCAGGGGTTCTTCTAGGAGCAAATCACTGAGGTTTTCGCCTTCCAAAAATTCCATGACGTAGAAGGGAATTTCCTCGTTGTTCATGCCGTAGTCGAGCACCCGCACCACGTGCATACTTTTCTGACCGAGGAGAGCACCCGCGCGCGCTTCTTGGGCAAAGCGGGTTTTCATGCGATCGTTGAGCAGGGTTTGCGACAGGAATTTAACGGCAACCGGAACGCCGCCAAGGAGAATGTCCTCTGCCCGATACACCCGTCCCATTGAGCCTTTGCCAATCAGCTCCGTCAGCTGGTACCGATTCATCAGAATTTGGCCAATGTTGGTATCGCGGTGCGGTTCTGACATAGTTGCCTCAAGGGGAAATCGGCTGGCGAGGTCGCAAACAGGGAAGCATTGTGTTGCTAGGTCGCTATGGTTATACGTCTATTATCTCTAGAGTCTTTAGGTTCTGTTTGATCCATTGGGGCGATCGCTCTCCCCTAATCCATAGTTTCTTAAGCCTTTTTAGGGTTCTAAGCATTAGGAACGCCTAACCAAGACATCAATGACGAACTGGTAATCTGAATCTCTTTATCGAGATCGGGAACGGGAATAAAGACCACACCGCCACTACAGGAAATTTCCCCCACCGATCGCCACTGATTCGCGGTATAGATATGGACATAATTAACTGCGCCCCGTCGCCAACTGCGCCACATCTCACTGGCAGCACAATCATAGAGTTGATAGCCTTCGGGAATGGCGGCACGGGTAAAGGGCACCAGTTGTGCCTTATTTTGAGCGAGATCAGGGAAGAATGATCCATGGGTCAATGCTTGTCGCAAAGATTCCCACGCATCGCAGTAGCGCTTGACCATGATCTGCGGTTGACCATTCTCACTTTTGCCCGTGGCAATGACGCCCGCTTTGTTGTCCACCAGTTGCCAAGTCCCTAAAACCGATTCAATGCGATAGTTGGGATTTGAGGCAAGGCTCTCAGCCCCATTGACAACATCGGCAACAAAAACAGCAAACAACTCGCTGTCATCCATGAACTCACTCCCGATCCTGCTTTTTTATAGTTTACTTTGCCGCTCCAGTCGGAGAGAGGTCGGTCATTGTTTTTGCTCTTGTGAAATTAAAATATCTGCGAAAATTTCCTTTCTGAGGCGATCGCAAAGCTCCGTATAATCATGGATTGATAAGGTAGTTGCATGGCTGCCTTCACTGGACTCTTACGCAGGGGTATCTCCCACACTCTGACTGCTTTGAGATGCTTTGACTTCTGAGGTTAACCATGAAATATCGCATTTTAATGGCGACGCTGCTGGCGGTATGTTTAGGGATTTTTTCCTTGAGCGCCCCCGCCTTTGCCGCAAAACAGACTTTAACCTATGACGATATTGTCGGCACTGGTCTGGCCAACAAGTGCCCCACGCTTGATGATACGGCACGCGGTGCCTACCCCATTGATAGCTCCCAAACCTATCGCATTGCCCAACTGTGCTTACAGCCCACGACATTTTTGGTCAAGGAAGAGCCTAAGAACAAACGCCAAGAGGCCGAATTTGTCCCCACAAAACTGGTGACCCGCGAAACCACGAGCCTGGATCAAATTCAAGGGGAACTCAAGGTCAACAGCGATGGCAGCCTCACGTTCATAGAAGAGGATGGGATTGATTTCCAACCAGTGACCGTGCAAATGCCCGGTGGCGAGCGTATCCCACTGCTGTTTACAGTGAAAAACTTGGTGGCGAGCACTCAGCCCAACATTACTAGCATCACCACTTCAACGGATTTCAAAGGGGAA
This sequence comes from Thermosynechococcus sp. PKX95, assembly GCF_031583295.1. Lineage (NCBI taxonomy): Bacteria > Bacillati > Cyanobacteriota > Cyanophyceae > Acaryochloridales > Thermosynechococcaceae > Thermosynechococcus > Thermosynechococcus sp. PKX95. The sequence continues at coordinate 1,590,545 of NZ_CP134171.1, read as the reverse complement.
TTCACCGTTCCTTCCTACCGCACTGCCAACTTCCTCGATCCCAAAGGACGGGGCTTGGCCTCTGGTTATGATTCGGCGATCGCCATTCCCCAAGGTAAAGAAGAAGAGCTGGCTCGTGCCAACGTCAAACGCTTCTCCTTGACCAAGGGTGAAATTTCTCTGAATGTGGCGAAAGTGGATGGCCGCACGGGTGAAATTGCTGGCACCTTTGAAAGTGAGCAACTCTCCGATGATGATATGGGTGCCCACGAACCTCACGAAGTGAAAATTCAAGGGGTCTTTTACGCCCGCATCGAACCTGCCTAGGATCGACCAGCCCATGGCGACTCTTTTAGAACTCAGGGAACTGCGGGTCGCCTACCCTACAACGGAGACATCATCTGCTGCAACATTCGTGGTGGATGGTGTTTCTTTTTGTGTGGCCGCTGGGGAGCGGTTTGGCTTAGTGGGGGAGTCAGGTTGTGGCAAATCCACGATTGGTAAGGCCATTTTGCAATTATTGCCGACTGGGTCACAGGTTGCTGGGGAGATCGCCCTTCAGGGGCAATCCCTTTTGGGGCTGACCACTTCCCAATTGCGGCGACTGCGGGGCGAGCAAATTGGTTTGGTCTTTCAAGATCCGATGACGCGCCTCAATCCCCTCATGAGCGTCTATGACCACTGCGATGAGCTATTGCGGAGTCATTGCTCTGCTTGGAGTCGCTCCCAACGGCGGCAGCGCATTGTTGAGGTGTTGGATCGGGTGAAAATTTCGGCCAATCGCCTGCATCAGTATCCCCATGAGTTGAGTGGCGGGATGCGTCAACGGGTGGCGATCGCCCTTGCGTTGCTCTTGAACCCACCCCTGATCATTGCCGATGAACCAACAACGGCGCTAGATGTGACTGTCGCGGCGGAAATTCTCGATGAACTCACGCGCCTGTGCCAAGAGGAGCAGCGAGGACTGCTGCTGATTTCCCACGATCTGGCATTGATGGCCAAGTATTGCGATCGCCTTGCGGTCATGCACCAAGGCAAGATTGTTGAACGGGGAGCGGCTCGTCAAGTGCTGCAACAGCCCCAACACCCCTATACCCAGTCCCTACTTGCGGCCACCCAACTCACCGCTAAAGAAACCCCACCCTTGGACACTGCCCCAGAACTGCTGCGGGTTCACAATTTACAGCGGCACTACCGCTTGGGGGGATGGCTACAACCGCAAACCACGATTCGAGCGGTAGATGGCATCGATCTGACGTTGCGCCGGGGAGAAACCCTTGGCCTTGTGGGCGAATCTGGCTGTGGTAAAAGTACGCTCTCGCGCTTGATTCTGCAACTGATTCCCGCCAACGCCGGTGAAGTGGTCTTTTTGGGGCGCAATTTAACTCAATTACCCGCGGCACAACTGCGCCCAGTCCGCCGCGATCTGCAAATGATTTTCCAAGACCCCCATGCCTGCCTTAATCCCAAAATGACCGTGGAGCAAAACTTGCTGGAGCCACTGCTAATTCATCGGCTGATGGCCAAAGAGGCTGCCCAAGAACGGGTACGCGAGATGCTGGCACAGGTGGAATTGACCCCCCCTGAAGCCTATGTTCATCGCTATCCCTATGCCCTATCGGGGGGACAACGCCAACGGGTGGCGATCGCCCGTGCCCTGATTACCCATCCCCAACTGGTGGTCTGTGATGAGCCGGTGAGCATGCTCGATGCCCATATTCAACGCCAGGTGCTGGCACTGATGCAGCAGTTAAAAGAACAATTCCAACTCACGTATCTCTTTATCACCCACGATCTGGGGGTCGCCCGCTATTTTTGCGATCGCATTGCCGTCATGTACGCTGGCAAGATTGTTGAACTGGCGCCCACCGCCCAATTGTTTGCCCAGCCGCAACATCCCTACACGCAAAAATTGCTGGCCGCTGCTCTGTAGCTGGTCTTAACCACTTTTCCCCCATTTCTTAGGCAAACCCTAACCCAACTTCCCTAAGTTATAAACTGGCTGCCCACAGTGGATGAATTTGGAACGAGATACGCTTCATGGCTGAATATTTTGGTGATCTGTTACCCCGTGTCCTAAGCCGACGCACCGTACTAAAAACTGCTCTTTTTGGCGCGGCGGGTTTAACCCTTGCAACCCTGACCAAAGGGTGTGCCACTGCACCGGCTTTAGGCTTTCCAACGATTTACCCCAACACCGACGATAAAATTACGCTGCCTGAGGGCTTTGAGCATGGCGTCGTGATTCGCTGGGGCGATGCCCTCGATGGTGGTGAAAACTTGAATTGGAATCGCATTCACCAAACAGTCACCGCAGCTGATGTCCAGCGGCAGCAGCAGTGCTTTGGCTACAACTGTGATTTTGTTGGCTATCAGACCACACCCGATGGCAAGCATTTGCTCGTTGTGAATCATGAATACACCAATCCCGAACTCATGTTTCAAACGGTGGGCGATCGCCCCAATCAATGGCAAGCCGCACTCCAGCGGGAAGCCCATGGCCTCTCCATTGTCGAGATTGCCAAAAACGCCAATGGTGGCTGGCAATATGTGAAAGCCTCGCCCTACAACCGCCGAATCACAGGTTCAACGCCCTGCGAAATTTCTGGCCCTGCCAAAGGCCATGCCCTTTTGAAGACGGCTGCGGATCCCACGGGGACACGGGTGAATGGCACCCTCAATAACTGCGCAGCGGGCAAAACCCCTTGGGGCACGGTACTCACCTGCGAGGAAAACTTCCATAGCTATTTTGGCGGCAGTGATAGCAACCTGACGGGCATGGTGAAGGAGCTACATAAGCGCTATGACATTCCCAATGAGCGAGCCGATCGCTATGGCTTTTATCTCTATGAAGATCGCTTCAACATCGCGAAGGAACCCCAAGAGGCCTTTCGCTTTGGCTGGGTTGTGGAAGTGGATCCTCTTTCTCCGGATCGCGCCCCCATTAAACGCACAGCCCTAGGACGGTTTCGCCATGAGGCGGCGACAACGGTGATTGCCCCCGATGGTCGAGTTGTGGTGTATATGGGTGATGATGAACGCTTTGAGTATGCCTACAAATTCATTACCAAGGGCAAGTACCAAGCCAACGATCGCGCCGCCAATTTGAATCTGTTGGATGAAGGGGAACTGTACGTTGCTCGCTTTAATGACGATCTAACGGGTGAATGGCGAGCGATCGCCCGCGTTGAGGGCAGTACAATTAGCCCCAACCCCAATCTGCCCACAGCCTTCCAACAGGATCCTGCCCTGTGTTTTATTTACACCCGCGCCGCCGCCGATGCCCTAGGGGCAACAAAAATGGATCGACCCGAGGACTTTGAGTGGAATCCGGTCACCAAAAGTGTTTGGCTGGCGCTGACCTACAACGAGAAACGGAAGGCTAAGGCCACGGATGGCGCCAACCCGCGTCCTGAAAATGTGATGGGGCATGTGATTGAAATGATTGAGCAGGGCAATAACCCAACCGCCTTGCAGTTTCAGTGGCGTTTACCTTTGCTTTGTGGAGATCCCTCCGCCCCAGAGAAGAACCGCCAGTTAGTGCTGTATGGTGAACCCACCAACGCAGAGGTACCGCCAATCTCAGCACCGGATAACTTGACCTTCGATCGCGCCGGCAATGTCTGGATTGCCACCGACGGGAACCCAGGATCAAGCCGCCTTGGCAAAAATGACGGCGTTTATGTCCTCAATCCACAGCGCCGCGAACTGAAGATGTTCCTCTCTGGCGTGCCCGGCTGTGAAATTTGTGGGCCAGAGTTTAGTAGTGACTACCGCACCTTTTTCTGCGCGATCCAGCATCCGGGGGAAGGGGCAAAATCCACGGCTGATCTGTCAACACGCTGGCCCTATGGAGAAGAAGTGGTCGTGCCTCGGCCTGCCGTGATTGCCGTGTGGCGCTCAGATGGCCGGGAAGTGTCAGCCTAGGGTTTGCGGGAAGAATAGCGATTGATCCCTTCAGGACGCAGGGGAACTACGGGAGCAGCCCGGCGGCGGTGGGTTCTAGACGTTTTGGCGCGAGTGTTTGTGGCAGCGGGGAAGGCAATCACCTCTGCCTGCTGTCCTTCACGGGCACAGCGAATCAACAGGCCAGCGATCGCCATACTGGCCATAATTGAGCTACCGCCATAGCTAAAGAGGGGAAAGGGTAATCCTGTTGTCGGTAGGATACCAATGGCGACACCTATATTAATCAAGGCCTGTAGGAGTATGATCACCGTTGCCCCCAAGGCAATGAGCTGGATCAGGGGATCCCGCGCCTGATTCACCACCCGCATTCCCAGCCAACCGTAGGCCGCCAGCAGTCCTAGGAGCAAGAGGCACCCCAATAGCCCCATTTCCTCGGCATAGACCGCAAAAATAAAATCCGTGTGCTGGATGGGCAAATACGAGAGCTTTTGCTGTGAAAAGCCATAGCCCGTGCCCAAAACGCCCCCCGAAGCAACCGCCAAGAGACTCTGCACCAGTTGGTAGCCATCCCCCATCGCATCCGCCCAAGGGTTGAGGAAGGACATCACCCGCCGCCGTTGATACTCGTTAATGCTGATGCTGAGGACTGCCAAGCCCAAGCCACTCATGGCTGTTAACAGCAGGGGCGCCAAGGGTAAACCTGCACCCAAGGCAATGAGCCACAATGTCATGCCGCAGAGGGCGGTGGTACTGAGGTTGGGTTGAATTAAAATTCCTAGCAGCGTCACGGCAAAGGCCGTTAACCAAAAACAGCGTGCCTTGAGATGCAGCCGCCGCCACGAACTAAACACCCAAGCGGCTTGCAGGACTAAAAAAGGCTTCATCATCTCCGAGGGCTGGAGTTGAAAAGGACCAAGACTAATCCAGCGGGTGGCGCCCATCACCGTTGTCCCGACCCCCGGTAGGCGTGTTGCCCAGATCAGCAGCAGAAACAAAAAGAACCCTGGAATGGCCATCTGGAGCGATCGCCGCAGGGGTAGTCGTAGAAACAATTGAAACCCTGCCCAGCCAAGGGCAAGCCACAGCAACTGGCGCGTAAAGTAGTACAGCCCATCCCCTGTTTCGGCCAAACCGACGGGAAAACTAGCGGAAAAGAGGACGACTAAACCAAGGGCAATCCAGACAAGGGTCAACCAATGGAGCAATCGCGCTTCCAGTGTCCACTGCTGCAGGTCGCCAACCGCTTCGCTGCGCCGCAGGCGATCGCCAAAGGGGAGAAAACGCCACCAACTCACGCTTAGATGACCCTCACTGGCATCGGCCACTATAGGAACAGTATCTAATCTGGCACAATTATTATGCATCTTTGAGAGCGACTGCCTGTGACTGTGCCTACAATTTCTGAACGCTTTGAGCAATGTCGTGCCCGCCAACGCTGTGCCCTGATTCCCTTTTTGACCGCCGGTGACCCTGATTTAGAAACGACGGTTGCTGCCCTCAAGGCCTTAGATGCCCATGGTGCAGATCTGATTGAACTGGGAATGCCCTATTCCGATCCCTTGGCCGATGGTCCCGTGATTCAGGCAGCCGCTACCCGCGCCCTGCAACGGGGAACTCGCCTCGAAGCAGTCTTAGAAATGACAACGGACTTACACTGCCAACTGAGGGCACCACTCATTTTATTTACCTACTACAATCCCATCTACCATCGAGGGGTCTCTTCATTTCTGAAAGCCGTTGCCCAAGCCGGGATCAAGGGCTTAGTGATTCCGGATTTGCCCCTTGAGGAAGCAGAACCCGTTCTTGCAGAAACAGCGCATCTAGGCTTGGAATTGACACTACTGATTGCGCCCACCACATCGCCCGAACGGATGCAGGCGATCGCCACCGCCTCCCAAGGTTTTATCTACCTTGTCAGCACCACGGGCGTCACAGGGATGCGCCAAAAAATGGCCAGTCGCGTTCAGGAACTATTGGGCACACTGCGGCAAATTACCCCCAAGCCCATTGGTGTCGGGTTTGGCATTGCCAGTCCAGAGCATGCCCGTCAAGTGCGCGATTGGGGCGCCGATGCTGCCATTGTCGGCAGTGCCTTTGTCAAACGGCTGGCAGAACCAGAGCAGGGAGTTGCCGCTGTCGCCGAGTTTTGTCAGTCACTCCGCACAGCCCTCGATACGCCCTAGGGACGCACCGTCAACGTAAAGTAAATGCCATCGGACTGCAAACTGCGGGTTTGACCGGGCAGATCAATCAATGGTGCCGCGTACTGGAACTGAATGTCTAAGTTGGGCGTTGGTTGCACCAAGAGTCCCATGCCTAAACCGGCAATCACATTGTTAGGCACTGCACCCGCAGGATTACGGCTATTGTTCCAGACCACCCCCAGATCAAACAGGGGCCCAATGGAAATAATTGGGCGACGATTGGCAGTGCGCAGTACGGGAAAACGGGCTTCCCCAGAGAACCGCAGGCCATTATCCCCAGAGAGGGCATTGGTTGAGTAACCCCGCACCGACAGGGGGCCACCAATGACAAATTGGTGAAAGGGGAGCAGGCTATTGGGACTCAGTTGCACATCCGTACGCAAAATCAAGAAGTTATCTGCCCAGAGGCGTTGCAGCCGCTGTCCCTGTCCCAGCCAGCTAAAGAAAGTACCATCAGGGGTTGGACTGGGGTTTTCGGTGGCGCCAAAGATCGGCAGGCCAAAGTTGAACTGCGAACGAAAGACCCATGCCCCTTGGGGATCACGGCGGATATATTCTTGGCTCACTTCCAGCACTCGGGTGGCACTATAGCCCGATGAATCAGAACCAATGGAAATGGGGGTTGGCACTCCCAAAACAAAAGTCTGTGCCGACTGCATCAGGAAGCCAATGCCAAAGGCTAGTTCCTCACGGATATTGCGAATCACCGGTTGGCGAAAACTGGCTTCGTAAATAGAAGACTCACTGCGAATATTCAAGCCAGCAAGGGCGGGGGGGCGGGTAATTTCGCTGTCTGCTTGTACGGTGCGAATGGTGAGTGTGCCATTCATGGCATTGAGGGGCAGACTGTAGCCAAACTCCACAGTGTTGGACGCTCCCCAGTCAAACGTGCCTAGGTTATTACCGATGGCGTAGGAACCGTAGACGCTATCGCCGCGACCACTGAGGTTGTTGTATCCCAAAAAGGCCGTGGCCCGATCCGGGGCGATCGCTGGCGGCGTATTGTTATCCAAACCAAAAGCAGCATTAAACCAGCGGGCAGGTACCACCCGTACCACCAAAATACTGTCCTGGGGCGTCGTGCCGGGTCGCAGACTGGCAGAAAGATTGGCAAAGAGAGGATCCGTTCGCAGCAGGCGCAACTGCTCTTCCAGACGATTGGAGTTGAGGGGCACGCCGGCACCGAGGGCAATACGACTGCGAATATAGCGTTGGATAATTCCTTTATTCCCTTCAATAGGAATGTCCTCTAGGCGGCCTTCAAGCACTTGAATCGTGATTACCCCATCCCGTGCCACCTGCTCGCCTAAAACGGCGCGAGAGGTCAAATAGCCCCCCTCAAGATAGAGTTTTGTAATCGCATCGGCAGCGCCTTGTAGCTCCGCCAGCGTCACCTGACGCCCTTCCAGGGGCTTAATAATCGGATCAAATTCCGCAGGCCCAAAGATAGTACTCCCTTCAACAACAATTTTTTGTACAGGTATTAAAACATTTTCTGACTCGGTGGCTGGGCTAGGGGGTGAAGGGGGCGGTTCAAGAGCGGGTGGCGAAGGGGAGGGTAGAGGGGGTGGTTCCGGTAGGGGGGGCTGAATATCCTGTTGGGTGGGGGTGATAACTGGAATCGCTAAAGCAGGTAACACCGCTCCCGTACTGCCGAGAACAGAGAGAAGGGCAACGGGTGCAAATAAGTTTGTTTTCACGTCCTCAACCCCAATGCTTAGTTATTTGGTTTTAGATAGGGCAGCAAAATCAATACAAAAATTTGTCTCTTTTCCTGAGGGTCAAGCCCAAGGAACCATTGGCGTGAGGAGTTATTGATTCTTGCCTTCAGATTTTAGCGGATCATTTGTGGTTGTTGGCAAGGTGGGGCGATCGCCCCCTTCCTCTATCAACTTGTTCAAGCGGGGGGAAGTGCCGTTTCAGCAGTGCCATCAGGGTTATTAACGAGGGCGGATTCATCAATGGCCAAATCAAACCAAAAGGTACTGCCGACCCCCAATTCACTAATTAAATGAATTTGTGTATTGTGCTTGTGGATAATATCTTGGACAATGGCCAACCCCAGCCCTGTCCCCTCTAGGGTATGCACGCGATTCTCAACGCGGAAAAACCGTTCAAAGACGCGGGGTTGATCCTCTGGGGCAATGCCCATACCCGTGTCGGCGACTTCAATGCGCACCCGTTCCTGCTCTGGATCGCTGGGGGGATGCCAGACATAGGCACGAATGGTTACCCGTCCATTTTCGGGGGTAAACTTCAAAGCATTCCCCACCAAGTTAGTGAGGGCACCAATGAGCAGATCGTAGTTGCCCCAAACCGGTGGCAAGGGATTTTCCACTTCGGCAGTGAGGGTAATGGACTTATTGGCAGCATTGAGTTGGTAGGTGCGCATGATCTGATCAATCACCTGCGCCATCTGTACCGAGCCAAATTGATAGGGGCGACCCGATTCGAGGCGAGAAATATCGAGGAAATCATTCACAAGGCGGGTCAGGCGATCGGTCTCGTGATTCGCGGTTTCCAGAAACTCCTGCTGCTCTTTTTCACTAAGACTGCTGCCGTACTCTTGAATGGTTTCGATGATCGATTTGATATTGAATAGAGGTGTGCGCAATTCGTGGGAAACATTGCTAATCAATTGCGCTTTGGCTTCGTTGAGTTCCACCTCGCGGGTGATGTCCTGAATCGTAATCGCAATGCCCTTGGGTTTTTCCCGTTGCACATCCATAACCGTTGTCAGCAAAATGCGTACCGATCGCGAGCTGGGTTCTTGGAGCGTGACGCGAAATTCTCCCCCTTCCGATTCGCCCTTGGAGGCTTTGTAGAGAGGACAGGTGAGTTTTTCACACACCGGCGCCGGAAAACAGTTCAGGGCATTTTGACCAATGACATTCATCCCCTCCCAATTAAAGAGACGTTGAGCCGTGGGGTTGACCAAAATAATCCGCATGTCAGTGTCCAACAGGATTGCCCCATCGGCAATGGTGGAAACCAAGGTATCCAGCTTGGCTTTTTCCGCTTGCAGTTCTTCAATGTTTTGCGCTTCGTAGGAAGCAAGCCGCTCTGCCATGTCATTAAAGCTAGCAATCAACTCCCCCAGTTCACCACCAAAGGGCAGGTTAATGCGTTGCTTAAAATTTCCTGCGGCAATGTTTTTCACCCCCTGTACCAACTCTTTGATGGGTTGGGTAATGGTGAGGGCATTGAACACTCCGCCCAAGATCACCATGATCCAGAGGGAGACAAAGACGGCGATCGTGAGATCCCGCGTGAGATTGGCAGAGGCAATAAGCGTTTGGTTGGGATTAATGCCCAAAGCCACAACTCCTAGATTTTCATCATTAAATATCAATGGCACAAAGACATCGGCCACAAGGCCGTCGGGGGTTTGGTGTTGGCGCACAAGGGGTTCTTGGCTGGCACGGTAGGTGTCCGGCAGTTGAATACGGCGGCGCAGGGTCAGCGCACTTTCCACTTGGGGGGCAGAGTAGGGGAGGCCATAGTAAATTTCCCCATCGGGATCGGCATAAAGGATGTAGCGAATACTGGCACTGCGCTCGTAGAACTTACGGGAAAATTCGGCAACAGCGGCGGTATCCCCCTTGGCCACGAGGGGAGCCACATCGGCAGCTAAGAGCAACCCCAAATCGCGGCCATAGCGGGTGTCATTGAGGTGGGCATTGGTTTGAATGGTATTCACCGCCCAAAAGGTGAAACCACTCATGATGATCGAGACCACGAGGGTTGCTGTGGCCATGAGGCGGGTTTGAATCTTGAATTCTGACCACCAACGGGCAATGCCCCGCAATTTATCAGTAAAGTCCCCTTCGGTTTTCTCGGTTTTCAACACCACCATTGCGCCTAATGTACGAAAAATTTTCCCTGATTCTACGGGATTTTGGTTACATCTTTATTGTGGCATCTGAGAGGGGTTCCAAACGAGCAAACTCTTCAATGCGGCGGCTATAGCGTTGCAACATCTGCTCACTCCAAGTGGCATCGGGACTATTGACGTAGAGGTGTACCAATGGCTCACTGGCATCGGGCAGAATCAGTACCCAGTGGTCAGTATTGGGTTCACCAATTTTGACGCCATCAATGAGACTTAAGTGATTGCGGGGATGGGTTTCCACCAAGTGGCGCATCAATGACCCTTTGGCAATCCAAGGACAGCGAATCGGGCGATGATAGTAGTGGACGCGGGGCAGTTCTTGGCGCATGACGGTGAGGGGTTTGCCAATCAGTGCCAGCAGTTCGATCAGGGTGGCGATCGTAAACATGGCATCAAATCCCGGATGCAGTTGTGGGAAAATAAATCCCGTTTCCGCAGAACCGCCGAGAACCACACCGCTGTGGTGTTGGCAGGCTTCCATGAGATCAGTGGGGTTGGTGCGACTGCGAATCACTTGTCCGCCCTGTTGGTGGGCGATCGCCTCCACCGCACTAGAAGTTGTGACCGGCACCACGACAGTGCCCCCCGGATGGGTCAAGAGGATCAAGTAGGTCATCAACGCTGTGAGTTCTTGATCACTGAACACCTGACCGGCATTGTCCACTAAGGTCAACCGTTCACCATTGGCGGAGACTTGCACCCCCAAACTGGCAGATAGCGCTGTCACCACCTGTCCCAGTTCCCGCAGGAGTCGCTGTCGCTCGAGAATATTGAGGGGGGTTGGGTGCAGGGTGGCATTGAGAACAACGGCATCACAGCCAAACTTACTGAGGATTTGTGGCAAGACAACCCCAGAAACGGCATAGGCATAGTCAATGACAATTTTGGCGGGGCTACCATAAAACAGTTGGGTATTTAGCCACTTTTCAAAGCCCTGGGCATAGGCGGCCACGCAGTTGTTGGGATGGGTCATGACACCGACATCCGTAAGTAGGGCGCGGCGAATATCTTCGCGGAAGTAGGCGGTTTCAATTTGCCGCTCTTTGGTTTTGCTCAGGTTGATGCCCTTATGGTCAAAAAACTCAATCAAGAGTTGATCGGCGCGATCGGGATGGGCACGCACATGAATTCCGCCGCTGACTGAAAGGGTTTGGGCAGCAAAGCGGGCAATCGGTAGGGCGATCGCCTCCAAATTGAGGACATGAATCCCCACCGACATCAAACCCGACATCAGAGCATGGGACACCATCCGCGACACATTGCGCTGATCTCGCGACACCAGCACACTAGTTCCGGGCTCAAGGATTGAAGCATAGGCGGCCGCCAGCCGCACAGCAAACTCCGGTGTAATGTCCACATTGGCCACACCGGCTACCCCCCGCTGGCCAAAGAGATAGCGTTGCCCCGTTGTGCCCCAGATCAGGCTTTCATTGACAATTGCACCCGCTTCAATGCGTTTGCCCGGCCAAAGCCGCACCCCCTGACTGAGGCTAGCTTCCTCCCCGACCACACAGCGACTGCCAATAATTACCCCTTCGTGCACCCTCACATGGCGATCGACATGGACATGGCGAGCCAAAATGCAGTGCTCTAATTCACTGTCATCCCCAATAAAACAGCCACTCCAAGCCACCACTGAGCGCAACCGACTGCCATTACCAACAATCACGTTATCTCCCAAGATCGTCCCTGCCCCAAGGGTGACCCCCGCACCAAAGCGGCAGTTATTGCCCAAGACTAGCGGCGCCTGTAGCTGAACTGTTTGCGGCAATGTGGTGTTGTGCCCTACCCAAATTTGCGGCTGAACTTCGTGCCCCTGAATTTCCAAGTGCACGCGGCCATAGAGGGCATCCTGTTGCACCTGTTGATAGGTTTGCAGACTACCGACATCGCACCAGTAGGCATCGGTGATATAACCATACATCGGCACATCCGCCTGCAATAGCAACGGGAATAAATCCCGCGAAAAATCCCGCTCGATGCCGCTATTGAGATAGTCCATGACAGCAGGGCTGAGGATGTAGATGCCTGTATTCACCGTATCTGTAAAGACTTCCCCCGCTGAGGGCTTCTCGAGAAACCGCCGCACGCGACCATCGCTATCAGTAAAGACAATGCCAAACTCCTTCGGTTGAGGTACACGGGCAAGGATCAGGGTTACGGGAGCACCGTGCTGCTGGTGAAAACGGAGGGCATCGGTTAAATCGATATCGGTAATGCTATCGCCACTGACCACCAAAAAAGGATCCGTTAGCAAATTGGCAATGTTTTTGACTGAACCTGCTGTGCCAAGGGGCTGCTCTTCCTCAACGACATAGCTCAGGTGCACCCCAAACTCATTCCCATCGCCAAAATAGTCGCGCACGACATCGGGGAGATAGTGCAATGTCATGACCACATCATCAAGGCTATGGCGGCGTAGGAGATTGAGAATATGCTCAGCAATGGGACGATTGACCACCGGCACCATTGGCTTAGGTAGATCACAGGTGAGGGGACGCAACCGAGTACCACTTCCCCCGGCCATGAGGACGACACGCACTGTTTTCTCCTTTGTCAAACCTCGCCCTAGGATCCCAGTGTAGGAGAGGACGGCAGGCTCAGGGGGATGGCTTCAGGAAACTGCAATGATTTTTGACACTTGAGAGTAGCCTAGGCATAAAAAAACCTACCCTGGGTAGAGGGCAGGTTCAGAGCATGATATAACGCGATCGCGCCTAGGCAGTAAAGCCAGCTTTGTATTCGGCGATCGCCTCTTTCAGCAAGGCTTCAGCTTTTTCATCCAGTTTTTGGGTGGTGCGGATGATTTCGCCGTATTCGGGCTTGCTTGTGTGTAGGTAGTCCCGCAGACCGGCAACAAACTTGGCCACTGCCTCAACGGGGATGTCGTCAAGGTAGCCATTGGTACCGGCGTAAATGGTTGCCACTTGGTATTCCACCGGAATGGGTGAGTACTGGGGCTGCTTGAGAATTTCCCGCAGGCGTTGGCCTCGTGCCAGTTGGTTTTGGGTGGCTTTATCCAAGTCAGAGGCAAACTGGGCAAAGGCTTGCAGTTCATCAAATTGCGCCAATTCCAGCTTCAGTTTGCCAGCCACCTGCTTCATGGCTTTGATTTGAGCAGCAGAACCCACCCGTGACACGGAAATCCCCGCGTTGATGGCAGGACGCAAGCCAGCGTTGAAGAGGTCAGAGGAGAGGAAGATTTGACCGTCGGTAATGGAAATGACGTTGGTGGGAATGTAGGCAGACACGTCACCGGCTTGGGTTTCAACCACAGGAAGCGCCGTCATGCTGCCACCGCCGAGGGCATCGTTGAGTTTGGCGGCACGCTCCAGCAGGCGGGAGTGGAGATAGAACACATCCCCAGGGTAGGCTTCACGACCGGGGGGACGGCGCAGCAGCAGCGACATTTGCCGATAGGCTTGCGCTTGTTTGGAGAGGTCGTCATAGATGACGAGGGTGTGCTTGCCTTGGTACATGAAGTACTCAGCAATCGTGGCACCGGTGTAGGGAGCGAGATACTGCAAAGCGGCTGGATCACTGGCGTTAGCGGCAATCACAATCGTGTAATCGAGTGCACCGCGCTCCCGCAGCACGTTCACCACTTGAGCGACACTGGACGCTTTTTGACCAATGGCCACATAGACGCAAATCACATCTTGGCCTTTTTGGTTCAGAATTGTGTCAATGGCAACGGCCGTTTTCCCTGTCTGGCGATCGCCAATGATCAGTTCCCGCTGACCACGACCAATGGGAATCATGGCGTCAATGGCGGTGATCCCCGTTTGCAACGGCTCACACACCGATTTGCGCTGGACAATACCGGGGGCAGGGGATTCAATCAGGCGGGTTGCCGTCGTGTGGATCTCCCCTTTGCCGTCAATGGGGCGCATCAGCGCATCCACGACCCGACCAATGACCGCTTCACCCACAGGAACTGAAGCAATTCTACCAGTGGCCCGCACCGTACTGCCTTCTTCGATACCGAGGCCATCGCCCATCAGCACCACCCCCACGTTATCCTCTTCGAGGTTAAGGGCAATCCCCACGGTGCCGTCTTCAAATTCCACCAATTCTGAGGCCATCACTTTGTCGAGGCCATAGACACGGGCAATGCCATCGCCCACCTGCAAGACAGTACCGACATTATCGACTTTGATCGACTGTTCGTACTGCTCGATTTGCTGGCGAATAATGCTACTGATTTCGTCGGGTCGGATACTTACCATAGAAGTCGCTCTCAAGGGTTGAACAGTTTACAAAGGGACGTTAGGCGGCTTGCGCCAAGGTGAGACTGAGGCGGCGGAGCTGACCCCGCAGGCTGGCATCAAAAATTTGGGAGCCAACCTTAATCACCACACCACCAATTAGTTCGGGATCGCAGGCAGTAACCAGCTCCACATCGGCAGCACCGGTCATGGCTTTGACCTTTTCAACCACGGCACGGCGTTGATCGTCGTTGAGTTCGACGGCACTGGTGACTTCCGCCAAGATCACATTGCGGAGTTTGCGCACAAGGGCACGATACTGCTCACAAATAGAGCCAAGAAAGTTAATTCGCCGCCGATCCACGAGCAACATTAAGAAGTTGAGGAAGTAGCCATGCACCTTCTCCACGGTCAACTGCCGCAGCACGTTCTTTTTGGCCTCAGGCTTGATCAGGGGATTGGCGAGAAACTGTTGCAGTTCACTGGAGCTGGCAAGGAGTTCCAGAATTAACTGCGTGTCCTGCTGAAACTGATCAATGAGGTTGTGGGTTTGCGCCAACGACAGCAGCGCCTCGGCATAGGGTTCAACCAGTTCACCACGGACAGTGGTCTGCATCATTTGCCTCCTAGTAGGGCAATACTGCGATCAACAAGGGTACGCTGAAGGTCTGGATTTTGGCTCAAACGCGCTTTGAGTTGGTTTTCGGCCTCGGCAAGTGCCATAGCGGCAATCCGCTCACGAATTTCGGCGATCGCCCGCTCAGTGGCGGCACTCGTATCTTGGGAAGCGGTTTCCTTCAAGCGCTCAATTTCCCGCTTGGCTTGGGCAATGAGTTCTTCCTTTGCAGCCTTGGCACGGGCAAGGGCGTCTTCGCGAATGCGTTGTGCCTCCTGCTTGGCCTGAGCCAGTTTTTGCTGCTCTTCGGTAAGGCGGGCAGCGGCCACTTTCTGGCGTTCTTCGGCTTCCGCAATGGCTGTGGCAATTTGTTGCTGGCGATCGCCCAAGGTTTTGCCAAGTACGCCCCGCCCAAAATACACCAATACCCCAATAATGATGGCAAGGTTGATCACATTGGTTTCGAGCAAATTGGTGTTAATGCCAAAATGCCCCGCTTCTTCCGTTGCCAATAAAAATACTGCGTCCATGACCCACACTCCTAGGCCAGTAACTTCGCTAATAACTGTTCACTCAAGCTGGCAACTTGACCCTCAAGCGCTTGCAGTGTCGCCTGCTTTTGCTGATCAATCTCTGCTTGAATCTTGAGTAACTCTGCCTGCACGGCCTGCTGTGCTTCGGCAATTTCGGCGGTGGCAATTTTTTGTGCCTCGGCTCTGGCCTCTTCAATCAAGGCTTGGGCTTGGCGACGGGTACTGGCCAATTCCTGCTCATACTGCTGAGCCAGTTCAGTGGCCTGTTGCAACCGCTCCTTGGCCTGCTGCAAGTTGGTTCGGATATATTCATCCCGATTGTCCAGCGCCTGACCCAAGGGCTTGTACAGCAGCGCATTCAAAATGACGGTCAAGATTAAGAATTGCACAGCCATCAGGGGTAGGGTGGCATCAAAATCAAACATCAGCCTCTCCAGAATGGGGGATCGGGGGAAAGCTCATCCAAGCCTCCCCCACTGGGGTTAATTAGGATGCAAAGGGGTTGGCAAACAGGAGCACCAGCGCAATCACCAGACCGTAGATGGTCAGCGACTCCATGAATGCCAAGGTCAGCAGCAGTGTACCCCGAATTTTACCTTCCGCTTCCGGTTGCCGCGCAATCCCTTCCACGGCTTGACCAGAGGCATTCCCTTGACCAATCCCAGGCCCAAGCGATGCCAAACCAATTGCCAGAGCAGCAGCCAAAACAGAAGCAGAAGCGACTAACGGATCCATAGTTGATTTCCTCGAGACGTAGTAGGACGAAACAAAATTTCCAGAGATAACAATAGCAGGGTATGTACCCCTTTTAGGAGTGCGCCTCTTCGTGCTCGCCGCCATGTCCCTCCATGGCCTCCCCAATATAGGTGGCTGCAAGGGTGGCAAACACAAGGGCTTGAATGGCACTGGTAAAGAGTCCCAAGGCCATCACGGGCAAGGGCACAAACAAGGGCACCAGCAACACCAAGACCCCCACCACCAATTCATCCGCCAAGATGTTGCCAAAAAGACGGAAGCTCAGGGAAAGCGGTTTTGTAAAATCTTCCAAGATGGCAATGGGAAGTAAGACGGGCGTTGGCTCGATGTACTTGGTGAAATACTTCAGCCCCCGCTTGCGTAGCCCGGCGTAGAAATAGGCCAAGGAGACCAGCAAAGCCAAGGCCACGGTGGTATTGATGTCATTGGTGGGTGCTGCTAGCTCCCCTTCTGGCAGTTCGATGAGTTTCCACGGTACCAGTGCGCCTGACCAGTTACAAACAAAAATGAACAGGAACAGTGTCCCCACAAAGGGAACCCAAGCTCGGTACTCGTGCTCACCCATTTGGCTCTTGGTCAAATCGCGGATGAATTCCAGCGCGTATTCCATCAAGTTTTGAATACCACTGGGCACCCGTTGGATATTCCGCGAGGCGGCAAAGGCCGCCGCAATCAGAATGGCCATCACAAACCAAGTGGTGATGAAGACTTGACCGTGAACTTTTAGGTTGCCAATATGCCAGTAGAAATGGTGCCCCACCTCCAACTTGGCAAGGGGAAGAGCTGTCCAAAGGTGTATCAAAGGCATCATGCCTCCGCGCTCGGTTGTCTAAGCACTACAGTGAGCCAGCGTTAAGGGGACGGCAAAACCGTACGAAACATATAGACCAGAATGGCGGCTTTGTAGGTTAAGAACCCCAAGAACACTGGAATAATATGTAGCTCTTGCCAACGGGCTGCCAAAATAATCACAACCACGACGACAAGGAGCTGCGTTTTCCCCAGCTTTTTCTGGTCGTTTCCTAGGCGCTCCACACTGCGGGCGAGGAGCCGCAGATAAATTAGGCTCGCACTTGCCCCCAAAAGGTAATTCAACGCTGTGTTCAGGCCGTAAATCAGCCAAACCGCTCCAAAGGCGATCGCCATCAGCACGAAGCTTGTCGTGAATAATTCGCGACAGAGTTGATAAAACTCGGCCATCGAGCCGCCCTTCTTTGGGGAATTGGCAATGGTTGATGGCACAGAGGGTGCTGAAGCAGAATCGGGAACGGTCACAGCAGAATAGGGAGCATCCGAGGATGCCTTGAACTGGCCACTAAGCATCCTATCACGCAGTGGTTACATTTCATTACGGGATTCTGCTTCGTCGATATTGCTGTTCATTTCATTGCGAATGTGCCGCTCAAGTAGTTGAAAAATCTCCTGTAGGCGTTGCGGATTGGTGAGGTAGAGGTATCCCAGTAGGGCTTCAAAGCCAGTAGCTTGACGGTAAATTTTTGCGGCAACTCGCTTTGGGCCATCGGCAGCCGCATTGCGACCCTGACGAAAAATCGAGCGTTCGGTTTCGGTGCAATGCTGCCAGAGGAAGTCCATATAACGGGCTTGACTTTCGGCACGCACATGCGCCACCACTTGGCGGTGGTAGGTATTAATGCGTTGAGGGGGGGTTAGAAAAAGCCAGCGGATAAAGAGTTCATAAACGGCGTCGCCAACGTAGGCCAAAGCCGCCGGTGGCAGTTGATGGGCGGGAATTTTGGGGGGAACAAGGGGCAATAATCCAGCAGAGTCCAGCATGACGTTTCAGCTAAAAAGACCCCCCTTAGTTTTACTGCCACAGGAACAGAATGTTTAGGAATGGGTTTCGCCAGTAATTTGGGCGATCGCCGTCGCCAGATCCGGCTGAAGGGGCAAAAAGTTCTCTAAACGCACGAGTTTGACCGTTTGGGTGACGCGGGGATTGGTGACAATTTGCAGTTGACCCTGATGCTCTTGGGCTTTTTTGGCCAGTTGTACCAAAATGCCGAGGCCAGAGCTGTCAATAAACTCAATTTTTGAAAGGTCTAAGATGACGTTGGCAGGCCCATCGTCAAAACACTTACTAATGACCTTGCGAAAGGCCGACTCGGAGAACGCATCAATAAGACCCGTCAGGCGAAACACTTGATAGTTATCGCGAATCTCACGGGTACCCCTTAGGCTTTGGGTGAGGGCAAGTGGTTCAGAAATGAGAGCCTCCTTTGCCGATAACTGTACACACAAAACGATAGAAGACAAGTATAGATAAACGTGGCATCCTTGTCTATGACTTGATCGCTAACTCAACAAAAGTTTGGAAGTGCAGCAACCGCAGGAAGCTCTTTGCCAGAATCGCATCAGGTATCGCCCCTAGGAGTCGCCCCAATGAAATTCTCCAAACTCGTGATGAGCCTTCTCAGCAGTAGCGGTCTGGGATTGCTGAGTTTATCTATTTTCGCCCAAGAAACGCCAGCGGCGACTTATCCCCCAGAGGCGATCGCGGTCTTTATGCAGGAGTGTCAAACCAAATTTGCGGCGCAAGCGCCTCCCGGCTTTGGCGATCGCGGCGATCGCTATTGCACTTGCCTGATAAACCGCCTCCAAGAAAAAATGAGCTATGAGGAATTTCAGAAAATGACTGCCGACAATGAACCCCCGGAAGTTAAAGCCGCAATCAATGAATGTATTGGCGCTATTTTCTAGTGCGCCTAGGATGGACGGGTGATGAGCCTGCGCCTCTTTTGGCATCGTCGCGATCTGCGCCTGAGTGACAGTGTGGGGTTGGCGGCTGCCTACACCCAAACTCCCAAAGTGGTTGGCATTTTTTGTTTTGACCCGGCGATTCTCAGTGCCTCGGACATTGCGGCGGTGCGGGTGACATACCTCGTGGGTTGCCTACAGGCCTTGCAAGAAGCCTATCAGCGACTTGGGGGGAGCTTTTTAATTTTTCATGGTGACCCGCGTCAAATTCTGCCCCAAGTGGCCAGTGGCTTAGGGGCGGTGGCGGTGCATTGGCATGAGGATGTGGAACCCTACGGTCGCGATCGCGATCGCGCTGTGGCTGCTGCCCTCAAGGAAAAGGGAATTGCTGTGGAAACTGCTTGGGATCAACTCCTGCATCCCCCAGAGGCCGTACAAACAAAACAGGGGCAGCCCTACACCGTCTATTCCCCCTTTTGGCGCAACTGGTCAAGCCTAGCTAAACCAGAGCCTGTCCCCAGCCCCAGCCACCTCGAACCTCTGATAGAAGCTGAACAAGCGACAGCCACAGCCCTAGGGGCGATACCGCTGCCCACTGCCAAGGATTTGGGATTTCATTGGTCAGGAGAACTGATCCTTGCTCCCGGTGAAGCCGCCGCCCAAGCACAACTGGAGACATTTATTGGCCAGCACATTCAAGACTATGGTGAGCAGCGCAACTATCCAGCGCAACCTGGAACCTCCCTCTTAAGCCCTGCCCTCAAGTTCGGTGTCATTGGTATTCGTCGTGTCTGGGCAGCCAGTCAGGCCGCTATGGCCGCAGCCCGCAGTGAAGAGGCACAAACGAGTATTCGCACGTGGCAGCAGGAATTGGCGTGGCGGGAGTTTTATCAGCACGCCCTCTATTGGTTTCCCCACTTGGCGGAGCGTCCCCATCGTGAAGGATTTGCCACTTTTCCTTGGCTGAATCACGCAGAACACTTTGCGGCTTGGTGTGAGGGTCGCACCGGTTACCCAATTGTGGATGCCGCCATGCGCCAACTCAATGAAACGGGTTGGATGCATAACCGCTGCCGCATGATTGTGGCCAGTTTCCTCACCAAGGACTTGATCATCAATCCCCAATGGGGTGAGCGGTACTTTATGCAAAAACTGATTGATGGCGACTTGGCAGCCAATAATGGCGGTTGGCAGTGGAGTGCCTCTAGTGGGATGGATCCAAAGCCGCTGCGGATTTTTAACCCAGCCAGTCAAGCGCAAAAATTTGATCCTGAGGCGGAGTATATTCGCCGTTGGCTGCCGGAGTTGAAATCCCTAGACACGGCAGATTTGGTGACGGGAACTATTTCTCCCCTAGAGCGGCATCGCTGCGGTTATCCCTTGCCAATTGTGGATCACGGCCAGCAACAGCGGCGATTTAAGCAGCTCTATCAAGCGCATGTTCGTTCACCCATCCCTCAAGGATAAAATTGACATTCCCCTGATCAGCGCAACAGCGTTATCCTGAAAAAGAACGATTTTTGCGGTTGCATCGCGCCCATGAATATCCTTGGTAGTCTGCTCACTCCCCCCACCACCCCCATCCAAACCCGTCCCCGCCGTGGCATTGAAATTAAGTCCAAGCGAGAAATTGAGATTATGCGGCAGGCCTCGCGCATTGTGGCGACGGTGCTCAAGGAAATTTCCCAGATGATCGAGCCGGGCATGACGACGGCGGATCTCGATGCCTATGCCGAGAAACGCATCCGGGAAATGGGGGCAACACCGAGCTTCAAAGGCTATCAGGGCTTTCCGGCCTCCATTTGCGCTTGCATCAACAACGAGGTGGTTCATGGCATTCCCAGCCCCCGCAAAGTGATTCGCAATGGCGACATCGTTAAGATTGATACCGGTGCCTACTACAACGGCTTCCATGGCGACTCTTGCATTACGATTCCGGTGGGGGAAATCTCCGAGGAGGCGGCCAAGCTGGTAAAAGTGGCTGAAGAAGCCCTCTACCGCGGCATTGAGCAGGTCAAAGAAGGCAACTACCTCATGGATTTGGCGGGTGCTATTCAAGATTATGTCGAAGCCAATGGCTTTGTTGTGGTCGAGGACTTTACTGGCCACGGCGTGGGGCGCAATCTCCACGAAGAACCTTCGGTATTTAACTTCCGCACCAATGAACTTAAGAATGTGCGGCTACGGGCGGGGATGACCTTGGCCATTGAACCCATTGTGAATGCGGGGTCAAAACAGGTGCGGATTTTGCGCGATCGCTGGACAGCGGTTACGGTTGATAATTCCCTCTCTGCCCAATTTGAGCACACGGTCTTGGTCACCAAAACGGGCTACGAAATTCTCACCGATCGCACCCTTGTCTAACCCCTATGACGAAAATCCCCCCCGAAGTCCTCGAACGCCACTGCTTTTGCCGCAGTCGTAAGTTTACCTTTGAGGTCAATCAATATCGCTTGCCCCATGGGTCTGTCTCGATCTTGGGAACTGTGCGGCATCCAGGGGGGGCATTAGCTGTGCCGGTGACCCCAGAGGGCAACCTGATCCTTGTCAAACAATACCGCTTTGCCACTGAGGAATATCTGCTGGAGTTCCCAGCGGGCACCGTTGAGGATCACGAAAAGCCTTTTGCCACCATTGAGCGCGAGATTGAAGAGGAAACGGGCTACCGCGCCCACCATTGGCAAAAACTGGGAGAGTTTTACATTGCCCCCGGCTATTCTGATGAAGTGATCTACGCCTACTTGGCCACTGAGCTGGAAAAACTAGAGACACCCCCGCCTCAGGACACCGACGAGCACATTGAAATTGTGGAGTTTTCTCTAGCTGACTTGGCCGCTGCGATTCATAGTGGTCAAGTGAAAGATGCCAAGACCGTCACCAGTTTCTATCTGGCCTTGCCCTATCTGCAACCCGCTTGAACACTGAAGTTGTTCGTAAACGTTTGTAAGCATCCTGCACCGCCTACAGTCTTGATCCCTCAAGGTGAGATAATGCGGAAATAATCCAAAGGTTGTACGTGCTGATTCACAGCCGTTTGAACTGGGACATTACTGAGTTTTTGATTGTTGAATTATGGAGCTAACCCATCGGCCTCGCCGTTTACGCCGCACGGCTCAAATTCGTCGCTTGGTGCGCGAGCATACCCTAACCACAGGCGATTTGATCTATCCGGTCTTTGTCATGGAGGGGGAAGATCAGGTGCAGGAAGTCCCCTCAATGCCCGACTGCTATCGCTATACGCTGGATCGCCTGATTTTAGAGCTGAAGGAGGTCTATGCCTTGGGAATTGGGGCGATCGCGCTATTTCCCCTTGTGCCTGAGCACCTCAAGGACAATGCTGGCACCGAAAGCTACAATCCTGAGGGTCTTGTCCAGCGATCGGTACGTGCCATTAAGGCCGTCTTACCCGACCTGCTGATCTTTACCGATGTCGCCCTTGATCCCTACAGCAGCGAAGGCCACGATGGCATTGTCAAAGATGGCGAAATTCTCAATGACGAAACCGTAGAGGTGCTGGTGAAACAGGCAGTGAGTCAAGCGGCTGCCGGGGCTGATTTTGTTGCTCCGTCAGATATGATGGATGGCCGTGTCGGTGCCATTCGGGCGGGTCTAGATGCCGCAGGCTATACCCACGTGGGGATTCTCGCCTACTCTGCGAAATACGCCTCCGCCTACTATGGTCCTTTTCGCGATGCTTTAGATTCGGCACCGAAGTTTGGTGATAAAAAAACCTACCAAATGGATCCAGCCAATGTCCGCGAAGCAGTGCGGGAGGTCAGCTTGGATATTGAGGAGGGCGCCGATCTGGTGATGGTGAAACCTGCCCTTGCCTACATGGATGTCATTGCCCAACTCAAGCAGGTGAGCGATGTTCCTGTGGCCGCCTACAACGTTTCCGGGGAATATGCAATGGTGAAAGCCGCCGCCCGCAATGGCTGGATTGATGAGAAAAAAGTGGTGCTGGAAACCCTTCTTGGCTTTAAGCGGGCAGGTGCTGATGTCATTCTCACCTACCATGCCAAGCAGGTGGCGCAGTGGCTGCAAGAGGGATTGAATTAGGCGCTTGCTTCTCGTAGTTGACGGGTGGTCTGAATCCAACTGGCAATCATTTTGTCCACTCGCTCATCGAGCTTGGGATCCCTCAATTGCCCCTCGGGTGTGAAGGCTTGCCACGCCTGACCAATGGCCACCTGTTCTGGAATCACCCACGCATGTACCCAGCGCAAGATCACCCGCAGATCATTGAGGGCATTGCTGTTGGTTTGGCCACCGAGGACACTCATCATGGCGACCACTTTGCCGCTGAGGTGTTCAAAGCTGAGGAGATCAAGGGAGTTCTTGAGCACACCGCTAACGCTGCCGTGGTACTCCGGGGTCACCAGCAAAATACCATCGGCTTCCTTGACCTTGGTTTGAAAGATGGCGACATCGGGGTAGTCGGGGTAGCTCTCAGCACCGGTACAAAAGGGGAGCGTCATTTGCCGTAAATCCAGACGTTCAACGGTAACCCCTTGGGCGGCTGCTTTGGCAATGGCAACATCTAGGGCGCTTTGAGAGTAGGAGCCATCCCGCAGACTCCCTGCCCAACCAATGAATTTGACCATAAACAAACTCGTAATGACTATGGCTTATTATACAAAATTGAGATTTGTTCAAACATCCTCCCTAAGAAGGAACCTCACTCAGGGAAATGGATCCACCCGTGGCCATTTGGGCAATGACGCGTTGTAACTGCGCTAGCGATCGCTCGGCCTCGGTGTAGCGATCCTTCCAGTGTTGAACAGCGGTTTCCTGCTCCCGTGCCTGCTGTGCCTGATGGAGAATTTGCTCTTGGAGTTCGGCAATTTGGGCTTCTAGGTGTTGTAGGCGTTCCTGTTGTTGACTAGTGCGCGCCTCCAGCTCTTGGTTGTAGTGCTGGGTGGTCATATATTGCAGGCGCTGTTGCTGATACTCCCGCTCCAGTTCTTGGAGCTTGGTTTGGGTTTTTAGGAGGGTTTTACTCAGTCCCTGAATAACATTGTTTTTGCTGACCTCTGATCCTTGCGCCTGTTGCAGCGCAGTGATGATCCGTTCTTGGGTTTCAATTAAATGGTTGGCTTGGGTGAGGCGACGGTTGAGATCATCCAGTTGGGTTTGGCGATCGCTCAACTCTGAGCGGGCTTGTTCAAGGCGAGTTTGCAGCAGCGCTTTTTCCTCTTGGACTTGGCGCAGTTGGGATTCAAGGAGTTGATATTCCTGTTCCCGTTGCCGCAGGAGGCGATGGCTATTCACCAATTTAGCCTCGAGGGCATCTTGAGCCTTGAGGAGCCGATCCACCTCCTGATGCAGGTGCTCAATTTCCGTTTGCGATTGCTGAAGAATCGTTTCCAAGGATTGGCGATGGTGGCTCATTTCGGCCAACTCGTGGGCACAGGTGGCTTGGGAGCGCAATTGTTCTTGGAGGGCAAGGATTGCCTGTTGTTGAATCTGAGCCGTTTCTTCCGTACGCGCCAGTAAGTCTTCTAAAAATTCTTGATTGCGCAGTTGCTGCTTCAGCTCGTTGATATAGTGTTGGCATTGATCAATGGCCTGCTCCAACTGCCGGATGCGCTCTTGGCTACTGTCACTCCCTGAAACAGCAGGAGCCGCTAGGGAACCTGCAGCCAGAGGCTCAGAAGGCATCGGATTCCATGGAAAACTGAGTTGCTGGGGTAGCTGTACTTCCATTGCAGCAGGGGTCGAGCCACTGTTCCCTAGTTTAACGGTACAGGGAATTGTCCCTAAACCCGGCTTAAGACAAAGAGGCTCCCCTCATTACCGCGGGCAATTCGCAGGTCTTCATCCAAGTAGGTAATCTCCAGCCAGCCCTGTTGATCATTGCTGTTGAGGGGCACATCCAGAGCAATCAGGGGTTGACGGCTGTGGAGTTGGGGAATGAACTGGGAGGGAGAATAGTAATTGAGCCACTGACGCAGGCCAACAATCGAACGTTCAAAATACACTTGTACCCGCTGTTGGGTCAAGGGTTCAAAGCGCGCCAAGACACTGATAATCCCCTCTAGGAAGGGCAAGCCGTAGAGTTCAGCAATATTGTAGATGCGCTGCTGCTGCGGACGAATGCACTGATAAATTTGCCCCAGCTTGACAATTGGGGAGCGATCTAGAGCAAGCAGCGCCTGACTACTGGTGTAGATGAGTCGCCAATCCCCAGCAAGTTTTTCGAGGGCATTGAGGGGATCTGGGGTGGGATTCATGGTTTCAAGGGAAGCGGCAAGGGCGGCCACCTGTTTGCGATCGCGCGGTGTGGCTAGAATGCCTCGATTCAGGCCAGCGATCGCCATTAGTAACTCTGTCTTTGCCACAGTTCACCCCTCCTAGTACAAGCAACTTTTTTGCCCCTATGGGTTGCGTCAAGACCCCCCTAATTCGAGAATGGGAAAAATCCCCCTCCCATTCAGGTTAGCGAAATGCGGATCGCGCTATTTACCGAGACCTTTCTTCCCAAGATTGATGGCATTGTGACCCGTTTGTGTCAAACCGTCCGACATCTGCAACGGAATGGCCATCAGGTGTTGGTGGTGGCTCCCGAAGGCGGGCTAGACCATTATGAAGGTGCGCAGATCTACGGTGTCTCCGGTTTTCCCCTCCCATTGTATCCTGAACTCAAACTCGCCCTGCCGCGACCCGCCATTGGTCAAGCCCTAGAGGCCTTTGCACCCGATCTGATCCATGTGGCGAACCCAGCGGTCTTGGGGGTAGCGGGTCTGTACTATGCGCAGAAATTCCACTTGCCTTTGGTCGCTTCCTACCACACCCATTTGCCGCAATACCTGAAGTACTATGGCTTGGGGTTTCTTGAAGAGGTGCTCTGGTCGCTGCTGCGGTTGGCCCATAACCGTGCTCAACTCAACTTGTGTACCTCAACGGCAATGGTGGCAGAACTGAAAGCGCACGGCATTCGCCATCTGGATCTCTGGCAGCGGGGGGTAGATGTGGAGTTGTTTCATCCGCAGCGCCAAAGTCAAGAAATGCGTTACTTTCTCAGCCAAGGGCATCCAGAAGCCCCCCTATTGCTCTACGTTGGTCGCCTCTCCGCGGAAAAGGAAATTGAGCAGATTAAACCCATTCTGGAGCAGATTCCTCAGGCGCGACTGGCACTCGTGGGCAATGGTCCGCATCGGGAAGCCCTTGAACAGCACTTTGCCGGTACCCCCACGCATTTTGTGGGCTATCTGCGGGGTGAACGCTTGGCAGCAGCTTTTGCCTCGGCGGATGTCTTTGTCTTTCCCTCGCGCACGGAAACCCTTGGCTTGGTTCTTTTAGAAGCGATGGCCGCAGGCTGTCCTGTGGTGGCTGCCAACAGTGGGGGGATTCCGGATATTGTCACTGATGGGGTGAATGGGTTTTTGTTTGACCCAGCGGATTCTACAGGAGCGATTACGGCTTGTCAGCGCCTCTTTGACTCTCCGAGCGATCGCGAGACCCTACGCCAAAATGCCCGCCAAGAAGCTGAACGCTGGAGTTGGGCGGCGGCCACCCAGCAACTAGAGCAGTACTACCGATCAGTTTTGCCAGTCCCCCAGCGGGATGTGGCTCTTAGTCATTAACTGAATCCCTGATCCGCTTCCCTGAGTTGCGGCAGATCGAGGGTGGCTTGCTTGCCTTGGAGAACGACGTAAAAGCCACCGAGGCCAAGGGGGTCAATGAGTTGGTGCAGTGATTGATGGCGGTTGAGAGCTTGGAGGAGATTGCCATTCCTCTGTTGTTGCGCTAGTAGGCGATCGCCCAAACCTAGGGCCATGAGAAATAAACTCTGGCGGGTGACATAGAGGGTTTCAAGGCCAAAGTGCTCACCATAGCGCGTCAAGGCGGTCACATCCACATGAGCCGTAATGTCCTGCTCGCCAACAAAACAGTAGGGATTGTCGTGGTAGCGGTGTTGATAGTAGCACTGCAAGGTACCCTCACAGCGGGCGGGATGATAGTATTGCTGGGCGGGATAACCATAGTCAATGGTGAGAACAAAGCCCCGCTCTAGGTGCTGACTCAGATCCTTGAGCCAGGGGATGAGGTTCAAATTAACCTCGGTACGGTAGCCGTCGCTGTAGCCCTGCTGCTGCGGATTAATGCCAACGGTGGCAAAGTACTTGTGAATGCGATCGTCGCTAAGGGGACGCAAGACTTCTTGCAACGCCCCTTGGGCATCGAGACTGACATAAATTTCCTGCCAATTGCTCCCCTGCCATTGCAGCCGATGCACTGGGAATGCATCCACGAGTTCATTACTAAAGATGCAGCCGGTGATCGGTTCAGCAGGAGTGTCAGAGCCTCGCCAGCACAGGCGATCGCCCCAAGGTGCTAAGCGTTGCCGCTGGCGTTCCCGTAAAGTGGGGGACTGCTCTTGAATCTGGTACTCCAGGGCGGTAAAGAAATCGGGGTAGGTCGCTTGGCTATAGCCCAAGACCCCAGCCGCAAATTGGCCTTCACCCGCCCCCATCTCCAGCAGGGTAAACTGCTGCGGTCGCTCCAAGGCGTGCCACATCTGCACAAAGGCCTCGGTAAGCAGTTCCGCAAAATCCCTCGTCAGGCTACTGGACGTGATAAAGTCGCCGCGCCGACCAATCTGTATTTGGGGACGGTTGTAGTAGCCCCACTGCGGTGCATAGAGAGCCAAGGCCATAAACTCACAGAAGGAAATGGCGCCCGCTGCCCTGATGCGCTCCTGAAGGTCGGCCAATAGCTGAGTGCCCTTTGGCATCAATCATCCACTCCGGCAATGGGGGCAAACCCTTGGCGCTGCACATTCTCGGTAATGACACGCGGTTCCAGAAATTGCAGTAGGTAATCGCGGCCACCCGCTTTGGAACCAATCCCTGAGAGCTTAAAGCCACCAAAGGGCTGCCGATCCACGATCGCCCCCGTAATCCCACGGTTGATGTACAGGTTCCCTACGGCAAATTGGGCTTTGGCCTGCTGAATATGGGACGGCGTCCGCGAATACAGCCCCCCCGTCAGGGCATAGGCCGTGGCATTGGCAATTTCAAGGGCTTGGCTGAAGGTTTCTGCCCGCAGTACCGCTAGCACCGGGCCAAAAATTTCCTCTTGGGCGAGCGTGGCGGTGGGGGGGACGTTGGTAAAGATGGTAGGGGAGACAAAATACCCCACCTCCGGTACCGGTACACTCAAGGTCAGTTCTGCTTCCCGCTGTCCCTTGGCAATGTATTCCTGAATGCGATCGCGGGCGGCTGCGGTCACCACCGGTCCAACACGGGTACTGGGCAAATGGGCAGGCCCAATATTGAGGGACTTGGTGGCCTCCACTAAGCGCTGCACAAAGGGTTGATAGATGGACTCGAGGACAATCACCCGCGAACAGGCGGAGCATTTTTGGCCGCTGTAGCCAAAGGCCGATTGCACCACCCCCGCCACTGCCTGATCTAAGTCGGCACTTTCGTCAATGATAATGGCGTTTTTGCCCCCCATCTCGGCAATCACCCGTTTGATGTGGGTTTGTCCCCGCTGCAACACCGCTGCCTCAGCAATAATGCGGCAGCCCACCTCTTGGGAGCCAGTAAAGGCAATGAGATGCACATCGGGGTGTTTTGTCAAATAGGGGCCAATCACCGATCCTCGCCCCGGCAGAAACTGAAATACCCCGCGGGGAAAACCAGCGGCAATGAGAATTTCAGCCAGCTTCGCTGCAACCACAGCCGCCGGATCCGCGGGCTTGAGGATGGTACAGTTGCCTGTGACTAAGGCGGCCACGGTCATACCGGTGGGAATCGCTAGGGGAAAGTTCCAAGGGGAAATGACGACTGCAATGCCGCGACCTTGGTAGTGGTAATGGTTGGTTTCACCGGGAAAGTTGCGGTCATAGCCGCTGCTGAGGCGCTCCATTTCATCGGCGTAGTAGCGGCAAAAATCAACGGCTTCGGAGACTTCGGCATCCCCTTCTGCCACCACCTTGCCCACTTCATAGCACATCCAAGCCACCAGTTCATGGCGTTGTGCCTCGAGGAGATCCGCTGCCCGCCGTAGCAGGATGGCCCGTTCGGCTACGGGAGTCTGTTGCCACTGCGCTTGAGCGGCTTTGGCAGCCCGGATTGCATGATCGGCATCCTCGATGGTGGCCAAGCCAACGCGACCGACAACTTCTTCGGGCTGTGAGGGGTTGAGGGATTCACTGTATTCGAGGGTATTGACGCGATCGCCATTGATGATGGGGGTATAGGTTTGCCCTAGTTGGCGATGGACATGAATTAAGGCCGCTTGAATCGCTTCCCGCTGGCTGGCGCGGGCATAGTCGCTATTGGCGGCATTGACAAAGGTTGAGGTCTTGCCGGTGGTCAGATGAACGTTCACTGCCCTAAAGTCTGCCGTTGGTTCTGGCGGTGCCAAGAGTGCGTCAATATTTACCGCTCCCAATTGTTGGCGCAAAAAGGAACTATTGGCCGTATTTTCCAAGAGCCGCCGAATCAGGTAGGCCATCCCCGGAATCAGCTCACCGTAGGGACAATAGACCCGCACCGTCTGCCCCGCTTCCACAAGAGCCTTGGCAAGTTTATCGGCCATACCATAGAGAACTTGGCATTCCATGGCCGTGGGCGGAATGTGCTGATGTTGGGCGATCGCGATCGCCCGCGCTTGGGAACGCACATTATGACTCGCAACTGCTGTGCGCAAAAGCGTGTGGTGACTCAGGAGCAGTTCAATCACCCGCTCAAAGTTGGCATCGGTATCTTGCTTGTGTTGATAGACGGGCAATGGCCAGTCATTTTGTGCCGCCTTAATGAGTTCTTGATCCCAGTAGGCGCCCTTGACCACCCGCACGGTGATTGGTGTCCCCCGCTGTTGCACCCAAGTAATTAGGTCTTGGGCATCTTGGTAACTATCCCGCAAATAGGCTTGCAGGGTCAGCCCGACATCAGCGCGATCGCGAAACTCTGGCTCTAGCAAAATGTCCTTGAGGATTGCGAGGGTAATGTCTTTGTAGGCATACTGCTCCATGTCAAAGTGCACCGCTACCCCCAATTCTTGGGCACGATGCAACAGCCGCCGAATCGGTTCCCCCACCTTGGCACGGCAGCCAGACACATCCAAAGGATCAAACTGCGAGTAGAAGGCCGTCAGCTTCACGGAGACTTGGACTGGATTCACCCCTTCCCGCTGACCCAAGGGGCTGAGTTGCTGCATCAAGTCAAGGTAGCGATCGCAATACTGCTGCGCCTCTGCCTCCGTAATCACCGCCTCCCCAAGAATATCCATCGTCACCAGCATGCCCTGCTTGCGTAGGCGGCCAATGGTTTTCAGCACCTGCTCGGTGGTTTCACCAGCAATGTACTTGTGGGCAAGGGCTTGAACCGCTGTTGTGAAGGTGGTTGCCGCTGCTTGGGCGGGCAGGGAATCCGGCTGAGCAAAGTTCAAGAGTTTTTTTAGGCCTTCCGGCAACTCCACACTGGGGTCACTGAGGTACTCCTGCAAGTGGCGTGCCACCTCGGCTTTACTGCGCAGACTCGGCAGGCAGTCAATGAGGCGAAAGAGTTGCACCCGTAGCCCCGGATGTTCCATCGCCCAGCCGAGGAGTTTATCTTCAATGCGCATTTGCTCCCGCAGTTGACTGAAAAAGTTGCGGGACTCTTGACTAGCCGCCCACAGTTGACGGGCGATCGCGATCGTTTGTGCTTCGTAAAGACCAGTCACGGAGAATCTTGGGTGAGGAGCAGCCTTTCCTATTTTCCCATGTCCTCTAAAGCAAACAACCAAATTCTTAGCAGGGACGAATCAATCGGTGGTTAGCTCGCACCAAGCAAATGTGATTCTCCTCACCAATGGAGACCTTGAACCAAGGCAATCCTCGACTATCGGTAATCGTGGCAAAGCCTGCGGGTGTGATATTGGCTCTTAAAACAGTGCCTGTGGGAAAGCGGTGCACCACCGGCCAGCGCATAATCGCCAGCTCCCAGCCTAGGGAGCAAATCTGCGTTGTGGAATAGCGAAAATCTAAAGAGGAAGTATGTACAGTGGTTGGGGACGTTGTTTATCTGCCTGTCTGAGTGAAAACCAATCAAACCATCTGATGGCCTTAGCACCTCAACAACCCTCTCTCTACGCCAGTGTGCTTGTGGACTGTCCGGCGGCAAGCGAGGCTTACACTTACCAAGTTCCTGCGGGTTGGTGTCTCCAAGGGGGCGAGGTGGTGGAAGTACCCTTTGGCTCCCAAGTGGTGCGGGGGATTGTCCTCGAGGTACTAGAAACTGTAGCCCCATCCGTCGATCCACAGCGCTTGCGATCGCTCCTTGAAGTGGTTGACCAGCAGCTTTTTCCCAAGGACTATTGGGCGTTGTTAGAACAAATTGCCACGTACTACTGCACGCCTTTAATTCAAGTGGTGCGCACTGCTCTGCCGCCGGGGGTCTTGGGGCGATCGCAACGGCGGGTGCGCCTGCGGCGCCAACAGGGGATTCCCCCCCTGTCAGAACAGGGGCAACATCTGCTGCGCTTTCTCCAGACCAAGGGTAATGGGGACTACAGTGTGCGCTACCTCCAGCAACAGCTTCCCAAGGTTGAGCGTGCCCTCGCAGAACTCGAACGCCTTGGCTTGGTGGAAACCTACTTAGCGGCACCCGCTAGTCAACAGCCAAAACAGCAGCAGGCGGTGATCCTCCTCAATAGTGAAGGCGAGACCTTAACGCAGCGGCAGCGCCAAATCCTCCGCTATTTGCAGCAGCAGGGTCGCGATTGCTGGCTACAAGAGGTGCTCAAGGCCACCGGCACCACCGCCCAAACGCTCCATCGCCTTGCCGCCAAAGGATACATTGCCATTGTCGAGCAGCAGCACTGCCGCATTGAACAGGGGGTAGCGGTGACACCGGATCGGCCAAAAGCCCTCACCCCTGCCCAAGCCACCGCCCTGCAAGCCATTTCAGCACACCTAGACTGTGCCCAAACCTTTCTCCTGCACGGGGTGACGGGGTCGGGCAAAACGGAAGTCTATCTGCAAGCCATAGCTGAGTGCCTAGGGCGAGGGCGATCGGCCTTGCTGCTAGTGCCCGAGATTGGCTTGACGCCTCAACTGACGGATCGCGTGCGTGCTCGCTTTGGTGAACGCCTGTTGGTCTATCACAGTGGTCTCAGTGAGGGGGAGCGCTACGATACTTGGCGGTTGACGCTGATGCCGCAGCCACGGGTAATCATTGGCACGCGATCGGCGGTTCTGCTGCCTTTGGTGGGCTTGGGTTTGATCATTCTGGATGAAGAGCACGACAGCGGTTACAAACAGGATCAACCTCAGCCTTGTTACCATGCCCGTACCGTTGCCCAATGGCGATCGCGCCAGCAACAGTGTCCCCTGATTTTAGGAACCGCTACCCCTGCCCTCAGCACTTGGCAGGCTGTCCAAACCGGCCAGATTCAGATCCTTTCCCTTCCCCAGCGTATCCACGCCACCCCCCTGCCCCCCATCACCCTTGTGGATATGCGCCAAGAATTACACCGTGGCAACCGTTCCATGCTCAGTCGTCCGCTGCAAGACGCTCTAGGGAATCTTCAGGGACAGCAGGCAATTCTCTTTGTACCGCGGCGGGGTCACAGTACCTTTGTCTCCTGTCGCAGTTGTGGCACAGTGATCTACTGTCCCCATTGCAGCGTCTCTCTCACTGGACACCTCTTTGGCGAGGAGATGGAAGTGCTGCGCTGTCACTATTGCAACTATAGCCAAGCCGTACCGCAGCGTTGTCCCAGTTGTGCCTCCCCCTATCTCAAGCCCTTTGGTGGCGGGACGCAGCGGGTGGTGAGTGAACTGAATCGCCTCTTTCCGCAGTTGCGAGTCCTGCGCTTTGACAGTGATACGACCCAACGCAAGGGTGCCCATCGCCGGTTACTGGCTCAGTTTGCCGCCGGCGAAGCTGATGTGATGGTGGGGACACAAATGCTGACGAAGGGCATTGATCTGCCGCAGGTCGCCCTCGTGGGAATTTTGGCTGCCGATAGTCTCCTGCACTTGCCCGATTATCAGGCGGCAGAACGCACGTTTCAAATCCTCACCCAAGTGGCGGGGCGATCGGGCCGGGGGACACACCCCGGTAAAGTCATTCTCCAAACCTATGTGCCGCAGCATCCAGTGATTACAGCGGTCAAAGCCTATGACTGGGACACCTTTGCTACCCAGGAGCTAAGTAGCCGTGCCCCCTTGGGCTATCCCCCCTATGCCCAACTAATCCTTCTGCGCTTGAGTGGTCCCGATGCTGAGGAGGTGGCCGCAACGGCTCAGGCGATCGCCCAACAGCTCCAAACGTTAGCCCCAGTTTCTCAGGGAGAATGGGAAGTACTTGGCCCCGCCCCGGCCGCGATCGCCAAAATTGC
Source organism: Thermosynechococcus sp. PKX95 (assembly GCF_031583295.1). NCBI lineage: Bacteria > Bacillati > Cyanobacteriota > Cyanophyceae > Acaryochloridales > Thermosynechococcaceae > Thermosynechococcus > Thermosynechococcus sp. PKX95. The sequence continues at coordinate 1,557,393 of NZ_CP134171.1, read as the reverse complement.
TGGCCGCTACCGCTGGCAAATTTTACTCAAGGGCAAACTAGAACGAGTTTCTAACCTCAGCCCAGCCCTCATGCACCTCAAGGAGCAGTGTCCCCGCTCAACCCGCCTCAGTATTGATGTTGACCCCCTGAACTTTCTCTAGGGGGGCTTCAGTAAACCACCACAGTGCTGTGACCGGCACGACCCCCAAAACAAATCCCAGCGTTGCCGGAATCCAAAAACGTTGATCCAAGGATGTGAGGGTAATCATCGCCCCAAAGGCAAAATTCACCAGATACACCACCAAGGGGGTAATGAGTTGCCCACGGTTCACCACCATTGGCTTTGGCCACCAAGTGATCATCGCCAGCCCCATAAATACGGCCCCTGTGCCCGTCCATCCCAGAATGTTGCGGTAAGGCATCCCAAAGAATTCACCGACATCCTGAAATTGCCAAAAAGGAATGGCAGTTTGACTCATGGCCGGATCAAGGACAAAATCCCAAGCGGTTAAAAAGATTGCTCCCAAGCCCACGGTGATCAGGGCTGCCCCCAAGCCCACGCCCTTGCCTTCCCGCAGCGGACGACTGATGAAGCCACTGTAGGCCAAAAGAAACGTGACTAGCCCCATATAAAACCAAGAGAGGGGAATGGTGAAGGGCACCAGTCCAGCAATTTTGTGCCCCAAACCACTGAGGTAACCATAATGGCCAAAGGGAAAGCCGGTACTCGTCCCCAACAGTTCACTGGTAAGGGAAATGCCCACCGCTGGCAGCAAAAAGCCAAGCAGTTTGCCAAGGCCAAAGTTGCGATAGGTGTGAAGGGCGATCGCCAGTGCGCCGAGGACAATATAAACGACACCCCCACTCCCCATACTCCATTGAAAAAGCTGCTGACCCCAGGCGGGCAACGCCAGAATAAACTCGGGATGGGGAACGACGAGGAGCAACCCCGCTAAGCCAAAGGCCATCGCCACAATATGACCAACTAGGCACACCTGCTCCGCAACGAAAAGCGCGTTCTTGGGTTTCATAGGGGCAATCTCAAAGGGGCAATCGTTTACAAATGTTAATATGTTAATGTACCACTGTTCCCACTGTCGTCTATCCACCTCAAAAAGGCAGTTGGATTTCGCCAAGGGCATCATAGATTGCCAACAATCCTGCCCCCAAGCTAGCACTCAGCGTTAGCCCCCAACTCCAAACCGCTCCTTCAGAAAATTGCGGACGACACTGAAGCACTTGCCCATAGCCCCGCAGCCGCATTGCCAGATAGATCTGCTGTGCCCGTTCCTCGGCGCGAATGAGAAAGATACCAATCACCTGTGCCCACGGGCGAAGGCGGCGCCAACTCAAGCGAAATCCCCGCAGAAAGAGTGCCTGCTGCATTTGTGTCAACTGACTCTCTAGCTCAAAGAGATAGCGATAGGTCAAAGCCAGCGTATCCACCAACAAGGGCGGTAGTCCCCACCAGCGACAGACCTGCACCCATTCGCTAAACGTCAAGCTTTCTAGCAATACCACGCCAAGGGCAAGACACAAGACCAAGCGCCATGTGAGGAGCAGTGCGATCGGCCACGCCGTAACCGCCAACAGTAACCACAGTCCCAGAAAAAAGAGCCCCATCTGCTGCAGACGTTTGCCCAAGCGCTGCCAAGGGACATGGCTCAGGAGATAGAGGAGCGCCACAAGCAAGGTCGCGATCGCCAGACTGTCTAACCGCCGCAAACTACTAATGCAAAAAATCCACAGGAGAATCGCCATCACCCGTGCCGGCGGCGACCAGTAGCGAAAGCTCAAGGGTTATGCCCTAATTAATGTGTTGACTACGCAAAAAGCGATCAATATCGTTATTGGCACCAATCACCACCATAATGTCCCCTTTATTGAGCTTCTGGTTGGGACTGGGATTGATCTCAAACTTATCATCAAAGCGCAGGGCAATGAGGTTGAGGCCATAGCGACTACGGAGTTCCACCTCGGCAACTGTGCGATTGTGAAATGCCTCAGGCACTTTGACTTCGACAATACTTTTTTCGGGGTCAAGGTCAAACCAATCGAGAATCGCTGGGCGGGTGAGCGATCGCGCCAGTTCACAACCCGCCTCATACTCTGGAAAGACCACCCGATCTGCCCCCACTCGCTCTAGGAGTTTTTTATGAATCTCTGAGGAAGCCTTGGCAATGACATTGGGCACGCCTGCCTCCTTTAGGTTCAATGTCGTGATAATACTGGCGTCGAGATGGTTGCCAATGGCCACAATTACCGTTTCAAACTCAAACAGACCCGCCTCCTTGAGGGCTTGGGGATCCGTGGAATCCAGTTGAATCGCATGATCCACAATGTGATCCTGAAGCACTTGATTCACCAATCGCTCTTGGTTATCACTGCCGAGCACCTCATAGCCCATGCCGTGCAGGGTCTCGCACACCCCCCGGCCAAACCGCCCTAGGCCAATCACCGCATACTGCTGCGAGATCTTGACCCCCCGCCCGCGAAAGAGCATTGCTCCAAAATCCACCATTCCTGAGTTTCCTATTGGCTTTGCGATGCCGATGATGACCCTTTTCTAACATATGGGATACATAGGGGGGATGCAATCTAGCAATTAAATTTTTGGCCGTATTCGATCGCTGTGAAAAGGGCTGTAATTGATCATGCCCTTAAGGAGTGGACGCTGAGCCGCCTGAATGGGTCAGTTCTTGGAGTCGCTGACGAATGTGTGCAGCACTGGCACGGGGAGAAAAGCGCGGTACGGGAAGCACTTGCGTTCCAATCACTAGGTAGAGAACAGGAATCTCGTATTGATAGGCTTGCCACCAATCCTCGCGGCTGGTGATGTCGCGTACCTCAAGGGTAAATTCCTTCAGAGTGGCCAGCTTCTCTTGTAGTCCTTCACAGAGGTGACAGCCGGGCTTGCTATAGAGAATCAGATGGGTCACGGTTGCGGCGCAGAAACGAGGGGGGTATCGCCAATATGACGGTGATCCCGCAGGCCAAAAATGGCTTCTACATGGCGGTAGTGCTTCATTTCAATCAGGTTGTGGAAGGGGTCTGCGAGAAAGAACGTTTGGTGCTCTAGGGGGGTATTGGCAAAGCGGGTACGCGGTGGCTGGTAAAAGTCAAGTCCCTTCTTGATCACGCGATCGCAGAGGTTTTGCCAGTCGGCCCGTGCCAAGAAAATCAAGCCAAAGTGGCGCGGATAAATGCTCTTGGGTGGGGTTAAGGGTTCATCCGTGACGTGAGCCACCAGTTGATGGCCATAGAGCTTCATGATCAGGCAGTGGGGATTTTCGCGCCCCGGTTCACAGCCCAACCCATCAATGTAGTAGGCCTTGGTGTCCGCCAAATTACTGACAGGAAAGGCAAGGTGAAATAAAACGGGAGCGATCGCCAACTGAGCCATAGATTTCTCTCGAACTGAAAATGGCTAAATTAGCCGCTATTTTAGCAGGAGAACCGGCTTTCGGTCTGCTTCCCAAGTCGAGTCAAGTATCAATCCCCAGTATTGTTGTTTATCGGCAACGGAATGGATAACAGGGGTAATAGGGATAATAAACCGGTGAATAGGGGGGCGGGTAAATTACGGGGCGAGGCGGATAGGGCACTGGCACAATAATGTAGGTTTGAGATTGCTGCGGCGGACGGTAAATGACGGGATTGTAGGGACTGTACTGCGGTGTCCGTGGCCGCCCAAAGGACTCTAGCCCTGGGAAAAAGACATCAACCCCCGGCTGATTAGGAAAGAGGGGATAGGCGGCACGACTGGGGGGAGCGATCGCCACCAGCGTAGCTAAGCTACTGATGGCCAACGGCAGGAAGCGTAACATAGATGCCTCCAAGGAGAGAGTGATCCGCTGATTCTGACGTGGCGGTGCCTAGGGAAGTTCCCGTAGAACACGACTCAAAATATCCACCATTTGATCAATGTGCGATCGCTCCACAATCAGCGGTGGTGAGAGGGCAATAATATCCCCCGTGACACGAATCAGTAGTCCCGCTTCAAAGGCACGACAGAGGGCATCATAGCCCCGTGCCCCTCCTTGCCCCTCCCGTGGCGCTAATTCAATCCCTGCCACCAAGCCCAAGTTGCGAATATCAATGACATGGGGCAGACCCCGTAGGCTGTGGATGGCCTCCTGCCAATAGGGCGCCAGGGAAGCCGCCCGCTCAAATAGGGCTTCTTTCTCGTAGATCTCTAGGGTTGCCAAGGCGGCCGCACAGGCAAGGGGATGTCCCGAATAGGTGTAGCCATGGAAAAACTCAATTTGCCCCGCGGGGCCTTGCATGAAGGTGTCGTAAATCTCATCGCGGACAATCACCGCTCCCATGGGTACAGCGGCATTGGTTAGACCCTTCGCAACCGTGATGAGGTCTGGAGTCACACCAAAGTACTGACTGGCAAAGGGGGCACCCAACCGCCCAAAGCCAGTAATTACTTCGTCGAAGATGAGCAGGATACCATGGCGATCGCAAATGGCACGCAGGCGTTCCAAGTATCCTTGGGGCGGAATCAATACCCCCGTAGAGCCAGCGAGGGGTTCAACAATCACTGCCGCAATCGTCGAGGCATCATGCAGCGCCACTAAGCGTTCTAGCTCATCGGCTAAATGTGCTCCCCAAGCGGGTTGCCCCTTGCTGAAGGCATTGTGCTCAAGGTTGTGGGTGTGGGGCAGATGATCCACTCCTGCCAAGAGAGAACCAAAGAACTTGCGATTGGGCGCAATTCCCCCCACTGAAATTCCACCAAAGCCGACCCCGTGATAGCCCCGCTCACGCCCAATGAGCCGTTGTCGTGTCCCTTCTCCCCGCAGCCGATGGTAGGCAAGAGCAATTTTCAAGGCTGTATCCACGGCCTCAGAGCCAGAGTTGGCAAAAAAGACATGGTTGAGGGGATCAGGGGTAATGGCACGCAGGCAATCGGCCACCTGAAATGGCCCCGGATGTCCCATCTGAAATGTGGGGGCAAAATCCAGTGTTGCTGCCTGTTGGGCGATCGCGCTGACAATTTCTGGACGGCAGTGGCCGGCATTGACACACCACAACCCGGCGGTGCCATCGAGAATCTCACGGCCATCAATGCTCCTGTAGTACATCCCGGCTGCCGAAACAAGGAGCCGAGGGCTTTGCTTGAACTGGCGGTTGGCCGTAAAGGGCATCCAGAAGGGGTCGAGGTTGAGATCCGCAAGGGTGGGCAGCGTCATCAGACTAAAACTGGTTCGTATTATCCGTCGTGGGCATGAGCCCAATAATATCGCGGTAGGCCGCCACAATGACACAACTACTCCAAGGAATAGTCACCAGCATCCCCACACAGCAGAGGCAAAAGCCCAAGATATTGAAGAAAATGATTGACACGCTGAGAAAAAAGAAGCTCCACCAATCGCGGGAAACTAAGCGGCGGCTGGTTTCTAGTGCCGGCCACACATCAAACCGGTGTTCCACCACCAAAGGCACAGCAAACATATAGGCTACCCCAAAGTAAACCCCCGGCAGCAGCAGGATGGCACCCACCAAGATGAAAACGGGGGTCAGGGCATCCGGCACAGCGGGAAGCTGCTCCAGTAACGCTAGCAGTTGTTCTAAGTCGGCATCGGGTTCCGCTGCTTCAGCCGCCGCCCGCCTTAATATGCTTTGCCAGAAGGGCAACCCCGCAATCATGAATAGAATGCTGGCACTAATCACAAACACATTCGTAATCAAACCGATGATCAAGTTCGTCAGAAAAATTGGCAAAAAGTAGTTGTTTTTGAACGCATTAAAAAAGTCGCTAAATTCGGGTCTTTGGTTGCGGGCAATGCGAAAGCTGAAAAAGTAGTAGCCTGCGGCGAAGAGGCCTGCCAAAATCGTGCTAACAATCGGGCCAGCCCCCGGAATGTTGTTGAGCACACCATTGATAATCATTGCCAGAATGAGAAAACCAATGTAGGCAGCGGGTTGAGTGCTGAAAATTTGCCAGCCCTCATTGAGGTATTGACCAATCCGTACTTGATAGGGGCGGTTGGCGATCGCTTGGGGAGTATGTTCTGACTCACTGTACATAATGGCGGTTCCAAGGGGTTGCCTCTAGCCTAGCGATCGCTTCGGGTTGCGCCAATTGTCAATGTGTCACTTCTTCACCTTTCTAAAACATCGGATATAAGTCTTTCCTGTAGCCATAATGTTGAGTGTGTTCAATCCAATCCATGGGACAAGACTTGTATTTAATACCAGCTCTTTGTAACATTGAGCTTAATAAATAGGTCTTAAACGAGGGAATTGTCTATCCTAAAACTGAAGTCATCTCAGTAGGAGACCTTCATGGCTCGCCTGCTTGTCCTCACAATTACAGAAAGCTCTGAAGAACTGCAGCGACGCCTACAACATGAAACCGATGCTCGACAGCAGGAACGCTTGCAGATGCTCTACTGGCTGAAGCAAGGACGTGTCCACAGCCGCCCACAAATTGCCCAATTGCTCCATTGCAACGAGTCCACCATTACTCGCTGGCTGAACGCCTATCGCCAACGAGGACTCCAGCAGTTATTGGCAGTCAAGACGCCCCCCGGAGCCGCCCGCATCATCCTAAGACGGCGGTTTGGCGAGTTACCAGCTGGCCTTGAGGAGCGCATTCGCCAGCTCCCTGCCCATCAAATCGAAGCATTGGCAGAGGCTCTCTTGGACTTCACTGCCCTAGAGGAAGTGTTTGCGTGGCTAGAACGCTCCAGCTAGCCCATGCGCCGCGACTCCCTTTTTTATCAACTCTTTGCCCAGCTGCCCCAGACCCTCTTTGACCTCTTGGGCATAGAGGCTCCTCAGGGGTATCGTTTTGAGTCCGTGGAGCTGAAGCAAACGGCCTTTCGCATAGATGGCGTCTTCGTGCCCCCTGACCCCTCAGGAACCGTCTATTTCTGTGAGGTGCAGTTTCAGCGCGATAACAGCTTCTACGAGCGCTTCTTTGCAGAAATCTTTCTTTATCTGCGGCTGTATCGCCAGACCTTCTCTGACTGGCAAGCGGTGGTCATTTATCCCCATCGTCAAGTGGAACAAGTGTCCTTTGAACCCTATGAGGTGTTGGTGAATAGTCATCGCCTGCGTCGGGTGTATCTGAATGAACTGGGGTCACCAGAGGCATTGCCATTGAGCCTAGCGCTGATGCAACTCACCGTGTTACCTGAAGCAGAAATGCCGACAGCAGCACGGTTGTTGGCAGAGCGGACTCGCACAGAGGCAGTGCCAAGGCCAGAAGTCATAATGGAGTTAATCACCACCATTGTGTTGTACAAGTTTACGGAGCTGAGTCGCGAGGAGGTGCTGCGCATGCTGGGGTTTACTACTGAGGAACTGAAGCGGACGCGGTTTTATCGGGAGGTCTATGCTGAGGTACGGGAAGAGGTCTATGCTGAGGCACGGGAAGAGGGCTTACAAGAGGGGCGAGCACAAGGGCTAGAAGAAGGACGACAGGAAGGTCGGCAGGAAGGATTGCAACAGGGATTGCAACAGGGAGAGACCCTTGTTGTTTTACGCCTCCTAAGACGGCGGTTTGGCGAGTTACCAGCTGGCCTTGAGGAGCGCATTCGCCAGCTCCCTGCCTATGAGATTGAAGCCTTGGCAGAGGCTCTCTTGGACTTCACTGCCCTAGAGGAAGTGTTTGCGTGGCTAGAGCGCTCCAGCTAGCCCATGCGCCGTGACTCCCTTTTTTACCAACTCTTTGCCCAGCTGCCCCAGACCCTCTTTGATCTCTTGGGCAGAGACACGCTTCAGGGGTATCGTTTTGAGTCCGTGGAGCTGAAGCAAACGGCCTTTCGCATAGATGGCGTCTTCGTGCCCCCTGACCCCTCAGGAACGGTCTATTTCTGTGAGGTGCAGTTTCAGCGGGACACTACCTTCTACGAACGCTTCTTTGCAGAAATCTTTCTCTACTTGCGTCTGTATCGCCAGACCTTCTCTGATTGGCAAGCGGTGGTTATTTATCCCAATCGCCAAGCAGAACAAGAGTGTTTTGAGCCGTATCAATTGTTAGTGAATAGCGATCGCCTGCATCGGGTCTATCTGAATGAATTGGGGTCACTTGAGGCATTGCCATTGAGCCTAGCGCTGATGCAACTCACCGTGTTACCCGAAGCAGAGATGCCGACAGCAGCACGGTTGCTGGCAGAACGCACTCGCACAGAGGCAGTGCCAAGGCCAGAAGTCATAATGGAGTTAATCACCACCATTGTGTTGTACAAGTTTACGGAGCTGAGTCGGGAGGAGGTGCTGCGTATGCTGGGGTTTACGACGGAAGAGTTGAAGCGGACGCGGTTTTATCGGGACGTCTATGCTGAGGCACGGGAAGAGGTTTATGCTGAGGCACGGGAAGAGGCCTATGCTGAGGTACGGGAAGAGGTATTGCAGCAGGGATTACAGCAGGGAGAGACCCTCGTTGTCTTGCGGCAGTTAAGACGGCGGTTTGGCGATTTACCAACTAGTCTTGAAGAGCGCATTCGCCAGCTCTCTCCCCCTCAAATCGAAGCATTGGCAGAGGCTCTCTTGGACTTCACTGCCCTAGAGGAAGTGTTTGCATGGCTAGAGCGCTCCAGCTAGCCGATGCGCCGTGACTCTCTTTTTTACCAACTGTTTGCCCAGCTGCCCCAGACCCTCTTTGACCTCTTGGGCATAGACACGCCTCAGGGGTATCGTTTTGAGTCCGTGGAGCTGAAGCAAACGGCCTTTCGCATAGATGGCGTCTTCGTGCCCCCTGACCCCTCAGGAACCGTCTATTTCTGTGAGGTGCAGTTTCAGCGCGATAACAGCTTCTACGAGCGCTTCTTTGCAGAAATCTTTCTCTACTTGCGTCTGTATCGCCAGACCTTCTCTGATTGGCAAGCGGTGGTTATTTATCCCAATCGCCAAGCAGAACAAGAGTGTTTTGAGCCGTATCAATTGTTAGTGAATAGCGATCGCCTGCATCGGGTCTATCTGAATGAACTCGGGTCGCTTGAGGCGTTGCCATTGAGCCTAGCGCTGATGCAGCTCACCGTGTTACCCGAAGCAGAAATGCCAACAGCAGCACGGTTGCTGGCAGAACGCACTCGCACAGAGGCAGTGCCAAGGCCAGAAGTCATAATGGAGTTAATCACCACCATTGTGTTGTACAAGTTTACGGAGCTGAGTCGCGAGGAGGTGCTGCGCATGCTGGGGTTTACTACTGAGGAACTGAAGCGGACGCGGTTTTATCGGGACGTCTATGCTGAGGTACGGGAAGAGGTCTATGCTGAGGCACGGGAAGAGGTCTATGCTGAGGCACGGGAAGAAGGTCGACAGGAAGGGCGACAGGAAGGGTGGCAGGAAGGGTTGCAACAGGGAGAGACCCTCGTTGTGTTGCGGCAGTTAAGGCGGCGGTTTGGCGAGTTACCAGCTGGCCTTGAGGAGCGTATTCGCCAGCTTTCGCTTCATCAAATTGAAGCTCTGGCAGAGGCTCTCTTGGACTTCACGACCCTTGAGCAAGTCTCTGCTTGGCTAGAGCACTCCAGCTAGCCGATGCGCCGTGACTCCCTTTTTTACCAACTCTTTGCCCAGCTGCCCCAGACCCTCTTTGACCTTTTGGGCATAGACACGCCTCAGGGGTATCGTTTTGAGTCCGTGGAGCTGAAGCAAACGGCCTTTCGCATAGATGGCGTCTTCGTGCCCCCTGACCCCTCAGGAACGGTCTATTTCTGTGAGGTGCAGTTTCAGCGGGACACTACCTTCTACGAACGCTTCTTTGCGGAAATCTTTCTCTATCTGCGGCTGTATCGCCAGACCTTCTCTGACTGGCAAGCGGTGGTTATTTATCCCCATCGTCAAGTGGAACAAGTGTCCTTTGAGCCCTATGAGGTGTTGGTGAATAGTCATCGCCTGCGTCGGGTCTATCTGAATGAACTCGGGTCGCTTGAGGCGTTGCCATTGAGCCTAGCGCTGATGCAACTGACAGTGTTACCTGAAGCAGAAATGCCGACAGCAGCACGGTTGCTGGCAGAGCGGACTCGCACAGAGGCAGTGCCAAGGCCAGAAGCCATAATAGAGTTAATCACCACCATTGTGTTGTACAAGTTTACGGAGCTGAGTCGCGAGGAGGTGCTGCACATGCTGGGGTTTACTACTGAGGAACTGAAGCGGACGCGGTTTTATCGGGACGTCTATGCTGAGGTACGGGAAGAGGTCTATGCTGAGGTACGGGAAGAGGTCTATGCTGAGGCACGGGAAGAAGGTCGACAGGAAGGTCGACAGGAAGGTCGACAGGAAGGTCGACAGGAAGGGCGGAAGGAAGGGTTGCAGCAGGGAGAGACCCTCGTTGTGTTGCGGCAGTTAAGGCGGCGGTTTGGCGAGTTACCAGCTGGCCTTGAGGAGCGCATTCGCCAGCTCTCTCCCCCTCAAATCGAAGCATTGGCAGAGGCTCTCTTGGACTTCACTGCCCTAGAGGAAGTGTTTGCGTGGCTAAATCGCTCTTCCTAGCCTAGGCATCATAAATCGCTAGTTGGAACATTTAAGTTGTGTGTTTGATCGTGTGGCAATAAGTATGATTGCTGTGCGCAACAATTTGAAAAATTGTCTGGAGGCTGAAATTTTTTACTAAGGAAAAACCATACTAATTACTAGCCTATTTCAGATCTTCAGATCTATCGATATAACTAGTGGTAGGTTACTGCTCCCGTGCGTTGACTAGGTGCTCCTATGAAAAAGAATGACCGACGCTTTGGCCTCTCAAAACGGCAGTATCGCAAATTGACCCAAGCAATTCGTCATTTGCTTTACCAGCTGCGCCTCTGGATACGGCGACGGCTGGCACCCCTAGGGAGAGGGGGGCGGCAACTGCAGTTTGGGCGCCGGGGGTTTGTGTTGCCGACGGCGGTGATTGTGTTGGTGGTGCTGACATTAACGGTGGCAGCACTGATGATCCGCACGCTGAATCGCACCGCAGAGGTGGGGGGGCAACGGCAGACCATCCAAGTTTTGAATGCCACTGCACCGGCCATTGATAGGGCACGTGCCAAGCTAGAGTACTTCTTTAACCAAGATCCGCTGCGTCCGAATGGGGTGCCGGGGGAAGAAACCATTGAACAGATTATTGGCAATCGGCTAGAGACCACCCGCAACCCCGACCCCTATACGATGGCTGACGAGCAGCGGATTGATATTAATGGCGATGGGCAGGTGGATAATGCTTGGGTGTTTCAACCCACTAGTGACTCGATCGTGGCCTACTCGATCTTGATGCGGCGACCGAGCAATGCGCAACTCGATCAATCGGATGCGCAAAAAGCTGGTCAATTGATCACCCGCAGTCGGCCAATGGGGATTACTGAACTGGGGAATCAGTGTAGTGATCTGGGCGGCGCCGCAGGCCAACAGGTGGAAGTGGGCTGGGATGAAGTGGGCAGTGCTATTTTGCGCAAGAACTTTCAAATTAATGCCTTTGTTTATGAAAACCGCAATGGTGGTCAGGCGCTGTCGACGATTGAGTTTGTGCAGGAACGCCAAATGGAGCGGGGCAATAAATGGGGGGCATGGTTCCGCAATGATTTGGAGATTTTTCCGGGGCCGGAGTTTCGCTGGAATGGGGCACTGCACACCGAGGGGAGTGTCTTTTTGACGGGTGGTACTGGTTTCACCGCCTATCTGATTAGCGCGCCGAAGTCCTGTGTTTATACCCGCGCGGCTTCAGAGATTACGGCAACGGAAATCCGCAACCCAGAAACCAATGAGATTGAATTCCAAGGCCAATTTATGGCGGGGAGCTTGCGGGATAACAACACCAATGCGCCAAATGTTTACATTCACTCTTACCGCGAGCCGCCCAGTGCCCCCTACACCAGTGGGGATGCGAATCCACCCGCTGAAAACGTCAGGTTTAACGCGAGCCGCGACTCTGTAAAGAATGATTTCGTGCCTGCAAATGTCGCTCTCAACCCAGTGGCTATTGTGACCGAAGACCGCAGTCGGGCGCGCGGGAGTGATCCAACCAATGTGACGGTACGGGATCCTAACTGGTCGAATCAGTTTTATGTGCAGCAGGGGCGCTTTGACAATAAAACCCAACCTAAGCCCTACGTGGATGATACGTACCGCGCTGATGACCGCTATGGCCCTAAGCCCGTGTATGACGTCAAGATGCCTGCTTCTGATCCGCTGCGGCAAATTCCGCCAGGCGCTAAGGTGGGCGACCCGATTGAGGGGCGCGATCTGCTGACTCGTAATGTTGCCCCCTCCGACAGCCAAAATAAACGGGAGGATTTGGGACTGGATGGCTACTGGGAGCGGCGGGCACGCCAAGAAGGCCTACGAATCATTGTGGGAGAACGCTTGGAACTGGGCAAACCTCTTGATCGACCTGCTGATCCACCTGCGGGTAATACCGCTAGTAACAACCGCCGCAACGAGTTTTATCAGCACCGCACGCTGCGGGATGATTTGGCAGCCGTGCAGGCCACAGCCATTTATCACTACAAAGCGAGGGGAACAACGGTTGACTCCACTATTCCCGATCCGTTTACGGAGCCTTATCCGGGGCAAAACACAGGGGGCTATGAGCCGATCGCCTGCTTGGCGACTACTCACCACCACGGCACACCGCAAACTGCCCTGCGCAGCATCATGTTCAACCAGTACGATGGCATTCAGGGCTTGCCCTTTGATTTCCGCTTCTTTGACTTCTTTACTGGGCGCGGCACCAATGGTTGGGAGTTTCAGCCTCCTGATTTCAACAGTCCAGAGATGCGAAAAGCGATGAGGAACCTCGTGGCCTATGCGGGTGATGGTGTGGATGGAGCGTTTCCGCCCAAACAGGAAATAGGGGGAACCACAATTCACCCCGATCCTAACCAGACCCGTGCTGGGAATTTCTCGAACCTTGACCGCGCGCTTCAACTCCTAGAGCAAAGAGGCAGCTTGAGCGCTCTAAGCTTGGCCGATCAAAGTACAATCCACACCGCAGGCTGTATGTTGGGAATGCTGGCGTATAGTGTGAATACCCTTCAAACCTTAGATGTTAATAGCCTCAATGCGGGGAATCAACTGGTTAACCTGAACAATCGTATCAATGATTTAAATGACAATGACTTTAACAACGGTGAAGTGATTCCGAGAATTAATGCAGAAATAGGGGCAGGTACTGTGCAAGTCATTCGGCAAGGCTTCAGTGCTGATCAGAGCCTCTCCTATCGCGGGGGCTATTTGGATGCCAATGCCTACATCACCGCCCTGATCCCTAATGCTCGCTGGAGTCAGCGCCCGCTGCAAGAAACTAATGCCGATGTCAATGCCCGTCTTGCCCGCTTAATTGCCCTCACGGAGCAGGTGAAATATGACCTTAATCCACAACAGTACACGTGTGGAATTCCTGACGAACCTCAGTATAGCAACTTGCGGAAGGCTTTTTGCCTAGGGCAAGACAAACGAGGATTTGTGATTGGCCAGGAGTTTGAGATGCCGGGCGCCGGTGAAAGAGTGCGTGTCAATCTTGAAGATGCTGTCAAGCTTGAAGATGCCCCCAGCTATAACTTTGACCTGGGCGACTCTGATAAGAACAAAGTTGTCTATGTCACCGGTGCGGGGTGGATGATTCTGGAGGAGTTCAACCGTGACCGTGATGACCATGGCAAGATCCTCACAGTAACGTTGAAAAACCCGGGCCCCGCTGAGGGCTTCCCAGACGGCGTCCCAGGTAATGCGCCACCAGAACCAGGAAGGAAAATTCCAGCAGGAGCTTCTGCGTCGATTTCGAATTTCGACTCCATGGAATTCCGAAACACTCGTACTGGTACTATCAGCGTTGCCGTTCCGTTTCCCAATGACCCAAGCAACAGTACCACGGTTGAAATCCAATATACGCTAACGTCCCAACTCCAAGTTGGAGACATTGTGGAAATTCGCCGTCCCATCAATCGTACTGATCCTAACAGTGGTCGCCTAGAGGGGCGCTTTAAGGTCATTGACAGTCCTGCTCCACTTACAGCAAAACTACGCTACATTGGCGGCACAGAACGTACGGGTACAGGTACAACTCCCATTGCTGTGAACTCGACACTGGTGGTGCTCAAACGCCAAGGTGACAGTGACCTGCCTCTCGGTACCTTTAATACGGTGATTAAATATCCAGCGTTGCGGGCGATCTTCAACCCCTCGGAGGAGAAGCATGTAACTCGGAGTGAAATTGCAGCAAACCCACGTATGAATCCAACAAATTTCCTTACCCCTACCGAGCCAGCTACTGGGACTCTAGTGAGTAATATCCGCTATCCCAGCCGCCTGAATCAAATCATTGGCTTTGACGGCAATGCTCGCAATGTCGCTTTCCTTGATAACACCCTCTTCAATGGTCGTGAAGAGATGGCGGTGCGGGAAATGGATATTGACCTTGACCTGCTGCGGCGCAGGACCATTGGTGGGGATACATGGCTGCCGATGGGGGGCATTGTCTATGCCTTCCGGGAGGATGCAGTGCGCGAAGATGGCATTGCCCGACCTGCCATTACAGGTCAAAACTGGATGAATACTAATCCCAGCAATCCTCATGATCCCATCCGAGCCGCCAACGGCATTTCGACAAAACCAGTGGATTTCTTTGCCGATCCAATGCGGCGACCCAATGGCTTTCGATTGTGGAATGGTAAACGGCTTGACCGGGAAGGAATCCCCGCAAGTAAAAATATCGCTGGCCTCTCCTTTATCAGCGATAACCCAGTCTATATTCAGGGGGACTTTAACCTCCACAGTACCAACGGCACAACAAACAATCTGGAGGAATTTACCACAACCCTAGACGCAAACTGGAGCAACTTCTATAGCCGTAATACGCTCGATAATCGCTTTGCTCGGCCTAACTCCGACACTTGGCGACCCGCAGAAATCCTCGGGGATGCGGTGACGATTCTCTCTGACAATTTCTGCAATGGCTCTGCCAATGATTATTTTGCTCAGGCTTACAACGATGATATTCAAAGGCTTGGCAACAACTCCCCTGAAAACCTCGCCACAAACTATGTGCAAAACACTGGAAGTGACGCACGGGTTAACAACGGCAACAATCTTGGCCAAATCTACCTGACCTGTGCCAACAATGCAAACCTGCGCACCTCTTTCTTGAATGCCAACCGTCCTAGCCAAGACCTCCCCAAAAATCCTCCTGACCAAGACCCCCGCAACGATACAGTTTGGCTGCGGGAAAGTCCCTTTGATCCCAGTTCACCGATTTACGTGGATCGCAATGGCACGCCTTGGGCGATTAATTACCGAACAGGTGAACGGGTGGATCGCGATGGTGATGCCCTCACAAGCTATCCCGATGGTGAACATGGTCAAGCCCAAGCCGATGAACCTTACAACAGCAACAGCTACTATAGGTTTAGCGATCCTCGCTCTCGCAACAGTGCTAAAGATACCCAAGTCAATGCGGTAATCATCAGTGGCACTGTGCCTTCGCGACCGACCCAATCCTATGGCGGCATGCACAACTTCCCGCGTTTTCTGGAGGGATGGGGTAACCTTACCATTCAGGGATCCTTTATTCAACTGAACTTCTCGACCCAAGCCACAGGTCCTTTTGATCAAGACCAGTGGGAAATTCCCAACGATCCTCGCTGCCGCGATGTCAACACCGCCTTCAATTGTCCAGCGCAATCTGTAGAGTTAATTCAGTACTACGGAGCGCCGACTCGGCGTTGGGGCTATGACGTGGGTCTGCAGCTGGCACCGGCAGGGCCAGTAGCACGGCGATTTATTACCCCAGGGCGGCAACGCAATGAATTCTACACTGAGCTGCGTGCCGACGATCCCTATATCCTACGCCTACGCTGTGCCCAACGTCCTGACGGTAGTGGACGAGTTGATCCAACGGTGTCTAATTGTTCTGCCTAACGATGGAGGTGAGTTCGATGATTCGGCAATTGCAGCGGCTGCAGCCAGCCAATGGGGGGCTGACCTTGGTGGAGTGTTTGATTGCCATTCTGGTGGTGAACCTCTCTGTGGCCATGTTGGCCGCACCGCTGCTGTTGGTGGCGGCTACCCGCTTGCGCAATGATCGCATTAACCAAGCCACAGAGATTGCCCGTGGCGAGTTGGATCGGCTGCGGGTGATGATGGAGCAGGGCATCGACATTCGCGAAGACAGTGGCCTGCTGCCTCCTGCAAGCACTGTTGGCGCCTCCGTGAGTAATCCTTCAGTCCTCTCTAGGCAAGCCCCGCCCACCAGTCTGGAAAGCTGCAGCTTGCCCAACAATGCCACCATGGCCTGCGAGCGGCAGCTGAACAATGCCCGCTTTGGGGTGCAAATCTATCGCGGTACCCTGATTACCGACGCTGCCCGCAGGGTCTTGGCTTACCCAGTGCAGGTGCGGGTCTATAGCGCTGCAGCCTTGCCGATGGAGCCAGAGAGCAACCCCGACCCTATTGAGCCAGAAGCGGTGATGATGACCAGCAGCATTGTGGGTGCCGAAAGACGGCCCTTGGCGGTGTTGACAACGGTGCTGCTGCGCAGTGACTCCGCTGAAACCCTGCCGCTGATGGCTGTGCCGGAGGGAGATGGCGGTTCAGGTTCTGGTTCATAAGGTGTTGTTGTCGCAAAGAGGAGAGGTTGCAATGAAACTGCTGGGTTGGTGGCGGCGGCGATCCAAGGGCTTTACGATTACCGAGATTCTGGTTTCCTTGGTCATTGCTGGGGTGATCACCGCCTCCTTAGGCTCAATTTTAATCGACATGATCCAAACCGAAAGCCGCGAGGCTGCTTTGAATCAGCTGCGCCAAGACCTCAAGGCGACGCTGGATGTGATCAGTACGGATCTGTCCCAGGCGGTGTTTGTCTATAACGGCAACTGCTTAGCTGGCAGCGGCTCCTGTGGCGATACCTCCCGCCCCGAGCCCCTGACAAACTACCTGCCTGACTTTCCAAGTACCATGCGGCCGGTGTTGGCGATGTGGATTTTGGAGCCCTTTCCCTACTACCAAAACCAACTGGGGTATGCCCGATTCGTCATGCCGCGGGATTGCTCAAGGGTATGGTCAACAGATCAGGCAAATGCGAAAGCACACTGCGAAGAGCTGAGAAGTGGCCGCCGCAGTTATACCTTGGTGGTGTATTACATTGATACCGCTCGCCAGTCCTTTTGGTCACCGGAATCGGATTGGCAGGGGCAGGCACGACTCGTGCGCTACCAACTGCGCAAATATAAGGAAGCGGCGAGGGCTAGTGATGCTAACTACGACTGGCTGGGGATTAACCAGGGGTATGTTGACCCTACAGGAAGGACCAACTTTGCCCGCTGGCCAATTGATGTGCAAACTGGTGCCAATCTGCAATCTAGTCGCCCTGTCAAAAACATTGAGGGCTATCTACGGGTCACCGATTTGACGGTGGTCACAGACTTTATTGATACTGATACCAGTATGCCAAGGCCAGACTGCCCAACGGGGACAATTCGCACTCCCCGAGACACCAGTGATGCGCCGGCACCGGCAGGCTTTTTTGCCTGTGTGCAAGAGCGCGGCTCAAGCTTTAATGCCGCCACCTTTGTTTATCTGCGGGGCAATCCCCAGGGCTTGCCGGGGATCCGTGAAGAGGATATACAAAATCGGCCCGTGCTGACCACCACGGTGCTGAGCCGTTCGGTGCAAGGAAAAGTTCCCAATTTTTAGCTAACCGCCTAAGGAAAAGGAGCGCCGCAGCCATGAACAGCCGCCAACGGGGCTACACCATGACCGAGATACTGGTGGTCATTGTCCTGATTGCCATTCTTGTGGGCATTGGCACCATGACCCTGTTTCCACTGCTGCAACGGCAACGGGTGCGCGCCGCTGTGAATACTGCCCGCAATGTACTGCGCCTTGCCCAGGCCAATGCCAAAAGGGAAAAGCTGCCTTGGATAGCGGCATTTCGCAATACCGATTTTGGCCCGCAGTGGTCGACCAATCCCGTCAACCGGGATAGGAGGGACTGGCAGTGGCAGCCCCTAGTGGATGACGATGAGCAGTTGGTGATGGTTATGTACGCCACTGACTTTAACTCCACAGAGGTGGGGGAGGGGAATCGAATTTTGGAATGCTGGCAGCCCCAGGCGCGATCGGCGGCAGTCCAACAGTGTGAGTTGGCCTTTGACCATCAGGGGCGGGTGATCACGCCGGTGACGCCCCGGCGGATTGCCTTTAGCATCTATGCCTATGAAGACGAGTACCTCCAGTGCGTGCGAATACCAACCATTTTGGGGGGGATGCGCATTGAGCAGGGAACATCCTGTGGCGTGTATCGTGAGTAAGGTGTCGGTAGAGCAGTGTTGAAGAGTTAGAGATGGCTATGACAGAACATGGGGACAGGGGTAGGGACAGTGTATATCTGAAGCTGCTGTTTTTTCTGCAGGAGCGGCGGCGGTGGGGAGCCAATGGCGGATTGACGTTTCCGGAGGTGCTGGTGGTGATGGTGATTTTAGGGGTGATTGCCCTAATTGCCTTGCCTTCGCTGCTAAACCAACGGCTCAAGGCACAACTGGCGGGGGCCAAATCAGCGGTGGGGGCAGTTAACCGTGCCCAGGAGGCCTACCGGGTGCGCCACAAAATTTTTGCCACCAAAATTGCCTATCTGGGTCTCTATAACACCCAAGGGGGGGGCTATAGGGTGGATGGCTACTATCCCTTGACGCTCACCTATGACCAAGTGAAGGAGGAAAATACTGGCCGCATCCTCCATGGTGGCGGTAATCCGTGGTATGCCGCTGTGCATGCCCAAGCCATTGATCCAGCAGGCAAGGGGGTGTCGGGCTGTGTCTGGGCGAAGCCGGGGGATTTTGGGGTCACGAGTGCTTCGGTGAAGGAGGGAAAAACGGCAGCACCCCCTGGGGATTGTTGGGAAGATCAGCCAGAAGGTTCTAATGACCCAGTCAAGTATTTTCCAATTCAGACAACGGAGTAATTTTAGGGGGTTAGAATGTCTACGATCGTCGAAAAGAGCGCAGGCGCAGAGCATTCATCACCACGGAGAAGGAACTAAAGGCCATTGCTGCACCGGCCACCATGGGATTGAGGAGCCAGCCGCTCAGGGGGTAAAGGATACCAGCGGCAATGGGAATGCCGGCCACATTATAGATGAAGGCGAAAAAGAGATTCTGGCGAATATTTTGGATGGTGGCGCGGCTGAGTTGTAGGGCGATGACAATGCCCTGAAGATGACCGGCAATGAGGGTGATGTCACTGCTGGCGATCGCTACATCGGTACCCGTGCCCAGAGCAATGCCCACATCGGCTTGAGCGAGGGCCGGGGCATCATTAATGCCATCCCCCACCATGGCCACGCACTTCCCTTGCCGTTGCAGTTCAGCAATGATCGCTGCCTTTTGATCGGGGCGGACACTGGCAACGTAATGCTCAATTCCCACTTGCTGGGCAATCGCCGCAGCCGTTACGGCCTGATCGCCCGTCAGCAGAATCACCTCTAATCCCATGCGCTTCAGGGCAGCCACTACCGCTGGGGCTTCGGGTTTCAGCGTGTCGGCAAGGGCGATCAGCCCCCTGACTTGGGCATCCACCGCTATCCAGATGACCGTTTTCCCCTGCTGTGCAAGGGTTTGAGCTTGAGGCTGCCAAGGGGCGGTGGCAATGCCGTGGCCTGCTAGAAAGGCTGGCGTACCAATGAGCACCCATTGATCCTCAACCATGCCCTGTACCCCTTGACCAATCGTGGCCACAAAGTCGCGAACCGCTTGCGGCGATACCCCCTGCCCTTGGGCATACTCGACCACAGCGGCAGCCAAGGGATGTTCCGAGTGCCATTCCACACTGGCGGCCAGCCGCAAAAGGGTTGTGGCATCCGCCTGAGGATAAAAATCGGTGACGCTGGGATGGCCTTGGGTGAGGGTGCCTGTTTTGTCGAGAACCACAGTTTGCACCCGATCGGCCAGCTGGAGACTGCGGGCATCTTTAATCAAAATGCCATACTCCGCTGCTTTGCCGGTGGCCACCATGATTGAGGTGGGGGTGGCCAAGCCAAGGGCACAGGGACAGGCAATGATCAAAACGCCAATGGTGGTCAACAGGGCTAGGGTGGGATTGCGGCCAATGGTCAGCCACAGCAGCCCCGTCAGGAGAGCGATCGCCAGCACCGTCGGTACAAACCAAGCCGTGATGCGATCGGCCAGTTTTTGAATGGGGGCTTTTGAGGCCTGGGCCTGCTGCACTAGTCGAATCATTTGTGCCAAAAAGGTTTGCTGTCCCACCCGTGTAGCACGCATTTGTAGGCTGCCCGTTTGATTGAGGGTGGCACCAATGACCTCATCCCCCTCGCGTTTTTCCACCGCTAGGCTCTCCCCGGTCACCATGGATTCATCCACCGTCGAAGCCCCAGCCACAATCTCACCATCCACGGGAATTTTCTCGCCGGGACGCACCAGCAATCGATCCCCCACTTGCACTTCAATCAGGGGCACCTCCACGGCTTCCCCGTTACGAATCACCCGTGCCGTTTTCGGTTGCAGGGCGAGGAGTTTGCCAATAGCGGCAGCAGTTTCCCGTTTGGCGCGACTTTCGAGAAAGCGTCCCAAGAGAATCAGGGTAATGACGACGGCTGAGACTTCGTAATAGACCTCTGGCATGTGGCCATGGAAGGCTTGGGGAAAGAGCGTCCCAAAGAGCGAGTAGAAAAAGGCGACACTGGTGCCCAGAGCCACTAGGGTGTCCATCGTTGCTGTGCGATAGCGCAGTGCCCGCCAGGCGCCCTCATAAAAGGATTCGCCACTCCAAAACTGAATTGGCGCTGTCAGCAACAGTTGTACCCAAGGATGGTGCAGCCATGGGGGGATCCAAGGGAGATGCCAGCCCGTCATCATGGGTAGATTCCCCACTAGCAGTAGTAGGGTGGCGCCACCCGCAAAGAGGAGTCGGCGTTTGAGACGGTGCAGCTCAGCCCGATAGGTCAATTCTGCGGTGGCGGTGTCAGTTACCAAGCCTTCTTCAGGCAGTCGCTCTGCGTGATAGCCGGCTTTGGCGATCGCCCCCTGTAGATCTGACCAGGTCACTTGCTGGGGATCGTAGGTGACCGTGGCCTGAGCGGCGGCAAAATAAATTTCACAGTCCCTGACGCCCGGTAGCGATCGCAGGGCAGTTTCAACGACATTGGCGCAAGCGGCGCACTGCATCCCCTGCACCTTGAAGCTGAGCTGGGTGATCATTGGGGCGTATAACCGGCTTGGCGAATGGCACTGCGGATGTCTGCCGCTGCGGCTTGGGTGTCAATGGCTAGCTCTTTGGTTGCGAGATGGGCGGTAACAGTCGCACGGGTGTCAACCGCTTGAATCGCTTGGATAATGGCATCACGACAGGCGCCACAGGCCATGTCGGGCAGAACCATGGTGATCTTCCCCTGACACTCCTGCGATTCATCGTGAAGTCTCCAGTGAACGAGAGAGTCAAGGGGGAGTCCGGCTAATTTTGTTCAACGGCTAGGGGCTGGTCTTGGCGGTTTAAGGCATTGGCGATCGCCACCAATTCCTGCTCAAAGGCCAACTGGGCGCGATTGGTGCGGCCACCCACATAGAGGAGATCGGTTTCCTGCAGCCCCCACACCTGGGAGTGGGACACATAGCTCATGATCACCCCCGCCATCAACAGGGCAAAGCCCGCATAAAACAGGGGAATCCCCGGATCGGCTTTAATTTGTAGCCCTGTACTGCCCACAAGTTCAATCAACGTCAGCGTCACACCGTTAATCTCTGTACTCATGCCGGTGCGCAAGCTGGTGAGAAACTCGCCCTTGGGGCTGTAGATGAGCACCGTGCCTTGGAGATCCCGCGCAATCAGGGAAATCCCCTCCGAGAGATCCGGTTTCGTGGGCAGCCATGTGCCCCAAAGACGACCTTTGCCTTCTGTGTCCAGCTGGGCCATTGGCAGTTGCAGCACGGGACTGTTGTTTAGGCGAAAGCGAATGGCGGCAATACTCCAGTCCGCCTGATAGAGGGTGACCCCGCCATACTTCAAGGGCTGGTTGACATGGATTGTGCCCCGCTTCACCTCCTGACCGTCGGCATCCAGTACCGAGAGATCCGAGTAGAATTGGTCAATGTCACCCGCATCAGTGTAATCAATCCAAAAGCGATTCACCTTGACCGACCAGTGTTGGGGGATGCGCGCCAGTGGCCCCGCCTGCACAATGTGCTGAAGATGAAAGGTTTCACCACTGGGAATCAGTTCCTGCGCCATAAAGCCCGTCAGCGCCCCCAAAATCCCCCCCAGCAAAATCAGAATCATACTGACATGAACCACAATCGGGCCTATGCGACCAACAATGCCTTTGCGGGCATAGAGTTGATTATCGGTTTGCCAGACGCGGTAGCCCTTTGCGCTCAAGGCAGCGGCCAGTTCCTTGAGGGAGCCTTGGGAAATCGTGGTGCTCAGGGCCAGTTTGGTGAATTGACGCGGTTGGGAGTAGTACTGCCAGCGTTGGGCGGTGGTGAGGGCAGGCACCTGCCGAGTGAAGGTACAGGCCGTTAAACTCGCCCCAAAGAGCACCAACAGAGTGAGATACCAAGGGGTGCGATAGACATGATCTAGCCCTAGGGCCAGCAGCACCCGCCAACTGAGAAAACCAAACAGGGCAGGGTCTGCGGGATAGTTTTCTTGGTAGAAGCTGAGGGATTGCCCCTGCTCAATCACAGTGCCGGCGATACTGGCGATCGCAATCACCAGCAGCAGGAGAATCGCTAGGCGCAGATCACCTAGGAGGGCAAGCACACGGCGCAACACAGGGGCACTGATCCTCATTTAGCTTGGCCAATTCACCCAGTCTTGGGGCTTGAGAAAGGTGGTGTACAGTTCCGCTTCGCGGCTGTTGGGTTCCGGGGTATAGCCGTATTCCCAGCGGACAAGGGGGGGCAGAGACATCAAAATAGACTCGGTGCGGCCATTGGTTTGTAGGCCGAAGATGGTGCCGCGGTCATAGACTAGGTTGAATTCCACATAGCGGCCGCGCCGATAGAGCTGAAATTGCCGCTGGCGATCGCCATACTCGAGGTGACGCCGCCGTTCCACAATCGGTAGGTAGGCTTCTAGAAAGGCTTGGCCACAGCTTTGAATAAAGGCAAACAGGTCTTCCCACGAACGATTGCCGATGGAACCAACCTTTTGACTGTAGCGAGCAGCTTCGCCATGGGGATCAGGGCCGCGGTAAAGCTCGCGATCGCTGCCATCTTGGTAGTCAAAGAAAATGCCGCCCACGCCACGGGTCTCGCCACGATGCTTGAGGTAGAAGTATTCATCACACCAGCGTTTGAACACAGAGTAGTACTCGCTGTGGTGGCGATCGCAGGCAGCCTTATGCACCTGATGGAAGTGTTTCGCATCCTCAGCAAAGGGGTAGTAGGGGGTCAAATCTGCGCCACCGCCAAACCACCACACAGGACCTGCTTCAAAGTAGCGGTAGTTCAAATGCACCGTTGGCACATAGGGATTGCGGGGATGGAGCACCATGGAGGTACCCGTGGCATAGAAGCCATGCCCCGCTGCCTCTGGCCGCTGCGCCAAGATTGAGGGCGGCAATTGCTCCCCCCACACCTCTGAGAAATTAACGCCCCCCTGCTCTAAGAGCTGACCATTTTTCATCACCCGCGAGCGACCACCGCCCCCTTCGGGACGTTGCCAACTGTCCTCTTGAAACTGGGCACCGCCATCGGCTGCCTCTAGAGCCTGACAAATCTGATCCTGGAGGTCTTTCAAAAAAGTCGCTGCCCGTTGACGCGAGTCGCTGGGCACAGCAGGGGTAGCAGAAGTGGCAACAGTCATAGTAAATATCGAAATCCTAATAAACGGTCTTCAGTGTCAAAAAAAAGTCGCTTCAAAGCGTGTCTAGGCTTTATTGTACTGTTCTGCCAGCACCTGGGCGAGCTTGGCGGCAAGGGCAGCTACCCACTGTTCATCCTGTTTGGTATAGCGGCGGGGGGCATTAGTGCCGAGAATCATCACCGTTTGCGCATCCACCGGTTGGCAGATCACCCCTTGGGTATTGGGGGGCAAATAGTCAAATTCAATGCGTCCGGGGTAAAGGGCTAAATTCACTAAATAGATGGGGCGTTGGGTTTGCAGGGCGCGCTGCACAATGGCACCCGTGGCCGTCATTGGTTTGGGCCCCAGAATACCGCGCCGCAGGAGGGGGCGATCGGCGCGCCAAATGACAATGGACTTTGTCGGCGTATTCTTCAGCAAGGTATAGGACAGCCACGCCAGCTCTGTTTTCAGGGCAGCATCCAGATCATCGGCAAGTTCAAATCCCTCTTCCCCTTCAAGGATCACCGCTTCCGCAGGACGGGGCTGCACCCGCTGCCAAATCAGCGTCGTCAAAATCAAGACCGCCGCAAGGATCACCCCCACGACATCGGCACGGGCTTGGGAAGGGGTCAGCAGGGGGGTCAAGAGGCGATTGATGAGGAGAAGTGTGCCCCCCAAAACCCCCGTTGCAAGCGGTAAATAGCGGAGAACTTGGTCATTCATCTAGAATTTTGAAAAATTTTTCAGTAGCAACGTAACTATCTATTATTCCCCAATGCCAATCTCACAGTGGTAGGAGTGAATTGCGGAATGAAAGCACAAGGCTTCCTAAAAGCTGGCCAGCGAGCGATCGCGGTTATTGGATGGGTGAGTTTGAGTCTTTGGGGTCGTCTCCCCTTTGCCCTTGCTACTGCTCCTCCACCGGCGGTCACCGCTCCCCTACGTCTAGAAATCAGCCTATCACGGCGCCAATTGACCCTCTATCAAGGACAAACTCCCCTGCGCCGGTATCCCGTGGCCGTAGGTCGTCCGGGGTGGGAAACCCCCACAGGTCAATTTCAAGTGCGGGAGATGATTCGCGATCCCGCTTGGAAAAATCCCTTTACCGGGGCAGTGATTGCTGGTGGACATCCCCGCAACCCCTTGGGGCGGCGTTGGATTGGCTTTTGGAGTGATGGCACCAATTGGGTTGGGTTGCACGGTACCCCCCATCCGGATTCCATTGGTCATGCGGTTTCCCACGGTTGCGTGCGGATGTACAACCGCGACATTGAGGAGCTTTTTGAGAAAGTCAAGCCGGGTGTGCCTGTGATTGTGGTGCGCTAGAAAGGGGCAACAAGGGCAGCGCCAAAAAAGACGACGGCGATCGCATCCACCAGACCATGCAGGAGAACGCCCGCCCAGAGGCGCTGGGTACAGGCAAAGGTGAGGCAGTAAAAGAGGGAGGCCAAGGTTGCCATGATGATATACACCGCTCGGTAGGCCATGAGGGGCAGTTGAATATCGGCATTCGGCTCATTGCCTACATGGAGAATACCAAAAAGCAGCGAACAAATGAGAATGGCACCCCAAGCAATGACCACCGGCCGCTGGCGATCGCCCCCATAGTGCTGCCACAGATCCCGCACGAAAATCATCAAACCACTGCGAAAGAGCACCTCCTCAAAAATGCCCACCCGCATTGCAAAGAGGCTGACATAGACAAACACCGCCAAAGGCGAAGGCGTCAAGTTAAATTTCGCCAAGGGCAAAAAGCCCAATAGACTCCCCAAGGGCACCATGGTTACCAAAGCCGCCAAGAACATTGCCGCCAATAAACGAGCATCGCACCAGCGGGGTTCAAAACTATAGCCAAAGTGCGATCGCCCCAGCCCCCTGCCAAAAATGATCACCAAAATAAACAGTTGCAGTGCCACAAAAGGGCCAAAGCGAAAGTAGGGGGTCGAGAACCAGTAGAGGCTAAAAAGCGAGACCGCAATTAGGGGAATGTCGTGCAGTCCCAATCCCGTGGGGGTCGCCCGTGGCGGGTGTCGCCGCTGCCAATCGCCCCAAGCACATAGGAGCAAATAGATAGGGGTAATGATGAATCCTTCTGTGTACGCTTTGGGGAAGGCTGGCGAAATCAACCCACTGTGGCTGAGCAACAAATAAAGTGCTGCTCCACTGATCCAAGCCCACAACACTGGTGTCGGTGTGGTTTGCTGCCGCAAGAGGACAGGGACGCGCACCATGGCCCAGACGCCTCCGAGAAAGATCAGCAAGTTCAGCCACGGCTGATCAGCAAAGATTAAATTGGTGAGAACCCGCTGCCAAGGAAAGCGGCCTGCTTGGGGGAGAATCAAGCCAATGGCAATGTACAGTGCCAAACTGAGGAGTAACCGCCCCGGCCAGCGTTGGGTCATCTTATTAAAATCCCGCTGGCCACTTGCCCACCATAGCACTGGAAAACCACCAATGATGACGACGGCGGCGGCCTCCACCACACTTTCGAGCCACGGCCAAGGGGTTGCAGACAAATCGTGCAGGTAAAGGAGTTGTGCCCAAAACCACAGCCCACAGGCAGCGATCGCCATCTGTTGCTCGCGGTTCGCAGAAAACCGCGGTGAACGGAGAAAGGCTTGGGGTGCGCTGGCTAGCCACTGACTGACCGTCTGTTTAGGCTGGCTGGTGAGGTTGGGAATCGGCATTCGAGAACCATCGCGATCGCAACTGCGGGCATAGCGTTATAATCAAGGCTTATTCCCAACAGGTGGGAATGCTTTATCTTGACCGAAATTGTTGCCATTTGTGCACCCCGCAACTGCATTTTGCCATGACGACCCCCACCCTTGATCGTGATCGGCTCAGCCAACAACTCAAAGATTTAGAAGCCAAAGCCCTACAGGCGATCGCTGCAGCCCGCACCCTCGATACCCTAGAGCAACTGCGCGTTGCCTACTTGGGCAAAAAAGGCGAACTCTCACAAATTCTCGCCCTTATGGGCAAACTGCCCCCTAGCGATCGCCCCACCATTGGTGCCCTCGCCAACACCCTCAAGGAAAAACTGCTCCAAGAACTAGAAGCCCGCCGCGAAACCCTGCAAGCCGAAAAAATTGCTGCGCAACTGGCGGCTGAAAGCCTTGATGTCACCCTGCCGGGCGTCTATCGTCCCCAAGGGCACATTCATCCCCTCAATAGCACCATTGACCGCATCCTCGATATTTTTGTGGGTCTCGGCTATACCGTTGCCAATGGCCCCGAAATGGAAACTGACTACTACAACTTTGAGGCGCTGAATACACCTGCAGATCACCCGGCTCGCGACATGCAGGACACCTTCTACCTGCCCGATGGCAATCTGCTGCGCACCCACACCTCCTCGGTGCAGATTCGCTACATGGAACTCAATGATCCGCCCATTCGCATTGTTGCTCCCGGCCGTTGTTATCGGCGGGATACGGAGGATGCCACCCACGCGGCTGTGTTCCATCAGATTGAGATTTTGGCAGTGGATGAGGGGCTGACCTTTACCGACCTCAAGGGTACCGTCACGACGTTTCTGGCGGCACTCTTTGGTGATGTTCCCATTCGTTTCCGAGCCAGCTATTTCCCCTTTACCGAACCCTCGGCGGAGGTGGATGTGCAGTGGCAGGGACGCTGGTTAGAGGTGATGGGCTGTGGCATGGTGGATCCTGCTGTGCTCAAAAATGTCGGCTACGATCCAGAGGTCTACACGGGCTTTGCCGCCGGATTCGGTGTGGAGCGGTTTGCCATGGTGCTGCATCAAATTGATGATATTCGCCGCTTTTACACCAGTGATTTGCGCTTTCTGCGGCAGTTTTAGGAGGATAGGGCCTTGGCTGAACCCCGTCTGCTGGCGGTCCTCAATGGCAAGGGAGGCGTTGGTAAAACCACAACGGCAATCAACCTAGCAGCCACCTATGCCGAGCAGTACAGGGTGTTGTTGGTGGATACGGATCCCCAAGCCTCAGCCACGTGGTGGTTTCAGCGCAGTGGCCAATCCATGGGCTTCGATCTCGCCCAGGAGCTTAACCCCAAACTCCTCAGCAGGGTACGCCAGCTTTCTGGCTATGACCTGATTGTTGTCGATACGCCGCCGGCCTTAGCCTCCAGTGCCCTAGCAGCGGTGGTACCGATCGCTGACTATCTGGTGCTGCCCACCCCCCCCGCCCCCATTGACCTTGCCGCCCTCATTGAAACAGTGAAGCAAGTGGTGCAACCGTCTAACGTTCCCCACCGCGTCCTGCTCACCCGCGTTGATCCCCGCTGTGTCAATGAAGCCCTCGAAGCCCAAAATACGCTCTTGCAGTTGGGGGTAGCAGCCTGTCACTCCTTTATCCGCGCCTACAAAGCCCACGAACGGGCGGCTCTCGACGGCGTACCCATTACCCAATGGAAGGGCAAGCAGGCGAAGGAAGCTCAAGCGGATTACCGCCGCGTTGCTGAAGAGTTACAGCGGGACTGGCGATAGGGGCAAGGGTAGCAAAGGCAACCAAACCCCCAAAGGGGAATCTGTACTCTAAAATCTAGATCCGCACTTAAATGATTTTGTTCTCCCTTGTATCCGAATTGAGGTCAGCAGAGCGTGGACACAACCGTACTCAGCCAATACCGTCAGCAAACCCAAGAACGTGCTGCCTTGGGCATTCCCCCCTTGCCCCTGACGGCGGCAGAAACCTCGGCGGTTTGTGATCTACTGCAACACCCCCCAGCGGGAGAGGAAGACTACCTACTGCACCTGATTCGCGATCGCGTGCCCCCCGGTGTCGATGAAGCGGCCTACATTAAAGCCGGCTTTTTGACGGCGATCGCCAAAGGAGAACTCACCAGTCCCCTCATCACTCCCGTTGCAGCGGTGGAACTCCTAGGGACAATGCTGGGGGGCTACAACGTTCAATCCCTCATTGAGCTGCTGCGCCATGAAAACCCAGAACTTGCCCGTGCGGCGGCCACTGCCCTCAGCCATACCCTCTTGGTCTATGACGCCTTTCACGATGTCCAAGACCTGATGCACCAAGGCAACCCCTACGCCCGTCAGGTGATGGAATCTTGGGCCAATGGGGATTGGTTTACCTGCCGTGATCCGCTGCCGGAGGCCATTACTGTCACCGTTTTTAAGGTCGCCGGTGAAACCAATACCGATGATCTTTCCCCTGCCCCCCATGCCACCACCCGCCCCGATATTCCGCTGCACGCTACGGTGATGCTGGAAAGCCGCTTGCCGGGGGCACTGCAAATCATTGCCGAACTGAAGCAAAAGGGCTACCCCCTTGCCTATGTGGGGGATGTGGTTGGCACCGGTTCCTCCCGCAAGTCCGCCACCAACTCTGTGATTTGGCACATTGGTCGCGACATTCCCTACGTTCCCAATAAGCGCACAGGGGGCGTCTGTCTTGGTGGCAAAATTGCGCCCATTTTCTTCAACACCATGGAGGACTCCGGCGCCCTGCCCATTGAGTGCGATGTTACCCGCATGAATATGGGGGATGTGATCACGATCTACCCCTACCGCGGCGAAATCACCAATGCAGCGGGGGAGGTCATCAGTACCTTTACCCTCAAACCCGAGACCCTCTTGGATGAAGTGCGAGCGGGGGGGCGCATTCCCCTTCTCATTGGGCGTACCCTCACCGACAAAGCACGGGCTGCCCTTGGCCGAGAACCCAGTCCCCTCTTTACTCGTCCCAAGCCCCCCGTTGAGAGCAGTAAGGGCTATACCTTGGCGCAAAAGATTGTCGGTAAAGCCTGTGGTCTCCCCGGCGTCCGCCCCGGCACCTACTGTGAACCGGTCATGACAACGGTTGGCTCCCAGGATACGACAGGCCCAATGACCCGCGATGAACTCAAGGAGCTGGCCTGCCTTGGCTTTGGTGCGGATTTGGTCTTGCAAAGTTTCTGCCATACGGCGGCTTATCCCAAGCCCGTTGACATCAAAACCCACAAAGAACTGCCGGACTTTATGACCTCGCGAGGGGGCGTCTCGCTACGACCGGGAGATGGCATTATTCACTCTTGGCTCAACCGCATGCTGCTGCCGGATACCGTGGGCACGGGGGGCGATTCCCATACCCGTTTTCCCTTGGGCATTTCGTTCCCAGCAGGTTCTGGCTTGGTCGCCTTTGCAGCGGCCTTGGGGGTGATGCCTTTGGATATGCCGGAGTCGGTGCTCGTGCGCTTCAAAGGTGCGTTGCAACCGGGGGTGACGCTGCGGGACATTGTCAATGCCATTCCCTATGTGGCCATTCAGCAGGGTAAGCTCACCGTTGCCAAGGAGAATAAAAAGAATGTTTTCTCCGGACGGATCATGGAAATGGAGGGGCTGCCGCACTTGCAACTGGAGCAGGCCTTTGAACTCACCGATGCCACAGCGGAGCGATCGGCCGCAGGGTGCACGATTAAACTCAGTGAAGACACTGTGGCGACATACCTGCGCTCCAATGTAGCCCTCCTGAAAAATATGGTGGCCCGTGGCTACGGCGATGCGCGTACGATTCTACGGCGGGTGAAAAAGATGGAGGCATGGCTGGCCAATCCCAGTCTCCTCTCGGCGGATGCGGATGCCGAGTATGCCGATGTGATTGAGGTGGATCTAGATCAAATCAAGGAACCCCTTGTGGCTGCCCCCAATGACCCCGACAATATCAAAACCCTCTCCGAATGTGCCGGCGATCCAGTGCAGGAGGTCTTTATTGGCTCCTGCATGACCAATATTGGCCACTACCGTGCCGCTGCCAAGGTACTGGAAGGAGAGGGGGCGGTGAAGGTGCGCCTCTGGATTGCACCCCCCACCCGTATGGATGAGCAGCAGTTGCGCGAAGAGGGCTACTACGGTATTTTTGCTGCTGCTGGGGCACGCATGGAGATGCCGGGCTGCTCCCTGTGCATGGGCAACCAAGCCCGCGTTGCTGATCACACCACGGTTTTCTCCACCTCCACACGGAACTTTAATAACCGCATGGGCAAAGGGGCACGGGTCTATCTGGGATCCGCAGAGCTAGCAGCAGTTTGTGCCCTACTGGGGCGCATTCCCACCCGCGAGGAGTACCTAGAGATTGTGACGCGGAAAATTGATCCCTTTGCAGCGGATCTCTATCGCTACCTCTACTTTGACCAAATTCCCGACTACGAAAACCAAGGCCGCCTCATTTCCAAGGAGGAGGAAGCGAAGCTACTGGCCAGTATTGGCGGCTAGCCGTTGATCTACATCCAATGGGAGAGGCCAATGCCGGCTTCCACACAGAGAAACCCGAGGATAGGCGTACTCAGC
This sequence comes from Thermosynechococcus sp. PKX95, assembly GCF_031583295.1. Classification (NCBI taxonomy): domain Bacteria; kingdom Bacillati; phylum Cyanobacteriota; class Cyanophyceae; order Acaryochloridales; family Thermosynechococcaceae; genus Thermosynechococcus; species Thermosynechococcus sp. PKX95. The sequence goes on along the minus strand of NZ_CP134171.1, from coordinate 1,526,415 downwards.
CAGTACAGCCACGCAATGCGGGGGTAGCCTTCACGGCGCAGGTTCGATACCTCGAGGGTAAACGTAGAAAAGGTGGTCAAAGACCCCAAAAAACCGACAGTGATGCCATGGCTGAGCCACAGCGGTGCCCCCCAACGGGCTAAAACAGGGCTCAAAAAGCCCATAAGAAAGGCACCCATGAGATTCATGCTCAGGGTACCGAAGACAAGGGTGCCAAAGCGGCGATCGCTCCACAGACCCACATAATATCTGGCCAAGGCACCGGGCACCGCTCCAATGGCAATGGCCAATACACTCTCAGGTGCGATCATCCCACTTCTCCCAATGGGCTAGACTCCGCAGCGTTAGGCGGCTGCCCAACTCCAGTGCTAATAATCCCAGCCCTGTACTGCCGAGCCAGTAAAAACCCTCGACTGCCGCATCTGTGATTCCCAAGAGCTTGTCGTTATCCAACTCGTAGGATGAAAAGGTTGTGTAGGAACCAATAAACCCCGTTGTCAATAGCAAGCGCAAATCGGGATGCAGGACAAAGGTGCGGGCAAAGGCAAGGGGAGCAATCACCCCCAGCAGAAAGCAACCCGTGACATTGACGACGAGCGTAGCAAAGGGCACATTACCCGTAAGATAGGGTTCCAAATAGGCCTCTAGTAAAAAGCGGCTTAAGGCCCCCGGAATCGCACCCAAACTGACAGCTAAGGCCGGTCGCAATCGGGGATGCATAGGGATCACGAGCGGGGTTCCTCCACAATCAGCACGGGTCGGGTTGAGGTCTCAAGAATACTCTGGCACACAGATCCCATGAGCACGCGCTTCAGACCCCCTTGACCATGTTTGCCAAGGATAATTTCGGTCACGTTGTAGAGGGTTGCCGTATCCAAAATGGCTTGGGGAATTGGGCCAGCGGTCACAATGAAACGATAGCGAATGTCTGCGAGGTACTGCTTGACTTGGGCTTGGAGTGTGGCCACTGCCTTGGGATCAGGAACATCCTGCACATGGAGCACAATCACTTCCGCATCAGCACGCCGCGCTAATTCCGCCGTCTTTTGGAGAACGTAGGGGGTGACACTCGAAACATCCACCGGTGCTAAGAGCACAACCCGTGGTTGCAGCAGAACTTTGGTGGCATCCACCTCGCCCTTTTGCAGGAGCTTTGGTGCAAACGTGGGAATTGCCCATGCCCCCAAGGGAGCCGTAATCAGGATCGAGAGAACCGCGATCGCCAGCATCGTTTCACCCCCCGCCACCCCAGCGGATAAGGGTAAAGCACCGATCGCCGCTTGCACCGTTGCCTTTGCGGAATTCCCCGGCAGCAAAAAGAGGCGTTCGGAGAGTGTCCAATGACTGCCAAGGGTGGAAAGATACCAACCGATGCCCCGCCCAATCAAGGTACCCACCGCCAAAATCACCAAACCCACACCGAGGGAACTTTGCAACACCCCCAACTGGACACTGGCACCCAACAGCACGAAGAGAAAAATCTCTGCCACCTGCCACAGCACATCAAAGCCGCCCCGCAATTGCCGCGCTAGGGGGGCATCCATCTCAATCAAGAAGAAGCCGGCACTCATCACCGCAAGGTAGCCGGAAAACAACGGCAGGCGATCGGCCAAGCCCACCGCTCCCAAGGCCACTGCTGCTGCCACGAGGGTTGTTTGCACCCGATTTTGACTCCAGTTTTGCTTGACCAACAAAAAGACCAGCGCCCAGGCCAAGCCATAGCCCACGATCAAGCCACCACCAATTTCAAGGAGTGCCTGCACACTCACCCCCAAGGCGGGCGGCAAAGCCCCTAGGAATCCTCCCTCATGCTCAGACCCCATCAGCAGACTAAACAGCAGCAGTATGACTACATCGGAAATAGCACTGCCCGAGAGAATCGCATCACTAATCCCCTTGTCCACGCCCCAGCCCAAACTTTTTAGCCGTAGCATGCCCGGCACAATGACAGCCGGGGACTCCGGTGCCACGATCGCCCCCAACAATAGCCCTTGGCGCAAATCAAATCCCAGTAGCAGCATCGCCACCCCAGCCACAACGACCATTTCACACAGTGCGGGTAATACCCCGAGGCGTAGCGCCACCGTGCCCTGTTGTGCCAACTTCTGACGATCCAAGCCCAGCCCCGCCTTCATCAAAATCACCATCACCGCAACAGCACGGAAGGTGGGGGCTGCCGTTAGGACATCGGTTTGCAACAGATTCAAGGCCGCAGGCCCGAGGACAATCCCCACGAGAATCATGCCGATCAAGGCCGGTGCCCCTAGTCGCCGTGCCAACTGACCCCCAAAGAATCCCAGCATGAGAATCAGGGCAAGGGTTTCTAGAATGGCTGACATCGCTGCAAACTTCGCTGTGACACCGAACCCTACCCTATCGGATGATCAGGTCAATTTCCAATGCCCAGCGTCCGTAGCGATCGCTGCAAATCCCTTATACACTCTATAGTGCTTGGTTATTGGCGGAGCATAGGCAAAATGACATATTGCTTGGGAATTCTCACCACGTCGGGTCTGGTGATGGCGGCAGACTCTCGCACCAATGCGGGGGTGGATTACATTTCCACCTATCAGAAACTCTTTGATTTTTCGGTGCCGGGGGAGCGGGTGATTGTCATTTGTACCGCTGGTAACCTTTCAATTACTCAGGAAGTGCTCACGCTCATTCGTCGTGATCTCAAGGGTCAGTTGGAGCACAGTCTCAACTCGCTGCCCAATATGTACGAGGTAGCCCGCTATGTCGGTGGTAAGCTGCGGGAGGTCACCGATAGTCATCGCCCTTGGTTGGCCAAAGATAACATTGACTACCAATGCACCTTTCTGGTGGGGGGGCAAATTCGTGGCGAGGAACCCTACCTCTACCTGATCTACAGTCAGGGCAACTTTCTGCAAGCGACCCCCGAAACTCCCTTTCTTCAAATTGGTGAAACAAAATATGGCAAGCCGATTTTAGACCGCACGTTGCGCTTCGATACGCCGGTAGATGCGGCGGCAAAGTATGCACTGCTCTCCCTTGATTCAACGATGAAATCCAATATCTCCGTCGGCCCTCCCCTTGACCTGATCATGTACCGCACCGATAGCTTTCAGATCTGTCACCGCGCCGAATTTGTCTTGGGTGATCCTTTTTTGTCGAAGGTGCGGCAGTTCTGGGAGGCCTCCCTGCGGCGAGCTTTTGAGGAAATGCCCGACATTGAATGGAATCGGCGTCAACCCTCCCCCACGTCCTCAATGGTGCTACCAACACCAGAAACCCTTGTTGCAGATTAGAAAAAGCCAACTATGACATCTCCTTCGTTAGCGCAGCAAGTAGCAGCTCTCGGCATTGATCACATTCAGCGGCATCTATTCCTATGTGCTGATCAAACCAAACCCCTGTGCTGTGACAAGGCAGTGGGTTTAGAAGCATGGGAGTATTTGAAAAAACGCCTCAAGGAATTGGGCTTGGATCAACCGCGCCCAGAGGGCTGTATTTTTCGCACAAAGGCCAATTGCCTACGGGTGTGTCAACAGGGCCCCATTTTAGTGGTCTATCCCGATGGCGTCTGGTATCACTCGGCAACGCCAGCAGTTATTGAGCGGGTGATTCAGGAGCATGTGCTGAGGGGGCAGATTGTCCAAGAGTATCTACTGGCGTCACCACCGCCCGAAAGAGCAGGCGATCGCCCCACCAATAGCCCGCATGGCTAATGCGCACAGGGGTGCCTTCCTCTAAGGGCACGCGATCGCTTTGGTGCTGGTGCGGATCAAAGGGAACACAGGCTCCAACCTCACCAATCAACCGAATCCCCCACTGCTCGAGGAGTTGAAACACCGGCTTCACAAGGGGCAAAATTCTCTGGGCGGGGGCAGTGGGGTTTTGGCTAGCGGCGTAGGCGGCAGTGGGCCAGAAACGCAGAAACGGCTCCAGAATCTGAAGGGCTTGGTGTTGCAGGGCAGCCTCAGGGGACGCTTCACCATAAAACCACTGCCAAAACTCCAAGGGCGTCACCCCCAGAACCTGGGCAAGGTGTTCGAGGGTCTCTAGGCGCAAGCGACGCAGCTCCCCTGACCAAATGGCATTGGCTTGGTGGCGGGTAAATCCTTTACGGCGCAGTTGACTCTTGCGGGTAATGCCGGCCATGGCGAGGCGGGCTTGCAGGCGTTGGCTCATGGTTCTAGTCGCTGCCCCGTTTGCTCATCAAAGAAGTGGAAATGCTGGGGATCAGGACGCAAATACAGGCGATCGCCCCGCTGAATCGGCTGTTGTCCTGGTAAGCGCACCCGCAACGTTTCTCCTGTCGCACAGAGGTGAACCGTCAAGCCCGTTTCATGGCCAAGGGCTTCCACGAGATCCACTTGAACGGGCAGGACATCGGTCTCTTCAGCTGTGGCCAGCGCGAAATGTTCTGGACGAATCCCTAACCATGCCTTCGCTGTCGAGGGGAAGGGCGGGTTCAAGGACAACTGCCAATGGTGGTACTGAATCTTCCCTTGGTTGAGGGTCACGGCTAAGAAATTCATTGGCGGTGAGCCAATAAACTCAGCGACAAAGCGATTGGCAGGGCGTTGATACAGGTCGAGGGGGCTGGCAATTTGTTGGATTTGACCTTGGTGCAGCACCACAATGCGATCGCCCATCGTCATTGCTTCCGTTTGATCATGGGTCACATAAATGGTTGTGATGCCCAATTGCTGCTGCAGTTGGACAATTTGAGCGCGGGTTTCGGTGCGCAGCTTGGCATCAAGGTTTGAAAGCGGTTCATCCATCAAAAACACTTGGGGATTGCGGGCCATGGCTCGTCCGAGGGCCACCCGCTGCTTCTGACCACCGGACAGTTGTTTGGGATAGCGATAGAGCAAGTGACCAATTTGCAACATCGCCGCAATCTGCATCACCCGCTGGTGAATCATGCGTTCGCGGGGAAAAGACAGTTGCATCCCCTTGGGGAGCGATCGCGTCCAGCGCGTCAAAGTTGCTTCAATGGGGGCGGGGAGGAGGCCATTCATCTGGGTGTTACGACGCAAGCCAAAGGCCAAGTTGTCATAGACCGTCAAGTGGGGATAAAGAGCATAGCTTTGAAAAACCATGGCAATGTCCCGCGCTTTGGGCGGTAAACCATTGACCACGCGATCGCCCACCCAAATTGTGCCCGTGGTTGGTTCATCCAAACCCGCAATGAGCCGCAGCAGGGTACTTTTGCCACACCCCGAAGGCCCCACCAGCACCAAAAACTCGCCCGCACCGACCCTCAGATCAATCCCTTGCAGCACCGTGACATCATGCCCGCGCTGGGGGTCGCGATAGACCTTGGTCAGTTGTTCAAGGCGTACACCGGTCACGATCGCTATCCTAGAGGGGCTAATTGGCTAGAATCCCACACTGAGGCGAATCTGACAAGATGCCTAGGCAAGGTGCAGCTTCAGTACCGAACGGGGCGCCCGGCGGACTCGTGCCCGAATCGTCGGCAGTCCGAGGCGTTGACAGGCTTCGTAGCGATGACACCCCGAAAAGCCATAGTACTGCCCTTCGACTTCAAGGACATCAATGGGTTCCTGCTGGCCAATTTCCGCAATGGAGGCCATCAACGCTGCGACTTTTGCAGGATCCGTTTGCCGCATCAGGGGACGACGAATGGCATTGAGGGGCAAATCGATCACTCGCATTGACTTATCCAAACTCATTATGACTTTATTTTAGCAAGCGATCTGCAATCGGCCACAAAATGCCCTTGAATAACTTCCTAAGTTTGCAGTAAGACAATAGGGGTCGGCTTTTAGCCGTTGGTTGTGCAGTTTACATGGGTTTTTTATGGGTTTGCAACGTCGTCGCTTCCTCACCCTTGCCGCCGCCGGTATGGGGGCAGCACTGTTTCCCCAAGGATTACAGCTTCTCTATCAACGGGCCGCCCAAGGTGAACTGCTGACCACACGCGGATTTGGCCCCTTGGTGCAGGATCCCAATGGCCTGTTGGATTTGCCGGCAGGCTTTCAGTATCGGGTATTTTCCAAGCTGGGCGATCGCCTGAGTGATGGTACCCCCGTCCCGACGCTCCATGATGGCATGGCCGCCTTCCCCGGCCCCGATGGCACGACCATCCTTGTGCGCAACCATGAGATGTATCCGGGGCTACCCCGTGCCTTTCAGGGGGTGGTGGCTCCCAAGGAGCGGATGTATGACCCCATTGCCCCCGGCGGCACCACTACACTCGTGGTGAGCAAAGATCGGCAACTCCTCAAGCATTACGTTTCTTTGGCCGGTACCTCGCGCAATTGTGGTGGCGGCAAAACCCTTTGGGGCAGTTGGATTAGCTGCGAGGAAACCATTTCCACGCCCGAACATCCTGCCAACCGCGGTCCGGTGCAAAAACGCCACGGCTACAACTTTGAAGTACCGATCAGTGCCCAAGGCCCCGTGACGCCAGTTCCCCTCAAGGCAATGGGGCGCTTTCAACATGAGGCGATCGCCATCGACCCGCAAACGCATATCGTCTATCAAACAGAGGATCGCGGCGATAGTCTCTTTTATCGCTTTATTCCCAAGGAACCCACCAACCTTGCTGCTGGCGGCCAACTCCAAGCCTTGAAAATCAAACGCTACCCGAAAATTAACACCGGTCAGGATTTTCCCCTGCGCAAACCCTTTGAAGTGGAATGGGTAAATATCACCCAGCCTGACCCCCCCCTCGACACCGTGCGCTATGAGGGCTACGACAAAGGGGCAGCCCAATTTGTACGCGGTGAAGGCCTCTGCTACCACAATGGCGAATTTTACTTTACAGCCACCAGTGGTGGTGAAAAGCGGCTAGGCCAAATCTGGCGATACCGCCCCGGTCGCACCGCAGCAGATGGTGGCACGATTGAGCTGTTTGTCGAGTCCCCCGGCAAAGAGGTTCTTGATTATCCCGATAACTTGACGATGGCCCCTTGGGGAGACCTCATTTGCTGCGAAGATGGCGACGATGCCATTAATCGCCTCATTGGTATCACCCCCCAAGGAGAGCTATACACCTTTGCGCGCAATGCCCTCAATGATCAAGAACTGGCGGGGGTTTGCTTCTCACCCGACGGCCAAACCATGTTTGTCAATCTCTACCATCCGGGGATGACCTTTGCCATTTGGGGGCCCTGGGATCGGCGGGGTTAATGCCCACAGCAAAAGGGAGCCAAGAATGACCTGACTCCCTCGTTATTTTCCTACTGACTCAACTCAACACTTCAACCCAGTGTCATTGCTGCCTTAGCTCAGCGCCACAGGGGAGCGATCGTAGGTGGCACCAAAGACGGGGTTAATTTTCCCTTGGATTTGGTTCCAGTAGTGGGCTGCCGTCACCGGCATGCCGATTGCTTCTGCCATCCGGGCAAGGAGGGTTTGTTCACGGCTTTTAATCATCACATGATGTGCCATCGCCAAGGAGCGAGCCATTTCGTTAACCGTTGCTGTCATGGGCACAGAAGCCACATTATCGGCCAAGCGCGCAGCGGGAACACCAGCGGGCTGTTTACCTTTTTGATACTTGACACCCCGATAGGTCATGATTTTTAAGGAGTCTTCCGGTGGATTTGTCGGAGCAGCCACACGATAGGTGCTACCGCGATACTTGGCCACGACATCCGTTGCTTGGGTGTTGATCGCTGGAGGAACGTAGTTGTATTGAACGCCGCGATAAGTAAGAGTCGTCATAATTTTCGCCCCATTTTTATTACAAGGTGGACTGGCTGAGGCGCGTTCCTTCGGGATCTGTTTCCCTACTTCCGTCCCTCGCGAAGGTACAACGCTGACAATTAAACTCGGTCTGAAAAGCGTTTACTGATGTCCTGCGAGAGATGAACGATTTATTTCTGTATCTAATTTAACAATTTCTCGACCTTAAAGCAAGCTGTTCATAGAAATTTACAATAATCGGGTCAACACTTCCTTAGGAGAGTCATTGACTAAGACAACAAAAAAGGCCAACCCCGAGGATTGACCCAATTAGATGATTTTTGAATGTTGATCGGGGAGTGGTTTTAGCCCTCGGCTAGGGGATAGACACTCACGCGCTTGCGATTTTTGCCATAGCGCTCAAAGGTGACCACACCCGCGATCGTTGCAAAAAGAGTATCGTCACTGCCGCGACCGACATTGGCGCCGGGGTGAAACTTTGTCCCCCGCTGCCGTACAAGAATGTGACCGGCCTTAACCACTTCACCACCAAAGCGCTTGACACCCAGACGCTGGGCATTGGAGTCACGACCGTTGCGGGTACTACCTGTTCCTTTCTTGTGTGCCATGTTAACCTCCTAGGGATTCACCGTTAAGACGAATCTCGTTGATCATGATGCGGGTCAGTTCTTGGCGGTGGCCTTGTTTTTTGCGGGTTTTCTTTTTCGGGCGCATCTTATAGACAATCACCTTGGGGCCGCGACGGTGCCCCATCACCGTACCAGAGACAACCGCACCACTAACGTAGGGTTGACCCACGTGGACTTGGCTATCGGTTTGCACCAGCAACACCCGTTCTAGATCAATTGTGCCCTCTGGCTCGACGGGGAGCCGCTCCACATCGTAAAAGCGCCCGGCTTCAACGCGCAGTTGCTTGCCACCGGTCTCAATGATTGCGTATGCCATAGAAACTAAAAAACTCCTTGCCGTGCAGGTGAGGGGATGCGTGCCTCTTGGAAAACCTGTTCCGTGCAAACTCAACAATTTTCCATCATAAAATTTATCCCCTGTGGCTGTCAAACCCCTAGCCAACCCAAGGCAGACTGCCGGTTGAACGTTTGCTCAGTTTGGGGCGCTCATCGAGGGAGATGTCCTTAAACATGTCTGGATAGTAAAAAACAATGAGGGTGGTACCCACACAAATGACATCTTCATGGTGGAGGAGGGTGCTGTGCTGAATTGGCAGGCCATTGAGGAGCGTGCCATTGCGACTGTGGTAATCACTAATGAAATAGAGGGGCTGCCCCTTAAAGAGAAAGGCGTTGATGACGGCATGCACTCGCGAGACGTAGGTATCTTTGAGGAGAATATTGCAATCCAGTTGGCGACCAATCGTCCACTGGCGATCGGGACTGAGAATAACTTCCCGTTTCGGCAAACCACGTTCGCGAATGATCAGCCATGCTTTGGGGTAGGTTGGTGCTGACATGGGTGTCTCCCCCCACTCTGGGATGCCCTTAGCCTAGATCGCCTAGATGACAAACGTTGCCCCATCCCCTTGAGCCGCTTGCCAACTACGGGCATCAAAGTATAAATCCTCAAGGGAGATACTGGCCAAGGCATCCTGAAGTTTTTGGTGGAGTCGTTGCCAGAGACTCAAGGTCACCCAATCCGCTGTGCCATCTTCCGGTTGGGGAGGATGCAAAAACAGGGGGGTCGGCGATTCACCAACGGCAGTAAGGATATCCCGCAGGGAAATGGCGGCCGGGGGACGGGCCAGTTGATAGCCCCCATAGACGCCTCGCAGCGATCGCACCAAGCCAGCCCGCCGCAATTCAATCAAGAGTTTTTCCAGATAGGGGGCAGGAATCTTTTGCCGCTCAGCAATGGCGCGCACGGAGGCAGGCCCATAGTTGGGTAACAAACTCAAGTCCAATAGAGCCTTGATACTGTAGTGGCCACGGGTGGTGAGGGTCACGCTGCTTTGCCAACGGTGGTAATGTACAGAACCGCTTCTTGCGGGGGAATGCCCAAGAGATCGTTGACCTGATCATCAAAGAAACCGCCAATGCCACTGACCCCTAGCCCCAAAGCGGTGGCAGCCAAATTGATCCGCTGTCCAAGGTGGCCAGCATCCATGTGGAGGTAGCGATAAGCCCGTTCCCCATAGCGAGCGATCGCCCGCTCCAGATTGGCGGTATGGAAAATCACCACAGCGGCATCGCGACCGAGGTCTTGATTGAGGCAGAGGAAATGCAACTGCTCTTGAAAGTTCTTGAAGCGAATTTGGCGTAACTCATGCTCGGCCACAGCATAGTAGTAGCAGCCCTCCTCTAGATCCTTGACCCGCGTCACGGCAATAAAGGTTTCCACCAATGTCGGGTCAAAGAAACTAGGGGCTTCATCTAGGCCTTGATCGCGGTAGTCCTGAGGATGGTAGGCAAAGGTGAGCAGGGCAGCCAGTTGATCCACTTCAATCCCTTGGCCACTGTACTGACGAGTCGAGCGCCGCTGCAGAATGGTTTGCTGGAGAGCGGCTAGATTGGTTTCCCAGTCAATGATGGTTTTGCTGAGACTCACCCGCAGACCAAAGGGAAAGTTGTATTTACTAGCAGGGGGTTCAGTAGGCTCCTTGGCAGGGGGGCTGGGAGTCTCTTTGGCCATGCCGTAGATCATGTCACTATTGGTGAGGGCACTGGCACAATGGTAAGCTTTCAGTAGCTCGCCACTGGCGATCGCCCCATAGTCATAGCAGGTGGCAGAGGCCAACACTGCGGGGAACGTGGACAAGTTTTCGCCCACTTCGAGTAAATTGGCAAGGGCAACCACCGCCAACACCCCCTCCTGTTCTGGATCAAGGTAAAGCAGTTCATTCATTTGGGCATCCACAAAACCACCAATGAAGTGAGCGCGAAAGTCATTGATATTGGCGGCCAGTTCCACATTCCCCAAGAGGTGCCCAATGTCGAGGCAAATGCGGCGATAGGCGCGATCGCCATAACGCCAAGCGGAACGGTAAAAGACGGCTGTCACGATCAGCGCAATGTGCGTCCTTTCTAGCGCTGGATGCCAAAGACAAGCGGCCTGTAGGGCTGACCAAGAATAGCTTTGCCACACCTGCACAAGGGCATGGTCTTTCACTTGGTAGTTATAAATGCCAGCGGGAACGGCGGTGTCGTTGCGAGTGAGGAGATAGATTTCCGCTGGATATAGCCCCCCGGCAGAAGGTGCTGCCCGCATATAAAAGGGCTGATTGGGATAGGGAACCACCCCAGTAATGCCATAGGTACAGTACAACAACCGTGAGAGTCGCTGCCAGTGGGGGTGGGCTGCCCCCTGCTCAGGTTCTAAAAACGGCTTGAGGGAGAAGGACTGACCAAGAGGATAGGTTTTGCAGGGACTGGGCTGCCGACTAAAATCGAGCGGTGCTGCCTGTTGGGCTAAGGTCTCAGGGGCGTACTTGGTGCGTTCGTGGTAATGCTGTGCCAAGGAAAGCGGTTGAAACCCCATTGTGGTGCCTCACCAAGTTAAGAAACCATTAAATAAAATGAACTTCCTCAATAAATCCCCCTACAGTCAAAAAGGTTTAGGTAGAAATACTTAGTCACAGTACAACGCTCTTTATACCATTATGGCCAAATTCAGCAATGAGGAACTATTGGCAGCCTATGCAGCGGGGGAACGAGATTTTCGGGGCAGCGATCTGACGGGTCTGAGCCTTTTTGACACCAATCTCAGTGATGCCGATTTCAGTGAGAGTAATTTGGAAAATGCCTATTTGCCCTATTGCCAGTTGAATCGAATTCAAGCGATTGCCACCAATCTACGCCACAGTGAATTAGGGGATGCTCAGTTGTATCAAGCGAACCTTGCGGCAGCGGATCTTGAAGGAGCCAACCTTGTCCGCACCAACCTGCGATCGGCCAATTTGGAACGGGCAAACCTGCAAGGCGCTAATCTTCAGGGGGCGGATCTGCGCTATGCCAATTTGCGACAAGCGAATCTCCAAGGGGCCAACCTGCAACAGGCCAATTTAGAGCAGGCAGATTTAACGGCAGCCCAGGTACAGCGGTGTAATTTTTTTCGGGCAACGGGTGTTGATCTGTCGGCTGCGGTGTGCGATCGCACCACGGTTTATCCCGATGGCTATTTTTACCCCTGACTCAGGGTGATGAGGGTGACTGGATTGAGGGGATGGAGGCGGTGGCCTTGACCCAAGGGAACGGAGCGGCTGAGTTGCACGTGTAGCACTTGCGGGCTGATTTGCTGGGTTTGACACCAGTGGAGAACTTGGCCTTGGTGTTCGAGGGTGGCGATCGCCAGCACCAACCGGCCGCCAGCTTTCAAGTGTGACCAACAATAGTCGAGATTGGCCAGTAATTGGGCACCACTGCCGCCAATAAACACGCGATCCGGTTGCGGCAAGCCACTGAGGCTCTGGGGTGCTGCTCCTTGGATTGGGATCAGATTGGTCAAACCAAAAGCCTTGCGGTTGCGCTCAATCAGTTGAAAGCCAATCGCCGTTTTCTCGATCGCATAGATGGTGGCTTGGGGGGCAAGGCGGGCGATTTCCACAGCAACACTGCCGGTGCCGGCGCCCACATCCCAAACGGTTTCGATAGTGCCGGTGAGGGCAAGTTCCGCCAAGGCCAATACCCGCACTTCCCGCTTTGTCATCAAGCTGGGGCGATCGCCAAAGGTGAAAAATTGATCATCCCCTAGGCCAAAAACGGGCTGTTCCCGAGGGGGTAGGTGCTGGGGTTGACGCAGGAGCACCACCAAATTCAGCGGATGTACCGGCGGAAGCATTGTCACTGGTTGGGCTAAGTCCCACGGCAGAATGGCTTCGTCTGCACTACCCAAGGCCTGACACACCCACGCCCGATAGGACACCGGCAGGTGCAATGCTTGGTATAAGCGGCTAATGGCAGCAATATTAGCCTCACCATCGGTATAGATGGCAATTTTCTCCACCCCCCGCTGCAACAGCGGCACCAACCCCGCTAAATCGCGACCATGGGCACTGTAGATCACGGCATCCTGCCAAGGGAGCTTGAGCCGACTAAAGGCCAACTGCACCGCACTGAGGTGGGGATGAAACGTCAACTGATCGGGAGTAAAGACTTCGAGCAGCCAGCGTCCCAGCCCGTAAAACAGGGGATCGCCACTGGTGAGAATGACCACTTGGGGGTTCGGGGTTGTTGCCAAGTGGGTTTGAATCGCCTTGAAACTGGCGTTAAAGTCCCGTAGAGACAAGCGGCGGGCGTCTCCATGGGGAATCAACTGAAGATGGCGATCGCTCCCCACCAAAAGCGTCGCTGTGCGAATAATTTCCTGAACTGTTTCCCCCAACCCTGCCAGCCCCTCTAGGCCAATGCCCACCACATGAATCGGGGTCACACTGACTCCTTGCTATCGGCCAACTCCAGCAGGGCATTCACAATCGCTGCCGCCACAGGCGATCCCCCCTTGCGACCGGCAACACGAATTTGAGGCACGGGCAGTTGGGCAAGGGCTGCTTTTGACTCTACAACATTGACAAAGCCAACCGGGACACCAATGACGCCCGCCGGCGGTACACGGGTTTGTTGCAGGCGATCGCACAGGGCAAGGAGCGCCGTTGGCGCATTCCCAACCACAAACAGGGCATCGGGCCACTGTTGCCAAGCGCGGATCATCCCTGCTTCGCTGCGGGTTTGATCGGGAGCGGTGTGGCTGCCATCGTCAAGGGCGGTAATAATTGGATTCTGAAAGGTACGGCTGACCATGGTTTGAATGCCGACCCTGACCATGGCCACATCGGTAATAATCGGCACACCTGAGCGCAGGGCTTGTGTCATGTGGGCGATCGCCCCCGGCGAAATCTCCAGCAGGTTCTTAAACTCAAAATCTGCCGTGCTGTGGATAATTCGCCGCAAAATCGCATAGCTTGGGGCATCAAAGGGGTGAGGACCGATCTCGCGATCAATGATGGCAAAACTGGCTTGGGCAATGGGATGCAGCAGAGACACAGGACTTCTGATAGGATAGTAGAACTGCCTAAACGTGGAGAGATGGCCGAGTGGTCGAAGGCGCAGCACTGGAAATGCTGTGTGGGGCAACTCACCGAGGGTTCGAATCCCTCTCTCTCCGTCCTATTGTTATCTTGCCACTACAGGGGGTATCCCTTGCTGCAACCAAGGGAGAGGTGGCTGCCCTAAAATAGAAAACATAGAGAATACTCCCAACGCAGTTAGGGGTTCTTAAGTGCTTAATTTCTAACCCCCTTGAGGATTCTTTACTATGCGTTTCTCCTCAATCCCTTGGATAGTAATTGCCAGTATGCTGCCTGCTGTACCTGTCTTTGCTAATTCCGCTGCCATTGGCACGATTCAAGTTAGCCCCGAGTTGCGATCGGCACTGCAATCAGCCCCCGATCCTGCGGCAAACCCCAATGCTGTCCCACCTGCGAGTAATATGGCAGAGATTGAAAACAGCCTAGAGATTTCGCCTGTGCCTACTCGCCCCGATCCAAAGGTGTACAGGCAGTTTGAGGAACCCCGCAATAATCGCGGTCTTGGCTTCAAAGTGGGCATTTAGGGGTTCAGGGCAGCACTTTTGGCCGCGTGCAGTTGGCCATTGTGTTGATCGAGTAGAGCTTGAGCGGCAAGGGCATCCAGTTCTGTCCAGTACATGAGCAGGGCACGCTTCACTTGGTAGCCACTGCGTTCGAGGAGAGCTGCTGCTGCTGCGCGATCAATCCCCGTGAGATCCGTGAGAATCCGCAGGGCACGATCCAAGAGCTTACGATTGGTGACCGCCACATCCACCATGCGGTTGCCATAGACTTTGCCCAACTGCACCATCACCCCCGTGGAAATGATATTCAGTGCCATTTTTGTGGCAGTACCGGCTTTCAAACGGGTGGATCCAGCAAGGAGTTCAGGCCCCACCAGTAGGCGAATGTCAATGTCGGCAGCCCGCTGTACCTGATCCGAGGGAACACAGGCCATAAAGACCGTAAGTGCCCCTACTGCTTGCGCTGCATCCAGTGCCCCATGAACATAGGGAGTGGTTCCGCCAGCGGTAATACCCATCACCACATCTTGGGCAGTAATCTGGCAATCGCCCACCACGGCGGCGCCATCTTCGTAGCGATCCTCAAGGCCTTCGGAACTGCGCACAAGGGCAGCCTCACCGCCGGCCAGAATGCCTTGAACCAAATGGGGCGGTGTACAAAAGGTGGGTGGACATTCCGCAGCATCCAAAACCCCCAAGCGACCACTGGTGCCGGCACCAACGTAGAAGAGGCGTCCCCCTTGGCGGAGGCGGGCTGCTGTGGCGGTAATGGTTTGGGCTAAGACCTCGCGGGCTTGGGCGATCGCCCGCAGCGTTTGGGCATCTTCCTGATTAAACAGATCAACTAGTTCCAAGGGAGTGAGCTGATCCAGATTCTGGCTGGCGGGATTGATCTGCTCCGTCAAGAGATGACCACGACTAGGGAGTTCTTGGAGGTCTGTCATGGCCGCGCCGAAATTTCTGCCATTTCAATCACGGTGCCGTCGTAGTCCTTGACAAGGAAATTGAGGGGGCGATCGCTGCGCATTTTGTAGCGCAACTGCCGCCGTTGAATCCGCAGCAATAGGAGTTCGAGGCACTCACGGTCAAAGCAGACATGGCGCTGACGGTGGCGTTCCCCCTTGCTGGCACCACTAATGACATGCAGTTGCGTATTTTTCTTGAGTTGGTACCACAACCCATCACTAGGGCTGGGGCGCTTGGGGCTGCTGTAGCTCAAGGCCGAGGGCACATAGAGCGGATCCATCGAAGCCACGCCAAGGGTTTGCTCATAGTTGTAGTAGTAGTGCAGCGGTACATCAGCGATCGGCAAATGCAACTCCTGCTCGTAGAACTGCCGCGCGTGCTCCAAATCCGAGACCATGATCGTATAGACCTTGGGGGCACTGGACAAAAAGAGCCACATCGCCCCTGCGTAGCCCATCAGCAGCATGATCATGATCCCCTGGGTGGAGAATACCCCATCCCAGAGACCATCCAGCCAGGCAAACAAAGGAGGAGTCAACAACATGCCAATGTTCTAGGGAAAGCTCCTTTTATTCTAGTGACTATCCTAGTCAACAGACCCAGCAATGGTTTATTCATTGATAAAAATATATTCTTGACGTTGCTGAGACTGGGATCAGCCAAGGGCTGTAGGGAGGTGGGGCTAGGTTATAATCCCTTAATCTGTAAATAATGTTCTCTTAAACACGAGTTTCCCCTAGAACTGTCGTTGTGAGCTATGCCCCTCAGCGCATTTCGCCAGACGAGTGTTTACCAAAAGACAACACCCCAGCCCCCTGCAACATGCCAAATTCCACTTATTTGTGTTTGCGGTTGCTTCTTAGGCATTTGTTTCCTAGTGTTCAGTGGACTTGGCCAACAGTGGGATATTGCTTTGTCCGAGATTGTCCGAACCGTTTTACCGCGTGAGTTTGCTCCTGTTGCAAAATTGTCCTATTTTTCGGGCAATGCCCCCGTTGCTGGCAGCGGCCCAACCTATTCATCCGCAAAGATGTAGTCGTAGAGTTCTTCGGGCTTAGGCTCAGGACTTTCCTCGGCAAAGGCCACAGCATCATCCACAATCGCTTGTACTTTTTGCTCAATGGCACGCAGGTCTTCGCTAGTGGCCAGTTCCTGCTCCACGAGGTAGGCGCCCAGCTTTTTGATCGGATCGCGCTTCAGCCAAAATTCTTTCTCTTCTTTGGAGCGCAGTTCATCGGGATCGGCAAGGGAGTGCCCTCGGAAACGGTAGGTCAAAGCTTCAATCAGGGTGGGGCCTTCACCGGCACGGGCGCGGGCGATCGCTGCTTCAGCCACTGTACGCACCGCCAGCACATCCATGCCATCCACTTCCTCACCCACCATGCCAAAGACCTTGGCCTTCTTGTAGATTTCTGTTTCGGAACTGGCACGCTCATGGGCCATACCGATCGCCCACTTGTTATTTTCCACCACGAAAAGAATGGGTAATTTCCAGAGGGCTGCCATATTCAAGCACTCAAAGAACTGGCCATTATTGCTGGCACCATCACCAAAGAAGCAAGCGGTGACCTGATCGGCCTTGGCATCGCCCATCACCTGACGGCGGTACATCGTCTGAAATGCTGCCCCCGTTGCGACTGGAATCCCCTCAGCGACAAAGGCAAAGCCCCCCAAGAGATTATGCTTAGCAGAAAAGAGGTGCATTGAGCCGCCCCGGCCTTTGCTACACCCCGTCGCCTTGCCAAAGAGTTCAGCCATCACTTCACGGGCAGGAACACCGGCGCTCAGGGCATGAACGTGATCGCGATAGGTACTGCACACGTAATCATCGGGACGCATCGCCTTGATCACACCTGTAGAGACTGCCTCTTGACCGTTGTAGAGGTGGACAAAGCCAAACATCCGCCCCCGGTAGTACATTTCGGCACACTTATCTTCAAAGGTGCGCCCCAGTACCATATCTTCATAGAGCATTAACCCCTGCTCACGAGTAATCGTGGTTTGGGGAATGGACAAAGAGGGCAGACTACGCTCTTGAACCATAGCAGGCAGTGATCAACTTAGGGTAAACGCCGTACCAACAGGGCAAGCCGCCGTTGGCATCACACTATTGTACTCAAATTACAGCCCTTTTCTTAAATATGAGAGTAACAAGGGAATGCCAGCCTCGGCTAATCACAGTAAATGAGTATTCCTGCCCCTTGCTGGTTTGCTAAAAAGAGAAGCAGGATAGATGTGGGCAGCAGCCATTGCCTCTGGTCAAAACGTTTTGCTAGGGTCGTTTGCAGACCGTGCCATGCAGTTTCTAGGATGCAACTGGGTAAGTCTCCTTCCTCTGCGGCGGCGATGAGTGCTTCAAGGTCTGCTGGCGGTTCATTGTCGGGAATGGCGATTAAAATTGCCGCAATACTCATTCATGAGGTTTCCAATTGAATTAGCAACTAACTTCCCAGAAGGAAGGCAACGAGGAACAAACCATAGAGGAGACCGAACTTCAAGGCATTGAGAATTTCGCCAAAGAGAGTTTGCCGCAGTTTCCAGCGATCGCTATAGAACATAGCACTAATCACTTCAGCAATAATTGCTACGATGCTCGAGGCCACAATATCTAAATAGCCCAATTGACCTGCACTCGAGGAAATGGCTAAGCCCAAGAACACCCCAAAGAGAAAGGCAATACTCAGTGTTGCTAGCCGTCGCCACGGATTTTTTAACTGCTCCTGAATCCCGGCGCCTAAACGATCAAGCAGGGTATTAAGACGGGTTTGCTGCATATACTCAGGACGGGAAAAGGTTGCTAGAGTGGGCAGAGAGTGAATGCTTGCCAGTATATGTTAAGTCGTGTTGCCGATGCGGTCTATTGGTTAAATCGCTACATTGAGCGGGCAGAGAATATTGCTCGTTTTGTTGATGTCAACTTGAACATGCTGCTGGATCTGCCCACGAGTCTTTCAAGTCAATGGGATCCCCTAGTGCTAACAACGGGGGATTTGCCCTTTTTTCAGGAACACTATGGCACGGCCACGGCTGAAAATGTGATTCAGTTCCTCACCTTTGACACCACCTATCCCAACTCGATCATCTCCTGTCTGCGGACGGCACGGGAGAATGCCACATCCATTCGCGAGGTGATTTCCTCAGAAATGTGGCAGCAGGTGAATGCCTTCTACACAATGGTGCGGGAGGCGGCTAAAGCCCCGGATCAATTGGAGATTGCTAGCTTTTTGGAGCAAGTGAAACAGGCCAGTCACCTTTTTGCCGGCGTGATGGATAGTACGATGAGCCACAATGAAGCGTGGCACTTTGGTCAAATGGGGCGGCTACTGGAGCGAGCCGATAAGACCTCGCGGATTCTCGATGTGAAATACTATCTGCTGTTGCCCTCAGTGGAAGATGTGGGCACGCCCATTGATGAATTGGGTTGGATTGCGCTCCTCAAGTCCGCCAGTGCCTATGAGATGTATCGTAAACGGGGTTCGCATCGGATTACACCCGCAGGGGTCGCAGAGTTTTTGATTCTCGATGCCGAGTTTCCCCGCGCGATCCGCTTTTGTCTGTTGCAGGTGGAAAAATCCCTCTACAAAATTACAGGGACGCCCTTGGGGAGCTGGCACCAGCCCGTGGAACGCCAACTGGGACGCCTGCGATCGCAACTGGACTATTTGACGATTGATGAAATTATTGGTCAAGGCATGCACGAGTTCCTCGATCACTTGCAGCAGCAAATGAATGAGGTGGATACGCAAATTTTTCAAACGTTTTTTACCCTAGAGCCTGTGAAAGCCCGCTAGCGTGACAATTGAATTGGGGTATTGCCTAGGGTTGACGGTGGGCTTGGTGCTGCTTGAGGTATTGGCGCCCATTTTGAATCACCGCTAGCATTTCCTTGAATTGGCGTTCCATTTCCGCAAGGGTGCGATCGGCATAGGCATCCGCTTCCTGTTGCCGCTCTTGACATTCATGGCGGGTCACTTGGCGCAGATGGGCTAGTTCTTTTTCTGTGTTTTGCCGTAGCAGATTGATTTCCTCGATCGCGCGCTGGCGCATAAACTCCACCTCTTGCTGCACCTGCTGGCGAATTTTTTGGGCTTCGAGTTCTGCCTGCTGGCGAATCCGCAGTTCATCGGCAATTTGGGCAGCGCGTTGCTCTGCGGCACGGATAATTTCTTGGGCGCGGTGCTGGGCCTGTTTAATGATCTCATCCCGCTGATTGAGAATCCGCTGCGCTGTCTTCACTGATTCGGGGATCGCCTGTTCAATGTGGGCAAGTTGGTTTAGGATCTGCTCTTCATCAATGAGTTTGCGGCCGGTCAGCGGGATCTTCGTCCCTTCGAGAATCAGGAGTTCTTCCAGCTTTTCCAATTGTTGCAGGAGTTGCAGCGGTACGGAAGGGACATCAAGCGCTTCATTTACTCCAGTGGTCGTTGAGATGCGATCGGCGTTTGAGTAAAGCATGCTTCTAAATCCTTTGCAACAGTGGCTGGTACTAGATGACGAACATTACCGCCAAATCGGGCAATTTCTTTTACTAAGCTACTACTTAAGAAACTATACTCATTGGACGTGGTGAGGAACACGGTCTCAATCTCTGGCCAGAGGCTTTTATTGGTGTGGGACATCTGCAGCTCGTATTCAAAGTCCGACAGAACCCGTAGCCCCCGCAGAAGAACTGTTGCCTGTTGCGATCGCGCGTACTCAACGGTGAGGCCATCAAAGGTATCCACCCGCACATTTTTTAAGTGGACAGTTGCCGCCTGCACTTGTTTGATCCGCTGCGCCACGCTAAAGAGGGCTTTTTTCTGAGGGTTATGGGCGATCGCCACAATCACTTCACTAAAGAGACGAGCACCCCGCTCAATAATGTCCAAGTGCCCTAGGGTAATGGGATCAAAGCTTCCAGGATAAACAGCAAGCATAGGCGGCTCAATAACGAGATGAGAGGTTAAACAGCATCAAGGGTAAGACAATCATCGCTGATTTCTCGGAACAGCGGATACCATTGCTGCATTGGCAGATCACTCGCGATCGCCCCAGAAATTTTCTGACTGTATCTTTGCCGATCAACCCTACAACCAAGGGGATGAATGATCCCCGTCTGTGGATAGAAATGGAGCTGCTGCAATTAATAAAAATTAATGTAAAGAGTTGTAATCAGAATATAAAAAAATCAAATCATTTATTGACAACATTTGTAGCCTTGGCTACCAAATTTAGGCTCAATATGAACTAATGTAAACGATTTCTTAAATTTTGCAGTGTCACGTAGCGGCTATGTTACAGAATGGTGACGCAAAACTATTTGTATCAATTAATACTTGACACTATTTGTATCAATCAATACTTGACGATCTCAGATCTGAGCATTTATAACAGAAACATGTTTCATTCAACACAGTTAGAGTTCTCTTTTAACTTAAATACCGTAAATTTACTTGTAAATCTGAAGTGATTGGTGTTTCCCTGATGACGATGATTAGTTTTTTGAATAACTATATTGACTTAACTTCTTACACAAACTTCTTACACATCTGAAAGTACGTGCATGTCACGTGCCTCTCTCCCTTTTGCAGCTATGTCCTGTCCTAACTGTGAGGGTTCCCCCTATGAATATTTCTCCAGTCACTCGCTACTATATGCGGCGCTTACTGGCAGAGCATCCCGCCATTCAATCCTATGTTGCCCGTGACACACACCCACTGGGCATTGAGGAAGAATACCTAGAGCGTTACATTAATCTAGATCATTTAACCTATCCACAACTGAATCAATTAGAATTTCTCATTGAGTTACATCAAAAAATAAAAGTTAACGAACCACATCACACTCACCAGCTTCAACAGATTGAGCAGAAAATTTTTGACCTCATTGGTATTCAACTTCCTGTCTCCCACAGTGCCTTAACAGATTTGATGTCTTTCTTTAGTCAGGTTGCGGAAACTCAAGAGCAGATTCCTGTGCCTAGGGTAAACCATGAATCGACAAACCTTGCTGATTACTATGAATACTGTCGGCAAATTACAGAAGTAACGGTACGCTACCTTGGCAAAATGATTGTCACTAACTATTGGTTATTGACACGACCCCGTGAAAGCTGGTTGGCGCAAATTCAAGTGGAGCAGTTCCACAACCGTAACTTCACGCCCCACGATCAACTTTTAACCAACTATGAAGTCGAAACCTTGCAACGGTGGATCCATGATTTCATTCGGCATTGCTGTCGTGTCCTGCCCACTCTACCGCGCCTTCTCTTGGCGGCAGGAGTTCCTTCCCACCTGCTCTACGATCTCGTTCGTTAACGGTCAGGTTATTCCCGAAACGGGCTTCCCTATGCAAATATCAATGGAAATCAAAAGGTTCTAGGAGCGTTTGCAGTACGGTGGGCAACTTCTCGGCTAGCTCTTGGGAATGGCTATAGATGAGGCGCTGGCGACTGGGAACTTCAATGGGAAGAGGCGCCCGCTGGCTGGGGTGCTCCTGCTGAATAACAAGGAGTTGATTGCGGCGTTTACTGGCTAGGGCATAGCCCAGTTCGAGGGCAACCATTGCATGCAACTGTTCATTCCCACTCCCATCTGCAATAAAGAGCAGTGAGCGACGCAATTGGGTGATCACGGGACTATCCAGACGCAGAGGAGCCGTGGCTGAGCGTGGGCTTTCGACCAGTTCCAAGGGGAAGCGACTAGGGGTATTGGTCACAAATGCTTTGAGGGCGGTGCGAATCTCGTCACTACTGGGGCTATCGGCGGGACTGAAAAAGAGGGTTGGTTCCAAGTAACTCAGGCGATCGCTCTTGATGAAATAGATTTCATGACTGAGAACATCAATGTTGGCGATCGTATAGCTGCCACTGCCCTCAATATAAAATTCCACCGTTTCCCCAAGGCGATAGCGTTGAAACCACTCCGAACGCTGCACCGTTTCTAAGTCATCGAGAAAATCTGCCCGCAATGCCGTTTTCAGCAAGCTACTTTTGTTGAGCCGTAGATCGTGGGGACGTTGCTCGATGTGTTCGAGGGGTTCATACTGCGGTAGGTACCATGCCCGCAGCGCAATAATCGCCATTCGATATTCCACCCAAGTACTACCAATAGCCAATATGGTAGAGCATGGATAAATTAAGTCCTACTGATCTTAGGAGAGAGCCAATGACAGCAAAATTATTGCTGGTGGATGATGAGCCGGGGGTGCGCGAGGCGGTAACGGCCTATTTAGAGGACAGTGGCTTTGAGGTGACAGCAGTGGCCAATGGTCAAGCGGCTCTGGAGTATCTAGAAACCAATGTGCCCGACCTGATTATTACGGATATTATGATGCCGCAGATGGATGGCTATGCTTTTTTGGAAACGGTGCGCCAACAGCCCCATCTCAACCATATTCCCGTTATCTTCCTCACAGCGCGGGGCATGAAGCGCGATCGCATCCAAGGGTATGATGCTGGCTGTGATGCCTACCTAGCCAAACCCTTTGACCCCGATGAACTGGTGGCCATCATTAAAAATCTGCTGCGGCGGCAAGCGGCTGCTCGCGATGAGGCCGAACCCAATCTGGCCAATCTAGCCCAACAAATTGCCGAACTGCGGGCAATGCTCGTCCAACAGGGCAAACGCAATCCCACGGCTCCCCCAATTCAACTGGATCTCACCCCCCGCGAAGCCAGTGTGCTGCAACTGGTGGTCAAGGGTCTGATGAATAAGGAAATTGCCAGCCAACTGAATACCAGTGTTCGCAATATTGAAAAGTATGTCAGTCGCCTCTTTGTGAAAACCGGTACCAGTAGCCGCACAGAACTCGTGCGCTTTGCCCTTGAACATGGCTTGGCTGATTAGGTTAGAGAGAGGGATCATTTTGCCAGAACCAGTCGGCAATGCGGGGTTTGGCTTTTTCCGTTGCTGTCGGGTTGAGGAGGATAATTGCTTGGCGGAGGTTGGGGGAGAGCCGTCGCTGTACCCGTTGGGGAATGCCATCGCCAAAATAAACATGACCCCGCCCTGTCAGCACCACAATCAGGCGATCGGGATGCCGCTGATGCTGTTTAGCAATGACTTTGGCCATGGTTTCATCCCAAAGGACTTGAGCTTGGTAAAAGAAGTCAAAATTCATACTGTGGCTCATCCCTTGATGGGCAGCAACAAAAATCTCCTGCAGGCGATCGCGATAGGCAGTGTTGCTCAAGTCAATATCTGATAGGGGTGGAATATAGCGAAAATCATCTTCCCCTAAGCTCTCGAGACCTTGGCGTGCCACTTGGCGGGTGACTTCGGTGGGCGTATTCAGGGCAATTAGGGGAATCTGCTGCTCCTTGGCAAAGCGAAAAATCGGTGCATAGAGCGACCAAGGGAAGCCCCAGCGCTGAGCATATTGGGTTTGCTCCAGCAATTCCATTTCCGTAATTTCACCGCCAATGTAGGCATCGAGGGCGGCTTGAAAGGGACGCTGCATCATTTCAAGAGCGATCGCTAGGGGGCGACCCCGCCGTTGCAATTCCTGCAAAATCAACAGTTGCGCCTGATGGTCAGCAGCGCTGTCATGGGTTTCACCCAAATAGAGGATGTGTTTCTGCTGCCACTCATCGTAGGCTCGCTGCAAGGATACCAATTCACTGCCTCGCCACACCTGCTGCGCTTTCACACTGTGGGTTCCCGCCAAAAACAGCGCGATCGCTAAAGTAAAAGCTAAAGGCTGCCAAGCAGGGGACGATCGCCACTGGCGCAACCGCTGTCCAAGGGGGGATGCCAAACGATAAAATATCTGCCAAGATCGAGATAGAGTCGTTGACGGTATGGTGACGACAATTATCTTCTGCGCGTTCCCCATTGGGTTCAACCCTGTTATCCAACGCTGAAACAACTATGCAATCTCCCTATCCACTTGAACTCAGTGACCCTGCTGCCAGTGACGTCGGTTCTACTCATCCTGAACTGAATGGTAACGCACTGGTGAAATCGGAGACGACCTCTACAGAATTGGCCAAGGCGGAAGTTCGCTTGAGTGACCCTCGTGCCGAAGCGCTGCGGCAAATGTTGGAACGCCATCGCGGTACGCGGCAGTTGATTATTCTCCAAGATTTTCCTGACCCCGATGCCCTCTCTTCGGCATGGACCTATAAGCTTATTGCTGAGCAGTTTGAGATTCAGTGCGATATTGCCTACGCCGGTGCCCTGAGCCATCAGGAGAATATCACCCTAGTGCGGCTGACGGGGATGCCCCTTGTGCGCTGGGCGGTGCAAGGTACGAAAAATAAAGATCAGCGGGATTGTACCTGTTACCAAGGCTACGTTCTCATTGACAACCAAGGCACCACCAGTCAATTGCTGCCCATGGTACAGGAGGCAGGCCTGCCCGCGATCGCCATCATTGATCACCACAGTCTCCAAGAAGTCATTCAAGCCGAGTTTACAGACATTCGACCCACGACCCGCGCCACGGCTACCATCTTTACCCAATACCTGCAAGCGGGGCTACTCACCCTCGACAGTAGTAACCCAGTTCACGTGAAATGTGCCACGGCTCTGATGCATGGCCTGCGCTCTGACACCGATTGCCTCAAACAAGCCAAAGAAGAGGACTTTCTCGCAGCCGCCTTCCTGAGTCGTTTTATTGATTATCAACTGCTGAACACCATTTTGCAGTCCCACCGCTCGAAGCAGGTGATGGATGTGATCGAGCGATCGCTGAAAAACCGCTCCATTCACAACAATTTCTCAATTTCTGGCGTGGGCTATATCCGCTACGAAGACCGCGATGCCATTCCCCAAGCGGCGGATTTCCTTGTGACTGAAGAGAACGTCCACACTGCCGTTGTCTATGGCCTCGTCCACGACGAAGATGAAGAAGTGGAACTGATTATCGGTTCGCTGCGCACAACAAAAATTACCCTTGACCCCGACGAATTTATCAAAGAGGCCTTTGGTAAGGATCGCCAAGGACGCTTCTTTGGTGGCGGTCGCTCCCAGGCCGGCGGTTTTGAAATTCCCGTGGGCTTCTTGTCGGGTCTCAATGAAAATCCAGAATACGCTAAACTCAAGTGGAGCGTTTACGATACGCAGATTAAGCAGAAGCTCCTCCACCTCGTCAATCCGAAGAACAATGTCCTCCACGGTACGGAGTAAGGCACTGTTTGTAGTAATCAAGTTTTAGGTCTTTATGACGGAGCTAACAGTCTTTTTTTTCCGCCACGGAATCGCGGTCGAACGGGAAGTGTTTGAAGGCAGTGATAGCGATCGCCCCCTGACGGCCAAAGGCGAAAAGAAAACCCAGCAGATTGCGCGGCGGTTATTGGATCTAGGCATTGAAGCAGAACTGATTCTCTCCTCCCCACTAGTGCGGGCACGGCAAACCGCAGAAATTCTCCTTGAAGTGGGGGTTGCCCCCGATCTGATGATTTCTGACCTGTTGGCGCCAAGCGGTCGTTTGCCAGATTGGCTGCAGTGGCTGAACCACTGGCGTCAAGACCATGAGGGAGCCCTGATTGCCGTGGGTCATGAACCCAATCTTAGTCACTGGGCAGAACTGCTCATCTGTGGCAAAGCCTTGGGACACCTCCAGCTCAAGAAAGCCGGCATTATTGGCCTGCAGATTCCAGAAACCGATCCCCTTGGTAATAGTCAACTCTTTTGGCTGACGCCTCCCAAGTTTTTACTCAATGGCAGTGGCCTTGCCTGACTACAGGTGTCCATTCCGATGCTTCGACCCTCTCGCCACTGCTCTCCCTAAAGCGACACAATAGAAGTACAGCCTGCCACAGGATAGAATCGTGAATTCTGAGTCGGAAATTACGGAGCATTTACCGCCCGATGTTCTCAGTTGGCTGTATGCCTATCAGCGGGAGCATCAATTTACTAGCCTTGAAGCGGCAATTGTTGACATTGTCTGCAAGTTTTATATTCAAGCGGAGCATTTGCCTGAACGGCTGGCGGATCTAGAGCGACGGGTGAATGCCCTTAGCCGTGAAGTGATTCATCTGCGCCAACAACTGCCCGAAAACTACGATCGCCTACGGGAACAGTTGGCAGCGGTGCGTCTGAGTCATTCGGGCATTCTCCACAATTTGCGCGATCGCGTGGAGGCCTTAGAGTCCGAGGTGTTTTCCGGTCGCCCTAGCGCTGCTGACGTAGAGGCTGATAGTTGAGGAGTTCCTCCAAGGTTGCCAGCAAATCCACTTTCACAAATGTGATTTGATCCTCAGCATTGAGGCCAAATTGCCAAGCCACATTGACGCTAAAAAGGCGGAGTGTAACTTTACCCACAAGGCGGTAGCGACGTTCTGTGCCCTCTGTGCTTAGTAGTTCTCCTTTAAGGGGTTCTGCCCGCATACCCACGGCTTCAAGGTGGAGATAATGGGCGATCGCCCCCCGACCCACCACAGCATCCTCAAAGGGCGGATAGAGAACTCCTTCTTCAGCAAACAGAGCGGCCACAGCCTCGTAGCGTTCCTCATTGAGGGCAGCAAAATAGGCAGTTATAGTTGGCTCATCAATGCCGAGAATGGGACTTCCTTGAACAGGATGGGTCATGGTTTCAGTTCCTCAGTGGTTTGTATCTGGACAAAAAAAGGGAGCACATTGCCCCCTTGCGTAACCCATGGCATCTTAATTAGACGGCAAGTGGATCCACCCCCATGGCGACCACTGCATTCCGCAGGACAGTAATCTGTTGACCAAAGTCAAGGGCTTTGATGGCTGCAAACACGCGATCGGCATCGCGGCTGAGGGTATAACCGGGGGGCACAGGTACCACAAACCCCTGTTTCATCAGTTCTGCCAGTTGATACCAGAAGGCGAGCTTGGTGTTGGGGCTAAAGACACCGTAGGCACGGGTGAGAGGGGTGTCCACATTGGCCACCAAGTCGCGCATGAATTGAAGTTGATCATCGAAACTGAGTGCTTTGACCTGATTGAGCAGCCCTTCCGCCAGTTGTAGGCGAGCCGTACCGGGAGCGGCGGCTGTAATCGAACGACCCGTTTCGGTGTAGATGAACCACAGAAGTCCTAGTTTGTCATCCACACTCAGGCAGTTGAAAAGAGTGGTAACCTCTTGAACGGCTGTGGCCAGTGTCGAGGGAGTGAAACGAGTATCGGTGGTATAGGTCATACAGCTTCAGAGATGTTGAACGTCTAGCGTGTTGCTATGCTTATCTCTGCCTCCTAGTCAACAGTATGTTACATATCTTCATAAAAAGCAACACAAGTTTATAAATACCGAAAATAAATCTATCTTATGCTTCATTTGAATAGAATGAAATAAATCTATTATAGCCACCCAGAGCGAGACGGGTCTGATTTGAGCCATCTGTTCCCCGCCTGTTCGCACTTCTTCAGAAAAAAGCGGTTTGGCACACCAATCGAGAGTTGTTACAAATGTTAAGATTGCATCGGTTTTGGCAAGAACACACCTGTGGCTCGACCGACCCTCTACGTGGCAATCACAAACCATGGCTTTGGTCATGTGGCGCGGACAACGGCGCTGGTGAATGCCATTCGCCGCCAAGTGCCGGATCTCTTGCCACTGATCGTGACGGCAGCTCCCTATTGGTTGTTGCAGGCGAATCTGGAGGGGGAGTTTATTCATCGTCCCCGTGCCCTTGATCTGGGGGTCGTACAAGCCGATAGTTTGCAAATGGATTTGCCTGCAACCCGTGCCAAGCTCTTGGAACTTCAGGCGGCAGCCCCTGAGTTGATCCGCGCCGAGGCAGAGTTTATTCAGCAAAATCGGGCACAGTTGGTGCTAGCGGATATTCCCCCTTTGGCGGTGGCGATCGCCCATGCAGCGGGGGTGCCCTGTTGGATGGTTAGTAACTTTGGCTGGGATTTTATCTATCGCTCCTTTGGCGATGACTTTAGCGAGATTGCGGATTGGGTGAGTAATCTTTATAGCGGGTGCGATCGCTTGTTTCAACTGCCCTTTGCGGAACCCCTCAATGCCTTTCCCCACAAGGAATCCGTGGGACTGACGGGAGCCGAACCGCGTTTTGAGCCAGAGGAGTTGCGGCGGCGCCTTGGCCTCACCACTCCCCGCGATCGCACAGTTCTTTTAACCTTTGGCGGCCTGAGCTTGCAAGCGATTCCCTATGAGACCCTCAAGGGGTTTCCCGATTGGCAGTTCCTTACCTTTGATACCAGTGCCCCTGAGGACTTACCGAACCTACGGAAGCTCTGTGGCCGCCAATTGCGCCCGGTGGATGTGATGCCTCTCTGTGGTCGAGTCGTGTCCAAGCCCGGCTATGGCACCTACGCGGAGGCCTGTCGCTTGGGGGTACCGGTGGCAACGATTCGTCGTGATGATTTTGCTGAAGGGCCTGTTTTGGTGGCGGGATTGCAGGCACATCATTTCCATCAAATTCTCACCCATGAAGAATTTTTTGGTGGTCACTGGCACTTTTTGCACGCAGAACCCCAGCCGCCCCAAGACCCCACCCCCTTGGATCTCAATGGCAATTCTATGATCGCCACCGCTGTTGCCTATTATTTGAATAACTGCTCATCACAATAGCCGTGGGTATCTTTAGATGGCGAACCGCCTCGCTGCTAAAAAAGGCTTGGCAACTGTATCAACAACAGCACTGGAGCGGAGCACAACAGTGCGCACGTCAAGTTATTGAAGAGACCCCGCAGCCAGAGGCCTATTACCTATTGGGGTTAATTGCTGAACAACTGGCACAGCCCCTTGAGGCACAGGCAGCCTATGAGCAGGCGATTGCCCTTGAGCCGTGGCATGCCCCTTCCCATTATCGCTTGGCAGTTGTTCTCCATGATTTGCTGCACCAACCGGCGGCTGCGCTACCCCACTACCAACGCGCCCTTGAGGTGAAGCCGGAGTGGGTGGAAGCCCATAGCAACTTAGGAAATGCCTATCTGGACTTGGGGGACACTGAACGGGCGATCGCCTGCTACCAAAAAGCCCTATCCTTGAATCCCGACTTGCCCACAACGCTGTATAACTTAGGCCTCTGCCTACACGCCCAAGGCAAACTCACAGAAGCGAGTGCTTGCTACGAACAGTCACTGTACCTTGAAGCGGGTCAAGCCGATGTCCACAACAATCTGGGCAGTGTCTATCTTGAACTGAAAAATTATGAGGCAGCGATTCGCCAGTTTCAGGCCGCCTTGAGTGCTAATCCAGAACTGTTGGCAGCCCACTACAATCTGGGGTACGCTTTGCATCTACAGGGTAACCTCGCGGCGGCGCGCGATCGCTACCAAGAAGTGCTCCTGCGGGATAACAAGCACCAACAGGCGCTATTGCAACTGGGTCAAATTTGCCTCAGCGAAGCGGATTTTACGGGAGCAATCAGCTACTACCAACGCTGTCTGAGTCTTGACTCCCTCAATGGTGCGGCTCATGCCGGGTTGGCCACAGCGCTCTTGGAAACGGGGGATCCGCAAGCAGCTCTCCATCACTTTCGCCAGGCCGTTGCCTTAGACCCCGATGCAGTGGATGTGCGCCTCAACTTTGCCCTTGTGCTGCTGCTGCTGGGACATTTCCCAGAGGGATGGGAAGAATATGAATGGCGCTGGCAGCAACCCACTGGAGGATTACGCACCTATCCGCAACCCCGTTGGCAAGGTCAATCCCTAGAGGGGAAAACCCTCTTTGTCTATAGTGAGCAGGGGCTAGGGGATTGCATTCAGTTTGTGCGCTTACTGCCCTTGATGGCGCGGCGTGCCCAACGGGTGATTTTTGCTGCTTACCCGCCCTTGGTGCGTCTTTGTCAAACACTGCCGGGGATTGAAGTGATAAGCACCGAGGAGACGCCTCCCCCCTTTGATTACCATACCCCCCTGCTGAGTCTGCCGCGCTACCTAGGTATTGATAAAGACCACTTTCCCAAGTTCAGTCCCTATTTTCAGTTACCCACCCCCCTGCCCCGCAGTATTTTTCATGTGTCCAAACCGCGGATTGGTTTGGTCTGGGCTAGCCATAGTCAAACGCGCACCACGGCGCAGCGGTCTTGTCCCCTTGAGTACTTCCTGCCTCTCCTGCGGGAATTTGATGTCCAATGGTATAGCCTGCAAAAGGAGCGATCGCGCCTCGAGGGTGAACAATTGCAGCAGGCGGGAGTGATTGACTGCCAGCCCTACATGGGGGATTTTCTGGATACGGCGCTGTTGATCCAGCAGTTGGATGCTGTGGTAACAATTGATACGGCTGTGGCACACTTGGCGGGTGCCCTAGGGAAGCCCCTGTGGATCCTGTTGCCCTTTGTGGCGGATTGGCGGTGGCTCTGGCAGCGATCGCGATCGCCTTGGTATCCTTCGGCGCAGTTAATTCGTCAGCCCCAGCGGGGAGATTGGCAAGGGGCGATCGCCCAATTGCGGACTGCTCTTGAATCCCACTATCGGATGCTCAGCAATGGGGTATCCAATTGAGAAGAAATTAGTGATTGCGGTGGCCTCCAGTGCCCTCTTTGATTTGGGGGAGGCGGATGATGTCTTTCGCAATGAGGGGACCGAAAAGTACCGCCAATTTCAGCGGGAAAGGAAATACGATGTCTTGCCGAAGGGGGTGGCATTTCCCTTTATTCGCCGCTTCTTGAATCTCAACCGTGCCTATCCCGAACAAGAACCCGTGGAGGTCGTGCTCCTTTCCAGAAACGATCCCGATACTGGTCAGCGGGTCTTCTATTCAATTCAGCACTACGGTCTGAACATTACCCGCGCCGCATTTTTGGGCGGCAAATCCCCCCATCCCTACATTCCTGCCTTTAATGTGTCTCTGTTTCTCTCGGCAAATGCCAAGGACGTGCAGCAGGCGATCGCGGCTGGGTATCCAGCGGGCATGGTGATTCGATCGCCCATCACCGATCACGAAGACGATGCTGAGTTACGGATTGCCTTTGACTTTGATGGTGTGCTAGCGGATGATGAAGCGGAAGCCGTCTTTCGCCAAGGGGATCTCGAGCAATTTCAAGCCCATGAACTGCAAAAGGCCAACATTCCCCATAATCCGGGACCCTTGAGTGATCTTTTTAAGAAACTGGCAGCCTTTCAACAATTGGAAATGGCAAAAGAGCAGCAGGATGCCAGCTATCAGCGGCTGTTACGGATTGCGATTGTGACCGCACGCAATATCCTTGCTAGTGAACGGGTGGTGACCACCCTCAACAGTTGGGGCGTCATGCCGGATGAAACCTTTTTCCTTGGCGGTATGGAGAAAATACGGGTTCTCAAGCAACTCAAACCGCATATCTTCTTTGATGATCAACTGACCCATCTAGAATCAGCAGCGGGTTCGATTCCCTCAGTGCATGTCCCCTTTGGTGTGCGCAATTGTGACATTCTCCCTCCCTAACCCAAGGGTATCGTGAAGGCTTCCAATATCGCTATCGGAACTTGACCGCAATTCCCCGTACCACCAAGCAGTGCTATTGGCAGTGCAGTACGCTGGCGGCATTTATTATGGGCAGACCCGACGCCCATTCATCTGAACAACGGAAACATCTAGCTCGCGATCATCAAGTTCAAGTTTGCCACTGGCAGTAACAACGCCGCCCACCCTAAGAACGCCATTGCGCAGGGCAGGTTTGCAGGCATCCGGTAGATCGAGCTTGTAGCGTTGGTTATTGGCCTCAAGTAAGACTTCATCCTCATCAACAACCGCCGTAATTCGACCCGTAAGCGTGGCGGGCACCTCCTTACCAGCACGGCTGGCGATCGCTCCTGTGCTCAACATTCCTGCCACTACTAATGCCAATACCAACCAACGCAATTGCATGGCACAAATCCTCAAGTAGAAGGTTTCCCAATAATTTGACGAGCGATCGCCCCCAAGAGTTCAATTAAGTTTTCTCTGCCGACGGATCTATTCAAATTTCCTAAAGTCTGATTTTGGCGTTGAATCCCTCGGAGTCTCTCTATAGGAGGCTTTGAGTATTTTTAGTAGCTTTGTAGAAAATAATTTGACACCCCTCGCAGGGGATCCCTCGGAACAGGGGGCTGCAATCCGCTCAGGGAGAGGCTATACTAACGCGGAAGTAAAATAAATGAAAATTGGTAAAGTGCGCTAAAAATAAGCACAAAAAAAGGTCAGTGTCGTTGCCACCGACCCTTGAATAGATGAAGATGAGTTAAGTTTCTAGGAGTTTATTCCTCATTAGCGGGGAACAACGGCAGGCTGCACTTGGATGCCCCATGAACTGAGCGTGCCTACATTACAGCCACCTTGCCGTCCAATCGCCCCAATTTGAATCGTGTGATTCCCCCGCTCCCAGTTGCCACCAATGGGCAAAAAGGCTGAACGGTTGGGGCCAAGGAACTCCGTTTCGACCCGCTGTCCCTGACGATTGGTGGTGAAATATTTCACTTCCGAGCAGTGGGTAGCAGGCGCAGTGACTTGGAGGGCATAATCCCAATACGGACTTTCAGAGCGGAAGTTGTAATGCGCCATTTGATCGCAAACTTGGCCACTGCTGTTGCAGTTGACGATAATCGGTGGGTTTGCCTGTGCTGCCGTAGTAGCAACCACAACACCTGAAACCACAATACTGCTTAGGGTGATCAACTGACGGGTGAAGGAGTGGAGAGACATTGGAGGCTCCTATGGAGTGGATACCCCAATTATTGATGGCAATCCTGTCGCCGCCTGAGACCTCAATCACTGATGGGTTGAGAGATTGATCACCGGAAAGTAACTGTTGCTTCCTCGCAGGAAATGGAAAAACTGCTAGGCCATTTCACGCACACGGGGCTGGCCATCCACAATCTCACCAATGAGGATGACATCGGCCACGTTGACAAACAGGCCATTTTCGACAACGCCGGGGATGTTGTTCATCGTTTTCTCTAGTTCGGCGGGGTTAGAAATGTCATCAAATTTGACATCAAGGACAAGGTTGCCTTGATCCGTCACCACTGGGCCATCTTTTTTCACCCCCATGCGCAGTTCAGGCTGCCCCCCAAGAGCTTTCAGGGCACGAGTCACCGGAGCCACGGCAAAGGGTAACACTTCCACGGGCACAGGGAAGGTAGAACCCAATTTCTGCACCAGTTTACTGCTGTCCACCACCACCAAGAACTGATCCGCAAGGGAATCAACAATTTTTTCACGGGTGTGAGCCGCCCCACCCCCTTTGATCAAGTTTTTGGCGGGATCCACTTCATCGGCACCGTCAATGGCGATGTCTAATTTCTCCACATCATCAAGGGTGACTAGGGGAATGCCATACTTTTTGGCGAGGACAGAGGCTTGAAACGAGGTGGGCACACCAGCGATGTTGCTCAGTTCCCCATTGCGCAGGCGATCGCCCAAAAATTGAATGACAAAGGCCGTGGTTGACCCAGTGCCCAAGCCAACAATCATTCCAGACTGCACGCGATCGGCAGCAGCTTTGGCAACGGCCTGCTTCATTTGCTTGACTGCATCCTCACTCATGGGCAAATTCCCTCATTTTTTCCAAAAGCACAATACCATAGCGGCCGCCCTTTACAGCCCTTTTCAGAGAGTCGGAACCTAGCCCTCAGGCTGCCAGTCCTTGGAGTTGCAGGTGACGTTGCAAACAACGATAATGCTAGTGATTAAGTGAGGGTATCTCAGGGATGGCGATCGCGCGCACGCGGAAAAAATGGCAGTGGTTCTCTCTGTTGGGCGCAGCAGCAACCGTTTGGGCACAGGCGGGACTGGCTGCCGAGCAAATTAGCCTTGTTTATCCGCCCTTCGGCACATTCAACATCCAAGTGAGTGACCTTGCCACATTTGCCAAAACGGGGAATGCGAGTTCGGAGCTAAGATTTTTAATTCGGCTACTTCCCAACGCTCAAGAATCCAACTTGCGCGAAGGCTTGACCACACGCATGGACTTAGAACCAACAACCGTTAGCCAGTTTGTCAAAAGTCCCATTGGTCAAAGCTTTTTAGAGCGCATTGGCCAAGTTATTCGGGCAGATAATGATGTCAATGGAGGCCCAGCCCTTGGGGAAGCCCTGAAAACCGCCGCCAGTTCCCCCGCAGGCATTACCCTGCTCTCAGTACTACAAGCCTTTCCCGGCAAGAGTGTTAAAGTCAATGGTGAACTCGGTCTGAAGGCAGTGGGTGCCTTTACCCGTGCAGTGAATCAAGAACAGCGGGCGCAAGACTTTATCGAACGCTTGGCGCAACTCCAACCAAGAACGCCACTGCCTGCCAGTGGCCTTAATCCTGCCCAAAAAGGACCCTTCCAGTGGCAAAAGCAAAAACTTGAATTCACCAATCCCAATCGCACCACAGGCCTCATTCCCGCAGATCTCTATGTCCCCATAGGGATGATCGCACCAGCCCCCCTCATCGTCATTTCCCACGGTTTAGCCTCAGACCGCACGACGTTTGCCTACTTAGCAGAGCACTTGGCCAGTCATGGATTGGCAGTTTTGGCAGTCACTCACCCCGGTTCGGATGCCAGCCGAATTAATAGTTTTCTCTCCGGGGCACCCCTCGACTACGAGAACTTGCCAAAGGATTGGGCACAGCGCCCCTTGGATTTGAAATTTGGTGTGGATGCTGTCGCGGCGTTAGTTCAGAAAAATCCAGCCCTAAAAATTGACACCAATAATGTGGGGCTATTTGGCCACTCGATGGGGGGCTTTACCGTGTTGGCGGCAGCAGGGGGGACTGTTGACTGGAATGCCGTCAAACAACGCTGTCTAGCAGCCGCTCGTGATCTCTTTATCTTTAATATCTCAGTGCCCCTGCAATGTCGTAGTCTCGGTCTTGCCGCTGTGCCCTCTACACCGGCGGATCCACGGGTCAGGTCTGTGATTGCCGTCAATCCAGTGAGTAGTATCCTCATTGGCGAACGGGGCATGGCCAATATCAAGGTGCCCACACTCATTGTTTCCAGTAGTCGGGATGTCTTTGCGCCACCCTTAGAGGAGCAGATCTGGCCTTTTACATGGTTACAGGCGCAGCCCAAGTACCTTGCCATGCTCGTGCCCGGTACCCACTTCTCGGCAGTGGGGGTCAGTGAAGCGGGAGTATTACCGGTTCCCAATGATCTCATTGGCCCGAACCCACAGTTGGCACAGCCCTTTTTCAAGGGACTGGCGGGGGCTTTCTTTGGCGTCTTTAATCAAAAAAACGAGTCCTTGCGTCCATTCCTGAGTCAAACCTTTGTCAATCAGGTGACCCAGCCCACTTTTCAAGCCTATTGGGTGGATCGCATCAATCCCCAGCAGTTGCAGGAGGTGCTCGCGGGGCGCATTGGCACTCAACCACGAAGATAAAGTGCCCCAGAAATCAGTGTGAGGGCGATCGCCCCCCCATAAACAATGAGGATTCCCCCCTGCCAACTAGGCGGTAAGGGAGCGAGAAGCAATGCCACGGCCATAATCTGGCTAAGGGTTTTTGCTTTACCCCAGAGATTGGCGCCCTGAATTTGAGATTGCTGAACCCGCCAACTAGCAATGCCTAGTTCCCGAAAGAGGATCAACGCCACAGACCATGCGGGCACCTCTCCCCATTCAATGCACAGCAACAGGGGCACCAAGATTAGCAACTTATCCACGAGCGGATCCAGCACCTTGCCCAAATCCGTCACCTGATTGAGACGGCGAGCAATGTAGCCATCCAGCCAATCCGTGAGGGCTGCCACCAAAAATAAACCCACCCCCCACCAACGGTACACGGCACTGTGATTCAACGAGAGCAGACCCACTATCACGGGCACGATCAACAGGCGCGCAAGGGTAATTGCTGTGGGTAGAGTTAAGGGCATCGCTATTCCCGAAGATAAAAAGAAAACCCCCTCACCGGGAGGGAGCTAATTTTCTTTCACCGAGCAGCGCTTAGTACAACTGCAGCGACTTCAACTGTTTATCGAACATGTGAATGGTATCGACAAAGCGAGCCGTTTTCGACTGCGTGGAAATGACCAAAGATTGGGTACGGGCGCCACCTTTGAAGAAGCGCACCCCTTTCATGAGGATACCGGGGGTAATACCACAGGCGGCAAAGAGAACCGTTTCCCCAGAGGCCAATTCCTCTGCTTCATAGACCTTGTCGGGATCAGTGATGCCAGCTTTTTTGAGTTCTTCGAGGTTGCCTTCGCGGGTGCGATTCGCCCATTCCTTGGTCATGACCACAGCGGGATCATAGACCAGTTGCCCCTGGAAGTGCCCACCCAAGGCACGCATGGCAGCAGCGGAAATCACTCCTTCAGGCGCAGCACCAATACCCATGAGCGCATGAATGTTGGTACCAGAGAAAGCACAGGAGAGAGCAGCGGAGACATCGCCATCGGAGATCAGTTGAACACGGGCACCCGCATTGCGAATTTCTTGAATCAAGTCATTGTGGCGATCGCGCTTCATCACCACCACCACCAGTTCATCAATGGCGCGGTCAAGGCATTCCGAGAGAA
The DNA here is from genome assembly GCF_031583295.1 of Thermosynechococcus sp. PKX95. NCBI lineage: Bacteria > Bacillati > Cyanobacteriota > Cyanophyceae > Acaryochloridales > Thermosynechococcaceae > Thermosynechococcus > Thermosynechococcus sp. PKX95. Next base: position 1,489,943 of record NZ_CP134171.1, on the reverse strand, counting down.
TTTTCAGGTTTTCTGTCGCCGAGTTGCGAATATCCACTTTGCCCTTGGCAGCAGGGGGCGCCGCCAATTTCTTCATATAAAAGTCGGGAGCCGCAAACAACCCCCCTTTTTCAGAAATGGCCAGTACTGCCATTGAGCCGGGTTGGCCGTAGGCGCAGAGGTTTGTCCCTTCACAGGGGTCAACGGCAATGTCAATTTCAATGAGTTCTTCGGGGTTACAGTATTGGGCAGCATCGGGACGGGTACAAATGCCCACTTCTTCGCCAATGTAGAGCATTGGGGCTTCATCCCGTTCCCCTTCGCCAATCACAATACGACCGCGCATATGGATTTGATTCATGCGGTTGCGCATGGCATCCACGGCGACCTGATCCGCCATGTGTTTGTCACCTTTGCCCATCCACCGCGCTGAGGCGATCGCCGCTTGCTCGACAACTTCTATAATCTCTAAGCCGATGACGTTATCCACACAACCCTCCTAACTGCACAAGTTGATCCCGCAGAGGTTTCCTATCTGAGCTTACAGAACTTTGGTACGCAGAAAATAATTTCTCGCTGCAAATTATTTGCCCTCAACCGTAGCTGCATTGCGAAGCCTGAGCGATCGCTTGTTGTTAACGCTTCGCCTCAAGGTCTAAGGTGTGGTCAAAAAGAGCAGTTGCTCTGTGGGCAGATGATCCAAGTAATAGCCATCCTGTGCCAACACAATCAATAAATGCAGGCCACAATCGGGATGCAGGTGCAGATCTGCCCAAGGAATGGCCACTTCTAGGCAGATGCCCAAGGCATAGCGGGCATGGCTGGGTCGCTCTTCCCACTGGTAGTTGGCGATCGCCTCTTTGAAAGCAATCTGTTGCTTTTCAAAGTCAATCACCAATTGATGGTGGTACAGGTAGTTGAGGGGGGCTGCGTCGGGGCAATCTCGCAGATCAGAGAGGGGGCTATTGTACGTCACCCTGTTGGGGTAGTACCAGCAAAAGTGCAGGGTGCTGATGTCATTCCCAAAGGGCTGTTTCTGGTTCGGAGTATCAAGACGCAGATAGATATTTAGGTGATCCACCCCATACCAGAGGCGACTGATCAGCGTTTGGCGGTGCATCGTCCCGCGGCTGCCACCGATTTGAATCCGGCCAGCAAAGTTCCAGTCCTGCTCATCACCGCGCCCATCAATCTCAGGGTGAATAAAGCCTTGGGGCGGGTAGGTATCCTTGGCTTCGTGGACTTCTAAGGGATCATTGAGAACCTCAGGAATTGGCTCCCCCAATGCTGTGTAGAGCGCCATCAAATGCTCACGGAAAAGCTGATCAAACATGGCATCGTGGTTCGAGGAGTGGCCTTCACCAAACCACCAAAACCAGTCAGAGCCTTCAGCCGCCAAAAGAGCTTGCCATGCTGCCGGATTCTTCGTTTCAGTGGCTTCGGGGTGGCGTTCAAGGGTTTGGCGGGCAGCCCCTAAATAGTCCCAAGCTTTGTTTTTTACCGGATCGCCAATCCATGTACAGAAATTGCCATCAATCCAAGAGCCGCTGTGAAGAGCAGAACCCGAAATCACCGCACGTGGGGGATATTGTTGCAGATACTCCGCCACAGAAACACAGGCAAAGTGCTCGTTCTCGCTCAGGCCTTGGTAAAGCCTTTCTAAGAAGGGCAGGCCGTCGCGGGGATAGTACTCCCAGCAGTTTTCACCATCGAGGGCAATGGTCACAAGCCATGGTTGCGCCAAACTGGATTGACCAGTCCCTTCATGGGCAATGAGTTGCTGGCGAATGCCCTCCAGCTGCTTGAGCAGATCCGCTGCCGCTGCTTCGGGAGCCATGGCACTGTAGGTAAAACCAATCAGATCCGAGAGGCGATGATCGCGAAAGACAATGTTGAGATCCCCTTTGGCCGTGGTCAGGCGGTAGGGTTGGTAAAGAACATTGGCCTGTTGGACAACCCCTGCTTCGTTGCGGTAAAAATAGGTTCCCGTTGTCCAGCCCAAGATGGCTTCATCGGAGCAAATCCACTCAAAGCCCTGCTCGACAATGGGTTCAAGAATGGCTGGACTCACGGATTGCTCTGACGGCCACAGTCCGCGGGGCGATCGCCCAAAGAATTGTTCATAAAGAACTCGCGCCCGCCGCAAATGCCGAGGAACATCTTCGGGATATTGAAACCGCTGTTGGGGCAGGGCAATGTTGGGAACCGCTACTTTGGCGGCATCGGTATCCACCAAGAGGGGCAAAATCGGGTGGGTATAGGGGGTTGTGGTGACTTCAATTTGACCCGCCTCTTGAAGGGCGCGGTGCTGGGGAATGATTTGGCCAAGAATTTCCCGCTGTTTGGCAATGATCCGCTGGCGATCGCTGAGGCTAAAATCCCGCCCTTGGGATAGCCATTGGGCAATCTCTGGCTCCTCCCAATAGAGAGGATCAATCCACGCTAAATTGTGCCACGCTAACAAATCCCCATAATCTTGCGGCTGCCAATTTTGCCAACACCATGTTTTGCCGTGAGTTTGCCGCTGCTCGTAGAGTTCGCGATAGCGGGGATGGGGGTCAATCATTGTGCGGTGGTGGGCATCAAAGAAATGCTCAATGATAAACCAGCGCTGTTGATCCGTGAGTTGCTCGACCGGCGTCAGTGTGGCTGTGAGGTAGGGATCAAGAGCCGTACCGTTGACATAATCCTGAATTTGCAGCAACAGGGAGGGGACAAGGTTGACGGTTTGCTTGAGGCGGGGATATTTGGCGAGGACTAAGATCAGATCTAAGTAGTCCTTCGTGCCGTGGAGCCGTACCCAAGGGAGCAGGTATTGACCGGTGCGACAACTTTTGTAGAGGGGTTGGTGCTGGTGCCAAATGAAGGCAACGTGCAAGGGATACGCCACAACAAACTTGCCCCCAGTACTCAGGACTCTTCCTCTAGTATTTCAGGGGAGTCTCTTTCACCACCACTTTGTTACGTAAGATGTCAAAAGCAGTAAAAATCTTAATATAACTCTTTTCTTTTCTAGAGTATGAGTTATGCTCCTGTTCCAGTGCCTACTGTCAGCTGGGATTTATTAGCGACGAAGATATTCGTGCTCATGTTAAAGAAACAATTCTAAACTATCGCTCATCAATTGATTTCACAGAATTTAAGAAGCTCAAAATTGATCCAATAAAAGCAACTTTCGATATTGCTGTTTATCATCTCAGTGATGAGGAATTTATTGAAAGAGAAATCATAAGACAAATTGACAAATCTAACAATAATCACATTGGCTATTTTCATCAAAACATTTTTCGATATATTCAAGACTGGGAAGTTCTTGAATCAGGTTATGACATAGTCAATCGCAAGAAATCTTACTATGCGGAAATTAAAAACAAGTTTAATACTATGAATAGTAATGCGAAAGAAAATATTTTCCGCAAAATGCAACAAACTATTGATAGTGACTCAAAAGCAATTTGTTTTTTGATTGAAGTGATTTCAAAAGAATCTAAAAACCTTCCTTGGTCTGTTAAAATAGATGATAAAGTGGTCAAAAATGAAAGAATAAGAATAATTTCAATTGATAAGTTTTATGAGATTGCCACAGGCGACAAGGATGCATTTGCAAAATTGTGCAAACACTTACCACAAATCATTCAAGATGTTATTGAATCTGAAGGAGTTGAAATTGGTTTCTCATCTGAGAGTAAAAATATCAGGGAAAGTTTAAGGAAAGTCCATCCCAATCTCTTAGCAGCTCTGTATTATTTGGCATTTTCCAACTATGAAGGATTTAAGGATTTTACACAAAACCAATGATGTTCTATCGGCTGAGCTCATCGCTGATATTCTCAGTGTGACAAAAGCCACCATACAAAAGTGGGAGCGCCAAGGTTTTTTGACCTGTCGTGAAGAGGATGAACGGGGCAAACGCTACTATCCCGTAGCACAACTGCTTCAGTTTGCAAAATTTCGGGAACTCGTTTTTAGTTCTTGGGAGCAAGAGCAATTCATCCAACCTTTGCGGCCTTACCAAACCCTTGAATTGTTTGCCGGGGCAGGAGGGCTGGCCTTGGGACTCGAGCAGGCGGGGTTGCACGTTGTCTGTCTGAATGAAATTGATAAAGATGCCTGTGGAACGCTGCGGCAAAATCGCCCCCAGTGGCAAGTGATTGAGGCGGATATTCGCACCCTCAACTGGGAACATCTGATCGAAACCGAAATTGATTTATTGACGGGTGGGTTTCCCTGTCAGGCCTTTTCCTATGCAGGGGAAAAGTTGGGCTTTGCCGATACCCGTGGCACGCTATTCTTTAAATTTGCGCGAGCCATCAAAGAAGTCCAACCGAAGGTATTTTTAGGCGAAAATGTGCGCGGTTTACTCAGCCACGATCGCCAGCGCACCATTAGAACTATTGAAGCGGTGCTTTCCGAAATTGGTTATACGCTAATGCCGCCACAGGTTCTCAATGCCCTGTTTTATCGCGTCCCCCAAAAGCGACAGCGATTATTCTTGGTGGGCATTCGCAATGATTTGGTGCCCTATGCTCAATTTGCTTGGCCGAGTCCTTGTCCGCAAATTATGACGTTGGCGGATGCCCTCAAAGCTGGGGTTCTCTATGAGAGCGATGTGCCTCCCTCTGCGGGTCAGCGTTACCCTGAGCAGAAAGCGGCGATTTTGCAACAGGTTCCCGAAGGGGGGTGTTGGCGCGACTTGCCCCCAGACCTGCAGCAGGCCTATCTGATGGGAAGTTTTCGTCTTGATGGTGGCAAAACGGGGATGGCACGGCGCTTGGCATGGGATGAACCTGCGTTGACATTGACTTGCTCCCCTGCCCAAAAGCAAACAGAACGCTGCCACCCCACCGAAACACGACCGTTGACCGTGCGCGAATATGCGCGTATCCAAACGTTCCCCGATGATTGGCAGTTTTGTGGTTCTCTTTCAAGCCAGTATCGGCAGATTGGCAATGCAGTGCCCGTGAATTTGGCGGCAGCGGTGGGGCGATCGCTGGTGAATCTATTGAATGCCCTTGAAATCCAATCACCTCAGCCCACGATTTGCCTGTCAGCAGCAAAACAACTAGAGTTTTCCTTTGCTTGAGTTGCAAAGGGGTATCATCCAGACTTGCTCTCGGTGCAAGGGACAATTATCTTAGGGGTGGCGAGTTTGCAAAGGTCTCAATGAAAGCCCAAGTGTTCCGAGGGGTGAACCAACTCAGCTACGAGGACATTCCCATCCCTGAGATTGCTGCCGATGAAGTCCTTGTGCGCGTTAAGGTCGTTGGCTTGTGCCAATCGGACATCAAAAAAATTCGCTATCCCCTCTATGAGCCGCCTCGTATTTTTGGCCATGAAACGGCGGGTGAAATTGCGGCGGTGGGTGAGGCCGTGACGGGTTGGCAGGTGGGTCAGCGGGTGGTGGTCATGCACCATATTCCCTGTATGCACTGCGCCTACTGCTTGAATGAAAACTATTCAATGTGCCATGTGTATAAAACCGTTACAACCACGGCGGGCTTTATTCCCAGTGGCGGTGGTTTTGCTGAGTATGTGAAAGTACCGGGGCACATTGTGCAGCATGGCGGTCTGATTCCCATTCCCGATCACATTAGTGATGAAGAAGCCAGCTTTGTTGAACCCACCAACTGTTGCCTCAAGGCGGTGAAGAAAGCAGGTGTTGCTCCCGGCCAAACGGTGCTGATCACTGGGGCAGGGCCTATTGGCCTAATGTTTATTATGTTGGTGAATCTCTTTGGGGCACGGGCGATCGCCACCGATTTACTGCCCTCGCGAATTGCCAAAGCCAAAGAAGTGGGCGCTGCTGCCGCCTTTGATGCCCGCGATCCCGATCTCAGTGCCAAGGTGCAAGCCCTGACCCATGGCTTGGGGGTGGATGTCAGTCTCTTGGCGGTTCCCAGTGAGAAGGCCTTTTTCCAAGCCCTAGAGTGTACTCGCAAGGGGGGCAAAATTCTCTTCTTTGCCGAGTTTCCCGATGAGGTGGAGATTCCCCTCAATCCCAACATTCTCTATCGCCGTGAGATTGATCTCATGGGCAGCTACAGTTCCTCCTACCGCTTACAGTCCTTAGCCTGCGACATTATCTTTAACCGCCGCATTGATGTCAAAGCCCTGATCAGCGATCGCTATCCCTTGGTCAAACTTGCCGAGGCGGTGGAACAGGCAGTACATCCCACGCCTGAGACTTACAAAATCCTCATCTATCCGGAGGCCGAATGCACGCCCTGTCAATTTCCACATGGATAGTGCACATTTCCAGTGTGCTGGAGTGGATGGCCGCCATTTGGTTTGTGGCACAACTGGATCGCCGCTGTCCGGAGCAGGGATGGCGGTGGTTGGCGTGGGCAATGCTACCAGCGTTGGTGAGTGCCATGTGTGCCTGTACGTGGCATTACTTCGATAATGCAGTGACACTGGCTTGGTTGGTGGATCTGCAAGCGCTGCTCACGTTCATTGGCAACTGTACCCTCTGTGGTGCAGCAGCATGGCTGTGGTGGCGATCGCGCCCTGTTTCCCCTCTCTAGGAGAGTTTTACAAAATTGATTGAAATTGGCAATGCTCAAGGACTTCCAGTATCCTGTAATCAGGTTCCCCCGCAATAGGGTGTGACAAATGTAACAGTCCAATACTGAACTTTGACGTAGAACAAGGAGGAACGCTTGCCCGTCAGTCTAGCCCTAAACGCCTAAACCTCTGTGGAGGCTGCGATGGAAAGTAGTGCCGAACTCACCGCCTTGTTCGTCATCACCGTTGTCCTAGGCATTGGTGCCCAAGTGACTGCCCATTGGTTACGGCTGCCGAGTATTGTCCTGTTGTTACTGGCGGGTATTCTTTCAGGCCCCAGTGGCTTGGGGCTAGTCCATCCGGAAGTTTTAGGCGAAGGCCTAGAAGTGTTAGTGCCCCTGTGTGTGGCCTTGATTCTCTTTGAGGGGGGCTTGAGCTTAGACCTGAGCCGCGCTGACCAAGATATTACGGGTAGCCTCTGGAAGTTAGTGACGCTGGGGGGATTGGTGACGTTTGTGGCTGGCGCCATGGCCGCCCATTGGATTGGCGAGTTTCCGTGGCAACTGGCCTTTCTCTATGCGTCCGTGGTGGTGGTGACCGGGCCTACGGTGGTAGGGCCGCTGCTGCGTCAGGTGGGTGTAGAGCACAAATTGGCGGTCATTCTCGAGGGAGAAGGCGTGCTCATTGACCCCATTGGTGCCATTTTGGCGGTGATGGTGCTGAACGTAGTTCTCAATCAAGACCTCGGCATGGGGGCGATCGCCCTCGGGATTATTCAGCGCTTGGCGGTGGGGGTCTTGATTGGTGGTATTGGTGGCTGGTGTCTCAATCGCTTCCTGCACCGCGCTTGGTTTTTGGCGGAAGATTTGCGGAACCTGTTGGTGCTGGCAGTGCTGTGGGGGCTATTTTGGCTCTCGGATCAACTGGTGAGCGAATCCGGCTTGATGATGGCGGTGGTTCTGGGGCTGGTACTGCGTTGGTCGGATGTGCCGGGGGGGCGGCTACTGCGGCGTTTCAAGGGTCAACTGAGTACGCTCTCGATCTCGGTCTTGTTTGTCCTGCTGGCTGCGGATCTCTCGATCGCTGGTCTATTGGAGCTAGGTTGGTCGGGGGTGTTCACGGTGTTGTGCTTAATGTTCCTGATCCGTCCCCTCGGCGTTGTCCTATGTACATGGGGCAGTGATCTCAGTTGGCAACAAAAAGCCTTCCTCAGTTGGATTGCGCCGCGGGGAATTGTTGCGGCTTCAGTGGCTTCGCTATTTTCGATTACCCTCACCAATGCGGGAATTAGTGGGGGGGATGCCATTAAAGGACAAGTGTTCCTGACGATTTTGATGACGGTTTTCGGCCAAGGCCTAACGGCGCGCTGGGTGGCAACCCAACTGAATGTGCGTGCCCAAGGGGCTTCAGGGGTGATGATTGCTGGCTGTACGCCCTTGGGTCGTTTGTTGGCGCGGATCTTGCGCGATCGCGGCGAAGAGGTGGTGATGATTGACACCGATCCTGAGGCCGTTGAACAAGCCCGCCGTGAACATCTGCCCGTCTATCTCAGTAGTGCCCTTGACCTGAATATTTTGCAGGAGGCCGGCATTACTCAATTGGGCACCTATCTGGCTGTGACTAGTAATACTGAGGTGAATGCGGTGCTGGCACAGCGCGTCCTCGAAGAATTTCACCCGCCACGGGTCTTGGCCGCCCTTGAGGTAGAGGATTGTCCCCTCGGTCTGAGTCCTGCCTTTGCTCGGCAACTGTCCATTAAAAAATGGAACCAATACATCAATAGCGATGCTGTGCGTCTTGGCCAACTGGTCATTGAGGAGGAGCAATCGCAATTGCAACGCCAGCACCTTGACGCCTTGATCCGCTCTGGGAAAGTGCTTCCCCTGCTTGTGGAACGGCCAGAGGGATTGCGGGTGGTGCGAGCCAATGAAGAGTGGCAAGTGGGCGATCGCCTGATTTACCTGCTCCACAGCCCCAAACCCCACACCCTACCGGCGGCCTTAATTTCGGGCTGGCAAATGAATACCCAAGTGGAATCGGTTCTTGTCCCCAGTGAAGCCCCTACCCCCAAGGGAACCTAATCTCCGGCACTGCGTCCATAGGCATCAGCAGAGTCAACGATTGACGTGTTTTCCCAATCAAAATTGCTGAGGGGAATCCAAAACCCTCTCAGATAACTTGAATACCCTCTTACTTGGAGAGATTTGCTATGCAGAGCCTCGCACAGCGCAGCTTGGCCGTTTTGAGCTGCGGTTTAATGAGTTCTGGTACCCTTGCCCTTCTAGCGGCTGTTCCGGTGCAAGCCCAATCCCGTTTTACCGATACCCAAGGCATTTGGGCACAGGCCTGTATTGACCACTTGGCCAGTCGCAACATTATCAGCGGCTATCCCGATGGCACCTTTCGCCCCTTTGCCCCCGTCACCCGTGCTGAATATGCAGCCATGCTGGGGAAGGCGTTTCCCAATGCGCCTGTGGTGCGTGCCCCCAGTATGTTTAACGATGTCCCCAGCACATTTTGGGCAGCGAGTGCGATTCAAAATGCCACCCGTACTGGCTTCTTGAGTGGCTACCCCGGCAATGTGTTTCAGCCCAATCAAAATATTCCGCGTGTTCAGGCGATCGTGGCTCTAGCCAGTGGCTTGCAATATCCCACACCGCCTTCTGTGGAGGGGGTCTTAGGCCAGTTCAATGATGCGGCAGCAATTCCCGCTTATGGACGTGCGGGTGTGGCCGCTGCCACCGCTAAACAAGTGGTGGTGAACTATCCCAATGTGCAGTTCTTTGCGCCAAATCAACTGGCCACCCGTGCCGATATTGCCGCATTCCTCTGTCAGGCGACCCGTGCCCCCGGTGCCCAAGCCCTTGTGCCGACGCAGTACATTGCGGGTGTGGCTACCACCTCGCCTATTGCGCTCCCAGCCGGTCAGCAAATTCCGGCTCGTTTCCCCGATGCAGAGCGGATTGTCCTTAGCCCCAATGAAAGTGTTGCGATCCGCTTGGTGACGGCTGCCGATGTCCGCGATAGCCAAGGTCGTGTTGTGATTCCCGTGGGCAGTGAAATTTTTGGCCAGATCCAGCCCGCCCAAGGGGGGTCTCAATTTGTGGCCAATACGGTGGTGATCAATAATCGCCAACTCCCGATCGCTGCTAATTCCCAAGTAATTCGTACGATTCGCGATGCCCGTGATCCCAACATTGGCAATGTCTTCCGCAATGCGGCCATTGGTTCGGCGGTGGCTGCGGGGATTTCTGGCTTGGCGGGAGACCGCAGGATTACGCCCCTAAAAGTGCTCACGGGGACAGTGACGGGGGCAGCGATTGAAACCAACCAAGGACGGCCTGCCACCTCCATTATTCGCGATACGCTGATTGGTGCTGCTTTGGCCACGGGTGCTTCTGCAGTGATTGGCGATCGCAAGATTACGCCCGAAAAAGTGATTACCGGTGCAGCCGCCGGTGCCACCATTGGTGGTGCGATTGATCCAGCCGTGCAGCGACTAGTGGTGATTGATGCCAATACGGATTTGGGCTTGACCCTGACTCAACCCTTTACTGTCTCGCAATAGCGACTAGGCACGCGCTAACCCCAGCGATCGCGCGCAGTCCTCGACAGCCTTGGCCACTGCCGGTGCCACCCGTGGATCAAACACTGAGGGGATAATATAGGCTGAGTGCAGTTCCGAGGGACTGACCAAGGCCGCGATCGCTGCTGCTGCCGCGAGGAACATCTCCTCCGTCATGCGGGGTGCCCGACAGGCAAGGGTACCCTTAAACACCCCCGGAAAAGCGAGCACATTGTTGATTTGATTGGGATAGTCACTGCGGCCAGTGGCCACCACCGCCACATGGTCATAAATGAGTTCGGGTTGGATTTCCGGCACGGGATTGGCCATTGCAAAAACAATCGCTTTTGGGGCCATGCGCTGCACCATTTCCAATGTCAGGACGCCGGGGGCACTCAAGCCAATAAAGACATCGGCACCCTCTAGAGCATCAGCCAGCGTTCCTGTTTCAGCGACGGCAAATTCCTGCTGTGCTGGTGTTTGTGCTTTGTCTTTTGAGAGGATGCCTTGGCGGTTGCAGAGGGTTAGATGGTGGGCGCCGGCTTTGCGCAGGAGCTTGGCCACGGCGATGCCGGCTGCCCCCGCCCCGTTAATGACAATGCGCACCGTATCTAAGGATTTAGCCACTAGTTGCAGGGCATTTTTAAGGGCGGCAAGGGTGACAATGGCCGTGCCGTGCTGGTCATCGTGAAACACAGGGATATCCAATTCCGCTTGCAGACGGGCTTCGATTTCAAAGCAGCGGGGGGCGCTAATATCCTCTAGATTGATGCCACCAAAGACGGGGGCGATGCGCTTGACGGTGGCGACGATTTCATCCACCTCCTGTGTGCTCAAGCAGATGGGAAAGGCGTCCAGACCGGCAAATTCCTGAAAGAGCATGGCCTTGCCCTCCATCACCGGTAGAGCAGCCTCTGGGCCGATATTGCCCAATCCCAAGACCGCACTGCCATCACTGACAATGGCCACCGTATGGCTTTTGATCGTCAGTTTGTGCACCAATTGAGGATCGTCAGCGATCGCTTGGGATACCCGACCGACGCCCGGCGTATAGGCCATCGCCAGATCGTCGTATTCCTGAAGGGGATGCTTGCTTCTAACGGTGATTTTGCCCCCCTCATGGAGCCGAAAGGTGCGATCGCTCACCTCTAGCACCGTGGCTTGGGTGTCAGATTTCACAGCATTGACAATGGCCGCAGCATGATCGCGGCTGGCAGCCACCACCACCAGTTCCCGTAGGATTTTATTAGCGGTTTTCTCGATCAGGGTGATGGAACCCACTTGCCCCTGTTGCCCACCAATGATCTGGAGAACGGTTCCTAATTCCGTTGGATCTAAGGAAGTCTTCAATCGCAGCGTCAGACTATAGGCAGGCGTCGGGGTCAACTTAACCATTCAGACTTAACCAAAAGTTAACGGCAAAAGGTACCGTCTGATGATAGCACCTCTGCCTAGCTTCCGGTTTGGGTGGCAATGGGCAGCGGCTCAGCTTTGCAGGCAGCCAAAATGGCGCGATCGCTAGCACTAATACGACGCAAACTATAGAAACTGGGTAAATCAATTTCTGCTTGGTAGGGTTCCTCCTCATAGGTGGGTAGAACCGTCACCTGCAACTGGCGATCGCCCACGGTACCCCGAAAACAATCAAAGGAGGAATTGGGCATGTAAAACGCCCCATAGACCTTCTGATCTTTGACTTCAAAGACAATATAGCTATGACCCACCTGTTGGGGTTGGGGCGACTCGCCAAGGAGATACAGGCCATTGACCAATGGAGATTGATTTTGTCGTGCCAAGAGCGGTTGAGCGATCGCCAGCCCATTGGTGAACCCAAGGGTAACAACTCCCAATACAACTGAAAGTAACCAACCCAAACGTGCCAACGAAATCATTCTATTTCCCTACCTGAAACGCGAAGTGGCCTAAACCAGCGTTTTGAAGCGTCAACCGTAGCGAAGGGCGGTGTCGTTACGCTGATACTTCGATCCTGACAGGTGAATAGCCGTTTTTCGTTGGAACTATGCCAGTAGTGGCACAGGCACAAATTGACCCCTAAAGAGGATAGTCCTTGCTAGCGTTCCCATTTAGTCCACTGCCTTGAAGGGAAGGGAGTTTATACCATTATTTGCTGAGCAGTAGAAGATGGCAGATTGTTTGAGTTCGCTGGATGAACAGAGTTCAAGCGACAAGAAGCGATATCCTATACCAGCTCTTTGCAACCATGAAACCGATGCCCGACAGCAGGAACGCTTGCAGATGCTCTACTGGCTGAAGCAAGGACTTGTCCACAGCCGCCCACAAAGCTCACTCTCCATCAATTCGTTGGCCTCGCGCTGACCACCCATACTCACACTCCACTCGAGAGTCAAACCCCGTCTCTAAGGCCGCCCAATCCAGTTTCCAAGGACGACGGGGGACAACCGTAGGGGCTAAGTCCTCTCGCTTCAGCCAGCGATGGATGGTGGCGCGGCTCACCTGAAAGATTTGAGTTGCTTCACTAATTTTGCCACCTTGCTGGATGTAGGAGACAAACCGCTCTCGTCAGTTCAAGCTATAGCTCATATTCTTGAGTAACATTCATGACGCTTTGAGTATAGCCTATCCCTCTTGAAAATATCTCACTCCCTTTCGAAATGACTATATCTTCAAATTGAATTGGTATAAGACTCAATCATGAACTTTTGTACAGGATCGTAACTAGGTTTGGCTATAAAGACTACAATAGAAGTGTAGGGAAGGCGACTGAGTCCCCTACAACTCTAAACAGCTCCTCACATTTTCTTATTACTTTTTTGCAGTTAATACCTTAGTATTCACTGTTCAAGACTCAAAGCCTCACGTTTCTAAAAGCGGGGGAAGGAATCTAAGGAACTGTTACGAGTGATTTCATCAATGACTTCTCGATAAAGAGAAGGCGGGGGAATTATGTTCAGCATGCAGTTTTGGCGGCAGTCTCTTGTCGCGACGATCGCCTTGAGTGTGTTAGCCGTGTTTTCTTGGACACCTTTGGCTCACAGCCAAACCCATAGCACGCTACAGGTGGGAGCGACGGTCATTAAAACCTGTCAAGTCAGCCGCCCTGCCCAACCGCCAAGCCTGCGCAATGGCAACTACAGTTTGCAGACTGATTGTCTCCAAGCAACGCAAACAACTCCTGTGGGACAAGTGGTACCGTTACCAGTTGAATGGGGACTGGTGGAGGATGCTAACCCCACACTGATGCGGCTAGTCACCTATTAGGCAGCCGGGGACGAAATTTTACCCGCATGGTTGAGGGGCCAATAGCAGGCGATCGCCCGACCAATGACATTCTCAAGGGGCAAAAATCCCCAGATATGGGAGTCATTGCTGTGGTTGCGGTTATCTCCCATAACAAAGAGCATATTCTCTGGCACTGTCACTGGGGAGAGCGTATAAACGGGTGGCTCAGCAATGTAGGGTTCTGCAAGGGGGCGATCGTTGACCCAAACTTGACCATCATGCACGGCAACCGTGTCCCCGGCGGTGGCAATCACTCGTTTAATGAGGGCTTGATCGGCGCGATAACCAAGGGCCTGCAAGAGGGGTGGGGTATAGAAGACAACAATATCCCCCGGTTGAGGCGATCGCTGGCGATAGGTGATCTTTTCCACCACAATGCGATCGCCTGGCCAAAGCGTTGGCTCCATAGACTCTGAGGGAATAAAGCGCGACTCCGCCACAAAAATACGAATCAGTAGCGTGATCAGCACAGCCACCCCAATCAGGAGGGCATTATTGCGTAGCGATCGCCAGCGGGAAGGGGAATTCGTTGCCGAAGCAGACATATAAGGGCAGATTTAGAGAAACCACCCTTTTTATGGTACCGGTTTCAGTAGACCGACTGATTACAAAGAGTGTGAATGGATAGCTCTGATTCGCCACTCCCCCCTCTCACAGAAGCCACGTTGTGGCAAATTCTCAATGATGAATTGGATGATGCTACGGTCAATCAGCTCCTGTGGCACTGCTTGGGCTATCGCTATGACGCCCACAGCCAAACTTGGCAGAGCGATCGCGTGCCGCCAGAATGGCGACAAGACTATCCCCAACCGCCAGACTTCATTGGCAGCCGCCCCGCCATCGTCAAGCTCACCCGCTCTATTCCCCCTGCCCACAAGCAACTTCTCAAGGAACAGTTGGGCTTTGCTGGCTATGAAATCAAGGAACTCAACCCCCGCCGTACGCGCCGTGCCACTGCGGTCAATTGGCTCCTGAGTTATATGGCCACTCAAGCAGAGACTGCGGTGAAATAACCTGCGGCCACCTCGATCGCCACTTGGCGGATGGCGCGATAGACTGCGGCCAGTTCTTGATCACTAATGCAGTAGGGGGGCAGGATATAGAGCGTATTGCCCAAAGGTCGCAGCAGCACACCCAACTCAATAAAGCGGCGGCGCAGTTGGGGCACAAGGTCACTAAAGTAGGAGGCCGCCGTCGCCAATTCCATGGCCGCGATCGTGCCACAGGTGCGAAATTGCTTGAGATTGCTGACATCGGCAAGATACTGCTGGTAACACTGCCAATGGCGCGCCTCTAGACCTTGGTAGGCTTCAGGTTTGGCAAGCAGCAATTGAAATGAAGCCACACTCGCGGCACAGGCCAAGGGATTGCCGGTATAGGAATGGCTGTGGAAAAAGGCGCGCGCCGGATCATCGGCATAAAAGGCTTGGTAAATGTCCTCAGTGGCCAATGTGACGGCAATGGGCAAGCAGCCTCCCGATAACCCCTTAGAGAGACAAAGGAGATCGGGTTGTGTCCCCGCTTTCTCACAGGCAAAGAGGGCACCTGTGCGGCCAAACCCCGTCATCACCTCGTCATAGACGACTAACACCCCATAGGCCTTGGCAATTGCAGAAAGGGCTTGCAAAAACGAGGGACGACACATGCGCATTCCCCCTGCCCCCTGTACGAGTGGCTCAATGAAGAGAGCGGCATAGGCATCGGGGTCTGCCTTCAGGGTGTCCTCCAGTTGAGCGATCGCCTGTGCTTCCTTGGTCTCCACCTCTGGATCCCCCGCATAGGTTGCTGGGTAGGGCAGGATTGTTAAGGGGGGGAGCAGCGGTTGAAAGGGTTGCCACCACGGGGAACTTTGGCCGACAGTCATTGCCCCAAGGGTATCGCCATGGTACCCGCCGGTAAAGCCAATGAAGCGCGATCGCTGGGGTTGATCTCGCCGCTGCCAATACTGGTAGGCCATCTTCAGCGCCACTTCCACGGCGGTTGAGCCATTGTCGGAAAAAAAGACCCGTTGTAACCCCGCTGGCGTGTGGGCACACAGCAGTTGGGCAAGCTGCTCCGCTGGCTCATGGGTAAAGCCGGCAAAAATGACGTGCTCAAGGGTTTGTGCCTGCTCATAGAGCGCTTTAGCCAGCACAGGATGGCTGTGGCCATGGAGCGTCACCCACCAACTGGAAATGGCATCAATAATCTGACGGCCATCGCTCAGTTCAAGGCGAGCACCTTGGGCACGCACCACCTTCAGGGGCGGAGCCGCCGTTTTCATTTGTGTAAAGGGCTGCCAAATGGGGGAGTCAGTCATAGTTGCGATGGGCATCTAAGCGAGCAGCAAGGGTCGTAAAAATATCCTCGGGAATGGGACAGCGGAGCGATCGCGCCAAGCGTTTTTTTTGTTTGGCCACCTTGAGACACTCGGCAGTGGGACACAGATAGGCCGATCGCCCCATCCCCCGATCCAACTGCACCTTTTGATCGGGCCAGCAGCGCACGATTCGCCAAAACTCCGAGCGATCGGCCAAGCGGCCACAGGACACACAGCGGCGTTGGGGGACAGCCATCATCCCTAACTGGCAACTTGTTCTTCGAGGGCGGCCATGGCCAAGCGATCCTCCTCTTCGTAGTTGTATTGGGAGCTATCGCGCACCTCAATTTTCCAGCCCGTTAGGCGAGTTGCCAAGCGCACATTTTGGCCTTCCTTACCAATGGCTTGGGAGACCTTATCCGGTGCCACAAGGACATGGGCAATGCGGGCTTCGGGGTTAATCAGCCGCACCTCCTCCACTGGCGCTGGACTCAGGGAATTGGCAATATAGGTGGCTGGATCCGGCGACCAGCGGATCACATCAATTTTTTCCCCCCGCAGTTCATTCACCACTGCTTGAATGCGGGATCCCCGTGCCCCAATACAGGCACCCACCGGATCGACATCCCGCTCTAAGGTATCCACGGCAATTTTGGTGCGGGGGCCGACTTTATGATTCGGGGGATTGGCTTCGCGAGCAATGGCCACAATCCGCACCACTTCATCCTCAATTTCTGGCACCTCATTGGCAAAGAGATAGACCACCAAGCCAGCATCAGCACGGGAAACCTCCAATTGGGGGCCGCGCTGAGGTCCCTCTTTGACGCGCTTGAGATACACCTTGAATGTGGAGTTGGCGCGGTAGTTGTCGTTGGGAAGTTGTTCCCGTTTCGGCAGTTCGGCCTCCACTTCCGGTTGGCTAGCATCGCTGCGCACAGCCATAATCACCGATCGCCGCTCAAACCGCAGGACGCGCCCCATGAGTACGGTGCCCTCGAGGTCTTTGAATTCCTCTTGGACGAGGCGACGCTGTTGATCTCGCAATTTCTGCGCCAGCACTTGCTTGGTTTGCATGGCGGCCATGCGGCCAAATTCCTGATGGTCAGGGGTGACATCCAACAGCACCGTATCGCCGACACGGGCATCCTGCACCACCTCAATCACATCGGCAAGGGCAATTTCGCGATCGGGGTTCGCCACTGTTTCCGTAATCGTTTTGGTGGCCAAAACGCGGAAGCCCTCCTGCTCGGTGTCTAGTTCCACTTCAAAGTTGGCAAAGTGGTCTTCTTCAAAGTGACTATGATCCGGGCGCAGACTGCGGCGATAGCGTTCGTATCCCTTGAGCAGTGCTTCCTTGAGGGCTTGATGTACCGCGTGCTTGGGCAAATTCCGCTCTTGGCTGATTTCATTGATCATGGCCCGTAGGCCGGGTAAGCGATAGATGGTCATCGTCCGTTACAACCTCGTTCATTTAGTAGATCAACTGCTGCTAAGGCTCACTGCTGGGGCTGTACAGTTGGACACTGGCAATCAGTGAGCGGGGAATCGCCAGCGATCGCCCCCGTTGATTGAGATAGACATTCACCGCGTCACGGCGAATCAGGTTGCCCTCCCAAAGGGTTTTGCCCCGATGGGGTGCGGTGGTCGTGACCCGTACAGGAAAGCCACGAAAGGCATCAAAGTCGCGATCGCTACTCAAGTAATCCGACAGGCCCGGACTCGACACCTCGAGAACGTAGGCAAACTCCAACTCTGGCAGCCCATCCAAAGCCATCTCCAGTGCCCGACTCAGCCGTTCGCAATCCTCTAAGCTGGTGTCATTCTCAGGATGGCGCACCTCCACCCGTAAAATTGGGGGCGATTGATGGGTCAGCCACTGCACACTCACCAGATCAAGGTGTTCTTGGTCGGCAACCTGCTGGGCAAGGGTTTGCACCACAGGCAACAGCATCTGTATCTGCATAGGAAATAAAAAAGGCGGGACATTGCCCACCACACCCAAACAATCTCAAAAAGTGACAACCTCACTTCCCGAGGGGAAGGAGATTTTTGAACCGTTCAGAATAGAACGTTCATGGGTGCTGCCAATACACCACTCTTCCTAGCACTTAGTATAGCAGCTAACAGTGGGCGATCGCCACCCTGACCAACAGACCCGAGACGCTCCTAGCGATCGCTAAAATCACCATTCGTCAGTTCATCACCGTCGTAATCCTCTTCCCCCAGCTCCAAATCCTCCAAGACGGGATTCAAGAGCACTGCCATCTCCGCCTCATGGTGGGTGAGCCACTGGCCTTGGGTGCGGAACCAGCGGGGCGGGTTAATGTAGCGAGCATAGTACCACGGGGGAGCAGTGGGCTGGCTAATTTCCGCCTGTACTCGAATTTTCTCACCCGCATAGTAGGCATCTTCGGGTTCCACTTCCAACCACACTTTTTGGCCGATGATTTCTTGGGGGAGCATCATAAGGGCAATTCCTCGGGGAACCTCACCATATCTCAATTTTATTCAGTTCTAACCCCTAGGGGAAAATGTTGCAGTTATTCACCATCCCCCACAACCAACGAGGGGTAGGGCTGCTGCCGTTTCGGATCCTCGAGCTTTAGGGAAATGAGTCCAGCACAGAGGACAAAGACCATCGAAACCCACAGACAGCCGACAATGCCCCAAATTTGATAGATGAGGCCAGAGAGAACCGTTCCCGCTAGTCGCCCGCCGGAATTGGCCATGTAGTAGAAGCCAACATTCAAGGCCACCTTTTCATCATCGGTGTAGGCCAGCACCAAGTAGGAGTGGACTGCCGAATTCATGGCAAAAATCAAGCCAAAAAGGAGCAAGCCGCCAATAATGACGGCATTGGGATTCCAGTGGCTCATCAAGCCCAAGGCAATGACTGCTGGCACAATCGTCAGTGTAAACGTCCAAAACTGAATAGTGGCGGCTTGGGGAGGGCGACCGCGATTGATGTATTTCAACAGCAGGGGTGCCGAGGACTGGACACCTCCATAGCCAATGACCCACAGGGCGAGAAAGCCCCCCACTTCATAAAATGACCAGTTGAGAACACTTTGGAGATAGACGGGCAAACCCACCACAAACCAGACATCCCGCGCCCCAAAGAGGAAAAAGCGAGCAGCAGAAAGAATATTGATCTCCTTGCTCTTGGAAAAGAGTTGGCGAAATTTGATTTTCTTTTTGATCTGCCCCATCCCCCGTGGCAATAACAAACCGCTGAACAGGATCAAGATAAGCGCGATCGCCATGATCCACAGAGACGCTCTATAGCCCGCCAATGTCAGCAACACACTGCCAACAAAGAAACCCACCCCCTTGAGGGCATTTTTAGAACCCGTCAGAATCGCCACCCACTTAAAGAGCTGTGACTCTGCCTCCTGGGGCACCACTAAGCGAATAGCGCTCTTAGAACTCATCTTTGTCAGGTCTTTGGCCACCCCCGACATCGCCTGTGCCGCCATCACATAGGGCACCGCAAACCACAAAGGCCATTCTGGCGTTAGGGGCGTGAGCATGATCAGCGAGATCACCTGTAAACCAATGCCCGCGTAGAGGGTGACATTCAGCCCTAAACGGGAACCAATCCAGCCACCGAGAAAGTTGGTGACAATGCCAAAAATTTCATAGAAGAGAAATAGGAAGGCAATTTGCAGCGGTGTGTAGCCAATCTGGTTAAAGTAGAGCAGCACTAGCATCCGCAGTGCGCCATCGGTAATCGTGAACCCCCAGTAGGCGAGGGTAACAATCATATAGTTGCGGACACTGGTGGACACAGCCATAGCAGACTCCTTAGGGCAACGTAGTGGCGACGTGACGAGCTAATTCGGCCATGCGATTGCTGTAGCCCCATTCGTTGTCGTACCATGCGAGAATTTTCACCTGCGTTTCATCCACAACCATTGTGGAGAGGGCATCGACAATGCTGGAACGGGGGTCGTTGCAATAGTCAATGGAAACAAGAGGGCGCTCCTCATAACCGAGAATTCCGTTGAGTTCCCCGGCGGCGGCAGCTTTAAGAGCTGCATTCACTTCGGCCACACTGGTGGGGCGGCTCACTTCAAAAACACAGTCGGTGAGCGACGCATTCAACAGGGGCACCCGTACCGCCAAGCCATTGAGTTTGCCTTGGAGTTCAGGATAAATCAGCCCAATAGCAGTGGCTGAACCCGTGGTTGTCGGCACAAGAGACATCAGACTAGAGCGGGCACGGCGCAAGTCCTTGTGGGGGGCATCCACCACTGTTTGCGTATTGGTGACATCGTGGATCGTGGTGATCAAGCCGTGGCGAATGCCAAGGGTTTCGTGAATGACCTTAACGACGGGGGCAAGGCAATTTGTCGTACAGGAGGCGGCGGTGAGCAAGTGGTGTTCTTGGGGATTGTAGAGATGGTCATTGACGCCCATGACAATGTTGAGGGCCTGTTCCTTGACGGGGGCAGCAACAATCACTTTTTTCACCCCAACTGCAAAGTAGGCCGCCAGTTGCTCAGCGGTACGGAATTTACCGGAGCATTCCAGAACAATCTCGACTCCTCGTTCTTGCCAAGGTACCTCTGCTGGGGTTTTTGCTTCCGAAAAGCTAATGATCTGATCGTTGATGGCGATCGCCCCCTCTTTGGCCTGAATGGCTTGGGGCCAGCGGCCATGCACCGAATCAAACTCTAGTAAATGGGCGGCAGCGGTTGTGCCTCCTTTAATCTCGTTAATGTGGCGAAACTCCAGTTCAGGCCAACCCCACGCGGCACGCAAAACCAAGCGACCAATGCGGCCAAAGCCATTAATGCCGATGCCAACGCCCATCGTTGCTGCTCCAGCGGGACATCCCTACGTTATTTCAAATAATCTTGAATTGTCAATCGCCAAAAATGATTCGCCAAGAGAATGGTCTTAAATGTGGGGGCAGGGGGTCTGACTCGGATCGTCCCAACAGTGGGGAATGGTTGGCTCAGGAATCGGCTGGGCAGGGGTACCAAAAACCATTTCGCAACTGTAGTCGCTAAAGTTGGGCGTCATCGTCAAGGGAATGCCAAATCGCTGCCGAAAGAATTGCTCCGTGGGCTTTTTGCACAGGTTCATGCACAGAGCCACGCATTGAGATTCAGCAAGATAGCGGCATTTTTGAATGCGCACGCCACTGTGTTGCCATTGGCGGGGTTGATCGGGGGGAATGACCTCGACCCAGTAGCGATCGCTGGCTCCCACTAACCAGCCCGTGAGGCGGGTGGCAAACCACGCATTCCACTCACAAACCCAGCGAGTCGGGCGAAAGAGTGTGCGTACCAAGGTGCTGATGAAGGGGGGAACTAACCGATCAAAGACGGTGGCCACGATAGCCTGCTGCTGCGCGGGCGATCGCCCCTGCTTCACTTGCCGTGTGATTTCAACAAAGCCAACGTAGCCGAATCGCTGTGGCTCAACCCCAATGACACTAGCAATCGCTCGAATCAACCGAGCCAAGCACCATCGCTCCAGCCAATTGAGGGACTCAGGCGGCATCATCAAGATGATCGAGCACCTCAAGGGCAGCACGGCGAACGATTGCATCCGTTTCCTGTCCCAGTAGCAGATATAGGGCTTCCTGCACTTGGCGACGCTCTGCCCCCTTAGAGATGCGAGCTAATTGGCGAATAGCCACTAGCCGATGCAGCGGTTGCGGATGGGTGAGGTCAGCAAACCATTGGAACACCTGTTGGGTCTGATGCTGCTGTTGCAGTTGCCCCATGAGCGTCCCAAGCAGGGCAATGACGGCCACTAAAAGGATGCCGAGGATCACAAGCGCCACCACGAGCCATGGATCTGCGGTGTGTTGACCCAAATGCAAAAGGGTATAGGTACCCAAACAGGCCAGCAAACCCCCGACCACCGTAAAGGCGAAGGGATGGTGTAGCCATTGGGACATCTGTTGGCGCAGGTCTTGCCATAGCGTCAACAGTCGGCGTTGCCAGCGACTGAGGAGAAAAATCGTACCCACGCCACTCAGGGTGGCCACCATCAGGGGGCCATCGGTTTGCCACAGGAGAAGACCTGCCCCCAATCCGCCGATGACCAGCAAAAGACGCTCAGACAGCAGATTAAACACAAAAGATTTCCAGCGCAGTCGTTGCGATCGCGTCGCGTGCCCTTTGGCCAATCGCCTGTGGTGCAGCGGAGTTGAGCGCCGTTGAGGTTGCGGCAATGACCATTTCGCCCAAGAGGTAACCATAGGGTGGGTGTACTGCCAGTTGATGCCTTATTTTACAGTAATTCTTAAGGTACAGCCCATCTGGACTGACTCGACTATCCTTTCCAGCGTAGGATCACCACTTCTTCGCGCAGTTGCTCCTTCGTGGCGCTGGCAAACCGTGTTCGGAAGAGATCTGTGCGCACAACCTCATAGCCAAGGGCTTGGGCAATGTCAGCCAATAACTGACCTGTGCGAATCATCACCCGCAAATAGGAGGCTTGATCACCCACGACGTAGGCCAATTGAGCATTGGGACGCAAGCGCGATCGCAGGGCAGCCAAGTGACGTGCCATGCCACCAAAATAGAGCTTTGTTACCCTGCTGTAGCGTCTCTCAAAGCCAGACGTTTTACCCAGCTCAATTCTGCGGCGTTCAATTTCAGCTGCTATCTCCTGAATTGCAGGATGGTTTTGAATCCACTGATCGTCGTCATCGGTTTTGTACACATTGCGCGTGTTGGAACGGATCAGACCCTTCTTGAAAGCTTGTAAATCCGCCTTGGTTTTGATAAAGCCCAAGACCACCGATTCGAGGCGGGTTGTTCTGGTGTAGTCCTTTTCATTGGGATACGGGGGTGAGGTGATCACCGCATCAACGGACTGCGGCGGCAATACTCGGTCAGGACATCTTGCATCCGCCAGATAGACGTGGGCAGGGGCATCATTTTGATTTTTGACCTGCCGCAAATCCTCCACCATTTCATCAATTTTGGCGAGCCAAGCACTAATCACTGGTGTATCAACTTTAGGCTTGCCAACACCCACTTCAGGGCCAAAGCGCAAATTACTCACGGCAAAAACCAGTATGTTGGCGATCGCCAGCAGTTGATGCCGATAGACCTGTTCTATTCTGTATTTCTCTAAGCAGTCAAGGAGTACCAAGATCTTGTGCAAGGGAATCGGGCTGATCGACCCCGTAAGGATGAGTTTATGTTGTTCTGGCGAGAGTTGGCGTAACGGTAGATCCGCAATATTCCCCTCAAAAGGCACCGAGTCCCCTATCCCTTGCTGCCGCAGGATGTCAAGGGCAAATTCTGCGATCTCACAGGAGTGACGGTAGAGTAAATCCGGATCAACATCCCAATCCGTCTTAACACACGTCGCAAAATGGGCAAATGGATTGGCTTCGGTACCCAATGAGGGGATTCCACGCAGCTTCGACTCAACCAGCGTTGTGCCTGTGCCGCAAAAAGGGTCGAGGATGACACTCTCTGCATTCAAGCCAAAGTCTTCTATGTAGTCCCTCACAAGATGGGGCGGATAAGAGAGCACAAACCGATACCAGTCATGAAAGGCGCGGTCTTGCTCATCTATCCTGTTGATATTGCTATTGTCTTTGGGAACGGTTGTATCCTCAGAATGTTTTAGCAACTCAACTCCTGTGGCGATTTGCTCCTAATCCTCTAAGTCTATGAAAAATTGATTGCTTGGGCAGGGGGTTCACTTCACTGCTGAAAAAGCGGGCACTCTTTAGGCCTCTTCGCGTCGTTCCTGAGCCAATTGAGGTTGTTTAGGGCAGACGTTGAATCTCAGCGCGGAAGCCATTGACCTCCATAAAGGTACGCATTTCGTTGGCATTGGCCTCGTTTTGGAAACTGCCCACTTGTAGGGCGCGGCGCTGGCCAAGGGTAATGGGTATCACTTCGGGAACGAGCGATCGCAGGCGTTCTTGATTGGCCAGATCATCCTCCCGCAAATCCAAAACAATGACTCGAAACCGCGTTCTGGGGGCTACGGGAGCGAGTGTTGCCAAGTTTGCATCAGAAATGTCTGGTGGGGGCGGCAATTGATTCATCGCGCGATCGCGACCCACAAATCCCATCGGAATCGGGCCACTAGGCACCGGCAATCGTTCGAGGGAGTTGTCAAGCTGCTGCGGCGGTGGGGTGGGAATTGGCGCCGTACTCACCTCTGGGGGAGGCACAGGAATCGGGATGACGGTATTCACCTCTGGCGGTGGCACGGGGATGGGAATCGGTTCTGCCGCCAATACGGGCGTCCCCCAACCCATTAGGATCAAACATAGGTGACTCAACCACGGCTGGGAGTGAATGCTGAAACGGCTCATCAAAAACTTCATTGCGCTATCAACAATGCCGATGAACGGTGAACAGAACTGTGTTGATTCTTTTCTGTGGGGATCGGACGTGCTATGCAAAATTTAGCTCCCGGATTTGAGGGGCAACGCATCCGGCGGATTCTCGATGCCAACCTTGACCGTGCCCGCGAAGGTCTGCGGGTGATTGAGGAATGGTGCCGCTTTGGCCGCGAAGATGCTGCCCTGAGTGCAGAATGTAAAGATTTGCGCCAAACCCTTGGCCGCTACCATACCCCAGAGTTGCGGGCGGCACGACAAACGGATCAGGATCCGGGGACTGCTTTGCGTCATCCCCAAGAGCGCGATCGCCAGACCCTCAGCGAGGTGCTCACCGCTAACTTTGCCCGTGTCCAAGAAGCGCTACGAGTGATTGAAGAATACGCGAAATTAACCAATACTGAGCTGAGTGACACCGCCAAAGCCCTCCGCTATCGCGTTTACATTCTCGAGCAAGCCCTGATCCTCAACCCGCGCCACGCTCGAGCGCAACGCCTGCAAGGGGCAAAGCTCTATCTGGTGACTGCCCCCAGCGATCGCCTGCTGGAAACCGTCGAAGCTGCTTTGAAGGGGGGACTGCCCCTTGTGCAATACCGCGACAAAACCAGTGATGATCACACCCGTCTAACCACGGCTCGCCAGTTACAAGCGCTCTGCCAACGCTACGGCGCCCTGTTTTTGGTCAACGATCGCGTGGATATTGCCGTGGGTGCCAATGCCGATGGTGTCCACCTCGGACAGACGGATATTCCCATGGAACTGGCTCGGCAAATTTTAGGGCGCGATCGCCTCGTGGGACGCTCGACCACCAATCCCCAAGAACTGGAGCGTGCCATTGCTGAAGGTGCCGATTATGTGGGTGTTGGGCCGATTTTTGCGACTCCTACCAAACCCGGTAAAGCGGCTGTGGGCTTTGACTATCTCCAATACGCCCGCAAACACGCCCCGATGCCGCAGTTTGCCATTGGCGGCATTGATCTCAGTAATATTGATGAGGTGGTCAAGGCCGGGGCGACTCAGGTGGCCGTTGTCCGCGCCATTATGGATGCGGCTGACCCAGAGGCAACCACCCGAGAATTATTACGACGCTTATCTCAAGGGGAACCATCATGACCTCGGCGGCTGAGATTACTGCTGCTGTGCGGCAACTGTACAATACCTATCCTTTTCCGCCGGAGCCGCTCCTTGATGAGCCACCACCGGGGTACAACTGGCGCTGGTCTTGGCCGGCGGCCTATAGCTTTTGCACAGGACGCTATCCCTCCCAGTTGGACGTTGCCATTCTCGATGCTGGCTGTGGCACTGGTGTAGGAACGGAATATCTCGCCCATTTGAATCCGCAGGCAAAGATTACTGCGTTGGATCTCAGTGAGGGTGCTTTGGAGATTGCCCGCGAGCGCTGCCGGCGATCGGGCGCCACCAATGTCGAATTTCACCACCTGAGCCTAGAGGATGTGGCACAACTGGGGCAAAGGTTCCAGATGATTAACTGTGTGGGCGTGCTGCACCATCTGCCGGATCCGCAGCGGGGCATTCAAGCTCTCGCCGATGTTCTTGCTCCCGGCGGCATTTTGCACATCTTTGTTTATGGAGCCTACGGTCGCTGGGAAATTAAACTGATGCAGCAGGCCATTGCCTTACTTCAGGGGAGCGATCGCCACAACTATCGCGAGGGGGTGGCCATTGGACGGCAACTCTTTGCCGCATTGCCCCAGAACAATCGCCTGAAAAAGCGTGAGCAGGAGCGCTGGAGCCTCGAAAATCAGCGGGATGAATGCTTTGCCGACATGTACGTGCATCCCCAAGAAATTGACTACACGATCGCCAGCCTCTTTGACCTCATTGCTGCCTCTGGCCTAGAATTCGTTGGCTTTTCTAACCCTCAAGTTTGGCGGTTGGAGCGGCTATTGGGCAGCCAGCCAGAACTGTTGCACCGCGCACAGCACTTAGATCCGATCCAGCAATATCAACTCATTGAATGCCTTGACCCTGAGGCAATGACCCACTTTGAGTTCTTTTTGGCCAAGCCGCCGCTGCCCCGTCACGATTGGTCTGAGGATGCGGCTTTGCTGGTGGCTATTCCGTGGCGACACCCCTGCTTAGAGGGTTGGCCGGGGGTCTGTGTCTTTAACTGTCACTATGATGTGATTCAGCTCAATCAGGCTGAGCAGCAATTCTTGGCGGCTGCGACGGGTCAAAAAAACGTGGCTGAGTTATTAGCTGAGCAACCGGGCTTCAATCTTGCAGGGGTGCGATCGCTCCTTGAGCGGGACTTGCTTCTCTTAGGAGTAAAAGAATGACGGATCTACTGGAAACAGTCTCTGTCAGTGGTGCAGTCTATGATTGCAGTCATTGGGGGCGCCTACGCCTCAGGGGGGGCGATCGCCTAAAGTTTTTGCACAATCAAAGCTCCAATAACTGTCTTGTCTTGCAACCCGGCCAAGGGGCAGATACGGTTTTTCTGACCTCGACGGCGCGCACCCTTGATCTTGTCACCCTACTTGTTCATATGGAGTGGGTGGATCTACTGGTGTCACCGCAGCGCCGCGAGTTTCTCTTGAAATGGCTCGATAAGTACATCTTCTTTGGCGACGATGTGCAGGTGAGCGATCGCACTTCTGACAGTTACTGCTACCGAGTGTTCGGTGCCGTTTCGGATCAGATCGCTGACCAATTGGGTCTGCAACCGTTTTCCCAGCCCTACGCTCATGTGACTCTCACCTACGAAAACGCTCCCATAACCATTGCTGCCACCAGTGGCTTAGCGATTCCGGGCTTGACCCTTTGGAGCGATCGCCCCCTCACAGATCTCCTCAATGCCCATCTCCAACTGAATGATACCGACTGGGAACACCTACGCATCCGCCAAGGGCGACCCGCTGCCGACGCTGAACTCACCGAAGACTATAACCCCCTCGAAGCCCGACTGGGGCATACGATTTCTTTCAATAAGGGCTGCTACATTGGCCAAGAGACAATCGCCCGCCTCAACACCTACCAAGGGGTCAAACAACATCTCTGGGGACTGGAATTGAGTGCCGTTGTTCCCGCCCCAACTCCCCTACTTTTGGAAGGGGAAAAAGTGGGTCTGCTCACCAGTTGTACGCCCCTAAATGGGGGTGCCTTTGGTCTAGGCTATGTGCGCACTAAAGTGGGCGGTGCCGGGTTAACCTTGCACACCCCAGAGGGCATCATTGCTCAAGTGGTTGAGGTGCCCTTCTTAAGAACTGTTGCCTAAAAATACTCTCAGCAGAGAATGCTATAATCCAATCGGTTCGTGCAGAAAATTTACTGACCGAAGGAAGGAAGCCTATGGCGACGGCACAGGTGTTAGCGTTCATGCAAAAGACCGCTGAAGATACCCAACTACGAGATGAACTGGAGAACCTTCTGGGGGTAGGGGATGGCAATATCAGCGGCGCTGCCGAACTAGATGCTGAGGAACTCGCTGCCCTGCGAGGAGAGATGGCGCCTAAGGTGGTGGATTTTGCCAGTCAACATGGTTTTGAATTTTCCACCGATGAACTCATTCAAGTGGTTGATTCCTTTGCTCAGCACCAAGCAGGGGAAATTAGCGATGATGAATTTTCCGGGATTTTAGGTGTTCCCATTAACAGTAATCATGCCGAACACAAAAAACAAGTGGCCAATCCTCTGCAGCGCCTAGCCCGCTATCTGAGCAAAACCTATTTGGGTATTGGTGCGGATGAGGAGAGCGAATAAGGCTCAACCACTCTCAGCGAAGCTACGGCCAGCCCGTCGTAAAATCCGTTTGTGGTCCCAATGGTTGCTCCCTGGGCTACTGGTGAAACGATGGCTCCTAATTAGTGCAGTTGGCGTTTTGCTGGCTAGTCTGGGCTTTGCCATTAGCATCAACCTCACCCCCATTTTTTACTTCCTGCAATTTCTAGAGCAGTTTGTTCAAAGTATTGCCCGTTTTGTGCCCAGCTACATCAGTGGCCCTTTACTGCTGCTTGGGGGGTTGGCACTGATTGCTTGGGGCTATGCCCGCACCCTTGGCTCGATTACGGAAGTCCTGTTGCCAGAAGACGACAAGGCCTTGGTGGAGCGGCTGCTCATCCATCGGCGGCTAGGCAGGGGGCCAAGAATTGTTGCTATTGGGGGGGGAACTGGTCTCTCCACCCTCTTGCGGGGACTCAAGCTCTATAGTTCCAATATCACTGCCATTGTGACGATGGCCGATGATGGCGGCTCATCCGGACGACTGCGGCGGGAAATTGGGGTGTTGCCACCGGGGGATATTCGCAACTGCTTGGCGGCTCTTGCCGATGAGGAGAAAATCGTCACTGAACTGTTTCAATATCGCTTTGAAGCGGGGGATGGCTTAGCAGGGCACAGTTTTGGCAATTTGTTTCTGACGGCGATGACAAATATCACGGGGGATCTGGAGCGAGCGATCGCCACCAGTTCAGCGGTCTTGGCCATTCGTGGTCAAGTGTTGCCAGCCACCCTAACAGATATGACCCTTTGGGCACGCCTTGCCGATGGTCGCCTCATTCATGGGGAGTCCAACATTACAGCCGCCCGCGGCAAAATTGTCGAAATTGGTTGCTCGCCCCCAGCCCCCAAAGCCCTGCCCCGCGCCATTCAAGCCCTTCATGAGGCCGACTACATTATCCTTGGCCCCGGCAGTCTCTACACGAGTATCATTCCCAATCTTTTAGTGCCTGAGATTGCCCAAGCCCTAGCGGAGCGGCAGTGCCCCTGTGTTTACGTCTGCAACATTATGACGCAGCCGGGGGAAACCGATGGCTATGCTGTGAGTGATCATGTGCGTGCCCTTGATGCGGTCACGGGCGATCGCCTGTTTGATGCGGTGCTGGTGCAAAAATACCCCCCCAGTGCCGCTCACCTTGAACGCTATGGGCAGCAGGGAAGTACCGCTGTGGCTATTGATCGGGAAGCCCTGACCCGTCAAAACTGTCGACTGATCCTTGCGGATGTGATGGACGAATCCACGCCAACCGTGCGCCATGATTCGCAAAAGTTAGCAGCCATTCTGATGCGTTGGTATGAGCGAGTGCGATCGCTCTAGCCTTGTGCCTTGGGAAGGCGATCCCTAATAATAGAACCGTTGCACTTGGGTCTGTGGCCTGCCATGTCCTTGGAACTTCTGCGATCGCTCGTGTGGATGGACTACCGCCTTGCGGTGCTCTTTACTGTAATTATTCCCTTGATCCTGTTGCTGTGGTCAACGGTTAAAAATGTGCCAGCGATTACCCAACTGCTGATTATCTATTGGCGGGTGGCCAGTCTATTGGCGATTACGGTGTACCTGATGATGCCGCAGTGGCCAGTGGCCTACGTCACCGGATTTATGGCCTTGGTGCTGATTCCCATTAGCCTCTGGTTTTGGGTGGATCTCAATGAGGAAATTAGCGATCGCCAAGATTTGATTGGTCAGGTCTTTAGTAGCTGGCGCTGGGCAATCACGCTCTACTGTATCCTTGCCGCCATTGGTCAGGCCTTTTATTTGCCCTGTGCGTTTGTCGCTGGTGCCGTTCAGACCCCCAGTTGCCAAGTCTGGCTCGAGCCACCCCTGATGTTCAAAGATATTTTCCATGCCCAAGCCCGCGCCGGTACCCTTGGCTTCTTTGCCGCCGTTGCCCTTGTCATCTATATGCTCTATCTGAGCTACTTTGTGTTTGTGCGCTTACCCAAGCAGGGGCGATCGGCGACGGGTCTATAGCCTATGCCGCTGCAACGCATTCTTGAACCTGAGGTCATGGAGACGCCAGAAACGGCTGCCGCCTATGACGCCATGGATTTTACTGCTGTTAATGCCGCCTTCTGTGAAGATTTAGCCGCAGTCTTAGCCAGTGTTGAGCAACCTCTAAAAGTTTTAGATGTGGGTACAGGAAACGGGCGGATTCTGCAAATGCTGCATCAACGCTATCCCCATTGGCAACTAACAGGGATTGACCTCAGTCCAGCCATGCTGGCGATCGCCCGCCACCACAGTCCGCAATTAAACTTTATTCAAGGGGATGCCAAAGCCTTGCCCTTTGCCGACGCGAGTTTTGATGTTGTGATCAGTAATAGCTTGATCCATCACCTAGCGGATCCGCGGCCTGCCCTTGGCGAAATGCTGCGGGTGCTGCGTCCCCAAGGGACGTTGTTTATCCGTGACCTTTATCGCCCAGAAACATTGGCCGAACTGCAAGCCTTGGTTGAGCAATATGCGGGTCAAGACCCGCCCCAGCAACGGCAACTGTTTGCCGATTCGCTCCATGCGGCACTGACCTTAACGGAAATGGGGGATCTGTTCAAAACCTTGCCGCAGCCGCCGCAGCAGTGGCAAGCCACCCTCACCTCCGATCGCCATTGGACCGTTGTGGCACAGCGCTAATGAACCGGCGGCATTACTTTATTGCTTTGTTGCCCAATGCTGACATTCAGGCGGAAGTCACCCGCCTCAAGCAGTATTGTTGCGATCGCTACCAAAGCCAAGCGGCACTGCGCTCTCCCCCCCACGTTACCCTCTATCCCCCCTTTTGGTGGCCAGATGCAGCGGTCGTAAATCTGGAGCAAGCTCTAGAAACTTTTTCCCAGCAAGCCGCTCCAGTGGAGTTGATCCTCGATGGCTTTGCCGCCTTTCCCCCACGAGTCATTTATATTCACGTGGCACCCACCCCAGCCCTCAAGACACTACAAGCAGATCTCGTCAAAGCGGTAGCGAAGCCCCTGCACCTCCCCCCTACGCAACGCCATGCCTTTACCCCCCACATGACGATCGCCTTTCGTGATTTAACCAAGGACAACTTTCGCCACGCTTGGGCAGACTTTCAAGCACAATCCTTTGCGGCTCGCTGTTGGGTATCCCACCTCACACTGCTGGTGCACAATGGCCGCCGCTGGCAGATTTATCGTGAATTTTTGTTAAGAAATTTTGCTGCTGATCACCCTTGAAATCAATTTACAACAGGTCAATGACTTGATTTTTGCCAACTGCGGAATTATGATGCAAGGAACACTTTTCTCTCAAACTTCCTAAAATCAGAAGTACAGCCCTTTTTACAAGGACGGCAGACGCTTAAAATCGTGAAAGCCGACAGGGGAGAAGACTATTTCTCCTATATTTCAGGAAAGGGTTGTAAAACAATATTGTAGTCTTGGTAGTGATAAATACTTAGTGACTTTCATGCGCTATATAAGGCTAGAGGCAAGTGCTGATATTAAGGGGGGAGTATTTGTGTTTTCTATCGTTTGGAGCAACAGAGTTGAATTCAGACGCTTCCATGATCTGAGGAATTTTGGGGAGTCAATGGATCAGCAGTAGCCCATTGCTGAGGATAAGGTTATGAAACTGGAAGATATCTACACCTTTTTCCGCCAGCCACCGCCCGTTTACCTGAGCAAGGAAGTTGCGGTGTGCTATGTGCTCTATACCCTTGTGGAAAAGGGGGACTCCTATGGCACGGCGCTGATTCAAGCCATTGAAAACGAATATCCTCTTTACCGCCTTTCCGATACGGTGCTCTACAGCGCCCTCAAATTCCTCGAGGATGAGGGAATTATTGATGGTTATTGGAAGAAGGTGGAAGGTCGCGGTCGGCCGCGGCGAATGTACCACATTGTTGGCGAAAAGGAGCAACAGGCGCGGGAACTTTCGGAGCTTTGGCTACGCTATTTGCAGGAACATCCCCACCGTCAGGAGTAATCTAAGCATCGAGTTGGCGCAGGCGATCGCGCACGGCTTGCATATCCTGCCACGTTAGCCACTTGGGACTGCCCGGCTCCCGCGAGTTATTTCGCAACAGATAAGCAGGATGAAAAATCGGCATACACCAGCGTCCCTGCCATTCAATCCACTGACCGCGAATTTTTGTAATCCCCCGCTGATCTTGGAGCAAGCCGCGCACAGCCGTTGCCCCCGCCAGTAGAATAATGCGGGGATTGACCAAGCGAATCTGCTCTAACAGATAGGGCAGGCAGGCTGCTGTTTCAGCGGGTTCAGGGACGCGATTGCCGGGAGGGCGGCACTTCACAATGTTGCAGATATAGGCATCCCGTTCACTATCGAGATTGACCGAAGCCAGAATTTTATCGAGGAGCTGCCCTGCCTTGCCAACAAAGGGGCGACCCGTTTCATCCTCCGCTTGACCCGGTCCTTCACCAATAATCATCAGCTTGGCGGCGGGATTACCACGGCTGACCACCACATGGGTACGGGTGGCCGCTAAGCCACAGCGTTGACACTGCTGACAATGCGCCGCAAGCGCCTCCAAGTCGCGGTAGGTACCGGCGGGAATAGGCACCTCAGCGCGCAGCGGAATTTGATCATAGGTAGCAGCATCGAGAGGCGTCGGTGGCGGGGATTCGGCCTCGGTGGGGGCGAGGGTGTCAAATAAGCTAAATTGCAACGGTTCACTCATGTGGATCGTAACTTCCTGAGAATAATGTTAAAGAAACTTCACGAAACTTAGGAAAAACTTAGGACAAATCGCACCAATTTTATGGCGATCGCGGGAAGCTTAATTTATCTCACAAAAGTATTTTACAAATTAATAACTACGGCGAAACAGGTTTCCCACCGCATTGTATAAGAAATACCTGAAGGGTTTAACAGCACGGTTGTTGACCTCACCTAGGGAAACACAGGCTGTTATTCGACCTTTCCGGCACCCACCACTGTGGTGTTCGTGACCTGACATATCCACACCAAGGATCAGCTTGGTCGCTCTAAGGTTGCTTGACACAGCCTTTATGGGTTGACACAAAAACACCATAAAAATCCTGCAATCCCGCTAGGGGCAGGAATGTCAAGAAGTTCTAACTTCTTTAACAACCTTTAAGGAGAATTGATCCATGCTAGATGCATTTGCCAAAGTTGTCGCTCAGGCCGATGCCCGCGGTGAATTCCTCACCAACGCCCAGTTCGATGCCCTGTCCAACTTGGTGAAAGAAGGCAACAAGCGTCTGGATGCCGTCAACCGCATCACCAGCAATGCCTCCACGATCGTTGCTAACGCTGCTCGTGCCCTCTTTGCAGAGCAACCCCAACTGATCCAACCCGGTGGGAATGCTTACACCAACCGTCGTATGGCTGCTTGCCTGCGCGACATGGAAATCATCTTGCGCTATGTGACCTACGCCATTTTGGCCGGTGACTCCAGCGTGCTCGATGATCGCTGCTTGAACGGTCTGCGGGAAACCTACCAAGCCCTTGGTACCCCCGGCTCCTCCGTGGCTGTGGCTATCCAAAAAATGAAAGATGCCGCGATCGCGATCGCCAATGATCCCAATGGCATCACTCCTGGCGATTGCAGCGCCCTGATGTCTGAGATTGCTGGCTACTTTGATCGTGCCGCTGCCGCTGTTGCCTAAGACACAGCTACCGTCTTGTAACTTTGACCGTTCTGAACACGCACATTTTTTAGGGAGATATTTTATCCATGAAAACGCCGATTACTGAAGCTATTGCCGCCGCTGATACCCAAGGTCGTTTCCTTAGCAACACCGAGCTGCAAGCGGTTGACGGTCGCTTCAAGCGCGCTGTGGCCAGCATGGAAGCTGCTCGCGCCCTGACCAACAATGCTCAGAGCCTGATTGACGGCGCAGCCCAAGCGGTGTACCAAAAATTCCCCTACACCACCACCATGCAAGGCTCTCAATATGCCTCGACCCCCGAAGGCAAAGCCAAGTGCGCCCGTGACATCGGCTACTACCTGCGGATGGTGACCTACTGCCTCGTTGCCGGTGGCACTGGTCCGATGGATGAGTACCTCATCGCTGGCTTGTCTGAAATCAACAGCACGTTTGATCTCTCCCCAAGCTGGTATGTGGAAGCTCTGAAATACATCAAAGCCAATCATGGCTTGACGGGCCAAGCTGCGGTGGAAGCCAACGCCTACATCGACTACGCCATTAACGCCCTCAGCTAATAGGCGTTTCCCTTCGTTGCCCGGTGAGGTAAGCAGATGTTGTCGGCGTTGGGCTGACCCTTTGTTTACAGCACCGGGCTTGTTTGTACCCTCGATATTTAGGAGTTTGTACCGTGGCTATTACTGCTGCTGCTTCGCGCTTGGGTACCTCCGCCTTCAGTGATGCTCCGCGGGTGGAGCTGCGTGCCAACTGGAGCGAGGAAGATCTAGAGACTGTCATCCGTGCCGTTTACCGTCAGGTCTTGGGCAATGACTATGTCATGGCATCGGAGCGTTTGGTGAGTGCGGAGTCACTGTTGCGCAATGGCAAAATTACCGTGCGGGAGTTTGTGCGCGCAGTGGCCAAGTCGGAACTATACAAAGAGAAGTTTCTCTACGGCAATTTTCAAACCCGTGTCATTGAACTGAACTATAAGCATTTGTTGGGGCGGGCACCCTACGACGAGTCGGAAGTAATCTTCCATTTGGATCTCTACGAAAATGAGGGCTTTGATGCCGACATTGACTCCTACATTGATTCCCCCGAATACACCGATAGCTTTGGGGATTGGGTCGTGCCCTATTACCGTGGCTTTAATAGCCAGCCGGGTCAGAAAACAGTGGGCTTTAACCGCATGTTCCGTCTCTATCGTGGCTATGCCAATAGCGATCGCGCCCAAGCAGAAGGCAGCATGTCCCGTTTAGCGCGGGATCTGGCCACCAACAGTCCCAATACGGTGGTGCCGCCTTCGAGTAGCGATACGGCCTTTGCCTACTACACCCCCAGTGCCGATGTTCCCCCACGGGCTTGCTTGGGTGGTTCCTTTGGTGAAAGTGGCCGCGTCTATCGCATTGAAGTGGCGGGCATTCGCCAACCGGGCTATCCGGGGGTGCGCCGCAGCAGTACCGCCTTCTTGGTGCCCTATGAGCAACTGTCGAGCAAAATGCAGCAGCTTCAGCGCACGGGTGCTCGCATTGTCAGTGTCAATCCTGCCTAGGAATGTTTGTTTAGCGTCCTTTTGAGATTGGGAGTCAGGTGTCATGTTTGGTCAAACTGCGTCTGGAAGTGCTGCCCTTAGCCCCTCCGGCGCTCGCGTTTTCCGCTACGAGGTTGTGGGTCTGCGTCAAAACGAAGAAACTGACAAAATGGGGTTTCCGATTCGGCGCAGCGGTAGCACCTTTATTACGGTGCCCTACAACCGCATGAATGAAGAGATGCAGCGCATTACCCGCATGGGGGGCAAAATCGTTTCCATTACCCCCGTGGTCGCCTCCTAATTGGCTGATGTCTGGAGAGGGAATGACGGCGGTCTCTGAACCGGTACAACTGACGGTTCCCCAAATGCTGGCGCAGCTTCAGGGGACGGATACCAGTCTCCGCTACTATGCGGCGTGGTGGCTGGGGAAGTTTGGCCTAGAAACAGCAACGGCAGCGGAGCGGCAGGCGATTGTGGCCGCCTTGATTGCTGCTTTGGCCGATGAGGCCGATCGCACAGAATTGGGGGGTTACCCTCTGCGGCGGAATGCCGCCCGTGCCTTGGGCAAGTTGGGCGATCGCCAAGCCGTACCGGCATTAATTGAGTGCTTGCGCTGCGAGGATTTTTATGTCCGTGAGGCGGCGGCCATTGCCCTTGGTCAGTTGGGAGACCCCCAAGCGATCGCGCCCCTGCAATCGCTCCTAGAAGGGGGTGTGGCAATGGCGCGGCTCGTCCCCGGTCGCCCGCATCTGGTGCAGCCAGTGGAAGCCGTGATTGAAAGCTTGGGTCACCTTGGTGCCACTGAAGCCATTGCCCTGATTGAGCCATTCTTGGCCCATGAAATGCCGCGAGTCCAATTTGCCGCTGCGCGGGCACTTTTTCAGCTCACGGGAGCGGCCGAGTATGGCGATCGCCTGCTAGCGGCTCTCAACAGTGAGGATGTGCAACTGCGACGGACAGCGCTTCTGGATTTGGGAGCGATGGGCTATCTACCCGCAGCAGAGGCTATTTTGCAGGCGGGTGTTGAAGCGAGCTTCAAGCTCATTGCCCTCCACGGCATCCTCAGCCAGCAACTGCGGCAGGCCGCCCCAGCCGCACAGACCCTCTCCCTCTTTCAAGGATTGGATCAACTGCTGTGAGTGATCTCCATCCCTATATCCATGCCGTTGAGACTGCCACCTCTGCTCCTGCCCTATGCGAGGCGGTGGTTCAGCTTGCCCAGCAAAAAGACACCGCTGCTATTCCCACGCTGATTGCGGTTTTGGGGTACAACAACCCCGCTGCTGCCCAAGCCGCTGTGGCAGGCCTCATTGCCCTTGGGGATGCTGTTGTGGAGCCGCTGTTGGCACAGTTGGATGGATACAACTATGGTGCCCGTGCCTATGGGGTGCGAGTTTTGGGGAGTATTGGTCATCCTGCCGCCCTACGGGTCTTATTGGCTGCCGCGCAGTCGGATTTTGCCCCCAGTGTTCGCCGCGCCGCCACAAAGGCCTTAGGAACGCTCCGCTGGCAGTTAATCCCTGAAGAGACGGCAAGAGAGGCTCAATTAAGGGAAGCACTCACAGTTCTTCAACGCAACAGTGAAGCAGCGGATTGGGCGGTTCGCTATGCCGTGGGTGTTGCCCTCGATCATCTGCATCAGCAGGCGGCTGCTCGTGCCCTTCGGGAAGCGGTGCGTTTCCTCCTCAATCATTTGAGCGATCGCGACCCCGACATTGTTGTGCGTTCCCGTTGTCAACTTGCCCTCCAGAGGGACTCTCTGTCCATGCACACCTAAAAGGATTGGAAAGTTATGTCGTTACCCTTGCTGGCTGTGAAGCCCAGAACCCTTGACCAGCGGGTGGTCAGTTATGAAGTCCCCGCCGAGGATGATCCCGTCATCTACCGCCTCACCGATGCCACCGATGCCGCAGACGTGGATGCCCTGATTTGGGCAGCCTATCGCCAAATTTTCAGCGAGCACCTGATTTTGGACTCCTACCGTCAGCCCTTCCTAGAATCCCAACTGCGCAATCGTGCCATTTCCGTACAGGATTTTATCCGTGGCTTGGGTAAGTCCGAGGTCTATCGCGAGCAAGTGGCAGCCGTCAATTCCAATTACCGCCTCGTGGATGTCTCCTTCAAGCGATTCCTTGGCCGCCCCACCTATGGCCAGCAGGAGCAGATTGCTTGGTCGATTATTCTAGCCACCCGTGGCCTAGAAGGATTTATTGATGCCTTGGTGGACAGCGACGAGTACCAGCAAAACTTTGGTGCCGATATTGTCCCCTACCAACGGCGGCGGCGCATGGCGCGTCCTTTTAACCTCGTTAATCCCCGCTACAGCGACTACTGGCGCAACAAGGAAATGTCCCTCAGTGGTCGTTCTTACTATCAAGTGCGCTACTACACCGCAGGGCCACTGGACAAGCAAATTATCCGCGGCGCGATTCCAGCCAACTTCCTCTCTATGGCGCGTTCAATTGTGGTGCCTACCCTCGATACTCAACGCCATGTGGCACGGGCCACCTCCAGTTTGGTGACGGTTCCCAACACCGCCCAAGAGCGGGATCTACCGCCGACACCGGTCAAACCTGTGCCCGTTGCGTTGCCCTATCGTTATTTGCCCTCTCAACCAAAGGTGTAAGCCATGACGATTCCCTTGCTGAGCTATGCCCCTAGCTCCCAAAATCAGCGGGTACCGGGCTATGAAGTGCCCAATGAAGACACCCCTTGGCGCTATTCCCTTGAGGATGTAGTGGATCAGTCAGATATTGACGAACTGATTTGGGCGGCCTATCGCCAAGTCTTCAGTGAGCACGTCGTCCTCAAGAGTACCCGCCAGCCCCATTTGGAGTCCCAACTAGCCAATCGTGCCATTTCGGTACGGGATTTTATTCGCGGCTTGGCCAAATCGGAGACATTCCGTCGCTTGGTGGTGGAGACGAACTCCAACTATCGCTTGGTGGAAATTGCCCTGAAGCGACTCCTTGGGCGTGCGCCCTACAACAAAGATGAAGAACTGGCGTGGTCCATTCGCATTGCCACCGACGGTTGGCAGAACTTTGTGGATACCCTTGTGGATAGTGACGAATACACACAAAACTTTGGCGATAACACTGTGCCCTACCAGCGTCGTCGCTATAAAGATCGCCCCTTTAATCTGGTGACCCCTCGCTATGGTGACTACTGGCGCGATAAGTTAGAGAACAGTCGCTACAAGTGGGGCGACATTCGCAATTTCTTGGAGATGGCACGATCGGTCAAGGTGACACCTGTGCAATTCAAGCCAGTGTCCACGGCCAATGTGCAAATCCCCGATACCACGCGGCGCGATCGCCCGACTGTACCGGCGTCGATCAACCCGACGGCGACCTTTCCGCTGCGCTAGCTATTGTTTCACTCTTTGACTTGGGAGAGATCCATGGACTTACCTCTACTCGCCTACAAGCCGACGACTCAAAACCACCGCGTCGCTACCTTTGGCATTGCCGATCAAAACGAAGATAGCCCCTATATCTATCGTCTTGAGGATGCGGCCTCCTACCCGGAAATCCGCGAGGTGATCTGGGCCTGCTATCGGCAGGTGTTTAGTGAGCATGCCACCTTAGCCTTTAACCGTCAAATCACCTTGGAATCCCAATTAGTGAACCGAGTGATTACGGTGCGGGACTTCATTCGCGGTCTGGCCAAATCAGAGCGCTTCTACAATACGGTGGTGGCTGTGAACGACAACTACCGTTTGGTGGATGTGTGCCTGCGGCGGTTCTTGGGGCGCAGTGCCTACAACGAAGAGGAAAAAATTGCTTGGTCAATTAAAATCGGCACCCTTGGCTTCTATGGCTTTGTCGATGCCCTCCTCGACAGTGAGGAATACACCAATGCCTTTGGTGACTTTACGGTGCCCTACCAGCGCAAGCGGATGGAGGGACGTCCCTTTAACCTCGTGACGCCGCGCTATGGCTTTGAATACCGCGACAAAGTGGGCACCACTACCACCGATTGGCGGTTTACGCTGGAGAAATTCTACGATCGCAAGTTCCAAGAGCGGCGGCTACCGGAGGGCGACCCCCGCAAATACCGCGATTTGGCAGCAGCGATCGCGCCCAAGACTCGCTATGCCCAGCAGTTGCGTGCCGCTGATATTGATTACTTAGCCAAAGTGCCCCGCCGTCGTTAAATTACGCCCAAGGATGCTTTAATCATCCAGCCGTCGGTAAATTTACTGGCGGCTTTTTCTCATTCGTTCCTGCTTGGAACCCCAGTGCATTTTTGCGTGTCCAATCTAGAGGCTCATTGTTTCTTGCCGCTATGCGCGATTGCCTTTTCCCGTGGCTAGTACCTGCCATTATCACTGCCACCATTCTGCCCGCCAGTAGTCAAGTTACGATTCCAATTACGGTCACCGTCAGTCCCGATCGCCCTGTTTTGGGAGATACGCTGGCCATTGTGGTCAACGCTTCAGAACAGCCCACGGTCGAGGTGGCGGGCAAAGCGCTGCCGGTCTTTTCCATTGGGCCACAGCAATGGCGTGCCTTTGTGGCCACAACACCACTCCAGACCCCCGGCCGCCGTTCATTGGTGGTTCGCTCAGGAAATGAAACCCGCAATATGCTTCTGTGGGTGGGCGATCGCTCCTTTCCTGTGCAAAGGATTTGGCTCCCACCGGGCAAAGACGCCTCAGGAACGGATTTGGAATTTGATCGCGTGGATGCCTTTAAGGCACTGGTCACCCCCGAAAGACTCTGGCAAGGTGCCTTTCGCCGCCCCAACAGTGGCCCTGTGACCACACCCTACGGCGTACGGCGGTACTACAACGGGGTTTTGGCCAAGGACTACTTCCATCGTGGTTTGGACTATGCAGGCCCCAAGGGATCACCCGTAGTAGCGGCGCAGCGGGGGCGAGTGGCCTTAGTGGGGCGAGAATCCCAAGGATTTCTCATCCATGGCAACACGATCGGTATTGATCATGGGCAGGGGGTGCTGACGATTTACCTGCACCTCGATCAAATTCGCGTCCAAGAGGGACAAATGGTTGAGGCAGGGCAAGTCATTGGCACCGTTGGCAATACGGGTGCCTCCACAGGGCCGCATTTGCACTGGGGACTCTATGTCAATGGTGAGTGCGTCGATCCGCGATCGTGGCTGACCCATGGCTGGCAATAGTTGCGATACGAACTCGCTTTCCTGCCTAGTTTAGGGTCAACAAATGGGGGATAATGCTAGTTCAGAGGTAGCCGCTTCGCTACCATTGCCGCTGATAAGATTTGGGAGTTAGCAACAATGACGATTCTCTTTCAACTGGCTCTTGCTGCCCTTGTCATCCTCTCCTTTGTGATGGTGGTGGGTGTGCCAGTGGCCTACGCCTCTCCCCAAGATTGGGATCGCTCAAAGCAGTTAATTTTCCTTGGCTCTGGGCTATGGATTGCCCTAGTGCTAGTGGTAGGCGTTCTCAACTTTTTTGTGGTTTAGTTCAGCCAGCGTTGGCGATAGACTTCGTACAAGAGCACTGCTGTGGCGATCGCCACATTGAGGGATTCAACATTTGGCTCCTGAGGAATCCGCAGTGCCGTAAACGTGAGATCTTGGTAGGCCGGGGGTAACCCTTGGCCTTCATTTCCCATGACCAGTAAGGTCGGTTGACGAAAATCCGCTTGCCAATAGATCAGTGGCGCGGTTGGTAATGTGACGACTATTTGCCATCCTTGGGCTTGGTAGGCTTTGAGAGCGGCCAAACCATCGCTAACAGTTTGCATCGGTAGGCGAAACCACTGGCCGGCACTGGCACGCAACACTTTTGGATGGGTCATGTCCACGCAATCGGGGGTCAACAATAGCCCCTCAACACCCACGGCGGCAGCGGTACGAATAATCGTTCCCAAGTTGCCCGGATCCTGAAGCGTGACTAAGCACAGACCTAAACGCTGGAGTGGCAAGGTAGGAAGGGGTGTATAGTTGGCAACAGCAACAACGCCATCGGGAGTGGTTGTCGTACAGAGGGCAGTCAGTACCTCTTCACTGACTTCAACGGTGCGATCGCTCCTATGGACAACCTGCTGCCAAAATGTTGGCGATTGCTTTGCTTGCCAAGCGCTGGTATAGCAAACCACTGATAAGCGATAGCCGGCTGCCAGTGCCTCTTGGAGCAAATGAGTCCCCTCTAAAAGCAAGTGCCCTTGGCGATATTTGCGGTGGTGCAGCCTACGGATCGAGCGCACCAAGGGATTCTGCCGACTGGTAATGATCACGACTGAATCCAGCGCTCAAGTAAACGTTCCAGATAGGGAGTCAAGAGTGCGGTTTGCGCGGCTTGAGCTTGAATCTCTGTGGCGGATTGAATGTAAGGGCCGGGGACTAGCTCATGCTGACAGTGCTGAATCAACTCCCCAAGGCTAGCGGGGGTCACTTCTAAGTGAAACTGAAGACCAACAACGCGATCGCCCCACAAGAATCCTTGTTGCGGACAGGTGGCACTTTTGGCGAGGGGCATTGCATCCGGAGGGAGGCTAAACATCTCCCCATGCCAATGCAGCACCGTCAGTTGGGGTGGCCAATCCTGAAACCAAGGATGCGCTTGGGCGGCTGCTGTCAGTTCAATGGGAAACCAGCCGATTTCCTTCGTGGGTGCTGGGGTGACCTCTGCCCCTAGGACTTGTGCCAAGAGCTGAGCACCAAGACAAATCCCGAAAATGGGTAACCCGTTGGCGATCGCTTGGCGCAAAAAGGCCTTTTCAGACCCTAACCATGGATAAACAGCCTCATCGTGTACCCCCATAGGGCCGCCCATCACAATCAGCGCATCCACCTCCGTCAATGCGGGTAGCGGCTCGCCTGCATAGAGATGACTGCCTTGCCAATCAAAACCACGGGCGATCGCCCACTGGGCAATGTAGGCAGGGGTCTCAAAGGGCACGTGCTGGAGATAATGCAGGCGCATGAACTCGCTTAAGAAGAACTGGCGCCTTCATTCCCAAGGATACGGGATTTATACTCATTCACCTTTTGGCCAAGTTCACGGCGACCGGACTCAAAGAGGACATAGCGATACAGAAACCAACAAGTGTAGCCAAAGCCTACGAGTTCACAGGTCGGGCCTAGGAGGGGAATGGCATTCACTACTTCCAAAATGGCGACCGCTAGTGCCACAAAAGGAATGGTGGCAAGAATGATGAGGAGGGTGCGCAGGGGCTGCTTGTATTCACCCACAAATGCACTAACCTGATCGGGGAAGACCGTGAGGAGCCAATAGAGTTTTTCACGAGCCTGTTGCCACTGTTCATCCGTGAGACCGCCCACTTTCGGCGGCGCTGGCTGAGACTCTACTTCCGCTAAGGGTGCTGGTGCCGGCGTTGGTTCAAAAATAGGCTTTTCCGTATGGGTAGTTTCTGTGGTTGGGGATGTCTCAAATTCATTCATGTGCTTAAGTTCCTTCAGTACCTCAGCAAGTTTAGGCTAAGTTCACCGATCAGCGTTGGCTAATAGCTAATAATTGTTTAACATAGGTGGTGCCTTACCGCTAGCATCCCCTGTCCCCAAAAGACGGCTCTAATCATTAAGCACCCAAGTATCCTTGCTCCCGCCCCCTTGGGAAGAATTCACCACCAATGAGCCACGCTTCATCGCCACCCGCGTCAGACCACCGGGATGGACATAAATTTCCTTGCCGTACAGGATATAGGGGCGTAAGTCCACATGGCAGCCGACAATTTCATCCCCCAGCAGGGTGGGCACGCGCGACAGCGAAAGGGTGGGCTGGGCAATGTAGTTGCGGGGATTGGCTTTGATGCGCTCTGCAAATTCTGCCCGCTGCTCAGTCGTGGCTTGGCAACCAATGAGCATGCCATAGCCGCCGGACTCGTTGGCAGATTTCACCACGAGGGAATCGAGGTTCTTGAGCACATGATCCAACTGTTGTGGCTCCCAACACAGGTAGGTGGGCACATTGGGTAGTAGGGGTTCCTCACCGAGATAATAGCGAATCATTTGCGGCACATAGGCATAAATCACCTTGTCATCGGCCACGCCAGTTCCGAGGGCATTGGCGATCGCCACCCGCCCTTGGCGATAAACCTCCATCAGACCCCTGACCCCCAGCATCGAATCAGGACGAAATACCGCTGGATCAATGAAGTCATCATCAATGCGGCGATAGACCACATCCACGCGCTTCAGACCCTTGGTTGTGCGCATTTGTAGGTAACCATCAGCCACCACCAGATCCCGCCCTTCCACGAGCGTTACCCCCATTTGCTGAGCAAGGAAGGAATGCTCAAAATAGGCGGAATTGTACATCCCCGGCGTCAGTACCACCACGGTCGCATCCGGTAGGCCGGGGGGCGCAAGGTTCAGCAGCGTTTCTAGGAGACGGCTGGGGTACTCGTCCACAGGTTGAATGTGCAGTTCTTTGAAGACAAGGGGAAACGTGCTTTTCATCACGCGGCGGTTTTCTAGCACATAGGAGACCCCCGAAGGGCAGCGCAGGTTATCTTCTAGAACATAGAAGGTGCCATCGCGATCGCGCACTAAGTCGGTACCCGTAATATGGCACCAAATGCCCCCCGGCGGCTTCAGGTCGTGGCAGGGACGCAGATAGCCCTTGGCCGACTCAATGATTTCCCGTGGGATGACACCATCCTTAATAATTTTTTGCTCACCATAGACATCAGCAATAAATGTATTGAGCGCCGCAATCCGTTGCTTGAGACCCCGTTCAAGGGCTTGCCACTCTTGGGCGGGAATGACCCGCGGCAGAATATCAAAGGGCATGATCCGCTCGGTGCCCTCGGCAGCACCATAGACCGTGAATGTGGCGCCAATGTTAAACATCACCTGTTGGGCGGTTTTTTGGCGCTGTTGCAGTTCTCCCGCTGGCAACGATCGCACCCGTTGTAACAGCGGTTCAATAAAAGGTCGTGGTTGGCCTTTGGCTAGAAACCACTCGTCGTAAAAGTCTTCCGGATCGTAGTTCTCAAATTCCAGCATTGATATTCCTTGGTGGCGATTTCCCTCAATGGTCTTGCTCGAGAGGAGTCGGCAAATCTGACACCGCCACTAAATGAAACCCCATTTGACAGCGAAAGTGTTGACATCCCGCTTCAGCAGTACTCCCTAGAGGCGCCCCACAACGGAGCTGACCCTCCTGCCAGCGGGGTTTGCCTTGGCGATCAGCAAACAAGCAGGATTGACACACAGACTGTGACGGTAAAATCTGATTTTGGGTGAGGATCACAAGCATTGGACACCTCCCGCCGATCAGAGCCTTTAATAGGCCGTCTTTATAGAACCTGATAAAAATAAAGACTCTAACCCCAATGTTTTTATCTTACCGTGAAAGCCTAGCGGATACGGTTGACGACCACTGCTAACTTTGCTACAAATTGCAACTCGCAGCCCCTTGCTTAAATCGGCAGCCAAGACGGTATGGGGAAGACGGTTTGCTACGATAGATACTCTAAGATCAATGAAATTCTTGTTGCCCCTTGAGCTGTAATCCATGTTTGACGCCCTTGCTGAACGCCTTGAATCTGCTTGGAAAACCCTACGGGGTCAAGACAAAATTACCGAAAACAATATCCAAGAAGCTCTTAGGGAAGTGCGCCGTGCCCTGTTAGAGGCCGATGTCAACCTCCAGGTCGCTAAAGACTTTATTGAAAATGTGCGTCAGCGGGCGATCGGTGCTGAGGTCATTGCCGGGGTTCGTCCCGATCAGCAATTTATCAAAATTGTTTACGATGCCCTTGTTGAGGTCATGGGGGAATCCCACAGTCCCCTTGCTCACGTGGAGCCACCCCCCACGATTATTCTCATGGCCGGTTTACAGGGAACGGGGAAAACCACCGCCACAGCAAAGCTCGCCCTGCACCTGCGCAAA
This sequence comes from Thermosynechococcus sp. PKX95, assembly GCF_031583295.1. Taxonomy (NCBI): domain Bacteria; kingdom Bacillati; phylum Cyanobacteriota; class Cyanophyceae; order Acaryochloridales; family Thermosynechococcaceae; genus Thermosynechococcus; species Thermosynechococcus sp. PKX95. The sequence continues at coordinate 1,445,292 of NZ_CP134171.1, read as the reverse complement.
GAACGCCGCAGCACCCTCTTGGTGGCCACCGATGTCTATCGTCCCGCTGCGATTGATCAGTTAGTCACCCTTGGCAAACAAATTAACGTGCCCGTGTTTGAGATGGGTACAGAAGTTAGCCCCGTGGAAATTGCTCGCCAAGGGGTGGCCAAAGCCAAGGAACTCGGTGTGGATACCGTGATTATTGACACAGCGGGGCGCCTACAAATTGATGCCGAGATGATGGCAGAACTGGCGGCCATTAAAGATGCGGTACAACCCCACGAAACCCTCTTAGTAGTAGATGCGATGACGGGGCAAGAGGCGGCCAACCTCACCCGTGCCTTCCATGAGCAGGTGGGGATTACGGGAGCCATTCTCACCAAACTGGATGGGGATACACGCGGCGGTGCAGCTCTCTCGGTGCGTCAAGTCTCCGGACAACCGATTAAGTTTATTGGTGTTGGTGAAAAAGTCGAGGCTCTCCAACCTTTCTATCCCGATCGCTTGGCCTCTCGCATCTTGGGGATGGGGGATGTCCTCACCCTTGTCGAAAAAGCCCAAGAGGAAGTGGACTTGGCCGATGCCGAAAAAATGTCCCGCAAAATCCTCGAAGCCCAGTTTGACTTTGATGACTTCCTCAAGCAACTGCGCCTACTAAAAAATATGGGTTCCCTTGCGGGAATTATGAAGCTCATCCCCGGCATGAATAAAATTTCAACGGAGCAACTCCAGCAGGGCGAAGTACAACTCAAACGGGCGGAAGCCATGATTAACTCCATGACCCGCGAAGAGCGTCGCAATCCTGAACTTCTCGCTAGCTCCCCCAGTCGCCGTGAACGGGTTGCCAAAGGTTCTGGTTATCAAGTAGCCGATGTAACAAAGTTGGTCAGCGATTTCCAGCGGATGCGATCCCTGATGCAGCAGATGGGTCAAGGGGGCTTTCCGGGAATGGGTATGCCGGGTATGAACCCAATGGGTCGAGGGGGTCGTGCTCAGGCTCCCAAAAAGCCCAAGAAGCAAAAGAAACGCAAAGGCTTTGGCGTTCTTTAACCACTGCCCCGACTACAAGGGGCGATAGACCCGATAGTTAATGTGGGGAAAGATATTGTCAATGGCTTCCACTTTTTCCAGCCAACCCGCATCAATTTTTTGTGCCTTGATGTCATCATAGAGCTTGTGGAAGCGCATCAAGTGGCTACGGGTGCGGCGAACCGCATAGGGTACCATCGTTCCCGTCCGCATAATAAAAGCCCAGTCTGAGGATTGGGCAAGGAGTAATTCCCGTGCCGCTTGGTTGAGGGCACGCCAACTCAGTTCATCCCACGGCTCCCCCTTGGCCAGTTCAATCATCCGTTCAGCGGCCTTATGGAGGTGGGGGTAAATCCAAGCATTGGTGTCATTCAGCCAGTATTCATGGAACCCCTTGTAGCCCCAACTGGACTGGGACGGACGGCACACCTGCTGGGTGGGATGGGCGCGCAGATAGTCTGCCAAGTGGGTCATGGCAAAGGTGTCTTGGTCAAACCAGACCTTGCGGAAGAGAAAGTCAAGGAACCAAGGCCCTTCATACCACCAGTGACCATAAAGTTCCGCATCGTAGGGAGAGACCACAATTGGCGGACGCTGCATTAGGTGGTGCAGGTAGCGAATTTGATTTTCGCGGTTAAACATGAAATTGGCAGCGTGCTCGGCTGCTTTTTCCCGAGCCCAGTAGGGGTCATAGAGCTGCTTCTCTCCCAGTCCTAGGCCACGACCCGTAATTTTGTGGTACTTAATTCCCGTATTTTTGCGTTGGCCATTGGGCATGATGTAGGGCTTAATGTATTCGTACTCTGCTTCCCACCCCAAGTCCTTGTAGAACTCACGGTATTCAGGCGCCCCCGGATAGCCCACCTCTGACGACCACACCTGCTGTGAGGATTCATGATCACGGCCAAAGGCAGCCACCCCAGTTTCGGTGAAAATAGGCGCATAGGTGCCAAAGCGAGGCCGCGGACGGGCATAGAGAATACCATGGCCATCAGTAATGAAATAGCGCAAACCCGCATCGGCCAGCATTCGCTCTAGGCCTTCGTAATAGGCGCATTCTGGCAGCCAAATGCCCTTGGGCGGGCGGCCAAAGGTTTGTTCATAGTGCTCACAGGCCACTTGCAGTTGTGCCCACACCGCTTGGGGATACATTTTCATGAGGGGTAGGTAGCCGTGGGTGGCACCACAGGTAATGATTTCAAGGTTATTGGTGTCTTGAAACTGCTTAAAGGCCTTGACGAGGTCGCGATCGTAGTTTTCCCATGTCTGCCGTACGCGGTTGAATTCTTGGGCATAGTGCTCGGCAAGGTAGCGGATGTGGCCATTGTAGGTATTGCGCTCTACCTCTAGTTCTGCCAGTTCCTCTAGTTTTGCCAAGTGCTGATCGTAGCGTTCCTGAAGTAGCGGATCCCGCAGCATTGAAATTAATGGCGGCGTCATACTCATTGTGATTTTGAAGTCCACGCCGTCACGCTTTAGCCCCTCAAACATCCAGATCAGGGGCACATAGGTTTCGGTAATTGCCTCAAAGAGCCACTCTTCTTCTAAAACGTAGTCACTCTCGGGGTGGCGGACAAAGGGGAGGTGAGCATGCAAAACCAGCGCTAAATAACCAATTGCCATAGGAAGCTTGCCTATTTATGTATTTGGGACAACGGCAGGGGATCAATGAGATCAGTTGAGTTTCCCTCATCTTAGGCGAAATAGCCAAATCTGCAACGGGTAATTTTTATCTTTTCTTCAGATTTATCGTTGGTGCCATCCTCCTGTGATTGATGGCGCGTACAGCCGCCCTTTGCTGAAATAGGGGATAGGAAATCAAATCCTTGCCGGCACTGGCTTTTACAGCTGTGAGCGTGTGCCATCCTTGGGAAAAGGGCTGTAGGGTTGCCAACCCATGCCTTGAAATTTTGGTTCTTGGGGTGGGTGGAGAATCTCGACAAGAATTTCAAGGGAATCCACTAAGCGGGGGCCGGGGCGGTTGAAATAGGCGTTGCCATCAACAATGTACAGTTGACCTGTTTGCAGGGCACGCAATTGCTGCCACTGGGGATAAGTGTGCAAGGCTTGGTCAAGTTCTTGACGGCTGCGTTCGAGGTCAAAGCCACAGGGCATGACAATGATCACCTCCGGGTCGATCGCCAGAAGTGTTGACCACTCAATGTAGGGGGAATGTTTTCCTGCTGTACCGAGGACATTTTCACCCCCCGCGAGGGCAATCAATTCCGGTACCCAATTGCCACTGGCCATGAGGGGGTCAATCCATTCAATGGTCGCGACTTGCTGCCGCGGGCGATCGCTCACCCCTGCTTGACAGGCATGAATTCTGGTGTGTAGCGAATTCAGTAGGGGGTCGGGAGAGACACCGAGGGCAAGACCCACCCGCCGAATATCCTGCCAGACATCCTCAAGGCAATGGGGTTGGAGGGAAATTAACTGCGGTGGTGGCTCAAAGAGTCTGGCGATCGCCCCCTGCACCTCTGCCAAGGTTACAGCACAAACATCGCATTGATCTTGGGTAATGATGTGGGTCGGTTTTAGTGCTTGCAGGGTCGCCAGTTCCAAGTCATAAATGCCCAGAGCCGATCGCAGGAGGTCTTGAACCGCCCGATCAATTGCTAAACTTGACTGCTGTGTATCTAACCTTGCCCGTGTACAAACAGGCAATGTCTTCACCTCTGGCGGATAGTCACATTCATGGCTACGCCCCACAAGAAACGGTGTCAATCCTAGGGCAGCAACAATTTCTGTGGCACTCGGTAGGAGCGAAACGAGGCGCATCTTGTCGGCGATGCCAGGAGCCAGAATTGAACTGGCGACACGAGGATTTTCAGTCCTCTGCTCTACCAACTGAGCTATCCCGGCTTGAAAGTGCTTCATGATTCTAGCAAGCGTCTAGGTGCGATGACAAGTCTCTCAGAAAATCAATTAGGGCAAAGGCATACTATCGCATACTATATGGAAAGGTCTTGACCACGATTCTGGAGCCGACTAAGCTGCCCTTATAGTGACAGTCCCCTTGTGGAGCCTCCTAATGGGTATTCAAGTTGTTGCCACCACTCCCTTCAAGGATCAAAAACCCGGCACCTCTGGGTTGCGTAAGGCGGTACCTGTTTTCCAGCAGCCCCATTATCTGGAAAACTTTATCCAAGCGATTTTTGACACCATTGAGGCACCGCAGGGGCAAACCCTTGTCCTAGGGGGTGATGGCCGTTACTTCAATGCTGAGGCGATCCAAGTCATCCTCAAAATGGCTGCAGCCAATGGCTTTGCACGGGTCAAGGTGGGGCAAAATGGCATTCTCTCAACGCCAGCCGCCTCCTGTGTGATTCGCAAGTATGGGGCGATCGGTGGCATTATTCTCTCAGCCAGTCACAACCCCGCAGGGCCACAGGGAGATTTTGGCGTTAAGTTCAATATTGCCAATGGCGGGCCTGCGCCAGAGAAAGTGACCAACGCGATCTATGAGCGGAGCCTTGCCCTCACCAGCTACAAAATCTACACAGCCCCCGATGTGAATCTGCACACCCTTGGGGAGTTTCCCTTGGGTGAAATGATTGTTGAAGTCATTGACCCCGTCGCCGATTATCAAACATTGCTGGAGACTCTTTTTGACTTTGATTGTATTGCTGAGGTCATTCGCACCGGGAAGCTGCGCCTTGTCTTTGATGCCATGCACGCGGTTACGGGACCTTATGCCCATCGGATCATTGAAAAACGCCTAGGGGCACCCCAAGGCACGGTGCAAAATGGTGTGCCGCTACCGGACTTTGGTGGTGGTCATCCCGACCCCAATTTGGTCTATGCCCATGACTTGGTGCAGCAACTCTTTGGCGAGCAGGCTCCTGATTTTGGTGCGGCCTCCGATGGTGATGGCGATCGCAACATGATTTTAGGGGCTAATTGTTTTGTTACCCCTAGCGACAGCCTTGCGATTTTGGCCGCCAATGCCACCCTGGTGCCCGGCTATAAAGACGGCTTAGCGGGGATTGCCCGTTCGATGCCCACGAGTCAAGCGGCTGATCGCGTTGCGGCCAAGCTGGGGATTGACTGTTATGAAACCCCCACGGGCTGGAAGTTCTTTGGCAACCTCCTCGATGCCGGTAAAGCCACTCTCTGCGGTGAGGAAAGTTTTGGTACTGGCTCCAACCACGTGCGCGAGAAAGATGGCCTCTGGGCTGTGCTTTTTTGGTTGAATATCTTGGCTGTCCGCCAAACCTCCGTGGCCGAGATTGTCAAAGCCCATTGGCAAACCTATGGCCGCAACTACTACTCCCGCCATGACTACGAAGGCATTGAGAGCGATCGCGCCCACACCCTGATGAGCCAACTGGAGCAAAAACTGCCCAGCTTCGTGGGTCAGACCTTGGGTGCCTACACCGTGGCCACTGCCGATAACTTTAGCTACACCGATCCAGTGGATCACAGCGTCAGCCAAAATCAAGGGATTCGGCTGATTTTTGAGGATGGCAGTCGCATTGTCTATCGCCTATCGGGAACGGGAACCCAAGGGGCAACACTACGGGTCTATTTGGAGCGCTTTGAACCCAATCCTGCCCAGCAGCACCTCGATGCCCAAGTAGCACTCGCCGATTTAATTCAACTGGCCAATGAAGTGGCGAATATCCAAGGCTTAACGGGGCGCGATCGCCCCACGGTCATCACCTGATCGCTATGAAAATTCTCCATGTGTCCGATATTCACCTGGGCAGTGGCCTCAGTCATGGCCACATTAACCCGGCCACCGGCTTGAATACGCGCCTTGAGGATTTTATTGCTGCTCTGGCCACCTGTATTGACCGTGCCCTCAGTGAACCCGTTGATCTGGTGCTCTTTGGCGGTGATGCCTTTCCCGATGCCACGCCACCCCCTCTCGTCCATGAAGCCTTTGCCAGCCAATTTCGCCGCTTGGCCGATGCCCGCATTCCCACGGTTTTGCTGGTGGGCAACCACGATCAGCACGCCCAAGGACAGGGGGGCGCGAGCCTCAGTCTTTATCGCACCCTTGGGGTGCCCGGTTTTATCGTGGGCGATCGCTTGGCTACCCATCGCATTGAAACTCGCCGGGGTAGTGTTCAAGTCATTACCCTCCCTTGGTTAACGCGATCTACGCTCCTCACTCGGCCAGAAACCAGTGGCCTTTCCCTTGCGGAGGTGCATCAACTGCTCCTAGAGCGGCTGCGCCTTGCCCTTGAGGGGGAAATTCGCCAACTTGATCCGGCCTTGCCCACTGTCTTACTGGCTCATGCCATGGTGGACACCGCCCAGTACGGCTCTGAACGCTATTTGAGTGCCGGCAAAGGTTTTACGATTCCCCTGAGTTTTTTGGCGCGCCCCTGTTTTGACTATGTTGCCCTTGGCCATGTGCATCGCCATCAAGTCCTGTGTCACGATCCACCCGTGGTCTATCCCGGCAGCATTGAGCGGGTGGATTTTGGTGAAGAGGGGGAAGAAAAGGGCTATGTCTTAGTGAACCTTGCTAAGGGCAAAACAGAATTTCAGTTTTGTCCCCTACCCACCCGCCCCTTCCGCACCATTCGTGTGGACTTAACCGAGCTGGAACTGGATCCCCAAGCCGCCCTCTTGGGGGCGATCGCCAGCGGGGAGATCAGCGGGGCTGTGGTGCGGGTCATGTATCAACTGCGCCCCGATCAAATTCCCCTGATCAACCTCCATGAGCTGCAAAAAGCACTAGAGAGTGCCCACAGCGTCAGCCTTCTGCCCCAACTAGTGAATAGCCAGCCCATTGCCCGCCTGCCAGAAGTTGCCCTCGAACAGTGCCTTGACCCCAGCCATGCCCTGCAACTCTATCTGGATCATCACCCTGACCTTGAACCGCTGCACCAAGATCTGCTAGCGGCACTCCAAACCCTTAATGGCCACTCTGAAGAAGAGAGTCAAGACACTCCAGAGATGCCGCGATCGCCTGAAGGGCGCGCTGCGCGAACGCCCGAACCTGTGATTCAGCAACTGAAATTGCTCTCCTAGCCTGAAGTTAAGCTTTGACTCAAGTCCGGTAGGCTAGGCTGGAGTTAGGCATTAAAAATTGTGTTTGAATTTGCGAGATTCAGCCATGACTCAGACTCCCGTTAGAAAGGTTACCTTTGCGGAGTTCCTTGATTATGATGCGGCAGATCATCGCATTGAATTAGAAAATGGCGAAATTATTACCATGCCAACCGGTAGCCCCCTACATATCGCAATTATCCGATTTTTATTCACCACGCTTGAAAACGAAATTAAGGGGAATCATTTACCCTTCGAAATTTTCCCCGGTGGCATTGGCGTGCGCACTGGCTTGCGAACATCACGGGAACCAGACTTATGCATTTTGCACCGCGAAGAATGGGACGCTCTGCGCAAACAAAATCCGCTTTCGGCGATCGTCGAACGCCCACCGCTTTTAGTGGTAGAAGTGGTTAGTCCGGGCAATGGGAATCGCGATCGCCCAAAGGGCGCGCTTCGCGATCGCGACTATCACACAAAACGTCGAGAGTATGCCGAAATGGGCATTCCTGAATATTGGATCGTTGACCCTGAAGAACAAAAGGTGGTGCTTTGCGTTGTAGTCGGTCAATCTTATCAGCTCACCGAATTGCAAGGACAATCCCTAATTCGATCAACGCTACTCCCGCAATTGGTGTTGAGGGCTGAGCAACTCTTCAACCTTGAGCACCCCCCAAAGCAGTGGTCACTTTTCTCAGAGGTTAGGGCGAAAGCCCATGGCTTGGAATCTGAGGGAGACAGGGCAAGAGGGTGCTCGGCATCTTGGGCAAACTTTTTCTTCTAGCTTGTTGACATTTTTTCTCATCTGCCTTAGGCTAAGTTTTAGTGTTCTCCTCTCTGAGGAATCGGCAGGCGGGGTCAGTCATTGCGACGACCCCATTTTTTCTTTAGTCGCTACGGTTGATCCTCAGAAAGCGCTCGATCTCCCGCCCCTTCGGGGAAGTTAACTATTGCCAAAGATTTGCAAGTTCTTGGTAGGGAATATGGCGGCTACAGTACCACAGCACGGTATAGGGAGCCATCAGGTAGGGTTCTTCTTGCGCCTTAAAAACCGCAATTTTCTGGCAAACCCACGGGATGACTGTAGTTGAGATGTAGGGAGTTAGGGGCTGCTGCAATTCATCGAGAGCCGCTAGGCCATAGTAAAAGCCGAGAATATCTTGGGTTTCCTGCGCCTTGACCAAGAGCGATCGCAGGGTCGCCAACACAAGGGGATGCTCAGGGGAAATGCGGTGAAGGGCCCGCACCGCCGCCATCAATGTTTCCAGATCGTAGGCCTGCTGCTCAATGATTAACTCAAGGGTGTCAATGGCTTGGGGATGATTCGGACTAACAATGCCAAGGGCGCCGGCAAGGGCAATCTGGTGGGACTGCACCGTGGCCAAGCCCAAATAGCGCTCTAGTCGGCCAACAACCTCCCACTGCCGCACCCCCGCTTGGTGTAAACAGCAACTGGCAAGGATCACATCCTCTAGGTATGAGGAGTTACGAAAAATTTCTAGGGCAACATTGCTAGCTTCAACCGCCCAACGGCCTTTTGCCGTAATCAGAACAGAGGCGATCGCCAGTTTCAGGCGGTTAGACTGTTGGGGATAATGGAGCAGCCGCTGTAAAAACTGCTGTAGGCGCTCTCCCGTGGTGCTGTCCCAAACGCTCCTGACCAGCTTGGCATCTAGCTCCTTGAGAAATTGCTGACACTCCGCTAATAGCTCTTCGCGCACTTGGGGCTTGGTGTCTTGGCGTAAGGTATCCTCTAAAACTTGAAACGCTGTACTGAGGTGGCTGACATTGGGATATTGCTGCGCAATTAAAAAAGCGGCACGGACACGGGGGAGACCCCGCTGCTCCACCACCAAGGATTCCAAGTAAGGCAGCAGCTGTTGGCTAGAGATCCGCGGTAGAAGTTGCCGAGCCTCAGCCTCTAGGGCAGGAAAGAAAAAGGCCAACTCCGCTTGAGGGGAAAAGCCACCGATAGTGCGCTCGAGGCCGCAGACCCAGTGGGCAACATTCGCAAAGGCATCTTGGTAGTTTTGCTGTGGCCTTTGGGGACTGCAACCCCCAGGAATTGCTGTCACCCAGCGACTAGGATCTTGGGCGTGGGGCAGGAGTTGCGCCAGTTCCAGTTGCCAGCGACACCAGTAGAGGAATGCGGGAAATTTAGAAACCCTTGGGGAGGAGCGATCGCCCCCAGACACACCAACTGTAACAGCAGGGGCTTCTGATCGGCGTAAATGGTGCCAGTGGGGGCAGCGCGCTTGGGGATGGCGGCAAATGAGGGGCAGGGCCGACGTTCCCGGCAGATACTCATCACAGCGACTCAGTTCGCGTAATTGCGATCGCGCTTGAGCTACAGCGGCATAGAGATCTGCACCGCCGTGAAAGTTCTGTAAAAAGTACTTCAAAAACAACTCAGCGGCAATATTCGGAACCGCTTCGCGCATCACGATCGCGTGGGGCAAGCCCAACTGAATCAAAAACTGTCCTAGGGGAATACTGTCGCAGGAATTAAAGATCGCCAGTTGCAGCCCCTGCTTCACTGCGGTTTTAAGCGTCTCATAAAGCCTGTAAATCTGTAATGGTTCCTCTTCATTGTTGATAATAATGCCATTACCCTGACTATGCCCAGCAAAAAAGAGAATGTCCCAGGGCTGACACCACAGGGAATAGAGTTCACTTAATTGGGGCGATCGCAGGCAGTGGAGTTCGACATTGGGTAACGCCCTGAGAGCCTCAAGATCCCCCTTGAGATCAAGGTCGCCACTCGCGCCAAAAATTGCCAGAATCCGTACTCCCTCATGGTGCGCTGTCGAAGACTTCAGGGACTGATACACCATTGGTGAAAACACCACATCCAGATTGCTGTGTTGGCGAATCGGTGTCCAGTCGTGCCATGGATAGTGCCACAGTTCAACAAAATCTGTCTGCACAGAAATGCGGTGAATCTCGTTCATCGGCGGCGGCAAGATAAAGTTGCCTAGGCCAAAAAATGAAGTCTGCTCCTTAGAAAGTGAAGTTTGCTCATTGATCTGTTCCTCGCAGAGATAACTGATGCGCGTATTGTGCAACCACGTGCCAAGGGTAGTCACAAGGTCAGTGTAGTTTTGCCGTACCTCTTTAAGGAGGGTGGGTTGCTGAGTACCAATGTTCGTAATCTGGTTACCGCTAGCCCCCAGACGAGTATTCTTCGCATAGCCGTGATAGGCGTCGCGCCACTGCCGATACCGGTGCGGAAGGTGAGGCATTGCTGGAAACTCTACAGGATACACCCCATAGGCATCCACTTGGCTTTCTGTCCCCAATAATAGGCGACCCTTGAAGGAATGCTGCTCAAGGCAACCCCCGTAGATTTCAAGACAGACGTGTTTCATCGCAGCGGCAATCAAAAAGAGCCAATGCAGCTAGACAACAAAAGTTTCCGTGATCTTAGCATCTCCATAGGCCAATGTGATGCCAAAAGTTTCGCCAATTTGTCCCCAAAACTTGTACTGCACCGCTTGATCCTGCTGCCGACTAGTGACTTGGGCAAAGGTATTGCCATTGGCCTCAGTAATCATCAAAACCAAGTCTGGGGGCAACGTTTCACCTACCTTGAGGGCAGTGACGCGCACAAGAATATTGGCAGACATCGTATCTCGCGGCAGTACGGCCATGACCAAGCCGAAGGACTGTCCGCCGAGGGCAAGACCCAAGTCCACGGTACGAGTTTTCCACACCCCTGCTTCTGGGGCAGTGGCATCTTGAGCGTGGAGATATTCTGCCGCCATCCAGCGCAATCCTTCATCGGCAGTGGTGGCAATCAGGTCTTTGAGGAGGGCAACCGCTTGGCGACAATCCTCCGTTTCCAAGGCTTGGCGTAATTGAGCTTGAGCTTGCATGGCTTCTAAGGTGTCATTGGAGCGCAATGCCCACTCTGGCGATGTCCAGCCCAGCTTCCAACTGAGATAGGGATTGAGCATCGCGCCCTCCTCAAGCAGTTCCTGCACGTCTTGCCACACTTGACCCAACAGGTTGCTCACGCCCTTGGTCTTGGCATAAAGCCAGAGACTCAGCCGCTGCGGATGACAGGCCAAAAAGAGATCAAGGCGATGGCGAGGTTGCCCAATGATGTGCAGCCATTCCTCTAGGGGCAACACCAAGCGGGGCAAGAGCATCTCACCACTGGCAATTTGCTGAAGCGTGGCTGTGGGAATCGCAGTTGCGGCAGGTGATGGAACAGGGATGTGATGGCAGGCCGGCAAGGCAGCGAGGAGGGGCACATCTTCGATCATGTCCTCGCGATCGAGGGTGTAGGTACGGCTCAAGGCATCAATGGCAGAACGATTCACACTGCTGCTTGGTGCATAGCCCCAGAGTCTGACCTGCGCTTCTTCGGCAAAGACTTGTACGCCCAAGATGTAATCGGGTTTCCAAGCGGCAATGTGCAACCATTCCTGAGGAATGCGGCACTCGTCAAGCTCTATAGAAGTATCAGGCACAATCAACACTTGACCAATGGCGGTCGTCAAGAGGGTGCCGTTGACAAACTCCCAGAAGATGGGCAGTTCGACGGTGGAGAGGAAGGGGTCGGCACTAATGCCCATTGCTGCGAACCAGTTACGTACGGCTACATAGGCCATCGCATTTATTCGCACACTGCCACGACGGTAAGCGCGGGCAGCCGCTGTGATCTGCTCAATCCACTGGCGATCGCCAGCATCTGCTAAATCAATGTGAACGTGTTCCGTGTGCGCCATCGGTGGCGCATCTATGGCAGTGAGAAACGAAAGTGATAGCGATGTCATGGTTCCTTACCTAAGTACAACAACTCCCAAAAGTTCATACCGTTTACAAAACAGTCAAGATGCACCCTCATAACGACAGTGTTCTGCCATACCTACCTGATCACACCGCTGACAAGACCCTGCTAACACCTTATAACCCTCCTTCAACCACAGGTTGACAGCCACTGTTGCCTCCTTAAGGCGTTGAGGATGCGTAGGTTGGTTAAGGCCGGCGAGTAGCGCTTTCACCAAATGACCACGAATCCGCTCTAGGGCACGAGACACTTGATATTGTTTTGCAAAGCCTAAGTGCTGGGCAATTGCTTGTTGGCTGACCTGCTCGCAATAGTACAGACAAAACACCTGACGACTAGTGTCATCCAGTGCTGCAATCGCATTTTTCATCATTTCAAAGACCCGTTTAAGGGTTTCCTGTTCTTCCTGTTTCAGGGTTGCTTCCCAAGGCGTATTTCCTCCTTCTAGGGTGTCCCAAAACCTTTGCTCAGCAGGATTCACCACCTGTGGTTGGCGATAAGCTCGCAAGGCAGCGATCGCTGTGCGGAGCAGGGTTTCAACTTCGCTAGGGGTTACAGCGGGGAGATCAGGACAACATTGACGATAGGTTTTAGCCACCTGAGCCAGCAGTGCCTGATCGGGAGCAGTGGTCTGATCCGCCAACTCCTGCCACAATTCGACAAGGGCACAGACTTGACGAACTCGATCTTCTGTGTATCCTTGGTTCCCCAAGGCTGAGGAGAGAGAACGCAGACCACTGTGTTTGAGTAGACCCCAATCTGATTTCCGAACCCCCACCAGCGCAGCATACACACCGTCATAGATACGGAGATAGGCATAGGTGGATAGCCGCGTACCCCGCTCGGGCTTAAATTTGCTCAATAACTTGAGGGGATCATTAGTGAGACAGCAAGCCTGCTGAAAACAGTCACTGACCTGATGCATCCCGCCCAGTTTCTCCCGCAGGGTCATGGCTACAGACCAACTAGTTTCTTGGAGATAGCAAAATAGACCCCGCTGCCAGTACTGGGCATCATCATGGTTCGGCTGACTCTGTAATTTTTGGAGGAGGAAGACAGCCGTCGGCTCTGGCTCCTCGAGGTTGTACCCCGCTGCTGTGAAGTAGGCCTGTAGTTGGCGATCTCGATACCAGCGCGGGCGATCGGAACCGTCAAATCGGAGCAAAGCAATGAGTTTATCGCAGGGTTGGCGTGTCATCAATCGCTCTCACTAGATATCAATCAAAGGACAACCGTACGAAGAAACGTGACTGCCTGTTTTATTCACTCCTCATTATTCATCCATCCTCCTGTTACAACCCTCTATTCATTTATCCAATGGCGTTTTTACAAATATGCACTCACCTTGCAGATTTTAGAAAAAATTTTTCACCAACCTTCGTGGCGGCTAGCCCCCACTCTATCAACTCCTAGCGTCACAGGGGGAGGATGATCCATATCACAAGTCAAGCGTGTTTTCTGTGGCACACTACGATCAAGATTTGCGATATGCCCATGTTCAACCCACTCACCATTCGGTTTTGGGGCGTGCGCGGCAGTATTCCCTGTCCCGGTTCCCACACTGTCCGCTATGGCGGTAACACTCCCTGCGTGGAAATTCAAGCTAATGGTCAACGCATCATTTTTGACGGCGGTACGGGTTTACGGGTTCTGGGGGAGCACTTAATGAGTCAACATCCGGTGGCGGCACATTTATTCTTTACCCATACCCACTGGGATCATATTCAGGGTTTTCCCTTCTTTCAGCCCGCCTTTGTACCGGGGAATCAGTTCCATATCTACGCAGTGCCGGGGAAAAATGGTCAGGGCATTGAACGACGACTGAATGATCAAATGCTGCACCCCAACTTTCCTGTCCCGTTGCAGATTATGGGGGGAGATTTGCGTTTTTATGACTTGGAGGCGGGCGAACAGGTACACCTAGGCGGCGGTGTGGTGGTGAGTAATGAAGCCCTGAATCATCCGGGTGGGGGGGTGGGCTACCGTGTGAGTTGGCAGGGTATCCATGTGGCCTATATCACAGACACGGAGCATTTGCCTGATCAGCTGCATCCGGGGGCGTTTGCCTTGGCCGATCGCGCCGATGTGATGATCTACGATGCCACCTATACCGATGAAGAATACTATCACCCGCAGCAGAGCAAGGTGGGGTGGGGGCATTCCACATGGCAGGAGGCGGTTAAGCTTGCCCAAGCCGCCCAGGTCAAGCAACTGATTTTGTTTCACCATGACCCTAGCCATGATGATGACTGTCTAGATCGCATTGGTGAGTTGGCACGGGCACGATTTCCGCAGACGCTGCTGGCTCGCGAGGGGCTAATGATTTCCGTCTATCCAAATGTGATACACTTCCCGGCGACGCCTCAAGCAAGTTAGTCCTGTGTTGCCTGTCGTTATTTTGCCGGGATATTTAGCGGCTGCCCCTGAGTACTACCCACTGCGGGATTATCTGCGGCAATTGGGGTTTGTGGCGGAGGTGGTGCCCCTCAGGGTACGCTCGTGGTTTCCCACGTTGGGGGGGCGATCGGTGGCGCCAATTTTACAGGCCTTGGATACCACCATTCAGCATGTTCTGAATGCAACAGGGGCGTCCGCCGTGCATCTCATTGGCCACTCAGCGGGGGGCTGGATTAGCCGCATTTACCTAGGGGATCAACCCTATGAGAGCCAAGTTTGGGCGGGTCACAAATGGGTGCACACGCTAATCACGTTGGGTACTCCCCATCGGAGTCAGGAGCGTTGGACGCGCCGCAATCTTGACTTTGTGAACACCACCTACCCCGGCGCTTATTACCCCAAAATTCGCTATGTCTGTCTGGCGGGCAAGGCCATCTATGGCACACCACGCGGTTCGTTTGCCAATTGGTTTACGTATCAAAGCTATAAACTCACCTGTGGCGAGGGTGCCTGTTGGGGAGATGGGGTGACACCGGTGGCAGCAGCCCACCTTGAGGGGGCAGAGAATCTGGTCTATGAAGATGTGCTCCATGCGCCTCGCAGTCGCTTGCGCGATCGCCCCGATGCCCCTTGGTACGGCTCCCCAGCAATTGTCGCTACTTGGCAGCAGTATTTGAAAGCCAGTTAGAGGGCACACCGCTCAAATTGCCAGCGGTAAACGGGTAATCCTTTACTGAGGACACATTTTTCCCGTTCTGTCGCGACGGGCCAAGGACTCTGGGGTAACCAATCGGTACAGGTTGAGCTAAAGGCGGCATGGGCACGAAACTGTTGCACCATTGATTCAGCCACCTCAAAGACATCTGACTGAAGGACAACACGCCCACCAGCGGGCAGGAGTTCGGCAAGGGTGGCCACCAGTTCAGGGGTGACGACGCGGCGTTTATGGTGACGGCGCTTGAACCACGGATCTGGAAACTGAATCGTGACGGTGTGCAGGGGGAGTCCGCGGAGGATTTTGCCCAAGTGGACATTGGCATTGCCCCAAAGGTAGTGGAGGTTCCGAAGTTGCTGGCGATCGCGCCGCTCATTGGCTGCCACCACCAGCGGGTAGCGAATTTCCAGACCCAGAAAATTTTGCTCTGGATACAGTGCTGCCATTTCTAACAAGAACGTGCCCTTGGCACAGCCAATATCGAGATGTAAAGGCTGCGAAGGTTGCTCGTAAATCGTTGACCAATCGGGAACAGCAATGTCCTGCTGGAACTTTTGACTGAGAGGGTTAACGTGTTGTCGCACCCGTACCGCCATGGCGCGATCGCTCATCCAAAACTCCCTAATGTACTGCCGCTATAGCGTAGCGTATATCACTGCAAAGTTAGAAAAAAACTGCCCTCAAACGCTGAGGACAGCAAAAACCACCTAGGGCAATGGGATCGTTCAGCGGCGTGGTACGACCCCAAACTTATTGGCAGGCGAGTTACTCCTTCAAGAAACCGCTGTAGGCTTCCATGCCATGCTCGCCGATGTCCAAGCCTTTGAGTTCCTCTTCTTCGGAAACACGAATGCCAAGCGTTTGTTTCAGAGCCAGCCAAAAGATACTGGTCAGCAGTACAGTAAAGCCACCGACTGTTAAAATACCGATAATCTGAGCAATCAACTGAGTCACTCCGTGGCCGGTGAGCAAGCCTAACTCTTTGTCAAACAAGCCAACAGCTAAGGTACCCCAAGTGCCGCAGACCAAGTGGACAGAGGTGGCACCAACGGGGTCATCAATTTTGATGCGGTCAAAGAAAAGGACAGAATAGACCACAATCACACCGCCAATGGCACCAATGATCACGGCACTCCAGTAAGACACACCTGCACAGGGTGCTGTAATGGACACTAATCCCGCCAGAATACCGTTGATAATCATGGAGAGGTCAGGTTTACCAATGGCTAGCCAAGCGGTAATTGTTGCCGCAACCCCACCGGCTGCCGCCGCCAAGTTTGTTGTGACTGCGATGTAGGGTACAGCTTCATTTGCGGCCAGTTCAGAACCAGGGTTAAAACCAAACCAGCCGATCCAGAGGATCAAACACCCCAGCATGGCAAAGCCCATGTTGTGGCCGGGCAACGCCCGAGGCGTACCATCTGCGGCATACTTGCCAAGCCGTGGTCCTAGGAACGCAGCGCCCATCAGTGCCGACCAACCGCCTACGGCATGAACCACCGTTGAACCGGCAAAATCCTTAAAGGCAATATCTGGGCCAAGGAAACCAATGTTGCTGAGAAGGCCACCCCCCCAAACCCAGTGACCCGTAATGGGGTAAGAGATACCAGTGAGCAGGAGGCTGAAAATCAAAAAGTCAACAAACTTGATCCGCTCGGCCACTGCCCCAGAAACAATGGTGGCTGCGGTTCCTGCAAAGGCAGCTTGGAACAGAAAGGCCACAGCGATGGGTAAGCCCTCCGGAAAGGGATCAAGACCGTAGGTTTCGGGGTTTTCACTACTGAGGAAAAAGCCCCCCAAGCCAATAAAAGCATTGCCCTCGGTACCAAACATGAAAGAGAATCCGATCGCCCAGTAGGCAAGGGTGGCCAAGGCAAAAACAATGAGGTTCTTAGAAAGAATGTTGACAGCATTTTTCTGGCGGCAGAAGCCAGTTTCCAACATGCCGAAGCCAGCATTCATGAAAATCACCAGAATGGCTGCAATGAGTACCCAAATGGTGTTGAGTACGCCTTGAACTGTTTCAGGGGTGAGGGGTTCATCCTGTGCCTGAGCAGCCACTCCCCAAACAGCCACAATGATTAAAGCTAGGGGAATGCAGGCGACAAGGGCTGGCGATCGCCAGCGGAAATTGGGCTGCCGGTCAAGGTTGCGTAACGGGCGCTTTTGCCGTCTCGCACGTTTCAGTTTTAACTTGGACATCGCTTTCATTCTCAACGATTATGGAGTAGAGTTGCACATGAGTTCAGCGGAGGAGAAATCGCAGTTGCGGCACCATCGCGCCAGAAAGTGATCTGGCTGTTGTTTGGCTGGAGCTGAGCAAAGCATTGACCCGCAATTAACCTTTGATTGCACCAGTTCTCACAGTGGAAAATCTGTATCGGGTTATACATTTACCTTGACGGCCAAAACCGCCTATCCTAGGAAAGGCAAATAGCTTCAAGTTTGCGGGTAACGTTCCTCTAGGTGTGAATGGATACGATCTGGGAGTTGGATTTTTATTCCCGTCCCCTTGTGGATGAAAACAACAAAAAAATCTGGGAATTGCTGATTTGCGATCGCCAGCAACAATTTCAGTTCAGCAAAACTTGTGCCGGAGCTGAAGCCAATGCCCGCTGGTTAGAAGCTGCCCTCAAAGAAGCCATGGATCAATGGCGGCAGCAACTGGGACTGGCAAACAGTGCTCAACCCGATCGGGTACGTTTTTTCCGCCGAGCCATGACCAGCATTATTACGCGGGGGGGAGAAGCGGCAGGATTAGTGATGGTGCCCAGTCGGCGCACGTTTGCCCTCTATGATTGGCTGCGCGATCGCGCCACAAACCTCTATCCAACCCTACCCAACTACCAAGCCGATCTGGCAACGCCACCCCAGTTGATCCTCCCTGCGCCTCAACCTTTACCACCAGCCCTGAGGGGCGATCGCTGGCAATTCAGTGGTCTTCCTCTGGGGGAAATTAAAACGGCTGGTGAATGGGAACTGCCCTTTGGTGAGGTACCCCCACTGCCCTTTTTGACCCTCAGTGACGATACGCTACTGCCGGGGTTAATTATCTATTCGCAGCGCGCACTGCCCTTGGCGGGTTGGCTGTCGGGATTAGAGCCGGCCTATTTGAGTTTTGAGGAAGAACCTCAGCCGTTGCTAGTGTTGGAAACGGGAGCCAGCGATCGCTGGGTACTCATCAGTGGCCGCAATCCCCAGATTCAGAAAGAACTGGCCGCCTTTAGGGACGCCTGTACCCAAAGCCAAGGCTTGCATTTCATTGCCGTGAAGGAAAGACCAGAACAGGAGACCCTGCAAGGCTTTTGGTTGTTGCAGCAAACACCCGAAGTCTAAAGTTAAAGCGAAATTAGAGCAGCTTCTCCAAGCCATAGATCAAGCGCTTGAGCTGCCGTACTTTGCGGATTGCCAGCAGTACCCCCGGCATATAGCACTGGCGATCGCTGGTGTCATGGCGCAACGTATAAATTTGCCCCGGTGCGCCAAAAATCACCTCCTGATGGGCAATCAGTCCCGGCAAGCGCACACTGTGGATGCGAATCTCCCCCTCCGTACACGCCCCGCGGGCACCCCTGAGATGTTCCGACTCCTGCACTTGCGGTGGGTTAAAGGTTTTGCCCAATTCTGCTAAACGCTGCGCGGTTTGAATGGCGGTACCACTAGGAGCATCAGCCTTTTGGTTGTGGTGCAGTTCAATGATCTCCACATGGTCAAAATACTGGCTCGCCCGGATGGCCGCCTCCTGCAGTAACACCATACCAATGGAGAAGTTGGGAGCAATCACCCCCCCCATATCGGCTTTGTCAGCAAACTCGGCCAGATCTTCAATTTGTTCTGGACTCAAGCCCGTTGTTCCGACCACAGGATAGATACCGTAGGCGATCGCCATGCGCACATTTTCGTAGACGGCTGTGGGATGGGTAAAATCCACCATCACCACCCCTTGTTTTTCTTGGGCAGCGGCGACACACACCTCTTGCAAGCTGCCACTAATTGGAATGCCCAGCGCCCCTAGCCCTAGGACTTCACCAATATCCTCCCCCACCTGCTTGCGATCAACAGCAGCATAGAGGGCAGTGTCGGCAGCCTGTTGTACGGCTTTAACGACCTCGCGCCCCATTTTGCCGAGAGCACCGACAACAATGACCGGAATGGGTGTACTCATTCAAAACTCCGAACCGCGGCCATTGGCTAGGATAGCGCGATCGCTTGGCGATACAATAATTTAATATTCATAATGGTCAAGATTTATCCTAATGGCACAATGTTAGTTTTCTCCTTTCCTGAATTAATCGAGCGTTGCCAAAACTGGATGCCTAAGCGGCCAGGCTACGCCGTTTGTCCTTTGGATCACCACAATGCGGAATTGGCCTCTAGTCTCTATCGCATTGAACCCGGACAAGCCAACTATCCCCATTACCACCATCGCGGTGACGATATTTTCCTAATTGTATCGGGAGTTGGTGAACTCATTACCTGCCCGATGACGCCCCCTGCGAGTTCTGTGGCAGCAACCGCCTTGATCCGTACCCCCGTGGAAACCGGCTCCTATGTCCATGTGGATGCCCAATGTCTCCATTGGCTGCGGAATCTTTCTGCCGATCAGCCGTTGTATTACCTTAACATTGCGCCCCTATCCCACGAGGGCGATCGCGTCGATGTCACCATTGAGGGTTGGAGCTAAGAAAACAGTTATTCACCCTTAAACTTACTGGCTGCTTCCTCAAAGGCCTTGCTCAACTCATCCCACGCACTCTGGAACCCTGCTTTGAGGGACTCCCAAGCATCATCGCCCGCTTCTTTGAGGGCAGCCAATTGCTGAGTAATCTCATCGCGTTTGGCCTTGAGGGCTTCAATTTTAGCTTCAATATCTGCCTTGACATCTTCACCCGCTTGATCCGCCTTTGCCTTGAGTTGGTCAAGCTGGGCACCGAGTTGTTGCAGCTTCGTTTCCATTTCGCCTTGGTAGGTCAAGCGATCGGACATACAACTATCCTCCCTTGCTCAAGATAAATACCTACGATGACTCAAAGCATCCTAGATGGATAACAATGCAAGGGTGGCATACTCCGTGCCATGGGATCAAGGCATTGGGGATATTTTGTAAAAGTTACTTTCATTTCCACACAAAGCGAATTAAAAAACTAAAGAATAATTAAAAAATGTATCTAATCATTTTATTTTGTGTAGTGTGTCGAGAAATACAGTCAAAGAACTACAGAGAAATCTATACTTTTCATTAGAAAGTCAGGGGAATACTCTGCATTAACCGCAGCCTGTTTCTGCAACGCAGAGTGATAAGTAAGCTAACTTCACACTTTTTAGAATGAGGAGCAACTTTGTATTTCTGTGTTGAGTCCCTGTGAAATCGGCTAAATCTGAGTTGAGGTTGCATGTCGTGGAGTGAGGAAGCGCTTTTCAAGCATCTAATGCAGAGGTCTGTACCAGCAGTGCTTGGATTTTTAAGGGGGAATCTTTAATTGTTTCTAAAATTTTCAGCTTTTCCGAATATTGTTTGTTAGCTTGCAGGAGTAAGTGCCTGACTTGATTCTAATCACTGAATCACGGACGCCCAGTCAATTCACCTGATCTAGTAATTAAAGTTATTCAGTGTTTCGAGGCGAAAGAGATGACAATTGAGCCAGTCAATTTTATGGCAACGATGGTACGGCGAGTCCAGTTGACCGATGCAGACAAATCCCTGTTGGCGGAGGCCGCGCCGTGGGGAAAGGAAATTGCCCCCCAAATGGCCGACATTTTTTATGACTACTTGGGGCGGGATGAAGAGATGAATGCCATTCTCAACGCCACAGAAGGACGCATTCATCGCCTCCATCAAACCTTCATCGACTGGTTCCATGAAATGTTCACAGGGATGGATGGTTGGGGCAAGGCCTACGCTGAGCGACGCTGGAAAATTGGTCTGGTTCACGTGCGCATTGGCATTGGGCCACAGCATGTGGTACCCGCGATGGCAATTGTTGTCAACGCCGTGCGGCAAAAGTTAAGGGAAGCCAACAAATCCGAGGCTCTCAGTGATGCCCTAGGCAAAATTTGCATGATTGATCTTGCCTTTATTGAGCAGGCCTACTTCGAGGTGTCTTCCCAAGCGGTTCTTAAGGAAACCGGTTGGACCCAGGCACTGTTTCAACGGCTAATTGCCACAGGGGCTGCTGCCATGTAGGTCACCTAGCAGTCATTGTTCAAAAAGTTCCCATATCTTTACGAGGATTAGATTATGCCAATTAATGCCGCAAAACTTGAAGCTACACTGCAAAACTTTGTTGCCAATGCCAGTAATGTCCAAGGAGCCGCCCTTGTGTCTCCCGATGGTCTGACGCTGGCGGCAACCTTGCCGGGGGGAATGGATGATGAACGGGTGGCAGCGATGTCAGCGGCCATGCTGTCGTTGGGGGAACGTATTGGACGAGAGCTAAGCCGGGGCAAAATCGAGCGCATCCTTGTAGAGGGTGCCAGTGGGTATGGCATTCTCACCAGTTGCACCGAAGATGCGGTTTTCCTTGTGCTGGCGGATGCCTCTGCCAAATTGGGCATTATCAACCTTGAAATTAAAAATGTTCTGGCTGAATTGCAAACCCAACTTATGGGTATGGGGCAAGCCGTGAATGTTTAGACCAGCCTGATTCCTCTGTGTTTTGCCGTAATTGAGGTGCCAACCCATGGAAATTATGCGCATTGTCATCACAGGACCAGTGGGCGCAGGCAAATCCACCTTCATCCGTACCATCAGCGAAATTGAGGTGGTGGATACCGATCGCAAGGCAACGGATGAAATTGCTGCTTTCAAGGAAAAGACAACGGTAGCGATGGATTTTGGGCGGCTGCAGTTTGGTCCTAATGTTGCCCTGCATCTGTATGGCACGCCTGGTCAAGAACGCTTTGACTTTATGTGGGATATTCTTATTCGCAAAGCCCATGCGTTTATCCTACTGGTCAGTTCTCACCGTCCCCAAGATTTTCGAGCCGCACGGCGGATTTTGGCCTTCATGCGCCATCGCACAAAGATTCCAATGCTAGTGGGTCTGAGCCATGCCGATAATCCCAATGCGTGGCCTGCTGAAGAGATCGCGATCGCCCTTGGCTACTTGAGTCCCCACCGTCGCCCACCGATGCTACCAGTCAATGCTTTAGATCAGTCCTCTGTTGCTGCTGCCATGATGGCACTCATTCAAGCCTATGCCAGTGCCCAATCCTCGCAATTAAACCGCAGTGCTCTAGCCACGTAACTGAACGCAGAATCACTCAACTTATTAGGGGGAATCTATGAAAATCACCGGTTATCTATCAGAGTTTTCACTGGGGGAAATTTTCCGTTTTCTGGAGCAGGGGCAAAAAACGGGTTGCCTTTCCATTAAGCCCGTGGAAATGGCGGGGATGATGCCGCTGATTCCCCAAATGCAGGAGTACTATATCTTCTTTCGCTTGGGTCAAATTGTAGCCGCAACAACGACCTTGGATCACCAAGGATTGCAACGGCTCATTGAGCAGCGGGGCTGGCTGCGCCCAACTACCATTCAACGCCTCTTACCCTTTTGTTCCCTAACCGGATCCCTTGGACTGTGCTTGAAAACCCAAGGTGCCCTTGAGCCAGAACAGCTGCGGCTATTGTTCAAGCAACAGGTACTGACACCGATTCCTCACCTCTTTAGTCTCAATGAGGGCTGGTTTAAGTTCGATGCCAACCATCCACTGCCTTTTGGCGAAATGACGGGACTGAGTGCCTCACCCATGGAAATTTCCTTGGCGGGTCTACGACTGCTGCGGGATTGGACAGCCCTAATGGACAAGCTGCCCTTGCCGAGTTCAACCATTGCCAGCACGATTGAAGGACAGCCCCCCTACCGCCTCAATCATCATGAGTGGCAAGTGTGGGAGTACGCTAACGGTACCAAAACCCTCCAAGAAATCAGTGAAGCGTTGAACTTACCCATTCTAGAGGTGCAAAAAATTTGTTTTCGCCTAATAGTGGTGGGGATTGCCGAGGAAATTGCTGGCATTGCTGCTCCCGCCGCCAGCCCTAGGGAACCAGAACTCATTGAAACAACAGAAATTAGCTCCTCCTTTCTAGAGGGAATCTTTACGTTTCTGAAAACAAAAACCCACCCGCAATCGGTCTAGGGGGATAAAAAACAATGCAACGCTTCGCGTGGACAGAGCAGCTGCAGACCGGCGTGCCCATGATTGATATACAGCACAAGGAACTCGTCTGTGCTGTCAATGATCTGGCGGATGCCATTGAACAGGGTCGGGGAAGCGCTGCGATTAAACAGCTAATTGCTTTCATGAAGTATTATGCAGAGTGGCACTTCGGGAATGAAGAAGGCTGTGCTGAAAAATACCAGTGCCCCCTAGCAGAAGTTAACCGCTGCGCCCATAAACAGTTCATCGAGATGATTGAAGAGCTGCAGCAGCAGTACCGCGACAGCCAAGCGGATGCGGCGATCGCCACCCGGATCCATGGTAAGTTAGCAGACTGGTTAGTGAATCACATTATGAAAATTGACAAGCAAATTGGGCAGCACATCTGTGCCCATGCTTCAGGCTAGGAGGGCATGAAGAAATACCATCTGGTGGTCAAACCCAATGCAAGAACCTCTTCTGTTTCCGTGAATTCTGACGGCCAGCTAGTGGTGGCGGTGCGTGCCCCAGCTACTGAGGGCAGAGCCAATGAGGAACTCATTGCTGTCTTGGCGGCCTATTTTCAGGTACCCAAGTCCCGTATTCAGCTGATTAAGGGTCATACCAGTCGCTATAAGGTGGTTGAACTCCTCGATTGATGCCCCTTAGACTAAGAGCAAGTGCGGCTCAACATGACCTATGACTCTTGATGTCACTCCAGCCAAATCCTTTGTTCTCAGCGGTGCGCGTCCCCACTACAGTCCCGATCGAGTGGGGCAGGTGGAACATATCTGCTTGGACTTGACCCTAGATTTAGAGACCCAGGCATGCTGGGGACAGTGTCATATCCATCTACGACCATTGCACTCCCAAGTGCGCCAGCTGCGCCTCAATGCCGTGGGGCAACAGATCCAGAGTGTGACTGTGCAGCACCAACCCCAAGCCTTCCACTACGATGGTGAATTTCTGGATATTTCTCTTGATGCGAGCTTGGGGATTCATCCAGATCAGGTGCTGGTGATCACCATTGACTACCGTCTGCAGAAACCCCAGCGGGGATTGTACTTTGTTGCCACTGATCCCCCCCAAGCTTGGACTCAAGGGGAAGATGAGGACTCCCGCTATTGGTTTCCCTGCTTTGATTCTCCTGGGCAGCTGGCGACGTCAGAGGTACGAGCGCGGGTGCGCCAACCCTTACAGGCCATTTCCAATGGGGAATTGCGTGCCTGCTACAGCGAGGGAGAGTGGCAAATCTTTCACTGGTATCAACCCCAGGTCCATCCCACTTATCTGATGACCCTAGCGGTGGGGGATTTTGCGGTTTTTGATGACCAGTGGCAGGGGAAGCCCGTCACCTACTACGTTGCTAAAGATCGCGCTGCTGATGCCCGCCGCACCTTGGGCAAAACGCCAAAGATGATGGACTTTTTCAGCCGCATCTACGGCTATCCCTATCCCTACCCCAAATATGCCCAAGTCTGTGTGGCCGATTTTATCTTTGGCGGCATGGAAAATACCTCGACAACCCTATTGACAGACCGCTGTCTGTTGGATGAGCGAGCCGCCGCTGAAGATTTTCGCAGTGAAAGTTTAGTGGCCCATGAGTTGGCACACCAGTGGTTTGGCGATCTGGTGGTGATCAAGCACTGGTCTCACGCTTGGATCAAGGAGGGCATGGCCTCCTATGCCGAGGTGCTCTGGTTTGAGGAGGAATATGGCGCTGATTTTGCCGCCTATTATCGCCTTGAGGAATTGCGCAACTACCTCAGTGAGGATAGCGATCGCTACCGCCGCCCCATTGTCACCCATGTCTATCGCGAAGCCATTGAACTCTACGATCGCCACCTCTACGAAAAAGGCGCCTGTGTCTATCACATGATCCGCCAGGAACTCGGAGAAGAGTTATTCTGGAAAGCCATTCAAACCTTTGTCCGCACCTACGCCCACCAAGCTGTGGAAACGGTGGATCTGCTGCGGGCGATTGAAATGGCCACTGGGCGCAACCTACTTCCCCTCTTTGACCAATACGTTTTTCGTGGGGGACATCCCGACTTCCATGTGAGCTATCGCTGGGAGGTAGCCGATCAATTAGCCGTTCTTACCGTCAAGCAGCAGCAGGTGACCGATGGGGTCACGCCCCTAGAGCGCAACCTTTTTGATCTGCGGATTCCTGTTGGCATCGGTACGGTGGATGATCAGGGGCAGGTGACGGTCAAAACCATTCCCCTGCGCATTCATGAACCAGAGCACACCTTCTATTTGCCGCTGCCACAGCAGCCCACCTTTGTGAGTTTTGATGCCGGCAACCATATCCTCAAAACCGTTACCCTAGAGTACCCCCTCCCTGAACTCAAAGCCCAACTGCAGTACGACCCCGATGTTTTGGGGCGGGTTCAAGCTGCCATTGCCCTAGGCAAAAAAGGAAACCTAGAAGTTGTGCAAACCTTGGCGGCGGCGCTGCAACGGGAACCCTTTTGGGGAGTGCGGCGTGAAATTGCCAAAGTGCTGGGCACGATTCAACTGGATCAAAGCTTAGAGGCGCTCAAGCTGGCACTAGCCGATGATCACCCCCATGTTCGTGCCGCCGCAGTGGAGGCCATTGCTGGGTTTAAGTCCGCCAAAGCCTACGAACTTCTCAAGCCCATTGCCAAGCACGGCGACCCCAGCTATAGCGTTGAAGCTGCCGCCCTGAAGGGAATTGGTGTGATTGCCGCTGCCAAACCGCAACCGAAACCCAAGCTCGAAAAAGTGCTGAAACGACTGCGGAAGGCTTTGGAAAAACGACAAGGCTGGAATGAGGTGGTACGCTGTGGGGCGATCGCTGGCTTGGGGCAACTCAAGGAGTCTCCAGAGGCGGTGAATTTGGTTCTTGACTACACCGCTATTGATGTCCCGCAACCCCTACGCTTGGCCGCCATTCGTACCCTTGGCACCATTGGCGATCGCCACCATCCCCAACTGAAGCAAATTCTGGAACGGCTAGAGCAACTCAGCCACGAGACCTTTTTCTTTACCCAGATGGCCGTTGTCCAAGCCCTGAGTCAAATTGACCATCCCCAAGTTCTAGGCCTGCTGCAGCAGCTGGGCGATCGCACCACCGACGGCCGTATCAAACGATCAGTTGATGAAGGAATCGCCAAAGTTCAGAAAGCCCTTGGCAGCGATGACCGCCTCAAGACCCTTGAGACCACCCTCAACGAGTTACAAAAGGAAAATCAAACTCTAAAAAGCCGCCTTGAAGAATTAGAAGCACGCACTAAAGCGACCCAGCAGGACTCAGCGCCAAGTTAGCAATATCATCACCCAGACCCCTGCGGGCATTGGGCAAGCCCAGATGACCCTGCCATGGGATAGGGGCTTTCATCGTTTAAGCCGTGTTCCATCCATAGGAAAAGGGCTGTAGCATAGTAGGAACACAATTAGAGGAGGTTGGGGTGACCAAAAAACGGGTGCTTTCGGGAGTCCAGCCCACAGGTAGCTTGCACTTGGGGAATTATCTCGGAGCCATTCGCAACTGGGTGGCGGGGCAAGCGGACTATGAGAACTACTTTTGTGTGGTGGATTTACATGCCATTACCGTCCCCCACAATCCCGCAGAACTGGCGGCTAATACCTATACTGTTGCTGCTCTGTACTTGGCCTGTGGCATTGACCCAGCCCACGCCACCATCTTTGTCCAATCCCACGTCAGCGCCCATGCCGAACTCACTTGGTTACTGAACTGCATTACCCCCCTCAACTGGCTGGAGGACATGATTCAATTCAAGGAAAAAGCCGTCAAGCAGGGGGAAAACGTGGCGGCAGGACTACTGGACTATCCTGTGCTCATGGCCGCGGATATTTTGCTCTACGATGCCGATCTAGTTCCTGTGGGGGAAGATCAAAAGCAACACTTGGAACTGACCCGCGATATTGCCGCTCGTGTGAACTACCTCTTTGCCCGCAATCAGCCGCCAATTCTCAAGCTACCGGAACCCTTGATTGCCAAGGCGGGAGCACGGGTGATGAGTCTCACCGACGGCACCAAGAAAATGTCGAAGTCGGATCCCTCGGAACTGAGTCGCATTAACCTTTTGGACTCGCCGGATGAGGTTCGCAAGAAGATCAAGCGCTGCAAAACTGACCCGATTCGTGGCTTGACCTTTGACGATCCCGATCGCCCCGAAGCCAATAACCTGCTGAGTCTCTATCAAGTACTCACGGGAAAAACCAAAGAGGCAGTGGCAGCAGAATGTGCCGATATGGGCTGGGGACAGTTTAAGCCCCTCCTCACCGATGCGGTGATTGCTACCCTAGAACCGATTCAGCAGCGATACCAAGAGATTATGGCAGACCCCCGCTATCTCAAGGATTTGCTCAAAAAAGGCCAAGAACAGGCCGCCCGCGTGGCCAATGCAACCCTAGAGCGGGTAAAACTTGCCTTTGGGTTTACGCTGCCATGAATATCACAAGCGGGTTGAGGCGACTCTGGCGGGGATTTTGGCGGCGATCGCGCCTTGTCAATGACGAACCCCTGAATTGGGTCAGTCTCATTGTCATTATCTTGGTGGATATTTTTATCCTCATTAATGTCTTTAGTGGCCTCAGCGAAATTAGCAATTGGCCTTTGAGTCCCAGTCAAGCCCAGCCCTGTTATGCTCCTTGGCAAGCCTATCGCCAAGACACCGCTAGGGAGCGCGACATTCGTTTTCTAGAGCAGCAGATTAGCCTTGACCCCCCGCTCCAGACCGCTGTGGAGCGCCTACAGGAAAGCAGCAAGGGCAAACTGGGAACCATCTCCGCCATTTGCTTCACCTATGCAGAGTATCAAGATGCCGTCAACCGCCCTACCCATCGGGAGCGACTCCAGCAACGACAGCAGAAACAGGCACAAATTCAAACCCTCGAGGCCACCAATGCCCGCATTCGTCAAGAGTATGACTCGACACTATTAGAGCAGCTTGCGGGGCAACCCCCGGATCAATCGATCAACTTGGTGGAAGCTGCTAGGGCCAAAGCCACCCTTGAGGCCAACAACCGCCAAATTGCCGCTCTCAAAAATGAGATGGCGGCCCTTGAACAGGCGATTCTCCAAGAAGCCGATAGCCAAGCCTTCTTGAAATTTTTAGCCGAGGACGCCACCTTTGCCCAGCTTGAGAACCAATATCAGCGCTCTCAGTTTTGGTATCCCAGTCTCCAATTTGTTTTACAAGCCCTCTTTCTATTACCGCTGATTGCGATCGCCCTAGTGGTGCATCGTTTTGCCGATCGCCACCGCCATGGCCTGCTTGCCCTCATGAGTTGGCACCTACTGGTGATCCTCTTGATTCCTTTGGTGCTGAAGATTTTTGAACTATTGCAGGTGGGAGCCCTCTTTGAGTGGCTGGCTAATGTCATTCTTGCTCTCTTTGGCGGTCTGCTTTTTTTGGTCAGCTACCTCTATATCCTGCTGATTCCAGCGGTGGGGTTTGGCATGATTAAAGTGGCGCAAGCTCTTTTCCTCAATCCACAGCGACAGGCGGCAGGGCGAGTCCAAAAACTCCGCTGTGTCCGTTGCGGCAAACGACTGCGGGATCTCGATCAACACTGTCCCCACTGTGGTTATTTGCAGTGGATGCCCTGTCCCAATTGTCAGCAGCCCACCTATCGCCACTTACCCTATTGTCGGCATTGCGGTGCATCGACCCGTTCTTCTCTCTAATTCTTGCTGGGGCGGTTGATCCAGTCGGCACACTCGCGCTGTAGCCCCTGCAATGTCATATTGGGTACCCGCTCAGCAGCAAAGGCCTCGGCCTCAATTGGAATGTCTTCGGGGTTATAGCCACTCTTGCGGTAGAGATCCGCGACGATACCGGGGCTGACGCGAATGCCCACGGGCACCAAGGAATCCAAATCTCGTTTGGCGGCAAAGCAGGCTTGAACGACGTGCCAGCCCTCGTGGCGCAGCGTTTCGATAAAAATTGGCCAATGGGCAAGGGCGCGGGGACGCAAGATCAAGCGATCGCGACTAAAACTATAGGAGCCGTAATTATCATCTTGGCGCTGCCGGATGTAGAGGGTCGTGCCCGTACGCAAAATGGTGCGAATCAACTGATAGGCTTCCACCTCAGCACTGTTTTGCAGCCGAAAACGGGCAGGATCGCGGCGCGGATAATAAACCAGATCAAAGAGAAGCTGAATATCCTCATCGGAACCGTCAATGGGGATCAAATCCCGCTGGGCGAGACCCGGGGATGGGGAAACTACAAGGGCGATCGCCAGCGTCAATGTCGATAAAGAAACCCGCAGCCAGCTTTGAAGTTGTTTTTGCAGCACAATGATCAACCCCCTGCCTTTGGGGAATGCTGCTCCTAACCTAGCAATTTTGATAGCAGTCTAAACGTGTTCTCTATCACGATCTCACAGCGATCCCCACCCCTTTTCACAGTGACGGGATCACGGTCAGAAAAACCTCAAAACCGCTCTTTGAGGGATGAAGCGCCATCGCTGCTCCAATAGTTTAGAAAAGGGCTGTATGATGGACTTAGGAAGAAGCAACAAATAATATTCCTTGATAAGTTTTTGTATAGTTTGTGATTTTAATGTGTTGAATGATGACTTAGCAATGATTGAGAAACTCCTTGTTTTATCCGCTGTTGATGACTGCCCTTTAGAATCACTAGCGACCCTTGAAGTCGTCGCAGAAGACTCTGCGCAAAAATATCCTCAAAAAAAATGCTTATTGCCATCCATCAACATATTACTGATCGAAAACATCCCCCAATCGGGTGAAATTTTATATCCCCATCTCGCCGAGATTGATTACATTTGCTATCAAGTTCACACCTGTCCGTATTCTCATTTAACCCCTGGGGTGGTTGCTCAGGCCAAGCCCAATCTCCTTGTCCTCATTGCTCAAGGGGATCACGTTCTTAAAGCAGTGCAAACACTCCAGCAACGCTATCCACACTTACCCTTAGTTGTGATTGATCCCAGCGATCGTCCGGATCTGGCCACGCAGATCCTCCACAGTGGTGCTCAGGACTACTTGAGCTTTCAGGAACTCAGCCCCAACTTGCTGGCGCGCAGTATCCGCCATGCCATCGATCGCCATCAGGTGGAACAACAACTTCTGCGCCAAGCCCAGTACGATCGCCTGCTGGTACAAATTACCCAGCACATTCACCAATCCCTTGATCTGGCCACGATTCTCGAAGCTGCCGTCAAGGATGTGCGAGAACTCTTGGGCTGCGATCGCGTGCTTATTTATCGCTTCCTTGAGGATTGGCGCGGCATTATGGACGTTGAAGCGGTGATCCCTCCTTGGTTGTCAGCCCTTGGGGATGTCGTGGGGGATTCCTGCTTTACAGAGCGATACATTGAAGCCTACAAGCGCGGTCGCATCCATGTGGTAAATGATTTAGACACAGCGCCTGTTACCTCCTGCTATCGCGATTTGCTGGCGCACTATCAGGTTAAGGCTAATCTAGTGGTACCGATTATTGTCGAAGGGCGGCTGTGGGGGTTGCTCATCTGTCATCAGTGCGCCCATCCCCGCGACTGGCAAGACAGTGAAATTGAACTGATTAAGCAAATTTCGACCCAGTTGGCGATCGCCATCCTGCAAGCAGAACTCTATCAAAAGGCGCAAGCGGAAATTCAAGAGCGCAAAGCAATCGAAGCCCAACTCCTCTACCAAGCCCGCCATGACCGCCTCACCCATTTACCCAACCGCTGGTTCTTTGAGGAGCAGTTGCGCCTTACCCTCAGCTATGCAGCCGAGCACCCCAAGTACCACTATGCTGTTTTCTGTTTGGATATTGATCGCTTCAAGACCCTCAATGACAGTCTGGGACATGGCACAGGGGATTTATTCCTCCAAGCCTTTGCTCAGCGGCTGACGCGTTGTGTGAGTCCTCAGGACGTAGTGGCACGCCTAGGGGGAGATGAATTTGCGGTCTTGCTCAATGATATTGAGGGGATAGAACATGCCCAAGCCATTGCCCACCAACTGCAGGATCGCCTCAACCATCCCTTTGAAATCGATCACTACACCCTGTACAGCACGGTGAGTATCGGTCTTGTGATGGGTAACCCCCATTACACCAGTAGTGAGGAACTGCTGCGGGATGCTGACATGGCCATGTACCACGCTAAAACCAAGGGACACAATCGCATTGATGTCTTTGATCCTGTGATGCTGCAACAGGTGCGCGATCGCCTGTACTTAGAAGTGGAACTGCGGCAAGCGATTGAACGGGGGGACTTTGTCCTCCACTATCAGCCCATCGTCAAGCTCCGGAGCCAATCTCTCAAAGGTTTTGAGGCACTCCTGCGCTGGCAAAAGGGGGATACGCTGATTTCCCCCAAAGTTTTTATTCCCGTCGCTGAAGAAACGGGGCTGATTTTTGAACTCTCCCGCTGGGTCTTGCACAATGCCTGTGAACAGTTGCAGCAGTGGCAACAGCGTTATCCCAAGCTTCAGTCCGTGGGCTTTACGATGAGCATCAATCTGTCCGCCAATCAATTTTCTTTGCCCACCCTTGTAGCTGAGATTCAACAAACCCTTGAGCATTACCATTTAGCAGGGCACTTTCTAAAGATAGAAATTACTGAAAGTACCTTGATGCAGCACTTGGATTCTGCCCGCGAAATTCTTGCCGAGCTGAAGGCGATGGGGGTGCGCATTAATATTGATGACTTTGGCACTGGGTATTCCTCCCTGAGCTATTTACGCAATCTGCCTCTCGATGGCATTAAAATTGACCGCTCCTTCATTTCCCAAATAGATCGCAGCCAAGAAGATCTAGAGGTCGTTCACACGATTTTGGTGCTGGCGCGCAACCTCCACCTCGATTGCATTGCCGAGGGCATTGAAAACACAACTCAACTGCAACTGTTGCGATCGCTGCGCTGTCCCTCTGGCCAAGGCTATCTTTTTGCCCCACCGCTGACTACGGACAAGGCTGAGGTGTATCTACAGGAACACATCCTTTAACAACACCAGCACCTTCAAGTCAAGTTCAATCGAAAAATGAATAACAAATTGACTTGCCATCATTGCCCAAGGGAAAGAAAACAAAAGTCCGCGCCACCACTGGCAATGGGTGTGCCGATAGGATTTAGGATAGTGGCAGTGCTCTTGGATTTCTCAGATGGCCAGCTTATTTGACCAAAACTTTCGCTATACCGATCGCGCCCGCGCCATCTTCAAAGAACTGCAACGCAACCTCCATCCTATCTATATGGAGCTACTGGAAGAAGGGTTCTTTTCTCGGGAAATTAGCGCCCTCGTCACCAGTGCTGCTGCCCAAACCGAAAATGCCGCTATTGCTGAATGGGAAGAGGCGCGGGGTAGCTCCCCCAATACGGAGGAATCACAGACCACGGCCTAGGGGATGACTTCTCAAGCGCGCATCTTGGAAATTGAGTCCCTGAGTGTCCACTACGGTGGCATTTGCGCTCTGCGCGAGGTGAGTCTGGCCATTGCAGCCGGCGAGTGCATTACCCTTGTGGGTGCCAATGGTGCTGGCAAAACCACCCTGCTGCGTGCCATCTCTAGACTCGTTCCCAGTAAAGGTACCATTCGCTTTGCCGGTCAATCGATTGCAGGGCGATCGCCCCATGAATTAGTGAGCCTGGGCATTGCCCATTGTCCAGAGGGGCGTCAGGTTCTCGCCCGCCAAACCGTACGCGACAATCTTCTTCTCGGTGCCTACTGTCGTCGAGATGAGGCGCAGATTGCACAAGACCTCGAAGAACAACTCAAGCGCTTTCCTAGACTACGGGAGCGGCAATACCAACTGGCGGGAACCCTCAGTGGCGGTGAGCAACAAATGCTGGCGATCGCCCGTGCCCTGATGAGTCGTCCTCGCTTACTGCTCCTTGATGAACCCAGTTTAGGCTTAGCGCCCAATTTAGTGCGGGAAATTTTTGCCATCTTGGCACAACTGCGGCAACAGGGGATGACAATGCTACTGGTCGAGCAAAATGCGCACCTAGCCTTACAATTGGGCGATCGCGGTTATGTGCTTGAAGCGGGTCAAGTGACCCTCAGCGGTCGTGCAGCAGATCTCCTGAATGATCCACGGGTTCAGCAAGCCTACCTTGGTTAATGCTATGATGAGAAGGCTGGACGTGTGGCTCAGTGGATAGAGCATCAGATTCCGGTTCTGAGGGTCGGGGGTTCGAATCCCTCCACGTCCGTTAATCAAGCATCAGCATCATGACTGAACCCGTTACCCGTTCCGAATTGAGCCAAGTTTTAGATGCTATCCAAGGGATGCAGGCCGATATGCAGTCAATGCAGGCTGCCATCCAAGCCATGGATAAAAAGCTGGATATTCACATCGCCACGAGTAACGAGAAATTCCAAAGGCTTGAGGACAAAATTGATACTGTCGAGGCCAAACTTGAACAGCGTATCAATGCTGTGGAGGCTAAGCTAGAGCAGCGCATCAACGCCGTCGAAGCCAAACTGGAGCAGCGCATCAATGCTGTCGAAGCTAAGCTGGAGCAACAGATGAAGGCTGTGGAGGCCAAACTGGAGCAGCGTATCAATTCCATAGAAGTACAGTTAGGGCAGCGGATTGATACGGTAGAGTCCACCTTGCAGGATATTTCTAAGCGACAAGCGGGCACAGATGCCCGGCTTTGGGGATTCCTAGTGACCTTGTTGGTGGCCACAGTTGGCTTACTGACAACAGTGCTGTTCTTTGATTTGCCCCGCCCCTAGATTCGTTACCCTAAAACTGGCCTTATCATTCTTAGCCAGTATGTTTCTCAACCTCAAAGACATCATTTTGCTGTTGCATCCCATCTTGGCCTGCACATTTGTCTTTCCGGTCATTGGTATCACCACATTCTTTGCTCTGCAAACGCGGCAGCGTCGTCTCAAAGACACCACCATCCCACCCACAGTGGGCACCCTGCATGTCAAATTGGGCAATCTTTTAGCAGCCGGCGTGGTTGGCATCACATTGGTGGCCTTGGCCTATTCAGTGGTGTTTGGATTTCAGGGCTTCTTGATGCAGGCGGAGAATCAGACACTGCAACCGCTCTCTGTTGTCCTCGTGGCACTGATGTTTGTTGTCACCATTGCAGCAACGGCGCTGCTGTATCGTGCTCAATCGAAGCTATGGCGTGCTGTTTTTGCCACCCTCTCAGGGATGGGGGTGACCATTCTAGCTTTTCAACCGGGGGTCTTTCGCCGTGATGACGAGTGGTGGGTTTCCCACTTTTACTTTGGCTTGGCGGCGGTGATGCTGATGATTTTTTCTGTGGCCATTGTGCGGGAGATTTACCAAGATCGATCGCTCAGGTGGCGGCGGATTCACATTGGCTTGAATTCCCTTGCCCTTGTTCTTTTTCTCTTGCAGGGAATTACGGGTACCCGTGACCTCTTGGAAATTCCCTTGAGTTGGCAAGCACCTGTGGTCTATCAGTGCAACTTTGATCCGCGATCGCCCCAATTCAAGACCTGCCCCTAAAAGCGAGTCAGGATATACAGCAGGGTGAAGAGGATAATCCAGATCACATCCACAAAGTGCCAGTAGATCTCTGCCATGGTGACCCCCGTGTGCTTGTGGGCACTGTAATGGCCGGGACGGCGCGATCGCCAGATCACCCCCAAAATCAGCAAAATCCCCACAAAGACATGGAGGCCATGGAAGCCCGTCATCACATAAAAGCAGTTGGCAAAGACATTGGTGCGCAGGCCGTAGCCGAGGGTGAGGTACTCATAAACTTGACCGCCCAAGAACACTGCCCCCATGGCCGCCGTGATCCAGTACCATTGGCGCATGCCGCGAACGTCATCCTTTTTGATGGCAACATCGCCGTAGTGGATGACAAAGCTACTGGAAATAAGGATGATGGTGTTGATGGTGGGCACAAGAAGTTCCACCTCAGTGCCTTCGGGCGGCCATTGCTCATTCATGCCCCGCAGAAGTAAATAGGCCGCAAAGAGGCCACCAAACATTAGGGATTCAGAAATCAAAAAGACCAGCAACCCTAAAACCCGAAAATCAGGGTGCTCATGGGCATGATCAACGGCTATGGCCGTCGCTTGAGAGTCAACAGTACCTTGCATGGCTTGCTCCTAAAGCGTCCTACTCTTCCTCGTCCTCATCCTCATCAGTGCTTTCCTTGCGCTGCTCAATGCCGTAGTCGTAGGGACCTTTGGTGACCACAGGCAGCACTTCCCAGTTTTCAATCAGCGGCGGTGAACTGGTCGTCCACTCTAAGCTGAGACCGCCCCAAGGGTTATCGCCGGCAATTTTGCCCTTATTCCAGCTCCAAATGATGTTAATCAGGAAAGGAATAATTGAGAAAGCTAGGACAAAGGCACCAATCGTACAGATGAGATTAATTGGCTCAAACTGGGGATCGTACATGGCCACGCGGCGGGGCATCCCTTTAAGACCCAACTCATGCATCGGCAAAAAGGTCAAGTTCGTGCCAATAAAGGTCAGCACAAAGTGGAGAATCCCTAAGCGCTCATCGAGGAGCCGTCCTGTCATTTTGGGGAACCAGTGGTAAATCCCCGCATAGAGACCAAACACGGAGCCCCCAAAGAGGACATAGTGGAAATGTGCCACCACATAGTAGGTGTCGTGGACGTGAATATCCACGGGGGCAGTCCCCAAGGTCACACCACTGAGGCCACCAAGGACAAACATCGACAGTAGGCCAATGGCAAAGAGCATGGCACTGTTGAGGCGAATCTTGCCCCCCCAGAGGGTGGCGACCCAACTAAAGATTTTTACTCCTGTCGGCACCGCCACAATCAGTGTCGAAATCGTGAAGAACATCCGCATCCAAGGGGGCGTACCACTGGTGAACATATGGTGTACCCAGACAAAGAGACCCACGCAGCAGATGGCCAAACTGGAGTAGGCGATCGCCTGATAGCCAAAGATAGGCTTACGGGCATGAACCGGAATCACCTCAGACATAATGCCAAAGATCGGCAAAATCATCAGGTACACCGCCGGGTGAGAGTAAAACCAGAAAAGGTGCTGGTAAATGACAACGTTCCCACCGGCATCGGGTTTGTAAAACGAGGTGCCAAAGTTAATATCAAACAGCAGCAAAATCAGCCCTACCGCCAGCACGGGCGTTGACACTAGAGCCAGCAGAGAGGTAGCTAGCATGGCCCAGCAAAAGAGGGGCAATTGATCCCAGCGCATACTAGGCACTTTCATCTTCCAGATGGTGACGATGAAATTCACCGATCCCATGATCGAGGAGGTACCCACAAGGACGATCGCCAGAATCCACATACTCTGGGCAGTAGTGGCCGTGATCGTACTCAAGGGCGGATAGGAGGTCCAACCCGCTTGGGCACCGCCAAACAGGAAACTGGCCAAGAGTAATGCCCCCGCCGGCGGGTTCAGCCAAAAGGCTAAGGCATTCAAGCGGGGAAAAGCCATGTCCCGTGCCCCGATCATCAGGGGCACCAAGTAATTGCCAAAGCCACCAATGGCCGCTGGCACCACCCAAAAGAAAATCATAATGGTGCCGTGGTTGGTCATGAAAGCATTGTAGAGATTGGGATTGAGAAAATCTGAATCTGCCGTTGCCAGCTCCGTGCGCATGGCCACCGCCATCAGTCCGCCAATCAAGTAAAAGATAAAGGCGGTGACCAAGTATTGAATGCCAATCACCTTGTGATCAACATTAAAGGTGAAATAGTCGTACCACTTCCACGCCTTGGGATGCTCAGGGAGCGACAAGGGGGTATCTAGCGGCAGTTGTGCTTGCGCCATAACTCTCTCAAGAATGCAACAGTAGGAAGAAAACTACAGCTTTGACGGAGAATGGTGGTGGGTCATTGCTTCTACTTGCGCCACCAATTGGGGGGTGACGCCCATCTCCTCGACATGGCGATCGCTCAGGGAGGGGATCACGGGAGTCGTTGCGATCGCTTGGTTTTGACTACGCCACGCTTCAAAATCCTCTGGAGTATGCACGATCACCTGCGTGCGCATGGCACCGTGGTAGCCACCACAGAGTTCAGCACAGACGACGGGGTATGTCCCGACCTTGGTAGCCTTAAAGCGCAGTTCAGTGGGCACACCCGGAATCGCATCCTGCTTCAAGCGAAACTGCGGCACCCAAAAGGAATGGATCACATCCCGTGCGGAGAGGTTCAATTGGACATCCTTGCCCACTGGGATATGCAATTCGCCGGAGACAATGCCACTGTCGGGGTAGGTGAAAATCCATGCATACTGCATACCCGCCACATCCACCACTACGTCTGGGGCTTTGCCTTGAACATCGGGGCTGGCACCAATGCCAATTTCAGGGGTTGGCGCTGCTGCTAAAAGGGCAGTTGCATCGCTGGTGGTTTTTGAGGGGGCTTCGGCAACAACCGCCACTGCTGGTTTAGGGGTGTGCATGGAGTGCAGAGCATGATCCCCCGGATTCAGTCCCCCCATGCGCTGGAAAATATCCACGCTGTAGATACCAAGGAAAATCACAATCAGGGCAGGAATGGCCGTCCAGAAGGCCTCTAGGGGTAAGTTGCCCTCTATGGGTAGGCCATCCCCTTCCTCACCGGCACGGCGGCGATAGCGAATCACAAAGAGGATGATCGCACCCTGTACCACCAAAAAGAGAGCGGTACCAATTGTGAGCATAATGTCAAAGAAGTTATCCACCAAGGGAGCCTGCTCAGAGGCCTGTTCCGGCAGGAGGCCATGGTGATGACCAACCCAGAAGCTAATCAGGGTAACAACAATGCCAGCGGTGAGTGTCCAAATTGAAGCGGGTATTTGTTCCATGGTGCCAAAGCGTCCAGAAAATCCCACCCTGATCCTAGGCAGATTCCCCAAGGATGTGGGTTAAAAGAACCTAAAGATTTATGTTGATTTATTCACTATCCTTAAAGCAGCTTGGGGACAGAATCATCTGTTTTTGCGTCCTAGGTTAGAGATAGCCCACCGAAACTGAAGGCTGTGCTGGAGGAAAATAGATGCTGAGTGTGTTGCCTTGGGTTGGCCTCTCATTAGCCACTCTTCAGTACTCGACCCATAGAGTGGATCAAACGCAGGTATATATGGTGGCTGCGCCGATGGCGGATTATCGGGTGGTCATGACAGAACCTGCCCCCAATGGCCAAGATACCTATTTAGAAACGACAGCGGCTTTTGCGCGGCGGACGGGAGCTGTGGCAGCGATGAATACGAATTTCTTCCGCTGGTTAAATGCGAATTCCCTGCGTTCCTTTCAGGACTATCAGAAATGGGTTATGGGGGAATTAAAGCCTGAGGGTATTGACTATGGGGCACTACGGCAGACCTGCTTAAGCGGTCGAGGCACGATTCCAGCGGGGGTTCTCGGAGCCTACATCGTGAATGGTCAGGTGGTGCGTCCCTATGAGGGGGGCTATTTAGCGATTGTGCATTTCCCGGCTCAAGGGGGGATGGAGTTTTACCGAGGCAGCTTACCTGCGCAGCCGTTTCATGTGGTGAGTGGCTCGCAGCAGCTTTTAGAGGGCGGCAGGAAGCTACCTGTGGATGACAGCGATCGCACTTCTCCTAAGGCGATTCTCGGCAGACGGGGCAATGAATATATTTTCGTCGTCAGCGATGGGCGGGGCAATGGTGGTTCGCCGGGGCTCTCCTTTCCACAGCTTCAGGCGTTTTTACTGGAGCAGGGCGTCACTGATGCAACGGCGGTGGATGGTGGCGAATCGACGACGTTGGTGGTGCAGGGACAAGTAAAAAATCATCCCCGCGATCGCTATTGCGAACTGGCGCGTTGGCTACCCGCTCCCACCCTCACGTTTATTCCTCCTAGAGAAGAGGCTCGCGAAGCGGCGATGGCCATGGGGCGATCGCTCAGACCGGTCGGGGCAAATATCGGCTTAGTCCCACGAGAGCAATCCCGAGGCGTCCTTTCCTTTGCGTTTTGGGAACGCCTTCAGCAGCGGCTACTGACGCGACTCCGAGCTTGGCGACACTGGGTCTAATAGCAGCGAAGCCAGATTTTGTTAAAATCCTAGTGTTCACTTTGACCTGCAAGCAACAGCCATGATTCATTCTGCGTACCCTCTACTGTTGACCATTACCCCTTCTCTTAAAGGTTTCTTTATTGGGCTATTGTCCGGCGCGGTGGTGCTGGGTTTAACCTTCGCTGCTTTGATCACCATTAGTCAAATTGATAAAGTGCAGCGTTCTTCATAGGCAGCCAAGCAGCTGGTGGGCTTTGCAATCATCGCTAAAATAGAGTCATGGCCATAGCGCTGTGACTCTGTCTTTTATTTTGCCCCTTCAATCAACCGGTTAAATGACGTATCTTTCCTTTTCCCCCCTCCTTGGTCAAATTGTTAATGTCGGGCTTGGGCCTGCTGGTATTTTGGGCATTGGCCTAGCGGTTGCGGGGGCGCTCCTCTATTTTCTGCGCTCGGTTCAGCCAGAGTTAGCGCGAGATCACGATATTTTCTTCGCCGCAGTGGCTCTTCTGTGCGGTGGGATTCTCTTTTTCCAAGGGTGGCGCCTCGATCCAATTCTGCTCTTTGGCCAGTTTCTACTAACAGGCACCGCTGCCTTTTTTGCCTACGAGAGTATTCGGCTACGACGGGTGGCCACCGAGCAGGCGCGGCGAAATACCCCGATTGTGGATGAAGAGCGACCCGTGAGCCGTAGCTACACCTATCGAGCGGAGCTGGAGGAACTCGAACCCTACGAGGATGAAGAGGAAGAGGAGGAGGATTACCCACCCCTGCGGCGAATTCGGGGCAGTCGTGAGGTGTCGCGATCGCGCTATGAAGACGAGGATGTAGAGGATACCCCCCCGGTCGGACGTTTACCCTCACGCCGCAGTAGCCCACCCCCTAGCCGCCCCAGTGTTCGGCGTCCCCCTTCAAGGCGTCCGCGACCGACCCCACCACCGGCAGATGAGATTGTCGATGAACCCTATCGTCCACCAACAC
Source organism: Thermosynechococcus sp. PKX95 (assembly GCF_031583295.1). Classification (NCBI taxonomy): domain Bacteria; kingdom Bacillati; phylum Cyanobacteriota; class Cyanophyceae; order Acaryochloridales; family Thermosynechococcaceae; genus Thermosynechococcus; species Thermosynechococcus sp. PKX95. The sequence goes on along the minus strand of NZ_CP134171.1, from coordinate 1,405,329 downwards.
CGACAACCCGCCGGCCAACCCGCCGACCGCCGCCGCCGATTACGGAAACTGCGGAAGTGAGCGATCGCCCTGTGCGACGGCGACCCCCCCGCCCCCGTCCGGAAGGCACAACGGATGGCAGTGAATATGTGCCCTATCAACCCTTGGATCGTCCTCCCACTGACGAGCAAGATAACTCCGCCAATTTTGATGAATAGACCTTAATGGCAAACGAGTCGCAAAGGCAGTGAATGATGCGTCGCTCTTTTTTGGTTTCAGTTCTTGGCTTGGCAGTGATCTGTGGGGGGATACAGGAGCAGACTTGGGCGGCTCCCCTCGCGCAAGCCACTCCGGCTGCTCTGCCAGAATCGTTGCAATCCCTCGTTAACGGGTTGGATACAGCAGCCAGTCAAAAGAATCTAGAGGCAGTGCTAGCCTTTTATGACCCTGAGTTCAAAACAGGGGACGGCCTCACCCTTGAAATCTTGCGCAAACAACTGCCGACGTTTTGGCAACCCTACCGTGACATCCGCTACCGCACGACGGTGAACCGTTGGCAACAGCAGGGAAATGAGTGGATTCTAGAGATTAGTACAACCATTGAGGGAACCGGCGGCACGAGCGATCGCCCGCAAAACATTCGTGGCAACCTGCAAGCCACCCAAGTCATCCGCAACGGCAAAATCATCCGCCAAGACATTACCAGCGAAAAAACTACGATCACGATTGGTGCGACACCGCCTACGGTGCAATTCTCCCTCCCCCAAGCCGTGCGTGCGGGTGAAGAGTTTAGCCTTGATGCGATTGTGCAAGAACCCATTGGCAATGCCATTCTCCTTGGCGCCGCCAGCGATCAGCCCATCAACGCCCAAACCTACGCCAATCCTAGCCCCGTCAAATTGGAACTCCTCTCTGCGGGCGGGATTTTTAAGGTGGGACGTGCGCCTCAAGAAGCCGGTAATCGCTGGGTCTCTGTGGCCTTAATTCGCGATACGGGCATGGTTCTGATTACACAGCGACTGCGAGTGGAAAAACCATGAGTGAGTCTGAGTCAACCCCCGTAGAGGAACCTGCTGAAAGCCCTGCGGTAACTCTTGAGGTGGAGCAAAGCACACCCATTGTCAGCGGCCTTGCTTTAGAACACTGTGGAGGGCGCTACCGACTCACGTTGCCGGCCGATTTAGACTGGATTGACCTGTGGCCGCAGTTGCAACTTTACCTTGTCGGTCAAGAACACCTCTGGTCAGAGACCTTACCCGTAGATTGTGCCTGCGGACAGCGGCTTTTAGATCAGTCACAGCTTCAACAGTTGGCCGAGGCTCTCAGCGAGCATCAGTTGCGACTGGACAAGATTATTACCGAACGCCGCCAGACGGCGATCGCTGCCGCTACCCTTGGCTACAGTGTCCAGCAGGGGGAACTGCCACCCTTAATTGCAAAAGAGACTGAGGGGGACTCAGACCCCATGGCCAACCCCCTTTACTTGAAAACAACCCTGCGATCAGGCATGGAAATTCACCATGACGCCACTGTGGTGATTGTTGGCGATGTCAATGCAGGAGCCAGTATCATTGCTGCCGGCGATATTATCGTCTGGGGGCGATTACGCGGTATCGCCCACGCCGGTGCCAAGGGCAATCGGGGGGCACGGATTATGACCCTTGAAATGGCAGCCACACAGTTACGGATTGCTGATCTGTTGGCACGTACCCCAGAGCCGCCAAACCCGCCTTATCCAGAGGTGGCCTACGCCACAGACCAAGGGATTCAGATTGCCCCCGCCGATACTTGGGGGCGAGCCTTCGCCGTATCCGAGGCACCTTGAGATAATCTATTCTAGTAAGCCAATTCCTAGGGAGTTCAATGGGGCGCACGATTGTCATTACCTCGGGCAAAGGGGGCGTGGGGAAAACAACCGCCAGTGCCAATATTGGTGTGGCTTTGGCCAAATTGGGGCGATCGGTGGTGCTCATTGACGCCGACTTTGGCTTGCGTAACCTTGACCTACTACTCGGCTTGGAAAATCGCGTGGTTTACACCGCCATTGATGTGCTGACTGGGCAGTGTCGCTTGGATCAAGCCCTTGTGCGCGATAAACGCCTGAATAGGCTGGTGTTGCTGCCCGCAGCCCAAAGCCGCAATAAGGATGCCATTACCCCAGAACAGATGCGACAGTTAGCCTCAGCCCTGAGCAAGCACTATGATTACGTGCTCATTGATTGTCCAGCGGGGATCGAGGCGGGATTTCGCAATGCCATTGCCCCTGCGCAGGAAGCCTTGGTGGTGACCACGCCAGAAATTGCCGCTGTACGGGATGCCGATCGCGTGATTGGCCTGCTGGAGGCCTACCGCATTCGCAATAGCCATCTCATTTTGAATCGCTTACGCCCCGCCATGGTGGCTGCCAACGATATGATGTCCGTTGAAGATGTCCAAGAAATTCTTTCCATTCCCCTGATTGGCATTGTCCCCGAGGATGAGAAGGTGATTGTTTCCACCAACAAAGGGGAACCCTTGGTCTTGGCAGAGTCGCTGTCCCTAGCGGGGCAGGCCTTTATGAATATTGCCCGTCGCTTGGAGGGGGAAAAGGTTGAGTTTCTTGATTTAGAGGCGGCAAGCGGTGGACTCTTTGGTCGCATTCGACGCTTGTTTGGGGCAAAGGGATGATCAGTGAACTTTTAGAGCGGCTGTTTACCCGTACTCCCCCCAGTCGCACCACTGCCAAGGAGCGTTTAAAGTTAGTTCTTGCCCACGATCGCACGGCCCTGACACCGCAAATTTTGGACAATCTGCGGCGCGATATTTTAGAGGTGGTCTCCCGCTATGTGGAGCTAGAAACGGAGGGGCTAGCGGTTTCCCTAGAGTCGGATCAGCGGACAACGGCTTTGATTGCCAATTTACCGATTAAACGGCTGAAACTGTCTCCAGAGGATGTTCCGCCCCCCGAAAATTCGCCAGCAGAGGACGAGGCAGAAGAAAATTGAGTACCGTTGCAGTTGGCATAGCAGCGATCGCCAGCGCCGCGATCCTGGCACAGGCACCTTGGGCGGCTGTTTTAATCGCCCGTTTAGGATCAGGTTGGCGACGACCGACTCCCTTAACCCCCCAGCCCTCCCGCCCAGAGAACTTAGCCAAAGTCTCAATTGTTGTCCCCACCCTCAATGAGGCACAGCGGTTGCAACCCTGTTTAGAGGGCTTAATGCGTCAAGGCTATGAGGTGCGGGAAATTCTGATTGTTGATAGTCATTCCCAAGATGGCACGGCTGAAATCGTGCACGCGGCACAACACCGCGATCCGCGTCTGCGACTGGAGTTTGATCCCCCCTTACCGCCGGGGTGGGTGGGGCGGCCTTGGGCTTTACATACGGGCTTTTGTCGTGCCCATCCCGATAGTGAGTGGATTTTGGGCATTGATGCGGATACCCAACCGCAACCCGGCCTTGTAGCTAGTCTTTTGGCGACAGCAGAGCAGGAGCAACTGGATCTGATTTCTCTCTCGCCTCGCTTTATCCTCAAGACCGGCGGTGAATGGTGGCTGCAACCGGCGTTGCTCTTGACGCTGATCTACCGCTTTGGCGCAGCGCGCGCTGTGGAAACTCAGCCGGAGCGGATTCTGGCCAATGGTCAGTGCCTACTCATTCGGCGATCGCGCCTCGAGGCAATGGGCGGCTACCAGGTTGCCGCTTCCTCCTTTTGTGATGATGTAACGTTAGTGCGGGCGGCAGCAGCTAGGGGAGCACGGGTGGCCTTTCGCGATGGCTCCAAGGTGCTCAAGGTGCGGATGTATGAGGGCATGGCGGAAACATGGCGAGAATGGGGGCGATCGCTGGATCTCAAGGATGCCACCCCAGCCGCCCAGCTCTGGGGCGATGCCTATTTCCTCTGGGCAGTACAGGGATTACCGTTGCCCCTGTTGATTTTGGGCTTGATGGCACTGGCAATGACTACTCCCAGCCTTCCTTTAGAGATGGCGACACTGCTCAATGGCTTGCTGGTGCTGATCCGCTGCGGCATGACACTGGCGATCGCCCCTGTCTATGATTGGCAGACGGGTCAAGGGCACTGGCTCTTTTGGCTGTCTCCCCTTGCGGATCCCCTCGCCGCCCTGCGAATTACCCTCTCCTCTTGGCAACGCCCTAAGCAGTGGCGAGGACGCATTTATCCTGCCAAGACTCAGACTTTGGTTTAAGTCTTTATCTTTATGACACTTGCCGTTGCTCAATGATTAGTCTCGACGTGAAAACTCCACTTGTAACTGCTGCCCAAGAGGCACTTGCCCCAACGTTTAACGAAATTGATGGCCGCGTTAAGGAAAATTTGGATCGGGTTCTAGGGGCGTTTCGGCAGCAGCGGCTGGGGGTGCATCACTTCAGTAGCATGACGGGCTATGGTCATGGCGACCTAGGGCGTGAGGTGCTGGATCGCGTTTTTGCGCAGGTGATGGGGGCTGAGGCGGCCTTGGTGCGGGTGCAATTTGTTTCTGGTACCCACGCGATCGCCACGGCGCTATTTGGTGTGCTGCGCCCTGGGGATGAACTGGTGTCCCTTGCCGGTGCCCCCTACGACACCCTAGAAGAGGTGATTGGCCTGCGGGGTCATGGCCAAGGTTCCCTCAAGGACTTTGGGATTCACTATCGCGAAATTCCCCTCCTGAGTACGGGCGAACCGGATTGGGGGGCGATCGCCACCTGTGTCCAACCTCAAACCCGCATGGTGCTCATTCAACGCTCCTGTGGCTATACATGGCGGCCGAGCCTCAGCCTTGAGGACATTGGCAAAATGATCCAACTGATCAAGGGGCAAAATCCCAATGTGGTTTGTTTTGTGGATAATTGCTACGGCGAATTTGTCGAGACCCAAGAACCGCCCCATGTTGGCGCCGATTTGATTGCGGGTTCTCTGATTAAAAATCCCGGCGGCACGATCGCCACCGCGGGGGGCTACTTAGCAGGACGCGCTGATCTCATTGAGCAAGCCAGTTATCGCCTTACGGCACCGGGGATTGGCCACGAAGGGGGTGCCACATTTGATCAACATCGTCTGCTCTTTCAAGGGCTGTTCTTAGCACCGCAAATGGTCGGCGAAGCCCTCAAGTGCGCCCATCTCTTGGCCTATGTCTTTGACCAATTGGGTTATCCCGTCAACCCCGCCCCCCTTGCCCCCCGCCGCGATGTCATTCAAGCGATCCAATTGGGCAGTCCTGAAAAGCTGATTGCCTTTTGCCGTACGTTGCAACGTTACTCCCCGGTGGGTTCCTATCTTGATCCTGTACCTGCGCCCATGCCCGGCTATGCCGATGATCTAGTGATGGCTGGGGGCACGTTTATTGACGGCAGCACGTCGGAACTGTCTGCCGATGGCCCTTTGCGTCCACCCTATATTGTCTTTTGTCAGGGGGGAACCCACTGGACCCATATGGCCTTGATTTTAGAGGCTCTCCTAGAGGATCAGGCTTTTTGAGGCCAGCCGTAGGCTTGGGCAACCGCTTCCCATTGGCACAAAATGCTCTGCTCAAAGGCGTCCTGCCACGTGGGGCACGTTGCTTGGGTGATCTGGTGTGCCTGTGTTCCCATCCGCTGGCGATAGTGGGCATCATCTAACAGCGGGGTAATGGCGGCTGCCCAATCTTGGGGGTCGCGACTGTAAACCACCACCCCATCCTCCCCTGAGGTTTGGACATATTTGCGCCCGCCATCAAACCCAGAAATGACAACGGGTAATCCTGCCGCTCGTGCTTCCACCACCACATTGGGCCCTGTTTCCGACTCTGAGGGAAAGACGAATAGATCACTGCTGGCATAAATTGCCCCTAATTTTTCCTGGGGTACCTTGCCTGTGAGGGTGACGCGATCGCCCAAAAGGTCTTTGACAAGGGTAGCCTGTGCCCCTTCGCCAACAATCAACACATGGAATGCCTTTCCTTGATTGGTTAACACTTGAGCTGCCTGCGCTAACAGGAGCACATTTTTACTGGCATCTACCCGACCGACAAAAAGCGCGATCGGCACCTCTGGCAGGTGATACTCCTCCCGTAGCCATTGGGGATTGCGAAATCGCGGATGAAAGCGATCGCGATCGATGCCCCGCTGAAACCACGCCACCCGCTCAGGGGGCAAAAACGTGAGCAGCCAATCGGCATCCTGCTGCCGCGAGACCAAGACGCGATCGCTAGCACGCATAAAGCCCGCTAATTTACGTTCGGCTCGGTAACCAAACCACTGATCCACTTGTAATTTCTCCAGCCATAGCCACCGCCAAAATTCTCGCCCCCAACTGCGGCCACTCATGCGCCAAATAATTTCCCGCGAATAGGTGCGGGTCAATAAGGGCAAATCCGTGTGAATCGAACTGAGGAGAGGACGATGGTACTGGCGACAAAAGCGGCGCACCGTTTGAGCAAAGCTAAAAGTATCCGTAATGTGAAACACCTGATGTTGGGGTAAATAACGGCGCAATCCCCAATGCAAGGGAGCTACATCGGTCACGCCTGCCCCTTGGCGCATAATTTCCAGTGAGTGCGTGCTGAACTGGGGCGGTAGCAATTGGTAGCGAACATTGGCTGCTACCTCTAGGGTTTGCTGTTTGGCACCAAGGAAGTAAATGGTCAGGTCAACGCAGTCTGGGTAGTGGCTGGCAGCTTCCGCAAAACGTTCCCAACATTTGACGTGTCCCCCGGCATTGGGTTGCCATTCTAGGCAAATAAAGACAGCAACAGATAGTGGTTGTGGCAATCCAGACTCCTCAAGGTTGCGTTTTGCTAAAGATTAACTGAATATCGCATTTAGAGTCATTCACAGTGAGCAATAATGGGCTACCGTAATCGCGCGATCGCCATTCTCTTAGCCTTGGCCGGCATCTTTCTCCCCGGACTCCATAAGTTTTATTTGCGCCAACCCCTGTGGGGTGGCGTTTACCTCATGCTGGGGCTACTCTTTTCGACGGTGCCCTACGGTTCTCTGGGTAGCATTGCTCGCATTGCCTGTGTGATTGAGGCCGTGTGGTATTTGTTTCAGGGAGCCGATGCCTTTGATGCCACCTTCAATCCTGAGATTAGTGCCGTCGTTCCGAAGCTCCCTGCGTCTCGTCTTGAGGAAGCGAATTAATACCGCCAGTAGCGACGACCCTGCCAAAAAATCCCCACGGCTGTGCCAATCAGGAACACCTCTGTGAGTGGAAAAAATAGGGGGCGCAGTCCCAAGGTACCGCTAAAAAAGCTCAAGAACACACTGGCCATTAGGACACACAGAAATAACGCCCAGAGGGTGCCGCTATAGATCGGCGCTGGGTTAAACCACACCTCCAAAGAGATCACTGCCACCATTCCAAGGCCAATGCTCAGACCAAGGCGGACTAACAGACCCAAAGGAGGCTGAAGTAGGATGATCAACGCCTCGCCGACAGATGCGACGGCACCGGCAATATAGTAAAGCCCCGTATCAAACAGCGCTGCAAGCAGGGCAACAAGAAGACCTGTGGGCACCAGCGATCGCCAAGGCAGTGCCTTAAACTGTTGCCAAGGATCGGACACAAGCAAGACTCACAATAAGTATGTGGGTAGAACCTAGGGCATAGGTAAATCGCCGAGGCTCATTTCCAGTTCCATGCGCTGTTCTATCTGGCGCAGAAAATACCCCGTCATCATGGCTGAGGCCAATAACCCCGCAAGGTTGTCGCGATCGGTGGCAATTTGGACATTAAAATCCTCGGAGGGAAGGCCGCCCACGAGACCTTGGACATTCTGGCTGATAATTTGGCGAATTTCTGGACTGACGGAACGGGCAATACGGGTCAAAACTTCTGGCGATTGGCTTTGCAGGTACTTCAGGAGCAGATTGGGCTGCCCATCATCCGTAGAAGACTGGTAGAAATTAGCGTTTCCGGGATCAAAAACCATAGGCAGTGCTCGTTAGTTATGTTAACTATATGTTACCAAACCAAAATGCGCTACTAGAGCGAAGACTCCCGTGCTACCTGCTCTACCTGTAGAATAGACCTCAGCACTCGGTGAGACTGAATACACAAGGATTCTTGCATGACCGCCCTCGATCAGCTTCAGCCTGCCAACCCCCGGGAAGTCAATATCTTTGCCCCCTATATGCGTGCTGAGAAACGTCCGCTGCTGCCCTTGGGCATCGCCCTCTACCGTTTGGGGAAGTTGGAGGGACAACGGGGGATTGAAGGCGGTAACAATGTTGATTTTATTGCCACATGGACAATCGCCAATTTGCCGGCGGATTTATCCCGTTGTACGGTGACCTTTGATAATTCGCCTGATCTCCAGTACGAAATGTCCATCACCACGTTTGAACTGGTGGATCATCTCATTGATGTAATTATTAACTATAAAAAACATCGTATTGCCGATTTTTCAAAAGCGTTTTATCGTAAGCTGTTACGGCTTGACTAAGGATAGCGTGTTCAGGGTTGGGGTTGTGGGAGGAGTAACTAAACGGTGGCGAAGCATTTATTAATTGGTTCCATTGTGCCCTATAGCGGTAAGTCGGCAACGGTTTTAGGCTTGGCCAAGCTCTGTCGCGATCGCCATCTGCGCATTGCCTATGGTAAGCCCTTGGGCACCTACCAACCCGCTACCGAGAGTGAAGACACTGAAGCCGATGTCAGTTTTTTACAGCAAACCCTCAACCTAGAGAATGTGCGACCCACATTGCTCACGCTGACGCCAGAAGTGATCAAGGCACGGCTGATGGGCACAGATCAGCAGGATTATCGCCAAGCCCTAGCAGCCTATCACACTATCAATAGTGAAGACTTGGTGCTTCTCGAAGGGCCAGCCACATTAGCCGAGGGGCGGCTGTTTGATTTGGGGTTAGCTCAGATGGCAGCGGTGTTGGATGCACCCATTTTACTGGTGGTGCGCTACGAGTCCCCCTTGGTGGTGGAATCGCTCCTCCTCGCCAAGTCGGAATTGGGCGATCGCCTATTGGGGGTGATCATCAACGATATTCCCCAACCCGAGGCCCAACCCTTGCCTGCCATTCGCCACTATCTGGAGACCCATCAGATCCCCGTTTTTGGGATGTTGCCCCGCAGTCAGCTGCTGCGCAGTGTCAGTGTCAGGGAATTGGTACGCCAGTTAAATGCGGAAGTGTTGTGCCGCCCGGATCGCTTGGATTTGCTGGTAGAAGAACTCACCATTGGGGCAATGAACGTCAGTGCTGCCTTGAAGTATTTCCGTAAAGCAAACAATATGGCGGTGATTACCGGGGGCGATCGCACCGATATTCAATGGGCGGCCTTGGAGACCTCCACCCACTGTCTGATCCTCACGGGGCATTTGCCGCCTTCCCCTGCGATTCTTGCCCGTGCCGAAGAGTTGGAAATTCCCATTCTCTCGGTGGACTTAGACACCCTAACAGCCGTGGAAATTGTGGATCGTGCCTTTGGTCAGGTGCGCCTCCATGAAATCGCTAAAGTCAAATGCGTCGAACAAATGATGCAGGAGCATGTGGAGGGCGATCGCCTGTTAGCACAACTGGGACTCTTGACCGTTGAGGCCTAGCGCTGGAAGGTTAAGGCAAAAATCAGGACTTGGGTCGGCGTCTTGCCATCAAAGTTGTTGTCGCCAATGATGTAGAGCGATCGCGCCCCATCGGCCAAGGGGGGACCCAAGCTCATCCCCTCCAAATTGGTCAAGGGAATCCCCAGCGTCTTGAAATCCAAAATCAGCCGTTTCTGCACAGGGCGGAGAGTGCGCAGATCAACCGGTAACGTGGCCATGCCAAGGGTATCTGTCGCCCCCGCTAGGGATACTTCAAAGAGCTTGATGCCATGCCCTGCTCCCGGACTATAGGTGCGCTCCAAGCTCAGAAAATGGCCACCATTGTCAAGGGCAAGTAGCTCCACGAGGCCATTAAACACGGCCTCTGAGGGTTCCAAGGGATAGAGATGCTCCGCCACCAACACAGGGGCAACATCCCCCCGCAGGTAATGGAGCAGGCGGCAGTAAATGGGGATATTGGGGCGGACATCTTGGGCAAGGGCCGATTCAACGCCGACAAACAGGCGATCGCCCGCCGGCGAAAGCGTCAGTGCCTCAAAACCAAGATTATTGCGAATGCCCTGCTGACCATTGGCGAGATAGTACTTGGGCATAGGGAGAGCTGCAATGGTTCGTCCATTCGCGCGCTCAAACTCTTTGATCCAAGGGGGGCTAGCCGTGGCCGTTACCCCTTCACTGCTAATTACAAGGTGCCCCTCAGGCGTCAGCGCAATCCCCTCAGTGTCGGCAGTGTTGGGCGGATACACCTCACCATTAGGCTGCTGGAGAAAGGTTACGTCCTTGGGGGTAATGGTTTCGGGAGTGATTTCGAGGGTGTAAAACCGAGGTTGCTGGCGATCGTCACTAATGGCATAGAACTGCTGTTGACGCGGATCGTAGATCAAACCCGACAGCCCCCCCACCTCGGTATTCTGCCACTGGCTGCCAACAGCTAATTGCACTTCGCCACGAAATTCCACCCCGACATTCAGAAACAGGCGCTCCTCTGCTCGCACTTGAGGCAGGGCACATCCCCACAGGAAGCCAAGGAGCAGAATTGCCGTTAGCAGGTGTCGCCAGGGCATGGGTGTGTCTTAGCGGTTGCGGTTTGTGCCTTGACCGCCCCCCTGTTGATTTGGGCGCTGGGGAGACGCGGGTTGATTCGCTTGATTGGGTCGCTGGGCATTATTGCCACCGCTCTGTTGCACGGCAAACTGAATCGCCTCAGGGGTTTGTACCAGTTGAATTTGACCCGCCACAGGATCGTTGGTGCTCAACATGGTTGCCACCAAATTATCCAGCATGACGACGCGAATCCCGGTATCCTTGGCCAGTTCAGGACGCTGCTGGCGGGCTTGATCCACTTCCCGTTGGAGTTGGGTTTTATCAAAGTAAAAGGGAATAAACCGCTGGGTGCGGGTCTGGCCGTTTTCGCGCATTTGGGCTTCAATGGCAATGGGGTTGCCTGTTTTGCTATCTGCTAGGAAAAAGAGGGGGGTACCGCCCATGAACGGCCTACCATCCTTGGTGAGAATTTTGCCATCGCGTTCCACTAGATCGCCACTTTGTTTGAGCAGATTCACCGCTGCTTCCAGTTGTGGTCTGGAGGGGATAATGTCCACACCAATGGCAGGATTTTTTTGGCTTTCGAGGGCAATTTTCACCGCCCCACTGAGAGCGGCTGCCGAGACCCGCGCCACGCGACCCACATCCGGTTGCTGGGTTTTAATGGTGTTCAGGGCAGTTTGGGCATCCTGCTGATTGACAAAGAAGGTAAAAACTTGAATTTTCTTGCTTTGATCTTGGGGATTGGGCATCTCAAAGGTCAGCGGTTCCCCCTTATCATTGGTGATCATAAAAATGGGCACATTGTTGAGGATGCGCAACACTTGTTCTTCGGGCAAGGCAGTGGCAATGTCATAGCGGCTGATGGCGGGTGCTAGCCATAGGCTACTCACTAACCCTGCCAAAACACCCAAGTGTGCCAATCTTTTCATACAGTCTCCTAATTCATGCTTGATTGCAGTCGGTTAACTCTCCCAATCCCATTCTTCACGTGTGGAGAGAGGGGCGATCGCCCTGTAGTACCTAACTCACACCAAAACTTATGCACGTAACAAGTGAGTATTTTTACATATGAAGTACTCCCTTTGCTTTCCCACCCTAAGCCAATTTGACGCAAGGGACAAGGGGCAAGTTTCTAAAGTCGATGGGGAACTAGCGTTCAGTATCTAGGGAGCCTATACTGGTGCTGCTTTGGAACCAGCCCTTGCGCCAGAAAAAGAAAAATAAACTGCCCGCCACGGTAAGCATGACCGCCCAGCAGGCTGGATAGCCCCAATACCACTCCAGTTCAGGCATATTCCAAGGGGAGGTATCGGGATCAAAGTTCATGCCATAGATACCGACAATAAAGGTCAGCGGTATGAAAATGGTCGAAATGATCGTCAGAATTTTCATAATTTCGTTCATTTTATTGCCAACGGAAGAAAGATACACATCCATCAAACTGGCCGCCAGTTCACGGTAGGTTTCCACCATATCTAGCACTTGAATGGCATGGTCATAGCAATCTCGTAGGTAGATGCGCACTTCCTCGGAGAGAAGGGGGCTGGGATCGCGAATCATGGCATTGATGGCATCCCGTTGTGGCCAAATGGCACGGCGCAGCGCCAGTAATTCGCGGCGCACTTGGTGGACTTCTTCGAGAATGGCGCGACTAGGACGGGTAACTACGGCATCTTCTAATTCCTCAATGCGCTCGCCGTAGTCTTCTAGAACCGGGTAAAAGCCATCAATAATGGCATCCAAAAGGGCATAGGCTAAATAATCCGGGCCATAGCGACGAATGATGCCGCGACTGGTGCGAATCCGCTGCCGAACCATGTCAAAACAATCCCGTTCGGGTTCTTCTTGTACTGTGAGCAAGAAATGCGGCCCCAAGACAAAGCTCACTTGTTCAGTATAAAAGCCGTGTTCATTTTCCTTGGGGGTGACCATGCGGGTAATCAGCACAAGGTAATCGTCATGATCCTCAACTTTGGGGCGCTGGGGGACATTGACAATATCTTCAAGGACAATGGGGTGCAGGTGAAAAACTTGGCCAAGTCGCCGCATCACGTCTTCATCGCCAATCCCTTGAACATCTATCCAACTGACGGAGGGACTGCTGAGGTAGGGGCCACATTCTTCCGGCGTTTCTAAAACGCGACGGCTGGCCTGATCCGGCTGATAGTCAATGAGAATAATTGTCGGCGGTGGCGCATCGGCCTCAATACTGAGGGTACCGGGCATGGCGCCGGGTTCATCAAAGAAGTAATCTTCGAGATAGTTATCTTCTTCCTCGGCGGGGGGTGTGGGGTCTGGCGGGGCAGCACTACGGAAAAAGTGAAAGGGTTTTCTGGCCATAAAAGGGGAAATCGACAGAGTGCAAACGGGCTAACTAGAAACCTAGGGCAAATGGGGCGGCAACGTCCCAAAATCGCCTGAAAAGTTAAGATTTTTAAGTGTAGTGGCATTCACGGTGGGAGCGGTGTGGTGAATTCTCAAGTTTCGAGAACCTCAGTGCCAACTTGGGTGGCCATTGCCCAACTGTTGCGGTGGCATAAGCCTGCGGGTCGTTTGATTCTCCTCATTCCGGCGCTGTGGTCCTTAACTTTGGCGAGTGAGGGCTTGCCGTCGTTGCAGTTGCTGCTGATTATCACGGTGGGGGCGATCGCCACCAGTGCGGCGGGCTGCATTGTCAATGACTGCTGGGACCGCAATATTGACCCCCATGTGCAGCGGACTCAAAACCGCCCCCTAGCCAGTCGCCGCCTTTCCCTCAGTGTGGCCTTGGGCTTGATGGTGATTGCCTTCCTCTGTGCTTGGGGATTGACGTTTTACCTCACTCCCTTGGGGTATTGGCTGGCGGTGGCCGCAGTGCCGGTGATTCTGCTCTATCCCTTGGCGAAGCGAGTCTTTCCCATTCCGCAACTCGTTTTGGCAGTGGCTTGGGGGTTTGCTGTCCTCATTCCTTGGGCAGCGGTACAGGGACGCTTAACCTTGACCACCGCGTGGTTGTGGGCGGCAGTGGTGATGTGGACATTGGCCTTTGATACGGTGTATGCCATGCCCGATCGCCCCGACGATCGCCGACTGGGGGTAAATTCCAGTGCCTTATTTTTCGGTGCCTATGCGCCCTTGGCGATCGCGCTATTTTATGGGCTGACGGTGGTGTTCCTGATCATTGTTGGCTGGAGTGCGGGACTCACTTGGCGATTTTGGCTGGCCTTGGCCGTGACCACCTACTTTTGGCTGCGGCAATCTCTACAAATTTATACCCACGAACGCCGTGACACCCAAACCACAACGCTCCCCATTCAGACCTATGGTCGTTACTTCAATGAAAATGTCTGGTTGGGCTTTTTGCTCTGGGTGGGGATGTGGTGCCCTAGGCCTTAGTCAAGAGCTTGGGGGAAACCTGCCACGGCACAATGGCCAGAATATCCACTTGGGCACAATATTTGAGATCGGCTTCATTGCCAAGGTTGAGCAGGCGCTGCCCGTGGCTGGAATGGTGAAAGAGGGTCAATAGATCATCTTGGTAGTAGCGGTACAAAGCAGTGGCAGCAATAGTTTCGTCATTACCCGCAAGGGCTTCGAGGGGGGCATCCTGCTGACCCCAGAGGTGATGAATCAGCGCGCCAGCACAGACGGTATCTTCGAGGGAATAGCTACCTTCCCAGCCCGAACCAACAATCCAGATGGTTTCCGGTTGATGTTTTTGGACAAACTCGGCAACGGCAGCACGGTTGACAAGGGCGGCGGCAAGAACGAGGGGACTGGCTTGAATTCGCTCAAGGGAACGGGTGCCATTGGTGGTGCTCATAAAGAGGCGACATCCTTTTACCCGCTCTGGCAAGCATTCAGCAGGAGAGTTGCCCATGTCAAAGCCAGCAACTTTTTTCCCACCCCGTTCACCAACGCGAATCCGCTTGGCTGCCGGCCACTGCTGACTCACTTGTTCTAGCTCTGCTAGATCACTAAAGACTTGAACGGCTTCTGCCCCAGCCGCAAGAGCAGTGGCGATCGTAGTGGTTGCCCGCAGGACATCAACAGCAATGGCACAGTCGGGTTGCCAGTCGGCTGGTACACGCTCTGGTGTGTGGTAGGTATAGATTTTCATAAATGGAAGGGGAGCTTGGCTACGATGATCCTTGATACATAAAGTATGTCACCATTGGGATCACTGTAGCGGCGATTAGCAGGGCAACGACGATAATTGTGGCGGAGCGATCGTCGGTTTCCTCTTTGCTCTTGTAGGTTTTCTCGACAACCACTTCGCGTACTACGGGCGGGCCTGGATCCGGTTCGCCTTTGAGGACTTTCGCAAGACGATCGACGGTGTCAAGGACTGATTGATTGTAGTTGCCATCCCGTAGGGGCACCCGCATCGTTTCTTGGACAATACTTTCGGCAGTTTCAGGATTCAAGCGTTCGGCCACGGCCTCGCCATAGTGAATCGCTGTGCCATTGGTAACGGTATCGAGGGCAATGATCACCTGATTGGCTTGGGACTCAGGATCGGGAAACCACTGGTTAAAGAGGTCATCCACAAAGCTCTGGGGGGTTTCACCATAGTCGAGGCGGTGCAGTGTAACTACATGAACATTGATGCCCGCTGCCTCGGAGAGGTCTTGGAGCGATCGCCCGACACTGCCTTGGGTGACGACACTAAGCACATTACCTTCATCAACGACCCCGGCCGCTGTTTCCGGCAAAGGGATATCGATCGCGCTGGTTGCCCAGACGGGGGTGACCCACAACGTACTAGCGAGTAGTGCCAGCAAAAGATAGCGAATGCCGTTTTTCCAAGCCACTTGCCAATGCATCTGTGCTTAATCCTGTATCTCTCAATGCAATTTTCTCAGATGTTGCTTGCAAAAATAAATTTTCTTCTAACAAATCTTAAAACGATGGCCAGAAAATTGCTTTACCAAGGAGCGCCCACGAGTGTAAAGCCTGCCCAAAAATAAGGTGCTTGGAATCTTGAATATCTCAGAAGGTGTAATTGAGCCTTTTGCAGAGCAGCAACTTTACTAGCAGTGTGGTGCAGATGGCTATAGAAGTGTTCCATGAGTTCTAGGGTACCCGCATCACTCACTTGCCAGAGGCTAGCGACGGCACTTTTGGCACCCGATTGAAGGGCAAGACCCGC
Source organism: Thermosynechococcus sp. PKX95 (assembly GCF_031583295.1). NCBI lineage: Bacteria > Bacillati > Cyanobacteriota > Cyanophyceae > Acaryochloridales > Thermosynechococcaceae > Thermosynechococcus > Thermosynechococcus sp. PKX95. The sequence continues at coordinate 1,389,652 of NZ_CP134171.1, read as the reverse complement.
AAAGCCTAACTCCGCGCGATCGTCTCCCAGAGCGGTTTGACAGGCACTCAAAACCAGCAGTTCGAGAGGGGGTTGCTCTAGATTAAGTTGGGGGAGGTTTTGCAGCGTGACTGTTTCACTGCCCCACAGTTGAATAAAGGACTCTTGGGCTTGCCCGGGGCGAAACAAGGCATGGGTAGCCAGATGAACGATGGAATAGTTACCCTGCTGCCGTTGTTGCGTTAGGTTGGCAACAGTAAAGTCACGATTGAGGAAGGTGGATCCGCCCCAGAGTTGTTGGATGGCACTTAATTCTTGGGGGACTGCCGGCAGTGGACTGAGGCGATCGAATTCTGAAGCCCCCATTGCCAAGACCGTGGCATTTTTGAGGGGAGCATAGTCAGTTTTGATCAGGTTAAACGCTGGAATTAAGGCAACACCGTACTTTTCTATCAGAAATTGACCGGTACTGCGGTCTCGGAGAGCCGCCCAAGGGAGCGATCGCAGGCCTGCTCCAACACAAATGAGCAAGGTGTCAATCCGATCAGCCCTGAGTTTGGCTTCTAAGGGCGCAATTAACCAGTCATAAAGCTGCTCACTACTGCCAAAGGAGGCAGATAAAAACTGTTGGCGTGGATCCGCCACTGAGCGGCGAAAGTCTTGAACCGTAGCCATCAGATCAGCTTGCGACACCGCTGGCACAGTCAGCAACAGTGGCTCTCCCTGTAGAGAGGTAACTAAGAGCTTAATCTCGTTGGCCGTTGGTACCAAGTGCAAAAGAGCTGTGCGCCGACCCGTACGCTTGGACATTTGCCTGAGAATGCGCTGAATGGCAGAGGGATTGAGTCGCCGACTAGTAAATTGATTTTGAAAATAAACTTCATATTCCCGTTGCCAAGTGGCCTCGCGACCTGTGAGAAATTCCCCTGCACCAGCGGGTAAGGCACTTTGAGCAATGGACTGAAGAGACAGCACCAACACCAGAGCAATACAGATTCGGAGGAGGTATCGGTGCATCTTTAGTGTTCCAAGAAAGTGTTGTCGCTCTAGCCAAGCTATATCTTAGCCAATGCACCATTCAAGTGTTTTTTCAGAGGAGAGACAGTGACTGCCAATGCAGAATTCAACACTGGACGATAGACATTGAGCCAGCGAGTAATGGTGGACTCGTTGCGATGGAGCAACTAGGCAATTTGTGGACGGCTTTTGGATGGATAGTCCCCTCGTTTAAGACCTATAAGCTTAATGTTACAAAGAGCTGGCAAAAATCATTTTTCCTTGGCATAGCTATAGGCTCGATGCCACGCTTTTGCCTGACTAGGGCGGGTGATCCGCATCCAGTGACGACTCAGGGGAGGCGAGATGAGAGTGTGCAGAAGCAGCCACAGGGTTTGTAATTCACTGGGGGCTTTTTGCCATTGCCAACGGTTGGGTTCACAAAAAAGTAAGGTGACCAATTGGCGGTATTGAGCCAAGGTCAGGGGGTCAAAGTAAATCTCTAGGGTCGTTGGATTGGGCATATCAACAACTTGGCCGCTGAGGTCAATGCCTGCCTCCAAAAGCCGACAGGTGAGGGGTACACCCATTGCGGAGGGGGGGAGGGGTTGATGCAGATGCACGATCGCCCCCCCTTCAGAAAGGCGAATTGTCGTGCCCCACAGGGCAGTGGTTTGATCCCAAGCGAGATGGAGTTCAACGGTTTGCTGGACATTGAGCCAATCATAGGGATCGGGGCGGGGGCGTTCGATGAGGCTGTAGAGGGCAAGGGCGAGAATTACCAGATTGTAGAGGTTCCAGACCCAAGCCAATAGTAGCCCCTTGGTGTGTAATGCCTGCCAATTTAATACAGCAGCCGCCACAGAGAGAAGAAAAAGCACGAGGAGCGGTGTCGCTAGGTGCCACTGAAAATGGTAGCGATCGCGATAACTCCCCTTGGGAGTCACCCAAAAGCCGCGACCAAAGGGACGCAACAACGTGTCAATCACTGTCAATGTCAACGGCACACATTGAAGAACCGCATAAATATCAGATACCAAGGCAGAGCGACTTTGACCATTGAGCCAGCGGAATGTACTCAACAGCAGCCAGTAGTAGGGCACAAAATAGTAAAGCCACTGCCGCAGGGTGGTTTCAAGGGGGACGACACCCCAAAAGGCGGCAATCAAGGGCAACAGCAGCAACAGCAAACGCATGGGACTGTGAAACCATTGCGTGATCCCCTCTAGGTGGGCAAGGCGCTGAAGCCCAGTGAGATTGGGTACCCGCAGTGGACTTGCCACAATGAATAATCCTTGGAGGGTGCCCCGTGCCCAGCGTTGACGTTGACGAATATGCGCCGTCATGTCCTCTGCACACAAGCCTGCACTGAGACTTTCATTCAGGTAAATCAACCGATGACCTGCTGCCGCCAATTGAATTCCTGTGTAGTAGTCCTCGCTGAGGGATTCAGTAACAAAGCCGCCAATGGCCTCGAGGGCCGATCGCCGCACCACAAAGGAACTGCCGTAGCACAGCGCTGTTTCAATGCCATCCCGCAGGACTTGATAATGACGGGAGAAGATTTCCACCTCTTGGGGTAGGTGATCCTCGAGGCCAAGGTTACGGGCAATGGGATCGGGATTGTAAAAGCTCTGGTAGGTTTGGACAAGGCCAATATCAGCGGTCTGGAAAAAGCCCACAGTGCGGGTGAGAAAATTTCGAGTGGGAACAAAGTCAGCATCAAAGACCGCAATCAGTTCACCCTTGGTCTGCGTAAGGGCATGGTTCAGGTTGCCCGCTTTGGCATGGCGATTGTCTGGACGGCTGAGGTACTCACAGCCCAGTTCACAGGCCAATTCCCGTAGGGCAGGGCGACGGGTATCGTCAAGAACATAGATACGTTTGTGGGGATAGTCGAGGGCTTGGCAGCCAACAATCGTGCGTCGCAAAATCGTCAGGGGTTCATTGTAGGTCGGAATAAAAATATCCACCCAAGGCTGATAGTGGCCACTTTTGACCGCAAGGGCAGCAGCATCGGCTTCAGGGCGACGGTTTTTAATGTGCAAGAGGAGGTAGAGTTGCAGGCCATAGCCCGCCATCATAAAACCTTCAATCGCCAGTAGGAGTAGGCTAAAGGTGGCCTCTAGGGGAGTGCGTAGATTGAGGGTAGCCAGCGATCGCCACAGCAGATAATGCAGCATCACGGCCATTAAACTGCCAACGGCAATGACCCGCGCCCACTGCTGCTGCACTTTCCCCCAGCGCAAAACAATACTGCTGAGAAGCACGATCAAGCACAATGGCCAAAAAATCCACGGCTTGTCCAAGTGTTCAATGGCGAGCCAAGGAGGGACAGGGGGCATCGCTGGAGCCTCAAGCAACTGAATAGTAATGTAACGAAATGTAAACCAACCATTGGACAGGGACAATATTTCCAAGGTTCCCCGCAGTAGCGATCGATCGCCCCCAGCCGTATGTCAGGATCAAAATCACCAAATGCTGATCTAATGCTGATCTAATACTATGACCGATGCCCAAGAGGGGACAAAGCTACCCCCCTTTATTTTTCACAACCAATTCCAAGGCTGGATGGAAGTCTATGCGCCCGTTCAACGCTACGAGACCTATTTGAACAATCACCAAGAATGGTTTCACCGCTGCGCCCATCCCATGAAAACAGAACCTGTGGGCAAGCATGGCTACATTCTCACCATTGGCCGCTATGGTTCCCATGGCTATGAAGTGGAACCCAAAATTGGACTGCACCTACTGCCCCAAGAGCAGGGGGTCTATCGCATTGAAACAATTCCTGTGCCCGAACAGCCGTTTTTGAACTATGAGGTGAATTTTCAAGCGGCCATGGCCTTGGTACCGATGCGAGCCACCCCTGAGACGGATAGCGACCTGTTGGCGCTGAATGTCATTGATTACACGCGGGTCAATTGGGAACTGGATTTGCGGGTGGAAATGTACTTTCCGCGGTTTATCTACCGTTTGCCCCATGGCCTGATTCAAGGGACAGGCAATCGTGTCTTGGCTCAAATTGTCCGCCAAGTGTCCTACCGCCTCACGGCAAAGGTGCAGGATGATTTCCACAAAACCATTGGCCTCGATTTGGGCAAACGCTGGCGCCGCAAACGGTTCCATGCTGAGCGGGTGCGCACCCTTACCCCTGCGCCAGTGCCTGATACGCCTGACGAGCCTGAGCCACCTGCTGCTTGAGCATTGTGACATCCGTACCCAGTTGACTGCCCATACCAATGGCGATCGCCCCTGCTTTCCAGAGGGGTACCACATCCCCCCAACCAATACCGCCACAGGGAATGAGGGGAATCTCGCCAAACAAGGGTCGCAAGGCGCGTAAATAGCTCGCCCCCCCCACCGCCATCACTGGAAAAACCTTCACTGCCGTTGCCCCGGCTTGCCAAGCGTGGAGAATTTCCGTTGGCGTTAATGCCCCCAAAATCAGAGGACAATTGGCCGCCTTTGCGAGGGGCACCACCTCTAGGGCTGTATGGGGGGTCACTAAAAATTGTGCGCCAGCAGCGATCGCTCCTTTAACCATTTCTGGGTTTTGCAGGCTCGCAGCGCCAATGGTGCAGTGGGGAGCGTCTTGACGGAGTTGTTGCAAGACGCCAGCAGCATCGGGGGTTGTCCAAGTCACCTCTAGGCAGGTGAAGCCCGCTTGGATACAGACTTGAGCGCGGGCGATCGCTGCAGTAGGATGAGCAGCACGCACCACTGCAATCAAAGGCAGGCCTTGCAAAAACGCTAACTGCTGCGGCTTGGGCATAGCGTCATAACCATTGAGCAGGGGGGTGGGAGGGCAGTGATAAGATGAAAACTCCGCCTACCCCTAAACTACGGTATATTGGCAATACCCTTGTGAGTCTCAAATGGGTGATAGCGTTAAAGTCCTGAGTGAAAATCGCCAAGCGCGCTTCCAATACGAAATTCTGGAAACCTATGAATGTGGTCTCGTGTTACTTGGCACTGAGGTCAAATCCATTCGGGCTGGCAAGGTGAATTTACGGGATGGCTTTGCCCGCATCCGCAATGGTGAAGTTTGGTTGATGAATGTGCACATTTCGCCCCATGAGAGCACTAACCAATCCTACAACCATGACCCCCTGCGCGATCGCAAGCTCCTTCTCCACAAACAGGAAATTCGCAAGCTAGTGGGCAAGGTGGAACAAAAGGGGCTAACCCTTGTGCCCCTGAAGCTTTACCTAAAAAATGGGCGGGTCAAGGTTTCCCTAGGGCTAGCCCGTGGTAAGAAGCTCCACGACAAACGCCAAGACCTCAAGCAGCGCCAAGATAAACGGGAGATGGAGCGGGCAATGAAGCAGCGGTAAACCTAGCTTTGGGGAGTGGGTATGGGATCAATGTTGGTTTCCGTGCCGATGGGCGTTGCAGGGGCAGGGATACTCCCGGTTGCTGCTTCCCAAGAGTCATTGGTGAAATACACATGACCCAGCACTTGCCCCTCATAGGTGCGCCGCGTTAGCCGCCAAGTGGGTTCCAGATGAAACTTGAGAAATTGCCCTTCCTGCATACCGTGGGTGCGGCCAATGACCATACGCGGGCCACCGCGATTGCTACTGCCAACAAGGAGTAACTCGCCATCCCCCTGTTCAATGCGCAGACCATACTGCAACCCTAAATCCTGTTGCGCCACCCGAATCGAGTAGCCATTGCTATCCGTAGCCCGCCCACAAATGCCCGTAAAGTCAAACGTCGTCAACAGTGGGTCAATCACCACGGGGTTGCTGCCCGACTCACTCCAGCAGGGACGAGTATCCTTAATTTGCTCCACCACTAAGAGGCGATAGCCACCGCGGGCAAGGGGCACAGCCATCACCACATAGCGGCTTTGATCCACTTCCGTTTGTGTAAACATATTGGCTTGGGCAGGTCGAGGGGCAATTGTTCCCAAACAGGCCACCGTCAGTAAGCTCAGGCCAAATTTTTGCCAGTATTTCATAGGGACACTCCTCAGCAGAACTTCGAGGTTTTGACAGTTAAATGGATTCTACTGTTCCTCTACGATCCACGCCGATCAACTATCGAAAATCTAGGAATTATTTTTCAGCCACCGTTAGGCATCAATGGTGAGCGGTCAAATCGAGGCCAATCACTTGGGTATGTTGACCCCGCGCTTGGGTGACGCCAATCGTGCGCTGAGCCGCTTCAATCATTGGTCGCCGCAGACTGACAACAATAAACTGTGCCTCTTGGCTCTGCTGCTGAATCATTTTGGCAAGGCGCTCAACATTGGCACCATCGAGAAACATATCCACCTCATCAAAGGCATAGAAGGGGGAAGGGCGATAGCGTTGTAGGGCAAAGATAAAACTGAGGGCCGTGAGGGATTTTTCTCCCCCCGACATTGAGGCCAAGCGTTGTACGGGTTTCCCCTTGGGATGTGCCACCAGATTCAGACCCCCGGCAAAGGGATCCTCAGGACTTTCCAGTTGCAGATAGCCATCACCCTCGGAGAGGGTGGCAAAAATGGTTTGGAAGTTGGCATTGACGGCATCAAAAGCTTCACGGAAGGACTGCTGACGCAGGGTGGTGAAGTTCTCAATCCGCAGTAGGATCTCCGTGCGCTCCGCTTCTAGAACGGCGAGCTTCTCCTGTAGCTCATTAAGCCGCCCTTGTGTTTCCTCAAATTCCTGAATCGCCAACATATTGACGGGTTCCATGGCACGCAGCTGTTTTTCGAGGGCTTGGCACTGCTGTTGAATGTCGCTGAGGGAGAGATTGGCGGGCACTTCCGGCCATGGCTGGGGTAAAGGGGGTGCCTCGATGGTGCTGAATTCCTGAAGTTGGGCTTGCAGCGTGGTGAGGGTGTCGCTGGCTTTTTGGTATTGCCATTCCAGTTGTTGGTAGTCCTTTTGCTGCTGTCGTAGTTGGTAGTCTTGGCGATCGCGATCGCCCTTGAGGTGGCCAAGGCGGGCGTCCAATTCCCTCAAGGCAGTTTGCGTGCTTTGAGTTTGCGTCGCTAAGTCCCCAAGCATCTGATCGAGGGCTTGCTGCTGACAAAGCGTCTCCTGTTGGGCTTGGTGCAGTCGCTGAATTTCCTGTTCTGTTTGTTTTAGGTCTCGTGCTAGTTGCTCGAGTTGACGGTGGCGATCGCCCAAGGCTTGATCCACCGCTTGCAGGGCGGCCACATGGTCGGCGTGAATTTTTTCCTGTGCCTGAAGCTGTTCCTGAAGCTGCTGCCACTGCTGATGGCTGGGATTGGCTTCAAGGGCATTGAGGGCAAGGCGTTCGGCGGCGAGTTCTGCTTCGAGTTCAGGAAGACGAGCCTCTAGGTGCGCGAGTTCAGTCTCTGCGGCGGTTAACTCTTGGCTAAGGTGCTGCTGTTGGCGCGCTAAGTCTGCTTGCTGGCGGTTGAGGTGCTGCTGTTGCTGCTGAAGTTGCTCCCATTGCCGCTGGCGATCGCGATGGCTTTGGCGGGCGTCACTCAGGGCTTGGCTCAGCTCATTCACTCTCCCCTGTTTTTGCGTGCGCTCTTGAATGAGGCGATCTAACAGGCGTTCCAGTTCCCCAAGGCGATCGCGCACCTGTTGGACTTCTGCCGATTCTTGGGGGGTGGCCCCCTGACCAAAACGGAGGGTATTTGTGCGACTATAGCTACCCCCGGTCATTGCCCCTGAGGGTTCTAGCAAGTCTCCCTCTAGGGTGACCATCCGATATTGCCCTAGGTAGGGTCGCGCCGCCTCAAGGCTCTCAAAGACCAGGGTACTGCCAAACACGTAGGCAAAAATGGGGGCATATTGCGGCTCAAAGGTCACAAGATTCAAGGCATAGTCAATACAGCCTGCCAAGGAGATAAGGGGTAGGGTCTTGGGACGTGCCATCTTGTTCAGGGGCAAAAATGTCGCTCTACCAGCCCGTTCCCGCTTCAGGATGGCGATCGCTGCTGCCGCCACACTGTCATCCGCCACAACGATATTGCCTAGGCGTGCCCCGGCCGCAATTTCCAAGGCCAGTTGATAGCGGGGTTCCACTTGACCGAGCTGTGCCACCAGCCCAAACACGCCGGGGAGATCAGCACTTAAAATGAGCCGCGCCGCAAAACTCCCTTGGCTTTCCTGAACCGCCTGTTGCTGTGCTTCCAGTTGATCCAGTTCTCGCTGCTTTTGGCGCTGTTCTCGCTCAAGGCGTTGATAGGTTTCTTCTGTTAAGCTCAATTGTTGCTGCGCTGTGGCCAGTTGTTGGGCGAGGTTTTGTAGTTGCTGCTCCTCTTGTTGGACTGCTGCTGCAGCTTTTGTGAGCGCGTCTTGCAATTCCAATTGTTGAGCTTCTAAACTGGTGGCCGCTTGGTGCAATTCCCCCTGCCGTTGCCGCAATTGTTGCGATCGCTCCTGAAGGCGAGAGAGTTCACTGCGACTCGGTTCCAGTTCGTGGATCAGGGCATCAATCCGCTGCCGTCGCCGACTGTGCTCCTGAAACCAAGCTTGGGCTGCCGTATTCAACTCCTGAGCTTGCTGCCGTAGGGCGTCGAGGGTGGCTTGGCTGGTGGCAACCGCTGTCACTAAGGGGGGGCGATCGCCCTGTTGCTGTTCTAACTCTTGAGTAAGTTGCTGTTGCTGCAACCGTTGACTGTGGTACTGGGCTTGCCGTTGCTGGAGTTGTTCTGCCAACTGTGCCTGCTGCTGTTGGTAGGCTGTTTGCTGGCGTTGACACTGCCGCTGTTGGGCGTGGAGATCCGCCAACGCTGCTTGCAGGCGGAGGTACGTTTCTTCGCCGAGGGCTTTCACCTGTTGATTGAGTTGTTCTAGCGTAACCGTTGCCGCTGCCATCTCCCGTGCCTTTTGTTGCAGTTGCTCTTGGCGTTGGGCTTGTTCTTTTTGTAGCGTCTGAATCTGTGTTTGTAGTTGCACCTTTTGCGCTTCCTGGGCTTGCCATTGGCGCACCAACAGCCATTGCTCTCGCTCTTGCAGTTCTAGCCGTAGGGCTTGATATTTTTCCGCTTGCAGGCGATCCCGTTGCAGGCGATCGCGCTGTTGAATCAATTCCTGCTCAACAATGCGAAAGCGTTCTTCGCGCTCCTTGACTGTATCTAATTTTTCGCGAGCTTGGGCAATCTTGCGGTCAAAATCCGCCACCCCCGCCAATTCGTCAATAATTTCCCGCCGTGCCTTGGCATTCATAGAAATGATACTGGTGACGTCCCCCTGCAAGACCACGTTATACCCTTGGGGATAAATACAAAATGCCTGCAACTGGTCGTGCAGTTCATTCAGCGTGCAGGGTTGATCATTCACCGCGTAGGTCGAGGTATAGGTGCCCTGCTTGGTTACCCGCAGTCGCCGCGTCACGCGCCATTCCGTTTCAGCATCTAGTGCAAAGGTCACCGTGACTCGCGTTTCGACCACACTATGGCCACGCCGCGTTTGGCTATGGTTCACCAAATCTGGCAATCGTTCTGCCCGCATCCCCTTAGACCCCGCAAGGCCAAGGGCAAACAGCAACGCATCCAAGAGGTTCGACTTCCCTGAGCCATTGGGGCCTGAAATGACCGTAAACCCCGGCAGCAGCGGAATCACGGTTGTGCCGCCAAAGGACTTAAAATTCGTGAGTTCTAACTGCTTGATATACACAGCCAAGGAGCGTGCCTAACCGTTTCATTATGCCCAAAGATGCTTCCCTTGTTTGCCACGGAAAATCAAGCTAAAATCAAATAACTCATAGTCGTTTCGAGTTTGTTTTAGCCATGACACCGCCACGGATTGAAAACGTTGTCATTATTGGTTCTGGCCCTGCGGGCTACACAGCAGCCATCTATGCCGCTCGCGCCAACCTCAAGCCCTTTATGTTTGAAGGCTATCAAATTGGGGGGCTGCCGGGGGGACAACTCATGACCACCACCGAAGTGGAAAACTTTCCCGGCTTTCCGGAAGGCATTCAAGGGCCGCAACTGATGGCACGGATGAAGGCGCAAGCAGAGCGCTGGGGCACAGAAATGGTCACTGAAGATGTGATTCAGGTGGATTTTAGTCAACGCCCCTTTCTCATTAGCTCAGCAGAGCGGCAGGTCTATGCCCACAGCGTCATTATCTGTACGGGTGCCACGGCCAAACGACTCCATCTCCCCGGCGAAGAGCAGTATTGGACTAAGGGGGTCTCCGCCTGTGCCATTTGTGATGGGGCAACGCCGATTTTCAAGGATGTCGAGTTGGCGGTGATTGGCGGCGGTGATAGTGCAGCGGAGGAAGCAGTCTATCTCACTAAATATGGCTCCCACGTCCATCTTCTTGTGCGTAGTGACAAAATGCGCGCTAGTAAGGCGATGCAGGATCGCGTGTTTGCCAATCCTAAAATTACGGTTCACTGGCAAACTGAAGCACGGGAAATCCTTGGCGATGGCAATTTAATGACGGGTCTGCGGATTATCAATAAAGCCACAGGGGAAGAATCCGTCCTGCCGGTGCGCGGCCTATTCTACGCCATTGGTCATACCCCCAACACCCAACTCTTCAAAGATTTTCTGGAATTGGATAGTGTGGGCTATATCGTCACCCACCACGGGACACAAACGAATGTGGCAGGGGTCTTTGCCGCAGGGGATGTTCAAGACCATGAATACCGCCAAGCAGTAACAGCGGCAGGCAGTGGCTGTATGGCCGCCCTTGATGCCGAACGCTGGCTCTCGGCGCGGGGGCTAATTCAGGAGTTCCACCAAACGGAAACCGAGACCAAACCCGCAGAAACGGCGAAGCCTACGACATCTCCAGAACAGGCGTTTGATCCCAATGCCATTAAGCATCGGGGTAGCTATGCCTTGCGCAAGCTTTTCCACGAGAGCGATCGCCTGCTGCTGGTGAAATATGTCTCGCCCACCTGTGGCCCGTGCCACACCCTCAAGCCGATTTTGGATCGCCTAGTCGAGGAGTTCGATGGCAGGGTGCAGCTGATTGAAATTGACATTACTGAAGATAGCGCGATCGCCGAGCAAGCAGGGGTTACCAGTACACCCACGATTCAACTCTTCAAAAACAAAGAACTCCTAGAAGTGATCGTGGGGATGAAACCCAAGAGTCAGTACCGCGAGACCATCCAACGCTACCTTGCTTAGGCTCTAGCTAGTCAGGGGCATGATCAGCGGGATCGGACTGCTGACCGTTGCAGGTCTGGCGGCGGGCTTTGTCAATGCCATTGCCGGTGGGGGAACACTGATTAGTTTCCCGGCCTTGGTGGCGATCGGCTTGCCGCCAGTGGTTGCCAATCTCACCAGCACGGTGGCTTTGGTACCCGGTTATTTGGGGGCGACAGTGGCGCAACGGCAGGATCTGAAGGGTCAGCAACGGCGCCTTGGTTGGCTCTTTCCCAGTGCGGTGGCCGGGGGCATCACAGGGGCAATGTTACTGTTGCACACCAACGAGGCACTCTTTAATGCCTTGATTCCCTATTTGCTGCTTTTGGCCGCCGTCCTCTTGGGGATTCAGGAGCAGGTGCGGGCTTGGTTACTGCGGCGAATCAGTGCGCCAGCCGTATCTGAAGTGGGAGCTATTCCCCTTGTGTTTTTAGCGGCGGTCTATGGCGGCTATTTTGGCGCGGGGGTGAGTGTGATTCTACTCGCCGTGCTGGGCATTGTTCTCGGGGAAAGCTTGACGCGCCTCAATGGCTTGAAGCACATTTTGGCCTTTGGAATCAATGTTGCCGCTGCCGCATTTTTTGTTGTATCGGGGGAGGTGGTGTGGCCCGTTGCCTTGGGGATGGCGATCGCTGCCATTGTTGGCGGACTTTTGGGGGGTAAATTTGCCCGTGCGGTTAACCCGCTGCTGTTACGCCGTACAGTGGTTCTTTTGGCCGTCGTACTGGCACTCATTTACTGGCAGCGACAGCGATAAATGCCCCCACTCGCGATGGCAACTTCCATGAGATTTGCCCAACAAAGCCCGTGACGAGGATTGAACTCGTGACCTCACCCTTACCAAGGGTGTGCTCTACCACTGAGCTACACGGGCAAAAATTCCCAGAGCTTTATCATAGCCCATTGGGGGAGCAATTGCACAGCGGGGCGGTGGGTTTTTCTTAAAAATTACGACGGGAGAAAATCCAAGTGGCGATCGCCAGCAGTGCTACCGTATAAATCACGCCATAGAAGGCATTGGCCACGAGTTCTGGTACAGAGGGCAGCATGCCATAGACCGCTGTATTCTTAAAATCCAAGCGGGATAAATCGGGAAAGATCAGATAGAGAAACTGCATCAGTTGCCGTACGGCATCACTCTCCATCTTTTGGCTGAGGATCACCAAGTTTTGACTAAAGTGCCCCATAAAGTACAGTGCCACCGTTAACAGCGTGGCAATCAGGGAACTGGTGAAACTGCCAAAGAGCAAAGCGGCTGCCGTCAAGAGGGCGAGTTGCAGCGCAATGTAGAAAGAGGTCACCATCAAAGGTCCTGCGGGATAGGCAAACTGATTCAAGCTCATCAGAATAAACAGAATCAGCGTCATCAGTGCTACCAGTACCAGCAGAACCGCCGATAGACCCAAATGTTTGCCAATAATAAATTCCGCGCGACTGATGGGTTTCGCCAACATCACTAAGATCGTGCGCTTTTCTATCTCTTTATTGAGCAGACCACCCCCGACAAAGGCAGCAATCAGCAAGCCAAAGAGGGAAATTCCTGCCATCCCCACATCAAGGCTAATTTTGTCTTGGGTGCCTGCTGACACCTGTCCCAAAATCACAACCGCCAAGGCGAGGCCAATGGCAAAAACAGCAGTGACGTAAAGAACCCGCTCCCGCAGGGTTTCATTGAAAACATTACGGCTAATTGTCCAGAGGCGACTCACCGTTAACGGCAACATGTCTGGTACCCCTTGAATTTACTCTCCTCTCAAAGAATACCCAATTTTGCTTTTTCGATAGCCTCGGCGTTCATAGGGAGAGCCGCTTGCCGTTTCACGGAGCAGTGGTATCTACGGCGGGGGCAGAGAGGTCAACGTCTTCATAAAACTGTTCAATAGGCACTTTGAGGTCAATGCTCCTCAACTCAACGCGATCGCCCGCGCGGTAGCAGCGCAGCAACCAATCCCCCACTTCATTTTTCTGGTAAATGTCGATCGCCATTTCCTCTGAGCTAGCGAGCACATAATCCACGAGGTTGGGGTTACGACGGTAGAGATCAAACTTTTTGCCGCGATCGTAGGCTTCGGTGGCGGGTGAGAGCACTTCCACAATGAGACAGGGATAAGTGATGAAAAAGGGACTCTGGCGATCGCGATCGTCACAGGTGACACTCAGATCGGGATAGGTAAAATTCGATGTCTCAAAAATATTCACGCGACAATCAGAAGTATAGGTTTTGCAGCCTTTACCCCGTAAGTGGGATTTAATAATTAACAAAAAGTTACCAGCAATATCGCTGTGGTTTCTTGTACCACCCGCCATCGCATACACGTAACCATCAATCAACTCATGTCTTTCTAACTGCTGCTCTTCCCACGCGAAGTATTCTTCTGGTGTGAAATAGCGATCGCCCGTCTCCTTGGCAGTCACCATTCTCTGTATTTCTCGTGAAAACCTCACTTCTTTAGGATAGCTCGCCCTTTCCCTGACATCCCAAAGCCAACGTGCCACAATAGGCGGTGGGGACGCAGTTAGGAGATTGAACGTAGTTCTTTTTGGAGAGGGTGCGACGTGTCCCTAAGTTCAAGTGTTGATTCTCACGCCCCTGAGGTAGCCATCCTGCGGGTGAGCGGCTTGCGTTGTGCTGGCTGCGTGCGATCGCTGGAAAATCAGTTAAAAGAGCAGCCGGGCGTAGATGCTGCGGCAGTCAATCTGGTCACGGGAACCGCCGTTGTCACCTATTCCCCCGCTGAGACGACCCCCAGCGCCATTGTCGAGAGCCTAAACCAAGGTCGCTTTCAAGCCACCCTCGCAGAAGCCAATGCCCTTTTGGAACTGCCCACGGCCTCTGAGGAAACCTCTTTGCCAAGGTTGGCGATCGCCCTTGTGCTCCTTGTTCTCTCCAGTGTCGGCCACGGGATTGATCTGCTGCCGGGGCACTGGCCCATGTTAGAGGCAATGATCTGGCATTGGGGGCTAGCAACCATTGCCCTTGTCCTACCGGGGTGGGAAATTCTGCGGGAAGGAATGATGGGCCTGTTCCAACGTCGCCCGAATATGAATACGCTGGTGGCTCTTGGCGCCTTGGGGGCTTACCTCACGAGTACGGTGGCGTGGCTCTGGCCGGCCTTGGGCTGGGCGTGTTTCTTTGATGAACCGGTGATGATCCTTGGCTTTATTTTGCTGGGGCGATCGCTGGAGCAACGGGTACGTCAACAGGCACAACGGGACTTGCGATCCCTCCTTGCGCTTCAGCCACAACAGGCGCTATGGCAACCCAGTTTGACCGCTAGCGATCGCTGGCCCATTCCCGTCAGTCGTATCCAAGTCGGGGACTGGCTGTGGGTAGATGCTGGAGAACCCTTTCCTGCCGATGGCACGATTGTGACCGGGGAAACCCTGGTGGATGAATCCATGCTCACAGGGGAATCTCTACCGGTGGCCAAGGGGGTGGGGGCATCCGTTCTGGCGGGCAGTCGCAATGTTGGTGCTGCCGTTACCCTACGGGTGGAACGCTGTGGTCGTGCCTCATTTTTGGGGCAGATTCTAGACCTCGTGGTGCAGGCACAAAATCGCAAAGCACCGGTGCAGCAAATGGCGGATGGGGTGGCCGGCTATTTTGGCTATGGGGTGCTAGCCTTGGCGGCAGCAACGGCTCTCTTTTGGAGCGCGATCGCCCCCCATTTCTTCCCAGAAATGACCAATAGCACACCCCTATTGCCCTTAAAGCTAGCCTTGAGTGTTCTGGTGATTGCCTGTCCCTGTGCCCTTGGCCTTGCCACCCCGATCGCGCTGCTTGTGGGCACCAGTCACGCCGCTGCCAAAGGCTTAATTATTCGAGGTGGTGATGTTCTTGAGCGCAGTCAGACGTTGGACACAATTGTGTTTGATAAGACGGGCACACTGACGACCGGTGAACTGGCAGTGGCCGAGATCAAGCTCTATGGCGATCACTCCTCTCAAGAGGTGCTGTATCTGCTAGCCAGTTTAGAGCGCGAGAGTCGCCATCCCCTTGCAGTGGCGATTCAGAAGGCGTGGGTTGCGACCGGCCAGACAACAGAGCTAGCAACGGTGACAGAGGTGGAAACTGCCCTCGGACTGGGGATCAGCGGTTGGATTGAGGGGCATTACTATCAGGCGGGTCGCCTCAGTTGGCTGCGTGATCAGGGGGTTGACTGCCCTTCCCTAGAAGTGGAAACCCATGTGGCCTTGGCCTGCGATCGCCAGTTGATTGCCGTTGTGACCTTTCGCGATCGCCTGCGCCCAGAGGCAGTGAGCACCGTTCAAGCCCTGCAAGCCCAAGGCTATGCGATCCATGTGCTGACGGGAGACACGGCCAAAGCCGCACAGCAACTCCTAGAACCACTAGGCTTACCCACAACCCATCTTCACACAGACCTCCAACCGCAACAAAAGCTGGCTCTTATTGAAGGTTGGCAAGCCCAAGGCAAAACCGTGGCCATGGTCGGGGATGGCATGAATGATGCGCCAGCTCTAACGGCAGCTCAGGTGGGGATTAGCCTTGGTACGGGTACAGAGGTGGCCATTGAAGCAGCGGATATTATCCTCACCCGCAATCATCTAGAGGATGTGCTCGCTGTGCTAAGCCTTAGCCGCACCACCTTCCGCAAAATTCAGCAGAATCTTCTTTGGGCAGTGGCCTACAATATCGTCGGTTTACCCCTTGCAGCCGGTGTTGGATTACCCCTATGGGGTCTTAGTCTCACCCCCGGAATTGCTGCCGCTTGTATGGCTGTGAGTTCGATTGCCGTTGTCCTGAATTCCCTAAGCCTCAGTCGAGCAAACTAGCTCGCGAATCTGTTGGGCATTGGCGCGGGTCAGCCGTTTCTTGTGGGGCAGGACAACCACCGCGGGTCCCCGTTTGCATTCCCCCATACAGCCCGTCGCCTTCAGGGCAATGGGGAGCTGTTGTGCCTCTAGTTCTTGCCAGAGTTCCTTGGCACCCCGCCGACAGCAGGAGGATTTTTGACAAATGAGCACCTTACAGGGCTGAGAACGCTTTGCCGCTGCGGGTTGAGCCGTTGCTAAAAATTCTAAATGACTGGCCTTGTATTGCTTGACCCAGCCATCGTACTTATCGCTGATCATTCCCTCTAACCGCAGGCGATCGCCCACCTTGGGGGGTTGCGCTAACTCACGGCGCAGAGACTTTTCTAGCTTAACCCAGACCGTTCCTGTGGCGGTTTTTAGAATCACGACTTTGGGTCGCCCCTTCTTATAAAAGACCGCTTCGACAGTGCCCTCAAGGGAAAATGTCGGCAAATCAATAACACCCAGACCCATGAACGTCAAACCTTGTTAGAAATTTTTCTCAACAAATTGAGTCTAGCATACAAGGGACGGTCTTGGGGGCATCCCAGATCGTTGTGAGATTCACCTGTGGAAAAATAATCTTAGCTGGAGAGAATCCGCTCCCACTCTGCCAGTAGGTTATCAATACTAGCGTCCGTCGGGTTACTCTCAAGGTGGGTGCCCACTTCCTCAACGCTATTGGGAAAGAGTTCTTCGAGAGTGGGTTGAACGGTGGGGGGTTCCTCTGAAGCGAGATCGGGCATTAAGTAAATTTGGCGAATATCCGGCGGCAGATACTCCGCGATGCGTACTAGCCCCTCTTCTAAATGCTGGTTGAGTTCCTCAAGGCTGTAGGTTTCCCCTTGAACTTCTAAATAGGCGCGCACGCGCTCAAGGTTCCAGTGAAAGGTTTGGGTGGTCACTAGCACGAGGCGGCTCAGGGGACTCAAGTAGGCAAGGCTGGCTTCTAAGTAGCACCAAAGGGGCGGTGGCGCATCCTGCAGGACATAGGTAATGTGCTCAATGCCGGGGAGTTCCTCTTGAATCAGGGTAGCAGTGCGGTTGACAATCCAATTGCGCAGGGAGCGAGCTTCCTCATCGCCAATTTTCACCCCTTCAGGAGTAAATTCCAAACGGTCAAGGCTAAAAAATAGCCCATGCCACACCTTGGCAAAGAGATAGTCCACTTGTACGGGCGATCGCCCGTGGTGTTGCAGCACACTATAGACAAGGGCGGCATAGCGACAATACAGAGCAACAAAGTAGCAGCCGCGATCGCGCTCCTCCTGAAAGGCTTTGATCAGTGCTTCATCAGACCAAGTGAGTAGCGGCTGAATTAAAGGATGTTGCCGCTCCGCCATCATCGGAAAGGAAAGTGCCTTGACCATCTCACTGCCACTGAACTAGACGAACTGTCCTACGCCTTGGCCAATTGGCCTATGCAGAATTCATTCTTTCTTCAGCCTTGGGTGCGATCGCGAAACAGGGGAAGGTAATCGCGGCTCTCTGTCCCCAGCCAGCGATCCCAAAAGGTGAAATAGAGGCCATAGTTACAGCGAAACTGACTATGGTGCAAACTGTGGTGGGTGGCGCCAATCAACCACTGTCCCAACCAATGCTCGGCAAAGCCACAGGGATAAATCTCTAAATTCAGGTGGTTGATCACACTGGAGACCGTCATCAGGCTGAGCTGAATCACGATCGCGTAGGGGTGCAGCGGCACAAGCACAATAATCAGCGGCAGGAAAATGGCCTGTAGGAGCGCTTCCCACGGGTGAAAGGAAAAGGCCGTCCAGGGCGAGGCCACAATGCTATGGTGATGCACCCGATGGACACGGCGATAAATTTTCGGTTGGTGCATCCAGCGATGGAGCCAATAGTAATAGGTCTCGTGGAGCAGCAGCACAAGGCCAATACTCAAGGGAAAGTAAATGTAGTCCCAAAGGGAATTTAACTCTAGATAAACCGCTGTCCAGCCCCGCTGCCACATCACTGCGGCGATCGCCCCCGCCAACGCAAAAATAGCCGCTGTCACCAACGACCAGCCAAACTCCTGCCAAAACTGTCCCCGCTGGTAGGGGCGCAAATTGACCCGCCGTTTCCTCAGGGGCGTCCAGCGAGCCACCACATATACAAGCGAAAAAAAGCCGGCCACCAGAACGAGGCGGCTGACCACCATCAAAAACATGACCCCAACCATAATGCCAAAGAGGCGGGGGTCACTGAGGTTGTAGGGAATCATGCAAAAAAGTGCTAAATGCGTCCCCTAGACCCAGCCCAACCAGTGGAGCAAGCCCTCTCCTGTCCAATATTCCCATAACAAAAGAGCCACAAGACCAACCATAGCAGCACGACCATTGATCCGCTCAGCAAAAGTATTAAAGCCGTACTTGGGGGTTTCCAGTTTTGGGGTGCGGCTTGGCTCCGTGGGAGTGGCCATGGATTACTCCTGTTCGTCTTCGTTTTCTTCTTCAGCTTCAGGGAAGTAGAAGCCTTGGGCGCGCTCGGTCAAAATAGACTTGCCAATGGAAAGGGCACGTTGCGCTTGAAGGGCAGCTTGGCGCTTCCAGACCGCACGACGCATACTGCGCTTGGACTTCGAGGTTTTCTTCTTGGGGCAGGCCATGATGATCCCTAGGACTAACTTTCGCAATCTACTAGTGTATCCCAAACGCTTCCCTAGGGCAACCACCGCTCCCCCCTATGGAGGGCAATGTTCCTCTTTTTGACCAAAAAACTATCACAGAGGGACACCACCCTTGTAATATCAGTAAGGGAATACTGAACCACCCCATCAGGGGATGTCCACTTCTACGAGCAAAGGGAATCGTCAGCTATGAGCAGTAAGCCAGACCGTGTGGTTCTCATCGGCGTTGCTGGAGACTCCGGCTGTGGTAAATCAACGTTTTTGCGCCGACTGGCCGATCTGTTTGGCGAAGAGTTTATGACTGTGATTTGCTTGGATGACTATCACAGTCTGGATCGCAAGCAGCGGAAAGAAACGGGGATTACGGCTCTTGATCCCCGTGCCAACAACTTTGATCTGATGTATGAGCAGATCAAGGCTCTCAAAAATGGCGAATCAATCATGAAACCCATCTACAACCACGAAACGGGGACGATTGACCCGCCAGAGAGGGTTGATCCTAACCACGTGATTGTGATTGAAGGGCTGCATCCCCTTTACGATGAACGGGTGCGATCGCTGATTGACTTTAGTGTCTATCTCGACATCAGCGACGATGTAAAAATTGCTTGGAAGATCAAGCGCGACATGGCCGAGCGGGGTCACAGCTACGAAGACGTGATTGCCTCCATCAATGCCCGTCGACCCGACTTCATGGCCTATATCGATCCCCAAAAGCAGTACGCTGACGTGGTCTTGCAAATTCTGCCGACCCAGTTGGTCAAAGAGGAAAAAGTCGGCAATATCCTGCGGGTACGGATGCTGCAACGGGAAGGCATCCCCGGCTTTGAGCCAGTCTATCTTTTTGATGAAGGCTCCACGATTACTTGGATTCCCTGCGGTCGTAAGCTCACCTGCTCTTATCCGGGCATCCGCCTCAGCTACGGGCCTGATGAATACTATGGTCACCCCGTTTCGGTGTTAGAAGTGGACGGTCGCTTTGAAAAACTCGATGAACTGATCTACATCGAAAGCCACCTGAGCAACACCTCCACCAAGCACTATGGTGAAATGACGGAACTGCTGCTGAAGCACCGTGACTATCCGGGTTCCGATAATGGTTCGGGTCTGTTCCAAGTGCTGACGGGGCTGAAAATGCGGGCGACCTATGAGCGCTTGACCTCGCGGGATGTGGCCACTGTCACCAACCGCTAATTTGGCCTGCCACATTGAGGGCACTGATGCAACCGCACCATCGATCGCTATGGTCATCGTTTTTGGTCTTTATCCTCTGCTGGTTGGTTCTCACCTGTGGCCAGCCAGCCTTCGCTGCCGATAGCGATGACCTGATCTTTGTCCCCCGCCAAGCCCAGAGTGTCCTCAAGCTCAATCAACGTCCCAGTAGCGATCCGCTGCGTTTTTTGTGGGAGCGTTTTGGGGTATCCCAACTGGCTCATTGGGGTTGGTCGTGGTCTGAGGTTAGTACTTGGGTGGGAGAAGGGGTGACGGTTGCCCAGTTCCCCTGTTCTGAAGTGTGTCCATCCCCGCGGCAGTTGTGGGTTCTGCCCCTGAAGCGGCCAGATGCAGCAACGGCTTTCTTAGAGACCTACTGGCAAAGCCATCCTTTTGAGGCGCAAGTCTATCAAAATATCCCCCTCCAAGTGGGTAAGGACTTGGTGACGGCACGACTGGGCGATCGCCTGCTCCTCGCTGCCGATGTGGAGACCATGATCGCTAGCTTGGGGTCAGCGGTGACTGGGGATGGCAATCTGGCGGGTTTGAGCTTTTATCAAGCGGCGCGATCTCAATTAGACGCTCAACCTACGGCCCTCTACTATGCCAACCTGCAATCCCTAAGTCGTGAGGATCGTGAACTGGCACCCACCTACGATCGCCTGCTGTTGGCCGTGAAGGCGCAAAACAACGAGCTGCATCTGGAAACGCTGCTGCACCGCACCAGTGATCCGACACTAGCTGCTGATCCCCTTGACCTTGAGTTCCGCCGTGCCCAAGAACCGCTGCCGACGGTGGTGGTTGCGGGTTCCCACTTGCCAGAGGGCTATAGCCAACTCACCAAGGCTTTGGCAGACTACCGCTTTGGCAGAACGCCCCAAGGGGATGAGATTGCCAGCCAACTGCTGCGGGATTTGACAGGAGAGATACCCTTGGACGTGACGAGGCAAATTTTTCCCTTGGCCAGCGATCGCTTTAGCCTTGCCCTTTGGCACCAAGGCGATGAACAGTGGCAATGGTGGTGGCAGACGCGCAATACCCCAGAGGCGGCAACTGTGCTGCAACAATTGGATGATCTTGCCCGCGCCAATGGCTAT
The DNA here is from genome assembly GCF_031583295.1 of Thermosynechococcus sp. PKX95. Classification (NCBI taxonomy): domain Bacteria; kingdom Bacillati; phylum Cyanobacteriota; class Cyanophyceae; order Acaryochloridales; family Thermosynechococcaceae; genus Thermosynechococcus; species Thermosynechococcus sp. PKX95. The sequence continues at coordinate 1,368,837 of NZ_CP134171.1, read as the reverse complement.
GAGGTGAATCGCTTGGTCTTGAATAAAGAACCCGTCACTGCTTGGGTGAAATTAATTCTTGACCCGCAGACCAGTGAAGGCTTGGTCTCTGATGTGGCCGCGGCCTATGAGCAACGGGGCGATCGCCTGATCTTGGCCTCCTCCCTATCGGTACTGTTCCCTAGCCAGCATAAAAAGGTGTCTTGGCTGCCGGAGAACCTCCTGCGACAGCGGCAAGGGATTCGTGGGTTGGTCTATGCCCGTTGGCCAGAGCTATTTGCTCCCTTGAGCCAGCGTTGGCCGCTACTTCAGTATCTCAATGGCATCAGTGCCGGCTGGCTGGAACGTCTGCAAAGCATGACTTTGGTGAATTATGGCGTGCGCGATCGCTTGCAACACCTAGAACTGATTCTCAGCAGCAAAAAAGATTAGAACTGTTAACAAATCCTTAATACGCCTGTTATCAATTGTTGTACTGCCCTGGCTCAGGATTGGGTAAAGTAGGGAGTATTATGTTTGCAGACTGGGGTAAATATGACATCAGTCCTCGATGCGACCAATCGCGATCGCTTGATTGAAAGTGAAAGTTTAGCAGCCCGCACCCTACAGGCACGTTTGCGACTGGTGGAAGAGGTCTTGGTAGATGTCTTGGCGGCAGAATCCGGTCAAGAATTGGTTGATCTATTGCGGCGCTTGGGTGCTCTCTCTTCGCCAGAAGGCCATGCGCTCCATGCCCCAGAAGGGGAACTGCTGAAGGTCATTGAATCCCTCGAACTTAATCAAGCGATCAGAGCAGCGCGTGCTTTTAACCTCTACTTTCAAATTATCAACATTGTCGAGCAGCACTACGAGCAACAATACAATCGCGAACGAGCTGCCCAAGAGGGACTGTGCCGCCGCAGTGTCATGAGTGAACCGATTTCCGGTGTCAGTGGTGAAGGCTTTCCCTTGCCCCATCATGCTGCCAATGCAACGGATGTGCGCAGTGGACCGAGTGAACGCCTAGAGCATAGTCTCTACGAAGCCATTCCCGCCACTCAGCAGTATGGTTCCTTTGCTTGGCTTTTTCCGCGGCTGCATACACTGAATGTACCGCCGCGCCATATTCAAAAGCTGCTGGATCAACTGGACATTAAGCTGGTCTTCACCGCTCACCCGACAGAGATTGTGCGGCAAACGATTCGTGATAAGCAGCGGCGGGTTGCCCGCTTACTCGAGCAACTGGATGTGCTAGAGGGAGCCTCTCCCCACCTGACGGATTGGGATGCCCAAACCCTGCGGGCACAACTGATGGAGGAAATTCGCCTCTGGTGGCGCACCGATGAGCTGCACCAATTTAAGCCCGAAGTGCTCGACGAGGTGGAATACACCCTGCACTACTTTAAGGAGGTGATTTTTGCTGTTATTCCCAAGCTCTATCGCCGCCTTGGGCAAGCCCTACAGGAAACCTTTCCCCAGCTACAGCCACCCCGCTGCAGCTTCTGTCGCTTTGGCTCTTGGGTGGGGGGCGATCGCGATGGCAATCCCTACGTCAAACCAGAAGTAACGTGGCAAACCGCCTGCTATCAGCGCAACCTAGTTCTTGAGGAATATATTAAGTCCGTTGAGCGGTTGATCAATCTGCTGAGTTTGTCCCTGCACTGGTGTGATGTGCTGCCGGATTTACTGGATTCCCTTGAGCAGGATCAACGGCAACTCCCTAGCGTCTATGACCAGTATGCCGTGCGCTATCGGCAGGAACCCTACCGTCTGAAACTCACCTATGTGCTCAAACGGCTGCAAAATACCCGCGATCGCAACCGAGCGCTGCAAACCTACTGTATTCGCCGCCATGAGGCCGAAGATCTCAACAGCGGTCAATTTTATCGCCATGGTCAAGATTTTTTAGCGGAGCTGCTGCTAATTCAGCGCAACCTCAAGGAAACGGGACTGGCCTGCCGCGAACTGGATGATTTGATTTGCCAAGTCGAGGTTTTTGGCTTTAATTTGGCAGCCTTGGATATTCGCCAAGAAAGCACCTGTCACGCTGAGGCGCTTAATGAAATTACCGCCTATTTGGGCATTCTCCCCTGTCCCTATACGGAATTGTCGGAAACGGAGCGCACTCGCTGGCTCCTCAGTGAACTCTCAACCCGTCGCCCCTTGATTCCGGGGGAACTCCCCTTTAGCGATCGCACCAATGAAATCATTGAAACGTTCCGCATGGTGCGGCAACTTCAGCAAGAGTTTGGCACGGATTTGTGCAATACCTACATCATCAGCATGAGCCACGAGGTCAGCGATCTGTTGGAGGTGCTCCTCTTTGCCAAGGAGGCGGGGCTATTCGACCCAGCCACCGGGACAAGTACCCTTCAGGCCATTCCCTTGTTTGAAACCGTTGAGGATCTCAAGCACGCCCCAGCGGTGTTGACGGAATTATTTTCTCTCCCCTTTTGCCACAGCTATCTAGGCAGTCATAGCACTCCCTTTTTACAGGAAGTGATGCTGGGGTATTCCGACAGCAACAAAGATTCGGGCTTCCTCAGCAGCAACTGGGAAATTTATAAAGCACAGCAACGGCTACAAAAAATTGCTGAAAACTTTGGCTTCCAACTGCGGATTTTCCACGGCCGGGGTGGCTCTGTGGGACGGGGGGGTGGGCCTGCCTACGCAGCCATTTTGGCACAGCCAGAGCAAACGATCAAAGGACGAATCAAGATTACGGAGCAGGGCGAGGTGCTGGCTTCTAAATACTCGTTGCCGGAATTGGCGCTCTTTAACCTCGAAACAGTGGCGACAGCGGTGATCCAAGCGAGTTTGCTGCGCAGTAGTATTGATGAAATTGAGCCTTGGCACGAGATTATGGAGGAGTTGGCCACGCGATCGCGCCAATGCTATCGTCATCTCATCTATGAGCAGCCAGAATTCATTGAGTTCTTTAACGAAGTTACTCCGATTCAAGAAATTAGCCAACTGCAAATTAGCTCCCGACCCACGCGGCGGGGAGGTAAGAAAACCCTTGAGAGTTTGCGGGCAATTCCTTGGGTCTTTAGTTGGACGCAAACCCGTTTCCTACTGCCGGCTTGGTATGGTGTGGGCACTGCCCTGAAGGAATTCCTTGAGGAAAAACCCGCTGAGCATCTCTCCCTGTTGCGCTACTTCTACTACAAATGGCCCTTTTTCCGCATGGTGATCTCCAAAGTTGAGATGACCCTTGCCAAAGTGGATCTAGAGATTGCCCGCTACTATGTCCAAGAACTCAGCCAACCCCAAAACCGTGAAGCCTTTTTCCGCCTCTACGATCAGATTGCTCAGGAACATCGCCTGACCACGGAACTGGTGCTCACGATTACTGGCCATGAGCGGCTGCTCGATGGCGATCCGGCGCTCCAGCGATCGGTGCAACTGCGCAATCGCACCATTGTTCCCTTGGGGTTCCTGCAAGTATCTCTCCTGAAACGGCTACGCCAGCACAACAGCCAAACCACCTCTGGGGCGATTCTCCGCTCCCGCTATGGCCGGGGTGAGTTGCTGCGGGGCGCTCTCTTGACGATCAATGGTGTGGCGGCAGGTATGCGCAATACGGGCTAAACAATCATGAACCCGACGACTCGCACATTAACACCATCCCCGCTGCACTTCCGCATTGAGGACTATCACCGTTTAGCTGAACTCGGCTTTTTGGGCGAGGATGATCCCATCGAATTAGTGCGGGGGGAACTGATTAAGATGGCGGCTAAGGGGACAGCCCACGAAACCTGTATCACCCGACTCCTGCGGGTCTTAATGCCAATGGTGGGTGAGCGGGCAACCCTACGCTGTCAATCGCCGATTGTAATTGCAGATCACAGTGAACCTGAGCCAGACATTACCCTTGTTGACAATCGGGAGGATGATTACGCCACGGCGCATCCGACAGCAGCGGCAGTGCAATTGCTAATTGAGGTGGCGGACTCTTCCCTAGAGTACGATCGCACTGTGAAATTGATGCTCTATGCCGAGGCAGGGATTCCCCACTACTGGCTTTTTAACTTGGTGGATCGCACTCTCGAAGCCTATAGTGAACCAGCGCAAATTACACCGACAACCTTTGGGTATTTGAATCGGCGAATTGTGCCCGCGACGGGAGCGATCGCCCTGCCGATCACTGAACAACGGCTCCCCTTGAGTCGTATTTTCCCCTAGACTTCTGCAAAAACCGTTAATAGTGGCTGTTTTGGGAAAGACCCTTGATATAATCGCAACGATTCTCTTATTGACGACGCTATGAGCCACTGGCAACAGATTACGGGTGGTGTGACTGCCGCCAAAGGCTATCGAGCTGCGGGCATTGCGGCAGGACTGAAGGCTTCGGGGGCACTGGATTTGGCCTTGATTGTTTCCGATGTGCCGGCGATCGCCGCTGGGGTATTTACGACGAACCACATGTGTGCGGCACCTGTCACCTACTGTCGTCAACGGTTACAAACGAAGGGAACAGCGCAGGCGATTTTGTGTAATTCCGGTCAGGCCAATGCGGCTACGGGAGAACAGGGCTGGCAGGCGGTTTTCGCCCAAGCAGATATGGTGGCAACGGCCTTGGGGGTAAGTCCAGAGATGGTGCTCGTGGCTTCGACGGGGGTCATTGGTCAACCCATTCCTCTTGAGAAAATGCGCCAAGCTCTACCGACACTGACAGCGAACTTGAGTGATGCAGGTGGAGATGCCGCGGCGCGGGCAATTATGACCACAGACTTGGTGCCCAAGCAAATTGCCCTCGAAGCCGAGTGGGAGGGGCAGCCCATTCGCATTGGTGGCATGGCCAAGGGGTCAGGGATGATTCACCCGAATCTGGCGACGATGCTGGCTTTTATTACCTGTGATGCTGCTGTGTCGCCCCCTCTGTGGCAGGAGATGCTGCAACGTGCCTGCGATCGCTCCTTCAATCAAATTACCGTTGATGGCGATACCAGCACCAATGACAGTGTGATTGCTTTGGCCAATGGACAATCGCGCACCCCTGCGATTACGGCGCCGGGCGCAGCAGCCAGCCGCCTTGAGGAAATGTTAACGGCGGTCTGTGTCCATTTAGCCAAGGCGATCGCCCGTGATGGCGAGGGGGCGACCTGTCTCATTGAAGTTCAGGTGAGTGGTGCCAGTGATGATGCCGCTGCCCGTCAAGTGGCCAGAACCATTGCGGGTTCAATGCTCGTCAAATCAGCCATCTATGGACGGGATCCCAACTGGGGACGCATTGCCGCCGCTGCTGGCCGCGCTGGGGTGCCCTTTGATGCCAGTAATCTGGCCATTTCCCTTGGGGGAATTGCCATGATGCGCCAAGGTCAACCCTTACCCTTCGATCGCGCCGCTGCCAATGCCTACTTAGTCAATCAAGCCGCCGCTAGTAGCGATCCCAGTGGCCAGCAGTCCCTCGAACAGCCGGTGGTGATTGAAGTCAGTATTGGTCATGGCAGTGGTCGAGGTGTCGCTTGGGGCTGTGATCTCAGCTATGATTACGTTAAAATTAATGCCGAGTACACCACCTAGTCCTACAGCTGGGCAACGAACACAGGGGTGTCCCCACGCCGCCGGCCTTAATGAAAATTTTAATTGTTGAAGACGATCAAACCATCGCCAACTTAATTGCCGAATCCCTAGCCCATCAGCGCTACACCCCTGAAGTGGTACATGATGCCGAATCAGCTCTTGAGTATTTAGAGGCCACTGCCTTTGACCTACTGATTTTAGATCTGGGCTTACCGCGCATGGACGGCCTAAGACTGTGCCAAATCCTTCGCCAGAGAGCCTACCAGCTGCCTATTTTGATCCTAACGGCTCGAGACACCAGTACTGACAAAGTCATGGGTCTTGATGCCGGCGCCGATGACTACCTAGTCAAGCCCTTTGATCTGGCTGAACTGTTGGCCAGGGTACGTGCCCTACTGAGGCGTCAGTCGTTACCATTTTCCTCTGTTCTTAGGTGGGGCGCCCTCACCCTGTATCTAGACAAAGCCAAAGTCACCTATAACAACCAAGAGCTCCAGCTGACCCCCAAAGAGTATGCCATTTTGGAGGTGTTGTTGCGTAACGGCAGTCGCATCCTTAGCCGCTCAGCAATTATCGATCATGCGTGGTCATTAGAGGAAGTGCCAGGGGAAGAAGCCGTTAAAGTACACTTAAAGAGACTGCGGCACAAACTAAACGCAGGCGGGGCTCCTCCTAATTTTATTGAAACTGTCTATGGTTTTGGCTATCGGCTTAATCCCAACTTTGAATCGCCAAGTTAGCAATCTGCGGCATCGCCTGTTTTTTATATACTTTTTGGTGATTACTGGAATTTTATCTATCTCTTCATTCTCAATTTACTCTCTGATTGTTTATCACCGCTACAATCAACTCGACGATCATCTAAAAGAAGTAGGCACCCAGTCTGCAAATATCTTGGAAATCCTGCAGCACGAGTATGAAGAGTTAAAGAAAGAACCAAAATATAAAGGGTATGTTCCTAAAAATGTTTCAGGAGACTTGCAACCAATTACAGTTTCTCAATTAATGGGCAAGTATTATTTTGAGTCTGTCTATGAAGTCATGACAAACTTCCCCAGTCATTTTTCTCAGAGTGTTCAATGGTATGACAAGGATAAGAAATTAATTGTTTATGAAGGCAGAAGGATGGACAAAGTGAGTATACCGAATCATCTTTCTGACGCTGGAACAATTGTCAAAGAAGATCAATATCGCTATTTCTTTCTGCCGGTATATGCCAGAGCAAACAAAATGGAGCCTCATCGCCAAGCCATTGGCTATGTCTGTGTCATAGAATCAACCGCTGAGTTAGATCGGGAGCTAGAATACTTAAAATCTATCTTTCTATTGAATATCCTCGGCATTAGTATGATTACGCTTTTGGCAGCATTTTGGTTAACTAATCAAAGTCTTCAACCGATTCTCATTTCACTCAATCAATTAAAACAATTCACTGCAGATGCCTCCCATCAATTGCGACATCCCCTAACGGCAATTCAATCTTCGATTTCCTTGCTAGAGCAATACTCCAAGAATCTTGAACCATCCCAATCAAATAAATTCAAAGTAATTTTATCCGCCTGTTACCAGATGAATACCTTGATCAATCAGCTATTGCTCCTAGCGCGTATGGATCATCATAAACTTGATCAGAGTCAATGGGTCAATGTTGACTTGGATGAGCTATTGGAGTCACTCGTTGAGCTACAGTACGATCGCGCTAAGAAAAAACAGATTCATCTGACCTATCACTGTGATACCAATGCCTATGTCTATGGCAATCCTGAACAAATTTATGAGATTTTTAGCAATCTTTTGGATAATGCGCTTCACTATACCCCTAGCCATGGGGCTGTAACCATTAACCTCAAAAAAAGGGGGGCGTTTGCGATTGTTGAGGTTCAGGATACTGGCATCGGTATTCCTCCCGAAGACATCTGCCAAGTGTTTAATCGCTTTTGGCGTTCTCAGGAGGCACAGTTGTACCATGCCCAAGGCTCAGGGTTAGGTTTAGCAGTGGTGAAGGCGCTGGTTGAGCACTATGGGGGCACGGTAGACGTCCAGAGTCAGCGGCATCAGGGAACCACCTTTACAGTCAAGCTCCTCGCCCGCTCCTAAGTACAGCAACCTTCCCTAGATTGTTACTTTTCTTGAGCACAATCATAGAGTAAAAGCCCATTGAACAAGGAGCAACCTATGAATAGTTACGGTTCAAAAGCCCTCTGCCTATTTGTCTCCCTAGGATTGGCAAGCACAATGGCGAGTTGCAGCAATCTCAGTGCCGGTAATGAAGAGGGAGGGGTCTCCTATGAGTTTCCAGCGCCGGCTGCCAGCGCTTCTGCTGTCGCTGCTACGAAAAACCGAACCATTGGCTCCAGCATTTACCTGATGGCCGAAGGAGGTGAATGGGGCGAAGGCGAGGAAGGTGGAGAGGGTCGTTATCGACGCCGACGCTGGTGGTCCTATTCCCATTCGTAAAGTTAGAGCAGGAAGTCCGAATTCCGAGGTGAGGAATCTACAACCTTCAGGCCGGGGAGGATGTCAACCTTGTTTTTCCTCCCCCCAAGTTGTTGTCTTTATGGGTCAGCCCCTAGGAAAGCGAGCCAATGCTACTGCAAGTCCATCAAGTCTTAACCTCTGAAGAACTGCATCGCCTAAATGCCATCCTTGAGTCAGGGGTCTTTGTAGATGGCAAATTGACTGCCGGGCTCTATGCAAGAACGGTTAAAGACAATCAACAATTGGCGCAAGACAGTGAAGCGTATGCGCTGGCTTCAGAAATCGTGCTTGCAGCCTTAACAAGGAATCATCTCTTCCAAGCCTATGTACAACCTAAGGTCATCCGTCCCATCCTTTTTAGCCGCTACGAACCCGGCATGGTCTATGGCACCCATATGGATAATGCCCTAATGGGTAGCGGTGAGCAGTTGAGTCGCTCTGATGTGTCCCTCACCCTCTTTCTGAGTGATCCTTGTACCTATGAAGGGGGAGCCTTGGTTCTCGATACCAGTTTGGGCGAACAGTCCTTTAGGTTGTCTGCGGGCTCAATGATTGCGTATCCAGCCATCTTTTTGCATCGAGTGGAACCACTGAGTCAGGGTGTTCGCCTTGTAGCAGTCACATGGGTGCAAAGTTTAGTTCGAGATCCCTTGGAACGAGAACTGCTGTTTGAACTGGATACTGTTCGTCGCAGCATTTTTGAAAAACAGGGAAAAACCATTGAGTTTGACCTGCTTTGCAAGGTGCACGCCAATTTACTGCGCAAATGGGCAGATGTTTAAGCCAAGGTATTCCTTTCAGGAATCTACTGAGTTGAATGGAGACGGGCGAGAATGAAAATACGTCAACTGCATCGTCAAGTCGCGATCGCGCTGTGGCTGCCCTTGGGGTTAACGATGTGTACCGGATTGGCCTATCGGTTGGGTCGCAGTTGGTTAGGACTATCCAAAGACTTTGGCAAATTGATGATGACAATCCATACGGGCGCCTTTTTGGGGGAGTCCTTCAGTTTGCTCTATGTGCTCTGCTTGGGCTTAGGGGTGGTCGTACTGACCGTCAGTGGTTTTAGGTTAATCAATCCCAGACGACTCAAGCAGTACCACCGGCTGGCTCAGCCAAGCAGCAGCCTGAGACTCATCCATCAGTATGGAGCTATTGTTGTCTTGCTGCCGCTTTTGGTGAGTGCCATCACAGGAGTTGCTTACCACTTGAGTCAACAGTGGCTGCATTTGCCAAAACAGCAGCTGGCTGTCTTACTCCAGATCCATGAAGGAGCCTATTTGGGTGTTGCCTTCAAGCCTCTCTACATCTTGGCGCTCAGTGGCGTCTTGCTCCTGATGTTTTTAACGGGCTGGAAAATGCGCGGTAAGCGCTTCGGGTGATCTCGCCAGCAGCACCGCCTAGATGGTGGGGATCGCTTACTCAGATTCCTAAGAACCTTCTGCCCTTGGTTGGCCTCTTGACCATAGCTGCTTCAGTACAAGGGAGCTTTGATTGCCAACTACGACGACTCCATTGAGGGCACAATCGGTGCTGAACAGAGGCTCGAAATTTTTGGACGATCAACAGCGAGTCTTCTAAAACAGGTTTCCAGTTGAAATAAATTTGCAATAATAAATAGGGGAGCACGACAGTGTTCACAGGCTCCCCAATCCTGCCGATCGCCCCAGAACATCCTAGGAGAACGCCAGCAAAAATTTACGAGGATGTTATCGATGGCAACAATTGGCTTATTTTATGGAACCCAAACTGGCAACACCCAGATGATTGCAGAGAAAATCCAGTCCGCCTTTGCCAATGCTGCGGTGGTAGAACTGCATGATATAGCATCAGCAAGTCCCTCTGACTTTGAGGCCTACGATCGTCTGATTATCGGCTGTCCAACGTGGAATGTGGGCGAACTTCAAGCCGACTGGGAGGGCTTTTACGAGGAGCTAGACAGCATTGATTTCACTGGCAAAAAAGTGGCCTACTTTGGCGCAGGAGATCAAGTGGGCTACGCTGACAACTTTGGCGATGCCATTGGTATTCTTGAGGCAAAAATTAGTGAACGGGGTGGTGAGACGGTAGGATACTGGTCGACGGCGGGGTATGAATTCAATGCCTCCCAAGCGCTGCGGGGAGATCGGTTTGTGGGTTTACTCATTGATGAAGACAACCAGTCCGATCTTACGGATCAACGCGTTCAGCAGTGGGTCGCACAACTCAAGCAAGAGTTTGGTCTCTAGACGGTTTTGGGGCAACTCAGTGAATGCGGGGTTGCCTCTCTTTTGAATTTTGATAATAGTAATCATTCCGTTTTTGGGTATGGGAATGATGTCCGTCCCCCTCTATACACCTATTGATCCAGCCACAACTGTGGCGAAAGCCTACCCAGCTTCTGAACTAGGCCGCAACGCATCCCTCGTGCTGCGGGAGCGTGTTTGGCTGATTCAAACAGGGATTATTGAGATCAACCTCGTCGACAGCGACGGCAACCTCTGTTTTATTGGGTTAGGGACGGCGGGAATGGCCGTTTGTGGCTCCCCTGATCTTTGCTATGAAATACAGGCGCTGAGCCCAAGTCGCCTCCTCTCATTTACGGCCGCTGAGGTACACGCATCTGCCCACTTGCCACGCCTCATTTGCGAGGGGCAACAGTATCGGCAGTACTACAGTGATCTGTTACTGAAGGCCGGTCATTATCCCACTGCTGTGCAGCGATTGTATGAAGTTTTAGTGGTTTTGGGGCAAATGATTGGGGTCAGCACCCCCGCGGGTGTTCGCCTCCCTGTGCGGCTCACCCATGCCCAACTGTCCCGCTACACAGGCATTACTCGGGTAACCGTAACCCGCTTGCTCCACCAACTGCGTCAGCAACAGCAGCTCCGCTGGGGGCGCGATCGCCACCTGATTCTTCTTGGCCAAGATTCATGCTGCCCAAAGAACAGGGGTTAGTGTAGCTTAGCCAAGAGCGCCGCTTCCACTTCCTGCTGCAGGGGCTCGGGTTGAAGATCCGTCAGTTGTTCAAGGGCAAAGGCCTTGACCAGCAAATCCTGCGCTTGGCTCACCTCTAGACCCCGACTGCGCAGATAGAACAGATCCTCGCTGGCCAGTTGACTCACCGTGGCACCATGGGAGCACTTGACGTTGTCGGCAACAATCTCCAATTGAGGCTTGGTATCAATACGCGCTTTGTCCGAAAGCAGCAGGGTGCGGTTCAGTTGACTGGCATCGGTTAGTTGGGCAACCTGTGGCACAACAATACGGCCATTAAAAATGCCGTGGGCGCGATCGCCAAGAATGCACTTGTGAATCTGTTCACTGCCGCTATGGGGAGCATTAAAGAACACTGCCGAGTGGGTGTCCATAATTTGGCTATCCATGGCGATCGCCAGTCCCTTCAGGATTGTCTGGCTGCCACTGCCTTGGATCTGCACCTGCCAATTGTGGCGGCTCAAGCATCCCCCCAAATCAACGGCGTGCCCCTCGTAGTCACTGTCTTGGGCTTGGCACACCGCTGTACAGCCAATGTGAATCGCCGTTGGTGATTGGTGTTGAATCCGCACATGGCGCAGGCGGGCACTGGCGCCTAGGGAGAGTTCCGTGACACTGTTGGTGAACTGTTGATCGCCCGTGAGGGACAAAAAGCGTTCAATCAGGGTAGCTTCACCTTGGGCAGCAACTTGAACCGTCAGACGCGGTGACACCACACTCTGCTGCTGCCGACTACTGACACAGAACACCTCCACAGGTTCAGGGAGAGTCCCCGATAGACGCAGACAAACCCGATCCGCAAGCATGGCGGCATTGAGATCGCTAAAGACCTCTGGCGGCGCGATCGCTGGTAGGGAAGGGGGCAATAGCTCAACCCCAGCGGCATTCACACGGGAGAGTTCTCCGCAAAAATAGCCATCAATCAGAACAATTTGGGCAACGGTTGGAAAGCTGCGCTCACACAGCAGATGCCGCACTTCGGCAACAATTTCTGGATTGAGGGGGGCAATGGGGGCTTGGAAGGATCGCGTCCGTAAAGCCGATAAATCCGTAAAGCGCCAATCCTCATCGCGGGGGGTGGGCAAGGTTTGCTCATGGAGGCGATCGCGGGCCGCTTGCCGCAGGGATTCTAACTCAGCATGGCGCGGGGGCGGTGCGCAGTTTAATAGATCATTGAGTTCATTCGTGCGACTGGCCTTGGGCAGATCCGCTTGATCGGAATTGGCGTTGACTGTAATGGTCATGATACAGCCCCCTCCTCTTCGCGAACCCAGTCATAGCCCCGTGCTTCCAGTTCTAGGGCCAGTTCCTTCGACCCTGTGAGGATAATCCGACCCCCCTCCATCACATGGACATAGTCAGGCAGGATGTAGTCCAGCAGCCGTTGATAGTGGGTAATCAGGAGAATGCAGTTATCGGGACGAGTCAGTTGGTTGACGCCATTGGCGACAATGCGCAGGGCATCAATATCAAGCCCAGAGTCGGTTTCATCGAGAATGGCTAGAGTCGGCTCCAGCAGAGCCATTTGCAGAATTTCGTTGCGCTTTTTCTCGCCGCCGGAGAAACCCTCATTCACCCCGCGATTGAGGAAGCCTTCATCCAACTTCACCAGTTCAATTTTCTCTCGCACCAGATCATCAAAGTCAAAGGCATCCAGTTCCTCGAGACCTTGATGCTTGCGCTTGGCGTTGTAGGCCACCCGCAAAAAGTCGAGATTGCTCACCCCCGGAATTTCAAGGGGGTATTGAAACGCCAAAAAGACGCCTTCACGGGCACGCTCTTCAGGGGGCAAGTCCAAGAGATTCTTGCCTTTGTAGAGCACTTCGCCACCAGTTACGGTGTAGTCGGGATGACCCGCGAGAATTTTTGAGAAGGTGCTTTTGCCGGAGCCATTGGGACCCATGATGGCGTGAATTTCCCCAGCGCGAATCGTCAAGTTCAGGCCTTTGAGAATGGGGGTGTCCTCCACACTGGCCGTGAGATCACGCACCTCTAAAATGACTTCGCTGTCGGGACGAATCACGCCTTACCTCCCTTGCATCGTTCATAATTTTTTAATGTAGCGCAGCAGGCTGGCGATCGCGATTGAGTTTCTTGGCAGAGGAGTATTGACGACAACAGTACACCGGCACCGCTGTCAAACCATGCCCACAGGAGAAAATCAACCACCTTTTATGACACTCTCAACAACCACCATTCCCGAACTGGAACGCCTCCATCAGCAGGCCAGCCGCTGGCAATGCCTCGCACCGCGAGAGCGCATGGGCTATCTTCAAGCCATGAAGACCCTTGCCCATCGCCATGCTCCAGAATGGGTGACCTTGGCCTGTCAAATCAAAGGTATTGACCCCCAGGGGGTTTGGGCAGGGGAAGAATGGACAACAGGCCCTTTGGGCTTAATTCTCAAGCTCGATCACTATCTCCATGCCCTGCGTCACGAGGCAACTCCTCCAGTGCCGCGCTGGCGAACTGCCCCCAGTGGTCAGGCGATCGCTGACATTCTGCCGCGCAATTGGCAAGAGCGTTTACTTTGGTTTGGGGTGAAAGCCGAAGTTTGGCTCCAACCCGATCAACCCCCAAGTCAGGGCAGTGCTTACCGTAACCCACCGCCGCCGGGGGTCGCTGTGGTGCTGGGGGCGGGCAATATCACATCATTGTGCTTGGCGGATGTCCTCTATCAACTGGTGGCGGCCAATCGAGTGGCACTACTGAAGATGAATCCCCTCTTGGCGCCCTTGACGGAGTGTTTTCGCAAGATTTGTGCGCCCTTAATTGAGGCGGGTTTCCTTGAGATTGTGGAAGGAGATGCCGCCCTAGGGGAAGCCCTCTGCCATCATCCATTGACGCAGCACATTCATATTACTGGGTCCCACCACACCTACAATCGTCTAGTTTGGGGGGAAACCGCTGCAGAACAGGCCATTCGCAAAGCTCGCCAACAACGGAAGCTGACCAAACCCGTGACAGCAGAATTGGGAAATGTCACTCCCCTGTTGATCGTTCCCGGCGAATGGACAGCAGCAGAACTGACCTACCAAGCCCGCCAAGTGGCCAGTGCCCTTGTCCATAACGCCAGCTTTAACTGCATTGGGGCGCAAATCCTCGTCACGGCTGCGGGATGGCCGCAGCGAGAGGCATTCCTCAACACCCTGAAGGCACAACTGCAAGCGATTCCCCCTCGCCCTGCCTATTATCCGGGGGCGATCGCCCGCTATGAGTCGTTTCTGGCGGATTATCCCCAAGCCACAGTGCTGAGTCCCGCTGTCGAAGGCACGATTCCCTGGACCCTGATTGAAGGCCTCACCCCCACGGCCAATCCCCGCATTTTCCAAGAGGAGGTCTTCTGTGGTCTGTTGGCAGAGGTGCAATTGCCCGTTAGCGATGCCGCCGCCTACCTCACCACTGCCGTGCCCTTTGTCAATGAGCGGCTCTGGGGTACCCTCGGCTGTAGTCTAATCGTTGATCCGCGTACTGAGGCCAGCTATGCAGACGTGCTGGAACAGGCGATCGCCCAATTGCGCTATGGTTCTATTGCCATCAATGCATGGGTTTCCTTGGCCTATGGGTTGGGCTGTACCCCTTGGGGAGCCTTTCCTGGACATACACCAGCGGCCATTGGTTCTGGGGTGGGCGTGGTTCACAATAGCTTTCTGTTTGACTATCCCGAAAAAGCCGTGGTTCGTGTTCCCTTCCAGTTACCGGTCACGCCCCCTTGGTTCTATGGCCATCGCAGCCTACCCCAACTGGCGCAGGCGGTCATGGACATTTACGCTGGCGGCAATCCCTTGGGTTGGCTGTCCCTCTTGATGGCGGCGATGCGGGGCTAGGCTCATAGCCGAACGGTGACGGTTTTCCCCCCTTGAGGCAGTGTCAACTCCTGTGTGCGGGTTTGGCCTTGGGCTGTCACTGTTAGGCGATAGCGACCAAGATAGCCGCGTCCTTGCCATTGGCCTTGGGCATTGGTTTGACCCGTCACCCTTGTCCACCAGTCCTCAAAAAGGAGTTTGCGGTAGGCGATCGCCGCTGGCTTGGCGGAAAAGTCTTGGCGATAGAGTCCGGCTTGGGGACGCCAATGGTTCCCCGCCCAAAAGCCCCAAAGCAAAATTTCCTTGACTGCGGGGTGGGCAAAACCAATGCGGTAAATTTGGCGCAGGGTCTGGGCCTGCTGTTGTTCGTCCGCCAAACTCACACTCACTTCCGTAATTTTCAAGGGCAGATTGAACTGGGCGAGGGTATCGAGGGCACGCTGCATTTTGGCCTCATCCAAGGGATATTCCAGATGGGCTTGAATACCGATCCCGCCAAGGGGAACCCCTTGCGCCAAGAGACGACGAATCTGCTCAACATAGTCATTCAGGCGATCGCCCTCAATGATGCCGTAGTCGTTGACATAGAGAATCGCATCGGGATTGCCCTCACGGCACCATGCAAACATCTCTTTGACAATGCCCTCACCCAAGCGACTGCGGAAAAAATTGCCATGGAGCATCTCATTGTTGACATCAAATTCGTTGATCCGACCGCGATAGTGGCGACACACGGCAATGGCATGGTTTTTCACCGCTGCGCGCAATTGCTCTGGTGGCAGTGTTTTCAGCCATGGGGGATTAAACTGCTCCACTTCCCAAAAAAGGGTATGCCCCCGCATTGGCCAGCCTTGGGCCTGCACCCAGCTGAAAATGGTGTCAGCCATGGTAAAGTCCAGCTTGCCCTGCTCTGGCTCCAATTGATACCACTTGAGGGCATTTTCATGAACCGCCGCATTGAAGTTTGCCTGAGCCGTTTGTTTGTACCAAGGCGCAGCCGCGGGTGGGGAGGGGCGAAACATCTCGGTGTCAAGGGCAACGCCAAAGGGAAAGGCATGGCTTTGCTGCAGCAGTTGGATGCGGGCATGGGGAATCGGACGGCCTTGGCCATTCTCAACAACGACGGTGAGGGGCGCCTGTCGCAATTGCTCAATTTGCTGGCTGAGGGCATCAGTGGCCACAGAAGAGGCAGAGGTACCACAGGCAACCACTAAAAGAGCGGCCAAGCAACTCAACCAGAGAAAACGGCGCCAGTTCAGCATGAATCAATCCTTAGATCACTAGAGCTTCAGACGGATTGTCGCTATCCTAAGCTCCCTAATGGGTCACTTGAATCCCCTGTTGACGCAGTTGTTCGACAAAAAACTCTTCGAGGGTGGGGCGCGCAAGGCGCAGTTGGAGGATGTTGCCGCCCATCTCTTCAACGAGGGTGAGGAAGCGTTGGAGGGGAATTTTGATCACGCCTTGCCAGCGATCGCCCTGAATTTCTAAGGAATAGAGCCATTCCTGAAGGCCATCCACATGACCGCCTTTGCCCACCACGTGATAAGCTTCGCTACTGCCAAGGAGTTCATCCACACCGCCTGCGCAAATCAATTGCCCTTGCGCCAAAATACCAATGCGATCGCAAATGGCCTCGACATCCGCCAGCACATGGCTATTAAAGAAGATAGTCTTACCCTGCTGTTTTAAAGAAAGAATGATCTCGCGAATTTGGTAGCGGCCAAGGGGGTCGAGACCCGACATGGGTT
Source organism: Thermosynechococcus sp. PKX95 (assembly GCF_031583295.1). Taxonomy (NCBI): domain Bacteria; kingdom Bacillati; phylum Cyanobacteriota; class Cyanophyceae; order Acaryochloridales; family Thermosynechococcaceae; genus Thermosynechococcus; species Thermosynechococcus sp. PKX95. The sequence continues at coordinate 1,352,342 of NZ_CP134171.1, read as the reverse complement.
CGTCCAAAAAGACCACTTCGGGATCGTTAATCAGGGCTTGCGCCAATCCTACCCGCTGCACCATCCCCTTCGAGTAGCGGCGCATTTGCTTTTTGCGGGCATCCTTGAGGTTGAGGCCCACCATTTCCAACAGCAGAGGAATGCGTTCCTTGCGGGTGGCAGCACTGAGGCCAAAGAGTCCCGCCGTAAACTCTAGAAACTCCCAAGCGGTTAAATAGTCGTAAAAGTAGGGATTTTCCGGCAGGTAGCCAATCCGCTGTCGCACAGCGCGATCGCCCAAGGGATGTCCCAGCAGCGTACCCTGCCCTGCACTGGGTTGCACTAGCCCCAAGAGAATCTTCAGCAGGGTGGTTTTACCGGCACCATTGGGTCCCAGCAGGCCAAAGGTTTCCCCTTGGTGCACTTGCAGCGAGACAGACTTGAGGGGCGTGAGCACCGTCCGCAGCCAAAATCCGCTACGGTAGGACTTTTGTAAGTTCTCAACCGCCACCACAGGGGGGCGATCGCCCGCAGCGTCAGCCAGCATATCGGAGATTCACCTCAGGAAGAACGAGGGCGATGGAAATGCAAACCCACCAAAGCATCATAGAGAAAGGGCAAGAAATTCCCTGGTTCCAATATACCAAGGGTTTGTTTGCAGCCGTGGGCATCGAGAAGCGGTTTAACGGCGTAGTAGGCCGGCTGCACTTTGTACCAAGGAATATTCGGCCAGAGGTGATGGATGAGGTGATAGTTTTGGCCAAAAATGAGAATGTTCAGGAGGCGACTGGGATAGACCCGCGCATTGTGCCAGCGATCGCGCTCGGTATGGGGACGATGGGGAAAATAGTCAAAAAATAGCCCCAACATCAGACCCACCACCCCAGCGGGCAAAAACCAATAGTTGAGCACGTAGTCTAAATAGCCATTAAGCGCCGCAAAGGTGACAATGCCCACCAGCGTCAAGCGACTGAGAAACCACTCTAGGAGTTCGTACTTCCGCCAAAGCTGCCGCTTAAAAAAGAAAACCTCGTGGTAGAAAAAGCGGGGCGCGATTAGCCACAGGGGACCCCCTTTGGAAACATAATGGTCGGGATCGTTTTCGGGATCATTGACATGGGCATGGTGCTGCATGTGCACCCGCGTAAAGACAGGGAAAACAAAGCCCAACATCAGGGCACTGCCATGACCCATAATTGCATTCATGATGCGGTTACTGTGGGCAACATTGTGGGAGGCATCGTGGATTACTGTGCCCATGAGGTGCAAGGCCAGCATATTGGCCACAAATGAGACCCAGCCCGGCCAGTGACCCTGAAAGTAGCCCCAAGTGGATAGAATGGCGATCGCAAATGCGGCAAAAAACATCACTAAAGTGGGATTAAAGCCCACTGGTGGACCTAAAAATTCCTTGGGAACCGTGGCCGGGATCGCTGCCTCCGTGATCATCCGCGCGGTCGCTCCTCACATTGTTGCAAAATGTTACCTTCATACTATGTAGGCTAATCAGCGGTACAAAATCAAGTCGCACGATCCCAAAAGTGGGTCACCGCCCTTTGCTCAAGGATGGCCCTAGAACCGTTGCTCTAGTGGAGCCACAATGCTACAAACGCTGCGGATTCAGAACTTTGCCCTCGTTGCGGAGCTAGAGGTGACCTTTCAGCGGGGGTTGAATGTCCTCACGGGGGAAACGGGGGCAGGCAAGTCGATTCTCCTCGATGCCATTGATGCTCTCCTTGGGGGGAAGCTCTCGGCGCGGCAATTGCGATCGGGGACAGAGCAGGGCTGTATCGAAGCTATTTTCACCCTGACCCCCCCAGTGAGAGACTGGCTGGCCACCCTAGAAATTGATGCTGAAGGGGATGAGGTGATCTGTAGCCGCGAGTTTAGTCTCAAGGGGGAAACCTTTCGCAGTCGCAGCCGGGTCAATGGTGTGCTAGTGAATCGCCAGCAACTTCAGGAATTGCGGCGGCACCTTGTGCGCCTGACAGCTCAAGGACAGGCAGTGCAACTGGCCAGCGCTTCTCAACAGCGGGATTGGCTCGATCGCTATGGGGGCGAGGCCTTAATGAGCCAGCGGCAGCGGGTGGCAGACGCCTACCGAGTATGGCAACAACGGCAACGGGAATTGCAGAATTTTGCCGCTCAGGAACAGCAACGGCTCCAGCGACTCGACTTACTGCACTTTCAACTGCAAGAACTGCTGCCGGCTGCCCTAGACGACCCTGAAGAACTGACCCAATTGCAACAGGATTACCAACGCCTCAGCCATGTGCAGGAACTGCAAAGCCAAAGCCAACAGGCCTATCACCTCCTCTACGAAGGGGAACCCAGTGTGGTGACGTTGCTGGCGCAAGCCCAAGGGGCACTGCAATCCATTGCCGACTGGGATCCAGCGCTTCAGCCGATGAGCGAATTGTTAGAGGGGGCGATCGCCCACACCGAAGAAGCCGCCCGCCAACTGCGCAGTTATGCTGATCGCCTCGATGCGGATCCAGCTACGCTCGATGCCCTAGGTCAGCGCATTCACCAATTACAACGCCTGTGTCGCAAGTATGGCCCTGATTTGGCCAGTGTTATTGCCTATCGCGATCGCATCCAAGCAGAATTAGCAGCCCTGAGTCAACAATCCATCAGCCAAGAGCGCCTAGCGGCAGAAGTTGCCCAACTGCGGCAGGCCCTTGAACAAGCCAGTGCTGAACTTCACGAATTACGACTAAGGGCGGCAGAACGCCTCGAACAAGACCTCCTTACCCACCTTTGCCCCCTTGGACTTCCCCAAGCCCGTTTTACTGTGCAGTTGACGACCACAGAAGCCAGTAGTAGCGGCAGTGATGAGATTACCTTTCTCTGGAGCGCCAACCCCGGTCAACCCCTGCAACCCCTTGGGGAGGTGGCCTCTGGCGGTGAAATGAGCCGATTTTTACTGGCGTTGGAGACCTGCTTGACGACACAGCAAACACCGAAAACGCTAATTTTTGATGAAATTGATGTCGGGGTCTCTGGCCGCGTCGCGGGGGCGATCGCCGAGAGTTTAAGCCGATTGGGGCAAACCCATCAGGTGTTGTGCGTTACCCATCAATCCTTGATTGCGGCAGCGGCTGATCATCACTATTTGGTGCAAAAGGACATTGATCCCAGTACCGCCACAACGGTAATTCGTGTGCAATACTTAACCAGTGAGGCACGTGTCCAAGCCCTTGCGGATTTAGCGGGGGGCGATCGCTCGGCAATGGCACTGTCATTTGCCAGTGGCCTATTGGCACAGCAACAACGCCCCTTTCCGCCTAACGCCAAAGGAATTAGCATGAAAACCTAACCATTTGATGTCCATATCCTTACAGTAAAATAAGTTTGATAGCAACATTACCGTTTGGCCGTTCTCAATGCAGCGTTCTTCCTATCCTGCCGGGGGGGATGAGTTAATGACCATTGATCAAGTGCAGCAAACTCTCCGCCGCTCCCGTGCGTCTATTTATCGTTATGTCAACACCAATCATGAAACCATGAATCCCCCCTTTGATCCCCAACGCCTCAATCCAGAGCATCGCAAAAGCCGTCGTGAACCGCTGCTGTTTCACCCCAATGAAGTGGCTCGTTTTGCCCGTGACGTGATGGGCATTACCACCCTCCAAGTGGAATTAAAAACCACGCCCCCCAATCCGACAGATGATCTCCTCAAGGAAATTCTCGGGGAATTAAAGCACATTCGCGAGGTTCTAGAGCGGGTGGAGAAGTTACTAGGAAGCTAGGCAGGTATAATACGTCTGTTTCATTTGCGCATTGACCACACATGGGTTTGCAAGCACCACGGGGAACTCGCGATATTTTGCCCGCTGAGCGGGTCTATTGGCAGTATTTAGAAACCATTGCTCGCCAGATTTTAGATCGCGCTGCCTACCGCGAAATTTGCACTCCCATTTTTGAGCAAACCCCTCTGTTTGAGCGGGGCATTGGCGAAGCCACCGATATTGTCAGTAAGGAAATGTACACCTTTAGCGATCGCGCTCAACGGTCGCTGACGCTGCGGCCAGAGGGCACGGCGGGGGTGGTGCGCGCCTATATTGAACATGGTTTGCACAGCCAAGGGGGCGTCCAACGCCTGTGGTACCTAGGGCCCATGTTTCGCTACGAGCGGCCACAGTCCGGTCGCTATCGCCAGTTTCACCAGTTGGGGGTGGAAGTTTTAGGCAGTGCCGATCCCCGTGCCGATGCCGAAGTCATTGCTGTGGCTTTAGATATTTTGCAGGCCTTGGGACTGAAGGAGTTAACCCTGATGCTCAACTCCGTGGGCGATCGCGAGGATCGCAGTGCCTATCGCCAGGCCTTGGTGGATTACCTCACCCCCTACAAAGCAGAGTTAGACCCCGATTCCCAAGAGCGTCTGCACCGCAACCCCCTGCGCATTCTCGATAGCAAAGACCCTCACACCCAAGCGATTGTGAAGGAAGCGCCGCGGCTGTTGGACTATCTCAGTCCGCGATCGCGCGACCATTTTGAGCAGGTGCAATCCCTCTTGCAGGATCTGGGTATCCGCTACCAGATAAATCCTGCCCTTGTGCGCGGCCTCGACTACTATACCCATACCGCCTTTGAATTTCAGGATTTGCGTTTGGGCAACGAGGGAACCGTCTGTGGAGGGGGGCGCTACGATCACCTTGTCGAGGAATTAGGGGGACCTGCCACCCCCGCCATTGGTTGGGCGATGGGACTGGAACGGTTGATTTTACTCCTGCGCGATCGCCCGTTGCCGCCGCGTGATCAACCCTACCTTTATATGGTGACCCGTGGCAAAGCTGCCGAACGCCAAGGCCTGATTTTGGCACAGCAATTGCGGCATCAAGGCTATACCGTAGAAATGGATCTCAGCGGCAGTGCCTTTGGTAAACAGGTCAAACGCGCCGATCGCGTCGGTGCCACCGTTTGTTTGGTGATTGGCGAGAGCGAAGCGGCCGATGGCACAGTACAGCTGAAGTGGCTGGCCTCTGGGGAACAGGTCTTGGTACCGCAACAGGAACTGTTGAGCGAAACTTGGCGATCGCGCTTTTCTGCCCCATCATGATGGCCTATTTTCTCATTAGCCACGGCAGTCCTGCCCCTGAGCCACAGGCGGCAATGGCCTTTTTGTGTCAGCAACTCACCCGCCTAGGAATGGTGGGCTGGGGCACCCTTGAGGAAGAACCACTACCTAACAAGATTCAGGAATTCAGTGGCCAAGCGCAACGTCAAGGCGCTCAGCGGGTAGTCATCCTACCCCTGTTTTTACTACCGGGCAACCATGTGGTGGTGGATCTGCCACAGGCGATCGCGAGTACTGACTCGCCTTTACCTTTAGAACTATTGACCTTCTTAGGGGGGCAACCCCTGTTTCAAGCGTGGTTACGGCAGGCGATCGCCGATGCAGCCGCCGATATTCTCCTTGGCCACGGCAGTCGTCGGCCTGAAGTTCACCCTTGGTTTGAGGAACTGTGTCAGACCTGTGGTGTGCGTCCAGCGCTGCTGACCGAAGTGGGAAGTTTAGACCATGCCATTGAGAGGCGGATGGCTCAGGGGTATACCAGTAGCAAAATTTATGGCTACTTTCTCTTTGGCGGTAAAACCGTTGATCAGGTTCACAGCCAACTGGCGACATTGCAAGTCAGGTATCCCCACCACGCTGTTTCCTTGGTGCCAGCCATTCAACCTACCTCCGCCTTGATCAACGTTCTTCAAGACATTCTTCAGGCAGTGCCGCTAGTGGAGCCTGTCGCATGAGTCAAGTCTTTCTCTGTGGCTACTACGGCTATGGCAATGCCGGGGATGAAGCCCTCTTGGCAACGCTCCTCGAACAGTTGCCGCCCCACGTTTCACCGGTTGTCCTCAGCGGCAATCCTACAGCCACAGCAGCCCGCTATGGCGTTGCTACCTGCGATCGCCGCCAGTGGCCAAAGGTGCTGCGCACCCTACAACAGAGCCAAGCCTTCATTTGGGGTGGTGGGAGCCTCATTCAGGATGTCACCAGTTGGCGCAGCCCCCTCTATTACCTTGGTTTGATGACCCTTGCACAGCGCTTTGGCTGTCGCACTATTGCTTGGGCACAGGGGATTGGCCCTCTGCGATCGCCTTTCTATCGTTGGTGGACACGGGCCCTTCTGCGGCGTTGTCTTGCAGTCACGGTGCGCGATTCTGGGTCAGCGGCTCTCTTGCGGCAGTGGGGCATTCCCCATCAACAGGGTGCCGATCCCGTGTGGCTGATGTCAGCCCGTCCTGTGCTACCTCCCAAGGACAAGGCGCCCATTGCTGTGTGTTTACGTCCCCATCGACACCTCACGGGCGATCGCTGGCAGCTTCTGAAAATGGCCTTGCGGCAGTGGCAGGCAGAGACGGGGGTACCGCTTTTGCTGTTGCCCTTTCAGCCCCAACAGGATTTGCCCTTGGCTGAGGATCTCTATGGGGCATTAGTCCCTGAGCAGACGCAACTCGTGTCCTGTGAGGATCCCCGCGAGATGAAGGGACTGTTGGCGACAACGGCGGGGGCGATCGCCATGCGCCTCCATGCCCTGATCATGGCGGCTAGTGTGGGTTGTCGCTGTTTTGCCCTCAGTTATGATCCCAAGGTGAGTTACCTCATGGCCGATACGGGTATGGCGGGGGTTGAACTAGCAGCATTGCCCCCTGACCCCACTGCCTTGATCCACCAATGGCAACACACCTTCACAGCCCCCGTGCCCGACTATCAACCCTACCTGCAATCGGCTGCGGTTCACAAGGCAGTACTGAATCTCCTCTAGGCCAGCCCTTCAGCAAGGATAGGATAAGATCAACTCGATGCGTCGTTTTATTGCGGCAACCCCATGAGCGAATTCCACCGCCGCTATCCCACCGGCAGCATTGTCAGTGATTTATTGCAAATCCATGACGGCCTCTTTATTGTCAAAACCACCCTCCTTGTGGGCGACACGATTCTAGCCACGGGGATGGCTGCTGCCCCCACCCTAGAACAGGCGGAAGATAGTGCTCGCCAGCGTGCCCTGCAACTTCTCGGTATTCACCTCCCTGTGCAAACGGAGGCGGAACTGATTCCCCGCACCCCCGCAGTCCTCGAGGCAGCTCCTTGGTCAGAGGCCAGCAATACTGATCTGCTCTTGGAACCCACCACTCCTGCCAATTCCCGCCGCAGTAAGCCAGCGGTCAAACCGGCTAGCGAGAAGCCCCCCCCTAAGCGCGAACCCGTGGATTTAGCGGATGAAATTGCCCAAACTACCGTGGAAATGAAACGCTTGGGATGGACAGAAGCCCAAGGGCGGGCTTGTTTGCTGCAACGCTATGGCAAGCGATCGCGCCAGCAACTGAGCGATGAAGAACTCTTGGATTTTCTCCACTTTTTGCAGCGTCAACCCAGTGCCGGAGAGCCATCGTTTTAGACCTTCAAACTCGGCAATCAAATGCAAGAAAAATTTATACTCTAGCGAAAACTTAAAGAAAAGCTATAGATTTTCACGCCAGCCCTGATCTCCCCCTTAGCTTCTTTACCATGAAGAAGTTGTTGCTGTCGAGGAAAAATCCGTGCTGGGGCCTTTTCATGTCTCACCCTTGACCCTAGGCAGTGATCCCAGTGCCCGTCGCCAGTGGATTTTTCGCCTCGTGCTGCTGATGACGGTCTTTACCCTCTTTTTGATGGCGGTGGGCAGTGCCACACGGGTGATGGATGCCGGTTTAGCCTGTCCCGATTGGCCGTTGTGCTTTGGCACGCTGGTACCGCAAATGGATTTGCAGATCTTCCTAGAGTGGTTCCACCGCCTGCTGGCCACCAGTTTAGGGCTGATGGCGATCGCCTTTGTAGGATTGAGTGTGGCTTGGCGGCAAGCTCTGCCCCCTTGGGTGCCCTCTGCTGCTGCGGCGGCATTGTGCCTTGTGATTGTGCAGGGGATTCTCGGTGGCCTGACGGTGACTGAGTTGCTGCGCTTTGAAATTGTTACCGCTCACCTGGGCACAGGACTGCTCTTCTTTTGCCTTTTGGCAGCCATCACCGTTGGTTTAGCTCCCTTTCGGGGTACGGGGAGCGCCCGTTGGTTGCGGATTGCCGCAGTGATTGCCGCGCTATGTGTCTATGGCCAAAGTTTGTTAGGGGGCTTGGTGTCTTCGCAGTGGGCAGTGCAGCAGTGCCTCTATGGCGATCGCCTGTGTGTAGTCCTCAATAGCCATCTGATCGGTGTTGTCCCAGCCACCCTGAGCGTTTTAGGGGTGGTGATTGTTGCGTGGCGTAGCCCAGCCTCGGCTCCCCTCTTGCGGCAACTGAGTTTCTCGCTTCTGCCGGTGGTGGCTCTGCAAGTGGCCTTGGGCTGGAGCACCCTACAACTAAAGCTACAGGTGCCGGCACTCACCGTTGCCCATCAAATGGTTGGCGCCACCCTTTTGGGGGTGTTGGTTGCCATTTCCACATTGGCATGGCGCGATCGCCAAGCTGGTTCCCTGAAGCATGAATTTTGAACGATCTTGAGGCTCGCATGACATTCCTAGCCAGACTTTCCTCCTCAACGGGGGATCTCTCGACAAAATTAGTGGACTATGTCCAACTCACCAAACCGCGCTTAATTCTGCTCTTTTTGATTACAACTGCAGCAGCAATGGAAGTAGCAAGCCAAGGTCGGGTGGCTCCCCAATTGCTCCTGATAACCCTTGTCAGTGGTGCCTGTGCAGCGGCGGCAGCGAATACGATCAACTGTCTCTATGACCGCGATATTGATGCCATTATGGAGCGGACGCGCCATCGCCCTTTGCCAGCGGGTCGGGTGGCTCCTTGGGAAGCGGTGTTTCTAGCAGTGCTCTTGGCAACAACGGCCTTTAGCCTCTTGGCGGTCTTTGCCAATCTCCTGAGTGCCTGCCTTGCTATGGCCGGAATTGCGGTGTATGTGGGAGTCTATACCCACTGGCTGAAGCGGTCTTCGCCGCAAAATATCGTGATTGGCGGTGCGGCTGGGGCGATTCCCCCCTTGGTGGGTTGGGCAGCGGTGACGGGAGAACTGAGTTGGGCAGCTTGGGTGCTGTTTGCCATTATCTTTATCTGGACGCCGCCCCATTTTTGGCCGTTGGCGATGCTGATTCAAGAGGACTATGCCCGTGTGCGGGTGCCGATGTTGCCCGTTGTTGATGGCGATCGCGTCACGGCACGGCAAATTTTTCTCTACACCTTGGCACTGGTGCCCACCAGTCTGCTGTTAATCTACCCTTGCGGTGTCGTGGGCTGGGGCTATGGTGTGGTGGCGATCGCCCTTGGTAGTTGGTTTATTTACCGCGCGTGGCAGTTGACCCAAGCCCCAGAGGACAAAGAACAGGCACGCAGCCTCTTTAAGTTCTCGATTCTCTATATGATGCTGCTGTGTGCTGCCATGGTCGGCGATCGCATTCTCTTGCCCCAGTTGCCAGAAAGCCTCGATGCCCTTGCTTGCCTCTTGAGTTAGGCGTGTCCCAACTGTTGCAACCACTCAATGAGGATCGGGTTCACCAGCTCCGGGCGATCGTCATGGGGGCAGTGGCCAGTATTGGGCAGTCGCTCAATGCGAATCGGCAAGCGATCTTGATGGGCTGCAAAGTGCTGAGTCCCCGACACCGGCGTCCAAGGATCCACCTCACCCCAGAGCACCAGAATCGGCACTTGAATCTCTGGCAGCAAATCCACAATTTTCGGTCCCGGCGGTGCTGAAATCACACGGGCAAACACTTCCTTGGCGCCGGCATCCATGGCGGGTCGATGCAGTAGTTCCACCAATTCATCGGTAATGGCGTCGGGATTGGCATAGACTTGGGTCAGGGTTTTGCGGATGCGCTCCGGCTGCCGAATCTGGTTAAAGATCAAATGACCAATGCCGGGAGAGGCAACCAAGGTGCGAAAGATGGCCGTAAAGAGGCTTTGCATCCAATTCAGTTCATTGGGACGGTGGTTGAGTCCCCCGGCACAGTTGAGAACACTCACCGCACGGCAGGTGTGGCCATAGCGAGCCGCCATCATCAGACACAGCAGACCACCAATGGAATTCCCTACCCAAACCACGGGTTCCCCAATGTGGGCTTGCCAAAAGTCCGCCAGTAGCTCGGTCCACAGATCCAAACTGTAGGTTAAATCCGGCTTTGCCGAAGCACCAAAACCCAGTAAATCAAGGGCATAAACACGGTAACCTGCGGCGGTGAGGGCAGGGATATTTTTGCGCCAGTGACCAATAGAGGCACCAAAACCATGAACCAACACCACTGGGGCACCACTGCCATTGACGCTGTAGCGAATGTGATGGCCACGCCAAGTCCAATCTGCGGTGGGAAAAGCTGCGGTGGCTGAAAGCGTAGAGGTCATTCTGCCCATTCCCGAAATGTATTACTTTTAGAATAGCGATCTTTAAGTTTCGTAACAATTTTATTTTATGGCAACCGCACTGATTACGGGGGCAACGGGGGGATTAGGGCAGGCCTTTGCCCAAGCCTTGGCCGATCGCCAGCACGCTTTGATTCTCACTGGTCGCCACCTCGACACCCTAGAAAAGCTAAAGACGCAGCTCAGCACCCAAGTACCGGTTGTAGGTATTCCCCAAGACCTTAGCGAACCCAATGCGGCGCTCCGCCTCTATGAACAGATTCAATCCCTAGGACTAACGGTGGATGTATTAGTCAATAATGCTGGTTTTGGCGATTATGGGGCCTTTGACGAGCGCGATCGCCAGCAATTGACGGCCATGCTCCAAGTGAACATCACAGCGCTAGTAGAACTCACCCATCTCGTGCTCCAAGAAATGCGCCCCCGTCGTCAAGGCACGATTATCAACGTTAGCTCCATTGCTGCCTTTCAGCCCCTGCCCTATCTCGCCGTCTATGCCGCCAGCAAAGCCTTTGTTCGCCACTTCAGCGAAGCCCTGTGGGCAGAAGTCAAACCCTTGGGTATTCGGGTACTTGCCGTCTGTCCCGGACCCACTGCCACCAACTTCTTTGAGCGTGCCGATATGACCCGCAACCCGGCTCTCATTGCCCGGCAGGACACTCCCGAACAGGTGGTTGCCGAAACCCTTGCGGCGTTGCAAACCGATGTGGCCACGGTCATTCCCGGTCAGCCCGCCAATCGCTTCCTTGCCCTTGCTGGTCGGTTGGTGCCCCGCCAGTGGTTGGTGCAGCAGTTAGAACCCCGCTTCCGTCCCGCCGCTCAATAGGAGCAAGCCCAAAAAGGAGCCACTGTTCCAGATGCTGTGGAGAATCATGGCTGCACCGATATTTTGCGATCGCCAGTAGATGTAGCTGAGCACGGTTCCCAAAACTGTCAAGGGCAATAGATCGGCTAAATTCAGGTGGGCAATGGCAAAGAGGAGTCCCGTCACCCCCATGGCAGTGCCGAGGGGCAAATAGGATTGCACCGAACGAAAGAAGAATCCCCGAAAGAGAATCTCCTCAAAGAAGGGCGCCATCACTGCCACCATGACATAGAGTAGGGCAAAGGTGGTGTAATCGCGGCTTTGTAAAATAATTTCCAGTAAAGGATTGCCGCCCCCTTGATTTTTCAGCAGGGCTTGACTAATCAGCGAACTGACCACGACTAAGGGCAGTGCCGCCAAATAACCGCCGACCCCCCAACGCAAGGCACCCCCTAACCCCCCTTGCCAACATAACCAATCCGCAGGGCGCTTACCAAAGGGACGCAGAAAGTACCACAGCCAGCCCAAGCCAGCAACCATCATCATCCCGTAGCTCACTAAGGCATACAGCGTTTGAGCCATCGCAGAGCGCAGCGGCAGTCCCATGCCAATCAGGGAGCGCACCAAGGGCATGAGCACCAAGCTAATGGCAAAAAAGAGAGTAAACCAGATTACCATGCCTTCCCAGAGGGTTTCCCAGCCCCATGTCACGGGGGTCAGGGGTGGCAGAGTGTTCCCGTGCTGGCGGCGGCGCAGGTGTTGATAGATCCAGACAATCCAAAGAACAATCCCAATCAAACTTCCTAGCAGAGGAGTTGTGCCAATCAGGGCAAGGCGATAGAAGGCTGCTTGGGCGCGCTGCTGTTCTGCACGGGTCAAGGTCATCAGGGCGTCGGATCGCTGTTGCAGTTCATAGAGGCGTTCGAGGGCGCGATCGCGAAACCAGCCTTGGAGTGTATTTTTAATCAATGGTTCGGCATCTGGCAGCAATTGTGGGGGATCGGTCCACAATCCCATCAGCACTTCTGCGGTACTGCGGGTTGTCCCTTGAGCCTCATTAATGAGGAGTTGCCATGTGTTGAGGGCGCGATCGCGCTGGCCGGCATCGGCATAGAGCAGTCCCAATTGAAGACGCAGCGGTTGGTTTTGTGGTGTGGGTGTGGCCAGTACCTCTTCATAGGCTTTGATTGCGCTTTCCACATTCCCCACAAGGCGATCGCGGGTTGTGGCATCTCCCAGACCCTGCCATTCTCGGGCTTGTAGTGACAAATTGGTCTGAAATAGGTTAATTTGCCCTTGGGCTTGGGGTTCTAAATAACTGCCCAGCAACGACACCGTCATGAGGGCAGCGACCACGACACTGAGGGCTGCAAGCACCAACCGCTTTAGAGACATAGGGCAAAGCTGACAAGGGACTCCCCAAAACCTTAGCGGAAAGCGACCCAAGGGATCAATCTAGTCCTTTTGCTAGGAGCTGTTGCATGGCTAGTGATTGACAGGTCTTTAGCTCAAATGCTCGGTATTGCTAACTCCACCCTATGATTGTAAAAAGAGATGGCTCTCGCCATTAACTGGCTAGCCGTAGTGCAAATGCGGTTTTAATATTCCTGTAAAAATACTTAGGTTTAATCTCAATATGGTGAAAGGTAATTGCTATAAGGTTTATTTGTTAGTTGCTTTTTTGTTGCTTTTTTCATTGCCATCAACGGCACTGATTCAAAAATATTTCGGTTTAATCGGCGTTTCTAGCTATATTTTAATTGTTACACTGGTATTCTTATTTCTGCTAAAATTTAAGACTAAGATTTTCGCTTTTGTTTCCAGATTTTATTTTGGTGTCCTTGCGATCACTATTGTTTTTGGTATCACCTCTTTTTGGATTCTGTATCCACTAGAAACAGCAGGTCTTCTAGGACGTGGGAGCGATCGCGACGAAGCATTGAATATTGCTTTTTGGGAACTTATACAGGGACGATACCCCTATTTTGCAACCACTCATCTCGGTGGACAGATCACGCCGCTACCCGGTGCTATACTCATTGCTGCACCATTTATCCTAATGGGCAACAGCGCCTATCAAAATCTATTTTGGATAGCAGTATTTCTTTGTTTAACAACAATATATCTAGAAAGTCATGTTTCAGCCATTGTAATGTTTATATTTCTAGCAGTTTTATCACCTGCATTTCAGCATGAATATATTTCGGGTGGTGATTTGATTGCTAATAGTATTTATATTTTAATAGCAATCTTTCTGCAAATAAAAGCTTTGTCATCTAATTCAGTCATCGCAAAGGTTAGTACGAGTATTTTTACAGGCATTGCCTTGGCTTCAAGAAGCAATTTTCTAACACTACTGCCCCCATTACTGGTTCTTTTTTGGCGGATTGCTGCCAGGCGAGTAGCGTTGACTTACTTATCTCTCTCTATACTAACGCTCATCTTTATAGTGATGCCATTTTACCTTATTCTACCTGATTCATTTCCACCGTTTTTTGCTGGGAACAAGTTAAATGAACTGAATGTTTCCATGCCATTTGCCAGCACTGGAGTTATTGCTCTGACATTATTGATCGCTGTTTTACTCTCACTGCAGTTGATCAAGGTTCCCAGAACAAATTTACTCCGTTCCTTCATGATCTACGCTGCAGTGATCCAAGCCCTTCCTATGGGGTGTGGCGTTTTTCTGATCAGTATACTGAATCAGCATCTAGACTTCAGTTTCCTATCTCATCGTTATGGCCTCATGTTCCTTTTCTTTGCCCTTTGGGGACTATGGCCACTGCTAACCGAAGAACATCATATCTAGTCCAACACTCTGACCAAACAAAGGCTATCGTCGGGATGGGGCATCGGGACATGGAGGAGCGATCGCGCCGTTGAAGTATCAAGAATCCCTCGATTTTAGGCGGGGGAGTATGTCAATCTATAGCTACAAGCGCTTTAGGGCTGTTCTTGATTGGGTGCTTGCTTCAATGTCCCGATCTCGATTAAATGGAGACTTGTTGCGTGGACATGATTCTATGGGTATTGATCTGAGCCGTATTCCTGCCCAACCCAAGCCGGGTGTTGTCAATGTGCTGGTGGAAATTGCGGGGGGCAGTCGGAATAAATATGAGTTTGACAAGGAAATGAACGTCTTTGCCCTCGATCGCGTGCTCTATTCGGCGGTGACCTATCCCTATGATTATGGGTTCATTCCCAATACACTGGCGGATGATGGCGATCCCCTCGATGGTCTAGTGATTATGGATGAGCCGACGTTTCCGGGATGTGTGATTCCTGCCCGTCCCATTGGCATGCTGGAGATGATTGACAGTGGCGATCGCGACGAGAAAATTCTCTGTGTGCCTGTTGATGATCCTCGCTATGCTGAGGTGACGTCCCTCAAGGACATTGCGCCCCACCGCCTCGAAGAAATCGCTGAGTTCTTCCGTACCTACAAGAATCTGCAAAAGAAAGTGACTGAAATTCTTGGCTGGCAGGATGTGGATGCGGTGCAGCCCCTTGTTGAAAAATGCATCAAGGCCTACAAGGGCTAGTATCTTACCAGCACAGGCTCTAAAAAGAGGCGGGTTCGCTCCTGTTGCGGACGACGAAACAGTTCTTGGGGCGATCCTTCCTCAATAATTTGGCCATCGGCAAGAAAGACGACGCGGCAAGAGACTTCACGGGCAAAAAAACCGTTATGCTGACTAAACAGATTCTCCGCATCGCCTATTGGTTAGGCTAGGGTTATCAATATAAGAAGTGCTTCTCCTTGCTCCCCATGATACGGTGGGAGAACACAATTCTATGATCGATCGCTAAACTTGAGAGTGCCGAAAAACCCATCCCGCAGCATCTGCTATGTCCACCCTTGTCATCGTTGAATCCCCGACAAAAGCCCGTACCATTCGCAAATTTCTGCCCCCGGACTATCGCGTTGAAGCCTCGATGGGTCATGTCCGTGATCTGCCCCGCAGCGCTGCTGATGTGCCCCCTGAACTCAAGGGGGAGGAGTGGGCAACCCTAGGGGTGAATGTCGCTGCTGGCTTTGAACCCCTCTACATTGTCCCCAAAGACAAGCAAAAAGTTGTCAAAGACCTGAAAACGGCCCTGAAAACTGCTGATGAACTCCTGCTTGCGACCGATGAAGACCGCGAAGGCGAAAGTATTAGTTGGCACTTGCTGCAACTGTTGGAGCCAAAGGTGCCCGTGCGGCGCATGGTCTTCCATGAAATTACGGAAGAGGCCATCCAAGAAGCCCTGCGCAATTGCCGCGATGTCAATCAACAACTCGTGCGTGCCCAAGAAACGCGGCGTATCCTCGATCGCCTAGTGGGCTATACCCTGTCGCCCCTGCTGTGGCGGAAAATTGCTCCCCATCTGTCGGCGGGGCGGGTGCAGTCGGTGGCAGTGCGTCTATTGGTGCAACGGGAGCGGGAACGGCTGGCCTTCCGCAAGGGGCAATTTTGGGATCTCAAGGCCACGCTGGATCAACGGGGAACCCTCTTTCCAGCCCGTTTGGTGAGTGTCGGCGGTCAACGCTTGGCCACGGGCAATGATTTTGATCCTGCTACAGGACAGGTGCGCAACCCTGAGGCGGTCTTGCTTTTGGATGAGGCGGCGGCCAATGCCCTGCGCGATCGCCTGCTGACGGAAACATGGACGGTCACTGAACAGGAGGAGCGCCAACAAACCCGCAAACCGGCTCCCCCCTTTACCACCTCGACGCTGCAACAGGAAGCCAACCGCAAACTGCACCTCTCCGCCCAAGAGACGATGCGCATTGCCCAAAAGCTCTATGAAGAGGGCTATATCACCTATATGCGCACGGACTCGGTGCATCTGTCGGAACAGGCGATCGCTGCCGCTCGCAGTTGTGTGGAAGCCATGTATGGCAAAGCCTTTTTGTCGCCCCAGCCGCGGCAGTACACCACCAAAACCAAGGGCGCCCAAGAAGCCCACGAAGCGATTCGCCCTGCGGGTAGTCAGTTTCGTACCCCCCAAGAAACTGGCCTTAAGGATCGGGAACTGGAACTCTACGACCTGATCTGGAAGCGCACAGTGGCCTCACAAATGGCCGATGCCCGCGTCACCCTGCTAACGGTCTCGATTACGGCAGGGGATGCCCTCTTCCGTGCCCACGGTAAACGCATTGATTTTCCCGGCTTTTTCCGTGCCTATGTGGAAGGGTCGGATGATCCCGATGCCGCCCTTGAAAGCCAAGAGGTGATGCTGCCCCTGATGCAGGTGGGGGATATTCTCCGCTGCCAAGCCCTTGAAAGTGTCGGTCACGAAACCCAGCCGCCGCCACGCTACACCGAAGCCAGCCTGGTCAAAGCCCTCGAGCAAGCCGGCATTGGGCGTCCCAGCACCTACGCCACGATCATCAGCACGATCCAAGACCGCGAGTATGCCATTCGGCGGGGCAATGCCCTTGAACCCACCTTTACTGCCTTTGCGGTTACGGCACTGCTGGAGAAATACTTCCCCGACTTAGTGGACATTAACTTCACGGCGCGGATGGAGCAAACCCTTGATGATATTTCCACGGGGGAGGTGCAGTGGCAGCCCTACCTTGAATCCTTCTACTTGGGTGAAAATGGCCTTGAGCAGCAGGTCAAAGAGCGGGAGCGCACAATTGAGTCCACAGAAGCCCGGGCGATCGCCCTGCCAGAACTGAATGCCGAAGTGGTGGTGGGTCGCTTTGGTCCTTTTGTCGTCTATCAAAATGGCAATGGCAGCGAACCCATTAAAGCCTCCTTGCCCCAAGATGCCACTCCCGGTAGCCTCACCCGCGAACAAGTGGAGCAATTAATTCGCCAAAAACTAGAGGGTCCCGACAAGCTGGGCGTGCATCCTGAGACCGGGGAACCGATCTTCTTACTCACGGGACGCTTTGGCCCCTATGTACAGTTGGGGGAAGCCACAGCGGCCAATCCAAAACCCAAACGAGCTTCTCTACCCAAGGGGGTCAGTCCCGACGAAGTTACCCTAGACTTGGCGATTACGCTGTTGTCGCTGCCCCGCACATTGGGAGTTCATCCCGAAACGGGCAAGCTGATTCAGGCCAATCAAGGTCGCTTTGGCCCCTACATTGTCCATGACCCTGACGGTGAGAAGGACTATCGTTCCCTCAAGGGGGAGGATGATGTCTATACGATTACCCTAGAGCGTGCCCTAGAGCTACTGGCAACCCCAAAATCCAGTCGTGGCCGTGCCAAGAAGCAGGTGCTCGCGGTGTTGGGGACTCACCCAGAGGATGGCGAGCCAGTGCAAGTCTTTGATGGTCCCTATGGTCTTTATGTCAACCACGGTAAGGTGAATGCCTCACTACCGGAGGGGGTGAGTCCAGAGACCATGACCCTTGAGCAAGCCCTGCCCCTCTTGGCGGAGAAAGCACCGAAGAAAACCCGCCGCAGCGCAACAGCCACTGCCCCGAAACCAAAATCAACCACCAAAAAGACCAGTACAAAGACGGCCACCAAGACCGCAAAAACCAGCCGCCGTAAGTCAACGGAAACCTAGGTGAATTCCCCCTTTACTGCTGAAACCCTCCTTTTTGAGCGATCCCGCCCGCGGCCAGAGGCACTGCGGGTCATCTACGGCTTTCCCAATACCTACAGCGTTGGCATTACCAGCTTAGGGTATCAACTAGTGTGGGCACAACTGGCCAGCCGTCCTGATGTGGCCGTGAGTCGCCTCTTTACCGATGTGCAGGAGCCACTGCCTCGGGATCCGCAGTTGGTGGGCTTTTCCTTCTCGTGGGAGTTGGACTACGGCAATCTATTGGCCCTCTTGGAGCAGTTGGGCATTCCCATTTGGCAGCGCGATCGCCACGATCGCCATCCTTTGGTCTTTGGCGGTGGTCCAGTGCTGACGGCCAATCCCGAACCCTTTGCCGACTTTTTCGATGTGATTTTACTGGGGGATGCCGAACCCCTCCTTGAGCCGTTTTTGACGACCATGGCACAGGTGCGCGCTGCCCCGCGATCGCAACAGTTGGAAGCCCTTGCCCAAGTGCCCGGCCTCTATGTCCCCAGTCTTTATGCCGTCAGTTATGCCAGTGCCACAGGCCCGATTCAAGGAATTGAACCCCGAAAGCCCACGGTACCCGCCACAGTGACCAAACAAGTCCATCGCGGCAATACCCTTGCTGCCTCAACGGTGGTCACCCCCCTCGCCGCTTGGGAAAAGATTTACATGGTGGAGGTGGTGCGTAGTTGTCCAGAGCTATGTCGCTTTTGTTTGGCCAGTTATTTGACCTTGCCCTTTCGCACGCCCAGTCTCGAAACACTGATTCCTGCCATTGAGCGGGGGCTAGCGGTCACCGATCGCCTAGGGCTTTTGGGTGCCTCAATTACCCAGCATCCCGAATTTCCCGCCTTGATTGAGCATCTAGGCCAACCACAATTTGACCATGTGCGGGTGAGTTTAGCGTCTGTGCGCACAAATACGGTCACTGAATCCCTTGCCCAACTCTTGAGTCAACGGGGCAGTCAATCCCTGACGATCGCCATCGAAACGGGGTCTGAGCGGCTGCGCCAAGTGATCAACAAAAAGCTTGAGACTGAGGAGATTCTTGCCGCTGCCAGCCATGCCCAAGCCGGCGGCCTCAAGGGGCTAAAGTTTTATGGCATGGTGGGACTGCCCACAGAAACCGATGCCGATGTTGCAGCTACGGTGGATCTCTTTCGCCAATTGAAAAAAACAGCGCCGCGCCTGCGACTCACCCTTGGCTGTAGTACCTTTGTGCCCAAGGCCCATACTCCTTTTCAGTGGTGGGGCGTGCAACCCGTGGCCGAAAAACGCCTGAAGTTCCTGAAAAAAGAATTGGCCAAATTGGGGATTGAGTTTCGTCCTGAATCCTATAATGACTCGCTGATTCAAGCTTTAATTTCGCGGGGCGATCGCCGGCTTGCTCCCCTGCTTGAGCAGGTACGCCACTACGGCACTTCCTTGGGCAGTTATCGGCGGGCATTTAAGGAACTGCAAGGCCAGTTGCCCGACTTTGAAGCCTACGTCACTGCCCATTGGCCAGAGGAGACGATCTTACCGTGGCAGCATCTCCAGAGTGGCCTGCCCACTCAAACCTTGCAAAATCATCTGCAGCGCGCGATCGCCTAGGCCGGTCTGCGCTGATACCCCTCTTTAGTGACTTTAGGCGGATGAAAAGACACGTTGTTGGTTCCACTGATGCACAAGTGGGCAAATATAGTTATTCCAATAAAGAATAAGACATTATCCAGCACAACAATTGCCAATCACCTCATCAATCGAACTGTTTGACCCTGCATACATCCGCGATCGCTTCAACGCACTGAAGTCGTGCTTAATCACATTCAAATCAGGAGAGTATTTCGGTAAAAATAACACCTCGTGACCCGCCGCTTTCACCACTGCCTGAATCGCCCCTTTTGGATGAATTGGTGCATTATCCATCATCAACAACGAAGGTCTCTTTAATGCCGGCAAACAGTACTGACTCAGCCAGCTCACAAACCCTACCGCATTCAAATATCCTGAAAACAGGATTGGGGCGATGAAGTCTTTCTGGTGTCTATACCGTCCTGCGACTCAACTCTCTCTTTTCTGACGCTTCCCCGCTCGCTCTCCATCAATTCGTTGGCCTTGCGCTGACCACCCATACTCACACTCCACTCGAGAGTCAAACCCCCTCTCATCGATAGACACCAGCGTTTCCTTGCCGTGGCTCTCTACCCATGTGTTCCTAGATTCCGATACTGAAAGCCCCCGACTTTAGTCGGTGGGAAGTTTACTATAGCCAAGCTGCCAAGAGTGTGACCACGCCCAAGCCCGTGAGGGCAAGCCAGATGAAGGCATTCGGTAAAGGCGTAGCAGGGGGCGGTGGTTCTTGGGGTTTTGGGGTGGCAGCCGATGGCTTTTTCGGGGAACGGCTGTAGGGGGACGTGTAGGCGCGATCGCCCACATGGGATAGGTCGGGAATTTCGCTGTACCATTCCGGACGGCGTTTGAGTTGGGGAGCCTCCAAAATCGCCAGCAAGCGACGACTTTCCTGCCGCGTGTGATGATCTGGGTGTCGTTGGAGTTGACGGCAGAGGCTGACGGCAGCCCCTTGATCGCCAGCAGCACTATAGGCCGTGACTAACCAGAGGCTAATTTCCCCCGATCGCACCGCATTTCCCTCCGCCAGCGCCGCCGCCTGTCCCAAAAGAGCAATCGATTGTTGGTAGTTTCCCCGCTCGAAGGCCTGTTGCCCTTGCTGAAAGAGGGCAGTGACTGCATCCGTCATGGCCTATGAGCTGACCCCCACGTCTTCGACCACAATAAGCCCCTTTTTGAGCAGCGCTTGCAGGTCAGCATTGTGGGTTTTGCAGTTGCGCCAGCGCCGCTCATCGACATTTTCATTGCGACCGGGCTGCAGGGTCACAGGTCCAAAGAAACTATCAAAGGTCATGGGCTGTTCGAGGTAGCTAATCACAGTCAGCATGCCAGCAGAGGTTCGACAAACTCACTATTTTCAGGATAAGGCTAGAGTGGATCTGCTGCCGAGTTGAGTTGAGTATGGTTCGCACGCGCTTGAGTCTCGTTGGGATGGCGATCGCCCTTGTGGCACTGACGGGCTGTCCATTGCGTTTGCCCGATCGCAACTCCCCCACCCCTAATACGGAGGCGTCTCTGCCTCCCCTTGCCCCCACGGAGCGACCCAATGCGGGGGAGAATTTCATTGCCAAGGTGGTTGCTGAGGCAGGGCCAGCGGTGGTGAGCATTGATACCCTACGACTGCCCCGCAGTCAAGAGGATAGTTTTCTCAATCCTTTTCCAATACCAGATGTGCCGCTGCGCCAAGGTCAAGGCTCTGGGTTTATATTTACCCCCGATGGCAAGATTATGACCAATGCCCATGTGGTGGAGGGGGCTACTGCCGTGCGAGTCACGCTCCCCGATGGTCGCCAATATGACGGCAAGGTGGTGGGTGCTGATTCCCTGACGGATGTGGCTGTTATTCAAATTGATGCCGAAAATTTACCCACCGTACAGCTGGGGAATTCGGATACCCTTGTCCCGGGCGAGTGGGCGATCGCCATCGGTAACCCCTTGGGGCTAAGTAACACCGTAACCGCCGGCATTATTAGTGCAACGGGGCGTGCCAGTAATGAAATTGGCGCTGCCGATAAGCGGGTGAACTTCATTCAAACGGATGCGGCGATTAATCCGGGCAATTCCGGGGGCCCTCTTCTGAATGCTGCTGGTCAAGTGGTGGGCGTCAATACCGCCGTGATTTCCCAAGCGCAGGGCCTGGGTTTTGCCATTCCCATCAATACGGCCTATCGCATTGCTGAACAGATTATTACTACGGGGCGCGCCCAGCACCTCTATCTGGGGATTCGCATGGTGCAATTGACGCCAGAAGTGGCTGCCCAAATCCGTCAAGATCAGCCCAACTGGACACTGAATCAAACCCAAGGGACGCTAATCGTTGGTATTGCCCCCAATTCGCCGGCGGCTAAAGCGGGTCTGCAAGTGGGAGATTGGATTGCCAAAATTAACGATCTCAATCAACCCACCCCGCAACAGGTGCAAAGCGTGGTTGAGCAAACAAAGCTAGGGCAGACCATTACCTTAGAGATTCAACGGGGCGATCGCCGGCAAACCGTGAGCCTGCAACCGGAGCCAATGCCACCAGAATTGTATCCCTCTTCGCAGCCAGAATAAGTTAGCGTCGAGGCTCCGACAGTACTGCTTCCCCCGTGAACCACCGACCGCAGTCACTGAGGCGCCCATTAAAGATGCGGCAGGTGCGATAGAAGTTGTTCTGCAACAGCACCGTTTCCCCTGTGAACCAACAGCCACAATAACTGAGGCGTCCATTAAAGATGCGGCAGGTGCGATAGAAGTTGTTCTGCAACAGCACCGTTTCCCCTGTGAACCAACGGCCACAATAGCTAAGGCGTCCGTTAAAAATGCGGCAAACCCGATAAACATCACTGCGGGGCGTTTGGCTGAGCCATGTCGGCACCCCTTGAGCCTGTTCCAGCCCGATGAGAAGGGCGGCAAGAATCTGAGCAACCATCAGAAAATCCCCAATTATGGGACGAGTACCACCTTACCCTGCACCAAGCGTTGGCTGAGATAGCGATGGGCATCCGCCGCTGCACCGAGGGGAAAGGTTTTATCGACAACAACCTCTAGTTCGCCGCGATCCACGAGGGTGGCCACCTGCTCAAGGATTTTTCCCTGATGGGCAAGGGCATCACTCAACCCCATGAGTTGCGGCGTCAGCATCAGTGTGAGTTGGATCAAGAGGTTGCGTTGGCGGGCAATTTTCCACGGCGTATCGGCGGCGGGTTCCAAGAGGGTGGTGAGGGTGCCATAGGGACGCACCGCTTTGAAGGTGTCGCTAAAGGTGGTACCACCAACGGTATCAAGGGCAAAATCAACTCCTTTGCCCTCTGTCCAGTCCAAGACTGCCTGTACCCAATCACTGGTGGTGTAGTTAATGGCAAGGGTGGCTCCGAGACGTTCAGCAAAACGGGCTTTGGCTGCGGAACTAATCGTTGTGGCAACTGTTGCCCCCGATCGCCGCGCCAGTTGAATGGCGAGATGCCCCACCCCGCCCGCCCCGGCATGGATGAGAACGGTTTTTGCGGTGGAGAGGACATTCAAAGGCGGGACTGCCCCGCGATCGCCCAAGGCTTCCCAAGCCGTAATCACTGCTAGGGGCAAGGCAGCGGCCTGAGTAAAGGAAAGGGTTTTGGGCTTGTGGGCAACGGCAACTTCAGGAACAACGGTGTATTCGGCATAGCAGCCGCCGCGATCGCCCAAGCCCCCATAGCAAAAATAAACTTCATCCCCTACGCGAAACCGCTGCACCGCTGCACCCACAGCCACGACCACCCCTGCGCCATCACAGCCGAGAATGGCGGGCCGGCGATCGGGAAAAAATGTTCCCCGCTGTCGCAGCTTTGTATCAATGGGGTTCACACTGGCCGCCCGCAGTTGAATTTTCACCTCATTGGCAGCTTGAATCTGCGGCTCAGGCATCTCCCGCAGCGCTAAAACATCGGGGTCACCAAATTCTGTGATGGCAACGGCTTTCATTGTTGCTGCGTTTCCGTTGACTCCGCTGGGTGCACGACTTAACACCAATTTTGACACACTGCCCGCCCTAAAGGTCAGGGATGCTTGTTACTGGTTCCGCGACCTTGCTTGCCACCTCAGGTTCAGGCACTGATCTCCCCCCCTGAAGCCCCCTTTTAGGAGGAAGTGTTTCCATTAATTCGGCTGGGAAAGAATCCCAGCACAAACTGGCCACTCGTTTGCGCGCGAAGCAAGCGGTGTTTCCATTAATTCGGCTGGGAAAGAATCCCAGCACCGACGAGAAGAACTTGCTTTAGAACGTCGCCAGGTTTCCATTAATTCGGCTGGGAAAGAATCCCAGCACGAGAAATGGACTGTGTTAACGAAGCCCCAACGGGAGGTTTCCATTAATTCGGCTGGGAAAGAATCCCAGCACCTCATCCTACGCTGGAAATCTGCTATCGAGACAAAGTGTTTCCATTAATTCGGCTGGGAAAGAATCCCAGCACAATCTTCCATTAGAGATGGAGATCTACTATAGGGGGTTTCCATTAATTCGGCTGGGAAAGAATCCCAGCACACAACAACTTCATTGCAGCTACAGACGGCCGCACGTTTCCATTAATTCGGCTGGGAAAGAATCCCAGCACCGGCAAATTGCCGATGAATTAAACTTGGCATTAGTAGAGTTTCCATTAATTCGGCTGGGAAAGAATCCCAGCACATAGCTCTAGAACTTGCAGATCAGGTTAATAACCAGTTTCCATTAATTCGGCTGGGAAAGAATCCCAGCACTTTATGGGCGGCACGCTAGCTCTGATTCTGATAAGTTTCCATTAATTCGGCTGGGAAAGAATCCCAGCACTTATTAAACCTGTTTTTCCGCGTGTACCACGTGGAAAGTTTCCATTAATTCGGCTGGGAAAGAATCCCAGCACATGAAACAAACCTAACATTAGTAGATATTCGTCTGTTTCCATTAATTCGGCTGGGAAAGAATCCCAGCACTTCCCCAGCCTATTGAATCTATTTTTCCGCGTGTATGTTTCCATTAATTCGGCTGGGAAAGAATCCCAGCACATAAAAAACATACTATTATTCTACGTCTGCCCATTAGTTTCCATTAATTCGGCTGGGAAAGAATCCCAGCACAACTCAAAAAAGCAATTCAATCGGCATTTTTAATCAAGTTTCCATTAATTCGGCTGGGAAAGAATCCCAGCACGGCTAAAGGATGCGGCACAATGGGGTTTATGCCTAGTTTCCATTAATTCGGCTGGGAAAGAATCCCAGCACATGGATCCCAACACCCTTATTTCTAAAATTGCAAACGAAGTTTCCATTAATTCGGCTGGGAAAGAATCCCAGCACCTTCAACAAGCAAGAATATACGATCGCTAAATTCAATTCGTTTCCATTAATTCGGCTGGGAAAGAATCCCAGCACGGCACCCTCCTAGAAGGTGCTCTACGACTACTATAGCACAGGTCATTTTCAAGCACCTAGACGAGATCATTTTTTTGTTTTTGTAAAATTTTTAGATCCGTAGGGTCACAGGACGTGAAAGTCACTCTGGAACTGAATTTCGGGAAAATTCAAGCACCTCCAAATCTGTTAGAAATTGCTCAAAGCGTTGTGGAGACTGGGTTTGAGAAAATTGCCGAGCTGAGAGGATATTTTTGTCCAGAGGTGCTTGATCAAGTCCTCAAGGATCTCAATTCACAACAGCAATCTTTTGCCTTCAGGAGCAAAATTAGGGACACAGCGCGAAACCTCTATACTGAGGATGTTGAACCTCTGGCGATGTCCTTTGCACCATGAGCTTGCTCCACGTTGCTGATGTCTATGCTGGCTATATTCCCGATGTGGATATTCTACGGGGCGTTAATTTTCGTCTCGAAGCCGGCGAGCTAGTGGCGGTCATTGGCCCCAATGGAGCGGGAAAATCAACCTTGGCAAAAACGATCGCTGGGTTACTGACGCCCCGCCTCGGCACAATTACCCTCGCTGGCGAAGATATTACCTACTTGCGTCCCAACCAAATTGTCAAAAAGGGAATTGGCTACGTGCCGCAAATTGCCAATGTCTTTCGTACCCTGACGGTTGAAGAAAATCTGGAGATGGGTGCCTTTACGAAAAGCGGCAACCTCAAGGCCCTCAAAGAGCGGGTCTATGACACCTTTCCCCGCTTGGCTGAGCGCCGACAGCAACGGGCAGGCACACTTTCCGGGGGAGAACGGCAAATGCTGGCCATGGGACGCGCCATGATGCTAGACCCGCAAATTATGGTCTTGGATGAACCCTCCGCGGCTCTCTCCCCAGCTCTTGTCAATGATGTCTTTGCCAAAATCAAGGAAATTAATGCCCAAGGCACCGCTATTATTCTGGTGGAGCAAAATGCCCGCAAAGCCCTTGCCATGAGCGATCGCGGGTATGTCTTAGAAATGGGCAAAGATCGCTATGAGGGATTGGGCAGCGAACTACTCAATGACCCTAAAGTGGGGGAACTCTACCTCGGAATTGTGCAGGCAGAGCCTTAGGGCACAGGGCTAAAAATTGCTGTTTCAAGAGCAATCAGGCTTTTTTCCAAATCATCATTGACAATTTGAACATCAAATTCTGGGGCCGCAGCAATTTCGGTTTCCGCTTGAGCTAAACGGCGGGCAATGGCCTCCTCACTATCTTGGCCACGGCTACGCAGACGGTGTTCAAGTTCCGCTAAAGATGGCGGCAGAATAAAAATGTGACGCGCTTGAGGATAGGACTGGCGAACTTGGCGTGCCCCTTGCAGTTCAATTTCAAGGATGACGGTTTTTCCTTGGGCAATGAGTTGCAGCAACGGATCGCGTGGGGTGCCGTAGTAGTGGCCGGCAAACTCTGCCCATTCCAAGAGTTGCCCAGCAGCAATCATTCCCTTAAATTCTTCTACAGAGACAAAATAGTAATCCACCCCTTCAACCTCCGTGGGGCGTGGCGGACGGGTCGTTGCCGAAACCGAAAGTGCCAGTTCGGGATGTCGCTGTCGCAGTTGCCGTAGAAGCGTCCCTTTGCCGACCCCACTAGGGCCAGTAATCACAATGAGTTGTCCGGGCTGGGGGGTTGCACTGGTCATAACTGCACGGGTGGGAAACTTTTTGATCCTACTCTGTTTGCTCAGAGTTTTATCATTAAGGCAGCGTGGTTGAGGAATGGCCGTGAAGATTCATTTGCCCAGTGAGAGTGAAAATGCTCGCATTGAAATGCTGCCGCTGATTGATGTGGTCTTTTGTATCCTCACGTTCTTTATTTTGGCGGCGGTGAGTCTGACGCGGCAGCAGGCGATTACCTTGAATTTGCCCCAAGCCAGCACCAGTCAAGCGCAGTCGCAAAAGATGCTGGTGGTGAGCATTGATCCGGCGGGGCAACTTTTTGTGGATAAAGACCCCGTCAACCGCAGTGAACTCTATGAACGCTTGGCCACCTACTTGAAAACGAATCCCCAAGGAATGGTGATTTTACGGGCATCACAGGTGGTGAGCTACAACGAAGTCATCCAAGTCTTGGATCTCCTGCGATCGCTCGGGGGCAATCGTGTGGCCTTGGCCACGCAACCCGTCGAACAACCGGTGCTGAGTACACAGACCCGCCCTAACCCTCTCCCCTCGCCACCAGCCAACGATCAACCCACGCCTTCGAATCCATAGGCAGTTACGGTGGAACCCATTTCCAGTATTCCTGTTGCCCCGGACGGCTTTCGCTCTGGCTTTGTCGCCTTAGTGGGTCGCCCCAATGTAGGCAAGTCCACCCTCTTTAACCATCTGCTGGGGCAAAAGGTGGCCATTACCTCTCCCGTAGCGCAAACCACCCGCAACCGCTTACGGGGCATCCTGACAACGGCAACGGCGCAATTGATCTTTGTGGATACCCCCGGCATCCATAAGCCTCACCATCGCCTTGGGGAAGTGCTGGTGCATAATGCCAAGGGCGTTCTCAATCGGGTGGATGCCATTGTCTTTGTGGTGGATGCGGCAAGTGCCCCCGGTGGGGGCGATCGCTACGTAGCAGAATTACTGGCTAAAGTAAGATCCCCTGTGCTTTTGGCCATCAATAAAATTGACCTCTTGCCGGCAGGGGAGCGTCCACAGCGGCAACAGGACTATCAAACCCTTGGCCCTTGGCCAGCCTATCCCTGCTCGGCGCTCACGGGAGAGGGAGTTGGTGTATTGCAATCGGCGATTGAAGCGCAGTTGCCCCTTGGCCCCTATTACTATCCGCCAGAGATGGTCACCGATCAGCCGGAGCGCTTCATCATGGCGGAATTGATCCGTGAGCAAATTTTGCATCACACCCGCGAGGAAGTCCCCCATTCGGTGGCCGTGACGATTGAACAGGTGCAGCAAGATCGCAACCTGACTCGTGTCCACGCCGTGATTTATGTGGAGCGTCCAACCCAAAAGGCGATTATTATCGGCCAAGGGGGTCAGTTGCTCAAACAAATGGGCACCGCTGCCCGCCAAGAAATTCAAACTCTCATTGGTGGCAAGATTTACTTAGAACTGTTTGTCAAGGTACGCCCCCGCTGGCGACAGGATCGGTTGCGCTTGGCGGAGCTGGGCTATCGCATTGAGAAGGATTAAGCCGATGGAGACAGCATTGCGAGTGGGTGTGGCAGGGCCTGTGGGGTCAGGTAAAACCACCCTTGTGGATGCCCAGTTTTTGGTGCGTTCCCAAGCCCTTCCCCCCGAGCGAATTCTCAGTGTTGAAACGGGGGGATGTCCCCACACCGCTTGGCTACGACCTTTAGCCCAGAGCTGGTGGATTTAACGATTTACGCGATTGATGTGGCTGCTGGCGATAAAATTCCCCGTAAAGGCGGGCCGGGGATTACCAAGTCGGATTTATTGGTGATTAATAAAATTGATCTTGCCCGCTATGTAGGGGCTGATTTAGAGGTAATGAAACGGGACACCCTGAAAATGCGGGGCGATCGCCCCTATGTGATGACGAACTTGAAAACTGGCCTTGGGCTAGATCAGGTGATTGCCTTTCTCGCATCCCATTTAGCAGCCTAAACAGAATGGTACGGAAGTTGACCCAACGCACAAAAAATCACTGATCACCATCACTGGCAAGGCAACAATTTGCCCCTTAGAATCGTCCTATCGGTGTCGTCAGGTAGGAAGTATGATGAGCTACGCATGGGTGAGGGGTGCGACGCTCGGAGCAACGGGGTTAGTGGCAATGGCTTTACCCGCAGTGGGTCAAGTCCAACCCCTGAGTGGTGAGCAAATTAACGAGATTGCCCGCAACATCACAGTCTTGATTGTGGGGAAAGATGCCCACGGTTCTGGTGCCATTATTTCCCGCTCCGGTTCGACCTACTATGTGCTTACGGCAAAGCACGTTGTCAATCGTCAGGATAATTACCGCGTGATTCCCATTGATCAGCAGGCCTACGCCGTTGATTTCAATAAGATTAAATTTTTGCCGAATACAGATTTAGCTATTGTGGAATTCACAAGCGAGAAAAAAGACTATCAGGTGGCTACGCTGACAAACTCTGACTTTGCCAAGGAAGGGTCGCAGGTCTTTATCTCGGGGTGGCCGCAGCCGGGGGGCAGTGGTCAGTTAGTGCGGCAGTTTACCGATGGCCGTATCTCCGGCTTTTTGATTGAACCCATCGATGGCTATAAAATGATCTACACCAATGTTACCCGTCGCGGCATGAGTGGTGGCCCTGTTTTGGATAGTGCAGGGCGTGTGGTCGGGGTTCATGGTCTCGGTGATACAGAAGACCCCCGCTCCCTTGAGCGCCAAGGCTTGAGTCCAGAGGCGGCAGCGAGCATTGCCAGCTTGATTAAGCCGGGGTTTAATTACGCGATTCCGATTAACACCTTTCTGACGGGTGCGCCAGCGGCGGGTGTATTTCTCTCTCTGCAAGTAGATAATCAGGCGATCGCCAGTGGCACTGCGCCTGTGGTTGTGACCGCACCGAGTCAACCCGATAGTCGCGATCGCATTGAGAACATCAATTCAATTTTGAATACCGTCAATACGGGTGTCAGCGTCATTCGCAACATCTTTTTTGGTTTTTAGAAAGAATTCCAATGACCTGTTGAACTGAGTCCCGGTTCATTGCCTGTTCAATTGCGAGGATTGAGTGATATGGCTATTCAATTTGGGATCCGCCCCCTTGCCGTTCCCCTGAGTTTGGCAGTGGTCATGATTGGGGCGATCGCCCATGCCTCTTGGGCAAGTTATCGTCCACCCGCTAATATTGGCCGCCCCGGTAACCGTGAGGGAGCTGCAACGCGGATTGCCCGTCCCATGCTACTGCGGGAAAGTACTGGTGGCATCGAAAGCTGTCTAACTGAGCCAAAACAAACTGTGGTTGCCCTCGTGCCCAAGGATAACAATGGCCTTAGCAGCACCCCCACCCCTACCCTCTATAGCTTCATTCCCGCCAACAAGGGGGCAACCCTAACCCTGACGCTGCGGGATCCCCAAGGCACAGAAGTCTATCGCCAAGAGCGTCTTGCCCCCACAGAAGCGGGTATTATTGGCTGGCCTGTGGAGAATGTTGCCCTCAAAAATGGTGTGGATTACCAGTGGCAACTCACCCTCACCTGTACCAATGGCACCACAGCCGTCAAAACCGTCAGTTGGTTTCGACCGATGCCCTTATCGCCAAGCCAACAGCAGCGAATCGTGCAAGCTAAAGATGTGGCGGATGCCTTTGCCATGGCGGGCTACTGGTACGACACCCTCAATCAACTGGCCAAACAACGCCTAGCGCAGCCGGGGAATGCCCAACTTCAGCAAAAATGGCAAGCCCTGTTGCAGTCTGCCGCTGTCCAGTTGGCCAATGTGGCGAATCAACCCCTCATCCCCTTACCACCCCAGCCCTAACTCTCTAGGGAAAGGTCTGCCAGCCACTGGTAAAGGTCAGGAATATTGGCGTTGGGTTGCAGCAGATCTTCTTTGATGTGCATCAGCACCTTGGCCAAGGGTTCGGCGCGATCGCGATACTCAGCAACACTGGCCAGCAGATCCGTAAATACCTGTTCTTCAATCTGGGCGCGGGGGGGTGGTTCAGCCGTCGCATCACGGTAGGTTTGATAGGCCACAGGGGTTGCGGCAAACCCCAATCGAAAAATGAACGCATTGGCTGCCTCCTGCAATTCCCCTTGGAGCGATCGCACAGACAAATCGCCGCGCTCAAACCCCACTTCGCCTTTTAGGGTGACTTCAACAATCGCCTCTGCCATGTCTGAGCGATGCCGCTGCACCAACTGCTGGAGTTGGCTCTCCACATGGCTCACGGTGTCACTGGGGGTGAGGGTGAGGGTGTAGCGATGGATGGGACGCTGCCAATAGTCGCGCTTCAGTTCCGCTTGGGGTGGCCCCTGATCGAGGGTAACCAAGAGAACCCCCCGCGGATTTTGCTGCTGATTTTCCTGAATCGAATTGGCCTCAACGGAGCCAGGATTAAAGATCCAATCCTCAACGGCGTAGTGGCGATGAATATGCCCCAAGGCCAAGTAATCAACACCGGCTCGGCGCAACGGCAAAAGATCGTTGTAGCGCAATGCCCCTTGGTAGCGGGAGACTTGCCCCTCAAGGCCGTGGTGAAAGAGCAAAATCGTCGCACCAGCAGCGGGCGGTAGTGCCTGAATTTGACTGGCCAGCTGTTGGATGGCACGGGGGGCACTGGCACCATACCACTGGGAACCAATGACGCGCACGCCACAGGGGAGATCCATATAGCCACCCCGCGCTGCCTCGGCGTCCCACGGCTGTAATTGGCCACTTTCGTCAGGTTCTAGGAGATAGAGATAGTCTTTTTCACAGAGGTAGCGGAGCCAATTGGACTTGACACCGTAGGGGCAGTTATCGTGGTTACCCTCGATCGCCAGCACGGGAATCCCCGCCGATCGCACCTTGTCGAGGACGTATTCCGCTTGATTGAGAATGCCGGGGGTAATCAGCCGCTCCTCAAAGAGATCGCCAGCAATCAGGACAAAATCCACCTGTGCCTCGATGGCGTAGGTTTGCAGGGCACTGTCAAAGGCGGTGAAAAAATCAAACGTGCGATTGGGATTCTCTTGGCGGTACTTGTTGAAGCCAAGGTGAACATCGGCAACATGGAGAAAACGCACCATTTCGCACTGTCTCCTAGGGGCGATCGCTAGGGATTTGGGCAAGGCGTGCTGCCCAATTGGGATAGGCCTCGGCGGCTTGATCTGTGGCCACCACTTCTACGGTGCGATAGCAGGCCACGGGCAAATTCAGTAAGCTGACCAGAAACGCCGCTAAATCTTCGCGACTCAGAGAACCCGTCAGGCGATCGCCCTGATCAAGGCGCAGCTCTTTGCCACCGGGCTGATCCGTCAAACCACAGGGACGGACAATGGTGTAGGGGAGGCCACTTTGGCGCAGCATATTTTCTGCCGCCAGTTTCCAAGTGAGGATGCCCCCCAATTGGTCGTTGTATTGAACCGCTAGGGGCTGCTCCTTCAGGTCAAGATCGGGTTGTTGCGGACGGGTCACCCCCGCAGAACTCACCTGAATCATGCGGGGCAAGGGCAACCCTCCATAGGCTTGAATCGACTCAATCTCAAGGCTGAGGGTGCCGGGGCGGAAGTGGGGGTTGAGGGCACCGTCATACTCAAATTTGCTGAGCATCAGTTGCAGCGAGTAAATTTGCCCCACATTCAGAGGCGGCGCATTGGTGGCGGTGCGGGCCCGAAACACCGGAATAAAGTGGCTAAAGGGCAAT
The DNA here is from genome assembly GCF_031583295.1 of Thermosynechococcus sp. PKX95. Taxonomy (NCBI): domain Bacteria; kingdom Bacillati; phylum Cyanobacteriota; class Cyanophyceae; order Acaryochloridales; family Thermosynechococcaceae; genus Thermosynechococcus; species Thermosynechococcus sp. PKX95. The sequence continues at coordinate 1,320,407 of NZ_CP134171.1, read as the reverse complement.
TCAACCGTGATCCACTGATCGGCCACCGTATCAAAGGACATGGCATAGCCGACGCCATCCCAAGCGGGGTCACTGCGTAGGAAAAATTTATAGCGCTGCCCATCGCCGCGAACCCGGAGTTGAATGCCCGTGTAGCCTTGGAGATTGAGGGCTGGGGTGAGGTTGCGGGTGCGAATCGAGACAAACCCCCCAGAATTTTCCGTAGAAACCAGCCCCGTGAAGAGGGCACTGTGATCCTTGAGGTAAAACTGGCTGGCACTGACGCCGCCCATGACCACATCATCGAGGGCACCCCAAACTTCCTTCAGGGGGGGCGTGGGATAGCGATAGTCAAAGAGGGGATAGGTGTTGGGTTGACTTTGAAAATAGGGTTGGGCACGTTCCAACAAATGCCGCATGCCCTCAAATTCAACCGCCTCTGGACTCGCACCGACAATTTCAAGGCCGGGGGGTGGCGCGTTGGGATTGGGCTGTACCTTTGCCCCAACACAGTTGATCACCGCCCGACTGCCCTGCAAGAGATCGGCAGGCAAGGGTTGAGTCACGTCGGCAACAACAATGTCTAAAAAAGGGTCTGAGGGAAGTACACTCTCCGCCTTGGCGCGATCGCGCACCCCTGCCCGCACCGCATAGCCTTGACTCAAGAGGGTTTTCACCACCGCTTGACCGGTTCGACCCGTTGCCCCCATCACCACAACAAGACCACTGCCCCGATAGGCGGGCGGCTTAAAGAGATCCGGTAAAAGGGGTGACAGCACAGGGCGCAGAGGTTCTAGGGTTCCCACAAAGGGAAGGGCTTGAAAAAAGCGCAGTGTATCGAGAAAGCGACCAAGTTCCCAGTTATTTGCCATAGAGGGGCACCACGCTTGACCAATGGGGAAGTTTCTCCCCTGCCCTTAGTGTATCGTGCCACTGTTGGGCTGCCCATGTGAGCAAAGCGCGGCCATAGTCGGTGGGGTTAGGGGGACTCAGGCATTTGTAGGGGTGAGGCCAAGTGGCCAAAAGCGTTTCTGCTTCGTGGTCTGCCAGCAGGCGATCGCCCCAAAGAGAGTTGAGACTCCCCCCCTGATAACGGTAAATGCCAAGGTATTGATGCCCCTGTTGGGCACGACGCGACACCACCCCATCCTGTTCTATGAGTTCATCACGATAGTGCCACGCCATTGTGCCAAGGCTAGACAGACCCAAAAGGGGAACTTCCAGTTGCTGGGCTAGGATGCGGGCAGTCACGACCCCCAAGCGCGTTCCCGTAAAGCTGCCCGGGCCACAGCCAATAGCGATCGCCCCTAGTTCACCCCAAGTGTAGCGACCCATCAGTTCCCCAAGGCAAGGGTGAAGTTGGCTGGCCAGTTCTCGACCCAAGGGCCATGTTTTCATCTCCAGCAGTTGATCTGCCCCCAAGTCATAGAGGCCTGCCACTAGGGTGGCATCGCTGGTATCAAAACCAAGACAAAGCAGCTTAGCTCACTCCGACGGCGATCGCCACCAAGCCAGCCACTAAGAGCAATCCGCCCGCAACCAACAGGGCTGCCCGTACTTTTTGCTGCGGTGTCCAAGGCTGTGCTTGATAGACCTTAGGCTCAATAGCAAAGTTGTTGAGGCGACCGCCCTCATCGGTGGTATAGCGCATCGAAACAAACCTCAATTCAGCGTTACAGTGCAGCTATTCTAACAAGCGAACTTTACGAGTCTTGAGAATCCTTAACAATTTCTTGCAATTGACCGTGGCGATAGACCCGCAACCAGCGACCGCGCCAGTAGATGCGATTGCCAAAACAGCCCCCCAGCCAAATCAGGAAGCTCATCACATCCCGCAGGGGCAATAGCCAGAGCCACAACAGTAGCCGAGGGGTACCCATCAAGACCATGCTCATGATCGCCTGCAACCAGCGAAGACCCTGAACCCCCAGAAAGACGCTGAGAGTCCATGGGGTTGGAAATAGTCCCCACAGCAGGGCACTATAGACGGTGCCAAACATAAACACCATGCCAAAATACTGATTGCCGCGATTGGCACGAATGCTGCGACACCAGCGCAGTTCCCGTTGCACCGCCTTCAAAAAGGACTCATCAGCGCAGTCATTGTCAAGAATATAGGACGATAACTCCACGCGATACCCAGCACGCCACGCTGCATACCCCAGTTGGTAGTCCTCACCAATGCGATTGAGTGCAATCTCAAAACCACCAATTTTTTCTAGGACTTCCCGCCGCAGCAGCACGGTTGGCCCAATGGCAAAGCGCAGCCCGCGATCAAGGAAGCGGGCAACAAGCACACTGGGGATAAAGTCAAGGCATCGCCCCATGGCCAGAAACGCAGCTCCTAAGCGGCGCGGATGGTGATCAATGTAACCACAGGTCACAACCCCCACTTGGGGATCCGCCAAGGGTTGCACCAAAGTGGCTAAGTAATGGGGTCTAACGCGCACATCACTATCGGTTTCAACAATTACCCCATAGCGCGCATGGGTAAACAATTGGGCGACATTGCTGGCCTTACGGTTCAGCCCGCAAATCCGCTGACAAAGATACCAGCGAGCCCGGTGGGGATAGGTCTGGCAAATGGCCTTTAACACCGGTATGGCTGGATCACTGGGGTCTTGAACCCCAAAGAGGACTTCGTAGACGGGGTAATCTTGCTCGCACAGTGAAGACCAGTTTTGCCAAGCCCTTGCTTCTAAGCCGCAGACAGGAACCAAGATCGAGACCGCCGGCAAGGACTCTAGGCGAGTCGTCCGCTGGGGGGTGAAAAATTGATAGGTGAGGGCAGCGGCAACAATGTAGAACAGGCTTCCCGTGAGGCTCAGCAGGCTCAGGAGAATGAGGGCAACCATCATGGTGCTGTCGCAATCGTCCCCGTCAAGGGGGAACTGGCACTGGCATAGGCTTTGACGGGAATCCGACCCGCTAAGTAGGCAAGACGACCCGCCGTGGTTGCCAGCGCCATGGCTTTGGCCATTGCCGGCGCATTGCCCGCTTGGGCGATCGCGGTATTAATCAAGAGTGCATCTGCCCCTAACTCCATCGCGGCGGCCGCCTCACTGGGCGTGCCAATGCCCGCATCAACCACAACGGGAACACTGGCTTGATCAATAATGATTTGAATATTGGCGGCATTACGCAGACCTTGCCCCGACCCAATGGGGGAGGCCAACGGCATCACAGTAACACAGCCCACTTCCTCAAGGCGTTTGGCCAGCAGGGGATCTGCATTGATGTAGGGAAGAACCGCAAATCCTTCTTTGACCAGTTGTTCTGCGGCAGCAAGCGTGCCAAAGGGATCGGGCAGCAAGTATTTCGGGTCGGGAATCACCTCTAGCTTGACAAAGTTGTTGTCCTCTTGACCCAAGAGCTTGGCCATTTCGCGGCCTAAACGGGCAACGCGAATCGCCTCTTCAGCGGTTTGACAGCCAGCGGTGTTGGGCAGCAGCCAGATTTTACGCCAGTCAAGGGCATCCACGAGGCCTTCGTGACCGGGGGCATTGGTTTGAACGCGACGTACGGCTACCGTAACAATTTCACAGCCACTCGCGGCAACACTGGCCTGGAGATCCGCAATGGAACGATACTTGCCCGTACCGGTCATCAGGCGTGAACGAAACTGCCGCCCGGCGATTGTTAGCGGGGCATCTTCAATTAGCAGCTCAGGAGGAGGCGCAGTCACCATGATGCACTTGTGAAGTGAACAGCACTAGAGTTTGCCTTTCTACCATATCAGGGTTACGCTCTCTGCTGCTGCGACCTTGGAAAACTTGTGGCATCATAGAGGCACCATAACCTTGGGAGTGCAACAGTTGGTGCATGGCACATATTGGCAACAATGCCGCCATTCAGGCTGCCGATCGCCTGCTACGTCAATATGGGTTTGATTTGGATGGCTCCTCAGTTGAGGTCATCCTAGATCGCTGGTTGCGCCATTTTCCTCCCCGCTGGATTCGTCTTGCCCTCATTGAAGCCCTCTATCTGGGGCGCTATAAAGCCATTTCCGTAGAGCAAATTTTAGAGCTATGGCAACGGCGTGAGCAACCGATTTATCACTTCAACAGTGAGTTTGAAGCCATTATCTGCCAGTCATTGCCCATTAGTGTGCCGGAACCTACTCCCTCTGGCCTTTCAGAGACACCTACCAATACAAAAATTAGTGAATTTCACCCTGATTTAGCGTCTGACCCATTTGTTACCAAGTTAACTAGTATTGTGCAGCAGTGGCAGTCCCAAGACTTCCTCGTGGAGCAGGGCGATCGCTCCTCCTAGGCCATTGCAGGTTATACTCTTTTGGGTAAGATTTGGCACCTCCACCTATGGCTGTTTTTGAAGGCACCTATCACGTTCTGGGAACGCCTCGCTTTGGGATTGTGATTTCCCGCTTCAATGACTTGGTTACCACCAAGCTGCTAGAGGGCTGCCAAGATTGTCTGCGCCGCCATGGTGTTGATCCCAATCCCCATGGTTCTCAGGTGGACTACGCCTGGGTTCCCGGTAGCTTTGAAATTCCCCTTGTGGCGGCTCAACTGGCAGCCAGTCGTCGCTATGCTGCCATTATTTGTCTCGGGGCAGTCATCCGTGGCCAAACCCCCCACTTTGACTATGTGGCTGCTGAAGTCACCAAAGGCATTGCCACGGCCTCTATGCAAACGGGTGTGCCCATTATCTACGGCATTCTTACCACCGACACGATGCAACAGGCCCTTGAGCGCGCTGGCATTAAAAGCAATAAAGGTTGGGAATATGCCCTCAATGCCCTCGAAATGGCAAACCTGATGCAAACCCTGCCCAGCAGCATCAATCCACCCACAGCCAAACTCAGCCCCAGTACCCCCGTTCTCGCTGATGGGTAATCCAAATGGTGAAGCAGAAATTGCTTCCTAGGGCTACCAAGGGCTGCCAATCATCGTAAATCCTGCCCAAAAATAGGGATGGGAAAGTTGACGCCCACCCCCAGTTTGAACTTCTTGGGGCAAAGGAATTGAAAGCCCTCCCCGCACCCCAGCACTGCGCAGGTGATTCTCTTCAATCACAACCTGCTGATGGATCAGGGCAAGCTGCGCCTGTCGCAAGGCCTCTGCTTTAATCGGAGCAGTTCTCAACTGTCCATAAAATGCCGTCATCAAAGCCAGTGTCCCTTCATCACTGACATACCAAAGGCTAGCAACGGAACTCTTTACACCCGCTTGGAGTGACAGTCCAGCAAACCCAAGTTCTGCATTGGTATCTCCTACCGCTGTACGACAGGCACTCAGCGTCATTAGCTCTGTGGGTGGCCGGAATAAGTGCAACTGCCGCACTTGAGCCATTGAAAGCTGGCTATCCCAAAACTGAATATAGGAATTTTGTGGCTTACCCGCATTAAATTCACCATGGGTCGCTAAGTGTAGGATAGGGTAGAGACTGCGCCGCCGCTGGGTTTGCAAGTTTGAGACCGTAAAAGCTTCATTGAGGAATACTTGCCCTCGTCCTACCAGTTGCGTAATGGTTTGCAGCTCGATGGGAACCGCTGGCAAAGGACTTTGCTTTGTGAACTGAGAGGCACCCATTGCCAGTACAGAAGCATTTTGCAACGGCTGGTAGCGGGTATCCACCAAGTTGATACTGGGAATGAGACCCAGATTATAGCGTTCCACTAGAAACTGACCATTACGACGACCGATTGGACTATCGCTGACCGTCGAGGAAATAAGATTTGACCCCGTGTGCAGAGCAGCGATCGGCACACTCCGCAACCCCTGATCAAGGGCAAAAACCAGTGTATTAATGCCTCGATTTTGCAATTCAGCATCAATGCCGCCCATGATCCATTGGTAGAGCTGCTGCGCAAAGGGTAGATAGGATTCACTATTGGTTTTCGTTGGGTCTCGCACCTCACGATTAAAAGCAGCAATGACACGGCGCACTGCTTCTTGGGGCACTCGAAGGGGTTGGTAAATGGGTTCCCCTTCCGGTGTGATGATGAGAATATCCAACTGTTCAGGTCGCCAAAAGACATAGCTCAGGGCAGGTTTTTGACCTGTTTCTTCAGCCATACGCCCCAATAATTCCTTGATTTGCTCAATGTCAAGGAACTGTAGTCCCTCTTGACTAGGAGTGCTGAAAAATTCATCAAAGTACTCACTAAACTCAAAGGAATAAAGCTGCTGAAGCAGTTTGATCGCACTGTTGTAGTCTCCCTGATCAAAAGCAGTACTGATTTGCTGACGAATGATCTCAACTCCGGGGAAGTAAATGACTTGAGCGGTATTCTGGGGCAGTTGAGTGCCTTGTATCTCCTCTCCCAATAAAATCCGACCCAGATTCTCTTGAGTTTGGGGTTCTGGAGGTGTTGGTGGTGTGGACGGCTCCGTGGGTGGAGTTGGCGGTGTTGGCGGTGTGGATGGCTCCGTGGGTGGAGTTGGCGGTGCTTGAGAAACCCGATAGAGAAACCCAGAACCAGAAAATAGGGCAAGCTCAGGATAGGTGGTGTTGAATTGCTCTGAACCTGTGAGTCCGCCGTTGATATTGAGATTCGGGTCAGTCGAATAAACTAGCCAGCGACCATTGGGGGTACTAAAGACACTAGAGCCATAGTTGTTAATAAAGTTATTTTCGGCAGCAAGGACAATCGCATCCCCAGTCCCAACGGCAGAAATTGGCGCATTGAGAACAATATCGCCTGTTAGTGTTTGTAGGAAAATGTTGCGCCCTGTAATGCCTGTTGGGTTAACACTGCCAACGGTAAGGGTACTGTTATTGACAAATTGCAAATCACTCGCACTGTTCAGCTCAGCAGCTAGGATCCCCACTTGGTTATTGGGGTTGGTTAGGATTGCACTGCCATTTTGTAAAGTTAAACCCAAGTTGCCTGCTCGAATCGGTGCACTTTGCGTTAGGTTCCCACTGTTTAAGCTGAGGATTAGGGTATTGCCGTTGGTATTGATGCCAGTGGTGAGGCCATTGACACCATTGTTGAAACTAACGATACCTAGGGCACCTTGATTACTCAAGTTCACATTTCCACTGACATTGCCTGAGAGTGTTTGAAACCTATTGTTGACATTGTTGAGGGTGAAAGTCCCCTGTCCAAGAAGTTGCAGCGTTCCCGCAGAAATGACATGGCTGCCCTGAGTAACGCCGCCACCGCTATTGAGTGTGAGATTGCGACCATTGAGATTCGTCGTGCCAGAGCCATTGAACTGAATACCTAGGGAACTTACGCCGGGGGTTTGCAGCGCAAGATTGTAGTTGAGGCTGAAGGGACGAACATCAATGAGACCAGTACCATTAGGGTGACCAATGGTCACCAAAGAAAATCCACCCGTGATTTGGTTGAGGAGAGACTGATCAATGATTAAGTTACCCGTTGCACCATCGCCAATGCCGACGGGAGTATGCGCATCAATCGGTTGAAAGACAAGGCGGCCTGCCCCGGCACTATGGATATCTAGAAGATCACCCAAGACTTCAATCCCCCCCTGAGCTGCTAATGTGAGCATGCCATCTTGAACAGCTAATGTCAGGGGGGCGTCAGAGACTTCCATGACCAGACCAGGATTGCCGTCAGTGGCGCGACCTTCGATGAGAATCTTCCCATTTCCAGCCGTTCTGACCTCAGCAGAGTACTCTGTGTCAGTTGCTGCCTTAAAGCCAAGACCAGCACCGAATTCACCCCCTGTACCTCTCAGGATAATGTCACCACTTTGACTGGTAATACTTGTGAAGCGACTCAGAATACCTCCTTGGTTGAAGGCAAAGCCCGTACCACCAGTACCCGTCAGGGTAATATTTCCAGTCGTGGTTCGAATTCCTGACTCTTCAAGATGGATGCCAACGTTGGAAACTCCTTCGGAGACGTTGCCCCCAGTACCCGTTAAGGTCAGATTGCCAGCTTCGGCGCTGATGGAGGAGTTTTGAATCGAGATACCATCCACAGGGCTATAAACACTAGAACTACCTGTCCCTAGAATGGTGATCTCTCCAGACCCTGAGGTGAGGATTGAACTCCCACCGATCAGCACCCCTTCTTGGCCATTAGTTGTTGCACCGCTGCCATGAATCCTAATATGGCCGCCACCTGCATTGAGAGTAGAGTTTCCGATATTAACCCCAGCAGTGCTGACACCGATCGCTGGACTGGTGAAGGGATTAGAGCCACCCCCCAAAATAATATTGCCACCATTGGTAATGAGTGTAACTGAGTCTAATCTAATTGCTCCTGCACCACTGTTATCGGCATCGGCATGGAGAATGATATTCAGTCGGCCTTCTTCTGAGCGAATGTCATCGGCAACAAGAATGTTATTTGCAGCTTGCAAGGTTAGGGAGGCATCGCCGCCGCCTATTTTGGTAATCGAGGCAAGTACAGAAATATCCCCTGCTTGGGTTCCAGTATCACCAGTTGTGATGATGACGCTAGTGCCGAGATTCAGGGCAGCTTCAATGGCAGTATTCACAACAAAAGCATCATCAGTGGTGGGGGTAAAGACATCAGGATTGCTCCCAGAGAAACTCCCGCCACTCGTAGGGGAGTTAGAAATGGTGACATTTCGTGGATCAAGGAGCCATGTACCGGGCTGACCCTTGACTGCACTGGCATCTACTGTTCCCCGAACGCTGAGTAATTCTCGCCCAGAGGTTTCCACAAAGCCGCCATTACCGCTAAGTTGCCCGCCGCGTGCGCTGATCGTGCCGGCAAATTGCGTGCTGTTGTCTGCCCATGCAATGACAGTGCCACCATTGCCTTGATTGAAGGCATCCGCTGCAATCACACTGCCGCTGTTGATAAAGAGATTCTGGGCATTGAAACTGCTATGCAAGCGGTTAGTGCCAGTGGTGCCCCCTAGGTAATCGCCCCCCAAGAGAATCGTGCCACCCCCGAGTTGACCAGAGGCGGTTAAGTTGGCATTGATGAGGGCGATATTTTGACCAGTGATCGTGATTTGGCCACCCATACCGATGGGATTGGCGACGGAAAGGCTGCCACTGATGACGGCGGTGTTCGTTGTGGTGGGAATTTTGTTGGGGTCATGGACAAGGCGAATTGTGCCGTCGGGATTTTGAATGACGCTGTTGACAGGTTGTGAACCATTGCCAGTGAGTAAGCTGGGTAAGTCCACGGCAGCGATCGCTCCCCCAGTCGGTAGTCGCTCTTGAGGAATCTCAAGACTGAGCAGCATTCCCTCTTGGGAGACGCGCACCATTCCTGTTTCAGGTACAGCCGCAATGTGGATATTTCCTGCGGGGGCTGCGAGTGTACCCGTATTGATCACTTGGTGCGCCATCAGGCTGAGGGTTTGACCACGACCCACCCTCAGCTCACCTTCATTGATGATGAGGCCTTTACTCAGAAATTCAAAACCTGTGGGCTGACCATTGAGGGATTGATAAAGATTCTGGCCATTGACATCAAAGATCCCTCCCTCAAACAGCACCCGTTGAGCGGTAGAAGCATGGAAGGCAGCGGGGAGATTCAAACGGGCATTGGGGCCAAAGACAATTCCCGCAGGGTTGAGCAGATAAAGGTTACTGTTGCCACCCGTAATTTGAATCAAGCCATTGATGTAACTGGCGTTGCCACCATTGACGCCCGCGAGAATGTTGCGAATTTGCGGATTAGAGAGAAAGTTGGCAACTTGGCCGTTACCGACATTGAAGTTGTGGAAGAGGTGAAAGAGATTCTGACCATTCCCCGATAGGCGGCCACCACCAATATCAATCTGTTGACCATTTTGGATGACGGTGGTTCCAGTGCCATTGGTGGCTGGGGTAATTTGGCTGTAAACGTTGCCACTCAACAGTCCCCAAAAGACTAAGGTGATGGAAAATAGGTACTGTTGGAGAGTTTTCATGATCCCAGCCTCCAGATGATTTATCGAGTCCTGCCGCTGGCGACTCTTGTGGGGGAGTGCAGAGGCTGTGGTGGAAATTGGCTATAGCCATTATAGATATGGCAGTAAAATTTCCAAAATGCTACGCTTTCTTAATTTCTCAATCCCCGACGATCGTAAAATGAGCTTATCTTCCTAGGAGTAATAACGTTGGCACAGGGATTACGGGTTGGCATTTTAGGAGCGACAGGTGCCGTTGGCACGGAAATTTTGGCCATTTTGGCGGAACGCTCGTTTCCAGTGGCAGAGTTACGTCTGTTGGCTTCGCCCCGCTCCGCTGGTCAAACCCTCTCCTTTGGGGAAACAGTGCTGCCTGTGCAGGCGGTGAGTGAGGAGACCCTCAAGGGACTGGATTTGATTTTGGCTTCGGCGGGGGCAAGTGTGTCACGGCAGTGGCTACCAATTGCGGTTCAGGAAGGAGCGATCGCCATTGATAATTCCAGTGCCTATCGCATGGATCCCAACGTCCCCTTAGTGGTGCCCGAAGTCAACCCTGAAGATCTAAAAACCCACCAAGGCATCATTGCCAATCCCAACTGCACAACGATTTTGATGACGGTTGCGCTATGGCCCTTGCATCAGGTGCGACCGATTCGGCGAATTGTAGCGGCCACCTATCAGTCTGCCAGTGGGGCGGGGGCAAAGGCCATGCAAGAACTCAAGGATCAAGCCCTCGATATTCTCAAGGGGCAACCACCACGCACAGAGGCCTTTCCCTATCCCTTGGCCTTTAACCTCTTTCCCCACAATTCTCCCCTCAATGAGCAGGGCTACTGCCAAGAGGAGATGAAGATGGTCAATGAGACCCGCAAAATTTTCCATGCCCCAGAGTTGCGGCTAACGGCGACCTGTGTGCGCGTCCCTGTGCTGCGTGCCCATTCGGAAGCGTTGAATGTTGAGTTCTTTGAGCCTTTTCCGCTGCAAGAGGCGCGCGATCGCCTGCAACAGGCCGCAGGCGTCCAGTTTGTTGAAGATTGGCAGCGCAATTATTTCCCCATGCCCCTAGAGGCCACAGGTAAAGACCCAGTGCTAGTGGGGCGGCTGCGCCAAGATATTTCTCAACCCAATGCCCTTGAACTGTGGCTGTGTGGCGATCAAATTCGCAAGGGGGCAGCCTTGAATGCGGTGCAAATTGCTGAATCTCTGATTGCCCAAGGACTCCTCTAAGCCCAAAGAGCTTACCACGGTTGACTGAGTACATTGAGAATGTCCTGCCGTGCCAATACCCGCGCACAGTTGCGCCACTGATCGGGATCGTCGCTGACATGGCGTTCATAGCGCAATTCAAAAGCATTGCGGGCTTCTTGGCGTAGGTGGAGGTACTTGTCCATGAGGTCTGCGAGTTCCTCGATGTTGTCAATCCATTCGTCCTCAAGGGTGTCGGGCAGACTACCAAAGAGCTAGAGTTGAATCTCTCCCACGACGACGTGTATCAGTAGCATCCCCAATGAGTAAGCCAGCGAGCAATTTTGGCGCTCCCATTTCTCTGGAGGGAGATCACTTTCGCGTCGAAATTCCCAGTCAACGCATGCTCCGCCAACAACCCCCCGTTCACCCCGTCCTGTAGAACCACAGTTTACCGAGTTGCCGCTTTTTAGCCTGCCCCCACGGGAATAGGGACAGGTTGGTATTCATCAAGTCACTGGAAACAGTGCACCCTCCAAATAGGCTTCAAAGTGCTCCTGAAAATACAGCCAAGAGGTCATATCAGCACCCTCGCGGTATTCAGTGGGGGCTTCACGGTATTGGGGCAGTCGCTCTAATTGGTCTTGTAGGAGGGAGGGCAAGTCTTCGACGGTCAGGGCTTTGCAGCCAGTCGCACTGTAGATGAGATAACCGGGGCGATCGCCCATCTTCATCCAAGGCAACCAAGGCCCAATCCGACTCCAACACAAATGGACATCGGCAATCGTCTCCGTATCTTGTTGTAAATCGGCGGTGGCCACCGTTAGCTTAAAGAGTTCTGCCGCTTGGTAGATCGGCTGGGGGCTGTAGGCCTGAAACCGTTCCTCACCCGCAAGGGGATTGTCATAGTAGGGAAATAGATCAAACTGAAACGTAGTGGTTCGCTCACTGACTTGGGCAGGCACCTCACGGCAAAATAGCCCCTGCACGGGATCATTAGCAACGGGAATCACGGGAACCACGTCCTCTGTCCAAGGATTGTGCCAGCGATCGCACAGGGATTGCTTTTCTGGATCCAGATAAAACGTCAATTCACGGGAGAGAAAATACCACCCGCCCTCGGGATGGGGCAAACAGCGAGCGGCACTCATGCCAACAATGTTGAAGAGGTGACGGCGACGCTCTTGGGGAACAAAACTATACACCGCTCCCTGCCACGCGATAAACGTGGTCTTGCCCGTCAAATCTGCCCGTACCCGCACCCAATCGCGAGCACTCAACCATTTTTGAACAAATTCAGCGGCGGGCATGGCTACTCCACAGGAATATGGGCAGCCTGCAATTGCACATCCTGATTCGGATAGCTGGCAAGGCGCAGGGTCAAGGTTTTTGCATTGTCAAGGAGGCTTTTGGGAATCAAAATTGTGCCTTTGACCAGATCACTACCGGGGGGTAATTCCGTGGGTAGGCCTTCGGTGAGGGCACTCAAAAGGGTACCTTTATCATTTTTGATTTCAAGAAAGGTGTAGATAAACTGCACCCCTTGGCTACTGTCGTTTTTCAAGCTGACGTGCAGGGCTAAATCTTGGCCAATGGTATCCACACGGCTAATTTCTAGACGCACCCCCTTATCCTCAGCAACGATGGGCAGTGTCCGACTCGTCGCCGGTTCCGCTGCTGGGGGGTCATTGGCAGTGGTGGGGGCAGGCACAATCTCGCGATCGCTGGCACCTTCAGTCATTTCGGCAATGCGGGCTTTGGTTTGGGCAATGATCTGTGCCTCGTCAAGAATGGGCGATCGCTCCCCTTGGGTTTGATCATTGGCATTCACGGCACTGCCCAGAATCGGATTCACGACGGGTTGGGACACACCGCGCAATGACTCTCGCCCTAGGTGGTAGCCAATAAAAGCCGTGACTAGGGTAATGGCAGCTGTGGTACTGATCAGCACAAGGGAGGTGAGAACTCCGGGTTGAAGGGCACGTAGCATCGTTCTACTCCACTGAGGATGGTTTCATTGACGAAGAGACAGGGGGCAAGGGGGGTGGATTATTGGGCAACGCGACCGTCTCCTCCACATCCTCGGCATTGAGGCGCGATCGCACACTCACCAAGAACGTTTTAATCACTACCGCGATCGGAACCGCAATGAGAACCCCGACTAACCCCGAAGCCCTAGCCCCAGTCAGGATCGCCAAGAAAACCCAGACTGGATTTAAGCCCGTAAAGCTACCGATGATCCGAGGGGCAACCACATTCTCCAAAAACTGCTGATAGAGAAACGCAAATCCCGCCACCTTGAGGGACAACCACACATCCTGAAGGGCGACGAGCAAACTAATTGAAATAATCCCCACCGTACCGCCAAAGGGCACCAAGGCCATCACGCCAATAATGACACCAAAGAGCAGTCCATAGGGCACCTTGAGGAAAATGAAAATCGTCGTCAAGCCAATCCCCATGCACAGCCCCAGCACCAACTGACCAATGAAATAACTCTCAAAACTGCGGCGTATCGTTTCTGAAACCGTGGGGCGGAGCGTATCTGGCAACCAACTGAGGAGGCCATCCCACAATTCATCCCCATGCTGCAGCAAATAAAACGTGAGCACAACGGTCAAAATCAGATTAATGAGCACATCCACCGCACTGCTGAGGGTGCCCAAGATTAAATTCAAAGCCTCACGGGCCAAGCTTTGGAGTTGATCCTTGAGTTTTTCCAAGAGTTGGTTGGCAAGAGCATCCACATCCACCGTTACCGGCAGGTTGAGGGAGTCCACCCACTGGCCAAATTCCAAGAGTCGCCGTTGGCTGGAGTTAAACCATTCGGGCAAGCGGGCAATGAGCTGTTGTGCCTGATTAAAGACATTGGGTACCACCACCAAGCCAATAATGGCAATCAGTACCAAGGCCAGCAGAAAGACGAAAATGGCTGAGGGGCCTCGCGGATTTCCCTGCTCCTCCATCCAGCGCACCGGATAGTTCAGCAAAAAGGCAAACAGGGAAGCCAGCACCAGAACCGCCACCAGCGGCCCAAAAAACTTGAGAATGGTCGCAAAGGCCCAGAAATTCAGCGTCAGGATAGGCCCTGCCAAGCCAATAATCAGAAACCGACTGGCAATGGAGAGGCGATTCCACCAGTGACCCGAGGCCGCAGATTGGCTCATAGCTCTAAGCACAGTTGACGAAAGTGATCACCACGTTCTTCAAAATTCTGGTACTGGTCAAAGCTGGCACAGGCAGGGGAAAAGAGAACGGTTTTGATCGGGTACTGGGTCACCAGTTCAGCAGCCGCCGCCACCGCCCGATCCAGTGTCTCCATGATCTCATAATTTGTAAAGCCCGTGGCTTCTAAGCGCTGCGCAAACTGCGGTGCTGCTTCACCAATTAAGAGCACCCAAGCGGCTTTCTCCTGAATCAGCTTGAGCCAAGCGCGATCGTCCCCCTTTTTGGCCTGTCCACCGGCAATGAGAATCACTGGCCCTGTCACAGAACGCAGCCCAATTTCGGCGGCGTCATAATTGGTGGCCTTACTGTCGTTGATCCACTCCACCTGTCGCCATTGGCGAATCCGCTCTAGACGATGGGGCACACCGGCAAACCCTGCCACCGCTTTGGCAATTGTTTCGGCAGGAATACCGGCTAAATGAGCCGTTGCCACGGCTAGAAGAAAGTTTTGCTGATTGTGTTGACCCGGCATTTGCAGGACATGGGTGGGCAGCAGGGGTTGATCTTGAAACCACACTTGATCCTTAGCAATATAGATGCCCTGTTCAATCCCCTTGGGTAGGGCTGCCGCCCCTTGGGTACTGATCCACCAAGCTTGCGGCCAACGATTCACCATGTGCTGACGCAGGTAGGGATCATCCCCATTGAGGATCGCCTGTTTCGCACCATTCATGAGGTGAGCTTTGGTTTCGACATAAACGTCGAGGGTGCCGTGGCGTTCCAAGTGATCTGGTGTGAGGGTTGTCCAAAGGGCAAATTGGGGTTGCAGGGGGGGGCTAGACTCTAATTGATAGCTACTGATCTCAGCAATCACCCAATCAAGGGCGCTAGCGGTCAAAGCCACTTCGCAAATACTATTGCCGATATTGCCACAGGCGGGAGCATTGTACCCCGCTGCTTGAAAAATGGCGGCAGTGAGTGCGGTGGTGGTTGTTTTGCCATTGGTGCCCGTAATACATACCCACGGCAGATGGGCGAGGGTCTGCCAAGCAATTTCCACTTCCCCCCGAACGGGGATGCCCGCTTGGCGAGCGGCAATCAGAGCAGGAGACTGCCAAGGGACACCGGGACTAATGACAATTTCCGCTGGGACACGCAGACCCACACTGGCGAGGGTTTGTAAATCAAAGTCGTAGTTGAGTTGAACAGCAATGCCTTCGGCTTCTAGGAGTTGCTGCTGCGATTGTAGGGCAGGGGTTTGACGACTATCACTCACCTCCACTTGCCAGCCTTGACGTTTCAGTAAACGGGCAGCGGCGATGCCAGAGCGACCAAGACCAATCACATGAACAGTTGGCATAGTTAAGTGGGGTGAATCCAATCCAGCAGGTACAGACTCGGGGCAGCGGTCACTAAGGTGGTATCCTCAAGGCCAATGAGGCCGATCGCTCCCGCTAAATGTTGCGTCTTAGACTCTATTATTGTCACACCGGGTAGAGAACAATGCCTAGCTTACGCACAATTTGGCTCTGCGGTCTGCTGTTGACGACTAGTGTCGGGTTCTTGTCTTTTGAAGGCAAGCCCGCGATCGCCCGCCGTCGCGAAGCACCCAAAGTGGTGCGCGTCACCGATGTCCAATTGCAGAGCGAGAATATTGCGGGTGTCTGGTACCACCGCCTGACGGGGCGCGTGCGCAATGAAACGGCTACACCAGCGCGCAATGTCCAGATTTACTATGAAATCTACGATCCAGTCAGTCAACGGTTGCTCGAAGCTGGCGCCACCCAGTTGCGCAATCGCGTGATTAATAGCGAAGGGGAGGCGGAGTTTCTGGCAACTCCCAATGCGGGGGGGCGGGTGAAAATCACGCTCGTGGAATGGCTGAGTGGCGATCGTGAGTACCGTTCGTTTCAGCAAATGCAGGAATTTTCCCAATAGCGCCTACTGGGGCGTCTCACTGGAGGTGGGAGATTGAGCTGTTGTTTCCTGCACACCAAAGGCCAGTACC
The DNA here is from genome assembly GCF_031583295.1 of Thermosynechococcus sp. PKX95. Classification (NCBI taxonomy): domain Bacteria; kingdom Bacillati; phylum Cyanobacteriota; class Cyanophyceae; order Acaryochloridales; family Thermosynechococcaceae; genus Thermosynechococcus; species Thermosynechococcus sp. PKX95. The sequence goes on along the minus strand of NZ_CP134171.1, from coordinate 1,304,249 downwards.
CAGCCTTCAAGATTGTTGGCGGTGCGAATCTTCAGCCATTCCCCATCCTCACTGCGCTCTAGGATCGTCACCACTTCATCAAAGGCCACACCCCCCAGAGCATTTGCCTCGCGACTGGGGCGATCGCGCAACCGTAAACCATCGCCATAGATCACCCGCCCTTCAGAGTTTGGCTGCGGTGAGGGGGTCGGGGTTGGTTCAGGAGGGGGTGAGGGGGAATTCGGTGACGACTCTGGTGGCGTAGGCGGTGGTGAATTTTGTGCTTCGACCTCGGGGCGGGGGGGTGGCCAGAGCAAGTTAAAGACAAGGGGTGTAATGATAGCAGCGGCCACAAGGGTAATCAGACCTAAACCCAAAAAGGTTCCTAGGAGCCATTGCAGCACACGCACCACTGGTTTCATGATCTAACGCCCTGTGGGGGGAGACAGGATTCGTGAGGCAAACCGTGCCCGCCCGGAGGCCGCCCATTCTTGTAATTGGTGCACTTGCTCACGGGCGGTGCGTGCCAAGGGGATAATCTCACTGGCCGCGTGCAGCAGATCTTCGGTGGTAAAGTCGCGGTCTTGGCTAAAGGCAAGGTGCATTGCCTCAATGATACACTGCTCAATTTCAGCCCCAGAAAAGTCAATGGTTTCGTAGGCCAACCGCTCTAAATCATAGTTTTGCAGGCGATCGCGCCGCACACGACTGAGGTGCACTTCAAAAATCGCTCGCCGCTCATCCACATTGGGTAGTCCGACAAAAAAGATTTCATCAAAGCGACCCTTACGCAGCAGTTCCGGGGGCAAGACCTGCACATTGTTGGCAGTGGCCACAACAAAAACAGCAGAGGTTTTCTCCGCTAGCCAAGTGATAATCGTGCCAAAAACACGGCTACTGGTACCGCCATCCCCTCGGCCATCAATGCCCGCAAAGGCTTTATCCATCTCATCAATCCAGAGGACGCAGGGGGCTAGGGCTTCAGCAATTTGAATCATCTCGCGGGTACGTGCTTCGGATTCCCCCACGAGGCCGCCAAAGAGTCGCCCCACATCCAATCGCAACAGCGGCAAGTGCCATTGGTGGGCGATCGCCTTTGCCACTAGGGATTTACCGGTGCCCTGAATTCCCACTAGCAGCACCCCCCGCGGATAGGGCAGCCCATAGCGCCGTGCCCGCTCGGAAAAAGCACCGCCGCGCCGCAGCAACCACTCCTTGAGGTTATCAAGACCACCAATGTCGGCAATGGTTTCTTGGGTGGGGTAAAACTCGAGAATTTGGGTTTGCCGCAGGATCTGCCGCTTTTCCTCCAAGACCAGATCCACATGGCTGCCGTCCAGCGCACCGTGGAGGGCAATGATCCGACCAATGACGCGGCGAATCCGCTCTAGGGTCAAGCCCTGACAGGCGCGGATCAACTCATCGAGAATGGGTTCTGCGGGAATGTTGCCGAGGCTTTGACAGAGCTTCACCAGTTCAAGGCGAATTTCCTCCCGTTGGGGCAAAGGGAACTCCACAACGGTAATCACATCCCGCAGTTCCGGGGGCAACTGCACCGTCGGAGCCAGTAGGATCAGGTTTTTGGGCTGGGACTTGAGCTGCCGCGCCAAGTTGCGCAGTTTGCGGGAGACGGCCACGTCCTCAATAAAGCGGTGAAAATCCCGCAGCAGAATCATGGCCGCTGCCGGTCGCGGCAGTCTTTCGACGAATTCAAGGGCACTGAGGGGATTGCGCTTGGCGACCCCCAGATCATTGGGATTGCCCTGATACCCCTCCACAAAATCCCAAATGTAGATGGGGCGCTGATTCAGGCGATCGCTAATTGTGTGCAGTGTTGCCTCAAGGCGTTCTTCCTCTGTTGTGGCCACATACAACAGGGGATAGCGTGCCCGCAGCAACAGTTCAAGGTCAGACTGAGCACTCACGGCGATGGTTCCGAACGCTCCAGAACCGATTGTAGTTGCGCAAGCATTGCCCAGCGGTGATCAATGGGGGGGTCCGCAGGGACAGGGGGGTGAATACCGCCACAATTGGGGTCACAGTATTGGGGGTAGGGCAGGGCAAGGCAGAGTTGCTGGTAGAGCCAATCCGCAAGATCAATGCGACCGTTAGCGGGCAAGGTTTCCACCAGATCATCGTCGGGCTGACTGGCTGGGGTTTCCGCTAGCCAAATCAGTTCCGTAGTGGTACACACCAAGCGATGGTTATAGTACTGCAAACAGCGATCGCAAGAGAGGGTGACAATTGTCTGCACACTGGCGCTGACTTCTAAGTAGGTGTGGCGGTGACTGGCAGTCACCATTCCTTGCACGGGAGTTAGCGTTGCCAAGTCTGGAAAACCGGTATCCACCCGCCACTCATAGGTCTGGGCGGGCAGCCGCAGTAGATCGGGAATACTTAGCCAGTGGGCATCGCTCACACTAAGTTCCTTGGCTCATTTCATAGAGTTCTTTGAGGAAGTGAAAACATTGCTCAGCCGTCATTGAGGTGGGCTGAAAGGTTGCTGCTGGTGAGTATTTTAACCGCAGGTACCGAATTTTATCACTGTCCATCTCGCCCAACTGCACCAGACGCATTGACCAATTGATGAAGGTGCGCTCTGCGATCGCTTTGAATTCAATAATCTCAGCGCTGTGGTGGCGGGGATCCTTGAGGATGCGGGCGTAGGTTTCACTCACTTTCTGGCGATCGCCCTCTAAGGTTTGCAGAAACATGCCGTTGCCGTAGCACAGTATTCCCGTAATGCCATCGCGGAGATTGTTCACCTCTGACTTGGCCATAATATCCCGCAGGTCTGGGTAGGACAGGCCATCTGTGGCACAACTGAGATAAAGCAAGCGATGTAATCTCATGGGTCTCCGGTTCTCGATCGCACACAACCGATTTCAATATCCCATGAAAGGGACCCTTGCTAAAGACGACTCCCGTGATCTTTACTTTAAGTTTCGCGAACGCCTCTGACCACTGCGCTAGTGCCAGCGCTTGATTTGACAAATCCGGCAAAAGTAACCTTAGCTCCGTGACGTTCAAACATAGCAGCAACATCTTTTATTCTTTGGGGATTGTCATACTCCGGCGAGAACATATCAAAGGTGTCTAAAATTGCCCATTCACGGCGTTTTTGCTGATCCACAGTACTAGGAATTGTTCGTAGATCAACAATTGGTAAAAATCGAGTCAGTACGCCTAGTTTAACTTTCACTAAAAAATCAAATAACGTAATTAAACCATCAATATTCTTCTCAATTAAATTCAACAGAGCTTGGTGTGACATCTTTTTTGTCAAGGGTCTTAAAAGATATTTTGCGTGTATTTTTGTCCAAAAACCTTTAATCGGATAGAAATCAACCACAATCTCAGCACCGATTTTTGCGTATTTAATCAGATTTTTTACAGATTCTTCAAAGTCAGGTGTATGTTGTAGAACCCCAAAACAAAACACCTTATCAAAAGAGGCTTCAGGCAAAGGGATGTCATAGATGCTCGCTTGAAATAGGTGTAATCTTCCGCCAGCAATATCAGAATTATTTTGCCAATTTGCCTCAACCGCCTCTGAATAATCAAAACTCCAAAGATAAGCAGACGTTTTTTCTAGGATAACCCGTGTAAATCTACCTGCACCAGAACCGGCTTCTAAAATACTTTTGCCAGCAAGCTCCTCAGGCTGCCAGTTTGTTGTTGCAAAGAATCGAGTTTCAGATTGTTTTTGATCTGTATCATCTATTTGTGTTTTTGAGAACTTATTCCATTGCAGACCAAAACTTTGGGTGTAGTTTTGGCTTGAATCTACAAATCTAGGAATCTGATTAACAATTGGATAAACAGAACCCGTCTCACTATAGTACGCAGTATGATCCTTTCTAAGTGGTGCTTTCGTCTTGGGATCAACGTAATGAATGGAGATAGTCATTGATTAACTCCTCAGAAAGATGTTTTTTAGGGGATTGATATAAAATTCCCCGGTGTGAAATAGGCTGTACAGCCGCAAACCATAGTAGCCAAGATAAATCACCCCTAGCCACCACCAGTTTTGAATGCGTTCATTGATGTAGCGAAAGGGGGTGTGCTGCAATCGCCGGCCAGTTTTCAGCTCTAGGCCTATAAAAACCGCCATCACCGTAAATGCGAGAAAGAGCACAGGGCCAAAGAGATGCATTCTCAGGGCATCTTCAACATTGCCGCGAGCGATCGCCATAAAGGAACGGGTCAGACCGCAGCCTGGACAGGGAATACCCGTTGTTGCTCGAAAAAGACAAAGTAAAAAAGGCGGCGTCCCCGTATGGTTAAAGAGTGCCGCTCCCACTAAAGGTGCTGTGGTCAGTCCCAAAAAGCCCCAGCGGCTCAAGCGTTCCTGTTTCGATAAAACGGCATCAGAGAAGCGCAGCATCCGGTTCCTCGGCATTCACCAACAGTCGCTGCTCCCATTCTGCCGCAAACGCCACAAATCGCTCCTCTAAAATGGCTTGGCGTGCTGCTTGGGTGAACCGAATCAGTTCCGTCACATTATGAATCGAGAGTAAGGTGTAGGCCAGTAGCTCCTTGGCACGCACTAAATGACTTAGGTAGGCTCGGCTAAAGGTGGTGCAGGTATAGCAGGGACAGGTGGGATCCAAGGGTTCATAATCGCGGCGAAAGCGAGCATTTTTTAGGTTCCAGCGCTGCCCTTGGACAATGGCACAGCCGTGGCGGGCCAAGCGGGTGGGAATCACACAGTCAAAGAGATCGACCCCGGCAGCGATCGCCCGCAACATTTCTAAGTGAGTTCCCACCCCCATCAAATAACGTGGCTTATGGGCAGGCAAGAGGGGAGCCGTCACCGCCACAATTTCATGCATGGCACTGTTGGGTTCCCCCACACTCACGCCACCAATGGCATAGCCCGCCAGGTCATAGGGCAGCATCGCCGCAGTACATTCTCGCCGCAGATCGGCATACACTCCCCCCTGCACAATGGCAAAGAGGGCTTGATCGGATCGTTGCTTTGCAGAAATGCAGCGCTCTAGCCAATGCAGGGTGCGTTGCGTCGCTTGGATCACTGCCTGCCGGCTCGCAGGATAGGGGGGGCACTCATCAAAGGCCATGATCACATCTGCCCCCAAGGCCTCTTGAATGGCGATCGCCCGCTCGGGTGACAGTTCAATGATTTGACCATCGTGGGGTGAACGAAACACCACCCCCTGATCGGAAATTTGCCGCATTTCGCTGAGGCTAAAGACCTGAAACCCCCCCGAATCCGTGAGAATTGGCCCTGACCAGCCCATAAAACGGTGCAGCCCCCCCGCTGCGGCCACAATGTCTTCCCCCGGTTGCAGGTGCAAATGGTAGGTGTTGGCCAAAACCATTTGAGCGCCCGCCGCCTTGAGGTGTTCTGGGGTGAGGGTTTTCACATTCGCTAAAGTACCCACGGGCATAAAACGCGGCGTTGCCACTGCGCCATGGGGGGTGTGAAACAGGCCTGCCCGCGCTTGGGTATGGGCACAGTCCTGCTGGCAGACAAATTCAAACACGCTGCTGGATCCACAAGAAGGCGTAAAAAATGTTACCAAATGCCTAGACAAACCCACAATCGCTGATCTATGATTAAAACTTGTGACCAAAAACGGATACTGAGTGGGCGCGATCGCCTCAACCCCCTTAAGTCCTTGGTTCCACTGATCCAGGGGTGGCAGCGTGTTCGCAACTTGCAATCATAGCCTTGCCATCTTTACCTGCGCCTGTCCTTGATCAACGATGGATGCGCCTTGAGCGTCATCGTCTTGACCGTGTAACTGCTGGGTCAATCCACCATTCCTAACTGTAGGAATCTGCCGAGGTGTAGCCTACGGGCTGCCTCTCGCTATTTTGTTGTGATTCGTATTTTTAAGGAACGCGATCGTGACAGTTGGTATTTTAGGGACAAAGTTGGGCATGACCCAAATCTTTGACGAGGCGGGTCGATCTGTCCCCATTACGGTGGTACAAGCGGGGCCGTGTCCGATCACACAAATCAAAACCCCCCAAACCGACGGCTACACGGCCATTCAAGTGGCCTACGGCGAAGTGCGGCAGAAAAACCTGAGTCGCCCCGAGCGCGGCCACCTCAACAAATCGCAAACGCCCCCCATGCGTCATCTGCGGGAATTTCGCCTCGAAGATGCCTCTGCCTATCAATTGGGTCAGGCCATCACTGTTGACATTTTTAGTCCAGGGCAGCTTGTGGATGTCCACGGCACCAGCATTGGCCGAGGCTTTGCGGGCTATCAAAAACGCCACAATTTTAAGCGCGGTCCAATGGCGCATGGCTCGAAAAACCACCGTCTGCCCGGTTCCACTGGGGCAGGAACCACTCCAGGTCGGGTTTTCCCCGGCAAGCGGATGGCCGGTCGCATGGGCAATACGGCAGTCACCATTCGCAAATTGCAGGTGGTGCGCGTTGATCCTGAGCGCAACTTAATCCTGATCAAAGGGGCACTACCGGGTAAACCGGGGGCACTGGTGAGCATTACCCCCGCCAAGGTTGTCGGTCGCAAATAAGGGCTGGAGAGTAGTTATGGTTGCATGTGTGGTTAAAGACTGGCAGGGTGCCGACAGTGGTGAAGCCACCCTTGATCTAACGACGGCAAAACCTGAAACCGCCAGTCATATTGTTCATCGTGCCCTTGTGCGGCAGTTAGCCAATGCTCGGCAGGGAACCGTTTCCACCAAAACCCGTGCCGAAGTGCGCGGCGGCGGTCGCAAACCTTGGCGGCAAAAAGGAACAGGGCGTGCCCGTGCTGGTTCGATTCGTTCTCCCCTCTGGCGGGGGGGCGGTGTGATCTTTGGTCCTAAGCCCCGCGACTACAGCCAAAAAATGAATCGTAAGGAGCGGCGGCTTGCCCTGCGCACAGCCCTGATGAGCCGCGTTGAAGACTTGATTGTGGTTCAAGACTTTGCCGATCACTTGCCCCGTCCCAAAACCAAGGAACTGGTGACGGCGCTGCAACGCTGGGGCATTGAGCCAGAGCAAAAGGTGCTGCTACTGGTGGAAGACATTGCCGAAATGGTGGCACTCTCGGCGCGAAATGTGCCCACCCTGAAACTCCTGCGTGCCGATCAATTGAATGTTTTTGATTTACTCTATGCCGATCGCATTGTTGCCACCACTGGCGCGATCGCCAAAATTCAGGAGGTGTACGGTGACTAAAGTCCAACCCCGCGCCCTTGCGGATCTCATCAAGCGCCCCATCATCACAGAGAAGGCCACGATTTTATTGGAAAACAATCAATACAGCTTCGATGTGGACCGGCGCGCCACCAAACCGCAAATCAAGGCTGCGATTGAAGAACTCTTTAACGTCAAAGTTACAGCAGTGAATACCTATCATCTGCCCCCTAAAGAACGCCGTGTGGGTCGGTTTGTTGGTCATCGTCCTCGCTACAAGCGGGCGATCGTCACCCTTGCCCCCGACAGCAAGATCGTTCTCTTCCCCGAAGTTTAACGGAGTAGATCATGGGCATTCGCGTTTACCGACCCTACACCCCCGGCGTTCGCCAAAAAACTGTTTCTGACTTTGCTGAAATTACCACCGACAAGCCCGAAAAGTCGCTGACCCGTGGCTTCAAGCGCGACAAAGGCCGCAACAATCGCGGTGTCATTACCAGTCGGCGGCGGGGGGGTGGCCACAAGCGTCGCTATCGTATTGTGGATTTTCGCCGCAGTAGCAAGCTCAATGTCCCCGCCAAAGTGGCAACTGTGGAGTACGATCCCAACCGCAATGCCCGCATTGCTCTGCTCCACTATCGCGATGGCGAGAAACGCTACATCATCCATCCTCGAGATTTGACCCCCGGCACCGAGGTTATTGCCAGTCCCGATGCCCCTATTGAAGTGGGTAACTCCCTTCCTCTGGGCAAAATTCCCTTGGGTACCAGTGTGCACAATGTGGAAATTATCCCCGGTCGCGGTGCGCAAATGGTGCGAGCTGCTGGTGCGATGGCACAAGTAGTGGCCAAAGAAGGGGATATGGTCACCCTCAAGCTTCCCTCGGGTGAAGTGCGGCTCTTCCGCAAGGAGTGCTATGCCACCATTGGCCAAGTGGGGAATGTTGAAGCCAACAACATCAGCTTAGGGAAAGCGGGTCGCAATCGCTGGAAAGGTCGTCGTCCGAAGGTGCGCGGTTCGGTGATGAACCCGGTGGATCACCCCCACGGTGGGGGTGAAGGACGCGCCCCCATTGGTCGTCCTGGGCCTGTCACGCCTTGGGGTAAACCCACCCTTGGCTACAAAACTCGCAAGAAGAAAAAACTCAGCGATGCTCTCATCGTGCGGCGTCGTAAGAAGTCTTCCAAGCGGGGTCGCGGTGGTCGTCAGTCTTAGGTTTTTGCGGAGAAGTTAGGTTATGGGACGTTCATTAAAAAAAGGCCCCTTTGTGGCGGATCATCTCTTACGCAAGATTGAAGCCCTCAATGAGCGCAATGCCAAGGAAGTGATCAAAACGTGGTCGCGTGCCTCAACGATTGTGCCAGAAATGATTGGCCACACGATCGCCGTCCATAACGGCAAGCAGCACGTGCCCGTGTACATCACTGAGCAGATGGTGGGTCACAAACTGGGGGAATTTGCCCCCACCCGCAACTTCCGCAGTCATGTTAAGGGCGATAAAAAAGCCCGCCATTGATTCTCTTGTTCGCGTCTGGGATAGCCGTCTATGGTTTCTACCTCTTCTCCTACTGCCCGTGCCTGCGCCAAGTATGTCCGCATGTCACCCCACAAGGTGCGGCGGGTACTGGATCAACTGCGGGGTCGCACCTACCGCGATGCCCTGATTATGCTGCGCTTTATGCCCTATCGTGCCTGTGAGCCGATTACAAAGGTCTTGCGATCGGCGGCAGCCAATGCCACCCACAATTTAGGCTTGGATCCCGCCACCTTGGTAATTAGTCAAGCCTATGCCGATCAAGGGCCTTGCCTGAAGCGATTTCGCCCTCGCGCCCAGGGCCGCGCTTACCAAATTCGCAAGCCCACCTGCCACATCACGATTGCTGTGGCGCCCCAAAACACTGCTGACGAATCGTAGAAGGATACCATCGTGGGACAGAAGATTCATCCAATTGGCTTTCGCCTCGGCATTACACAAGAACATCGCTCCCGCTGGTACGCCGATAGCGATCGCTATCCTGAGCTATTACAGGAGGATCACCGCATCCGCACGTTTATTAACAAGCAACTGGCCAACGCTGGCATTGCGGAAGTGCGCATTGAGCGCAAAGCGGATCAAGTGGAGTTGCAAATTCGCACCGCTCGTCCCGGCGTCGTCGTTGGTAAAGGCGGCCAAGGGATTGAGGAACTGCGCAAGCAACTGCGGCAGATGCTCCCTAGCAACCGCACGATCAAAGTGAACGTGGTGGAAGTCAACCGTGTCGATGCTGAGGCCAGCCTCTTGGCGGAATACATCACCCAGCAACTAGAGCGACGGGTGGCCTTCCGACGCGCCGTGCGCCAAGCCATTCAGCGGGCACAGCGAGCAGGCATTGAGGGGATCAAAGTCCAAGTGGCGGGTCGCCTGAATGGGGCGGAAATTGCCCGTACCGAGTGGACACGGGAGGGTCGCGTTCCTCTGCATACCCTACGGGCAGACATTGACTATGCCTACCGCACCGCCCGCACAATCTACGGCATTTTGGGCGTGAAAGTGTGGATCTTTAAAGGTGAGGTACTGCCGGGACAAACCGAAGCCGTAACACGGGAACCCAGTCGCCGCAGTCCCCAACGCCGCCTACCCCAATTTGAAAATCGCTCTAACTAACAGGGAAGCCAGCGATGTTAAGTCCAAAGCGTACAAAATTTCGCAAACAGCAGCGGGGTCGCATGACGGGGGTTGCCAGTCGCGGTAACTCTATCCACTTTGGCGACTATGCCCTTCAAGCCCTTGAACCCGCTTGGATCACCTCACGGCAAATTGAGGCTGGCCGTCGTGCCATGACCCGCTATATCCGCCGCGGTGGCAAAATCTGGATTCGCATTTTCCCCGATAAGCCCGTGACAATGCGGCCTGCCGAAACGCGGATGGGGTCAGGGAAAGGCTCACCGGAATACTGGGTGGCAGTGGTCAAACCCGGTCGCATTATGTATGAAATTGCCGGTGTGCCGGAGGCGGTTGCCCGCGAAGCCATGCGCCTTGCTGCCTACAAAATGCCGATCAAGACCCGTTTTCTGGTGCGCAATCAAGAAGAGGAACAACAGGAGGGTTAAGAATGGCACTGACAAAAATGAAAGACCTGCGGGAACTGAGTGATCAAGAGGTGAGCGATCGCATTGCCGCCATTAAAAAAGAACTCTTTGATCTCCGCTTCAAAAAAGCCACCCGCCAAGAGGTCAAGCCCCATCAATTTAAGCATCTGCGCCACGAGTTGGCACAGCTTTTAACCCTTGAGAATGAACGTCGCCGCAGTGGAGGCCAAGACTAATGGCAGTTAAAGAACGTGTTGGCGTCGTCGTCAGCGACAAAATGCAAAAAACCGTCGTCGTTGCCGTCGAAAACCGCGCCCCCCACCCCAAGTACGGCAAAATTGTCGTCAAAACCCGCCGCTACAAAGCCCATGATGAAAATAACGAAGCCAAAGTGGGCGATCGCGTGCGCATTCGGGAAACCCGTCCCCTGAGTCGCACCAAGCGTTGGGTCATTGCCGAGATTCTCAGTCCTCGCACTGCCTAAGGAGAGCCAGCCATGATTCAACAGGAAACCTATCTCAACGTTGCCGACAATAGCGGCGCCAAAAAGCTCCTCTGCATCCGTGTGCTCGGCGGCGGTAACCGTCGCTACGGCAGTGTCGGCGATGTGATCATTGCCACCGTCAAAGATGCCACCCCCAATATGGCCGTGAAAAAATCCGATGTGGTTCGCGCTGTCATTGTGCGCACCCGCAAAACCATCCGCCGTGAAAGTGGCATGAGCATTCGCTTTGATGACAATGCCGCTGTCTTGATCAACCAAGAGGGTAACCCTCGCGGTACCCGTGTCTTTGGTCCTGTGGCTCGTGAACTGCGGGATAAAAACTTTACGAAAATTGTTTCATTGGCACCGGAGGTACTCTAATGGCGGCCAAGAAAGCAAACAAAAAGCCAGTGCGCTATCGCATGCACGTGAAAAAAGGGGACACGGTTCAAGTCATCGCTGGCAGCGACAAAGCCAAAGTCGGTGAAGTCCTCGCCGTTTTCCCCAAGACGAGTCAGGTGATTGTCAAAGGGGTGAACCTAAAAACCAAACACGTCAAGCCCCGCCAAGAGGGCGAATCTGGGCAAATCATCACCAAAGAAGCCCCGATTCACAGTTGTAAGGTCATGCTCTACTCCACCAAGCACAACGTGGCCAGCCGCATCTGTTACACCTACACCGAAGATGGCCGTAAGGTGCGGATGCTCAAGAAAACTGGCGAAATCATTGATTAGGTCTAACCCGTTTTCCCTCTCTGACCCAGCCCAGAGAATGCCCCTAGGAGAAGCCCCATGTCCCAACGCCTCAAAGATCACTACAACAAAACCGTTGTGCCGCAGCTCATGCAGCAGTTTCAGTACAAAAACATTCACCAAGTCCCCAAGATTGTCAAAATAACCGTCAACCGCGGTCTGGGGGAAGCGGCGCAAAATGCCAAAGCCCTTGAAGCCACCATTGCCGAAATTGCCACGATTACGGGACAAAAGCCCGTGGTCACCCGCGCCAAGAAGGCGATCGCGGGCTTCAAAATTCGCAAAGGCATGCCCGTTGGTGTGGCCGTGACGCTGCGATCCGATCGCATGTATGCCTTTTTGGATCGCTTGATTAACTTGGCACTGCCACGGATCCGTGACTTTCGCGGTGTCAACCCCAAAAGCTTTGATGGCCGAGGCAACTACACCCTAGGTTTGCGCGAGCAACTGATTTTCCCCGAAGTCAACTACGACGACATTGATCAAATTCGCGGCATGGATGTCTCAATCATCACCACTGCCAATACTGATGAAGAAGGACGCGCCCTGCTCAAAGCAATGGGCATGCCGTTCCGTGAGAACTAACGCCGGAGGCAGATTTTTAAGGAGCAACTATGGCAGTAAATGACACGATTGGCGATATGCTAACTCGCATCCGCAACGCAAACCTTGCGCGTCATCAAACCACCACCATTCCGGCCACGCGCATGACCCGCAGTATTGCGCAGGTGCTGAAAGCGGAAGGGTTTATTCGCGATTTTGAAGAGCAAGGGGACGGCATCAAACGGCATCTTGTGGTTTCCCTAAAATATCGCGGTAAGCAGCGCCAGCCGATTATTACTGCGCTCAAGCGGGTGAGCAAACCCGGTCTGCGCGTCTATGCCAATTCCCGTGAGTTGCCCCGGGTGCTCGGTGGCATCGGCATTGCCATCATCTCCACCTCTAGCGGCATCATGACTGATCGCGAGGCACGGAAGCAGGGCATTGGCGGCGAAGTACTCTGTTACGTTTGGTAAGCTCGGAGGAAGTCCCACATGTCTCGTATTGGCAAGCGTCCCATCCCCCTGCCAAAGAATGTTACCCTCACCCTAGACGGGCAGCAGGTCACGGTCAAAGGCCCCAAGGGTCAACTGAGTCGGGTTTTGCCGCCCGAGGTGAATGTTGCCCAAGAGGGCGAAAATATTGTTGTCAAACGCCGCGATGATTCTCGACCTGCTAAAGAACGCCACGGCCTCTGCCGCACGCTATTGGCCAACATGGTGGAAGGCGTCTCCCAAGGGTTTACGAAAAAGCTGGAGATTCAAGGGGTCGGTTACCGCGCCCAACTCCAAGGCAAAACCCTTGTCCTCAGTATGGGCTACAGCCACCCCGTTGAGATTGTGCCACCTGAGGGCATTACCCTAGAAATTGAGGACAACCAAGGTAAAAAAGTGCAGCAGGGTACGATTGTCCTTGTCAGTGGCATTGATAAAGAACTAGTCGGCAACACCTCTGCCCGTATTCGCGCCGTACGTCCCCCTGAACCCTACAAAGGCAAGGGCATTCGCTATATGGGTGAATTTGTGCGTCGTAAAGTTGGTAAGACAGGGAAGAAATAGATGAAACAAACTCGTACTGCGGCTCGCCAAAGTCGGCATCAGCGCATTCGCCGCAAAGTCAAAGGTACCAGCGATCGCCCCCGCCTCGCTGTCTTTCGTTCTCATCAGCACATCTATGCTCAGGTGATTGATGACACCCGGCACCATACCCTTGTGGCCGCTTCCAGTGTTGAGCCAGAACTGCGGCAAAAGCTGGGGGATGGCAGCACCTGTGCCGCCTCTATTGAAGTGGGGCGACTAATTGCAGAGCGTGCCAAAGCCGCTGGCATTGAGCGCGTTGTCTTTGATCGCGGTGGCAATCTCTACCATGGTCGTGTCAAGGCCTTGGCGGATGCCGCCCGTGAAGCTGGACTAGACTTTTAGAGGATGACCCGATGGCAAATCGTCGTAAAAACCCCCGCAAAGTTGAAAAAGAAACCGACTGGCAAGAGCGGGTCGTCCAGATCCGCCGCGTCTCCAAAGTAGTCAAAGGCGGTAAGAAACTGAGCTTCCGCGCCATTGTGGTTGTTGGCAACGAGCGTGGCCAAGTGGGTGTGGGCGTCGGTAAGGCTGCCGATGTCATTGGTGCAGTGCGCAAAGGTGTGGCCGATGGCAAAAAGCACCTGATTGATGTCCCGATCACCAAGTCCAACTCTATTCCCCACCCCACTTTTGGCGAAGGCGGTGCTGCCCGCGTCATGATTCGCCCCGCTGCACCGGGAACCGGGGTAATTGCTGGTGGCTCTGTGCGCACCGTTCTAGAACTAGCAGGGGTACGCAACGTGCTGGCCAAACAACTAGGCTCCAGCAACCCCCTCAACAATGCCCGCGCCGCCCTCGAAGCCCTTGCGGCCTTGCGCACCTTCCAAGAAGTTGCCGAGGAGCGGGAAATCCCCATTGAAAACCTCTATAGCAAATAGGTAGGAGTTGTCCATGCGGTTTCAAGATCTGCACCCCCAAGCGGGATCGCGACGACGCAAACGGCGGATTGGTCGGGGCATTGCCGCAGGTCAAGGGGCAAGTGGTGGCTTTGGGATGCGCGGGCAAAAATCCCGTTCTGGTCGCCCTACCCGTCCCGGCTTTGAAGGCGGTCAAAACCCCCTCTACCGTCGTCTCCCCAAACTCAAGCACTTTCCCCTCGTCAACCGGAAGGTTTACACTACGATCAACGTGGGTCGTCTCAATACCCTACCCGCCAATAGTGTAGTGACGGTTGAGTCTCTCCTTGAGACTGGCATTCTCACCACCGCCAAATATCCCCTCAAAGTGCTGGGGGATGGTGAGCTAAACGTCAAGCTAGAGGTTCATGCCGCTGCCTTTAGTGGCAGTGCCCGCAGCAAGATTGAAGCTGCTGGTGGGGTATGTGTGGAGACCTCCGTTGCTGCCGACAGTGAATAGAGGAACCCCAATATGATTGTGAATCGCGGCAAGGCACCCACTGCCCAAGAAACCTTTATGCAGATGGCTCAAGCGGCTGGTCTGCGGGGTCGACTCCTGATCACCATTGGGCTATTGATCTTGGTACGGCTGGGGATTTATCTACCCATTCCGGGGATCGATCGCGCCGTTTTTGCCCAGAGCGTCCAAGATAATGCCGTGATTCGCTTCCTCGACATCTTTTCAGGCGGTGGCCTCTCTGCCCTTGGGATTTTTGCCCTCGGCATTCTGCCCTATATTAACGCCTCCATCATCATGCAATTGCTGACTGCTGCTCTCCCCTCCTTGGAGCGGCTGCAAAAGGATGAGGGAGAAGCCGGCCGCCGCAAAATTTCCCAAATTACTCGCTACGTGGCTGTGGGCTGGGCAGTTCTGCAAAGTTTTGGCATTGCCATTTTTGTCAGTTCCATTCCCGGTGCGGCTTTGCATCCGGGGGCGTGGTTTGTTGCTGAAATTGTCCTTGGCCTGACCGCTGGCTCAATGGTGGTGATGTGGATTTCGGAATTGATTACTGAGCGGGGCGTGGGTAATGGAGCCTCACTCTTGATCTTTTTGAGCATTGTTGCCTACTTGCCTGCCTCAGTGGGTCAGACGATCGCCCTCGCCGAAAGTGGGGGCAATATTGGCGGCATCGTTATTTTGGTGGCCGTCTTTTTGGCCATGATTGTCGGCATTGTCTTTGTGCAAGAGGGGACTCGCCGCATCCCCATTGTTTCGGCACGTCGCCAAGTGGGGCGCAAACTCTACCGCGAGCAAACCAGTTACCTGCCCCTGCGCTTAAACCAAGGGGGGGTGATGCCAATTATCTTTGCCTCAGCGGTACTCATTCTGCCTTCCACCTTGGCGCAGTTTACCCGCAACGAACTCGTGGCACGACTGGCCAGCTATGTTTCCCCCGCAGGTCCTACCCCATGGGCATATGTGATTTTCTACTTGCTCTTGATTCTCTTCTTTAGCTACTTTTACGCTTCTTTGATTGTCAACCCTGTGGATATGTCCCAAAACCTGAAAAAGATGGGCGCTAGTATTCCGGGAATTCGACCGGGGAAAGCCACCTCTGATTACCTAGAGCGGGTTCTCAACCGCCTGACATTCCTAGGGGCGATCTTTTTGGGTCTGGTGGCGATTATTCCCACGGCAGTCGAAAGTGCAACCAAAGTAACAACATTTCAAGGGCTGGGGGCGACCTCCCTGTTGATCTTGGTGGGGGTGGCCATTGACACCTCAAAACAGATTCAAACCTATGTGATTTCACAACGTTATGAGGGGATGGTGAAGCAGTAATGCGCTTAATTTTGTTTGGCGGCCCTGGTTCGGGCAAAGGGACACAGGCAGCAATTCTGACCACACTTTTGGGGATTCCCCATATTTCTACAGGGGATATTCTGCGGGCAGAGCGAGCTGCGGGCACCCCCCTCGGTCAACAGGCTCAAAGCTACATGGATCGCGGTGAACTGGTACCGGATCAGGTGATTGTGGATATGGTGGCCAATCGCTTGCAACAGCCAGATACGGCTGCGGGTTGGCTTTTGGACGGTTTTCCCCGCAATGTGGTACAAGCAGCAGTCTTTGAGGAGATGCTCAAAAGCATTCACCAAGACTATGATTACTTGCTCTTCTTAGATGTGCCTGCTGCGATTCTCCAGGAACGCGCCCTCAAGCGTGCTCAGCAAGCGGCCAATGGTCAGCAGCGCTCCGATGATACCCCTGAAACCATCCTCAAGCGGGTACAGGTCTATGAGCGGGAAACCCTACCGATGATTCAACAGTACATGAGTCATCCCAAGTTTGTGCACATTGATGGAACACGTACGATCGAAGAGGTAACTGCTGCCATTCAAGCACGTATTGGGGAGGTGAACCGTGTCTAAACAGGATGCTATTGAAATTGAAGGGACAGTGACCGAGTCATTGCCCAACGCCATGTTTCGGGTGGATCTGGACAATGGCTTTAATGTCCTTGCCCATATTTCCGGTAAGATTCGCCGCAACTACATCAAAATTTTGCCGGGCGATCGCGTGAAGGTGGAATTGACCCCCTATGACCTGACCAAAGGGCGGATTACCTATCGCCTGCGCAAAAAGTAGTTTGATCTTTGTTGGCCACTCTGCTAAGATATAAAATTTGCGACTACATGAGCAACTGATATGAAAGTAAGAGCATCGGTACGGCGTATTTGTGAAAAATGCCGCGTCATTCGGCGACGTGGTCGGGTCATGGTGATCTGCACCAATCCGAAACACAAGCAGCGCCAAGGGTAACCCACTGTTGTTGCACACATAGGAACTAGATTCATGGCTCGTATTGCTGGTGTTGATTTACCCCGCGACAAACGCATTGAAATTGCCCTCACCTACATCTATGGCATCGGCTTGACCCGCTCCAAGGAAATTTTGGCAAAAACGGGTGTTAACCCAGATACCCGCACTCGCGATTTGACGGATGCCGATATTGCGGCACTGCGGGCTACCATTGACGAGTACCAAGTGGAAGGGGATCTGCGCCGTCTCGAGGCCATGAATATCAAGCGGCTCATGGACATTGGCTGCTACCGCGGGCGGCGGCATCGCCTTGGATTGCCGGTTCGTGGTCAGCGCACCCGTACCAATGCGCGCACCCGTCGTGGTGGTCGCCGCACTGTGGCGGGTAAGAAAAAACCCGCTGCTAAGAAATAAATTTTTCCGCTCCTGCTACCTGATTCACGGTTTGGATAGATTATGGCACCCTCTGCAAAACGCTCTGGCCCTCGTAAGCAAAAGCGCAATGTCCCCAGTGGCGTTGCCCACATTCAGTCCACATTTAATAACACGATTGTCTCAATTACCGACCCCAATGGTGAGGTGATTGCTTGGGCCTCCGCTGGCTCCAGTGGTTTCAAAGGTGCCAAAAAAGGCACACCCTTTGCAGCTCAAACTGCTGCTGATAATGCAGCTCGCCGTGCCATTGATCAGGGAATGCGGCAAATTGAGGTCATGGTGAGTGGTCCCGGTTCTGGTCGCGAGACAGCGATTCGGGCGTTGCAAGCCGCAGGTCTAGAAATTACCCTCATTCGGGATGTGACCCCCATTCCCCACAATGGTTGCCGTCCCCCCAAACGGCGGCGGGTTTAGGTTCGTTTGGGTCACTTGGGAGCACAGTTATGGCATATCAAATTGAATGTTTGGAAACACGGGTTGAGGAGGATCAAGGGCAGTACGGCCAATTTGCGCTGTACCCCCTCGCCCCCGGTCAAGGGATTACGGTGGGGAATGCCCTGCGGCGGGTTCTTCTTGCCAACTTACCCGGTAGTGCCGTGACAGCGGTGCGCATTGCCGGTGTGAATCATGAGTTTTCAACAATTCCCGGTGTGCGCGAAGATGTCATGGACATTTTGCTGCAAATGAAGCAGTTGGTGATTCGCAGCCACACCTCAGAACCCCAAATGGGTCGCCTTTTTGCCCAAGCCCCTGAGAATGAGCCATTGACGGTTACTGCTGGCATGGTGCAACTTGGCTCTGAAGTGGAAGTGGTCAACCCCAACCACTATATTGCCACGCTGATGCCGGGGGCAACCTTGGAGATGGAATTCAAGATTGAACAGGATCGTGGCTATCGCTCGGTGGAGCGGGTACGGGACGATCGCCTTGCCTTGGACTATCTGCAATTGGATGCGGTCTTTATGCCCGTGCGGCGGGTCAACTATACCGTTGATTCGGTGCGCAGTGCGGGTGCAGAGGGCGATCGCCAGCTCCAAGACTATCTAAAACTGGAAATCTGGACGAATGGCAGCTTGACCCCCCAAGATGCCCTCAATCAGGCGGCAACGATTCTCGTGGATCTCTTTAGCCCCTTGAAGGAAGTGCCCCTGCACACCTCTGAGGCCACCACCACCGATGAGCATGACGAAACGGGACAAATTCCCATTGAGCAACTCAATTTGTCGGTGCGTGCCTACAACTGTCTCAAGCGTGCCCAAGTCAATACGGTCGCTGACCTCCTTGAGTATTCCCAAGAAGAGCTACTGGAGATCAAAAACTTCGGTCAAAAGTCTGCCGAGGAAGTGATCGAAGCACTGCAAAAACACTTGGGCATTACGCTACCGCCCCAAAAAGCTGCCCGTAACTAGAGAGATTGAATGAGGTTTGTCTATGCGTCACCAACGTCGGGTTCCCCAGCTAGGACTGCCAGCCGATCAACGAAAAGCACTGCTGCGGGCACTGACCACTGAATTGATTCGCCATGGCCGCATTACCACCACCAAAGCGCGGGCAAAGGCGGTACGCGCAGAGGCGGAGCGGATGATCACCTTGGCAAAGGATGGCTCCTTGGCGGCACGGCGGCGTGCTCTTGGCTATCTCTACGATAAGCAACTGGTGCATGCTCTGTTTGCCCAAGCTCCAGAGCGCTATGGCGATCGCAAGGGTGGCTATACCCGCATTATCCGCAGTGTGCGGCGGCGAGGTGATAATGCCGAATTGGCGGTCATTGAACTGGTGTAGCAGGCAATGATGACGGCGATCGCACCTCCTCAGAGCGGCCAACGCTTGGCACTGCTTATTCAGTACCAGGGCACCCATTTCCACGGCTGGCAACGGCAGGTGGGACAGCGCACAGTACAGGAGGTGATTGAGCAGGCGATCGCCAGTGTTGTCAATCATCCCGTCTCTGTTGTCGCAGCCGGTCGCACCGATACAGGGGTTCATGCTGCTGGTCAAGTGGCTCACGTCACGGTCAACTCGCCCATTCCCGTTCATCGTTGGCCGGGGATTCTCAATGCTCGCTTGCCTGCCGATGTGGTGATTCGTGCGGCGGCGGTGGTGCCCGATCACTGGCATGCCCGTTTCTCGGCGCTGTGGCGTCGCTATCGCTATACCCTCTATACCGATCCCTGCCCCAATATCTTTCTGCGCCCTTGGACATGGCACTACTACTATGCCCCTTTGGATGTGGAAAAAATGGCAGCCGTGCTTCAGCCATTGTTGGGGCGGCATCACCTCAGTGCCTTTCACCGTTCGGGCTCGAATCGTGCCCATTCTTGGGTGGAGGTGCAGGCGGTGAGCTGCCAGCGGCGCGGTGCCCTTGTGGAAATTGAGGTGCAAGCTTCGGGGTTTCTCTACGGCATGATGCGCCTGTTGGTGGGACTCTTGGTACAGGTGGGGCAAGGCCAGCGATCGCCCGCCAGTTTTACGGAAATTTGGCAGCAGGAGCAACGCCACCTCGTCAAGTATGCTGCCCCCCCTGTAGGCCTTTGTCTATTGGGGGTGGGTTATCCTGAATCGCCTTTCCCCCTTGCCCTGTGCACCGAGGCGATGCCCCAGTTTCAGTTAGCCTCCATTAGCCCTGAATTGTCCATTGCATAGAATCATGGAGTTTGTGATGACCAGTACCGTAAAGACACCACTGCCCGCCGTGGATGACCTTGCTCCCCAGTGGTATGTCATTGATGCCGCTGATCAACGCTTGGGTCGGCTAGCCGCAGAAATTGCCCGTATTCTCAGGGGTAAAAACAAAGCCATTTACACCCCCCACATGGACACGGGTGACTTTGTGATTGTCATCAATGCCGAGAAAGTCACCGTCACCGGCAGAAAACGCTCCCAAAAACTCTACCGTCGTCACTCGGGACGCCCCGGCGGCATGAAAATTGAAACCTTTGATCAACTGCAAGCCCGCATTCCCGAGCGGATTATTGAGCATGCTGTCAAAGGGATGCTGCCGAAAAATTCCCTTGGCCGTAAACTCTTTACCAAGCTGAAAGTTTATGCTGGGCCAGAGCATCCCCACCAAGCGCAAAAACCCCAGCCTTTGACCATTAACACGATTCCGGGAGCCTAACATGCAGATTGCTGATCAGTCTAAGCGGGTAGTTTATTTGGGAACCGGTCGCCGTAAGTCGGCGGTGGCACGGGTGCGCCTGATCCCCGGTAGCGGTCAACTGTTGATCAATGGCCGCAATGGGGCTGACTACCTGCAAAACAACCCCACCTATCTCAACTTGGTGAAAGCCCCCCTTGAAACCCTTGGCCTTGAAAGTAGCTATGATATTTATGTCAATGCCACGGGGGGTGGTTTGACGGGGCAAGCAGATGCCATTCGTTTAGGGATTGCCCGCGCCCTGTGTCAACTGGACATCGAAAACCGCAAGCCGCTGAAAACGGAAGGCTATCTCACCCGCGATCCCCGTGCCAAGGAGCGGCGTAAATACGGTCTGCGCAAAGCCCGCAAAGCCCCCCAATACTCAAAACGTTAGGATTTTCGTCTTTTACTTCTCGTTTGTGGTGAGACGCCTATGCCAAAACCGAACATTCATCCCCAGTGGTATCCCGAAGCCAAAGTCTATTGTGACGGTGAAGTAGTGATGACCGTGGGTTCCACGAAACCCGAACTGCACGTGGATATCTGGTCAGGCAACCATCCCTTCTTCACGGGTACTCAGAAAATCGTTGACGCTGAAGGGCGGGTGGAACGCTTCCGCCGGAAATACAGCGGTGCCAAACCCCAGCAAACTGCTAAAGGGAAAAAAGCTGCCGCTAAACCTGCACCCAAAACCAACAAAAAGGGCTAATCGCTCTTCATGTCCCCCTTTTTTCAGCCGGCTGAGTGGCTGCCCCATCGCGCCTGTTGGTTAGCTTTCCCCAGTCACGAGGATTTGTGGGGAGAACTATTACCGCAGGTGCGTTTAGAATTTACTGCCCTGTGTCGCGCGATCGCTGACCCCGATCCCGTAACAGGTCAGTGCCGCGGGGAGCAACTGAAGATTCTGGTGCTAGATGAGGTGGGAGAAGCCACTGCTCGTTCTTATCTCGGGGATCTGAATCCACAGTTTTATCAGCTCCCCTTTGGTGACATTTGGCTGCGGGATACCGCTCCTGTGGGCTTAATCAATGAGGCAGGGGAGCGCCGACTCCTCTGTTTGCCCTTTAATGGTTGGGGCAAGAAGTATCAACTTCCCGGCGATAGTGACTTGGCTGTGCGCCTTGCTCTAGCCATCGGCCTCCCCTATGGGGCGGTGCCGTTATTCTTGGAGGGGGGGGCGATCGAAGTGGATGGCGAAGGAACCTGCCTCACCACCCGCCAGTGCCTCCTCAACCCCAACCGCAATCCCTATTTAGACAGCGCAGAAGTGGAAGCCCGCCTCAAGCCCGCCCTTGGCGTGAGCAAAATCCTCTGGATTGAATCGGGACTGGCCAACGATCACACCGATGGTCACATCGATACGCTGGTGCGTTTTGTGGCTCCGGCAACCGTGGTTTGTATGCTGCCCGACAGCCCTGAGGATCCGAACTACGATGTCCTGCTGACGATTTATGAGCAGTTGCAAACGCTAACGGATGCCAAGGGGCGCTCCCTAGAGGTGATCCCAGTGCCTTCGCCGGGGCGGGTGACGAGTCGCAAGGGGGAGATTTTACCCGCTAGCTACGTGAATTTTTATATTGCCAATACCACCGTTGTCGTCCCCACCTATGGTGTCGAAGCGGATGCCAAAGCGGTTGAGGCGATCGCCAAGCTCTTTCACAGTCGCAAAACTGTTGGCCTTCCCGCACGGACGATTTTAGAAGGGGGAGGCGCCTTCCATTGCATTACTCAGCAGGAACTATGAGAACACTGACCGTTGCTGCCATTCAAGCTCAACTGACCGATGATGTTGAGACCAATATTCTGCACCTCAGTGATCTAGTGCGGCAGGCGCATCAGCAGGGGGCACAGGTCATTGTCCTGCCAGAGCTATTTGAAGGTCACTATTTTTGTAAGGAAGAGCGGGAGAGTCACTTTCAGCGGGCACACCCCGTGAAAAACCACCCAACAATTGCTCACTTTGAGGCCTTGGCGCGGGAACTGGCGGTGGTGATTCCAGTGTCCTTTTTTGAAAAGGCGGGCACCGTCTATTACAACAGTGTGGCCATGATTGATGCGGGGGGTGTCAACCTCGGTGTCTATCGCAAAAGTCATATTCCCGATGGCCCCGGCTATGAGGAAAAGTTTTACTTCCGCCCCGGCAATACAGGCTTTCGAGTCTGGCGTACCCGCTACGGCAAAATCGGTGTCGGCATCTGCTGGGATCAGTGGTTTCCAGAGGCTGCACGGGTGATGACCCTGATGGGAGCAGAAGTGCTCGTGTATCCCACTGCCATTGGTAGTGAACCCCACGATCCCAGCTTGGACACCAAAGACCCGTGGCAGCGGGTGATGGTTGGTCATGCAGTGGCAAATGTGATTCCAGTGGTGGCAGCCAACCGTGTGGGTGATGAGGGGGGGCAACTATTCTATGGCAGTTCATTTATTGCTAATCCAAGGGGAGATCTGGTGGCCGAGGCTGATCGCACCCAAGAAGCAGTGCTTGTCCATGAATTTGATTTAGAGGAAATTGAGCACCTACGGGCGGCCTATGGCTTCTTTCGCGATCGCCGACCCGGCCTCTACAAAGCCCTGTTGACTGCGGATGGTGTTAGTTAATTGCCGTGGCTTGGCTGGAGATGAAAGTGTAGGTGCTGATGAGCCTGTGGCCGATGGCAATGATCATGCTCGCTGTCGTGCTCATGGAGATGAGTGTGCCAAAAACCAGCGGGGAGATGCCGCAGGTGCCACGGTTGGGTCAACACCACAAAAGCGATGAAAAGCACCATGCTACTGAGGCCAGTATAGAAAAAATGTTGGGCTGGAAACTGACTGCCGAACCATCCCGCTAGGGGATAGGCCAAGACCCACCAAAGATGACTCCAAGCAAACTGAGCGCCATAAACCCGACCCTGCAAGTCCACGGCCACTCTCTCAGCAATTACCGTCTGCATAGGCACATTGACGAGAGTTTTACCGATACCCGCGATCGCCCACAACAGAGCGAGGGTAGGGACATTGGCACTATAGGCAGCCAGCAACGGCAGCACCGTCAGTATCCCCCCTAGGGCCATCACCACCACTGCACTCATCCTGCGACAGGAAGAACCCCAAATCACCGCAGCCAAAGTAGCACCCACACCAAATGCCGCCATAATTGAGCCGTAGGCCTGACTTCCTGCCTGTAGCGTGCCCTGAACATAGCCGACGGTATTCACCAAAATTTCCGCGCCAGCGATCGCCGCCACCAATTGCAGTAGTAATCCATAGCGAATTGCTGCATCCCACCAAAGGCACTGACTACCAACACTTAGCTCCTCAAGAAATCCGCTACGGGGGGGGACTGATCCTGCTCTAGGTACGATCAAAGCAGTGGGCAGCCCAGCAATCAACACCGCTGCAACCAAAAAGGTCAAAGCATCCAAAAAGAACACTGAACGGGTACTGCATAACGCCGCAACACTACCTGCGAGGGCTGGGCCTAAAACACTCAGGAGTTGGTACGTGGCATTCGAGAGGGCGATCGCCGGTGGGCACTCTTCAGCCGTCGTAATCAAGGGTAATGTGGCCGTGTAGGTTGGGGTAAAAAGGGCGTGAAAGCCACTCAGCAAAGCCACTACGAGATACAGTTGCCAGCCGTCAGTAACAAACGGCAAGAAGGATACCAAAACCATCCGCACAAGATGGGTAGTCACCATCAATCCCTTGCGATCCAATCGATCTGCTAAGACACCAGCAATAGGAGCCAATAGCACAAAAATGGTGACCCGCAGCGTTAAGGCAGTTGAGAGCCACAGTCCTGAATTCTCTCCTGCTAACTCAAAAGCAAGGAGTGCTAAGCCGAGCCATGTGAACGCATCCCCAATCAGATTGATCGTTTGCGCCGTATAGAGACCGGCAAAGGCTCGATTCCGTAGGCACTGCAACAGGGGAGGAAGTTGAAAGGTCATGGTGGCCACCTCAGAACCCACGCGTTTACTATATCCCCCCTAGGGGGATGTCTGCCAAGGGAAATCACGGATGAACTATGATTGGATTGGCGTAGGTTGTTCTTAAATACCTGTGAGTGGTGCAGCTACATCTCAGTATCCTGCTCGCGATCGCCAGCGGCCTAGCTCTACCGACAGTTACTTTTGCAAACTGCACCATTAACAGCGTGACTGGCCTAAACCTTGGCGCCTACTGGCAATGCCGATCCTTTTATCCCTCGACAAATGACCTCTGGCAGGGGGCGCCTTGACTACAACCTTTACATTGATGCCGCTCGCACCCAAATCTGGGGGGATGGTACCGGTGGGAGCAGTTTGCGTACCTTAGTGCCTGTGAATCATGCCCCTACAACCCTTGAAATTTTTGGTCGCATCCCCACCCGGCAGTTTGTGCCTGCGGGCATCTACAGCAATACGATTGTAGTGACACTGGAATACTAAGAAACCGTAAAGCGATTGGTTTCCTCGCGAATTTGTTCAAAGGAAATCTCCTGAGCTGTACCCGCAAAGGGATGATCCGGAGTTAAAAAGAGAAGGCAGTGACACTCCCGCCGTTCGCGCATGGGCACACAGGGGCAGTTCCAGTAGGCCGCTTCTACCTCTGCTTCTTTGTCTTCATAGTGGCGGCAGGGACACAGGGGAGAGCCGTAGTCGTCTTTATGCTTGGCCAATCCTTCCAGAACAACCGCCGTTGTCCCCAAATCTGAGCAAAAGTAGGTTCCTGTGCGCTTAGCATAGGTTTCCGCAAACTTGCGCATGGCTTCAAGATTTTTGTCGGAGGCCTGTTGCGGTTTATAGGTGCTACTCATGGCAAAATTTGCGACACGAAACTTCTTTCAGTTTAGCGGAAGGCGATCGCTGGATTGGCGTTGACTGGATTAAAAGATCCAGGGTGCTGGAGTTGAACCAGCCTATGGCGAATTATGAGTTCGCTGCCTCATCCGCTCGGCCAACCCTGGGAAAATGCCTATCACTTTTCAATATAGTCCCACTTGGCGCTTTCTACCGCCAGATGGTCTGAATGGCCATTGAGTGCGGGGTTCCTTGCTAGGCTAAAGGAGAAGGGGTTTCAAGAAGACTGGGGATGAAGCCAATTTACTTAGATGGACTGGCAACCACACCGGTGGATCCCCAAGTACTGGCAGCCATGTTGCCCTATTTTAGCGATCGCCCCGGCAATGCCAGTAATCGTGCCCATGCCTATGGTTGGGAGGCCGCCGCCGCCATTGATCTTGCCCGTGAAACGATTGCCGCAGCCATCCATGCCCATCCCGAAGAAATCATTTTCACCAGTGGTGCCACTGAAGCAGACAACTTGGCAATCAAGGGGGTGGCTGAAGCCTACTACAGTCGCGGTCGCCATATCATTACCGTGCAGACAGAACACAATGCAGTGCTCGCTCCCTGTCGCTATTTGGAGTCCCTTGGCTTTCGGGTGACCTATCTAGGGGTGAATGAGAAAGGGTTCATTGATCTGGCTGAGTTAGAGCAAGCCTTTACCCATGAGACCATCTTGGTATCCGTGATGGCTGCCAATAATGAAATTGGGGTGCTCCAACCCTTGGCCGAGATTGGTCGCCGCTGTCGCGATCGCGGGGTACTCTTCCACACCGATGCCGCTCAAGCCTTGGGCAAAATTCCCTTGGATGTTCAGGCGCTTCAGGTGGATCTCATGTCCCTGACTGCCCATAAACTCTACGGACCAAAGGGCATTGGTGCCCTCTATGTGCGGCGCGATCGCCCCCGCGTCCAACTTGCGCCTCAACTTCATGGTGGCAGTCAAGAACAGGGCTGGCGATCCGGAACCTTGGCCACCCCCCTCATTGTCGGCTTTGGGGTAGCAGTACGACTCGCTCAGGAACGTCAAGCCACGGATATTCCCCATCTGCGGCACCTGAAAGAACGGCTGTGGCAGGGCTTAGCCTCCCTTGGAGACATTTATCTCAATGGTGATTGGCAACAGAGTTTACCCAACTGTCTCAATGTCAGTATTGGTGGGGTTGAGGGCAATGCCCTCCTACAGTCGATTTATCCCCATGTTGCCCTCTCAACGGGGGCAGCCTGTAGTAGCGACAAACCAACACCGTCTCACGTTCTGCTTGCCTTGGGGCGATCGCCCACCCTTGCTCATGCTTCGCTGCGATTTGGTTTATTACGTACCACCACAGAGACCGAGATTGATTTAGCGCTTCAGCAGATTCACCACAGCATTCAACAACTACGCCACCAGAGTTGACGCTCATCCCGGTAACGCTATGCCTAACGGCAGGCTTAGGCCAACGCGTATAGCAGGAGATTCCCCGTTCACAGAGTCTTGACTAGATGACCCGAAAGTCATCCCCGCCAGAACCTCTCCAGGGGCATTTTCAAGACGGTGCGCCCCACCGCCTATCAATCGATTCCGCAGCGGCAATATCCCTAGGCATTGAACAGCCACAGGGGCACTCATGCCAACGGATTGATAGCGTTTTGCGGACTGCTTCGCCACAGTTGGGACACTCTTGAGAGGTGCCCGCTGCTTTCTCCTTGACAACCACCTTGCCACGCTTGCAGGCCACCCAAGGCAACACCGAGTTCAGGAATGGCCCATGACCCGCATCCAGCATGTGCTTGCCCAGCGTCCCACGACTGAGGCCAATCAGATTCAAATCCTCCACCACAATCACATCAGCCCCGTCGCAAAGTTGGTGGGCAACCTTGAAGTGACAGTCCCTGCGGGTGCGGGCAATCTGTTCATGCAGCTTCGCCACCTTGCGTTGAATCTTCTTCCAGTTGGCTGACCCAATCTGTTTCCGCTTCAGTCTGCGTTGCAGCAATTGAAGCTTGCGTTGCATCTCTACGAAAAACCTAGGCCGTGCTAGTTGAAGTCCGTCCGAGGTGGAGAGAAAGTATTCCAAGCCAACATCGAGGCTAACCACCCGCTTCAAGACTTGCTGATGCTTGGGCGTTAACCGACGCTAAATCAGGGTTGAACTGCTTTGCTTGGGTGAATCGTTGACACTGCACGTTGAAGCTGGGGTAGGGGGCATCCGCTGGGATGATGTACTCGCTAGGCACAGAGCAGGCATTGACTGGACATTTGCGCGAAGCAATCCAGTCTTTGCGCTCCCTCAGCGCATCATTTCAAACTTGGCGACACACGTCTAGATCGTAGTCGATCTGCTTGGCCTGCTGCTGGGTTAGTTTTAGCCTGTACTCGTACGTCAGGGTGAGCATGAGTGGACTATAGCTATTAGTCGCGCCCGATGTTCGGTGCCAGCTCAATATGTCCAGCAACAAGCTGAGATTGAGTGACTGCTCCCTGCAGTCGCCCGCCACCTCACCACCACCTAACCGCTTTGCGGTATAGACGGAGTACTACGGCGAATTTTGGTAGATTGCTAAAAAATGCAGGAGCCTCTTTGCCCCTGCACTGGAATCGTTAATTTTAACTCTTCGTCAATCGTCTAGCGCTATGGGCGCAGTTTCCCGAGCATGCTCATAATGCCATCTTGTTTCTTGAGCATTTGGTTGAGCTTGCGCAAATCAAGGTTGATGGTTTCAGCAGGATAGTTTTTCAAAAACGACATCATGCTCAACCCTTCCGGAGAAGCAGCGGCAGTGAGCATGGCACCACGGAGAGCCACTTCACCGGCTTTATCGCGGCGAATCGTGACCTGAGAAAATTGTTTGAGTAAATCTTTGCCAATGGGACTACTCAAAATTTTATTGGTTTGCACAACATTAAAGGGCAGCCGCATACCCAAGAATTCAAGGAGCTTGGCTTGGTCATCTTTGGAAACCATCCGCATCAATGCTCGCAATTCTCCCGTAGCTTCTTGAGTGGACACAAATTCCTCTAGCTCCGACATCGGGAAGGAGCGCTGAAAAGGACCATAGGTGAGGGAGACAAAGTTAGCTGCTTTGGCAGGGGTGGTGAAAAGGGCACCCACGGGTAGTGCCAGTGCCAGTAACCAAGGCGAAAGACGCTTCAGCATAGGGGATCGACTCCAAAATCACTTCAGTACAAACGTCGGATTGCACCGCTAGCAGTATAGCAGCGAAAATAGAGCTTGCTGGCTCTCCTTAACTTATCCCTAACGTTTAGTAGGCTTAGACGTAAATTGATGAGCGTTTGGCAGCAGGGCGCCACCATTGAGCTAACAATTGACTCCTTGAACCACACGGGGGAGGGGGTAGGACGCTGGCAGGATCGGGTGGTTTTTGTGGCGGATACGGTTCCGGGCGATCGCCTGCGGGTGCGACTGACCCATGTCAAGCGGCAATATGCCCACGGCAAGGTCTTGGAGGTGGTGCAGCCCTCAGAACAGCGGGTGCGGCCAAGCTGTATTGTCGCTGATAAGTGTGGCGGCTGTCAGTGGCAGTGTGTGGCCTATGGGGCGCAATTGGCGGCCAAAGAACAACTGGTGAAGGACGCGATCGCCCGCATTGCTCATCTAGAGCCGCAAACCTTTCTGCCCATTGTGGCTGCCCCTAACCGCTTTGGCTATCGCAATAAAGTGACGTACCCCCTCGGTCGCCGCCATGGTACCGTGGTTGCGGGCTATTACCAAAAAGGCTCCCATCACCTAGTGAACCTGAATCAATGTCCCGTGCAAGATCCGCGCTTCAATCCGCTCTTGGCTGCCCTGAAGCAAGCGTTACAACCTTGGCCGATATACAACGAGCAGACCCATGAACCGGGGTTGCGCCACTTGGGCTTGCGCATTGGTCAGCGTACCGGGGAGCAGCTCATTACCCTCGTGCTCGCGGGGGCATTACCCGCTGGCTTGCAGGCAGAGGCAGAAGGTTGGTTACAGCAGTTTCAAGGGGTGGTGGGGGTCTGTGTCAACTTCAATCATCAAGTGGGCAATCGCATCTTTGGTGACGAGACCCAGGTATTGGCGGGGCGATCGTACCTTTGGGAAGAGATGGCAGGGGTGAGGTTTCAGATTGCTTCGACCACCTTTTTTCAAGTCAACACGGCGCAAGCGGAGCAACTGGTTAGCACCCTGCGAGAGTGGATTGCCCCAACGGGTCACGAACGACTGCTGGATCTCTACTGTGGAGTCGGGACACTGAGCCTACCCCTTGCCGGCGCTGTCGCTGAAGTGATTGGTGTGGAAGTGCATCCTGCTTCGGTACAACAGGCGATCGCCAACGCCCAGCACAATGGTATTAACAATGCTCGCTTTCTCTGCGCCAGAGCAGAAGAGTGGCTACCCCAGTCCGATCAGGCTGTGGATGTGCTAATTCTTGATCCACCGCGCAAAGGGTGCGATCGCCCCGTTCTTGAGGCGATTCTCCGCCACCGTCCGCCGCGCATTCTCTATGTCAGTTGTCACCCTGCCACCTTGGCACGGGATTTGGCTCACCTCTGCGCTACCGGTGCCTATCAACTAACCAAAATTCAGCCCCTCGATATGTTTCCGCAAACAGCCCATGTAGAAACGGTTGCTTTACTGACTACTTCCTAGGGCAGGATTCTCCCCAGTGGGTTGGATTGGCTCTACGCGAAACATTTTGGCAAACATCTTGCTAACGTAGGCTTGGCCATAGACCACGCTGGTCTTAGCTGTTGGCGAAGTGCTTGTCTCTGGTGGCGCGGCGGTTGGACTTTCCTGAGGGCTAGAGGGAGAGGCTGTAGACTCCTGCTGCTCTGGCGTGGAATTCTCTGCAGTATCGGCAGTTGTTGATGGCTCTTGCCAAGGATCCTCAGAGGAAACGGCACTCTCTTGGGGGGGACTCGTTTCTGTGGGGGGCTGCCAACGGCGACTACTATCACCAAGAAGCGAACCAGCGGCCACCACAGCACCAGCCGGAATCGTTGTTTGCATCACGGTGGTACTGGCGCCAATACAGGCATGGGGTTCAACGGTCACTGCCCCAATCAGCAGCACGCCCGCGCCAATGTTGACCCCTTCGCCAATTTCAATGGTGCCGCCGTGGGCATGAATGACGCTGCCCATACCAATACAGACACCTGCGGCAATGCGAATTGAAGCCCCTGCTTCTGCCCAAAGCAACACCCCGGGTGCCAAAACGGCTTGGGGATCCACCACCACATCACCAACAATGCGAACCGCAGGTGAAGGGGGCAGGGCTAAAGGCGGCAGGGGCATTGGGGCACCTCACAGGGAGGGCTACTTAGCAGCCTGTTGGAGCAGGATTTCGGCCACCCGCTGCTTACCGGCAGGATTAATGCCAATCAGCCGCACGTACTCGCCACTGTATTCTTGGAGGCAAGCCTGAATCGCAGCAAGGGCTTCATTGAGATTTTTGGCCTCAATGCGGGGGCCACTTTGCCAAGAGTTGGTGCGGTAGCGACGGGCATCCACGTGTTCTAGGCCGAGGGTATAGCCCTGTTGTAGCAGTTGCCGTACTTGTTCAACCACCTCTTGACTGAGACTGTGGCTGCTAGTGCTCCCTTGACTAGAGGCGGTTGGGCGCGGTGCGAACCCTTGACCACGGGTGCTACTGCCATTGCTGGCGGTTTTACCATTGGGGCGGTGAATAATCGTTTCCAGTACCCGCTGTTTGGCTTGGGGATTGACACCTACGAGGCGGACATAGTCCCGCTGGTGCTCGGCAAGGAAGGCACTGAGGTCATTGAGCTGCTGCGCTGAGGTAATTTTGATGCCGCTTTGCCAAGAACTGGTACGGAAGCGACGCTGGTCGGCATACTCGGTGGTGACTTGGCAGCCCTGGCGCAACAGGTCTTGAATTTGGTTCAGGAGATCGGCGCTGAGAACGGTTTCATTGCTGGCCGAACTGACGGAGACAGGGCTAGTAGCCGCTGGGGTTGCTGCTTTTGTGGCGATCGCCACCGCGCCATCGGGCCGCTGAATAATTTGCTCAAGGACGCGCCGCTTTTGCTTTTGATCAATACCAATCAAGCGCACATATTCCCCTGCATGTTCTTGGAGGCAGGCTTCAAGGGCGGCGAGCACTTCCCGTTCCTGCTTTGCTTGAATCGGAGCACAACTGGTCCAAGAGCTGGTGCGATAGCGGCGGGCATCAGCGTGCTCTGTGCCAATTTGATAGCCCTGCTGGAGCAACTGCCGCACCTGAGCCACAACGGAAGGATCGAGGGAACCCACTGGGGCTGCACTCACGGTTGCGCTGGGACGATAGGGACTGGTACTGGCCACAGGTGCTTGACCGGGGCGTTGAATAATTTCCTCAAAAACGCGACGCTTGGCTTTGGGATCGACGCCGATCAGGCGTACATACTCACCCTCGTGTTCCTTGAGGAGTTGGGCGATCGCCGCCATCACTTGAGACTCCTGCCGTCCCGTCAACGTCGGGCAACTCTGCCAAGAGCTCGTACGATACCGCCGCGCATCGGCATATTCCAAGCTGATTTGGTATCCCTGCTGCAACAATTGGCGGACATGAGTCCCATAATCTGCGGTCATAGTGTTCTTTTCCCCGGTGAGCGTTTCAACGTGTAGGATGGGTGGGTCTTCTTGACGCTGGAGTTCATTCCGAATCGGGGCAATACAGGCAATATTCTCAGCACAGTGGTACCCCGATAGCAGTGCTTCATTGATGCCAACCACGTGCTGGGCAAAGTGAATATCCGACTCTTCCACGTTCGGCAGGCGATCGGCTTGCTGCTGCGTCGTGATCACCATTCCTGAAGGCACATATTTTCCCGGTGGAATCTCCACATCCTGAATGAGGACATGCATCATCACCACACAGCCTGCGCCAATCCGAGCATTAAAGACCGTCGAACGAAAGCCAATGAAACAGCCATCGCCAATGTAGGCAGGGCCGTGGATCAGCGCCATGTGGGTAATTGAGGCATTATCACCAATCCAGACAGAATACTCTTGGCCATCATCGCCAATCACCCGTCCCTGCTGGAGGCCGTGGATGACAACGCCATCTTGGATGTTGGTGCGGGAGCCAATGTGGAAGGGTGTTCCTTCATCGGCACGAATGGACGTGCCGGGTGCGATGTGAACATAATCTTTGATGCGGACATCGCCGATGAGGTTACTAAAGGAGTGGACGTAAGCCGTGGGGGCAATCTCTGGCTCCGCTAAATCCCTAGACCACGGCGTCGGAGGTGCCGCATAGCTTTGAACCGCCATAGGGAGAAGTCTCCAATGCTAATACTGGGTACGTTTGCTGTAGAGCAAATAATTATCCCGACTTACGGTGTCAATAATGGCGACAACGGCTGCGTCAATGGGTTTGTCGGTGCCATTGATAATACAGCGGGCGGCACTGCCTCGGCTTACCAATACCCACTCATCCTGTCCTGCACCCACCGTATCTGCAGCCACTTCGTAGTCGGGTAAAAATTCGCCGTCCTCACCCAAATATTGCAAGACGAGAAACTTGACTCCCGTTAAGGTGTCTTCTTTTTGAGTACTGGTAACGGTGCCGCACACTCGCGCGATTTTCACTATGGGCGACCCATCGGACGAATACCACTAACGCTTTCGCGGAATTGTTCCACCGCTTCGGTGTAGCGAATGGGCAGGACGTATTCGAGGTTTTCGTGGGGACGTGCAATGATGTGGGTGGAGAGCACTTGACCCCCATTCACACGCTTCACGTTTTCGACCCCCGCCGCCACCGAAGCCTGCACTTCAGAGACATCACCACGGACAATCACGGTGACCCGACCACTGCCGATTTTCTCGTAGCCCACAAGGGTAACGCGAGCGGCTTTCACCATTGCGTCTGCGGCTTCCACCACTGCGGGGAAACCAAGGGTTTCAATCATACCGACGGCAATTGCCATTGTAATAACTCCTAAACGTCAGACAAGTTAAGAACTAGAGGATCGATAAGCGATGCAACTGAAAACTCCACCCAACTGCCAAACCCCTTAGTTTCGGAATTGCTCCACTGCCTCGGTATAGCGAATGGGCAATACGTACTCAAGGTTTTCGTGGGGACGAGCAATGATGTGCGTAGACAGTACCTCGCCGCCATTGACACGTTTGGCAGAATCGACCCCGGCAGCCACTGAGGCTTGCACCTCGGAGACATCACCCCGCACAATCACGGTGACCCGACCACTCCCAATTTTCTCGTAGCCCACAAGGGTGACCCGAGCGGCTTTTACCATTGCGTCTGCTGCTTCGACGACGGCGGGGAATCCGCGCGTTTCAATCATTCCCACAGCAATTGGCATGAGTAAGCTCTCCTAATTAGAATAAGGGTAAGCAGTACAAAAGCTAGAGTTGCAATCAGAGCGATCGCTACAGAAAATAATGACGGGATAGCCGATTGTTATCGTAACGTTAATCACCGTCCTCATTATTTCTAAAACAAGCATAGGGTCAGGGGTTTCTTTTGACAATATAATGATTGATAATATTTTCTAGTTTCTCGTATTATCAAACCTAATTTTAAGCCCTTGACCCCTATTTCAGCTCAAGGCAGGTGAGTATGAATCAGTTAATCCATAGAATTTTATCTAAAACTGGTTACCTTCTCATAGATTGATTGCTCGATTAAGAGGGTTCTGCCGCTGTTTGGGCAGACTGCATAAGGTATTTCAATGTTGCCCTGTATTTTGCTAGATTAAAATCTATTGTTCTATCAAACAGCAATTAACTTTTCTCGATCAATATTCTGTAAAACGCTGATTTGACCGATGCGCTGAAACTCTTTGCTACTTTTATCGGCGAGGTGCAGTACCCAAGGCAGTCGAGAAGAGCAAAATCCGCTAGCAGGATGCAATTGAGTCAAATGATAGGTCTGTAAAGCCAGTAGTTCTAAAGGGGTCTTGCCATGGGTGTGCACAACGCGCAACGGTCTAGCACTGCCTCCATATTTTTTCTTGCTTGCCTCCTCGCTACTTTGTAAAATAAATGAGTTCGTTTCCTCGAACAAGACAACAGTACCCACTGCAGCGTCCTGATAGGTTACTTTGCTATCAGTTGAACAAATCTCACGTCCCATTCTGCCTGAGCCACTTTTACGGACACTGAGAATATCGACAGCAATATCTTTTTTATTTAGTTCTTCAATTGTCTGCTCAAATTCCCCTTTTTGAATAAGGCCATCACGCATCAGTAGTATCTTTTTAGGGTAGGAATGACAATTGTCTTGGAATTTAAGCACTAGCTTAGACACAACTTGCCAAATTGCTTGGCCAGAGATAGTTTCTCCCCGTTGCACATGTGGTAACTCCCAACCCAAGCTTTGACCATTGGCTAAAACTGCAAAAGCAGAAGTGCCATAGTACAGTCTTCCATTTGTACCTGTGTCAAAACCGATAACCAAGTCAGCAGCTTCAGGATGATCTAATGGTTTTAGATAGACAGGCTGCCACTTGGCTTTACACAACAGCCCTAGGCAAACATTGAGAGATTTATAATTATTTACATTAACTGGCACTATAAACTGAGTTGCTATACCTGCTTTTAATGCTTGATTTCGCAATTTCTGTTTTTCTTCATTGGGTGACCAAGGCATCACCACTAAGACAGTTTTAATTTCTTGAGCAGCCCATTGCTGCCAGAATCTTTGTTGAGCCAGATAACCTTCCGGGTATTCGCTTTTGGTAAAATAGGAGTCTATTTGTATCTGGGTGCCACTATTTTTCGCTATTTCCAGTAAGCATTTGCGTACTTCTTCTGGATATTCAGTTTTATCATCAGAAAGATTAAGGCAACCAAATTTCTTTTCACCAATTTTTGCACAGCCAAAGGAGCTAATTTTAGCTGTTTTGTCAATTTCTTTATTATTGCGAGCTAATAGTTTTGCGCGAGGCATGACAAACCCGTTAACTTTGATCGGCTCTGGTTGACAACTAAGATTATAGATGTGTTTGAAAATGAGTTCGGCTGTTTTTTGGGATTCCGACAAACGCAGGTTAATGTTTTTCCTAATGCAGTCAAACACACCTTGAATTTCACTTTTTTCTCTGCCTTGTTCAGCAATTTGTGCTAAAATTTCCACTGTGAGAACTGGTGATAGTCTTTGAGATAGATGATATACTGGCTTAGCTTTATAGTCACTAGTTTTTCTAACAATTACAATACGTGATTCATTTATTTCTTCTTCAGATGCACCCTTTCGACGGTGGTAATCCGCTAAACTGATTCCGAGTTCTTTTATTTCTACGTCATTTGGACTTTTATTCGAAAAATCTTCAAGAATCCAAACTTTTTTATCTTCGTAAGTATTTCTGACGTACTTGATCTGAATATCGGGGTATTCGTTGAGCCACCATTCAAGTGTAAATGGAGTATAAAAGCGATGATGAATATCAATTTCCAAGTATAATTTTCCATCTGGCTCAATTCTAACGTTGATTGCTCTACCTCTATGTACTTCCCAGCCATCCCCCCTTTTTTCTACCCCTTCTTCAGCAGGAATCCACCAAATCAATCCGACTTCGTAATCTTTTTCAATTCTGGTTTTGTTAAATTTTTCTTTTAATTTGCACTCTAGGATTTTGCGTTCAAAGGATTCCAGTGCCTGCCTTTCGTGATCATTTTGACAACTCAGCTCTCTACATCCTATTTGCTGTAACTGCCAACCCTGAGTTTGCATCTTACTAGTATCAATAGGCTGCCTTGTAATAATGCGGTTCCCTAGTCGAACAGCAGTTACACCTAGTTTGTAGCAAACGCTGGAAAGGGCTTTTTGCTCGCTACCTTCCTCTGGCACTTGAGTAAATTGGCATTGGTATTCATAAAATCTGAGATCCTGTTGAGTCAGATTTTTCACAAAAAAACGATTGAGTATAACTTCAACTTCTGGAAATTGGGCGAACATGATTTACAGGGAATGTAAATGTGGATGATTATAGCAAGTCTTGTTACAAATTTAAGCAGCCGAGATACAATTGTCATAAATGGTAGGTGTGGAGGATCTGGGGTGCTGCGGCTACCAATGCAACCCATTTGGCAAAGGGTTTCCCAGTGGCCGGTGTGGGAGCCAACACGGCTGGCGATCGCCAGTTCAATTCTGCTGCACGCTGTGATTCTTTCCTTTGTGCGGGTGCCCGAACCCACACCGCCAGAGTTGGCCAGTGATCAACTGGTGCCCTTGGTCAGCCTTTCTCCGGAACTCGAAGCGGATTTACCTTCGATTGAACCGCTCTTGCCCACGGAACTGCCGCCCCTTGCCACGACCGCACCACCGCCTCTACCGTTTACAGGCATTGAGCCACCCCCCCTTTCCTTTGCCCCCTTGGCACCCCTGCCCCCCTTGCCGCCGCTGACGGAACTGCCGCCCCTACCCAATCCAGTACCGCTGCAACCTTTGCCGCCGCTATGGCAATTGCCCCCGCCCGCCCGCCCCTTACCCGTTATCCCGACAACCCCGAATGAAGAGGTGGCCGTTGCGCCGGAACTCGTCTCACCGACGCCTACGCCTGAACCCACCCCTGAAGAACCCCTAGCAACCACAGAAGGCGAAGCGGCAGCAGCGTTATCGCGGTGGTTTAATCAAACGCGATTGACCCTCAATACGACGAATCTACAAGTGAATTTAGCCCAGCGGATCACGGACTTTTATCCCCAAGAGGCCTGTGGCGATCGCCTGCAGGGGGAAACAACCATTGCGGTGGTGGTCACTCCCCAAGGGCAATTGCTGCCTGCCAATGCCGCCCCCGAAACGGGTTTGCTCACCCGCAATCCCCAGATTATTCGCAGCAGTGGTTCTGCACTCCTTGATCAAGCCGCCCTAGAACGGGTACGTCAGCAATCCTTTGAGGCCACAGGGCAGTACCAAGCCCTAGCGCTCACCTTTGCTTTTGAGTATCGCCCCGAAGTGTGCCGAGGTCAGCAACCTGCTGCCACCCCAAGACCACAGCCTGCCATGCCAGCACCGGCAACGCTACCACCAACACCAAAACCAGAGGCTAGACCATCCCCTGCGAGTGAAGCCTCACCAGCACCCACCCCCACTGAAGAAGCACCACCGCCCGTATCCCCAGAACCTAGCGAGACAAACTCGTCGTCTGAAGCGCCGGCTGCGAGTCCGCCAGCAACATCTCCCGAATAAAGCGGGCGATCGCCCGTTGCAGGAGGCCGTTGACAATACGCTGACCCATTTGCTGTACCTCTGGGCGCACAATAATCCGCAGAATTGCCGGCATCACCTTGCCCCAGTCAAAGCCGGGGGTATCCTGCAAAATGCTGAAAATGCGGCGCAAATGCTCTAGGGCATTGGCTTCACTGATGATATTAGAACTTGCCGTTGCTGGTACGGGACGGGTGACGAGGGGTAAGAGTTGCACCAAGTTCCATTGCCCTATGGTTGTCCGTGCCCACGTGTCAAGGCTCTTGACAATTTCATCCGCTAGGCGATCGCGATACTCCGCTCCCCGCTCCGAAAAGAGAAAATCTAAAGCCTGCTCCAGCACCACATTAAAGTCATAGTCACGGCTCTCGCGGGCATTGCGCAGCAGATTTTCTAGGCGCGTCCAGCGAAATTGACCATCCTTGAGGAGCAGGTTCGTGAGACTTGTGCGCAGCTCTGGGGCAGGATCCGTGAGCAGTCGTTTGGCAATGTAAGGATAGGCGGCACTGAGTACCTTAAAGTTGGGGTCAACGCCCATGGCAATCCCTTCCATGGTCAGGAGCGATCGCACGATCAAGGCATAATAGGCAGGCACCTGAAAGGGATACTCGTACATCACCTCTGACAGGCGATCGAAAATGCGTTGGATATTTAGTTCCGAGACACTCGCCCCCAAGGCATCCTCAAAGACCAAGGCCAGCGCCGGAATAATTGGTTCCAGATCTGTATCGGGGGTTAGGAACCCTAAATGAACATAGTCGTAGGCAAGGCTTTCGTACTCACGGTTAACAATGTGGACAATGGCATTCAGCAAGCCATAGCGCTGCTCTGGGGCAATCTCACTCATCATGCCAAAGTCGAGATAGGCCAATTTGCCGCTAGGCATGGCCAGCAGATTCCCTGGATGGGGATCAGCATGGAAAAACCCATGTTCGAGCAACTGCCGCAGGGAGCACTGCACCCCCACATACACCATGTAGCGCGGATCAATCCCCAAGGCTTGAATTTGCTGCGGTTGGTTGAGTTTGACCCCCGTCACCCACTCCATGGTGAGCACCCGCCGCCGCGTATAATTCCAGTAAATCTTGGGAATATAGACATCGGTGAGGTGGCCATAGAGACGGGCAAAGCGTTCGGCATTCCGTCCCTCTTGGGTATAATCCATTTCCTCAAAGAGGCGACCGGCAAATTCATCGAGAATGGCCACTAAATCACTGCGAATCTCCTTGATCAGGCGTTTTGCCCAATAGGCCACCCCCCGCAGAATGTAAATGTCCAAGGTGATACTTTCTGCCAAGCCGGGACGCTGGACTTTGACGGCCACCTCTTCGCCACTGTGGAGTTTGCCCCGGTACACCTGTCCCAAGGAGGCAGCCGCAATGGGATGATCACTCAGTTCAGCAAAAAGCTCACTGGGGGGGGCGCCCAGTTCCTCCTCAATAAACTGAAAGGCCACTTCATTGGGGAAGGGTGGCAACTGATCTTGGAGTTTTGTTAATTCTTCCAAATAGACCGCTGGCAAGAGATCCGGACGAGTGGAGAGGGCTTGCCCCACTTTGATATAGGCTGGTCCAAGGCGGGTGAGGGTTTCCCGCAGGGCGATCGCTCGCTGGTGTTGATTTTGTTTACTTTGGCCTGTGACCCTGTCCCACCAACGGTTAAAGAGCAGCCAAAACACTGGCCAGAGAATCCGCAACCAGCGACTGAAGACCAGTAAAGGTCGCTGCCGGTAGTAGGCATCAATGGCCACGGGATCATAGGGTTGAAAGGTCTCCGGATCATTGGGAAGGGTTTCAGCCGCGATCGCAATCTCTTGGGGCGCGGAATCACTGGGGACAATTGCCGTATTCATGGGCAGTCGCGCAAACTCTTAAAGTATTTTAACAATCAGTTCATCATCAGGGAGGGCGGAAAATGCGGCTAGTGATTTTGGGGGCAACGGGGCAGGTGGGCTGGCAATTGGTGCAGCAGGCTCCCCAAGGGGTAGAAGTCATTCCCATTGCTCGCCAAGGCACTGCCGTAACACTGGACTTGGAAGATTTAGAGGCCATTCCCAACCTAGTAAAAACCCTTTGCCCCGATGTGGTCATCAATGCGGCGGCCTATACTGCCGTGGATCAGGCGGAACAGGAACCGGAACGGGCACAACGGATTAATGGCACAGCTGTGGGTCTTTTGGCAGAAACGATGGCCTCTTTGGGAGGGCTGTTGATTCACTACTCGACGGATTATGTGTTTGCTGGTACGCAGTCGCGACCCTATCGCGAAACCGATGCCACTGCCCCCCTCAATGCCTATGGCTATAGTAAGTGGCTAGGAGAGCAGGCGATCGCCACCCATCACCCCGCCCACCTGATCTTGCGCACCAGTTGGGTGTATGACCTGCGGGGCAAGAACTTTTTGCGCACCATGGTTCGCCTTGCTCAAACCCGTCCTGTGGTTCGGGTCGTTGCCGATCAAATCGGTACGCCCACGGCTGCCCCCTTCATTGCCCAAGTCACCTATCAACTGCTGGAACGCTGGCAGGCGGATCCCTCCTTGAGCGGTCTCTATCACCTGACGCCCCGCGGCAGTACCAGTTGGTATGGCTTTGCGGTAAAAATTTTTGATCACCTGCGTGCCAAGGGCTATG
Source organism: Thermosynechococcus sp. PKX95 (assembly GCF_031583295.1). Lineage (NCBI taxonomy): Bacteria > Bacillati > Cyanobacteriota > Cyanophyceae > Acaryochloridales > Thermosynechococcaceae > Thermosynechococcus > Thermosynechococcus sp. PKX95. The sequence continues at coordinate 1,264,411 of NZ_CP134171.1, read as the reverse complement.
CAACTGCCACCCTAGAGGCGATTCCCAGCAGTGAGTATCCGACACCGACCAAGCGACCCGCCTTTTCCACCCTCAACTGCGAGAAGTTGGAGGCGGTTTTGGGGACTCCCCTCCCCCCTTGGGAAGCGGTTCTTCAGCCCCTTTTAGACCAACTAGATCCGCAATCCGTGCTTTAGGGGGTTGTCGCAACGGTTGTTTTCATTTGGCTGAACCAGTCGATGAGTTGCGCCAGTTGTTTCTCCACCGGTTGCGTCCCTAGACCCCGCACGGTAATTTTGCCCTGACTATAGACAAACCGATTTTGGAGATGGGTGGGCAGTTGCTCTAGGAGCAGTTTCCATGCTGGCTCCGCCATCGGGGTTTCAAGGATGACGTGCTGCTTCCCTTCGGGACGAATGCGACTAATGCCACACTGCCGTGCCAGTTGTTTGAGTTCCACAACCCGCAGCAGTTGCTGAACTGATTTGGGCAATGCCCCATAGCGATCGCTCCACTCTGCCGCCAATTGCATCAAGTCTTCTTTTGTCGTTGCAGCGGACACCGCGCGGTAGGCGGCCATCTTTTGCTCCAAATCGGGCATATAGTCGGCGGGAATAAAGGCAGTGACATTGAGATCCACTTGGGTATCGTCAACGGTGGGAATCTCTTGGCCACGAATTTCAGCGATCGCCTCTTCGAGCAGTTCCACGTACAAATCAAAGCCAACACTGTCCAGTTGACCGTGCTGCTCCGCCCCTAGGAGATTGCCCACACCGCGAATTTCCATGTCTCGCATTGCCAGTTGGTAGCCCGATCCCAGTTGGGTAAACTCCTGAATTGCCCGCAATCGTTGGCGTGCCGCTTCAGTCAGCACCTCTTGGCGGGGGTAAAATAACCACGCATGGGCTTGAATGCCCGCTCGGCCAACCCGACCCCGCAGTTGATAAAGCTGTGCCAAGCCAAACCGCTGCGCATCCTCCACCAAAATCGTATTGACGCGGGGAATATCCAAGCCGGACTCAATGATGGTCGTACACACCAGAATATTGGCTTCACCATTGCTAAAGCCAAGCATCGTGGATTCCAGTTCTCCTTCTGCCATCTGACCGTGGGCAATGAGAATACGAGCACTGGGCACCATCCCTTGCAGCTTTGCCGCTACCTCCTCAATTCCCTCAACCCGCGGCACGACATAGAAGACTTGACCGCCTCGATCCAGTTCTTGGCGAATCGCACTGCGCACCGTTTCTGGGTCATAGGGGGCAAGGTGGGTTTGAATCGGGCGCCGCGAGGGGGGTGGTGTGGTGATCAGGCTCATCTCCCGAACCCCCGACAGGGCCATATAGAGGGTGCGGGGAATTGGCGTTGCACTGAGGGTGAGCACATCCACTTGGATTTTGAGGGCTTTGATTTTCTCCTTTTGGTTGACGCCAAAGCGTTGTTCCTCATCCACCACCAGTAGCCCCAAGTCCCGAAATTTAACGGTTTTGCTCAGGAGTTGATGGGTGCCCACGACAACATCCATTTCGCCCGTTTTCAGCTTTTGCAGGATCTCTTGCCGCTCACTCTCGGTGCGGAAACGGTTGAGCAGCCCCACTTGAATCGGATAGGGGGCAAAGCGTTCCTTGAGGGTGTGGTAATGCTGCTGCGTTAGGATTGTCGTCGGGGCAAGAACGGCCACCTGTTTGCCTGCCATCACGGCTTTGAAAATAGCACGAATGGCCACTTCGGTTTTGCCAAAGCCAACATCACCGCAGACCAGCCGATCCATGGGGCGATCGCTCTCCATATCGGCCTTGACCTCTTGGATGGCCTTGAGTTGATCCGGGGTGGGCTGATAGGGAAACGAGTCCTCCATTTCCTGCTGCCACGGTGTATCTGGAGGGAAGGCAAAGCCCTGTTGTTGGGCACGTTGGGCATAGAGTTGCAGCAGATCCACCGCTACTTTTTTAATGGCCTTGCGCACCCGGGCTTTGGTACGTTCCCAAGTGTTGCCCGTTAACTTATTGAGTTGGGGAACGCCATCGCTCTGTTTGCGGTAGCGGGAGAGGCTGTTGAGTTGATCGGCAGCAACGCGGAGAATGCCATCGGCATATTGCAGGGCGAGATACTCGCGGGTTTCGTTGTTAATCGTTAGCGTTTCTAGGCGCAGGAACTGACCAATGCCGTGTTGGCGATGGACGACGTAGTCCCCTGGCTGAAGCTTGTTGAGATCCACCTGTTTGGCAGCAGCGCGGCGGCGTTTGCGCACATAGCCAAGGTTGACTAGGTTGTGCTGGCCAAAGAACTCGCGATCGCTCACCAGCACCGTGCGGAACGTAGGCAAAATAAAGCCACTAATTTCCGCTAGACCACTGGCCTTCAAGGCAATGGGCAGTCGCTGCTGTTGCAGCTTATCAATGGCCGGAAAGTCCTTGGGATTGGGCACAAACTGGGCGGGGCAATCATGCTCCTGCAACAGGGCTACAGAGCGACTCGGCTGCGCAGAGACCAACCACACGGTGTACCCCTTGTCCCGTTCCTCCCGCAGGGTTGCCGCCAAGCGACCAAATTGGTGGGGAATGGCTGGAACCGCCCGTGCTGATAAATTGAGACCGAGTCCCTCACTGGCCAGTTCGTAGAGGTGCACCCGTTGAAACCGCTCGAGGGCTTGGGCACTGGCTGACCACGGACGATGAATGGGGGGGGGTGGCGTTTCAAGGCTTTGCCAGTAGGCTTGACTGTGCTCATACCAGCGATCGCCATGGGCAGCACAGAGGGGCGGCTCATCCACGGCAATGAGGGTTTGGGCAGGCAAATAATCCAAGAGCGAAGCCGGTTGCGGAAAAGCCACCCCCAGATAGCGCCGCAATCCCTCTTGATCCTCTGAAATGAGATGGGCGTGATCTGCTGCCCGCAGGGCTTGGGCAATCAGGGGAGTAAAACTAATGGGCGTCAGGGTTACCTGCGCAAGGGCATCAAGGCGATCGCCCTCGGTGTGTAGGGAGCGTTGACTGGCCGGATCAAACTCGCGAATGGACTCAATCTCATCGCCAAACCACTGCAAGCGCACCGGTAGCTCCGCCGAGACGGGGAAAATATCCACAATGTCGCCGCGCCGACTCCACTGACCTTCCGTTTCCACGAGAGAAACCCGCTCATAACCAAGGGCTGCCAAGGCAGTAGCCACTTCCCCTAGGGAGTGCTCTTGACCCACCTCTAAAGTTAGACAGGCGGCACGAAACTGCTCTGGTGGGGGTAAATGGGGTTGCAGTGCCCGTTCGGTGGTGACAATTGCAATATTGGGGCGATCGCTCTCGACTAGAACTTGCAGTTGCCCCCAGACCATCTCCGCTTCCAAGTCAAAGGGGTCATAGGGAGAGGCCTCCGATGTCGGGTAAAAGAGCACCGCCTCCCAACCCATGCGTTCCAATTGCGCCGCCCAGCGTCCCCCCTCCTCTAAGGTGGAAGTAATCACACACAGCGATTGCTGACTCTGCTGCGCCAATGTGGTGGCCACAAAGCCCTTGACAAGGCGGGGCATCCCCGTGAGGACCAGTTCCCGTTGGTGTTGTAATTTGCTGAGCAGTTCAGCCGTCAGCGGCAGCTTACCCCAACTGCGGGGAATTGCCATTAAGGACATAGACGAGTGTCAGTGCAGGTGATCAAGACTTCAGAATTGAATTGCGACCCCTTGGGGCAGCGCTAACGCATTATAATTCTTACGCTCTCCTATCATTGTAAAAAGCAGGACAAGGATTCAGAAAACTCTAGCTAAAGCGCTTTTCGACAATTAGGGGGTAAAGAAGGGGGGATGCTCCTGTTTGGTAGCCGCTTTGGCTGTTTTCAGTGTGTGCCATCCCTGTAAAAAGAGCTACATCACTGCTGAAGAGAGGGTGGAACCCCGTGGGCACTTCCTTCATAATTGTGAAAGAGTAGGAATTGCAGAGATTGAATGACGCGATCGCCCGATATTGAGAGTCCGGCTCCAGAATCCTCAGCGATTGTTGACAGCACCCTTGAGGCAAGCGACCCCATTGACCCTGAGGATGAACTGCCCAATGAAGTGGAAATGTCCCTCTGGGATCACCTTGAGGAGTTGCGACAGCGGCTCTTTGTTGTCCTCGGCACTGTTGCTGTCACCATTGTTCTTTGCTTTACCCAAGTCCGCTGGATCATTCAGTTCCTTGAAAAACCAGCCCATGGTGCGAAATTCCTGCAACTAAGTCCGGGGGAGTACTTTTTTGTCTCCTGTAAAGCGGCGGCCTACAGTGGCATCCTCCTAGCGACGCCGATGATTCTCTACCAAGCCATCCGTTTTATCCTGCCGGGATTGACACGACGTGAGCAACGCTTGCTGGCACCGGTGGTTTTTGGTTCATCCATTCTCTTTATTGCCGGTTTGGCCTTTGCCTATACCCTCTTGGCACCCGCAGCCCTTGGCTTTTTCATTAACTATGGGGCAGATGTGGTTGAGCAACTGTGGTCGATCGATCGCTATGTGGATTTTATTTTGCTATTGCTCCTTGCCACCGGCCTCGCCTTCCAAGTCCCGATTCTCCAGTTGGTACTCATTGCCCTCGGCATTGTTTCCATCCCGCAAATGCTCAGCCAATGGCGCTACGTGGTGATTATTGCCGTAGCCGTGGCAGCGGTTTTGACCCCCTCCATTGATCCGATTACTCAAGGACTGTTGGCGGGTGCTCTGCTTGCCCTCTACTTTACGGGGATTGGCTTGGCCAAGCTGATGGGGGTGGGGCGTTCTGAGGCTTAAACTTGCAATACCCTCAAAAAAGACTCAATCAGAAAAGATGATTTTGGCGATAAAAATCAATTATCGCGATCGCCCCTCGAACTTATCAAGGCTCTCAATAGAGATGATATGCTGATGTTGCCAAATTAGTGCATCCCTTCGCGATCGCAAGAATGGCATTACTTTAACAAATTTTTGTGTTTAGGAGCGGTCTTCATGCCCATTGCCCTTGGGATGGTAGAAGTACTGGGTCATCCCCCTGCCTTAGCCGTTGCCGATGTCATGGTGAAAGCGGCGCGTGTTACCCTTGTGGGCTATGAAGTGGTCAGTGGTGCTCGCCTGACGATTATTGTGCGCGGCGACGTTTCTGAAGTGCAAATTGCGGTTGCAGCGGGTGTGGAAGCCGCCAAGAAAATTCCAGCTCAAAGTCCTAAGGAAAAAACGCTCTATCTGTCGTCAACGGTGATCCCGCGCCCCCACGAGAATTTAGAGGCCGTTTTCCCGAAAATGCGGTTCCAATATGGCGATGGCTGGGAGCGTTTTCTCGTTTAGCAGCCTTGGGAAAAGTTCTCTAAAGCTTCTCTGATGAGCAAAGCTCCACCGCCCAGATAATTGCCTCAGAAGGGAACACCCCCCCAATCAACTATCTCAACAGTGAAGCCTCAAAATCGCTAGGAAACAGTTTTAGAGGGGTACCTAGGCTAGACCAGTGTTGACCCCCGGCTTACCCGTAAACAGTTCCACTTTCACAATTTTGCCACCCATTTTTTGGATGCGTTGTTGCTCGCGGAACCAGTTTTCGTAGGGCACCAGTTTTGTGAAATAGGTGTTTTGCAGTTCGCGCTGGGTGCGAATACGGGTTTGACTCGGCACACAGGCGGTAATTTTGAAGATGCGCATGGGATGGGACTCCAAATCTGTGTAGGGTGATTACACGTCTGGGAGCTAAAGGCCAGACTCAGACTGTTTAAGCACAATTGCCATGACAGGCTGACACTCTAACCCCTAACTCCCAGACAGATGTGCGACTGGAGAGCTGTACTTAGCTTAAGCCAGAGCAGATGTAGTCAAAGTAGATGCCCATTTCTTTGCCGGCATCGGCACCCACCAAGCTGGCGGTGACTTCTTTCATGGCTTGGATGGCTTGCACAGTGGCAGCGATGGGCACGCCCAAGGAGTTGTAGGTTTCTTTCAACCCATTGAGCACCCGCTCATCGAGGATGGAAGGATCCCCAGCCAGCATGGCATAGGTGGCATAGCGCAGGTAGTAGTCGAGGTCGCGGATACAGGCCGCATAGCGACGGGTGGTGTACATGTTGCCACCGGGACGGGTGATGTCAGAGTAGAGCAGAGATTTGGCCACTGCTTCTTTGACGATATTGGCGGCATTGGCGCTGATCACGGTCGCAGCCCGCACCCGCAGTTCGCCAGTTGCGAAGTAAGCTTTCAGCTTCTCCATGGCGGCGGTGTCGAGGTATTTGCCTTGTACGTCAGAGGCGTTGATGACAGCGGTAATCGCGTCTTGCATAGTTCTTTTTCCTCAAAAACTGATTTGGATGATGGATCAATGAAGGATGCTGAGGCGACCTACTGCATGGCGCCAATCACGAAGTCAAAGTAAGAACCGGCTTCAGCGGCATCTTCTGCAGACAGCAGCGAGGAAGCAACGTTCTTCATGGCGCGGATCCCTTCGGCCACGGCAGGAATGGGGGTGCCGAGGGAGTTGTACATTTCACGCACACCCACCAAACCAATTTCTTCGATGGGGGTGACATCACCCGCAACAATACCGTAGGTCACAAGCCGCAGGTAGTAGTCGAGGTCACGCAGGCAGGTGGCGGTCATTTCTTCACCGTAGGCATTGCCACCGGGGGAGACCACATCAGGCCGTTTTTGGAAGAGTTGATCGCCCGCTTGCTTGACAATCCGCTCGCGGTTTTCGGTCAGGGTTTGGGCAATGCGCAGACGGCGCTCGCCGGTGCTGACAAAGCTTTTAATGCGATCCAGTTCACCGGGGCTGAGGTAACGGGCCTCGGCATCTGCATTCACGATCGATTTCGTGACGACGCTCATTGAGTTCCTCCAAAGTTGGAATTGTAAAACAAGGGTCTTGATAATGTGGCATTTGCCATTGGAATGTTACGATTCACCGCACTCCTGTAGGAGAGATAGGTACGGCGATGAACCCGACGGGCTGACGTAACCTTCCGCAAACATTCTCAGGCATAGGGGGGACATCTCCCACATCATCGCAATCCTTTTTAACATTCTTAACATTTTTTCAAAAATCTGCTAAGGGCAGCTATTCCAGCCATTCGATAATGCGGGTGCCAAGGTTGAGGGGAATATTCACCGCTTTGCCGAGGCGGGGTTTCTCACGGGTGGTCTCAATAAAGGTGCAAACTTGCTGGGCACAGCCCCAGTCATTGAGGTGCTGGGCGATGGCTCCAAGGTGGGCGGCATAATCTTCAGGCGTATCGGGATAGGAGGCCTGCTCGAGGTAACGCCACATCACTTGCAAAAAGATGCGATCGCCCACGCGGCGAAACTGAAGGTCAAAGGAGCGCCCCCATTTGCGCAGGAGCAAGGCATGGAGTTCATCACCAGTGAGGGGCGTCAGCATTGGCAAGAATTTCAGCCCTTGCGGCTAGGACGGCTCGGACAGTGTGATAATAGTTAACAAACGTAATTATTTTACGGCTGTTCGTTTCGATTCCTTAGTAAATAAGCGTAAACCATGGCTCAAGTTTCTGGAATGTCTGATGTGCCCGATATGGGGCGGCGACAGTTTATGAACCTGCTGACGTTTGGTACCATTACCGGTACAGCGTTGGGCGCTCTGTACCCTGTCGTCAAGTATTTCATTCCGCCCTCCAGTGGCGGCACGGGTGGTGGTGTGGTTGCCAAGGATGCATTAGGCAACGATATTAAGGTTTCCGACTACCTGACGAAGCACCTGCCGGGCGATCGCTCCCTTGCCCAAGGGATTAAAGGGGATCCCACCTACGTGATTGTTACTGAGGATCACCAAATTGCCAATTACGGCTTGAATGCCGTCTGCACTCACCTTGGCTGCGTGGTGCCTTGGAATGTCAGTGAAAACAAGTTCATTTGCCCCTGCCACGGCTCTCAATACGACAACACAGGTAAAGTGGTGCGTGGCCCTGCTCCCCTCTCCTTGGCACTGGTGAATGCCACGGTTACCGAAGATGACAAACTGGTGTTTACCCCTTGGACGGAAACCGATTTCCGCACGGGCAAAGAACCTTGGTGGACGTAAAAAGAAATTAGGGAGTGGTATGAAACGCTTTTTCAAATCGTTGACGCTGGCGATCGCCCTTGCCGCCAGTGTGCTTCTTTGGTCACCGCAAGCACAGGCCTATCCATTTTATGCGCAGCAGGGCTATGACAGTCCTCGCGAAGCGACCGGGCGAATTGTCTGTGCCAACTGTCACCTCGCCGCCAAACCCACCCAAGTGGAAGTGCCCCAAGCCGTCACCCCCGATTCCGTTTTTGAAGCCGTGGTGAAAATTCCCTACGACACCCGTGTGCAACAGGTGTTGGGGGATGGCTCTAAGGGCGGTCTGAATGTCGGTGCAGTTCTCATGCTGCCCGAGGGTTTCAAAATTGCTCCTCCCGATCGCATTCCCGAGGAGTTACAAGCCAAAACCAGCGGCATTTACTACCAGCCCTACAGTGAGGACAAGCAAAACATTATTCTGGTGGGGCCCTTACCGGGTGAGCAGTATCAGGAAATTGTTTTCCCCGTCCTCGCCCCCAACCCTGCCACGGATAAATCGATCCACTTCGGTAAATACTCCGTTCACGCTGGGGGCAACCGCGGTCGCGGCCAAGTCTATCCCAATGGTGAAAAGAGCAACAATAACGTCTTTACTGCACCGATCGCGGGCACGATTACCAGTATTACCGCTAACCCCGATGGCAGTACTGCGGTGGTGATCACCCCCGAGAGTGGTGAAGCAGTGACAGAGACCATTCCCGCTGGCCCTGACCTCATTGTCAGTGAAGGCCAAACGGTGGCAGCGGGTGAAGCCCTCACCAACAATCCCAATGTGGGTGGTTTTGGGCAAAAGGATACGGAAATTGTCCTGCAGGATCCCAACCGCATTAAGTGGCTGTTGGTCTTCTTTGCCGCCATCACCCTCTCGCAGATTCTGCTGGTTCTGAAGAAGAAACAGGTCGAGAAAGTGCAAGCCGCCGAGATGAGTCTCTAAAGGAGTCCTATCACCCACGGTAGTGCAATCCCTTCATGACACGATTGTGGCGATCGCCACGGCTATTGTGCCCCAGCAAGGGAGTATTGGCATTGTCCGTCTCTCAGGCGCCAAAGCAGTCGCGATCGCTCAGTCTTTATTTGAAGCCCCCGGCAAGCAGCCTTGGGAATCCCATCGTATTCTCTATGGCTATGTCCGCGACCCCCAAACTGGGGAACGGGTCGATGAAGCGCTCCTGCTGTTAATGCTGGCGCCCCGCTCCTACACCCGCGAAGATGTGGTGGAATTTCACTGTCATGGTGGCCTCATCCCTGTCCAGCGCGTGCTGCAACTGTGTGTCGCCGCCGGAGCACGCCTCGCCGAGCCGGGGGAATTTACGCTGCGCGCCTTCCTCAACGGTCGCCTTGATCTCACCCAAGCCGAAAGTGTGGCCGAACTGGTGGCCGCCCAATCCACAACCGCCGCTCAAATTGCTTTGGCGGGTCTGACAGGAAAATTCGCCCGTCCCCTCAAGCAGATTCGTCAGACCTGTTTATCCCTCTTGGCGGAAATTGAAGCGCGACTCGATTTTACGGACGAGCTACCCCCCCTTGACCCCGCAGCCATTGCTGAGGACATTCGCCAGCTGCAACACCAAGTGGCAGCGTTTTTGGCCACAGCAGAACGGGGAGCACTGATCCGCACTGGGCTAAAAGTGGCCATTGTGGGTCGCCCCAATGTCGGTAAGTCGAGTCTGCTCAATGCTTGGAGCCGTAGCGATCGCGCCATTGTGACAGATTTACCCGGCACCACCCGCGATATTGTCGAGTCCCAATTGGTTGTCGGTGGCATTCCAATCCAAGTACTTGATACCGCAGGCATTCGCGAGACCGATAACCTTGTCGAACAAATTGGCGTCCAGCGATCGCGCCAAGCCGCAGCCAGTGCTGATCTCATCCTCCTTGTCATTGATGCCAGTCAAGGGTGGACAGCCGCCGATCAGGAGATTTACGACCAACTCGAGCTGCAGCAGCGGCGGCAGCAAGCGCCTCAGTCCGTCTTGGTGGTTTTGAATAAAGCTGATCTCCTCAGCGAAACCGTAGAGGTTCAAGATATTCCATTGCCCATTGCCCCCATTCCCACTGTGCTGCTCTCGGCCCTCAGTCAAAGGGGAATTGAGTCTCTCGAGGACGCCATTTTAGACCTTGTCCAAGGCCAAGGGGTTACCGCCGCCAACCTAGACTTTGCCATCAACCAACGTCAAGCCGCGCTCTTGGAGCAGGTTCACCAATCCCTGAATCATGTGCTTGCGGCCATTGATGCCCAACTCCCCCTCGATTTTTGGACAATTGACCTGCATGCTGCCGCTCGTGCCCTTGGTACCCTAACCGGGGAAGAGGTGACGGAGTCTGTGCTAGAACAAATCTTTAGCCGTTTTTGCATTGGAAAATAGCCCATGCTTTGGAATACCAGCTACCGGCCGTTACTTGCTTATATCCTTCCCTATCGGCGACGGTTGCTGGTCGCTTTTTTGTGTACCCTCGGCTACGTCTCGACCATGCCGGCGATCGCCTACCTGATTGGCCAAGCGGCGAAGCTCATCGGGGCAGGGGATTTGATAGGCCTGATTCAATGGTGTGCCGCCTCCTCGCTGCTGTTTGTCGGTCGTAGTTTTTGCCAATTTGGCCAAGATGTCCTAATGTCCGATATTTCCCTACGGATTGTCTATGACATTCGGGTGCGGCTGTACCGTCATCTGCATCGTTTGGGGGTGGACTATTTTGAAAAGGCAGCGACCGGCGATCTCACCTACCGCCTCACTGAGGATGTGGATCGCATTGGCGTCATGGTCAATAGCAGTTTTCATCGCCTCATCCCCTCAACTTTAACCACGGTTGCCGTCATTGGTTATATGTTCTACCTCAACTGGCAACTGACATTGGGGACGATGATCATTGCGCCACTGATGACGTTTCTCATCGCTTGGTTTGGCAATCGGTTGTTGCGACAGTCGCGCCTGAGTCAAGCCCGCATTGCGGATTTGGCCTCCCACCTCACGGAGATTTTTTCGGGGATTCGTCTGATTAAGGCGTTTGCGGCTGAGGACTATGCTGTAGAGCAGTTTGAACAGCAGGCTGATATGAACCGTCGTGCTCGCTACCGTGCAGAACGCATTAAGTCAATGCAATACCCGGTGGTGGGGTTTCTTGAGGCTCTGAGCATTATGCTGCTGTTTATCTTGGGGGCGTGGCAAATCAATGCCGGTCATCTCACAGGGCCACAGTTCCTCAGCTTTGTTGCTGCAGTAGCGCTACTGATGGAACCCATTAATATGATTTCTGCTGATTACAATGAACTCAAAATGGCACAGGCGTCGGTGGAGCGTAGCTTTGGCCTGTTGGCTCTCGAACCCACGATCAAGGAAATGAGCCATGCGCAGCCCCTACCCCCCATTTCTGGCAAAGTGCAATACCTAGATGTGTGCTTTGGCTATGATCTAGAGCGTCCCGTGCTCAAGGACTTTAATCTCTTGGCGGAGCCGGGCGAGGTGATTGCCCTTGTGGGACATTCAGGAGCAGGTAAATCCACCATTGTTAACCTGTTGCCCCGGTTTTATGACCCCCAAGCGGGAAAAGTGTTGATTGATGGCATTGATATTAAAACTGTGACCCTGAAAAGCCTGCGGCGGCAAATTGGCATTGTTCCTCAGGAAACGATTCTTTTCTCAGGTAGTATTGCCCAAAATATTGCTTTTGGTTACTCTGAACCGGATTGGCAGCGACTGATTGAGGCCGCCAAAATCGCCAATGCCCATGACTTTATTACTCAGTTTCCCGATGGCTATCAGACATGGGTCGGGGAAAGGGGGATTAATCTCTCTGGGGGTCAACGCCAACGACTGGCGATCGCTCGTGCAGTTTATGCCGATCCGCGTATCTTGATCTTGGATGAGGCCACCTCTGCTTTGGACTCTGAATCGGAAGCCTTGGTGCAAAGTGCTCTCGAAAAGGCAATGAAGGGGCGCACCGTCTTTATTATTGCCCACCGTTTGGCCACGGTTCGTCGCGCCGATCGCATTCTTGTCTTAGAGCAGGGGCGGATCATTGAAAGTGGCAGCCATCAAGAACTACTTGCCCAGTCTGCCCGCTACGCCCAGTTCTACGCCCAGCAGTATTTCCAAGACGCGGAATGACCCCTTGTCTGATGGGCTGGCCGTTTGGATTCTATCTTCTGAATTTGGGATGAGATGTTTCCTCGACGGCAGGATGTGAAAATAGACGTTGAATTGTTCAGAGCAGCGAGGACAGCTCATGGGTAGCATTATTTCTGTGCATTCTTTTCGTGGTGGCACAGGCAAGTCAAATACAACAGCAAATCTGGGCTGTACCTTGGCAACCTTGGGCTATCGGGTGGCGATCGTGGACACGGATATTCAATCCCCCGGTATCCATGTGCTCTTTGGCCTTGAGTCGGAAGATACGGAACATGCCCTGAATGACTACCTGTGGGGACGCTGTGAAATTACTGATGTGGCGCGGGATGTCAGCCATCTGATTACGGCTCACGGCCAGCAAGCCAAAGGAGCAATCTATCTCATTCCCTCTAGCCTCAAAACCAGTGAAATTACCCGTGTGCTGCGGGAAGGCTACGATGTCGGCTTGCTCAATGATGGTTTTCAGCAGTTGCTCCAAGGGCTGAATCTCGACTTTTTGCTCATTGATACCCACCCAGGGCTGAATGAGGAAACGCTGCTCTCGATTACAGTCTCCGATGCCTTGGTGCTGATTCTGCGACCCGATCGCCAAGACTTTCAAGGAACAGCGGTCACGGTTGATGTGGCGCGGCAGCTGGATGTGCCCAAAATGGTGATGGTGGTGAACAAAGTCCCCAGCGCCTTTAATAAGGACTCCCTCAAGCAGCAGGTGGAAACGACCTATGGTGTGCCCGTTGCAGGTATCTTGCCTGTTTGTGAAGAAATGTTTCAACTGGGGAGCAGCGATATTTTCTGTTTACGCTACCCTGAGCATCCCTACAGTCTCGTTGTCAGGAGTGTTGTGCAGCATCTGTTGGATTAGGGTAGCCTAGGAGTAAGGAGACTGACTGAATTTTGATCCTTTTGATCCTTCTCGAGTGCCACTGCCAGTCACTGCCATTGAGGAACATTGCCAATGATAGACAGTCAAAATGCTAGCAGTGCTTGCGGTGGGGGTCTCAATCCAGCAGATTTGTTGGTTTTGCCCGATCGCCAGCGATCGCTCTTGACACTGATGATGCGCCAGCCAACGCCCTTCACCGTGCCAGAATTGGCTGAGCAGTTGCAGTGGTCTGCGCAAGAGGTCAGTGCCACCCTCGCAGAGGTTCGCCAACTCGGCTATGTGACAGTTGACAACGACACCTACCAAGTCAAACTCGGACGGCGGACTCCGCGCGTGCAACCCAAGCGTCAATCTCCCCGAATTGCGGCGGTTTGGGACAAGCTGGGTTAAGTCTGAGCCACTTCCTCAGTTAAACCTCTAATTATATGAGGCAACTCGTGTGGTACGCTTAATTACGCTAAGTTTCGCAGAGGAAAGTCAGGACGAGTGCGCCCAAAAGTTCTTGCTGGCAACTGGAAAATGCACAAAACTCAACAGGAGGCGGTGGCCTTCCTACAGGAGTTCTTAGGGAAATTGGTGGACACCCCCAGCGATCGCGAGGTGGTGCTCTGTGTTCCCTACACCTGTTTAAGTGTATTGTCCAAGAGTCTGCACGGAACGCGGGTGAAGCTGGGTGCCCAAAATGTCCACTGGGCGGATCAAGGGGCGTTTACAGGGGAAATTTCGCCACCGATGCTGGTGGAGTTGGGCGTGCGCTACGTGATTGTTGGCCACAGTGAGCGGCGGCAGTATTTTGGGGAAACCGATACTACGGTCAACCAACGGCTCAAGGCTGCCCAACACTATGGCCTGACCCCCATTCTCTGTGTCGGTGAAACAAAAGCCCAACGGGATGCTGGGGAAACTGAAAACCACATCCTTCAGCAGTTGACCCTGGACTTGGTGGATGTGGATCAGAGCAATTTGGTGATTGCCTACGAACCCATTTGGGCGATCGGTACGGGCGATACCTGTGAAGAAGCGGAAGCCAACCGTGTCATTGGCCTGATTCGCAGCAAGTTACAGAATCCCGATGTCCCCATTCAGTACGGTGGCTCGGTCAATGCCAACAACATTGATGCGATCATGGCGCAGCCAGAAATTGATGGGGTGCTAGTGGGTGGCGCTAGTTTGCAGCCGGAGAGTTTTGGGCGTATCGTTAATTACAAGCTCCTTTGAACATGACTTTGAGTTCGGCGCCAGTGCCCTAGATCACATCTGATCCAAGAGCTCGCGCACTGCCCTCTGCGCAGAAAAACTTAAAGATATCAACATACAGCCCTTTCCCAAGCATGGCATGCACTACGACTCCAGAGCGCAATGCTGTGTATGTAGCCAAGAAAAGGGTCGGAGCGAGCGACTTATTACAACTGTTATCGTTTGCTGGGCGATTTCTTCATTTTCTTTTAGGATCGAAGTAAGGCTGAGCGATGCCCAAAGGAGGCCGACGATGCGCCAACAACTCTTCAGTGCTTTGACAGTTTTAGCTGCTTTTGTTGGTCTCAGCAGTGCTGCTGTGGCACAGCCCATGGCGATCGCCACCCTCACACCTCCTGAACTGCAAGAACTGCAACGCCTCGTGCCCCGCAGTGCCGAGGACTACTACAACGTGGGATTAATGCACCAAGGTACGGGTGATCTGGCCGCTGCCATTCATGCCTTTAGCCAAGCAATCAGACTCAACCCCAGTGCTGACTACTACTTTGCGCGCGGCCTAGCCTACTATGACCAAGGGGATATGCAGCGGGCGATCGCGGACTTTAGCACTGCGCTGCGCAACGATCCCCAGTTTATTGCCGCCTACTACAACCGCGGCATGGCCTATCTGGCTCTGCAAAACTACACAGCGGCGATTGCCGACTTTGATGCTGCCCTAGCACGGGATCCGCAATTTGTTGCTGCCTACTATAGTCGGGGCATGGCTCACTTCGATAGTGGCAATGTGGAATTGGCGCAACGGGACTATGAGCGTGCTCGCGCTCTCAACCCAGCGATGACAGCCCAGTACTACGATCGCGCCCCCCGTCCCCTCACTGGCGGTCCCTAGTGCCTGAAGCCACCGATTGCGGCGATAATAGGGGAATAATGTGCATGATGAGGATGAGCGATCGCGCCTATGCCCAGAACCCCTTCTGAATTTGCGGTGCATTTATTTCTGGATGGCGGTCACCGTGAGGAGGTGCGCTTCCCCACCATTCAAGACTTCCAGAAGTGGTACAGCAACGAGTTAGTGGCCAAAGCAGATTCCAACGACTTTATTTCCGTTCCCATTAAAAACATTCAAGGGGAATACATGGTGGTGCGCCCCTCAAAGGTATTTGCAATTCGGGTAGAACCCGTGTTTGCCTCTAGTGTGGATCGGTTTGCCTAACGTCTATGGCGGGTTTATTCGCAGGATGGGTTCAGGGGGTCGTGATCCTCGCAACAAGCGCGATCGCCACAGCACCAACGGTTGCTCCCTTAACGCGCCAAAGCCAACTGCCCCCAAGGGTTGCCCTAGATACGGCCCTTTGGCAATCCCCCAGGGAACGAGCACGACTGCTGGAGGCCATTGATCATAGTTTGCGTTACCTGCGCAGCGATAAAGCACGCCGCGACTACGCCGCCTACACTGCTCCCGGTCAACCCGGCGCCGCCCTTGGCCCCAATCTCCATCAGCGAGTGATCCGCTCCCTCGAACGCTTTCGCCATCTGGTACAAACCCGTCGCTCTGCGGCAGAACTGCAAGCATCTGTCAAGCGAGAATTTGTCTTTTATCAATCCATTGGCACCGATGGCCAAGGGCGAGTGGATTTCACGGGCTATTATGCACCGACGTATCGTGCCAGCTTAGTGCCCACCGCAGAATACCGCTATCCCCTATTTCGTCGCCCCCCCAATTTTGAGCAGTGGCGAGAGCCGCACCCAACCCGCTTGGAACTGGAAGGGGCGGATGGTCAGCAGTGGCGCAATGGGCCTTTGCGGGGTCTGGAACTGGTCTATTTGCGCGATCGCCTAGAGGCCTTTCTGGTTCACGTCCAAGGGTCGGCTGAGCTGCAACTGCCCGATGGTCGCCGCTTTACGGTGGGCTATGCCGGTAAGACCAATCACCCCTACACGAGTATTGGCCAAGAACTCATTCGCGATGGCAAAATTCCCCGTGAGGAACTGACGCTACCGCGCCTCATGGCTTACTTTGAGGCCAACCCCGCTGAGTTAGATCGCTATTTACCTCGCAATGCCAGCTTTGTCTTTTTTGAACATACCCAAGGGCGCCCCCCCACGGGCAGTCTCTCAACGCCGGTGATTCCAGAGCGTTCGATCGCCACTGATAAGTCCCTGATGCCTCCGGGTGCCTTGGCGGTGATCAACACGAAAATTCCCCTCAAAGCCCAAGGCCAATGGCAGCAAACCCCCGTCAGCCGTTTTGTTTTGGATCAGGATACGGGGAGTGCCATTCGCGGGCCGGGTCGTGTCGATATTTTCATGGGCACGGGGGAGGTGGCCAAAGCGCGGGCGGGTCTGATCAATACACCGGGGCAGTTGTACTATTTGCTCCTGCGGGAATAGCTAGGGCTGCAGCGCTACTTTAATCACTTGGCGCGCCTTCATTCCTTGCAAGACGTTTTCAATCTCCGTGAGGGGGGCTTGGCCACTAATCAGTTTCTCGAAAGGCAATGTGCCGCTGGCAATCAGTTGCAAGGCTTGGCGGACAAATGTGGGTGTGTTGTGAAAGACCCCCTTGAGGGTGAGTTCTTCGTAGTGCAGGCGTTCGGTATCAACGCGGATCGAAGTTTCGCGGGGGCAGCCACCAAAGAGGTTAATGGTGGCACCGGGGCGACCACAGGCGATCGCCGTTTCCCAGACTTCAGGTACGCCAGTGGCTTCAATGACAATATCGGCACCCCGTCCTTGGGTCCAGTCTTTAACCACAGCAGGAATATCGCTGCACTGGTGATGATTTACTATCTGCTCTGCCCCGAATGTGCGGGCGATCGCCAGCCGCTGATCGGAACCGCCAAAGGCGAGAACCCGTGCTCCCTGCTGTGCCAGAACCCCCATAAACATCAGGCCAATGGCACCATCCCCCAGCACCACAATTTGCGGTGGACTTGGCCACGTTTCAACCATTGCGGGGTCAAAGCCAGAGCGAGCCACACCGTGGAGGACACAGGCGAGGGGTTCGGTGAGCGCTGCCAAAGCAAAGGAGAGGGACGCCGGAATAGGCAGCAGATTCTGGCGGACGATGCTGGCGGGAATTTTTAGATACTCGGCAAACGTGCCATTGTTAAACTCCAGATGGGGACAGAGAGAAAAAGCCTGCCGCTGACAGTAAAAACACTGGCCACAGGGGGCAGAATTATTCGCTACCACGCGATCGCCCACCTGCCAGCCGGTCACCCCAGCCCCAAGGGCAACAATTTCCCCGGCCGCTTCATGGCCAAAGAGAATCGGTGGCGTTAGCATCCGTGCATGACCGCCGCGCCGCCATACCTTCAAATCGGTACCACAGGTAGTGGCAGCCTGAACACGAATCACCACTTCCCCGGGACCGGGCGTGGGATCGGCGACGGTTTCAATGCGGACATCTTCTTTGCCGTAGAGCACTGCTGCTTTCATTGCACTTCCCCCATCAAGCCAACCATTGCAGGAGGCCACAGAGCAGTCCCAAGAGGGCAACCACCCCATAAAACGTACTCACCACCCGCAGTTCTGACCAGCCCCCCAATTCAAAGTGATGGTGTAGAGGGGCCATCCGCAGCAGCCGTTTGCCCACGCCATCGGGACCTTTGGTTGCTTTGTAGTAGAGCACTTGGGCAATGACTGAGAGAGACTCCACAAAGAAAAGACCACTGACAATCAACAGTTCCCAGAGGTGATGACTGGCCAAGCCAATGCCCGCAAGGAGTGCCCCAAGGGCTAGGGAACCCGTATCCCCCATAAACACCCGTGCCGGATGGTGATTGTGCCAGAGAAAGCCGAGGCAGGCACCACTCATGACCACTGCCAGAATTTGCAAATCGGGATGGGCGGTCAGAATCATGCCTAAAGCGAGGAGGGCGATCGCCGCCGTGCCTGCGGCAAGACCATCGAGACCATCGGTGAGATTGAGGGCATTCCCTTCCGCCATCGGCACAAAAATCGCCAAGGGGATAAAGGCGATCCCTAAAGGCCAAACCCACCCCCAAGGCGCGGTCACCACCGTTGCCGTTGGATCACTGCCCACCAGCCAAGCACAAAAAAGAGCCGCCCCAATGCCCTCAAGGAGGAGCCGCAGCCGCGCCGATAACCCTTTGTTGGATTTGCGCCGCAGAACTTGCCAGTCATCCCACCAGCCAATGGCGGCATACCAGAGAACAAGGAGGGCGATCGCCCCCACCGTTGCGGATACTTTCCCCTGCGCAACTCCAGTCCACAGGAGGGCTAGACCTAACCCCGTCGGCACAAAAAAGATTCCCCCCATTGTCGGTGTGCCCGATTTTTGCAGGTGAGATTGCGGGCCATCTTCGCGAATAATCTGCCCAGTTTTCAACCGCCGCAACAGGGGCACCACCGCCCTCCCTAGAACTGCAACGATGGCAAAGCTCACCAACCAAGGCACTGTCAAGGTTTTCAACGGCTGTTGCCAGTGGTTTGCCCCGGTATCGTAGGCAATGCTAGCCATGAGCAGGCCAATAGCGAGAAGGCCAAAAAGTCGCTGTCCTGTCAGCCAACGGGGTTCAATGGCAGCCGTGGTTTTGGTGGAGGGCATGGGGATAGCTCTAGCACATCACTCCGATAATAGGGGGATTGGTGCCCTACTCCTCAAGCCCTAGGTCATCTTCTTCGTCGTAATCGCCCAAGGAGTCACCAACAAATTCCTCAATTTCACCCATATCATCGAGGGTGCTATCCACGATCGGGTCTGTCTCATTGGCATCACGGGCAATTAATCGACCCGTTTGCTGTAACCATTCCAAAATGGAGCGATCGGAACGACCCGCAGTGGTTAAGTTCTTTTGGGAAATGGGTTCTTCGTACAAAGAGGGGTTGTATAGGGTCATAGGGCTAAGGTGAACGGTGTTGTAGTAGTCCAATCCTCTACTTTAACGTTTGCCCCTAGGAATGTAAATCTGCGTTTTGTGGCGATCGCCCAAAGTGGCACATTCTCTGGAACCTGCCTAGACTGGAGGAGTCACTAAAGAATGGGCATGAAACTTTGATACACGAAGGATAGAAACAATGTCTTTACTCAAAAAATCATCCATCTCTTTGACGGTTTTAAGTGCGGTGTCCCTCGGCGGGGGGGCGATCGCTGCTCCCTACCCCCCAGAAGTGGTTTCCCGATTTACCAGTGAATGTACGACTGCCCTGCAACAACAGGTGCCGCAAATGGCGCAATACGGCAATGCCTACTGTACCTGTGTGATCAATGAACTGCAATCCTCGCTCACCTTGGCAGAATTTCAGGCGATCGGTGAAGATGTACAGACCAATGTCAATCCCGAAGTGCGCCAGATGCTCACCAACACGGCACAAACCTGCCTGCAACGAGTCACCCAGTAGTGCAGGGGGGAGAAATCCCCCCAATATGTTCCTAGACTGCGCTTAGAAATTGAGCGGCAGCGGCTTGCAGATCGGCGACTTTATCGAGTTTTTCCCAAGGTAGGTCGAGGTCATGACGCCCAAAGTGACCGTAGGCAGCCACATCTTGGTAGAAGCGACCACCGCGCTCCTGGGGCAAGTGGCGCAGACCAAAGGTTTGGATAATGGCAGCGGGGCGCAGATCAAAGTGGGTTGTAATTAACTCCAGCAGTTGCTCTGGGGCAAGTTTACCCGTGCCAAAGGTATCCACAAAGAGGCTCATGGGGCGAGCCACACCAATGGCATAGCTAATCTGTAACTCGCATTTGTCGGCTAGGCCTGCGGCCACAATGTTTTTGGCAATGTAACGAGCCATGTAGGCAGCACTGCGATCGACCTTGGTGGGGTCTTTCCCGGAAAAAGCACCGCCCCCGTGACGGGCATAACCACCGTAGGTATCCACCACCAGTTTGCGTCCTGTGAGTCCCGAATCCCCCTGAGGACCACCAATGACAAATTTGCCCGTGGGGTTGACGAGAAAGCGGGTCTTGTCATCGGGTTTAATTGCCAGATCCGCAAAGACAGGGTTGACGACGGCTTCCCATAGATCGGCTTTAATCTTTTCTTGAACGGCGGCTTCGTCGCTGATGTCACCAATGGTGGCCGTGTGTTGGGTGGAAATCAGGATGGTATCAATGCCCACCGGCTGGCCATCTTCGTAGATGACAGTGACTTGAGTTTTGCCATCGGGACGCAGATAAGGAAGTTGACCCGTTTTGCGGACAGCAGCCAAGCGACGCGCCATGCGGTGAGCCAAGCTAATGGGCAGGGGCATATACTCAGGGGTTTCATTGCAGGCATAGCCAAACATAATGCCCTGATCACCGGCGCCAACGCGATCTAATTCGGCATCACTGAGACGTTCCCGTGCTTCTTGAGCCGTGTCCACCCCTCGGGCAATATCGGGGGATTGCTCATCAAGGGCAACGATAACGGCACAGCTATTGGCGGCAAAGCCATTTTCAGCATCAGTGTAGCCAATTTCACGGATTTTCTGCCGTGCTAGGTTGACGTAGTTGACCTGTGCTTTGGTGGTAATTTCCCCAGTAATCAGCACCAGACCCGTATTCACGACGACCTCAGCGGCAACGCGACTTTGGGGGTCTTGGGTGAGCAGCGCATCCAGAATGGCATCGGCAATTTGGTCGCAAATCTTATCGGGGTGGCCTTCGGTGACGGACTCCGAACTAAATAAGTAACGCAAGATAACACTCCTATGGCATGGGTTGTTGAAAGAACTGCAAGAAATTGGTTTATGGTAACACGGACTTTTGACTAAAAAACAAGGATTGGTTTCTAAATCCTAGGATTATACCTGAGCAGTAGGACACACGAGTGATTGTGATGATTGGCTAGACTAGGGGCAGATTTTAGGCGTTTCAAGTTGTATGTCTGCTTTACGCTATGCCTATTATCCCGGTTGTGTGGCTCAAGGGGCCTGTCGGGAATTAGACCTCTCAACGCGGGCGATCGCCCCCCTGTTGAATATCGAGCTGGTGGAACTGAAGGAAGCCAGTTGTTGTGGCTCAGGCACGTTTAAGGAGAATTCGTGGCTGCTAGAAGATACCGTCAATGCCCGCAACATTGCCCTTGCCGAACAGTTGGCTTTGCCCCTGTTGACCCATTGCAGCACCTGTCAGGGGGTGATTGGCCATGTGGATGAACGCCTCAAGACCTTTCAGCGCGATCGCCCGGCGTACGTGGCAGAAATTAACCAAGTGTTGACGCAACAGGGCTGCGCTCCTTACCAAGGCACCACAGAAGTGAAGCATTTGCTCTGGGCGATTGTCGGCGATGTGGGCATTGACGAGTTGCGCGATCGCGTCCGTCGTCCCCTCAAGGGACTGCGCTGTGCGGCCTTTTATGGCTGCTATCTGCTGCGTGCCCAAGAGAGGCTGCCCTTTGATCACCCAATTCACCCCACCTCAATGGAACAGGTGTTTGAGGCAGTTGGGGCTACCCCCATCGAGTATGAGGGACGTACCCAGTGCTGTGGTTGGCCCATTTCCAGCTATGCGACGGCGGCCAGTTTTGCCATGGCGGCACAACGACTCCAGAGCGCGATCGCCCATGGCGCGGATTGCATTGTCACCCCCTGTCCCCTCTGTCATTTGAATCTGGATGCTCGCCAACCAGAAATTGCCCAGCAGGTGGGAGTTACCCTCAATTTGCCGATTCTCCATCTGCCGCAACTGGTGGGTCTAGCCCTTGGCCTGCGTCCTGAGGAACTGGGTTTGAGAAAACACGTGGTTTCAATGCAACCGGTGTTGGCAAAACTGGGGCTTTAGCTGATTGCCAAGAGGCCTGATTCAGTGCAGATAGCTTGCAGTGGCTGATCCCACGGGTCACGGGGCAATTCTGCTAGAAGGGCTGACTCAAAGACAATTCCCCAGCGACACACGTGCTGCCAATCGGGGTGGGCAAAGAGGCGATCAAAAAAACCGGCGCCATAGCCGAGACGGTAGCCTTGGCGATCGCAGGCAACGGCAGGCACTAGGCAGAGATCAACACACGCTGGATCAATCGGGGGCGCTTCGGGGGGCGGTTGCCAAAGGCCATAGCGTCCTTGCTGGAGAGTGTCTTGGTTGCCATTAAAACAATGCCACCGCAAATCCTGACCCACGACACGGGGCAAGCCCCACTGTTTCGGGAGTGACCAGAGGAAGCGCAAGTCGGGTTCGCGGCGATGGGGCACATAGGTCAACACTGTGGTTGCCTGTTGAAACTGGGGATGATCAAGCAAGTGCTGACAAATGCGCTGACTGCGATCTTGCCACTCGCGATCGCTCAGGTGCTGCCGCCATTCAAGATAGTGTTGTCGCAGTTTGACTTTATCGCTCATTGATTTTCTGGGCACCAAAGCCACAAGTTAAGATAGAGGCCAAAGTGAGTGTTTAGCCTGAGGAACGATGCAACTGTCCCCCCAAGAATAAAGACAAGCTCCTGATTTTTACCGCCGCTCTTGTGGCCGAACGTCGTAAAGCACGGGGTCTCAAGCTCAATTATCCCGAAGCAGTGGCCTATATTTCTGCTGCCATTTTGGAAGCGGCGCGGGAGGGGCGCACAGTTGCTGATTTGATGAACTATGGCACAACGCTGCTCAGCCGTGACGATGTCATGGAGGGGGTGCCGGAAATGCCCACAGAAGTACAAGTCGAAGCAACATTTCCCGATGGCACGAAGCGGGTGACCGTGCATACCCCCATTCGCTGAAGCCTCAAAAAGCCCTAGGATAGCGCCAACCGCTGATTAGCAGCACATCTCCAAGGAAAACGGGGAGAATTTTTATGGCCATTCAAATCCCGATAAAAATAGTCGGATATATTTGACAGGGCGATCGCCCCCTGCTAGGATGGTCAACAACTTGTCTGAGGCAGGCTGAGACCCATGACCGCAACGTTGACCTCTACCACCGAAACCGCCTATTTTACCCACCTCAAATGCAAAGAGTGTGGCGCCGAGTACGAACCCCAAGCCATTCATGTCTGCGAATACTGTTTTGGCCCCCTAGAGGTGAAGTACGATTTAGAGCGCTTGGCAGCAGCTGTGACGCGCAGCACGATTGAGGCGGGGCCAAAGTCCATTTGGCGTTACCGTCCCTTTTTGCCTGTGACATCGGCCAACCCCATTGATGTGGGCACAGGGATGACTCCCCTCGTCAAAGCCCAGCGGCTGGCTCGGCGACTCGGACTCAAGCATTTGTACATCAAAAACGATGCCGTGAATATGCCCACCTTGAGCTTCAAGGATCGGGTGGTATCGGTGGCGTTGACGCGGGCGCGGGAATTGGGTTTTACGACCGTCTCCTGTGCCAGTACCGGCAATTTGGCGAATTCAACGGCGGCGATCGCGGCTCATGCAGGGCTAGATTGCTGTGTCTTTATTCCAGCAGATTTGGAAGCGGGTAAGGTCTTGGGGACGCTCATCTATGGGCCAACGGTAATGGCCGTTGAGGGCAACTACGACCAAGTGAATCGCCTGTGCTCGGAAGTGGCGAATACCCACGGGTGGGGGTTTGTCAATATCAATTTGCGCCCCTACTATTCGGAAGGGTCAAAGACGCTCGGTTATGAGGTGATTGAACAGTTGGGCTGGCAGCTTCCTGACCACATTGTGGCTCCCTTGGCTTCTGGCTCTCTGTTCACGAAAATTTACAAGGGCTTCCGCGAATTTGTGGAAGTGGGTCTGGTGGCGGATAAACCCGTGCGCTGTAGTGGTGCCCAAGCGGTGGGCTGCTCCCCCATTGCCCAAGCCTATGCCGAGGGGCGGGATTTTGTGGCACCCGTGAAGCCCAACACCATTGCTAAGTCCATTGCCATTGGTAACCCCGCCGATGGGGTCTATGCCCTAGAGATTGCCCGCAAAACCAATGGGGCGATCGCTGCGGCCACCGATGAAGAAATTGTGGCAGGCATTAAGCTGCTGGCGGAAACGGAAGGTATTTTCACGGAAACCGCTGGCGGTACCACAATTGCCGTTCTTAAAAAATTGGTGGAATCGGGCAAAATTGACCCCGAAGAGGTGACGGTGGTCTATATCACCGGCAACGGCCTGAAAACCCAAGAGGCAGTGCAAAACGACATTGGTCAACCCCTGACGATCCAACCCAAGTTGGCTAGCTTTGAGCGTGCCTTGGAGCGATCGCGCACCCTCGAACGGTTGGATTGGCAACCGGTATTGGTCTAGTCGGTTTTTCCGACGCTGTGTTGAAATTTATGGATGGTTTGTAGAGGTCTATGGCTGTTACTGTTTTGATTCCGACGCCCTTGCAAAAGCTCACCCGCGATCAAGCAACGGTGGAGTGTCAAGCCCAATCGATCGCTGAGCTTCTGGAAAAGCTAGAGCAGGACTGCCCCGGCATTAAAGGGCGCCTCTGCGATGAAAGTGGCCAACTGCGGCGATTTGTCAATTTCTACGTCAACAATGAGGATATTCGCTTCCTCAATGGCATTGAAACGCCCCTCAAGGATGGCGACGAAGTCAGCATCATTCCCGCGATCGCTGGCGGCTAAGCAAGAGGAATTTGCTCCTGTTGAGATGATTGAACCCTGATTTTAGCCCTGGGGGAAGGGAGAGACCCAAAAGCGATTGGAGTTCCTCTTCGGTGTAGATTTGCGCCGTCAGGGGCTGATTTTTAAGCCATGCTGCAAGCCGCTGATAGAGGACGCGATCGCCGCCAAGGTATCCACCACTTCTGGGGAAGAGATTTGTTAGGATCAGGGCACTGTTTGCCGCTGCTGTCCGATGGTTCAGTCTTGGTTACAGCCCATTGCCAATTCCCCGATGCTAGCTCCCGCCAAAGATGTTGAGGATTCCCTGCTGCTGCGCCTAGGGGTCTTGGGCATGGTGATTGTTGGCCTGGTGGCAACTGATGTGGCGGCGGATACTGCCAATAGTCTCTGGGCAGTTCCCCTCTCCATTGCGGGCTTTAGTTGGAGTTGGTGGGCACGGCGGCAAAGAAATGTGGTGGCAAAGCTGGCGATCGCCGTTGGGATGTTGACGGCATTAGCGGTCTTTTTGGCGCGGTTGGCAGCACTGAACCAGGATTCACGGATTTTGCTGACGGAACTCTTGATTCAACTGCAAGTGCTCCATAGCTTTGACCTGCCCCGCCGCAAAGATTTGGGCTACTCAATGGTCATTGCCCTGATTTTAATTAGTGTGGCGGCCACCCTCAGTCAAACCATGACCTTTGGGCTGTTTCTTGTGATCTTTCTGGCGATCGCCCTACCCGTACTCGTCCTTGACTACCGCTCGCGCCTTGGCCTACTCTCCACCACCCTGAAATCCCTGCGCTTGCCTTGGCGGCAATGGGTCGGCCTCTTTGCCCTGATTCTTGGCTTGGGGATGGTGGTCTTTGTGCTGCTGCCGCGCTTCCCCGGCTATCAAATTCGCACCTTGCCTGTCAGTGCTGAAATTCAAGTGGCAGGGGAGTTTGACCAAACCCGGGTGATCAATCCGGGCTATGTCAGTGGCCGTGGTGGTGGTGGTGTTGGCGAGGAACTGGCCAATCAAACCTTTGACCCGAACTTTTACTATGGCTTTGGCTCTGAGATTGATCAGACCTTTGGCGGGAGCATGACGCCTAGGGAGTTAATGCGGGTGCGATCGCAAGCCCCCGGCTTTTGGCGTGTCCTTGCCTTTGATGAATATACGGGGCGGGGTTGGCGCATTAGTCGCAACGATAAGGCAGAAGTGCTGCGGCGTTCCCCTTGGAGTTTTCGCTATCTGCTGCCACAACAACTCTCCCAAATGCCGACGCGGGAAGTGATTCAGACCTATACCATTGTTTCTGAGTTTAGTAACCTAATTCCCCATCTCTACGAACCCCGCGAACTCTATTTTCCCACCCGTGAAATTGCCCGCGATCCCGAGGGTGGCCTGCGGGCGCCGGTGCCCTTGCCCGAGGGGCTGACCTATTCTGTGATTTCCCAAGTGCCCGTGCGCGATCGCTCCCTGTTGCGCAGAGCGCCAAAATTAAATCACACCGTAGGCTATCAGTCCTACCTTGAAGTCCCCCCTGACCTGAAACCACGGCTGCAAGCGCTGGCCAAAGACCTCCTTGCCAAGGCCGATCGCTCGATTCCCGAACCCTACGAGCAAGCTCTCTACCTCACCCAAGCCCTCAAGCAGTCCTACCGCCTCAAAACCGATATTCCTCCCTTGAGCCCAGATCAAGACTTGGTGGCCGCCTTTCTGTTTGAGTGGCGCGGCGGCTATCCCGATCACTTTTCCACGGCGTTGACGCTGCTACTGCGCAGTATTGGCATTCCCACGCGCTTGGTCACCGGTTTAGGAACGGGGGAATTTAACCCCTTCACGGGCTTGTATGTGGTTCGCAATACCGATGCCTATGCCCTGACGGAAGCCTACTTCCCCAATTTGGGCTGGTTTCTCTTTGATCCAATTCCGGGGCACGATCTCTATCCAGCCACTCTAGAAGTGGATCAGACCTTTAGCGTTCTGCAGCAGTTTTGGCAGTGGGTCACGGGATGGTTGCCGACCCCGGTGACGGGATTTTTTGGCATTATCTTTGCTACCCTCGAAACTGCTTTGCAAAAATTCTTTGATCTGTTTAGCCAAGGGCTGGGGGGGATTGTCCAAGGGATTTTGATTCTCCTTGGTGGCGTCATTGTGGTCTGGGGCTTGTGGTACGCTCTCCAGACATGGCGATATCGTCAACGCCTGCAAAAACTGCCGCCGATCGCCCGCCTCTATGTACAAATGCTCGATGGTCTCGCCCAGCAGGGATTACCGAAGCGACCCAATCAAACTCCGTGGGAATACGCGCGATCGCTGCAAACCGCTGGCCGTCTTGATGCCGTCAGTCAGCGAGCCATTGAAACCCTGACGCAGGCCTATGTGGCTTGGCGCTATGGTGGTGATCAGCCCCCCTTGCCACCCCTGAAACGCGCCCTGAATCAACTGCGACAACAACGCTGGCGATTGCTGCAACGCACGGTAGCGGATCTGCGCCGTCGTTAATCCTTGTCCTTGGGGCTGTCATCGGCGAGGGCATCGTCGCTCACTAGTTCGGTCACCAGCACCTTATCCACGCGGTTGCCATCCATATCCACCACTTCAAAGCGCAGGCCATCGGTTTCAATGTAATCTCCCGACTGGGGAATACGCCCAAATAGCGTAATAATTAGCCCGCCAAGGGTGTGGTAGTTGGCCGTGTCCTCCTCCGGCAAGGTTTCCCGCCGCAGCAATTCCTTGAGTTCATAGGTGGAGAGCAACCCATCCAATAGCCACGAGCCATCCTCCCGCTGAATAATTTGCGGTTCCTCGCCCTCCTCGTGACGCAGGGTGCCAATAATTGCTTCAGTGATGTCGTTGAGCGTCACTAGCCCTTCAATACCCCCGTATTCATCGGTAATCAGGGCAATGTGTTGACTCGACTGGCGAAAGAGTTCAAGCACCTCGAGAGCAGGTAGGCCTTCGGGGACAAAGAGCGCTGGTTGCAAAAGCTGGCGTAGGTCAATGCTTTGCTGGGTGAGACGGGCGGCCAAAAAGTCCTTGGCTGAAATAATTCCCAAGCAGTGATCAATGGTCTCTTCGGCCACGGGAAACCGCGAATGGGAACTGGCCAGAATTTCTGTTTCTATTTCTTCAAGGGAAGATTCAATATCCAGCCACACAATATCGGTGCGGGGGGTCATGATCGACTGAATCGGGCGATCGCCCAAGTTAAAAATCCGCGCCACCATGTCCTGCTCCGCCACCTCAAAGAGACCCGCCTGTGCCCCCTGTTCAATCAGGACTTTGATTTCATCCTCTGTAACCGTTTGGTCAGCAATGGTGGTAATGCCCAATACTTGCAGGATGGTGTCTGTGGAGACGCTGAGTAAATGCACAATCGGAGCCGCTAATTTCGTCAGCCATGTCATGGGTTTGGCAATGTTGCAGGCGATCGCCTCAGGGTACGTCATGGCAATGCGCTTGGGCACCAGTTCGCCAATCACCAAGGAAAGGTATGTAATCCCCGTCACCACAAGGGCAATACTCAAAGGCTGACTATACTGCCCCAACCATGGCACGGGACTGAGGGCAGCCTGTAACCGCTGGGCAAGGGTGGCACCGCCCACGGCACCACTGAGAATCCCAATCAGGGTAATCCCAATTTGTATAGCCGAGAGAAAATTATTCGGGGAGTTGGCAAGTTTCAGAGCCACCTTCGCCTTGCGTTGACCCCGTTTTGCCAGTTGCTCAAGACGAACCTTGCGTGCAGAGACCACTGCGATTTCAGCACCAGCAAAAATGCCATTGGCGATGATGAGCAGCAGCACAAGTAAAATTTCTAAGGCAGCGGCAGACATTGCAGCTATTCTTCTAGGGGGAACCCCAGATATACAGTCTGAGTCGGCATTGTGGGTCGTCAGGCTTATTCAAGAGACTGCTCCTTTACTGCCGATGTTGTTTCTATCATGCTGAATAAATCGCCCCTCTGCCAGTGATATCGACCTGTTGAGGGGATGTGATTGGGTCATTAAGCAGTTTTGGCTGTTTCGAGGGGGTTCCATCCTTAGGGAAAAGGGTTGTATAGCAGTCAGGATACTGGAATCTGGGAGACTCTACAAGGGGGCGGAATCTTAGAATAGACGTGATGTTTCCCTCGCCAACCAATGCACGAGCGACTTCAACGCTTCCTTACCCTAGGGGCGATCGCGATTCTGGTGCTGTTAATTGTGGCTTTCCTCTGGAGCGAAGAGGCACTTCAGTCGCCGAGCCGCGCTTGGGAGACCCTCAGTAATGCAGTGATTACCTTGGTGGGGGAGTATCCCGATCGCCCGCGCACCCTGCCGGGGCAAGTCCTGCAGCTCGTACTACTGCTTTTTGGCACCTTTGCCTTTGGTGCCTTGGTTGGCAAATTTTCCGCCTACTTTGTCACCCAAGCTCTTAGCCAAACCCTACCCATGAAACCCTTTAGCAACCACATCATTATTTGCAACTGGAATGCCAAGGCGCCCCTTGTGCTCCGCCAACTGATTGCCGCCAACGCCTACCATCCCCGTGACATTGTGCTTTTATGTGCTGAACCGATTGCACTGGATCCTGAATTCCAAGGGCGCCCGGATGTCTTTGTAGTGCAAGGGGATCCTACCCACCATGGCACCCTAGAGCGCCTCAATGCCCCCCAAGCCAAAGCCATTATTCTGCTTGCCGATGCCGACATGGAAGCTCCCGATGAAAAAAATGCCCTCATTGCCCTTGCGGTAAAGCATCTAGAGAAAACTCCTAGCCAAGAGCAGGATATTCATGTGGTGGCCGAATTGGTGAATAGCGATCGCCAGCGCCACCTTAAGGAAGCGGGGGTGGATGAAGTGATTTTGAGTCAGGACTATAGTTCTGGGATTCTGGCCCAAAGTGCCCTCTTTCGCCAAATGTCCGAGGTCTATCGCCAACTCCTGACCTATTCTGATCACACCAATGAGTTTTACTTCATTGAGCCAGGGCACTATCCCACTACCCTCTGTGGCCTCTCCTTTGCTGCCCTCAGTGCTTGGATGAGTGAGTACAGTAGTCGCCATCCAGAGAACCCGCTGCTCCTGATCGGGATTCGCCGCCAAAATCAGCAGGTGTTGCTCAACCCTCGTCCCTCAGACTTTCAGAGCCTTGACCCCACTGACACGCTGATTGTCATGGCCTATCGCCCCATCTATGACTTGCGGGGATAAACCCGTCCTTTCCAAGCCCCCCCCCGGCCTTGCCAGTGGCGCCGCGCCGAATCCAGTGTCATCAGCGTATAGAGGAAGGCAATCACAGGCAGTGTCAGCGCCCAAGCCCTATTGAGGCCATAGAAACGCACCGTTGGCCCGTAGGCGATCGCCATGCTCCCCCAAGTGAGTCCCGCCATGACGGCTAAGGGTAGCGACTGACCGATCAGACCGATAGCAAGGGCAAGGGGCGCCCACAAATACACCAGTGTCATGCCAATCACGGTTCCCACCAGCAAGAGCGGTGAATAGGACAACTGCGTATAGGCAGTGCGAGCCACCATCTGCCAAATACTGCTGAGGGTATTGTAGGCTCGCAAACTCACTGTTGTCGGTGTTAATCCCAGCCAAATGCGGTAGCCTGCGCGCTTTACCGCTGCTGCCAAGGAACAATCATCAATTAGGGCATCGCGAATACAGGCAATGCCCCCTATCTTGTCTAGGGCCAGAGGATCAATCAAAATACACCCCCCCGCTGCAGCCGCCGTTGATCGCTGTGGATCGTTGACCCAGCGGAAGGGATAGAGCTTGGCAAAGAAAAAGACAAAGGCGGGAATCAGCAATTTTTCCCAAATACTTTGGCAGCGCAGTTTCACCATCAGCGAGACAAGGGCACAGTTTTGCTGACGGGCGTGGGCGACCAATTGGCGCAAATTTTGGCGATCGTGGGCAATATCGGCATCTGTGAGCAGCAAGTAATCGGGATCAAACGCACGGGCGGCCTCAATGCCTTGGGACAGCGCCCAGAGCTTACCTGACCAGCCGGGGGGGAGCGGTGTGCCTTCAATCACCGTTAGGCGATCGCCCTTGCCCAGTTCCAAAGCCGTTTGGCGAGCAATGTCCCCTGTGCCATCGTTACTTTGATCGTCCACCAAGATCAGATGTAGGGTTCCAGCATAGTCCTGTTCGAGGAGCGATCGCACACTGGTGCCAATCACCGCCGCCTCATTGCGAGCTGGAATGACAACCACCACCCTTGGCCAAACCCTGAGGTCTCCCCCCTGTAGCCGCTGATCCGGGCGCCAAAACTGTCCCCAAAACAGCAGCAAAACCAACCAGATTACCAAGGAAAGACCCGTTACACTCAACAGGATGAGAGTTAACACAAGGGGCATCGTCATCACAGTTCGCTATCGAGGACTTCTTCAGCCATAGGGTTGAGGTGCTGATGCTGCTGTCGGCGCGATCGGCGGCGATATTTTTTCGGATCCAAGAGGGGTTCAAGGCGCTGCTGCCCTTGGCGGTCACTCTTGGCCTTCACTGGGGGTGCCTTCCCTAAGGATGGCTCTGAACTGGCCATTGTTTCTAGCTCATGCAAATACTCAATGTAGAGGAGGTAGCGCTCCCAATCACCGCGTACACAGCAGCCCGGTTCCTGATCGTGGCGACAGTTATCAAAGAGACACCGATCCTTGCTCAGCCGTTGGCGAATCTCCGGAAAAGCCGCCGCCAATTGCTGGGGGTCTTGGGGCAGTTCCGGCTGATTAAAGCCCGGTGTATCGGCAATCCAGCCCCCCGCTGGCAGGGGAAAGAGTTCCACATGGCGAGTGGTGTGCCGCCCCCGGTGCCAGTGATCCGAGACCGCACCGACGCGAATATCTTCCCGAGGTGTCAGATGGCGGATCAAGCTACTTTTGCCTACCCCCGACGGGCCACAGACAACTGTAATCTTATCGGCGAGGTGGGGATGCAGATGTTGCCAGTCGCTTCCTTGGGTGAGACTGAGGACATGGCAGTGATAGCCCCATTGATGCAGGCGATCGCGCCACTGCTGTTGCTCTTGCGCAGAAACTAAATCCGCTTTGGTGAAAAGCACCTGAATTTCGACATTCAATCCCTCGGCGGTCAAGAGAAAGCGGCTAATTTGATGGACATCAGCAGGAGGGTCAGCCAAGGCAAAAAGGAGCAACACTTGATCGACATTGGCGATCGCTGGGCGTGACAATTGATTGCGGCGGGGCAAAATCTCAGCGATCGCTCCGCGGTGTCCTTGCCAGTCGGGATGGCTCACCACTACCCAATCCCCCACACACACCTGTTGCCCCATCTTCTTGAGGCGGGCGCGGCGTACACACAGTAACTCCTCAATACCATTGGTGGCTTCCCGCAGGCGGACACGGTAGTAATTGGCCTGAACAGCCCGCACCAAGCCCACCAGATCACTCATGCCGGACGCTGCACCTGAAGGGCAAAATAGTCCTGCCGTGGCTCAATCCCAAGGACATCGTAGCCCGCCATGCGCAAACTATCGGGCACCTGCTCAATGGGTTCTCCTGCATCCAACCAGACCTCAAGGGGCTGCTGGGGGGGCAACTGTTGCAGTCGCAGTTTTGTGCGCACAAAGTTCAAAGGACAGGGCGTTCCCCGTAGATCCAATGTTTCCATGGCAGGGCAAGTAACCAACTGCAACTATCTTCCCAAAAAGGCGACCACCTTGGCGAATACCTGTTCTCGCTCGACATCAAGGGGGAGCAAGTGATCCGACTCCTTGAACCAGTGCAATTCCTTTTCGGGGCTGCCTAGGTGTTCATAAATCCTCTGTGCCCCTTGGGGGTCAACGACCGTGTCAGCAAGGCTTTGCAGAATCAGGGTTTCAGCTGTGATGGTTGGCAGTTCCCGCTCCACTTGGGCAATCAGTTCAAGGGCACTGCGCACCGCTTGCAGGTTGAAACTTTTGAAAAAGCAGGCGCCTTCCGCTGCTTGGCGTAGGGGGCGATCGCGGATTGGTAGGCTGCGCCGAGGCACAAAGGGAATCCACTGGCCAAGGGACTGCACAAGCCTCTCTGGAGCGACGGGGCAAAACCAAGGCCGATAGATGCGCAAAAAGGGGGCAAGGAGTACAAGAGAATCAACGGCATACTCATAGGCAAGATGAAGGGCTAGCGTTCCCCCAGTGGAAAAGCCCACCACGGCAACCGTGCGATGGCTGTCTCGTAAGGTCTTAAAGGCTGTCACTACTGCCTCATACCACTGCGGCCATGTCGAGGCGGGCATTTGGGCACTGGGGCGATCGTGCCCCGGATAGAGGATGCCCTGAACCGTCCAGCCTGCTTTGTAGAGAACCTCTCCCAAAAGTTGCAGTTCATAAACCCCACCCCCCAAGCCATGGAGTAACAAGCAGGCGCGATCGCCCGCAGCATGGCTATAGAAAAAGGGAAGATTAACGAGATTCACCAATGTACGCAAACACCACACGCTAGCACCATAAAAAATCTACCCCGATCGCCAGAGCAACCGAGGTAGAGGACGCGACGTTCATCTAGGCGGCAGTTCGCCTAAAGAGCCTAAAGATGAGCCTAAAAGCGTTCATGGAAGGTGCGGTTAATCACATCCAACTGTTGTTCGCGGGTGAGTTTGATAAAGTTCACCGCATAGCCCGACACCCGGATGGTGAGTTGGGGGTACAGTTCAGGGTGATCCATGGCATCCAACAACATTTCGCGGTTAAGCACGTTGACGTTGAGGTGGAAGCCTTGGTCGTGGATGTAGCCATCCAGCAGATTCACCAAGTTGCTGATTCGATCCTCCCGTGTCTTGCCAAGGGCACTGGGCACGATGGAGAACGTGTTGGAGATGCCATCTTGGGCATGGACATAGGGCAACTTGGCCACGGATGCCAGTGAGGCGATCGCCCCTTTCGTATCGCGACCGTGCATGGGGTTGGCGCCCGGCGCAAAGGGTTCACCGGCTTTGCGGCCATCGGGAGTATTGCCGGTTTTCTTGCCATAGACGACGTTGGAGGTAATCGTCAGGATTGACTGCGTAGGCACGGCATTGCGGTAGGTTTTGTGTTTGCGGATTTCATTCATGAAGGTTTCCACGACCCACACCGCGAGACTATCCACGCGATCGTCGTTGTTGCCGTACTTCGGAAAATCACCCTTAATCTCGTAGTCCACCGCCAACCCTTCGGCATTGCGGATCACTTTCACCTCGGCGTACTTAATGGCCGAGAGGGCATCCGCCACCACCGATAGACCCGCCACACCACAGGCCATGGTGCGAAAGACATCGCGATCGTGGAGCGCCATCTCCAGCCGCTCGTAGCAGTACTTATCGTGCATGTAGTGGATGACGTTGAGGGTATTGACATACACCTTCGCCAACCAAGCCATCATCTGTTCAAAGCGCGGCAGCACTTCTTCCCACTTCAGGGTGTCGCCTGTAATCGGCGCAAACATCGGTGCCACTTGCTGGCCAGAGACTTCATCCCGACCGCCATTGATTGCGTAGAGGAGGGCTTTGGCTAAATTCACCCGTGCCCCAAAGAATTGCATTTGTTTGCCGACCCGCATCGCTGAGACACAGCAGGCGATCGCGTAGTCATCGCCCCAGTAGGGACGCATCAAGTCATCGTTTTCGTATTGGATCGAACTGGTGTCAATGGAAACTTGGGCGCAGAAGCGTTTGAAGGCCTCTGGCAAGTTTTCCGACCACAGCACCGTCAAGTTGGGTTCGGGGGCAGGCCCAAGGGTATAGAGCGTATTCAGAATACGGAAGCTGGTTTTCGTCACCAATGGGCGACCATCAAGACCCATGCCACCAATGGATTCCGTGACCCATGTGGGATCGCCAGAGAAGAGTTCATTGTATTCCGGCGTCCGCAGGAAGCGCACCATCCGCAGTTTCATCACAAAGTGGTCAATCCATTCTTGGATCTCAGCTTCTGTGGCTGTGCCGTGGCGCAAATCCCGTTCAAAGTAAATGTCGAGGAAGGTGGAGACCCGCCCAAGGGACATGGCGGCGCCGTTTTGTTCTTTGACAGCCGCAAGGTAGCCAAAATAGAGCCACTGAATCGCCTCTTTGCCATTGGCCGCTGGCCGCGAAATATCAAAGCCATAGCTGGCGGCCATTTCCTTGAGTTCATTGAGGGCTTTGATTTGCTCTGAGAGTTCTTCCCGTAGGCGGATGGTTTCTTCGTCCATGACATCCACTTCTAGGGAAGCCTGCTGTGCCTGTTTGTCGGCAATCAAGCGATCTACCCCATAGAGAGCTACGCGGCGATAGTCACCAATAATCCGACCGCGGCCATAGGCATCCGGCAGTCCCGTAATGATCCCCGATTTACGACAGCGGCGCATTTCGGGTGTGTAGGCATCAAAGACGCCATCGTTATGGGTTTTGCGATATTTGGTGAAGATTTCCTTCGTGTGCGGCTCCAATTCGTAGCCGTAGGCCTTG
Organism: Thermosynechococcus sp. PKX95; assembly: GCF_031583295.1. NCBI lineage: Bacteria > Bacillati > Cyanobacteriota > Cyanophyceae > Acaryochloridales > Thermosynechococcaceae > Thermosynechococcus > Thermosynechococcus sp. PKX95. The sequence continues at coordinate 1,229,349 of NZ_CP134171.1, read as the reverse complement.
AGGGAGGTTTCAACAACGCGAATGCCACCAAAGGGCATAATCGCCCGTTTCAGGGGCTGATCGGTTTGCAGGCCAACGATTTGCTCCAACTCGCGATCAATGTAGCCCGGTGCGTGGGCTGTAATCGAAGAGGGGACACTGGTATCGGCATCGAGCACCCCTTTTTCGCGCTCTAGTGCCATCAGGTCGCGCACTTTTGCCCATAGTTGTTGGGTGCGATCGCTAGCGCCTGTGAGGAAGGAGGCATCCCCAGCGTAGGGGGTATAGTTGCGTTGAATAAAGTCGCGCACATCAATGCGATCGACCCAATCACCACCCGTAAATTCTCGCCATGCCGCTTCGGGCAATTCTGTGTAGCGTGTACAGTTCATAATCAATGTTCCTCATCAAGTGTGCAGCAATTTCTCGCGATCGCCCTTCACCGATAGCGATCGCCCCTTCAAACCAGCAAGAACCTGCTAACTGCAAATGCTAGAAAATACGCAAGAGATTAAGCGATTGCGATCAAACGAGAAATGCAAGTGAACTTTTTGTAGGCCAAGCCTCATCACTCTTTTTTGGCCTGCTCACACCTACACTTTCATTATAACCCGTGGGTTCTAGGGACTTTTTTTACGAAATTTTTGCGGAATTGTTGCGCAACACAAATCTTTTTTTCATTTGTTTAGGTATTTAGGCCGCGATCGCCTCGGTGTCTGAACTTACCTGCAAGCGCTCAATTGCTGCATCCAGCAGGGCTAAACCAGCCTCTAGGGTTTCAATGCGACACAATTCACTGCGCAGTTCTGCGGCATCAGCAAAGCCCTTGGCGTACCACGTCAAATGTTTACGGGCTTGGCGAATCCCCCGTTCCCCCTTGTATTCCCAGAGGGCAATGAGATGATCCCGCGCACAGTGCAGACGTTCAACCACCGTTGGCGCAGGCCGCAATTCCCCGGTTTTCAAAAAGTGATCAATTTCCCCCACCAAGAAGGGATAACCCATCGTTCCTCGCGAGCACATCACCCCATCCGCCCCAGTTTGCTCTAGGCAGCGCACCGCCGCTTCCACCGAGAAAATATCGCCATTGGCAATCACGGGAATACTGACGCGCTCCTTCACCCGCGCAATCCACTCCCAGCGAGCTGGGCCATTAAAGCCTTGGGCACGGGTTCGCCCATGAACTGTGATCATGGCAGCGCCAGCATCTTCCATCGCCTTGGCAAAGTCAAGGATATTAATCTCCTGATCGCTCCAACCAATGCGGGTTTTGACCGTAACCGGCACAGGCACCGCCTTGGAGACCGTCCGCACAATTGTTGCTGCCGTTTGCACATCCCGCAGCAGCGAAGAACCACCGCCATTCTTCGTAATTTTATTCACGGGGCAGCCCATATTGATATCTACCGTATCCGCCCCTTCAGCTACCGCCTTTATCGCTGCTTCCGCTAGAAAATCAGGGCGGCAGTCAAAAAGCTGAATACTAATGGGGTGCTCATTGGCATCCACTTCCATGATCCGGGGCAATGTTTTCAGATAGTGCAACCCCGAAGCACTGACCATCTCCGTGTACATCATTGAGTCGGGGGCATAACGGCGCACCAATCGCCGAAACACCAAATCAGTTACCCCGGCCAACGGGGACTGCAAGACCCGACTATTGACCGTAACAGAGCCAATCTGCAATGGCGTTGCCAAACGGGCTTTTAGCTCTGGAGACAGGGTTAACATAACTCCCACGAAAGCTCAATGCTGCTGCTGCGGTGTTTGCTCTTGATAGGCTGAGTAGACTGCCCGCACATTATACCAGTTCAAAAAGATACGAGCCACTTCCAAGGCATCTTGAGGGCGACCGATATTAATCAGCCATTGCAACAGGGGCGCCAGTGTTTTTTCATTGAGAATGCCGCCGAGGGATAGGATGGCCCAAAGGAAATAGTGAAAGGGCGTCATTTGAATCATGAGCTTCACTTCCCAAATGGGATGCTTTTTATAGAACAAGACCCCCATTCGTCCCCTTTCAATCTCTTTCTGAATCAGGGTGGGCACTTGACTGAGGGAAAAGGGGGGATGCCAGTGGTAGCCAACGGCTGCGGGGCACTTCAGCAATCGCAAACCCAATTTCTTGAGGCGCACCCCTAGTTCTAAATCTTCCCAGCCATAGAGTTGAAACTGGGTATCAAAGAGGCCTGCTTTTTCCAACCAATGGCGGGCGATCGCCACATTTCCCGTTGCAAAATAGGCGGCTGAAAAATCAATGATTTTGTAGGGTTCTGAGGTTGGCTCTTCAAAATTACAGGTATTAATCACACGACCATAGGAAAAAGCAGGAACCTGAGCAATATCCTCAATGCCAAGACGTTCTTTTTCTTGAGTTAAGCACTTCCCATGGGCTTCTAAAAACGTTTCCGTCACCACCAAGTCACTATCAATAAAGATAATCCAGTCCCCCTGAGCCACCTGAAGCCCCAAGTTACGGGCAGCCGCAGGACCCAGATGTTCCTGTTGAAACCAGCGGACACAGGGAAACGCTTCACGATGTGCCTCAAGCCACTCAATGGTGTTGTCTGTTGAGCCATCGTCAACAATAATGACCTCATAGCCCTCAATGCCTAAGTCTGGATTCCACGTTTGATGGGCGATCGCGCGAACACACTTTTCTAGAATGGGCAAGCGATTATAGGTAGGAATTACGACACTAAAAAACATGGTCACTCCAGAAATGTGGTCTTGAGCTACTCAACTAGCTTGTTCTATCTAAAACCCAACTATGGAGACGGTGGGAACAAAGGCGCGGGAATGCATGGTGGAGAATTTTTTCTGCTTCTGTTCCTTTATAACATTGCTTTAACTGCCGCAGGAGTTGGAATGTTTTCCACAAGTCTTTCTCTGCTTCTTGAGCCTCAGTTGGTGAAATTCCTAGCTTGGCACTTAGGAGTTGCTGCCAGTGGCGCGAACGAATCCGTTGACTATTTTGAGCTTGCTGCCAACGATAAAGGCTGGAGGTTTGTTTGCGATGTACTCGATATTGGAGAAGTACCTCTGGGACATTTCCCATCTTGAACCCTGCCGCCCATGCCCGCTGCCATAGATCATAATCTTCCACCAGTGACCACTCAGAGGAGTACCTCAGTTCTTTGAAAACACTGGAGTGACCCATTACAGATGGATGGGCAAAAGGTACACCAAATAACAATTCAATTTCGCAACCTTCATGGGAAGGAGGATAGTGCCAAGAACCAATCGCTGCCCCAATGAGCTGAACAGATGAGCCACAAAGATGTAATTTATTTTTTTCTAGAAATTCAAGTTGACTTTCTAACCTGTTAGGTAAAGTCAAATCATCTGCATCCATTCTAGCGATATACTGACCCTTAGCAAGTTCAATTGCTTGATTCAGTGTATAAATCAAACCTTGATTATCCCGACGAATTAAATGAATACGAGCATCAAGTTTTGCATAATTTGATAAAATTTCAAAGGAATTATCTGAAGAACCATCATCAATAACAATGAGTTCAAAATCATTAAAGGATTGATTAAGAATAGAATTTATAGCTAATTCAATATATTGGTCAGAATTAAAAACTGGTAAAATAACTGAAATAGTCGGACTATTGTGTATATTCATCATTAACAATAACTAAATCATCTCAAATTCTAATCCAAGTCTTTGGAATTAAATCCGAATCATCCTTATCAGATGTGGCGAACCATTTTTGAGGAGCAATTACAATTTTTTCAGGGCTATTATTTAGCCAAGCTCCCCACCAACTAAACGTACTGTTGGCAATAATATGATGACGACATAGACTCATTAATCGCATATCATTATAGCTCTCCTGACCAGTATTATTTTCCACATAGTAAACAGGGTGCGAGATCTCTAAGTTTGATTTTGCCCATTCAGCTTCGTCTGAAAAAACAAAGAATACAGGATCATCTATAAGTGACGTGATATATTCAATGGCTCGATAGTAATAGTCAAGCTGACAGACGCCGTGAACTTTATGGGTCATAGGATTTGAAACATAATCTCCACGACGAATATGGAGACTAATTGAATGACACTGGGTAATTTTATCTGCCCATTGAGCATTTATTTCTGACAAGGGTTGCCTAAACTTGAAATCTTCCCGTAGAACGTCAGCAATTTCGCTAAAGTATTTTTCTGATTGCCAGTAACCCTGAAGGTAGGCAGTACTGGGGATAGAGTGAATTTGTTCCCAATAGTGATAGTGAGGTTCAAGAATTAGTCGTCCCTTACATAGTGCTGAAAGTTGCAGGTTGGCGATCGCTCTCCTGATTTTTGGTACCCCCCACCAACCCAAAACAGACTTCAAATCTTCAAGAGAAGCAATTGGGGCCTCACAGCAAAATACACGATGTAGCTCAAACCCTTGATGAAGCTGGTAACTTGCAAAATCGGAAATATCTAAACGCAAGGGCACTCCCCTAGTCATAGACAAAGCCCTTCCTACAGCATACTGGAACATCTGATTGCCAAGGCCACCGATAAGATTGACAAAGATCATCATTCCGAGTGTTTATGACTAGCGTTGACTTGATCCAAAATGCCGTGAACAATGGTCTGCACAAAGTGAGCAATAGAAAACCGCTGTGCTTGGGGAGAGTGCAGAAAATTCCAAATCGCTTGCTGGTAGCCTTTATAGATCTCTTCTGGCATCGTCTTGAGAAAGTTGTATAAAGAGTCGTAGGAAGAAAACTCTCTACGGTCAATAAAACAAGCCTTAGGAATGTAGTCGGTAATGTCTGGTGCCCCCCAGTAGATCGGCACGTTCCCGGCGCAAAAGGCATCAAAAATTTTCTCTGTGATGTAACCACGAAAAATCGCGTTCTCATAGACAATCGAGAAGCGGGACTGTCGTAATACTTCACTCTTTGTGGGCACAATGCCCCGCCAAGACGGAAACGGGGGCAATGGTCTGTGAATCCACCTTTTTTCTAAGGCGTGAATGATATCTCCTACCACGGGCTGTTGGGCTGAATGATTCCAACCGTGACCATAAAGGGCAAAGTCCTGTGGTGCATGACGTTCAAACCAGCGAATAGCTCTGACCCGCTCGCGGTAGAGATCTTGAGAGGGAGCCCACCAAGCCAAAGCCTTATTACTGTTGATTAAAACAATCAACTGAGGACGTTGCCCATAGCCATCTACACCACCTGTTATCTTGAACGGGTGAGGCAGTTGAATTTGCTGAGCCTGCTTGATAGCTAGGTCAGGGTTCCAAGTAAACACACTTTGATAGCGACGCAATAAGAACCGCTGCCCATTGGCTGGATAGATCAAGGGATGTTCAGCGAGAATTACAAACTTTGGAGACTTAGAGCGGGGAGCTTGAACATTAAGATGGAGTTCAAAATCGGGGTCATGACAGCATTCATCAAGGCCAACAAGTTCAACGCCCTGAGCACGAAACCCCTCCCGCAGGGCAACCCAAGGCTGTGTTAGCCCGTCTGGAGATCCATTCGGATCAAAAAATACGGCTGTGGGAATATCAGGATAGACAAAAAGACCAGTTAATCTTTGCTTTGTCATTGCATGATTTTCTAGGTTAAAACTCAAATGCTCTTTAAGCGCCAGCTTTCCCAAACAAATTCATAATTCCACATTTCAATATGAGTTCTTGTTAGCTGAGAGCGTAAATTCTGACGCTTTTCCTCTGCGTTCTCAACAAAATTATGAAACTGAATCTGAAGATATTTTATCTTTTCTATTAAATCAGAATTGATGAGCTTTTTCACTAAATTATACTCTCCTCCTTCAATGTTAATTTTCATCAAATCTACTTTTTCGATACCAAGCTCCTTGAAAACAGTAGCACAGTTTCGTAGTTGGGCTATTTCCTCTGATGTTTTTGAATTTCTTTTATAAAAACTTGACGAGTCCTCAGCTATGTGAATTTGAGAAATTTCATCGGCGTCAGACAGTCCATAATTCAGGGCAATAATCTTTGCATTACCAGTAAACCGTTTCTTACAAATATGATAGAAGACTGAAACCGGTTCAAAAACAAATACTCGACAATTGAATTTCTCATGAATGAGAGCAGTAAAGTCTCCTTTATATCCCCCCACATCTAGGACAATGCTCTCTGCATCAAGTGGATAATCAAGCCGCAAGGTACTATCGCCTTTATCTCGAAACCAGCGACGAACCTCTCTTTGAAATGAGTTTTGAATTAGCAATGAGTCAAGCCAGTCTAAAACTTTGTTCATACCTGAAAAATTTGATAAATGTCAATAAATCAAACGAGGTAAATCCCTAGGTCACTAACAGCCCGCTTACAACGCTTACGAAGCGATAAAAACGGCTACCATTGCCACCAAAGCCCCCACCGTTGTGTTGATGCCGTTAACGATTTCATTGCTCAGCCAAGTGTAGCGTTCCTGAAGGGTGGCTCCCACGAGACTCTCCACAAGGTTGGCTAGGAAAGCAGCAAGGATACAAATGGGGAGGGCGATCGCCCCCATCAAGCCCACACTCCAGCCTAGCACAGCAATCACGGTGGCACCAATTAGACCGGCCAGTGTTCCCTCTAAACTCACCGCTCCCTCTGTCCCTCGGGGCACCGGTTGCAATGTGGTAATGAGAAAGGTGCGCTGACCATAGGCTTTGCCCACTTCACTAGCACAGGTATCTGAGAGCTTGGTGCTAAAACTGGCCACAAACCCCACCAAAAATAACTCCCGCCATTGGGGTAGCAGGAGAGCAAGGAGTGCACAGAGGGTGCCTGTAAAGGCTGATCCCCAGACATTCTCTGGGCCGCGCGCCCCGGCGCGTTTTTCAGCAATGCCTGCGGCCTCTTTTTCGGCCATGCCAATGCGGGTGACGGCTGAACCGACAAGGAAATAGACCATGACAATCAGATAGCCCTGCCAGCCTAAGGTGCCCCAAATCAGCACGCCGAGGAGCCACGCATGGAAGAGACCTGCTAGGGTGAGTAATTTTTGCCGTGTAAGGAGGGCGATCGCCCCAAGGACGGTATTGAGCAAAATACCTATCCACCAAGGGTTCAGCAAAAGGATGCCATCCACGAGAACCGCACTCCGACTGTACTGGCAGCACCTTATCATACTTTTCAGGCATAGAGGACAAATGATGATCACTTGGCTATTGGAGCCACTGCAACATGCATTTATGGTTAAGGCGCTGGGGGTAAGCACCCTTGTGGGTTGTGTGTGTGCGGTATTGTCCTGTTTTTTAACCCTAAAGGGCTGGGCCTTGATGGGGGATGCGGTGTCCCATGCGGTCTTGCCCGGTGTGGTCTTGGCCTACTGGCTGGGGCTGCCCTTTGCTTTGGGGGCTTTTGTCTTTGGTCTGATGGCCGTGACCCTCATTGGCTTTATTCAACAGCAGACACGGGTGAAGGAGGATACAGTCATTGGCTTGGTGTTTACGGGCTTTTTTGCCTTGGGGTTAGTGCTGCTCTCGAAGACCGCCAGTAGTGTTGACCTGATGCATATTCTCTTTGGGAATGTCTTGGGGATTAGCGATCGCGACCTCTGGCAAACAGTGATTGTGAGCCTCATGACACTGATCACGATCGCCCTACTGCATCGGGATTTGATTCTCTTTTGCTTTGACCCGACCCATGCCCGCACCATTGGCTTAAATACAACCCTGCTCTACTATCTCCTGCTGGCGCTGCTGTCCCTCACCACCGTGGCTGCCCTGCAAACCGTGGGCATTATTCTCGTCGTGGCGATGCTAATTACACCGGGGGCAACGGCCTATTTGCTGAGCGATCGCTTTGGCATCATGGTACTCATTGCCTTGGCGGTGGGTGGCCTTGGCAGTTTATTGGGAACCTACCTCAGTTACTATCTCGATGCGTCAACAGGTGGCTGTATTGTTGTCCTGCAAACAGTGATTTTTTTGCTGGCGATGATTTTTGCCCCCAAGCACGGTCTGTTGGCCAAAGCCCGCTCTCCCCTGAGTTAGGTTTAAGGATTATTTTGTGGGGTGTTGCCGATGCCTTTGCTAGAGTTCATGATATAGTTGCCCCATATTTATCATGGGTGAAGACAGTTGCGTTATGGAGTCAGATCAACAGTGGCCTACGGAACCTGTTCCCTCTGAAGTCCCCGCCTCCTTTGTTTCGGGAGAGGTAGGCATTGCATCTGGCGACAATGGCCATGGCGCACCAACCGATGTGTTAAGGAGTTATGACAGCTTGGTGGAAACTTCAGCAGCGCGCATCAAAGTGATTGGTGTCGGTGGGGGCGGTGGCAACGCAGTCAACCGCATGATTGCCAGTAATGTGGCGGGTGTTGAATTTTGGTGCGTCAATACTGATGCGCAGGCGATCGCCCAATCCCAGGCCCACCGCTGCCTGCAAATTGGCCAGAAACTCACCCGTGGTCTCGGCGCCGGTGGCAACCCCGCCATTGGTCAAAAAGCGGCTGAAGAATCCCGCGAAGACCTTGCTGCGGCACTCAAGGATGCCGATTTGATTTTCATTACCTGCGGCATGGGGGGTGGTACCGGCACTGGCGCTGCCCCAATTGTGGCTGAAGTGGCTAAGGAACAGGGCGCCCTAACTGTTGCAGTCGTCACCCGTCCCTTTACCTTTGAGGGTCGTCGTCGAGCGAGCCAAGCGGATGAAGGAATCGAAGCCCTGCAAAGTCGTGTTGACACCCTCATCGTGATCCCCAATGACAAGATTCTCTCAGTGATTTCGGAGCAAACATCGGTTCAGGATGCGTTTCGAGTGGCCGATGATGTCCTGCGCCAAGGGGTTCAAGGGATTTCCGACATTATTAACCTGCCGGGGCTGATTAACGTTGATTTCGCCGATATTCGTTCGGTGATGGCTGATGCCGGTTCTGCCATGATGGGTATTGGTATTGCCTCTGGCAAGTCACGAGCTACGGAAGCTGCCGTCAGTGCAATTTCTTCGCCCCTACTGGAGGGGTCGATTGAGGGTGCCAAGGGCGTTGTCTTCAATATTACGGGGGGCACAGATCTCACCCTCCATGAGGTCAATGCCGCTGCCGAGGTGATCTACAATGTGGCCGATGCTAACGCCAATATCATTTTCGGTGCGGTGATTGATCCCCAAATGCAAGGGGAAGTTCAAGTCACCGTTATTGCCACTGGCTTTAGTGGTGAACCCATTAGCCGCACCCGTGCCACAACCAAAACGACACCCCTAACGAACCGCCCCCTAACGACGGCATCGCCTCCCCCGGAAGCCCCCGCACCACAACCAGAGGTTGAAGCCAAGCCGAAGTTAGACATTCCTGAGTTTCTCCAGCGACGGCGACCGAATCCTTAGGTATTATAAGGTGCCTATTTCTCACAGGGGATGGCAGGCCGTCTCAAAGACCTAATTCGCGGGCGATCGCTAGTAACCCCTCGCGGTAGGAAGGATAGCGGAGCTGAACGCCTAAAACCCGCTTGATTTTGTCATTGCGGACTCGGCGGGATTCGCGCCAAAAGGACTGGGCCATTGGACTCAGATTGGCTGCCTCTAACGGGATGGCTGGTGGGGCTGGGCGACCCAAAAGACGATAGGCCTCGAGTAGAACAGGGAGCGACTCTGAGGGTTGATCATCACTGAGGTTATAGATTTCCTGCGGCGTGGGTTGTGCCAGCGATCGCTCAAGGGTTTGGACAATATCGACCACATGAATACGGCAGAAGTAGTGCCCCGGTTTATCAATGAGTTGCACATCACCCTTGAGAATACGAGCAATGGGATTGCGTCCTTCTCCGGGGCCATAGATGCCGGGGAGTCGAAAGATATGGGTGGGCAGATTGGAGTTGAGAAAGGTTTGCTCAATGCTGACGCGGTGTTGTGAACGCAAATTTTGGGGATTGACGGGTGTGGTTTCATCTACCCAGCCCCCTTGGCGATCGCCATAGACCCCCGTTGTCGAAAGGTAGCCAAACCAGTGCAGATTCAGTTTCTCTAACTGCGGCAACAGTGCCAACGCAACCGCATCCTCCCCTTGGCGATCGGGAGGAATACTATTGAGGATGTGGGTTACCCCTTCAAGGGCGGCTGGTGCTAAGGGGACTGGCTCCCCCTGCTGCTCCCATGTAAAGGGAAAACAAGGAACAGTGCTGAGTTCTGGCGGCGGCTCTCCCCGACGGTTGGTAATGACCACATCAATGCCTTGGGCTTGGAGCGATCGCGCCAACCACGTTCCCGTATAACCGCAACCGAGAATGAGAACCCGCATTGCGCTCTATTCTTGGGAAGAGGCTGCTGGTGCTTCTACCAAACGCACCTTCGTAGCCAAACCCAGCAATTGCAACAAGCGAATGGTGAGCCACGTCAGATCCAGTTCCCACCACTGCAACCCATGGCGTGCCGAATATTGATAAGCATGGTGATTGTTATGCCAACCCTCGCCAAAGGTTAACAGGGCGACCCACCAGCAATTCGTTGAGTGATCCGTGGTTTCAAACGTGCGATAGCCAAAGGCATGGGTGGCACTATTCACCAGCCAAGTGGTGTGATAGACCGTTACAAGACGTACAAAAATTCCCCAAACCACAAATGGCCAACCGCCCCAGAGGTAAAGAACAATGGCCAAGACCACCTGAATTGGTAGAAAGTACTTGTCAAGAAACTGATACACCGGATCATCCGCAATATCTTTGGTGAAACGGGGAATCTCTGCCTCCGCTGGCACCTCACGAAACATCCATTCAATATGGCTCCACCAAAAGCCCTTACGGGAATCGTGGTGATCATTGGGTTGATCGGAGTACAGATGGTGATGGCGGTGCAGCCCAACCCACCAAATCGGCCCCCCTTGCATTGAGAGTGTGCCGCAAAAGACCAAGAAATACTCTAACCACTTGGGCACTTGGAAGCTGCGATGGGTAACGAGGCGGTGCCAACCAAGGGTAATACCAATGCCAGCAGTCAACCAGTGAAGTACAAGCGCCAGCAGGACTGCCTTCCAACTAAACATGCCGGGTAAAAACGCAAGAAGAGCACCGAGGTGCACAAAAATAATAAAGGTCGCCGTAGGCCAGGCAATGGGGGGTTTGGCAACGGTGGCTTGGGTCATGAACACATCCGTAAAACAACTGATTCGGCTGCTGTTCTCTCTAGGCTGAGCTTGAACAACACCCATCAGACTTTAGTATAACGAGCTACGGTTGAGTATCTTTACTTAGAGCGTTTTTCCCAAGACCAATGATTCGGCAATCCCCCCTATAAATTCCCTCTGGTGGGGGAAGTCTCTGGGGAGAGTGTCCCCGAAAATAGCAGGCATCATACCAAATAGCAGGCTGATTATTTCACTTTCTGTGGTTTTGTAACGAAATGTTGCATTTTCTCAGATTAATCCCTAGGATAGAGGGTAAGGTGTGGTAGTTATAGGAATCATGAAAACGCCACGTTGGACACGACTCATTGACTTCCTACAGCGGGAGATGGCACTGTCCACCGCTGCCATTGACTTCGGCCTCAAGCACTGCGATGAGCAGGTGAATCTGTTGCCCGTTGTTCTCTGGCAGTATGGCTTGGTGAGCCTTGAGCAGCTTGACCGCATCTTTGACTGGCTAGAAACCAGTCACTCCTAGTGGCGCTCTCAGAATTCCTTTATTTAGGCTTAATGAATCACGGTGTCCTTAGCAACAAAGTCATAGCTCTGGGAAATCCCTAATTGCTGAGGCAGAGAAATGGGACTTTGCCAGCCCACGGGTTGAATTGACAACAGGGGTGAGGGACTCTTGAACGTTCCCCAGAGATGAACCTTCTTACCGAGTAGCTCGGGCGGAACGGTAATTTTGTAACTGCAACCATGACTACCAGCAGGGGACAAAGTAGCGGTGGCACCCCCCACTGGAAAGCCGCCGGGAGGATGCAGTGTGGCATTAATCACAATCTCATTGCAGGAGATAGAAGGAGATTTATTGATCTTGCCGATAATCGTAGGGCGCACCCGTACATTACTTGGGGGTTGCAATTGCACGGTCTGGGTGGCAGCTAGAGGTACAGCACGGCTCACCGCGGGGCTGAGGGCAACGGCGAGGCAGGCGAGGAGTAAACCTTTTTGATTCAGCATTTGGGTGTCCTTTGTGTGAATGGAGAGAACAGTTTTGTCTAGCCCCTATGGGGTGAATACTCTTATCCTAGGGGGGCTGACTAAGAACATCCGTGGCGTTTCTCACCCGCAACCGATGATGCTCATCACCAAGGGCGGTGACCGTCGAACATGTTTAGCCTGCACTCCCCCATCCTCGCGTCACAGGTGGGGGTTAAGGCGCGGTAATGTAGCGAAGCGGAGTTGCCAATAGACCAATGAAGAAGAAAAAACGTTGAAGTTTCGGGCGGGTAGCCTCCTTCAGCGGCGATGATAGGCGTAACACGATTGTTTGAGAACAGCGATGTACACCGAGCAAATTAACCACATCAAATCCTACACGGCAAAGCTAACGGCAGCGATGCCCGATGCCATGAAGGCCTTTTATAGCTTGAGTCGGGCCTCGTCAACCCCCGGTGCTCTTGATACCAAAACCAAAGAGTTGATTGCCCTAGCTATTGGGGTTGCCAAACACTGTGACGGCTGCATTGCCTTCCACACCCGTGCTGCTTTGCATGCAGGCGCAACCCCTGAAGAAATCATGGAAACCCTCATGCTGACTGTAGCCATGGATGGCGGCCCTGCCTTGATGTATGCCACCCATGTGATGGAGGCGCTAGAGGAGTTTACCCAAGCGCAGACCCATTAGGACATTCCCCTCAGACTGCTGTCGTTTCAAGGGGCAATGGCTCCTCGGGTTCACTGACTTCAAGGAAAATTTCTTTGGCCGGTTCGTCGTAGCTAAAGAGTTCGGCGTAGCGTCCCCAGTCAATGGCGGTATTGAGCTGGCGATCGGCCTCCTGCGGCGTAAAGTGCCGCTCTAAAATATCCAGCACCAAACTTTCGGGAATGCGGTGGTTTTGCTTGGCCATTAGGAAAGTGTGGATTTGCTGCACAAGGCGAATATGCTTGAGGAGTTGTTGGCGAATAATCAGCTTGCGCTGGTCAATGTCCCCCTGAATAAAGGCATTGCCAATCGGGGTCACGCTGATGTCTCCCTCCTTGAGTTCCACCAGTTCCATCATCTGGGCGGCTTCGACAATGGGCAGAATATCATCTAGCTCCAGTTGCAGCTCTTGGGCAATGCGGTAGAGGTCTTCTTTGCGGTGTTCTAAGAGTTCCAATAGACCGGCGATCGAGCCAATGCGCACATGGGGGAGCAGCGGATAACGCGGTTCTTGACTCGTGGGCAGGGTAGCTGGCTTGGGTTCCAGTTGCTCCAATTCATCCACATGGGGATTGGTGAGAATTTTATAGATGCGATCCACGGTGGCTTGAAACTCAGGGTTCTTGCGATCGCGATAGTGGGGCAATGTCACTGGAAAGTCAGCGCGGACGCGACCGGGGTTGCTCCCCAAAACAATAATGCGATCGGCGAGAATGACCGCTTCTTCAATGTGGTGGGTGACAATCAAAATACTCTGGGTAGGAATTTTATGCTCTAGCCACAGATCGAGAAGTTCAAAGCGCAGGTTCTCTGCTGTCAGCACATCCAAGGCGGAAAATGGCTCATCCATACACAGGAGTTCCGGCTCCACCGCCAAAGCACGGGCAAATCCCACCCGCTGCCGCATTCCCCCCGACAGTTCCTTGGGGTAGGCGTTTTCAAAGCCATCCAAGCCAATAATGTCAATCATCCGCAGTGCCTTGCGGCGGCGCGATCGCGGGCCTTCTCCTAGAGCCTTTAGCCCCAATTCCACATTTTCTAAAACCGTTAGCCACGGATAGAGCGCCGAACTTTGAAAGACAATCGCAGCCCCCGGATTCAGGCCCTGCATTGGCTGCTCGCGGTACAAGACCTGCCCAGACGTAGGCGCAACCAAACCCGTAATAATGCGCATCAGGGTTGACTTACCGGATCCCGATGGCCCTAGGAGGGCAACAATTTCCCCCGTGCGCAATTCAAGGTTAATATTTTCCATAATGCTAATGACCTGACCGTTGGGCTGACGGTAGGCCTTACCCACATCCAGTAAGCGGACGAGCGATTCCCCTTTGGTTTTGGCGTGCATGGTCCTGCATCCTGTGGCATTTCCACCGTTAACCTACCATGAGGATTCAGGTCTTGGAAAACCTAGGGGACAAAAATTGCTACTAGGGTTGGCGATCGCCCCTCATTTGCGGAATTTTGGATAGCCCCCCTTGGGGTTTTATTGTAAACTGATCAGCGGTTTCTTCACAAAAGGTAACAATTCCGCTATGGGACTCTTTGATGGCCTTTTCCGTCGGGGCAAGCAAGCTGACGCCCAACCCAGCAAAGACTTTTTTCTCGATCCCGATGCAGCCAAGACCTACGGCAACATTGAGTACATGCGTACCGCCAAGGTCGTGAAAAAAACGTTCCCTGCAACCGGCGGTGCCAAAGAAGAGGTAGAAGTGGTGGAGTTGGTCTCCGCCATCGAAAGGGTAAATCCAGAGGCAGAAAACAAAGGTAAACCCGAACCCAGTGTCAGTGATGTGGTAACGCCCCCAGTGGAAGAACAGGAACGCCGTCGCAGTGATCCCAGCTTAGACCGCTTTCGCTCCATGGCCAAAGATCTACGCCGTGGCTAAAGCCTAAAAACTTGTGGGGGTTGGCACTTGCGCATCCCAAGGCTGCCCCCTAGGATCAATACAGCCCTTTTTGCAAAGTCTCTCACTCGCCAAGGAACGCTATCGGATGAACACCCTTTGGAGCAGTGCCGCGATCGCCTATCTGCACTACCTCAGCTTTATGGTGGCTTTTGCTGCCCTTGTGGTGGAGCACCTCACCCTGCGCAAGGATATAGACCTTAAACAGGCTTGGCGATTAGTGATTACGGATGCCCTCTATGGCATTGCTGCGGTGACTGTTCTTGTCACGGGCATTTTGCGGGTTCTCTATTTTGGCAAAGGCACTGAATATTATTTGGCCAACCCCATCTTTCACCTCAAGGTGGGCTTATTTATTTTGGTGGGGCTATTGTCGCTGTATCCAACGATCTCTTTTCTACTGTGGATTAAACCGCTGCGGGAAGAGAAGGCTCCCACCCTCGAGTTACCAACGGTGCAGCGTTTGACTTGGGTGATTCGGGCTGAACTGGCCTTTCTCAGTGCCATTCCCTTTTTAGCAGCGATGATGGCGCGGGGGATTGGTTTGGATTGGATTCAACGGGGATAAGCAGGGGTCATCTTCAGTAGGGGAGCGATCGCCCCTATGATAGATCTTGCTGCCACGGATAAAACGGATGAGTCATCCCACGATTGAATCCATTCTTCAGGAAAACCGCCTTTTTTATCCCCCCGCTGATTTTGTGGCCAAGGCGCGGATCAATTCCCTTGAGGCCTACAATGCCCTCTACGAAAAGGCCAAAGCCGATCCCGCTGCCTTTTGGGGCGAATTGGCACAACAGGAATTAGAGTGGTTTCAACCTTGGGATCAGGTGCTGGATTGGCAGCCCCCCAATGCCAAGTGGTTTGTCAATGGCAAAATCAACATCACCTACAACTGCTTGGATCGCCACCTCAAGACTTGGCGCAAGAATAAAGCAGCCTTGATCTGGGAAGGAGAACCTGGTGATAGCCGCACCCTCACCTATGCCCAACTGCACCGCGAAGTCTGCCAATTTGCCAATGTCCTCAAGCAACTGGGGGTGAAAAAGGGCGATCGCGTCGGTATCTATATGCCGATGATTCCAGAGGCAGCCATTGCCATGTTGGCCTGTGCGCGGATCGGCGCCCCCCACTCAGTGGTCTTTGGGGGGTTTAGTGCCGAAGCTTTGCGCGATCGCCTCATTGATGCCCAAGCCAAGCTGGTGGTTACGGCTGACGGTGGCTGGCGCAAAGATGCCATTGTGCCCCTCAAGGATCAAGTGGATAAAGCCCTAGCCAATCAGGCAGTTCCCAGCGTTGAACATGTCTTGGTGGTGCAGCGCACGCAGCAGCCAGTGACCATGGTGCCCGGTCGCGATCACTGGTGGCATGATCTGCAAAAGGGGGTCAGCGCTGACTGTCCTGCCGAACCCATGGACAGCGAAGATTTACTCTTTATTCTCTACACCTCTGGCTCCACCGGCAAACCCAAAGGCGTTGTCCACACCACAGCGGGTTACAACCTCTACACCCACATCACCACTCAATGGGTCTTTGACCTCCAAGATACCGATGTCTATTGGTGTACCGCTGATGTTGGCTGGATTACGGGTCACAGCTACATTGTCTATGGGCCGCTGTCCAATGGGGCAACCACCCTCATGTATGAAGGGGCACCCCGCGCCTCCAATCCCGGTTGCTTCTGGGATGTGATTGAGAAGTATGGGGTGACTATTTTCTACACAGCTCCCACGGCTATTCGTGCCTTCATTAAAATGGGCGAACACTTGCCCCGCGCACGGAACCTCTCTTCTTTGCGCCTCTTGGGAACCGTGGGTGAACCGATTAACCCCGAAGCATGGATGTGGTACTACCGGGTCATTGGCGGTGAACGCTGCCCCATTGTCGATACATGGTGGCAGACAGAAACTGGGGGGCACATGATTACACCGCTACCGGGGGCAATTCCCATGAAACCCGGTTCTGCCACCAAGCCCTTTCCGGGGATTCTTGCCGATGTGGTGGATCGGGAAGGCAACCCCGTGGGGGTCAATGAGGGTGGGTATCTGGTCATTCGTCACCCTTGGCCAGGAATGATGCGAACCGTGTACGGAGATCCCGATCGCTTCCGCCGCACCTATTGGGAACACATTCCCCCTCGCGATGGCCAATACGTTTACTTTGCTGGCGATGGTGCCCGCAAGGATGAAGATGGCTACTTTTGGGTGATGGGACGGGTTGACGATGTGATCAATGTCTCCGGTCACCGCTTGGGCACGATGGAAATTGAATCGGCATTGGTCTCTCACCCTGCTGTTGCTGAAGCAGCCGTTGTTGGTAAACCCGACGAGGTCAAGGGAGAAGAGATTGTTGCCTTTGTGATTCTTGACGGGTCGGCTACCCCCAGCGATGCCCTCCAACAGGAATTAAAGCAGCACGTTGTCAATGAAATTGGTGCCTTGGCACGGCCGGCGGAGATTCGCTTTACCGATGCCCTGCCCAAAACGCGATCGGGCAAAATCATGCGGCGGCTCCTGCGTTCCCTTGCAGCTGGCCAAGAGGTATCTGGGGATACTTCAACATTGGAAGATCGGTCAGTGCTGGATAAGTTGCGCCAGGGGGCTTGAGAGTCTCCCCTATCAATGAGTCTATAATTGATAGGCTATGGCAAGTGGCATCCGCACAAAAACACTCGTTCTTTTAACAACGGCGGCCATTTTGGGTGGCGGTCTCTATCTCTTTGAGAAACAGTTACCGACTCCCAATAGCAATGATACAGCGGCCAAAAAACCTCTTTTTGGCTTTCAAGAAGGGGATGTGGTGGCCTTGAAAATTATTGCCCCTGATTACAGCCTCAACCTGAAAAAGTTGGCTACAGGTAACTGGGTAATTGATCGGGCAAAGCAAACCCCCGCAGAAGAGGGCACGGTTGTCTTTTTATTAAACTTATTGGCCACGGGTCAGCGCGATCGCTCTCTCGATGTACCTACTGAACGTGCCGGGGATTATGGCCTTGCTCCCCCCATGGCCACTGTGGATATCACCCTTAAAGATGGCCAGCAGCACCGTTTACACTTGGGAGACACCACCTTTGACGGCCTCAAGCTCTACGCGGAAATTGACCCGCCAGCGGAACCGCGCGAAAAAATGACGGTGACCCTCGTGCCCCTTGATCTTAAAAATGCCCTCCAGCGCCCCCTACAGGAATGGGAGCGTCAGCAAGCAGCAAACTAGAACGCTGTGACTTCTGGCACGACTCCCCAAAAGCTCGTCAGAATATAAAAGCGTAGTGAACTATCGAGTGAACATCAGCCATGGGATTCTTCGGATTCAAAAAGTTGACAATGCCTAGCCCCAGTGCCGCTCTACCCGGCCGAGCAGAACCCATGCCCGTGCCAGAGGCTCATCTTGTGAATGGTCATCCCCTCACCCCTCCCTATCCCGAAGGCATGGAGTTAGCCATGTTTGGTATGGGCTGTTTTTGGGGGGCTGAGCGCAAGTTTTGGCAGGTGCCGGGGGTCTATGTCACCGCTGTGGGCTATGCTGGCGGCTATACCCCCAATCCCACCTATGAAGAGGTGTGTACGGGCATGACAGGTCACAACGAGGTGGTGCGCGTGGTCTTTGACCCCCAGAAGGTGACCTATGAGGAATTGCTCAAGGTCTTTTGGGAAAACCATGACCCCACCCAAGGTATGCGCCAAGGCAACGATGTGGGGACGCAGTATCGCTCCGGTATTTACTACTATTCCCCTGAGCAAAAAGCCCTTGCCGAGGCCAGTCGCGATCGCTACCAAGCAGCCCTAAAAGCCGCCGGTTATGGCACGATCACCACTGAAATTCTACCAGCGCCCGAATTTTACTTTGCCGAACCCTACCACCAGCAATATCTCCATCGCAATGTCAATGGCTACTGCGGCCTTGGGGGCACAAAGGTGCCCTACGAACTGATGAGCGCTACCCCTAGCGCCTAGTGGAGATTGAGGCGATAGGGCATACGGGGACGGTAAGCATCGCTAAAGTTGGTCTGACTGACAGTGGCATTGTTTAACCGTGCCCACTGCATATTGGCTTGCTCAAAAGTGGCACCGTTGAGATTGGCGCGGCGAAAATCCCCATAGCGGACATCGGCTCCCGTTAAGTTGCTGTTGTTGAAATTGGCACGGCGGGCACGACTATGGCGCAAAATCGCACGGCTCAGGTTAGCACCACTGAGATTGGCCTGTTCTAGGTTAGTTCGTTCTAAATAAGCGGCGGTGAGGTTGGCATTACTCAGATTTGCCCCGACCAAATTGGCCACCATGAGGTTAGTATCCTGGAGGTTGGCGCCCTGAAGATTGGCGCCGCGCAAATTTGCCCCTGCTAAGTTATAGCCCCGTAAATCGACATTCCGCAGATCACAGCCGGGACAAGCATTGGTTTGCACCAGTTGCTGCATGGGGGAGGGCATGGCAAAAGCAGCACCGCTGGTAAGCGCTGCACTAATCATTGCTGTTGCGATGAATGCTTGCTGGTTCACATCCACATCCTCCTGCCACGCTAGAGAGACTTTAGCACAAGTCCTAGGAATTTAGCCGTTGGCGGCGGGAGCGCTGATGTCGTTGTTGCCAATCCTTAGCACTGCGAACGGCCAACCACAACAGGAGTAAGGCAATTAACCCGCCCTGCTTGGGTGCCCTGAGGGCAAATAAAATTAGCAGCATACACAGGATATCCTGCCCGACAATCACCCAGCGGGGTAACTTCCCCAGCCGATAAAACCAACCCACCTGCACCAATTGCAACACAAAGGCAAAAAGACCACTCAGGGTACCAATGAGCCACTGAGGTGTCTCTGTTGCTGTTGCCACGGTCATGCCAAGGAGGGCACCCACAAGGGGGCTAAAGCACAGTTGTACAAGGATAATCAGGCGGTAGCCCCAGACATTGCGGGACAGGAAGATCTCCAGAAACGACCAAGCGGCTAACACACCAACCACGCCATAGGGGGAAAAATGGCGCAGTAAAGGCACCTGTGACCACAGTTGTTCCCCCTGCAATAGACCAATCAACAGGAGGGGCAGTGCCAGTCGTAGCCCGCCGGCCGCTGCTGCTGAAAGAATCGCTAGAACTTCTAGCATGATGGCTCTATGGGTTTCAAGATATTGGGGAGGGTTTCCCACAGGCGATCGCACACCGTTTCCGGGGTATCCTCAGCCGTAATCGCCAGTTCTAAATCCGCCTGCGCATAGAGGTATTGACGCGCTTGCAGCAGTTCACTCAAGCGTTCCTCAAGGGGCTGATCCTGCAACAGGGGACGTTCCTGATCTTGGCGCAGGCGCTGACAGAGCACCGCAAGGGGGACATGAAGCCAGACCACAATGCCATGGCGCAAATAACTCCAGTTCATCGGGTTGAGGACAATGCCGCCACCGGTGGCCACGACCAAATGATGGTAACTAGAGACTTGTGCTAAGACCTGTTGTTCCAACTCCCGAAAAGCAGCCTCCCCCTCTTGGGCAAAAATTTCGCGAATGGGTCGTTGGCGAAACTCTGTAATCACCGCATCTGTATCCACAAACCCGTAGCCCAAGCGTTGCGCCAAGATGCGACCTGTGGTGGTTTTACCGGCACCCATCATCCCCACCAGATAGATATTGACTCCTCCAAGGCGTTCTTGCAGTTCCATAGATAACCATTTCTCGACACCGCCAAATCAGCACTTTAACCTAAATATGGAGGTCTTCTCACCATTTCGATGTCCCAGCCCAATCCCTACGTGACACTACAGGTGGCAGTAACGGCTACCCAAGCCGAGATTAAGGCCGCTTATCGCCGCTTAGTCAAGCAGTATCACCCCGACTACCATCCTAGCGATCGCTCCAGCCATGAGCGGATGGCCGCCATTAACGCCGCCTATGAAATCTTGGGGGATGAGCAGTGTCGGCAGGCCTATGATGCCCAGCACCGTGTCCAGCAAACAACCGCTCAGCCTGATGTGCAGCGTTCCCAAGCTGCCGATCGCGAGCTAGAGCAATGGCTGACCCTCACCTACAACCCCGTGAGTCGGATTATTGAGGCGGTCTTGCGATCGCTCCCCCGCCAGATTGATGCCCTTGCAGCTGATCCCTTTGATGATGACCTCATGGATCATTTCCTTACCTACTTGCAGGACTGTCGTCGCGCCCTCACCCGCGCCCGCTATACGTTCCAAGCCCAACCCAACCCCGCTGCTGTGGCCAAGGTGGCAGCCCACCTCTATTACTGTTTGAATCAACTGGTGGATGGTCTCGATGAGCTAGAGCAATTTAGCCACAGTTACGACGATCGCTATTTGCACACTGGGCAGGAACTCTTTCGCATTGCCCAGCGCCTCTTCGCAGAGTGTCAGCTTGTCCGCTAAACTAGAGAGAATCAGCATCCCAGCATGGCAGCAAGATTCAATCCCAGTTATGAAACATACCCTATCGGTTTTAGTGGAAGATGAGGCGGGTGTGCTCACTCGCATTGCCGGTTTATTTGCGCGGCGTGGCTTTAACATTGAGAGCTTAGCGGTAGGCCCTGCGGAGCAAATTGGCATCTCCCGCATTACGATGGTGGTGCCCGGCGACGATGCCATCATTGAGCAATTGACCAAGCAACTCTACAAGCTGATCAATGTCCTCAAGGTGCAGGATATTACCACGATTCCCTGTGTGGAACGGGAACTGATGCTCCTGAAGGTGAATGCCACCGCCAGCACCCGCTCTGAAATCTTGGAACTGGTACAAATCTTCCGTGCCAAGGTGGTGGATGTGTCCGATGATTCCCTGACCATTGAAGTCTCCGGTGACCCCGGCAAGATGGTGGCCATTGTCCAAATGCTGAATAAATTTGGGATTCGCGAAATTGCCCGCACCGGTAAAATTGCCCTTGTGCGTGAGTCGGGGGTGAATACGGAATACCTAAAGTCCTTGGAGGCACGGGTCTAATTGGCGGGGAAGTATCGCTGGTTATTACTTGCACTAGGGGCGATCGCCCTCAGTAGCTGTACCGCAACGGAGTCTCCCTCAGTAAGCAACAATGCATTACCCCTTGGAGTTGCCCTCGCTCAAACCGGTAATGCCGCTCTCTACGGCCAAGAGGCTCTACAGGGGGTGCAAGTCGCCGGGGAGTTTTTCAACCAAGCCGGCCAGATCAAGGGGCAGACCCTACGGCTGGTGATTCAGGATACCGGCAGTGATGAAGCGGGGGCAGTGAATGTTTTTCAAACCTTAATCAATCGCGATCGCGTGATTGGCATTGTTGGCCCCACCCTCTCGCAGCAGGCGTTTAGTGCCGATCCTATTGCCGAGCAGGCTGGTGTCCCCGTGGTGGCTCCTTCCAATACCGCCCGTGGCATTCCCGAAATCGGTGCCTTCATTAGTCGCGTCTCCGCAGGGGTGGATGTGGTGGCACCCACGGCAATTCAAGCAGCCCTTGAGATTAATCCCAACATTCGCCGAGTGGCGGTCTTTTTTGCCCAAGACGATGCCTTTAGTCGCTCAGAAACCGAGATTTTTCAAAAGGCCATTCGCGAGAACCCCAAGCTTGAACTGGTGACTGTCCAGCAGACCCAAACCACGGATACCAATTTCCAAGCCCAAATCAATGCCACCCTCAATCTCAAACCTGATTTAATTGTTATCTCCGGCTTAGCAGCCGACGGCGGCAATTTGATTCGCCAACTACGGGAATTGGGCTACCAAGGCCTAATTTTGGGCGGGAATGGCGTCAACACAGTCAACCTCTTCCCCGTTTGTCGTCGCCTCTGCAATGGCGTTCTGGTGGCGCAGGCCTATAATCCCGAAAACCCCGATCCCATGAATGTCAAGTTTCGCGACGCCTTTGCAGCCAAATATCGTCAAGCCCCCTCTCAATTCAGTGCTCAAGCCTTTACGGCAGTTCAAGTCTTTGCGGACTCCTTGGCACGACTGTCTCAAGAAAAGAACCTGTCGGAATTGCCCCTTGCCGATTTGCGTCAGGCCTTGAATCAAGAGATTCTCAAGGGAGTCTATGAAACCCCCCTTGGGGAAATTCGCTTTACCCCTGAAGGCGAAGTGCTGCAACGCTTCTTTTACGTTGGCCAGATTGAGATGAGTGACGATGGCCAGAGTGGGAAGTTTAGTTTGGTGAAAAAAGTTGAACACCAACCCTAACGGACTGCTAATTCGGCAGCTTCACGAGGTTTCTTACTGCGCCAAAGGAGACGAATGGGGGTGCCTCGAAATCCCAGTTGTTGGCGAATTTGCCCTTCAATGTAGCGGCGATAGTTGTCCTTGAAGAGTTTGGCATCGTTGACAAAAATCGCAAATGTTGGCGGCTGGGTGGCCACTTGGGTGGCGTAGTAGATTTTTCCTTGGCGGCCTTGGCGAGTCGCGGGGGGCGTATGCCAGCGTAGGGCTTCTTGAATCACTTCATTGACTACGGCTGTACTGACGCGGCGACGATGTTGTTCAACCGCTGCATCTACTGCTGCAAAAATTTTGTCGAGGCGTTGACCCGTATGGGCACTGACAAAGAGGGCATCTGCCCACTCCAGAAAATTCAATCGCTGATACAGGCGATCGCGATAGGTATTGATCGTATAGGTATCCTTTTCGGGAACGGCATCCCACTTGTTCACAATTAGGACACAGGCACGCCCCTGATCGGCAATATGCCCCGCCAAGCGCTGATCCTGTTCCGTAATTTCTTCGAGAGCATCCAACACCAACAGCACGACATCGGAGCGGTGAATCGCCTTAAAGGCGCGATGCACACTAAACATCTCAGGCCCGTAGGCCACATGACTCCGCTTACGAATGCCGGCGGTATCAATGAAGCGGTACTGGGTGCCATTGTGTTCAATCACGGTATCAATGGCGTCACGGGTGGTACCTGAAATCGGACTGACAATGGCGCGATCGCTCCCAATCAAGGCATTGAGCAAACTGGATTTCCCCACATTGGGACGCCCAGCAATGGCCACCTGAATTTCCGGCGCCTCGGGGAGCGTTGCCGCTGCGGGTAAGTAGGTCATCAACTGATCCAGCAATTCCCCCGTACCGCTGCCATGAATACTGGAAATGGGGTAGGGTTCCCCTAGACCCAGCGCCCAAAATTCTGCCGCCTGCGCCTGACCCATTTGAGGAGATTCGCATTTATTGACCGCCACCAAAACGGGGACAGGATGCTGCCGCAACCAAGCCGCAATCTCATAGTCTAGGGCAGTGGGTCCTGCTTGGCCATCTACCACTAAAATTGCAGCTGTTGCCTCCTGCAGAGCCAGTTCCGCCTGTTGGCGAATCAGGGGGAGAAACTCACTGTCATCGTCAAAGACGAGTCCGCCAGTATCCACCACCAAGAACTCCCGATCGCGCCAAAAGGCTGGGCGGTAGGTGCGATCGCGGGTTACACCGGGCTGATCGTGGACAATGGCATCCCGTTCCCCGGCCAAGCGATTGACAAAGGTGGACTTGCCCACATTGGGGCGTCCTACAACGGCAACAACAGGCAAAGCCATAGGCGTGTTGTTCGTAGAATCAGGCTTGAGTTTACCCCTCAACCTAGGTCTCAAATTGACTGCCGCGCTTGTACTGCTGGTAGGCAGCAAAGAACAACCCCGCCAATGTGACTGGAATTAGCCCCAGCACAATGCCGCACAGTAAAGGTTCAATCATGGTCTTACACCCCTTTTAACCATCAACTCCATTCCTCACGATACACTAATGAATGGGCGCTGTATCGGCATCTCCCTGTTGATCAGGAAAAATCATCCTCACCGCCAGCGAGAACGTCCATGTTTCGCTTTCCTCTTTTCTCTTTTATTAAGTTATTTTTGCCCACAACAGCAGTCATTGCCGCTCTGTTAACACCCCTGTATTTTAGTCAACGCTACGCCCTTCTGAAGGACTTACAACTGCAGGAGGAGTATAAACTAGAGCGCAGCCGGTTGCTCCTAAGAATGATCTTAGATGACGCGGTTGAAGATTTGAGAGCTTTGATGGCACTGCAGGTGTTGTCTAATTTAATGGAGGCTTCTGCTGGGGAAGAGGCTCACGAAAAGGCAAAGGCAGGACTGGCAGCATGGCAACACCTCAAAAAACACTATGATCAATTTTATTTTCTTGATCCAGAGGGCAGGGTGCGTTTTCAGTGGCATGCCACACCCAAAGCAACGGATGCCGCTGCGACCAAGACAATTGACCGTTACTGGCCTATCCTACAGCGATTGACCCCCAACCAGATTTTTGTTTCCCCCTTGGATTTAATAGAGGGCACCGGTTTCAGCTTGGCTCAACCTGTTTTGTATATTGGGGTACCCCTGTACCAAAAAGCAGCACCAAGGGGGGTTTTGCTGGTTCGTTACCGCGCCAGCCACCTTCTCAATCAGTTGATCAACAATTGCAATCTAGGGAACAGCAGCTGCCTCCTAGCAAATGACCAAGGCTATTGGTTCATTGCAGAAAATCATCACCAGGAATGGGGATTCTATTATCCTGAGCGACAGCAGTTTACGATCCGCAATCAATATCCGCTGCTGTGGCAACAAATGCAACGACGGCCTCGAGGCAGCCTATTAAGCGCCCAGGGGCTATTTATCTATCAAGCCTTTTTTCCCCTAAAGGCCAACTACCTTTCTGCCGATCGAGCAACCAATTCAGCTCGTGACTGGAGCAGCACCCGTTGGTGGTTGGTTTCGCGGCTCTCTGACACCCAGTTGGCGCAATACAACCGCCGCCTACATCAGGAGTTCCTTGTCCTCTTTGCTGCCCTATCCGTTTTGGTGGGTGGTGCTATCCTGATCATTGCCCGCGATCGCCAGCGCAAAGAGCAATTGCGAGAACTCCTAAAGTCAAGTGAAGCGCGCTTTCGTAGTGTCAGCAAAATGGCGCCGGTGGGCATTTTTACCCTAGATGCCGAGGGACGACCCACCTTTTTGAATCAGGCACTTCTAGACCTGTTGGGCGTCAACAGTCTGGAGGAAGCCGAACAACAGTGGATAGAACGCCTGCACCCTGAAGATCGCGATCGCGTCTTGAAGGCATGGGTCGCCTGCCAGCGAAAGAGGCTACCCCTCAACGAGCGCTTCCGGGTGGTTCAAGAAGACGGCAGCAGTCGCTGGATTAGGGCGCGGATTATTCCTCTGCAGCAAAGCCGTGGCAAAGATCGCTTTGTCGGCACTTGGGAAGACATCTCCCAAATGATCCAGCAGCAGGAATTCCTAGAGCAAGCGCGCAGGGCTGCTGAGGAAGCCAGCCGGGCCAAGAGTGAGTTTTTAGCCACCATGAGCCATGAAATTCGCACCCCAATGAATGCCATCATTGGCCTGACTGGATTACTGCTGGATACCCCCCTCAATCCCCAACAGCGGGAATTTGTCAACACCATTCGCCTCAGTGGTGACGCTCTACTCGCCATCATCAATGATATTCTCGATTTCTCTAAGATTGAGTCGGGCAAGCTGCAGTTAGAGAGCTATCCCTTCAACCTGTGTGACTGTGTCGAAGAAGTCCTCGACCTTTTGGCCAGTCGAGCCAGCGATCGCCAGGTGGAACTAGCTGCCCATATTGAGCCAGGGATTCCCTATGAGGTCATTGGTGATATGGGGCGACTGCGGCAGGTCTTGGTGAATCTCATGGGCAATGCCATCAAATTTACCCAAGGTGGCAATGTGACCCTCTACCTTAAGGGCATGCCTGCACCAATGAGCCAGTATGAGTTTATGCCCTCCTATTACTCCTACTGGTTTGCCATTCAGGATACGGGCATCGGCATTTCGCCAAGGGGCATGGCTCGCCTCTTTCAGCCTTTTATGCAAGTGGATGCCTCAACCACTCGCCACTACGGCGGCACAGGTTTGGGCCTTGTCATTTGTCAACGCCTTGTGGAGCATATGGGGGGGCAAATTTGGGTAGAAAGTAAAACGGCCACAGATCCTTTGGCCATTGGCGGCACACCCCCAGCCAACTATGACTCGATCCCAATTGAAGAAAGTGGCTCTATTTTTTACTTTACTGTCAAATTTCTCGTCAATCCGCGGGCCATTTCCAAAGAGAGCAGGGGGGTCGGCCATCTTGAAAATCGGCGCGTGCTCATTGTGGATGACAATGCTACTAACCGGCAAATTCTCGCCCTACAAACCAAAAACTGGAAAATGCACCCCCTTGTGGCTGAGAGTGGCCCCAAGGCCCTTGTGCTGCTTCAACAACAAGCCCTGCCGGATGTGGCCATTTTAGATCTGCAAATGCCGGAGATGGATGGCATTTCCCTTGCTCGTAAAATTCGCGCCACCTACACGCAATTGCCCTTGGTTCTGCTAACCTCCCTAGGCAATACACTGCCAGAGTCGGAAACTGCTTTATTCTCTGCCCTGATCAGCAAGCCGGTCAAACAGTCCACCCTGTACAATGTCCTTAACCATTTATTTGACAAAAAGCCGACAACGGTATCGCCTAAGCCAGCGGCTGCCCTATCCTTTGAAGACTTAAAAGCCGGTCTGCCGCCGCTGCGGATTCTCATTGCCGAGGATAACAAAGTCAATCAAATGGTGGCACTGCGCATCTTAGAAAAATTGGGCTATCGCGGTGATATTGCTGCCAATGGTTTGGAGGTGCTGGATGCGGTGCAACGGCAGCCCTATGATGTGATTTTGATGGATATGCAGATGCCGGAGATGGATGGGATAACGGCTACCCGTGAGGTGATTAATCTGTTTCAACAGCTGAACCAACCCCGTCCGCGAATTATTGCCATGACCGCCAATGCCATGGAGAGCGATCGCCAGCTTTGCTTAGATGCAGGTATGGATGACTATGTGAGCAAGCCCATTAACCTTGAAGACTTGGTGCGTGCCCTCCGTCAGTGCCATCCCCTCCAGACCCCAACAACTTAACATTTAGCGATAGACTAAAGGAGATAGATTAACTGGTTCTTGATTCCAGCTAGGAATAAATAATTATCTATGGTTACCCCTGAACAACTAACCACCTTAATTCAATCCAGCTTGCCCGATGCCTTTGTTCAAGTGCAAGATTTGACCGGGGGTGGCGATCATTACGAAGCTGTAGTGGTCTCTGCTGCCTTTGAGGGTAAGCGACTGGTGCAGCAGCACCAATTGGTCTATAGCAGCCTTAAGGATCTCATGGCTAGCAATGAACTCCACGCCCTTGCCCTCAAGACCTATACCCCCCAGCAATGGGCACAACGCCAGTGATTTAGAATGCAATCTATTGCTGTTCTTTTGTAACTTGTGAACTCAAGAGGGAAAGCCAACGATGACACCCGAACTCCACGCCAAAATTGATCACCTCGTCAAAAGCAACAAAATCATTGTCTTTATGAAGGGCAGCAAGCTCATGCCCCAATGCGGGTTTTCCAACAATGCGGTGCAAATCCTGAATGCCCTCGGTGTTCCCTATGAAACGGTGGATGTCCTTGAGGATTTTGAGATTCGCCAAGGGATTAAGGAGTATTCCAACTGGCCAACGATTCCCCAAGTGTTTATCAATGGTGAGTTTATTGGTGGCTCGGACATTCTCATTGAGCTATACCAAAGTGGTGAGTTGCAACAACTGGTTGAGGTGGCCTTAGCTTCCTAGTTTTTTCTCACCTTCACTGACGCCCAAAATAAATCCCCCATTGCTGGGGGAGCTTCATCATCTGTTCAACAACCTTGACCGTTTGGCCGAGAAAGTGGCGGATTAGCCAAGGTTTACTTTGACGACGCGGTTTTTCTCTTCTTCCGCTTTCGGCAGGGTCAGGTGCAGGATGCCATCTTTGTATTCGGCTTTGACATCGGTGTTTTGAATCCGCACTGGCAGAGGAATGACCCGTTGGAATTTACCGTAGCGGAATTCGGTGCGTTTGATACCATTGCTTTCGCTTTGGCTTTCAGATTTGCGTTCACCACTGACAGAGACGGCATCTGCCGTCACTTGAATGTCGAGGTCTTTGGCCTCCATGCCGGGCAGTTCAATTTTTAGAAGCAAAGCATCAGGCGTTTCTTCGAGTTCGGCTGCCGGCAAGAAGCTGAGATCGCTGCGACGTTCGGTCAAGGGAATCAATTCATCAAATAGACGGTTCATTTGGCGTTGTAGCGCATCGATTTCGCGGAACGGTTCCCAACGAACGAGTGCCATACGCTGATCCTCCTGTATTCCTTAAGGTTTTAGATTGCCCACGGGATGATTTACAGAGAGAACAGCACCAACAATTAACTTTGTTTTTGTTTGCCTTGGTATTGCTTGGGCTTATTCCCTCTGCCTACCTTCACTATAGAGGATGCAAGCTTTGATCTAAGTGGGGTTTAACGATCTCTCCAAGTTCCTTTTCCCGAACCTGTATTATCCTGATGGGGAAATTAAGGAAACATTAAACCTTGTTAGCCAAAAGGTTATCAACAGGGATTTCTTGCAGAATGGCTTGGGCGTTGGCGATCGCCAGTGTCCCCCGCAGAAAACCAATATTTGCCCCCGGACAGAGATAACTCAGGGACTTCTGCCGACAAAAGGCTTTTAATGTCTCAACACTGCGCAGTTGCCGCGGCCAGTGGAAGGTGGTCGCCGTTTTCATCGGTGCTAGTTCTCCCGTCGGCGTAGGGAGTAGGTGACGACCGCTAAAGAGAACACCCCCTTGGCCAGACCAATAGACACAGGCGCTGCCGGGGGAGTGACCGGGTGTCCAGAGGATTTCGAGGGTTTCACTAATCGCTAGATGGTGGTTAAACGGAGTTACGGTCACTTGGGGTAGAAGATAGGCTTCTTGACCATGGATGATTACTTCACAGTTAAAGGTGCGCTGCAGCTCACGAACGCGGGCGATCGCCCCTCGATGGGTAAGGATGAGGCGCTGAACGCCACCCTGCTCCCTGAGCCAATTTTGGCTGCTCTCTGTCCAAGGGGGGGAATCAATAAGGGTATTGCCATCATTTTCTACAATGAGATAAGCAGTGCCTCCCAGCGTCTCGCGGTTTGGTGGAAACCCGTAAACCATGGGCAATACAAGGCGGGGCGGTTTCTGTTGTTGAGCCACAGGGATCGAAATCATGACATGGATTTCCCTTATTGTATTGGGTTTGATCTTGGTCTTTATTGTCCGCCAGAGTGCTGCCCGTGTCAGTCAAACCCCTTGGTGGCTCCTATGGCTAGTGCTGATGTTGCCAGCATTTTTTATTGGGGGTTGGATGCTGCTTTTAGGGAATACCCCTGTGCCGTCGGGATGGTTGATCCTTGTTTTTGTCACCAGTTCGGTGCTCTATCTTGTGCTTTTGCGCCGAGGCCAGCCCTCCTTACCAGCGGCACCACCCACACCCCCACTGCCCACACCGACGGAAAATGGCAAGCTCCTCAATCAGGATGAAGAAACGCAATTGCAGAGCTGTTTCCCTTGGGGCATGTACTATCTGCAACAAATTGAGTATCGTCCGCAGGCGGTGATCTGCCGGGGGCAAATGCGCGGGGATGCGAACCAAGTCTATGAAACCGTGGAGCGCAATATTGCCCAACGCTTTGGCGATCGCTTTCTGGTCATGTTTCAAATGGGTTTGAGTAATAAGCCCTTTTTTGCCTTGATTCCCCGCGATCGCTTGCCCCAGCCCCAACAGCTTTTTCGTCCCGGCCTCAGCCTTGGACTATTGGCTTTAACGTTTCTGACGACAACGGTTGCTGGCTTGGCACTCGTGGCGCCTGAGCTGACGGCGGCGGAACTGCGACTCAATCCCAGTTTGCTCTGGCAGGGGTTGCCCTACAGTGTCAGTCTGCTGTTGATTTTGGGCATCCATGAACTGGGACACTTTGCCACTGCGTGGTATTACCGCGTCAAAGCAACGCTGCCCTACTTTATTCCTCTACCCTTTGCCATGGGCACACTGGGGGCCTTTATCCAGATGCGATCGCCCGTTCCCCATCGCCGTGCCCTCTTTGACATCAGTATGGCGGGTCCCCTTGCGGGATTGCTCGTGACCCTACCGATTCTAATTTGGGGACTACAGCAGTCCGAGGTGGTACAACTGCCCGCCAATGCTTCCGAGCAGCCCCTCAATCCCCAAGTGTTTAGTCCCCGCATTTCGATTCTCTTTGCCCTGATTGCCAAAGCCATTTTTGGCGCTGCCCTCAAGAGTGATAGTGCGCTACACCTCCATCCGATGGCAGTGGCGGGAGTGCTGGGCTTGGTGGTGACGGCTTTGAACTTGATGCCGGTGGGTCAATTGGATGGGGGGCACATTGTCCATGCGATGTATGGTCATCGGGCGGGGGCAGTCATTGGCCAAGTCAGCCGTTTACTGGTGCTGATTCTCTCCTTTATTCAACCGTGGCTCTTTGTCTGGGCTTTGATCCTGTTCTTTATGCCCGCCTTTGATGAACCTGCCCTCAATGATGTCAGTGAATTGGATAACTGGCGCGATGCCCTTGGCTTGATGGCACTGGTGTTGCTATTGCTCATTATTTTGCCGGTGCCGGCACCCCTGGGGGATTTGCTACTGCCGACACACCCAATGCCATAGGGGATGGCGTTGCCCCTGTTGACGAATGCGCAGGACTTGTTTTTCTAGGCGTTGCTGCCACTTGGGGGATCTGCCCCAGAAAATGTTGCGGGTCTGCCAGTAGAGAACGCTCAGGGTCATGCCAATGCACAGCGCCAAACCGATCGCCGGCAGCCGATTGAAGAGAATGCCATAACGCAACGCTGCCCACGTAAAATGCTCGCGCATCAGGCTAATTTCATAACGGAAGCCCCAGAGACTCAATGTGCCAACCGTCAGCCAAAGAAAGAGCACCACACTCCAGCGCATGAGAACGGTAAAGCGATGCAGGCGATCCACCTGCTGCCGAAATTCTGACTCAAGGCCTTGGGGCATTCGCGATCGCTCGTTAGCAGACATGTCTCTTCTCTATCGTATCTTTTTGCAGCTTTTTCATCATCTAATGTTGGTTTGAGAGGATCATTGGGCAGGGATTGCAAAGCCTCAATTTTATCTTTGTGGCACACTGTTGAGAAACAATGCCAGTGACAAGGAGCCTCCAATGCCAAGCGTGAGTTTACTGCGGGCAACATCCTATGACCTTGACCGTCTCAGTGCGTCCCTTGAGGAACTCCTAGCGCCCTTGGGGGGAATGGCGGCGATCGTCAAACCGGGCGATCGCGTGCTGCTCAAGCCGAACTTACTCACCGGCGCACGACCAAAACACGAATGCGTCACTCGCCCAGAACTGGTCTATTGCGTTGCCAAAATGGTGCAGGCGGTGGGGGGACAACCCTTCCTAGGGGATGGACCTGCCTTTGGCTCGGCATTGGGGGTCGCCCGCAACAATGGCTATTTGCCCTTTATTCAGGAATTGAATTTACCGGTCATTGAATTCCATGGCGATCGCTATGCTACAGACAATCCTGAATTTGCCCACCTGCGCCTGAGCAAAGAAGCGATGGCCGCCGATGTCGTCATTAACCTACCCAAGGTGAAATCCCATGTGCAACTCACCCTCACCCTTGGGGTCAAGAATCTCTTTGGCTGTGTCCCCGGCAAAATGAAGGCATGGTGGCATATGGAAGCGGGTAAGGATGCTGATCGCTTTGGCCGCATGCTCGTCGAAACTGCACGGGCGATCGCCCCCGACCTCACGATTGTGGATGGCATTATCGGCCATGAAGGCAATGGCCCCAGTGGGGGAACGCCGCGCCCCCTGAATATTTTGGGTGCCAGTCGTGATGTCTTTGCCCTCGATCGCGCCCTCGTGGCTATCCTGAATGTAGATCCTGAGCGCATTCCTACCCAACGTGCCGCCACCGCCCTTGGCTACAACTATGAGCTGAGTGAGATGACATTTCCCTTGGCACAGCCCCACGAATTAGCTGTTCGAGACTGGCAACTACCCCAGCAGATGATGCCCATTGACTTTGGTGCGCCGCGTGTCCTCAAGTCCACCTTCAAACACCTCTATATTCGCTGGATCAAGGAACCCCTAACCGCCTATAGCCAAAAGGTCTAAGTTCTCAGCGGGGACGCCCTTTGATAAGCTAGGAAAATGCTGTTGGGGAGAACCGTCCTTGAGCTTTGACTACGATCTCGTCATTATCGGTGCGGGTGTGGGGGGTCATGGGGCTGCCCTGCATGCCGTCAGCGTCGGTCTGAAAACGGCCATTGTCGAAGCCGCAGAAATGGGGGGCACCTGCGTCAATCGCGGCTGTATTCCCTCAAAAGCACTCCTTGCGGCAGCCGGACGGGTACGAGAACTGCGTCAAGCCAGTCATTGGCAAGCCTTGGGGATTCAACTGGGGCAGGTGAATGTGGATCGCGCGGGTGTGGCTGCCCATGCCGCCAATTTGGTACAAAAAATCCGCAGTGATCTGACAAACAGCCTCAAGCGCCTTGGCGTAGACACCCTTATTGGTCGGGGCAAAGTAGCGGGGTGTCAGAAAGTCAGCATTACCACCCCCACGGGTGAGAAAACGGTTACGGCCAAGGACATCATTATTGCCACCGGCTCAGTCCCTTGGGTTCCCCCCGGCATTGAAGTGGATGGCAAGACCGTTTATACCAGTGATGATGCCATTAAGCTGGATTGGTTGCCGCAGTGGGTAGCCATCATTGGCAGTGGCTATATTGGCCTAGAGTTTGCCGATATTTACACCGCCTTGGGTTGCGAAGTGACCATGATTGAGGCACTGGATCAACTCATGCCCACCTTTGATCCAGATATTGCCAAACAGGCACAGCGGGTCTTGATTGCCCCTCGCGACATTGAAACCTACAGCGGTACCCTAGCCAAGCGGGTGATTCCCGGTAGTCCAGTGGTCATTGAATTGGCGGATGCCAAAACCAAAGAAGTGGTGGATGTCCTAGAGGTGGATGCCTGCCTTGTGGCCACCGGTCGCATTCCCGCCACTCAAGATATTGGCCTAGAGAGTGTGGGCGTCAACACCGATAAGCGTGGCTTTATCCCCGTCAATGAGTATTTGGCAGTAACGAAAAAAGGGAAACCCGTTCCCCACCTGTGGGCGATCGGTGACGCCACGGGGAAGATGATGCTTGCCCATGCCGCTTCAGCGCAGGGGATTGCTGTTGTTGAAACCATTGTCGGGCGGCCGCGCCAAGTGGATTATCGCAGTATTCCTGCGGCGGCCTTTACCCATCCGGAAATGAGCTTTGTCGGCTTGACGGAACCCCAAGCCCGTGAGCTAGGGGAAAAAGAAGGCTTTGAGGTACAAGTGGCACGTACCTACTTTAAGGGCAACTCCAAGGCACTGGCGGAAACGGAAACCGATGGCCTCGCCAAGGTGATCTTCCGTGTGGATACGGGCGAGCTACTGGGGGCGCATATCTTTGGTCTCCATGCTTCGGATTTAATTCAAGAGGCCGCCAATGCCATTCGCGATCGCCAAACCGTGAGCCACTTAGCCTTTAATGTCCACACCCATCCCACCCTCTCGGAGGTGCTTGACGAAGCCTTTAAGCGTGCCCACGAGATGGTGAGCCACCGCTGAACTTGCTACGATAAAGTTTGGAGTCTTTCAGGAGTGGGTGATGACACAGGCCACACAACCCGCCAAGGGAATCATGATGACCGAAGCTGCCCTCAAGCACGTGCTTGAACTCCGCGATAAGCACGGCAAAGACCTATGTTTGCGGGTCGGCGTCAAAGGGGGTGGCTGCTCCGGCATGTCCTACACGATGGACTTTGAAGACCCCGCCAATATCCGTCCCGATGATGAAGTCTTTGACTATGATGGCTTCAAAGTGGTCTCCGATCCCAAGAGTATGCTCTACATCTATGGCTTGGTGCTCGACTACAGCAACGCCCTTATTGGTGGCGGCTTTAAGTTTACGAATCCCAATGCCACCCAAACCTGTGGCTGTGGTACCTCATTTTCTGCCTAAGGAGTTCTGCCCTTGACCACATCTCAACCGGTGAGTGACGTTGAACGTCAATTTGAGGCGGCGATCGCCCGCTACAAAGAAGGGACACCGCCTGGAGAACTGATTCCCACCTTCAAAGAGATTTGCCAGCGTGCTCAAAAAAGTAGCGCCGCTTGGACGTGCTTAGCGTGGCTCTATCTCCTCGATGACAAGCCCCAATCTGCCCTGAAGGCCGCCCAAAAAGCGGTCAAGCTAAATCCTGAAGACCCCCAAGCGCGCATTAACCTTGCGGTAGCGATGCTAGAAACAGGCCAAAAGGGGGTTCGTCCCCACATTGAATTGGCGCAAACTGTGGTTGCTGCTGTCGCTGAGCTACGCCAAGAGGTCATCGATAACTTTGCCGACGGCCTGCAGCGCAAACCCGATTGGGAGACCCTTGCCCGCGTCAAACAGTGGGTATTGGGGGGATAGCTATGGCACGGCTGCGGGACGTGATCAATTGGCTCTTGGTGGCGGATACCTTCTTTGTCTTGGCTAGCTTTGGCTGGTTTGTGGTTGCCCTTGTAGGGCGCTCCTTGGCGCTACCCCTTGGCTTTGATCTCTGGATCAGCCTCTGGGAACCCCTCTTTATGCCTGCGATTGGCATCTTGATGGCCGCCGCACTCATTAACGGTGCCCTGAGTTATGTGCAAAACCGCTGGCTGCTGCGCTCTGTTGGCAGTGACTTGCGATCGCGGGATTAATCCCTAAACTTGCTCTGCTTCCACATCTACCGTGGTGGTGATGTTGGGCGATCGCCGGCTTTTAATCCGCTCCACCAGCAATTGCGTTAGCTCACTGGCAAGGATCACCATGACCGTGACATCATCCAATTGACCGATGATCGGCACTAGATCGGGTGAAATATCCAGAGGACTGAGCAAATAGATCAAGCTGGCGGCAATGATCAACCAGCGATATTTAGGATGCCGCAACACATTCCGATACCAGTTGTAGAAGCCGCTCATGGCGTATCAACCTTGAATCCTGCTCCTATTCTGGCATAGGGACTCAATGGCCCTAGGTGGGGAAAACCGTCCGCGGTTAATCAAAGTAAAAGAGCGTCACCACCTTATGCTGCTCTTCCGCCAGTTCACAGGTTTGCAGCAGTGTGTGGCTATCGTGAAAAGCAAAACAAATCAGTTGCTGGCAGCGGGAAATAATTTCCTGATTGCAGAGGGAACTGGCTTCTGCGAGGGGCAGGTGATCGTTTTCGGGCTTCTCCACCAAGTGCATCACCTTATCCAGTTGTTGGCGGGACTCGCGAGGCTGGCGCTCAAGACTTTGGGGCAAGATCACCGTTAGCAAATTGGGGTCTGCCCGCATGGCTCCCCGAATTGCCGCTGCATTGGTTCCCACCGCACCTGAGGTCATCAAGCGGTTACCCGCCAGCACGAGGGCATAGCTCATCATTTCAATGAGGTGCTGATGCGTAATCGGGACGTGACGCGAGCCAAGGAGCGCAATCCGCTTCGGACCAGAGTCTTGGATTGTCGCTAATTCCTGCAAAAACTCATCAATTTGGGGGGAATCAATGCCCGGAAGATTCGTCGCCTGCGTCAAGAGCGTGTCTCATATGCTACGGAACGACGCTATTTTAGCATTTTGGCCTTCAATTCTAGTAGGGGTGAATCCAGTTACCAACTGCCCGAAGCCCCCCCACCTGAGGAATGCCCACCCTCATCATCACTGCGGCTCGAGTAACTGTCGTCATAGCTGGAGGAACTATTGAAAATAAACTTGACGATCGCAGAAATGATGCTGGAAGGAATAAGAATGATCAGACCAACAATGATGAAGATGCCCGTAATAATGTCCCCGCCGGCAGTGCTGGTGTAAGTTGAGGGGACAGAGCTACTGGAGGTGGTCAACTGATTGGTCCCCAGTTCATTGAGCAGAGCACGCACCCCATTCATGATGCCCTGCGCCATCTGGCCCCGGCGAAAGTCCGGCAGCATATAGCGATCAATCACGGTTTGCATGCGTGGGTTCCAACCACTGCCATAGGCACTGCCCAATTCAATCCGCACCTTGCGATCGCCAGGGGCAACCAACATCATCACGCCATCATTGCGCCAACGGCTACCCACGCCCCGATGGTTAAATAAATCCGTGGCAAAGGCTTCAAAACTTGAGTGTTGGTTGCTGTAATCGCGATAGGAAGGAATCGTTACCAGTAGGACTTGCTGATTCGTGCGTTGATGAAACGCTTGAAGTTCGGAGCGAACCTGTTCCCGCTGAGGATCCTCTAACACCTTCACTAGATCGTTGACGTAGGTATCGGGTAAATCAGGGAAGCGCACATAGGCTTGAATCGGCGACGGCGCCAGCGTCAACATCAAACCGGCCACCACAGAAAGGAGCGGCAACAAAGGGCGGTTTCGCCAGCGCAAAGTCATCATTTTTTTGAAGGGAGTGCGTCTTGAATCACAGTATAGCTTTTCTGCTCAAAAACATTCTCAATAATGTGTGTATTGATGACTAATTTATGACTAAGTTTGGTTTAAGAATAGATTAATTGTTTTTGATAGATAATTGACGCAGGCACTGGTCTGAGAGCATTAGAGAAATTGACAGGGTTGACGAATTGCCTGTGCCAATAACTGCCGATACTCGCGATCGCTGACAACATATGCCCCAAAGCGCTCAAGATGGGGATTTTGCAGTTGGGCATCAAACAGCAGAAAGCCGCGACGCCGCAGATGCTCCACCAGTTTCACCATCGCCACTTTCGAGCCGTCGGGGATGCGATAGAACATGGACTCGCCGATAAATGCGCCGCCAATCACAATACCGAGAATGCCCCCTGCCAGTTCATCGCCCTGCCACGTTTCAAAACTTACTGCCCAACCTGTGGCGTAAAGCAGATGGTACACGTCCTTAAGACGGGGTGTTATCCATGTACTCGGGCGATCGGCACACCCCTCAACCACAGCAGCAAAGTCCCGGTTAATCGCAACTTGAAAGCGATTTTGATTGAGCACTCGCTGCAAAGACTTCGGATAGCAAAACCGCTCATCGAGGGGAATCAATGCCCGCTGGCGGCTGGTGTACCACTCTAGGTGATCGCCTTCCCCCATGAGAAAGTAGCCTTCGGCATAGCCATCATCAATAAAGATATCGCGTACCCACTCGGCCTCAGAAATCTCCATGCTGCTGATAATCTGAACAATAGACACTTCACATTAACTCTAGTGTTGCCTATGCTACTCTCATCCTCGGCTGTCACGACAACCATTAGCCGTTACTGGCGCTGGTGTGTAGCATTGCTATTGGCCATCCTGTGGATTCTGCTCACCCCCACGGGAGCGATCGCCGAAGATTACACGAAAGAAGCCCTGATCAATATGGATTTTTCCGGGCGGGATCTGCGGGGGTCGGAATTCACAAAAGCCAACCTCTTCCACAGTAACCTCAGCCACACCAATCTTCAGGGGGTAAGCTTCTTTGGTGCCAACATGGAAACGGCTAACCTTGAAGGTGCCGATTTACGCTACGCCACATTGGACACCGCACGGCTGACCAAGGCCAATCTCACCAATGCCATCCTTGAAGGTGCCTTTGCCTTTAATACCAACTTTGACGATGCCATTATCACCGGTGCTGACTTTACCGATGTGGAACTGCGGGAAGACGCCCAACGCAAGCTCTGCAACGTTGCCAGTGGCACTAATCCCGTGACGGGGCGCAAAACATGGGAAACGCTCCACTGTGAAGACTTTGCCACTTAATCCGTCTGCGTTTGCTCAAGATGATCCCCGCGATTGTCCGTAGAACACGCTGCGCGATCGCCCGTGTCGGGAATTCTGATAAAGTATTACAAAAGTTAAGATTTATGACTAGAGTTTTTCATGAACGTTTTTATTGTTGGCGGTACGGGTACCCTAGGGCGGCAAATTGTGCGCCGCGCTTTAGATGAAGGACATCAGGTCTATTGTTTTGTCCGCAGTCCAGCCAAAGCCACGTTTCTGCGGGAATGGGGCGCCACCATTCTGCAGGGAAACCTCTGTGCTGCTGACAGTATTCTTGAGGCATTGCAGTACGCCAAGGCCTCAGTGGTCATTGATGCCTCTGCCACTCGCCCCACCGATACCCTAACCATCGAAGCAGTGGATTGGCAAGGCAAAGTCAACTTGATTCAGGCTGCCCAAGCTGCTGATATTGAGCACCTGATCTTTTTCTCGATTATGGGAGCGCAGGACTATCCCCACGTGCCCCTGATGCAAATCAAACACTGTACCGAAGACTTCTTGCGCGAATCAGGGCTAAACTACACGATCCTGCGTCCCTGTGGCTTCTTTCAGGGCTTGATTGGCCAATATGCGATCCCGATTCTGGAAAATCAATCCATTTGGGTTTTGGGAGAGTCCACCGCCATTGCCTACATGGATACTCAGGACGTGGCCAAATTTGCCGTGCGTGCCATTGATCGGCCTGCCACCTATGGCAAAACCTTTGATCTAGCGGGCACCCGCGCTTGGACAGCCGATGAAATTATTAAGCTATGTGAAAATCTCTCAGGGCAGGAGGCAAAAATTACTCGCTTGCCCATTGGGGTTTTGCGAGCCGCACGGCAGGCCACCCAGTGGTTTCAGTGGACATGGAACATTAGCGATCGCCTTGCCTTTACGGAAGTGATTGCCAGTGGTCAAGTCTTCAATGCCCCGATGGAGGAAGTCTATCGCACCTTTGACCTCGATCCCAGCGAAACCCTGACCCTTGAGGCCTATTTACAGGACTATTTCACCCGAATTCTGCGTAAACTCAAAGAATTGGATTACGAAAAAGCCAAACAGAAAAAATCTGGACGCAAAAAACGCAGTCCCTTTAAGTCCACCCCCTAGGAGTTGCTGTGAAGGCGGGGATCATCTACAACGAAGGCAAACCCCTTGCGGTCGAATTGGCTACCCATGTCCGTCAAATCTTAGAGCTTCAGGGCTGGGAAGTGCACATGGCCACGGGGATTGGTGGCATTCTTGGCTATTCCCGTCCCGATAGTCCCGTCTGCCATACCCCCATTGATCAACTGGTGCCCCCCGGCTTTGATGCTTCCATGGCCTTTGCGGTTGTTCTTGGCGGCGATGGCACTGTGCTTTCTGCCTTTCGCCAGTTGGCTCCCTGTGAGATTCCGCTGCTCACCATCAACACCGGCCACTTGGGCTTTCTCACCGAGGGCTATGTCGCCGATTTAGAACCTGCCCTTGATCAAGTGCTGCGCGGCGACTACACGATTGAAGATCGCACGATGCTCACGGTTCAAGTCCTGCGCGATCAAACCGTTATTTGGGAAGCCCTCTCCCTCAATGAAATGGTGATCCACAAAGAACCCCTGACAGGAATGTGCCACTTTGAAGTGGATGTGGGTGCCCATGCCCGCGTGGATATTGCTGCTGATGGCTTGATTCTCTCCACCCCCACCGGTTCTACGGCCTATGCCCTCTCGGCGGGTGGCCCTGTGATTACCCCCGGTGTGGCGGCTTTACAATTGGTGCCCATTTGTCCCCACTCTTTAGCCTCCCGTGCCCTTGTCTTTGCCAACAGCGAACCAGTGTGGATCTATCCGGCGAACCCCTTCAAGCATCTCATTCTGGTGGTGGATGGCAATGCGGGCTGCTACATTCAGCCGGAGGATCAAGTTTTTGTACAACGTGCCCCCTACCGTGCCCGCTTCATTCGCCTGCGTGCGCCAGAATTCTTCCATGTGCTGCGGCAAAAACTGGGCTGGGGACTGCCCCATGTGGCCAAACCACGCCCCAAGAATAGTCAAGAATAGTCCAAATCCCTGGGGCAAATGGTCTCGAAGGAACCCCCGATGACGACAGCAGCCGAACGGATTCAACAACTGCGGCACCTGCTCCAGCGGGCGAGCTACGCCTACTATGCCCTCGATCAGCCGATCATGGAAGATGAAGTCTATGACCAGCTCTATCGCGAACTGCAGGAACTCGAAGCGGCTCATCCTGAGTACATCACCCCCGACAGCCCTACCCAGCGGGTCGGCGAAGCTCCCGTCAGTCAATTTGAGAGTGTCAGCCATCGCATTCCCCTCTATAGCCTCGAAAATGCCTTTACCTTTGCCGATATGGTGGCGTGGCAGGAACGCTGGCAGCGCTATTGGCGTAGCCTACGGCGAGAGGAGCCAATTCCCCCGACGGAATATGTCTGCGAACTCAAAATGGATGGCGTGGCCCTTGCTTTGACCTATGAAAACGGGTTATTGGTGCGGGGGGCAACTCGGGGCGATGGCCAACGCGGTGAGGATATTACCAGCAATGTGCGCACGATTCGCACCATTCCCCTGCGGCTAGCTATCGAGAACCCACCACCAATCGTTGAAGTTCGTGGGGAAGCTTTTTTGCCTTTGGCGCGATTCCATCAACTCAACCAAGAACGCCAAGCCCAAGGAGAAGCTCCCTTTGCTAATCCCCGTAATGCCGCCGCTGGTACTCTCCGTCAACTGGATCCGCGCATTGTTGCCCAACGCCAACTGGACTTCTTTGCCTATGCGCTGCATTTACCTGAAGGGGGTAGCGTTCCTTGGGATGAGAACCAAGCAGGGGAACCCCAATCGCAGCGGCAAGTGCTCAATGCGCTGCAACGCCTTGGCTTTCGGGTCAATCCCCACAATGCCGACTGCCCTGACCTAGAGGCGGTGAAAGCCTACTACGACCACTGGCAAACCGCCCGCCACCAACTGCCTTATCTGACCGATGGCATTGTGGTCAAGCTCAATGATTTAACGCTGCAACAGACCCTTGGGTTTACGCAAAAGTTTCCCCGCGGCTGTGTTGCTTGGAAGTACGAACCAGAGCAGGCCATTACTGATGTGGTGGCCATTACCATTCAAGTGGGACGCACGGGTGCGCTCACCCCAGTCGCTGAACTGGTGCCAGTGCAATTAGCGGGTACCACGGTATCACGGGCAACGCTGCACAATGCAGACTACATTGCCGAATTGGATTTGCACATTGGCGATAAGGTGGTGATCCACAAAGCCGGCGAAATCATTCCAGAGATTGTGCGGGTCTTTCCCGAATTGCGATCGCCAACGGCTCAACCCTTTACGATGCCCACCGTGTGTCCTGAATGTCATCAGCCGGTGGTGCGCCCTGCCAACGAAGCGGTGAGTCGCTGTGTCAATCCGCGGTGTCCGGCGATCGTGCGCGGCCAAATCCTCCACTGGGCAAGTCGGGATGCCTTGGATATTCAAGGGTTAGGGGAAAAGCTAGTACAGCAATTGGTGGCCAAGGAGTTGGTGCACACTCCGGCGGATCTCTATCGCCTGACGGCAGCACAACTGTTGCGCCTCGAGCGCATGGGTCAAAAGTCCGCTGCTAAATTGTTGCAGGCGATCGCCGACTCGAAAGAACAACCGTGGCCACGGGTGCTCTATGGCCTAGGCATCCGCCATGTGGGGAGTGTCAATGCCCAAGTGCTTGCCGATCAATTCAAGTCTGTTGAGGAGCTGGCCGCTGCTACCGTCGCCGATCTGTGTGGGGTCTATGGCATTGGTCAGGAAATTGCCCAAGCGGTTCACGAGTGGTTCCAAGACCCAGCGCACCAAACCCTCATTGCTGATCTCAAAGCCTTGGGGCTACAACTGGCGGCGGCGATCGCCACTGCACCAACGACTGGACAATCCCTTGCGGGCAAACGTTTTGTGATTACAGGCACCCTGCCCAGCCTCACCCGTGAAGCAGCCAAAACGCTGATCCAGCAATATGGCGGTCAAGTGAGTGAGAGTGTCAGTCGGCAAACGGATTATCTAGTGGTGGGCGAAAAAGCGGGGAGTAAACTGCGACGCGCTCAAGAATTGGGCATCCCCTGCATCAATGAAACAGAACTTATAGAAATGTGTCGTTAGACAAAAAATCAGTGGGAGTGCGGAGCCACGACCCTGAAAAATCTTTTAGCCTAAAAAGTGTGGCTGCTCAGTACCTAACGTTCAAGCACAATAGGGGGCAATTCGCTGATCTATGGTTTCTGTCACGCCGTCTCGACCTGCTGGGAGTGCCAATGCTATGACCCGTGCTCAGGACTATCAGCATCAGTTACACCAAACTCATCCGATGCGCACCAATCACTATAGCTTGCGGGACTATCTGCAATTTGATCGCCAACGGGGCAGCATTACCGACTGGTATGATCAGCGGATCGCTCTAGCGACAGAAGACTTTGTCATTGGCCTAGTGGAAGGTCTCGAAGAGGAAGTTGGCCCTGCCTCTGCCCTCGTCATGTACAAAATTGGCGAAGAGTGGGGCAAACGCGATGCGGTTGTCTTTAAGCAACACTTTGAGCAGGAGTACCAGCGCGAACTACGCAAGGCCGCCTTGACATTTATTCTCGAGGCTTGGTGGTGGCCTTTGACAACCCTAGGCTGGGGCAACTGGGAAGTGGATCTCACGGAGCAAAAGAATGGTTTTATGTTCATCAATATCTTTGACTCCGTGGTGGCGCGCACCCTTGGGGATGTGGGTAAGCCCGTCTGCTACATCTATGCTGGTCTGTTTGCGGGCTTCTTTACGGGATTGATTCAAAAGCCCCTGAGTTGTATCGAGTTGCAGTGCTATGCCATGGGGGAAACCTACTGTAAGTTTCTCGTTGGTAAACAGGATCGCATTGATGCTGCTGCCTTCTGGCAAAACGAAGGGGCTACGGCACGGGATATTGAAAAACGCCTGCGCCAAGGGGAGTTGGTGAAACGATAAGCCACAAGCGAGTGTGTTCATTTATTTTCTAGCGAGGGTTGCCCTATGTTCCGTCAGTTGAATCACTTAACTGTTGTTGCCGATGGTCGCTATGCCCGGGCCGAGGAATTAGATTTTCTGCGGGAGTACTTGGCCTCGGTGGAGAGTCGCATCAGTGCCTACGAAAAAATCCGCACTGAGGCGGAAATGATGGCGGATAAAATTCAATCCATGCAAAAGGCAGAAAATCCCCGCTGCTTCCATTTCATCAATGGCGATCGCTCAGAAATTTGCCGTCGTGATTTAGTGGATACCATTCGTCTGTGTGCCTCGGCCATGCTTTTTGCGGAGTTGGACTTGCTGCGGGATAATTTCTTACTTTGGTACCGCACCATTGTCAAATCCTTTAACTACGAAGCAACTGCCTCCTCCACCTATGGCAAGTACCTGCCGAATATGATAAAGCAACTGCTCACGCCCGAAGAACAACGGGTGATGCAGCCTGTCCTTGCCCTCGGCAGTTCAATTTTGTCAGAATAGAGTTGTTGTGGGGTGGGACTGATGCTGCGTCAACTAG
The DNA here is from genome assembly GCF_031583295.1 of Thermosynechococcus sp. PKX95. Classification (NCBI taxonomy): domain Bacteria; kingdom Bacillati; phylum Cyanobacteriota; class Cyanophyceae; order Acaryochloridales; family Thermosynechococcaceae; genus Thermosynechococcus; species Thermosynechococcus sp. PKX95. The sequence goes on along the minus strand of NZ_CP134171.1, from coordinate 1,185,611 downwards.
AAAAACTCAGCCTTGAGGCCGATGGCCGCTATGCCAGTGCCAAGGAACTGGAATTTCTCAGAAATTATCTAGCAGCAGCGGAGCAGCGCATTCGTGCCTACGAAAAAATCCGCGATGCTGAAGAGAAAATCCTAGATCAGGTGGAGCAGCAACTGCGCGCCAAAAGTCCCCATATTTTCCGTAAGGGCAATCACGACTATTCCGCCGTGTGTCGGCGCGATCGCAAGCATGTACTACGCCTAGCGGCAGCGGCGATGTTATTTGCCGATTTGGATGCCCTGCGGGATGGCTTCTTGCTGTGGTACCGCACGATCATTAAGGCCTTCAAGGATGAGAAGGTGGCACAAGTAACGTACCAAGTCCTGCCCCAAGCGGTCAATCAAGTGCTCTCGGGTGAGGAAACACCGTTAATGCAGCCTGTGATGGCACTGACCCAGTCCATCCTAGGGGAATAGACTCACCCCACTCAGCAGTGTGGCAAAAATGCGCTAGCCTAGAAGCACCGATTGCACGGGGCAATTTATCACTCCTGCGATCGCCTTTGGCGTACCATTGGTATTCGCCGCTATAGTATTACTAAGATTCATTGGGATACACAAAGGCATGACCATATCGGCGCAATTGCTGCAACGGGCAGATTTGATCGGTACACAGATAATTACCCGTGATACTGGTCGGAAGTTAGGCGTCATTAATCAAGTTTGGGTCGATATTGACCAGCGGCAAGTGGTGGCCTTGGGGGTACGCAATACCCTCTTTACAGGGGAGCAACGCTACATTCTTCTCGACAGTATTCGCCAAATTGGCGATGTCATTCTCGTTGAGCACGATGATGATGTCACCGAAGCTCTCAATACCTACAACTACAGCACACTGATTGATAGTGAGATTGTCACCGAAACCGGCGAAGTGCTGGGTAAGGTACGGGGCTTTAAGTTTGATCCTGAAACGGGCGACATTACGGATTTGATTTTAGCTTCCATTGGCTTGCCTTGGATTCCGGCGCAACTGATTAGCACCTACGAGTTGCCCATTGAGGAAATTGTCAGCACCGGCCCTGATCGCATTATTGTCTTTGAAGGGGCAGAAACCCGCCTGCGGCAATTAACAGTGGGTCTCTTAGAACGGGTCGGCTTGGGGGCACCCCCTTGGGAAAGCGACGAGGACGAGTACTATCAGCCCGTTACGCCGAGCAGTAATCAATTGCCCTCCGGAGCGCGATCGCCCGTCTATCCCCCCCAACGCAGCCGCAGTGATTACGAAGCCGATTGGGAAACCGCTCCCCGGCGTCGGCGTCGCCAGCCCGAGTATGTGGAGTATGAGGAGGAGTATGAGTATGAAGAGCGTCCCCGCTCGCGTCAAGTTAAACCTCCAGCTCAAGCCATGCCCGTAGAACTGCCGGAATCGGAACCCACTGCCGATCCTTGGGAAGAGCAACAACCGATTCGCCTTGAGCAGCGGCAGAAGCAAGAGGAATACGATCACGAATAGTCGGGAATAGTCCACGATGGCCTATGTCCCACTGGCCACGGTACTTCAGCAATGGCAGCAGGCTCCTGAATGGCAGCAGCCGCAGCGGTTCTTGCGTCTCTTGGAGCAGTGGCCGCAGCTCGTGGGGGCGGTCGTCGCTGAGCACGCTGTTCCTGTGGAACTCACCAGTCAAGGGGTTTTGCATGTGGCCGTTGCCAGTAGTACTTGGGCGCACCATCTGATGTTCTCGCGATCGCCCCTCATGGTCAAAATTCAGCAGACCCTTGGCATTGTCCTCAGCGATATTCGCTTTTCCAATCGGGACTGGCACCCCCAACGCTCGGCGATCGCTAGCCATGAGGCCTTACCGAAAGTCGGGCATCTTCCCAATGTGACACCTGCCGCCACTCCCCAAGAGGCTTTTCAACGATGGCAAGCCCAAGTGCGTCAGCGATCGCGAGACTATCCCCTCTGCCCCCGCTGTCAGTGCCCTACACCCATCAAAGAATTGCAGCGCTGGGGACTCTGTGGCCTGTGTTATATGCGGCCAGCCTAGATGCCAGAGCCGTTGAGAAACTCCTCAATGGGGCGATCGCTGAGGCGGCAGGCTTGACCTTGGGAGGCTTGCAAATGTCCTTGCGCCAGAGCAGGCACCTTTTCCTGCTGTTGCAGTGTTTGCACCTGTTTCTCTAGGAGTTCAATGCGATCCAAGAGATAGCGAATTGCTTCGGCCTCAGAGTCTGGCAGTTGACCGTGTTCCAAGGGGGCAATTTTGGCACCTGCACGATAGACAATTCGCCCGGGAATCCCCACCACGGTACAATCCGAGGGCACATCCCGCAGCACCACAGACCCCGCGCCAATGCGCACATTGTCCCCAATCGTGAGGTTGCCCAACACCTTTGCCCCAGCACCGACAACCACATTTTCACCGAGGGTAGGGTGCCGCTTTCCCGTTTCTTTACCGGTACCGCCGAGGGTCACTCCCTGATAAATCAAACAGTAATTGCCCACAATCGCAGTCTCGCCAATGACGACCCCCATGCCGTGATCAATGAAAACGCCCTTGCCAATCGTGGCGCCGGGGTGAATTTCAATCCCCGTCAGCAGGCGAGCAATGTGAGAAATAAAGCGGGGGATAAAGGGAATACCCCGCCGCCAAAGCCAGTGGCTCAACCGATGGAGAACAATGGCCTGAAGTCCGGGATAGCAAAAAACAACCTCTAACCAATTGCGGGCAGCGGGATCCCGCTCAAAGATAATTTGGAAATCTGCTTTGAGGGTGCTGAGCACACGCGGCTCCTTGGCAGTGATGCAACCTAAACAGCAGTTTTGATCTTAGCGGATTTTGCCAAGGTCTAAGAGGCTTCAGGAGGCCACCAAAGGGGACGGTTGGGATCGCCGAGTGCGCTGTAGGCCATATTCGAGGGCTTCGGCAACCGCTTGGTAGGAGGCTTCAATGATATTGGCAGAGACACCCACTGTTGCCCAGCGATCGCGCCCATTACTGGATTCCACCAGCACCCGTGTTTTGGCTGCCGTGCCGGCATGGCCATCTAAAATCCGCACCTTGTAGTCCGTGAGGTGAAACTCGGCAATCTCTGGATAGAAGGACATCAAGGCCTTGCGCAGCGCCTGATCTAATGCTGAGACAGGACCATTGCCCTCTGCCGCCGTGAGCATCTCCTCCCCATTGACTTCAACTTTGACCGTGGCCAGAGACTGGCTGCGAATCGTGGCCTCCAGTTGACGTGAATCGGTGCGGCAAAAGACATCAAAGCCCTTGAGGGTAAAGGGTCGCTGGCGTTGCCCTAGAACCTCCTGAATCAGGAGTTCAAAACTCGCTTCCGCCGCTTCAAATTGATAGCCTTCGCTTTCGAGATGCTTAATCCGCTCCAAAATTGTCCGACTCAGGGGATGCTGCCGATCCAACTCAAAGCCAAGTTCACTGGTTTTCGCCAAAATATTGCTGATGCCCGCCTGCTCAGAAATAATAATGCGCCGTTGATTGCCCACCCAATGCGGCTCAATATGCTCGTAGGTACGGGGGTTGCGCTGCACGGCACTGACGTGAATTCCCCCCTTATGGGCAAAGGCCGACAGCCCCACGTAGGGCGCGTGATCATCGGGGGCAAGGTTGACAATTTCACTCACGTGGCGGCTCACTTCTGTGAGGGTTGCCAACTGCTCTGGGGTGACACAGTCATAGCCCAGTTTCAATTGCAGATTGGGAATCAGGGTGCACAGATTGGCATTGCCGCAGCGTTCGCCATAGCCATTGATCGTTCCCTGCACCATTTGCACCCCCGCTTGAACCGCCGCAAGGGCATTGGCTACGGCTGTGCCAGCATCGTTGTGGGTGTGAATGCCCAAGCAGTCCAAGGCACCAAAATGCGCCACCACCTCGGCGACCACTGCCTGAATTTGATGGGGCAAACAACCGCCATTGGTATCGCAGAGAACTAACCAATCGGCACCCGCCGCTAAAGCGGTTTCAAGAGTTTGTAGCGCATAGTCGGGGTTGGCAAAGTAACCGTCAAACCAATGCTCGGCATCGTAGATCACCCGTCGCCCATGGGATTTCAAGAACTGAATGGAATCGGCAATCATGGCGCAGTTTTCGGCCAAGGTGGTCTTGAGGCCGTCGGTGACATGCAGATCCCAAGATTTGCCAAAGAGTGTCACCCAACGGGTACCGGCCGCTAGAATCGGCTCAAACATTGGCTCTTCTGCGGCCTTGCGGCCGGGGCGACGAGTAGCACAAAAAGCAACGATTTCTGCCTGTTGGAGGGGCGTTTCCTGCAACTGCCAAAAAAACTGTACGTCCTTGGGATTGGCGCCCGGCCAGCCCCCCTCAATAAAAGGAATCCCTAGGCGATCCAGTTGACGAGCAATCCGCAGTTTATCTTCGAGGGAGAGGGAGAGACCTTCCCGCTGGGCACCATCACGCAGGGTGGTATCGTACAGCCAAATTTTCACTGTGCTGACTCTCCCTTGGGACGCTCATAGTCATTGGCGTAGGCTTGCAGCAGAGAACTGACTTGGGAAAAGACCTCTTTGCCGGAGGTTTTGCCGATGGCCGATCGCTCCGGATGAAATTGTGGCCGTGCCATGCTGCGGTTAATGGCCTCTTGGACTTGGGCGCGAATCAGATCCATGAGTTCCTCTTCAGCCCGCTGGCGTTGATACTGTGCGCCCTCTTCGGTTGTGGCGTAGAGCGGGGGAAGGCGGTTGAGGGCGTAGGCGGCAATATCTCCCAAATCAAGGGCGCATTCTTGCTCTGCTTCAATGGCGGCAATGCGGGTAATTGCCTCGGTGAGCACCAATTCTTCCATAACGTTGATAAATTGCTTGCGGGGAACCGCCACCACTTGCCCCGTCAAGAGAGCACCCATAAGGCGATCCAACGCCATATAGTCTTCCACGGAGAGTTCGGTGGCTTTGTCGCAAATGCGTCCGACTTCTGCCTCCTGCGTTGGTGTGAGATAACCATTGCGCAGTGCTTGTTCAACAATCTCTTGAATCCCCATACGTGTTTCCGCTGTAATTGCTGTAGGGGCACTCCCCCACTCAAATTTAGTATATGCCGAGGAACTGCCAAGGGCAGGGGCAATTTTGCACTGTAGGTAGTCCATATTTTAGAAAAAGGCGGTAACGCTAAGATAACGATGAGAACTGTTGCAAAGAACTGCCAAATCCTACGAAATCTTCATACCTGTATAGCCAAGTGGTAAAATTGTCGTAGGAAATAATTAAAGGCTAGCAGTCGCCCACATCATTCTCATTTCTTCTTCTGTTGCAGCCTATGGTTGTTTGGTTGTCATCTTTTTTACATACCGTAGAGCCATTACTAGTACCAATTTGTTTTTGTGTTGCTTGGCTGCTGCTGGCAATCATGGCGTGGAATGTGTGGCAATTCACCCAAGAAGGGCTGGCGATCGCCCGCCGCTTACATCAAATTCCCTGTTCTCGCTGTCGTTTCTTTTCAGGAGACTATCGCCTCAAGTGTTCACTACATCCCGATTGGGCAGCAACGGAAGCCGCCATTCAATGTCCCGATTATCATTTTGAATAGAGGACTGAGAGACCGAATTTATTCCTACAGGGAGTTGGAAGAGGGGTCACCTTGTTACCACAGTATCCACAATTGGTCATCTCCACAGAGGCCAGCACCTATATCGTCCCTCTTACCCAAGGCAATTCATGGGTGATTGGTCGAGGTAAAGACTGCACAATTGTTTTAGCGGATCGCTGGTCTTCCCGTCGCCATGCCATGATTCAGCGTCTGGATAATGACGATTATTATCTCATTGATTTGGGGAGTCGTAATGGCTGTGTGCTAAATGGTCAAATGATTCAGGTGCCGACGCTCCTCAAAACGGGCGATCGCTTTATTATCGGCAAAACAACCCTTGAATTTCGTACCGATGAGGCTGTCTCCACCACCCCGCCGGATGCTCCTCTTGCCCTTCAACCCACCATTCTCATCATTCAACCCCCCGGCATTCAAGTACAAATTTGGCAAGAATTGCTGCGTAGTCAGGGGTTAGAAGTTATCGTTGAATCGGGGCAAATCAATAGCCGCCGCATTATTAGTGATTTTGTGACCGTGATGCAGCGCAACCCTGACCTGTTGCTCCTTGATTCGCAACTGGAAACCCCGGATATTGGTAACCTTTTGAATTGGATCAAGGCAACCTATCCCAAGCTGCGCAGTTTCATTATTGACCGCTACGACAACCACATTTCCCCCATGCAGCGACAATGGGCAGTAGAACATGGGGCAATTGATTGGCTGCCCGCACTGCCCGATGAAAATCTCACCATGTTTGGGGCAGAAATTGCGGCTCAATTACGGCGCATTCTCAAGGCCTTGGGACGCAACAAACTAGAGCAAGACAAGCTCGCAGTGGCTCTCTTGAATCTGCAATTGGCGACCAATGATGATTTGCCCTCCCAGTTGCTCAGTGAGTATGTCAATCGTCCGCCCTTTCCCCCTGAATAGTTGGCAGTTGATCCACCTGAAAATACTGGTGAAAGCGCTCAGTGACTTGGAGGATGTAGGAGCGACTTTGGCTATCCCGCCGCCGCTGAATAAACCCAAGGGTGAGGAGTTCTTGAATGTGTTGGTAGGCACTGGATCCCCGCAGTTCAATCACCTCTGCTTGGCGCATGGGGCCACGAAAAGCAATCAGGGCTAATGTGCGCTGTGCCGCAACCCCCAATTCAACGGGGACAAGGGACTGAACCAATTCTTGAAAGGCGGGCTTGAGTTGCAGGCTGTATCTATCGTCAATTTGGACAATTTCAAGGGCCGTTTGGCGATGGGCATAGTCGTTGAGTAGCTCAATCAGTGCCAGTTCAACGGCCTCAGGAGCAGTGGCGGCGAGGGTTGCTAGTTCAGAAAGGGTGAGGGGCTGCGCCTTCAGGTAGAGAATGGCCTCCACCCGCATCGTTAATGTACGCAGGTCAGTGTCCCTTTGCATAGCTATTGCCAGCGGAACAGGGCAGCTCCCCAAGTTAACCCCGCACCAAAGCCAGCGGTGGCAATTAAGTCTCCGGGTTGAATATGCCCCTGTTGAATCGGAGCCGTCAGGGCAAGGGGAATTGAGGCGGCTGAGGTATTGCCACACTGCCCCACATTGCTAATCACCTTTTCCTGAGGAATGCCCAAACGCTCAGCCACAGCGTCAAGAATGCGTTGGTTTGCCTGATGCAGCACCAGCCAATCAATGTCCTCAGCCGTACAGGCAGCGCGGTGGAGAGCTTTTTCAATCACTTCGGGAACTTGGGTGACGGCAAAGCGATAAACTTCACGGCCATTCATGGCAATGGGGGCAAAGCCCCCTTGGGCGATCGCCAGCTGCTCCCCTAGAGATTGAGGGGTTCCGGCAAAGGCAAGGGTGAGGTGCTCATTGAGACGGCCATCACTGCGCAGCTCAAAGCTCAAAAGCTGATCCACGTCACTCGCTTGCAACACCATTGCGCCGGCGCCATCGCCAAAGAGAATGCAGGTGCGGCGATCGCCCCAATCCACCCAGCGCGACAGAATATCACCACCAATGACCAAGGCACTGCGGTAGGCACCGGTGCGCAAATACTGAGCCGCCGTAACCAAGGCAAAAAGGAAGCCAGAACAGGCAGCCGTTAAGTCAAAAGCCACGGCATTTAGCGCACCAATGCGAGTTTGCACCAAGCAGGCGGTGCCAAAGAGATCATCGGGCGTAGAGGTAGCCAAGATGATTAAATCGACTGCTGTGGGTTCTAGGCCGGCCATCTGTAGGGCTGCGCCTGCCGCTTCGCTGGCCAAATCCACAAGGCGCTGGTCAGGAGCTGCCACGTGCCGTTCTTGAATGCCGGTACGGGATTGAATCCACTCATCAGACGTATCCACAAGGGCACTGAGGTGGGCATTGGTCAAGCATTGACGGGGGATTGCCGCGCCCACGCCGCTAAATTTAACGCCCTGCACAGCCACTAAGCCTGATCCTCAACGGCAACGGCATGCTGGTAACAAGCTTGAATCCGCTCTGAAACGCGATGATCCACCGCTTCTTTGGCCAAGCGAATGGCATTAAAAATCGAAGGTGCTTGGGAACTGCCATGGCTAATGATGCAGATGCCATCCACGCCCAAGAGGAGGCCACCGCCATGTTCGGCATGATCAATGCGCTGTTTAATTTTGCGGAGATTGGGACGCAGCAGCGCCGTACCCAGTTGCCCGCGCCAGCCCCGAGGTAGCTCTTCGCGGAGAATTTGGACGAGGACACTACCCAAGGATTCAGCAAATTTAAGCAGAACATTGCCAACAAAGCCATCACAGACCACGACATCAAATTGTCCCGACAGGACATCGCGGCCTTCGGCATTGCCCAAAAAGGAGATTTGGCGATTTTGCCGCAGCAGTTGATGTGCCTTTAGGGCCAGATCATTGCCTTTGCAGTCCTCTTCGCCAATATTAAGCAAGCCCACCTTGGGATCTTCGACATCCAAGACGTACTGGCTGTAGATCGAACCCATGACCGCAAATTGCTCAAGGTATTTCGGGCGGCAGTCCACATTGGCACCGACATCGAGGACAAGAACGGATTTGCCGGGGATGAGGGTGGGTAAGACGGCACCAATGGCGGGGCGATCAATGCCAGGGAGTCGACCCAAGCGCAATAGCGCCGCAGCCATCGCTGCCCCTGAGTGACCAGCGGAAACAACCGCATCAGCCGCACCCGCTTTGACCAGATCCATCGCCACGTTAATTGAGGCCTTGGGTTTCTTTTTCAGGGCGGTCAGGGGTTCTTCCCCCATTTCCACAACATCACTCGCTTCGACAATTTGGGTCTTGGCTGTGGGGGCATGTTCATTGAGGTAGCGCTGAATGGGCACCGGATCACCCACAAGGAGGATATCGGCGTCTAATTCTTCACTGGCTCTGAGGGCACCGGCAACAATCTCATCGGGAGCATAGTCACCCCCCATGGCATCCACAGCAATCCGTGCACGAGTCATTGGCTGAACTCTTACGAGAAAATCCTTCAGAATTTTAGCAGATGACAGCCCTTTTCCTAAGAATGGCCAACAGCCAACACCGTCGGAATCAGTGTAGGACAGCCTTGGATGCAACTTCTAGGGATGGAACCCTAGATCAGTGCCTGTGCCGTTGTGGACATGGGCCAGTTGTTCATACTTACGGGCATGCTGACGTAGATCGGCGGCCTCAGTGTCACTCACTTCCCGCACCACCTTAGCGGGAATGCCCACAACCAAAGAGCGGGGGGGGACATCTTTGCTCACCACTGCCCCTGCACCGACAATACTGCCCGCTCCAACTCGAACGCCATTGAGAATCACGGCGCCAATGCCAATTAAGCAGCCATCTTCCACGGTTGCGCCATGAATCACCGCGCGATGCCCAACCGTCACCTCTTCCCCAAGGATCGTGGGTTGTCCCGGATCACCATGGAGGATGACGCCATCTTGAACATTGGTGTGGGCACCAATCTCGATGTACGCCACGTCACCGCGTAAAACAGCGCCATACCAAATGCTACAGCCTTCACCCAAGCGGACATCGCCAACAAGGGTGGCATTGGGGGCAATAAAGGCAGCGCGATCGCTGGCAACGGGGGGCCAAAAAGCACTAGGGGCAGTGATTACCATGGTTGATTCCAAGCATCAAAAAGCTAAACGACAGTTGCCAAATTGCGGGTAGGCCTGAAACGGGCTTACGGATTCGGGGTTGCTGGTGTCGTGGGTGCCGGTGAGGGTGTGACGGCTTCGGCGGTGGGGGGCACGGCTTCCTCGCGCGGGGGACGGCGTTCGGGCACTGGTAGATGGAAAAAGATCGCAGCCATGACGGCTAAGCTAGCAGCGCCAATCCCCAAGGGCATCAGTTGTTTGCGCAAAGGCACAGCAGGGGCGATCGCCTGCCGGGGGAGGGAATGGAATGTCGGTATCAGGGTAGGCAGTGTTTGGCTATCACTACAGAGTTGATCCAATGCCTCCACTAAATCCGCTAGCTGCAACCAAGTGAGCTGCACTTCTAGGGTTTCACCAGCGCCATTCTGGGCAGGGGTATCGGCATTTTCTGTAGGCGAGCCTTGCAATAGCTGGCGGGGAATATGCAGCACTACCTGATTAGAGGCCTGAATCTCGACCTGAATCGGGTACTGGGGCGATCGCCGTAACTTAACACCACTCAACCACGTTTGCGCTGCTGCGGGCACACTATTGAGCAATGCCACAAGGAATTCTTTCCCGCCCTTGACCCGCTGATTCTGGCCAATAATCTCCCACTCGCAGAGGGTGACAATATCCAACTGCTCTGCGCCGGCTTGACCACTCAGCCCTTCAATTCGCAGTGTGCAATTGGGCAATGAATACTGGCGTTGCAGCAGCATTAACTTACTTCCCCGTCAAATAAACTAAACCAAAGGCGTTCCATGCCCTTTGTGCCTGCACAGAGCAGAAGTTGTGCCAACAGCTTTAGACCCAACTCATTGAGGGCTTGGTTATTTTTGTAGAGAAAGAGACCCGATCGCTGGAGGTTCATGCGTTTGCGAAAATGGCGGCGAAAGCGGTCTAAATACTCCGCCAAGGGGGCATAGGTTTCCGGGGGCAAATTTTGCGCCTGCAATTGATCCAACACCAAAAGTAAATGCCGCAGGATTGCCGTCTGCCGCCGCGCCACTTGCACAACCACTGCGGTGAGTGCCTTTGTTTCCGCTAAGGGCAAGGGGGTACGCTGGGTAATTTGGCGAAAGGGATTGGTGCAGCGAATTTGCCAAAATACGACCCGATTGGGGATCATCACTTGCAGTTGCAGATCTCGCAGCACTTGCAACATCAACTCAGAGGCATGCAAATCAACGCACTCTAGGGCAAGCAACAATAAGTCTAATTGCCAACGTGCCCGCCGAGGACACACACTCACCCCTTGGGGGTCGGGCAGTGCTGCCAACATCGGAGGTAATAGCTCAACTTCAGGGGATTCGATTGTTGCTGGCATTGAGTTTGCCGTTTCCATACTCTCTAGAGTGCTCACTATACAGCAATAATGACAGGACTCATGGTGAAATAGGCCTAAACGATCTTAGCCGTTTCTCCACTGACGACTGCCGCCTCTTTTTATATGTTGCCCACTGCGCTGATTTTTCGAAAAGCAGGCTAGACTTGAGGAGAACCACATGATTGTGAGGTTGCAATGAGTCAAGAGATTCCCCCCCCAGAAGCCTATGTGGTGCTTGGACTGGCTCATTGTTTTGTGCAGGTGGAGGGAAAACTCCAGCCCGTAGAGGTGATTGAGCCGATTCCCTCAGCGGCGTTGGAAGCCTTGCTCCATGGCTTGCCCACTTCTTATAGTGAAGCCCATGCCCTCACCTATGGCACAGCCCAAGATCCGCAGCAGGTGCAGCAGCACTTTCCCCCCAGTGCCCATCTGTGTGATGACTATGGCGATCGCCTTGCAGCAGCGGCACGCACCTACATTGCCCGTCCCCAAAGTACCCGCCATATTCCCCTTGGCGAAACCTACCGCAACTTTAATACCTCCACAGAACGCAAACGGGTGCTCAACTCCGAGCGTATCGTTACCACTGCCGACAATGTCAAACAACACGCCTACACCCACCAAGTCCTCTAACAAGTTGTCCTGATTCACGAAAGGAATGACCATGGTCAGTGAAGTGCAGCCCGTCCCCGCAGCATCCCTTGACGCGCCCCTAGAAAATGCGGTTGAGATTATTGAAACGGTGATTTCTAGTCTCCACCAAGGGGACGCCCCCCTCGTTGGCCAAACGGACAGTGGCAAAATTTGGATGTTTCGCTATGGCAGTGCCGAGGTCTTTGTGCAGTTGAGTGGCCATACGGCGGAAGACTTTCTCACCATTTGGTCACCGGTACTGCCTCTGCCCGTAGCGGATGAATTGGCACTCTATCGTAAGCTCCTGACGTTGAACTGGCTCACCACCCTCGAGGCACACTTTGCCATTGCTGAAGACCAAGTCCAAGTCGTGGCTACCCGCACCCTAGGGGGGATTACTGCGGGTGAAATTTCCCGCCTAATTACGATTGTGGCGACACTCGCTGATGACTATGATGACGCCCTCAGGGCTGAGTTTAAGAGCTAATGAGGGCTTTCATATCCCGTACGGCTTGCACCATGCCCACAAGAACAGCGCGGCTGATAATCGTGTGGCCAATATTGAGTTCCTCAATGCCTTCAAGGCGGGCGATCGCCCCCACATTGGTGTAGGTCAGGCCATGGCCTGCATTCACCCGCAAGCCTAAGGATTTTGCTTGTTGGACACCATGAGCTAAAATTGCTAACTCTTGTTGTTGCGCCGCTTCCCCCTTGGCTTCGGCATAGCGACCAGTGTGCAGTTCAATAAATTGAGCCGTGGTTTTAGCGGCGGCTTCCAGTTGGGCCGAATCCGCGTCAATGAATAAACTCACAGGAATTCCTGCGCCTTGCAGCGTTTTCACCACTTGGGTCAGGGGTTCCTGCTGACCCACCACGTCTAGCCCCCCTTCGGTGGTGACTTCTTCGCGCCGCTCAGGTACCAACGTCACGTAATCTGGCCGAATGTCAAGGGCGATCGCCACCATTTCGGAAGTGGCAGCCATCTCTAGGTTCAAATGGGTGCGTACCGTTTGCCGCAGCAGGCGCACATCCCGCTCTTGAATATGGCGACGATCTTCCCGCAGATGTACGGTAATGCCATCAGCTCCCCCCAGTTCTGCCAAAACGGCTGCGGCTACGGGATCGGGTTCAACTGTGCGCCGCGCTTGGCGAATCGTTGCCACATGATCAATGTTGACCCCTAGGGTTGCCACTGCGATCGCTCCTTGTCGGAATAGAAGCCCAACCTTTCGGATAATACACCAAGGCAAGGTGCCATGTCGGTTGTCCGCGCTGGTCGTTTGCAACCTTTTGAGCCAGCCGATAGACTAACCCCCTAGGAGAGACAGGACAGTGGCTGATGACTTGGCGAGTACCCCGACGGCGGACTTTTGGCTGGTTTTATCCATGGCGAGGCGTGGATTGGCTGCTGTTAGGGGCTGTTTGGGCAACCACGGTCATTGGGGCGGTCTTCATCCACAGTAGTCAACTACACCTAGAGGAAAACGATAGTCTCCAGCATTTATTGGTGGGGGGGATGGGTACGATGCTTGCCCTGATCCTTGCCCGCGTTCCGGAATCAGTCTTTATGGGCAGTCATTGGGTCATCTACGGCCTGAGCTGTGCCCTGCTGCTAGCGGTTGATCTCGTGGGGGTCGAGGCCAAGGGAGCAGAGCGCTGGTTGGCGATTGGCGGCTTTAACCTGCAACCCTCGGAGTTTGCCAAAATCTCCCTCATTCTTACCCAAGCGGCACTGTTGCACCGCATTTCAGGCCACTCTCTGAAGGGCATTCTCAGTGTCTTTGCAGCCACCGCCCCCCCTTTTTTCCTAGTTTTGACGCAGCCGGATTTGGGCACGTCCCTTGTTTTCATTGCCATTACATTGACAATGCTCTACTGGGCGAATACCCCCGGCAGCTGGATTGTCTTGATGCTTTCCCCTTTGGTGGCAGCGATTCTCGTTGCCCTGCCTCTGCCCTACCAACTGAACCTGATCCTCTGGTTGGTGTGGACACTGGCGATGGCCGTCGTTGCATGGCGGAGCTTGCCCTTGGGCTGGGTCGGTGGCTTGGGGGGGCTGGTGCTCAATCTCGGGGGGGCTGGCTTGGGGCAGCTGCTTTGGAGCGTGCTCAAGGACTATCAAAAAACCCGTATTCTCATGTTTCTTGACCCCGACAAGGATCCCCTTGGGGCTGGCTACCACTTGATTCAATCGCGGATTGCCATTGGTGCTGGTGGGCTATGGGGGCGGGGCATTTTTCAAGGCACCCAGACCCAGTTGGGATTTATTCCCGAACAGCATACAGACTTTATTTTTTCAGCGATCGCTGAGGAAACGGGGTTCATTGGCAGTTTAGTTCTCCTATGCCTTTTTTGGTTAATCGGTTTGCGCTTATTGCAAATTGCCAATAGTGCCGGTCATGACTTTGGCTCGTTGCTGGCGATCGGTCTATTTGCCATGATCCTGTTTCAAGTGGTGGTGAATATTGGCATGACCATTGGTCTGCTCCCCGTGACAGGAATGCCGTTACCGCTGGTGAGTTATGGCCGCTCAGCCCTGCTGGCGACCTATCTTGGCTTAGGGATGGTGCTCTCCGTGGCGAATCATCGCCCGCGATCGCGCTACTAACCGAGGCGCTAGCGTCCTAGTTTATTCGGAATGCCCTCACAGCCACCGGGAATCGTTTCACGGGAGCGGCTACCACTCCAAGCACAGCAATAGTAGCGTTGTTCTTCGGAGAGGTTCTTGACATTGGTAAAGTTGACATCCTCGACCACTGCACCCGTCTGCGCCCCAGTGCGAAAGTTGGGAGGATGCAGGCGATCGCGGGGGCTGGCCTGATCAGCGGTGCCATAAAAGAAGCGAACCCGACTGAGATCGGCATTGGTGAAATCCGCCCCCTGCAAAATTGCCCCTGCTAGGTTGGCTCGCGTCAAATTACAGTTGCGAAAGAGGGTGCCTGTGAGATTGGCATCACTCAATTCGGTCCAGCGCAAATCGGTACCACTGAGATCAGCGCCCGCTAGCATACTGCCAAGGTTAATCACCCGCACACCATACTCAATGTCTTCCTCATAGCCACCCAGCCCATCAAAAATCGCCCGTCCCAGTCGGCGATCGCGCTTCAGCGGCGAGAGTAACTTTGCGCCTGACAAAAAGCGAATGATTTTGGCCTTGCCTTCGGCATCGAGCCCCCCCAAGATGGCAGCAGTGCGTCCCTCGGCGATCGCCCGCTCCGGCGGCCAATCCTCCAATAACCCCTCATCGTCAAGAATGAGATCGGCAATCCCTTGGAAATAACTGTCAATCGTTTGCTGTTGGGTAATGCGGTTTTGTTGCGTCGTCAAATCCCGCGAGATCACGTATTGTCGCCAAGCCACATAGGCGGCCAAGAGCGCCACCAAAATCTGTCCCAAGGCACCGAAGCCCTCCGCCAGTGCCCCCACCGCATCCCAATTCGTACCTTGAAAGCGTCCTCGAATCCAGTCCATGGCGCCAGTCATGGCAATGAGTGCCACCACCGTCAAACTCAGGCCCAGTGAGGCCAAAATGAACTGCCGTTGCTGTTCCGTGAGATCTTCAGTAAACCAGTGATAGGTCGAAGTCCAGACCAAGGGGAAACTCAGTCCCCCCAGCACCAAAGCAGCCACCACACCCACCGCATCCCAATCGAGTCCCCAAGCCAGCAAGACAGTGACCATGGCGATCGGCATCAACACCGAACGCAGAGACTGCCAACCCGTGCGCCAACGATTACGAGCGGCTAACACTTTACTGAGACGCAAAGCAGCCGCCGTTTGGTTGTCACGGAGGGTCATTTTGTCTTCGCCCATCAGGATTTGGCCTTAAAGGAGTTAAACCAATCATACAGACCTTTTTCCAAGGGGAGAACACACCCAAAACTGTGAACGTCAGCATTGGGATCGGATAGCCCGTCGATGTTTAGAAAAGCTCTGTCGGTAGAATCTTTCTTTGTTGCATCGTGTCCCCCCTTTCTCTCCTTAGAGAAGGCTGTACAATAATTCATAAAGTTTTCAGAAAACGTTTTGGGAGGTTATGGGTATGGATTGGCGTGTCCTGATTGTCCTGTTACCTGTCCTACTGGCTGCGGGTTGGGCAGTTCGTAACATTCTGCCCTATGCTGTCAAGCAGTTTCAAAAGCTCCTGCAAAAAGCCAAAGCAGCCTAGGACATTGATACGGCTGTATCCTCTGTGAAATTGTTGGGCAAGCGCTCCCCAAGGAACCAGACCAAGTGTGATCTTGGTTTTACTTCGGGGAGACTTTTTTATAATAGGAAGTATATTGTTAACTTTTGTAAATTAGCTTTCAGGTTACTGCCATGCCTTCCCTCGAACAGCTTGCCCATCAACTGGAAAGTCCCAATTCCCGCGATCGCCTGCTGGCGCTAGCCGCGCTACGGGATGTCCCCTCTGCGGATGCCGTACCCCTGATTAAAAAAGTCCTTTGGGACGAAAATCTACAGATTCGCTCAATGGCTGTGTTTGCCCTTGGGGTTAAATCCACACCGGAGTGCTTTGACATTCTGGTGCAGTTGCTCGAGAGTGAACCGGATTATGGTATTCGTGCCGATGCTGCGGGTGCCTTGGGCTATCTCGAAGATGGGCGTGCCTTTGAACCGCTAGTGCGCGCCTTTTATGAAGACACCGATTGGTTAGTGCGCTTTAGTGCTGCTGTGGCGCTGGGCAATCTTAAGGATCCCCGCGCGGTGGATGTATTGCGCTCGGCGCTGAAAAGTCAGGAAGTCGTGATGCTCCAAGGGGCGATCGCCGCTCTGGGGGAAATTGGCGATCCCAGTGTTGTCGAAGATATTTTGCCCTTTGTGACCACAGAGGATTGGTTGGTACGGCAACGGCTCGCTGAAGCTCTGGGCAATCTCCCTAGCCCGAAAACCCAAGCCGCTTTGGAATACCTCGCTAAAGATGAGCATCCCCATGTGGCGACGGCAGCCCAGATTTCTTTGCAACGCTTGCAAGAGCGACTTTCCTCCGAAGTTCAGGGCCCTGGCAATTGAGATCAAACTTTTTTGCCCACTGCGGTTTCTGCCACAACTCTCTAAACTGGAAAGAAAGGCGCGGCATCCGCAGTAACCTATCTCTATGTCTATCCGAATTAAATTTCTTCCTTACCTCGTGGCAGTGCTGGTCGGGGTGGTGGGTGCGATTATTCTTTCACAACTACATTTTGCGCTCTGGTGGGAGCCAGACCTGCTGACCCAACCGCCCCCCATTGTCGAGGCAGAACCAGAAACCACTACTGTTCAGCCCTTACCCCCTCCCCAAACGCCAGCCAACCCGCAACCGAATGGGCTACGCATCAGTAATCAAACGGCCTTTCCGGTGCGCGTGGTGTTGCTCGCTGCCCGCGATCGCGCCCATCCTAATGAAGGAGCAGTTCACTGGGATTTTGCCCCCATGGAGGGCAGTATTAAGGGATTACTATTAACGCTGCCAGAGGGCAAGCTGGCACTTCAGTCAGGGGATATTGTCCTTGCTTTCACGCTGGATGGCTCCAAACGCTACTGGGGACCCTATGTGATTGGTGAAAATAGCGAACTTCAGCGCGATCGCCAAACGCAGGAATGGCAGTTGATCCTGCGTCCCTAGGAGGCCTCTGAAGAAAGACCCGAACGGATGGTTTCCACCAGTTCCTCGCTGTGCCAAGGCTTGTACAAACAGCGATGCAAATTAGCCTCTTCAATGGCCCGCTGAATCGCTGCTAGTGGCTGGTTTTCGCCATGGGTTTAGCAGCAGCGTGATGATTCTCTTGGGAGGTGGGGCGGGGTTGAATGACGCCATAGCCCCCATGATTGCGTTCATAGACCACGTTAATTTCTCCCGTATCGCGATTGCGGAAGACATAGAAGTCGTGATCCACCATTTCTAGGTGCTCAAGGGCTTCTTGGATACTCATGGGGGGCATGGCAAAGTATTTCATGCGCACCACTTGTTCGGGCAGTTGCGGTGTGCGATCGCCCACTAAGTCGGTCACCACTGCGGGCTCCACCACACTATTGGTGTCTTTAGCGCGGGACTTGTCTTGGCGTTTTTCTTTGAGTTTACGGAGTTTGCGCGCAATTTTGTCGGCAACGAGATCAATACTGGCGTAGAGATTTTCACTGCTTTCTTCGGCGCGAATGACGCAGCCATTAACAAAGAGGGTTACTTCAGCGGTTTGCTTGGGAGCAGTGCTACGGTTACGAGCCACGGACAGATGCACATCAACTTCGTTAATCACATTTTGGAAATGACTGGTGGCTCGCTCAATTTTTTGGTTCACATAGCTGCGAATGCCATCCGTAATATCAATGTTTTTACCATGAATCACTAGCCTCATAGGGTTGCCTCCCCTGAGCAAAACAGATACATCTAAGGCTGATCTACTTCCACCCTAACATCTCCGTATCGGCGATTACAGGGTGTGCTGCCGCTCTTCACCTTTATTCGTGTTCTGTGATAATTCTTATCCTCTAGCTCTTGACAATCTGGCACCCCCTATGAAAACTGCCCTTGGTTGGCATTGTGCCTTGGGGATCATTCCCTACCGCGATGCTTGGCGCTGGCAACAGCAACTGGTGGCTGAGCGCTGCCACAATCCCACTGCCCGAGATGTCCTGCTCACTTTGGAGCATCCCCCCATCTACACCCTTGGTCAAGGGGCAACCACCGCCCACCTTCACTTTGATCCTGTGGCTACTGGCATTGAGGTCTTGCGCATTGAGCGCGGAGGCGATGTCACCTACCACTGCCCCGGCCAATTGGTGGCCTACCCGATTTTGAATTTACGCCGCCACCGCTGCGATTTGCATTGGTATCTCCACCAGTTGGAGGAAGTTGTGATTCAAACCCTAGGGCACTATGGCATTAAAGGGGAGCGCGTTGCTGGCCTTACAGGTGTTTGGGTAGAGGGGTACAAGGTGGCCGCAATTGGGATCAAGGTGACCCGCTGGATTACCTTCCACGGCATTGCCCTCAATGTGGTGAACGATCTAAAGGGCTTTGGGCGCATTGTCCCCTGTGGCATTGGCGATCGCCCCGTCGGGAACCTACGGCAGTTTTGTGCCAACATTACCCTAGAGGAGGTGCGCCAGCAGTTTGTGACGGCCTTTGGCCGTGTTTTTGCCCTCGAATTTGCCCCCAAAGCCCTTGCCGATCTCCTGATCCCCATCTCTAGTTGACAAACTTTAATCTTTATTTCAGGAATCGGCTGTTATGAATTGGCAACTTTCGGGGCACAATTTAAGTCTAAGTAGATTAGGATACAGGCCAACTCCCTCTCACCTGCTAGGCTAACGCTATAGGAACCTCAGCTTTATCAGTGCGAGTCGTCATCTTCATCGCGATAAATCTTTTATCTACATTCTTCCTTGCCAAATACTGTTTAGAATCTGTGCTGCTATGATGAACTCCGCTTCCAAAACCCCATCCCCTACACCCACTGTTAGCACCGATATGGTGCGCACCTACCTACAGGAAATTGGACGCGTGCCGCTGCTGACCCATGAGCAGGAAATTATTCTGGGTAAACAAGTGCAGCAAATGATGGCACTGCGGGAAAAACGCGAGGCTCTCACCAAGGAACTGGGACGTGAACCAACCTTTGAAGAATGGGCGGCGGCCTCTCATCTCACGCCGGCGGAATTGCGCAATCTCCTTAAGCGCGGCGAACGCGCCAAGCAAAAAATGATTGAAGCCAACCTACGGCTGGTGGTTTCGGTGGCCAAGAAGTATCAAAAACGCAACCTTGAATTGCTGGACTTGGTGCAAGAGGGCACCCTTGGCCTTGAACGCGGTGTGGAAAAGTTTGATCCCACGCGCGGCTATAAGTTCTCTACCTATGCCTACTGGTGGATTCGTCAGGCCATTACGCGGGCGATCGCCCAACAGGGGCGAACCATTCGGCTGCCCATCCACATTACCGAGAAGCTGAACAAGATCAAACGCACCCAACGCGAATTGGCGCAAAAATTGGGACGGAGTGCAACCCCTGCTGAGGTGGCAGCAGCCCTAGAACTCGAACCGGAGCAAATTCGTGAATACCTGACCCTTGCGCGCCAACCCGTTTCCCTTGATCTGCGCGTTGGGGACAATCAGGACACTGAACTCGGTGAACTGCTCGAGGATGACAGTCTTTCGCCAGAGCAATTTACTACGGTGGAGTCCCTCCGCGATGATGTCAACCTGTGGCTGGCGGAACTTACCCCGCAACAACGGCAAGTCCTCACCCTGCGCTACGGGTTAGGGAATGGCCAAGAGCTGTCCCTTGCTAAGGTGGGTGAACAACTCAACCTCAGCCGTGAACGGGTGCGGCAACTGGAGCGGCAAGCCCTCGATCATCTGCGGCGGCGGCGCCAGCAAATGTATGAATACTTGGCCAGCTAAGGCGTGGATTGAGGCGCTTGATCTGCAACCCCATCCAGAGGGGGGCTATTTCCGTGAGGTCTATCGCTCAGCAGGGAGTATTCCCGCAGCGGTTTTGCCTTCAGGTTTTCAGGGGGGCGATCGCCCCTACTGTACGAGTATTTACTTTTTGCTCCCCTCCACGGCCTGTTCGCGACTGCACCGCATTGCCAGTGATGAACTGTGGCACTTTTACACGGGCAGTAGCCTGACGATTCATGTGATTCTACCAACGGGCGAGTATCAGCCCCTGCGCTTGGGGATGAATATCGATCAGGGGGAGCAATGGCAACAGGTGGTACCAGCGGGAGCATGGTTTGGAGCAACGGTGGATGCGCCAGACAGTTTTAGTCTTGTGGGGTGTACGGTGGCGCCGGGATTTGACTTTCGCGATTTTGAATTGGGCGATCGCCAGCAATTGCAGCAGCAGTTTCCTCAGCACCAGAGATTAATTGAACGCTTGACGCCCTAGACATTAAAGAGCGTTTGCAAGCGGCGACGAATCCACTGCAAGGGGGGCAGGCTTTTGATTTCTTGGGAGTTCACGAGGCCGAGTTCTTGGAGAACCTGTTGTCGTGCCGCTAGCTCGTGGGCAATCTCTTCCGCCAATTGGGGTTGAGCTTGCAACAGGCGCTGTACCGCTGAACGATGCACCACAAATAGAACTGTTTCTTCTAACGCCCGCACTGTGGCCGATCGCGGCATTCCCGTTAGCACTGAAATTTCGCCAAAGAAATCGCCCTCATAGAGGGTGGCTAAGATTTGATCCAACTGCTCAGAGCGCACTTCCACTGATCCCTCAAGGACAATGTAAAAGGCATCCCCCGGATCGCCCTCAGAGCAGATAATTTCCCCCACACCATAAAATTGACGATTGCCCAACTCAATCAGCATTTGCAATTCCGCATTGGAGCAGCGGGAAAAGCAACTGATATTGCGCAGTAAATCAGCAAGGGAGGGTTCGGTTTTGACCATTTCAGGAGCTACTGGCTCACTCACCGCTGCGGTTTCGGGCACACTGGCCACAGAACGGTGGTAGTAATGAGCCAAGGAGCGCAGTTCCCCCAAGTCGCGCAACCGCAAATCCAACTGGGGAAAAGGCACTTCAATCTGCCGCTGCCGTAATTCCTGCTCAATGAGAAAATTGAGGGCGCTTTTAATGGGTTCAGAATCTTGGGGGCGGTTAATCCACACCAGCAATTCAAAGAGGTAGGCATTCTCGCCAAAACCGCGAAACCAAACGCTGGGGGGTGGGGTGAGCAGGACGCGCGGATCCTGACGGGCGGCACTGAGGAGCGCTTCGGTCACCAGAACCGTATCACTGCCATAGGCGACACTCACAGGGATATGGATACGGCTATCGGGACTACCGTAACTCCAGTTAACGACGTTCTTTTCAATAAAGCGGTTGTTGGGGACAATCACGTACTGGCTATCATTGGTGCGGATAATCGTAGCGCGAATTGAAATTTTCTCCACCGTGCCCAGCAGGCCATCCACTTCAATAAAATCGCCGACTTTAATCGGATGTTCCAACAAAATCGCTAAACCGCTAATAAAGTTACTGGCGAGGGTTTGCAAACCAAAACCAAAACCGATCCCCAAGACCCCCGCTAACACCGTCAGGGAACTGAGGTCAATGCCCGCGGTTTGTAGAACAACAATAAAGCCAATAAAGCTGAGGCTATAGCTAACCACACGGGTGATGGTTTCTTGGCTACCGCGATCCACCCGTAACTGCATGAGAATCCGACTCTTGAGCCACTCGCTCACCCAGCGGGAGGTAAAAATCACTGCGAGGGAGAGAAAGAGAATTAAAAAGAGAAAGTTTAGGGTAATTTGCGTCCGCCCCAACTCCATAAAGGGGGTGTTAAACACCACGGCCACCCGTTTGAGGAGAAACTGAATCGTGCTATCGATGCGCTCATGCCAAGGGGAAAGACTTTGAACCGATTGCAGAATCCAAGATAAAACGAGTGCCCAGAGTAAAATCCGCAGCGTCAGGCGCAATAGACTAGCGCCAAGGGAGAGCCAAGGCTGGGATTGTTGGCTGGCTTTTTGGTCAAGCCGCTGTTGCAGTTGATGAATCCCCAAGTTCAGCAGGAGCCAGTCCGTGAGCATCGCAATGCCAACAATCCCCACAATTTGAGCCGCTTCAATGAGCGCGACCCGCAGCCGTTGAGTTCGCGCCAGTTGAGCAATGAGAATACTTGAAGGGGCTGCTGCTAAAAATAAACTGAGGTACTTCATCATGGTCCTAAAGATTGTGCGCGAGCGGCTTTAATGACTGCCACCACGTCGGCATGTTTTCCATCCAACGCCCACACCAAAGCTGTCCAAGAATTCTGATCCTTGGCGTTGAGATCTGCACCTGCTGCAATCAGTTGTTTGACCGTAGCCGTCTGTCCTTTGGCTGCTGCGGCCATTAAGGGGGTCAAACCAAAGGTCGTTTGAGCGTTGACATTGGCACCGGCGGCTAACAGTTTCTCCACAATGGCGGTATGTCCACCGCCGGCAGCAGCCATCAATGGTGTCCAACCCTCGCTGTCCCCTTGGTTAACATCGACGCCGGCGACAATCAGGGCATTGACAATCTCCGTGTGCCCCAGTTCTGCTGCCAGTGCCAGCGCTTCCGTTTTCAACTCGATACCGTTGGCGATCGCCTCCTGGACAGCGGTTAGGTCTCCTTGCTCAATGGCGGTTTCAATTGCTGTCATCCCCTGCGTCATTGCCTGTAGCCTGCCTCTAATAAAGAAAAGATAATCTATCTGAGTTAAAATGAGGTCTGCATTGAGTTCAGGATCGCATGCAATGGATATTATCACGCTCGGTTGGGTGGGTGTTCTCAGTGTCTTTACGCTCTCGATCGCCTTTGTGGTGTGGGGTCGCCACGGCATGTAGCCACCTAGGACTGGGGCAATGACGGTTTCATTGGCGGATCTTCTGGTTCTGGTGGCCTTGCTGCTGCTGATTGTCGTCACTGGTGGCATTGGCTATCTGACTTTTGCGGAGTGGCGCGATCGCCGGCGGCTGCAAGCGGAGCAAAAAGAACAACGACGGGGGCGCAAGCGTTAATGGTTGCTCCTCTACGGCTTTTGGGCGATCGCCTCCTCAGTGCCCTGCAAACCGCACTTCCTTTAGATACCTATCCCCAGCCGCTCCTGCTGCCGGCCAGTCAAGCCAAGTTTGGCGACTATCAATCCAATGTTTGCCTGAGCCTCGCCAAGCAGGTGGGCAAAGCACCCCGTGAGCTAGCCCAAGAGGTGGTGGCACATCTCAATGTTGAGGATCTCTGTCAACCCGTCGAAATTGCTGGTCCGGGCTTTCTCAATTTTCGTCTCAAGCCAGACTTTCTGGCGCGCAGCCTGCAAGCCGCTATTGGGAGCGATCGCTTGGGCATTCCGCCAGCGCGAGAGCCACGCCGGGTGGTGGTTGATTTTTCTAGCCCCAACATTGCCAAGGAAATGCACGTGGGTCACCTGCGCTCCACGATTATTGGTGACTGCATTGCCCGCATTCTTGAATTTCAAGGGCATGATGTCCTGCGGCTCAACCATGTGGGGGACTGGGGAACGCAGTTTGGCATGCTCATTGCCTACCTTGATGAGGTTTATCCCGACGCCCTCACAACCGCCAATGCCCTTGACTTAGGTGACTTGGTGACATTCTACAAAAAGGCCAAGCAACGCTTTGACAGCGATCCAAACTTTCAGCAGAAGGCACGGCAGCAGGTGGTGGCACTCCAGCAGGGAGAAGAACAGAGTCGCCGCGCTTGGCAACTGCTGTGTGAGCAATCCCGCCGCGAGTTTCAAAAGATCTACGATCTGCTGGATATTGAACTCACCGAACGAGGGGAGTCCTTCTACAATCCCTTTTTGCCCGCGGTGATTGAGGACTTAGCCGCTCTTGGCCTCGTGGTGGAGGATCAGGGGGCAAAGGTCGTCTTCTTGGAAGGCTTCACCAATAAAGAGGGGCAGCCCCAACCCTTAATTATTCAGAAGTCCGATGGGGGCTACAACTACGCAACCACGGATTTAGCCGCCCTGCGCTACCGCATTGACAAAGACCGAGCAGATTGGATTATCTATGTTACCGATGTTGGGCAGTCCACCCACTTTGCCCAAGTCTTTCAAGTGGCGCAGCGCGCGGGTTGGGTGCCGCCCCATGTCACGTTAACCCATGTCCCCTTTGGCTTAGTGTTGGGGGAAGATGGCAAACGCTTGAAAACCCGTTCTGGGGAAACGATTCGCCTGATGGATTTGTTGACGGAGGCGATCGCCCGCAGTCGAGCGGATTTAGAACAGCGCCTTGCCAGTGAAGGCCGTCGTGAATCTCCAGAATTCATTGACACCGTGGCACGGGCGATCGGTATCGGTGCTGTCAAATACGCAGATCTTAGCCAAAACCGCAACAGTAACTATGTCTTTAGCTACGACAAGATGCTCTCCCTACAGGGGAATACTGCTCCCTATTTGCTCTATGCCTATGTGCGTGTCCAAGGACTGACACGGCGCGGCGACATTGATTGGCGCACCCTCTCACCAGATACCCCCCTCTTCCTAGAGGATGAGACCGAGCAAAACTTGGCCAAGCACCTTGTGCAACTGGAGGAAACCCTCGACCTTGTGAGCGCTGAGCTATTGCCCAACCGCCTCTGCCAATACCTCTTTGAACTGAGCCAGCTTTTCAACCAGTTCTACGATCGCTGTCCCATCCTCTCGGCAACTGAGCCAACGAAGCAATCCCGTCTCACCCTTGCCTATCTCACTGCTCAGACCCTGAAGCTAGGACTATCCCTACTGGGGATTCGGGTTTTGGATCGGATTTAGCGCCTTCTCGCTAGACTGGGGCGCAGCACCAATGTTGTTTCTGGAATTTTCTAGAGTGTGGGAAGCCTGTTCTCTAACCTTTTGCTGGCGGTGATCTTCCTGCTGATATGGCCGCACATGTATCTCATGCAGTGTTATTTTCGGCTATTTCGCCGTGAGTTACCCAACAGCCTAGAACTGGGCGCTTTGTTCATCATGTTCGTCATGGCAGGGGGGACAGGTCTCGGTCTGCTAGGGGGTATCGCCGTGGGTTTGGGCCTATTGCCGTGGCTTTGGCCTGAGTTGGGTCAACTATGGCAAGGGTTAACGGTGGTCGCGATCTATTTTGTGAATTCGCTGATCTGGTTTGAACTCGGCTATCGCTGGGGTCAGTGGGAAGCAAAGCGTTAAGTCTCTTCACAGTGTTGAGCCTGTTTTATTCATGGGAAAAGGGCTGTAAGATACATTGGTTGTTTGTGCGATCGCGACAGCACAATGATTAAAAATGATATTTGGATTCGAGCCATGGCGGCTCAGGGCATGATTCAGCCTTTTGAACCGACACTGGTGCGGCGGGTGGCTGAGCAGCCCGTGATTAGTTTTGGCCTTTCTTCCTACGGTTACGATATTCGCCTCAGCCCGAAGGAGTTTCGTATCTTTCGCCATGTGCCGGGGACGGTGGTGGATCCCAAAAACTTTAACCCGGCAAATCTGGAATCTGCGCCCCTCCATGAAGATGCCAATGGTGCCTTCTTTATTTTGCCCGCCCATTCCTACGGTCTTGGGGTGGCGCTAGAACGCCTACAGGTTCCTGAAAATGTCACGGTTCTGTGTATTGGTAAAAGCTCCTATGCCCGTGCGGGGATTATTGCTAACCTGACACCGGCAGAGGCGGGCTGGCGAGGCCATCTGACCTTAGAATTCTCAAATTCTTCCAGTGCAGACTGTCGCATCTACGCCAATGAGGGAGTGGTGCAATTGCTCTTTTTTGAGGGTGAACCCTGCGATGTCAGTTATGAAACGCGGCGGGGCAAATACCAAGATCAGCCGGAGGCCGTCACATTGGCACGGGTTTGAGTGAGTTGCTGCAACAGCCGTTGGGGTCCATGGTGTCCCCATTGATAGCCTTGCTGAAGATAGGGGTCTAGGCGGCGGCGAATCTGTTGGTAGCCCCAGAAGATCACTCCCCCCTGGAGGACAACAGTCGTATTGACTCCCCAGAGTTCACTGCCGAAGGTCAAGCCTTGCCAACTGGAAAGATAAATCGCCGCATACCACAGTAAGACAAACTGACTCAGACTCCCAAAGGCCGGTAGGGGAAAGGGCACGGCATAGGCTTGGCACGCTTTGC
Source organism: Thermosynechococcus sp. PKX95 (assembly GCF_031583295.1). NCBI lineage: Bacteria > Bacillati > Cyanobacteriota > Cyanophyceae > Acaryochloridales > Thermosynechococcaceae > Thermosynechococcus > Thermosynechococcus sp. PKX95. The sequence continues at coordinate 1,159,449 of NZ_CP134171.1, read as the reverse complement.
GGATATAGGCAAGGGTACTGATTATCGCCAGCACGACATCGAAAAATCCCCCCGGCAGCAGCAGGCTACCCACCATCTGTGCGGTTAACCAAGACCATGCCGACGTGTCTTGCGTGCCAAGAGCTGCCCCGAGGTTCTGTTCAACTTGGCTGGCTTGGTGGAGAATTCGCAGGGCACGGGCTTGGGGAGCCTCCTGTTGTAACCACTGCTGAAGAAGCTGTCGCAGTTCTGGAATGCCTTGACCTGTTGTGCTGCTCACGGCAATACCTTCGGCCATTGGCGGGTAGAGATCCGCCTTGGTGAGAATGAGCTTGTGGGGAATCCTAAGGGTGTTTAGGCGATCGCGGGCTTGGCATTCGACGGGGGTAAGGCTGTCTTGGGTCACAAAAAGGACAAGATCGGCAGTCTCAACGGCACTCCATGTCATTTTTTCCCGTTCACTACCCGCGACTTCATCCAGCCCAGGGGTATCCGTGAGATCAACGATTTGATCTTGACAGTGCCAGCGAACCGTTCGCGGCCATCGAGTCGTGCCATGAAGGGCGCCCACGGGAAAAATCGCTTCGCCATAGAGGGCATTCAAAAGGGCGGACTTGCCGCGGCTCACCTGACCCAAGACAACAATGTGCCATGCACTCTGGTGGAGGCGATCGCGCAACTCATAGAGGGGCTGCCATTGGGCACTCAATTGGGGATGGTGCACCTGATGCCACGCGAGGAGTTCCTCTAGACATTTAGCCGTTATGTCTAGGATAGGGAGGCTACTCACGGCGAAGGAGCGACCAATTGGAGGCCACCACTAAACCAACCGCAGCAATTAAGACGGCAGGAAAGGGAATTACCCACTGCCGTAGGTGCAATACGGCTTCGCTGAGCAGGAACAAAATAATAAAGCTGGCGATCGCAATCCCCATAGGCTAGCGACGGCGGCTGGGTTCTTCTAAAAAGAAGGCCTTTTCCCCACTGGGCAAGGTGGCATCGCGGAATGTCCGTACCCGTGCTAGGCGATCGCGCCCCCCGAGAATCGCATCCACTAACTTTGCCCCCCCGAGAATGGCTCGATCCAAACGGGTGATGAGTAGGCTTGCCCCGCTGAGGTTGGCATTGGTGAGATTGGCCTTCGTTAAATCAGCGTTATTGAGGACAGCCCCGCTGAGGTTGGCGCTGCTCAGGTTGGCACCGCGTAAATTGGCAGCATTGAGGTTTGCCCCCCGCAGATCCGCTCCCTGAAGATTCCGCCCCCGTAAGCGGGCATAGCTGAGATCACAGTTGGGGCAGTTGCCCGTGCGCCGCAGTTGTTCTAAATGGGCTGGATTGGCGGCCCAAGCAGGGGTACTGACTAGGAGCAGGAAAAGGGCAGGCGCAACCTTGGCAATCATCGCACTCTCTCAACGGTGTCTATACTGGACATCCTAACCTACGCCGGTTGTACCAGATTTTCAAGGCCATCCACCACCTTAGCCGAGAGAATTTTATCCCCTTGGCGCAGTTGCCGCAGGGTTTCTTCTCCCTCCACGACATAGCCAAAGACGGCATAGCGACCATCCAAAAGGTTCAGTCCTGCGGGGGTCAACTCCGGTTCAAAGAGCAAAAAGAAAAACTGCGAGGAACCACCATTGGGATCATCACTGGGTCGGGCTAAGGCAACGGTGCCATAGGCAGCAAACGGCAGCACAGGATGTTCGAGGTAACGACCCGCATCCTCAAGGGTGATGCCATAGAGGGGATACTTGTCGCCCTCCACCAGAATTTCAAGGGGAATGGCACGGTATTGGTTCGTTTCTGGATCAATAAAGCCCACCTCTGGCCCTGGGGGATCCCCTGCTTGCAGCACATAGGATTCCTCAGCACGGGTAAAGGGGAGGCCATCGTAGAAGTGGCGTTGTACTAAATCCACAAAGTTGCCGGCGGTCAGGGGGGCACTGTAACCATCGACAACAATCGTCAGGTTCCCCTTAGTAGTTTCCATTTCCACGGTGGCACGGCCCAGCAATCGCGGCAGGTGCTCGTAGCCCTTGGGAGGCGTATAGCTCACGTTTTGTACCATCATGGCCTCCAAGTCCCCCACTTTGTCGAGGGCAGCGGCTTTAGCGGGCAAGAGTTGGCTGCGATCTTTGGCTTTGGCGGCTTCCTGAAGTGTATCGAGGGAGGTCTCTAACTCCGCCAAGAGGGTTTTGGCCGCCTCCTGTTTCTCGGCAGGGATACTTTTGAGCAGTTCATCGGCGCGATCGCGAACAATGGCTTTCGCCTTGCTGATGTTACTGGCAATTTTTGACCACTGTTTGCCCCGCACCCAAAAAGAGATTTGTTCTAGATCCTTTTGCAGTTCTCGTACCGTTGGATTGTCAATCGGTAAGGCCCAACGGAGCAGCGCTTTGGGATCAGTAATGGCATTCCCTTGGGGCAGGGCAGCAATTAATGGATGGTCAACAGGCAGCGCGATCGCCAGTGGCGGCAGCAGGAAGGTTCCCAACCAGAGGAGCAGTATCACCAAAACAGCAAGCCAGCGTTTGCGTCGTTTCACCGTTTCTTCCCATGACCGTCTCCCCCCAGTGTATCGGACAGGGCGATCGCCCTCCAAGGGGGAGCTTTTCATTTTTATTTCATTTTCTTGAAGCTTCTGTGTTAGGCTGAGAATTATGAAAGAATTATGAAAATGGAAAATGCAATGCGACAACTGAGTTGGTTATTGGTGGGAGTACTCGTAGTGGGGGGATGTGCCGCTCTTGCGCCTGAGCAGCGGGAAACAACTGGTCAAATGCAAACCGACCGGGATGAACGCCCCTTGGTGCTGACCACGTTTACAGTCCTTGCGGATATGGCGCAGCAGGTGGCGGGCGATCGCCTGCGGGTGGAGTCACTCATTAAAGCGGGAGCGGAAGTCCACGGCTATGAATTCACTCCTAGTGACCTTGTGCGGGGACAGGAAGCTGCCCTCATTTTAGAAAATGGCCTTGGCCTCGAACGCTGGGGCGATCGCTTCTACAACAGCCTACCGAATGTGCCCCGCGTCACGCTCACAGAGGGGATTACCCCCATTCCCATTCAAGAGGATGCCTACCGCGGACAACCCAACCCCCATGCTTGGATGTCACCCCAAAATGCCCTGATTTATGTTGACAACATTCGCAAAGCGCTCACAGACCTCGATCCTGCTGGCGCGGAGATCTATGCCGCCAACGCCGCAGCCTATAAAGCCCAAATTCGCGCCCTTGATCAAGAGCTACGTCAAGCCCTAGCAGCCCTCCCCGCCAACAAACGCTACATCGTCACCTGTGAAGGTGCCTTCTCCTACCTAGCGCGGGACTATGACCTTGAGGAAGTGTATCTCTGGCCTGTGAATGCCGATGAGGAAGGGACGCCGCGACAAATGACACGGGTGATTGACATTGTGCGACGGCAACAGATTCCCGCTGTCTTTTGCGAAAGTACGGTTAATGCCGGTCCGCAACAACAGGTGGCGCGGGAGTCTGGCGCCACATTTGGCGGCATTTTCTATGTGGATTCCCTATCGTCCCCTGAGGGCAATGCCCCCACCTATCTTGAGCTCCTGCGCTACAACATCCACACCCTGATTCGCGGTCTCACCGGGAGGACAGCCTCATGATTTCTAGCCCTGCCATTGATTTACAAGATGTGACGGTGGCCTATCATCGCCATCTTGCCCTCCATGGGGCAACGCTGCAACTGCCCGCCGGCACGATCTGTGGGGTGGTGGGCATGAATGGGGCGGGTAAATCCACCCTTTTCAAGGCCATCATGGGGTTTGTCAAGCCGATCCGAGGTCAGGTGCGCATTCATGGCTTACCCCGACAGCAGGTACAACGGCAGTCCTTGGTGGCCTATGTCCCCCAGAGTGAAGATGTGGACTGGCAGTTTCCGCTGCGGGTTTGGGATGTCGTGATGATGGGGCGCTATGGCAAAATGAACTGGCTGCGCCAACCAACCGCGCGCGATCGCCAGCGGGTACGGGAAAGTCTAGAACAGGTGGAATTGTGGCTCTTGCGGCACCGCCAAATTGGCGAACTCTCCGGCGGACAAAAGAAGCGAATGTTCCTTGCCCGCGCCTTTGCCCAAGAAGCACAGGTGTTGCTCTTGGATGAACCCTTTGCGGGTGTGGATGTAAAAACGGAGAAACTGATTATTGATCTCCTCATGGCGGAGCGGGAGAAGGGGCACACGATTCTCATCTCCACCCACGATCTCTCCTCGATTACCACCTTTTGTGATCAGGTGGTGCTGGTGAACCGCAGCATCCTAGCCTATGGCCGCACCAGTGAGGTCTTTACCCCTGAAAATCTCGCGCGAGCCTTCGAGGGATCCCTGCGGATCCCCCGCCGCTGTGACTAGCCCCGACGAATCGGCGTACCACAGGGATAGGTGGCTACAGGTGCTGCAGGGGGCAGGTCTTTCACCTTGTGCTGAAGTTGCGCTTGCAGGTAGAGCTGTTGGAGGCGTTCGACCATTTCGCCTCGGCGATCGTAGAGGCGTTTGAGGGGACGGGGTTGACAGCGATTGAGGCAGTAGGCGGTAAGGATGGGAAGAGCGATCGTGCTATCGGTGTAGCAGACCACGGTATCCCGCAACCCTTGGGGATCCACCTTGCCCCAACTGACGGCTTCACTGGGCACAGCGCCCGAGAGGCCACCCGTATCCGGCCGCGCATCGGTAATCTGAATAAAGTAATCGTGCCCCCGTTCCTCTAATCCCAAAACCTCGTGGATCTGTGGCTGGGTTTGCAGCAGGAAGTTTTTCGGACTCCCGCCACCAATAATGAGAGCGGCGCTCTTACCATTTCCTTCAGCGGCTTCGCGGGCAAAGTAGGCAATCGCAGCGGTTTCATTGACATCAATGGCGGGGTCAATGATCAGTTTCGACCCTTCGAGGGCGATCGCCGCCACATTCATACCAATGGAGCTATCACCGGGGGAGGAGGTGTAAATGGGCACCCCACACTCATAGGCCGTGGCCAAGAGACAGGAATGGGTTTGTCCCCGCTGCACTTCCAGTTCGCGGACATAGCGCCCTAGGTGATAGTGAAACTCGGCGGTGCCCATGCGGCGTTGGAAGGTTTCACTGCGCAGCACTTGCCGCAAAAACGCATCGGTTTCAAGGAGCACATCGTAGTCAAAGATAATGTCATAGATGCGGATTTTGCTTTCCTTGCGCAGTTGCACATCATCGACAAAAGGATGCGCCGCATAGAGATCCATGCCGAGGGCATAGTGAATATCGTGGTAGAGGTTTGCTCCAGTACTGATGATGTAATCAATAAACCCAGCGCGCACCAAAGGCGCCAGAGCCGAGATTCCCAAACCCGCAGGCGTCATCGCCCCTGAGAGGCTCAGACCAACCGTCACTTCTGGCCGAAACACCCGTTGGCTCAACAATTGGCAAATTTCCCGTAGCCGTGCTGAGTTATAGGCGGTGAAGTATTTATCAATGAGTTCTGTCAGGCTGATATTATCGGGAATGGGAGCAGGGGTAATGGGGGTAGCAAATGCAGACATCGGTCGTTCCTCGCAAGCTAATTCCACAGCAGGCGAAGCCGCTCAGGCGGGAACTACCCCAACCATAGCATTGCTTAACCCGCTGAGGGGTGTTTCATGATTTTGAATAGCTAAAAACTTAAAGTGCCGTAACAGGGCGGAACGTGCTCAACACTTCTGATCGACCCAGTTCACAACGGTGTGAACCTCCAGTTGCAGGCCGATCAGCTCATACTCGGTCCTTCGCAATTATCCACAACCGAGAGTGCAGGGATGGCTGCTCGCCGTTGGCGCAACCCCATTTCGAGATACCAAGTGGTGATGTTGGGATAGCCCATCAACGTCAATTGTTTCACTGTTGACAAGTCCCATGCCCTTACATTACGAGATCACTATAACACTTCATTACCTAATTTGCCGTGCGCCGTGCCTATTATGTTTTTGGTACTTGTTTCACCGTCTTCCTCATTCTCTACCTCTTGCGAGGAACCGGTTGGCTGACGATGCTGCCGGGAGGAATTTTCTTGATCCTTGCCATGGCCAGTTGGTTGACGGGACTTTGGTCGCTGCTCACCTTCTTGAAGCAGCGCTATTGACGCTTGGATAGCCTCGCTCTATAAGGCCACCGCTAGTTGCGGGGATTCTAGGGGCAGCGGTTGCAGGGGGACGGTCGTTGGTGTACTTGGCAATAGGGCGGTACGAAACTGGGGTGAGTTTCCATGCCAAAACTCGGCCATAAAGGCAGTGGCGTTGTTGGTAACGACATTGACCACAGGATGCAAGCCCAAAAACATGCCGCCAAAGGTAACGGCTAAATTGGGTAGAGAAATCAAGGCAACATTTTGATAGGTGCGCTCTAGGGCATCGCGGGCAATGGCCATGCCACGGCCAAGGGCAGACCAGTCGCCATCCAAGAGAACGACCACTTTGGCATTGGGGGCAAAGGTAGGGGGCTGCCAGCGAATCGGTAGCCATGTGGCTTCAGGACAGGAGCAGGTGTCACCAAAGCTAATCCAACCCACCCGCCGCCGCTTACCCACGAGGTAGGCCTGCAGATCGGTGAGGCGATCGCTCGTCAGATCGGTGGTGCCCTCAAGGGGCGAGCCTTGATCTTGCAGCAGATAGATATGAAGGCCAAGGTGTCGCAATTGCTGAATCAGGATTTGTGCCCGTTGGGGCTGGGGAAGACCTGCGCGCGCATCAATCACCAAGCTCTCTAGTTGTGCCAGTTGCTCTAAAGTACCAGCGGTGGGTAAATAGATCCCCTGTTGCACAGCAAATACCTGCGCCGAGAGCATTACCGTCCGCAGCGACAGTTGCACACCACTGCCAAAGTCAAATTGTAACGGGGCGATCGCTGGCCCATAGGCTCCCGTAGCCAACCAGAGGGCACCACTGAGGGCAAGGGTTGGCAGCACCGCATGGCGCGCAAATTCCCCCTGTTGGTGGGCAAGGGCACTGTCATAGACCGGTTCAGTGTGTAGCAGATCTGTAATGAGACCAAGGCGCGTTTGCCAACCGGTGCGCATCACCCGCAGCTGGACTTGTCCTGTCAGGATTTGACAGCCGGCATAGAGAGCATCGCCAGGACGACACACCCACACCTGTCGCGAGAATTCAAAATGGGCAGGCTCCACTTCCGCCAATCCAGCAACAACACTGCCATCTACGGGCACAACATCCCCCGGCCGCAGCCACAGGAGATCTCCCACTTGTAACTCCTGACTTTCAATCGTCAGGGAATGTCCTTGGCGTTCCACCGTCAGGTGTTCGTAGTGAGCCATCAAGACACTGGGATATCGATGCAACTGTTGTCGTCGCTGGCGATCGCGCACATCTGCCCGTACCCCCACTAGGGCAGTCTTCAAGGCAGGCGCTAAGAACTGGCCATTGACGGTATGCAGTGCCATCCAGAGGCTATCGAGCAAATCCACATTCGGGGGATGCCCCTGACGCATCTGATGCCCCACCCGCTGAAACCACGGCCAAGCACTGGCCAAGACCGTTGCCCCAACCACCGCGAAGGGCAATTCCAAGGGCACACTGAGGAGCGAGACCCCCAAGGCCACCAAGGGCAGACCCAAGCGTTCCCAATCGGTTTCAAGGCGAGCATCGGCCTCGACTTGTGCTTCGTAATCTTCAAGGGCGATCGCATCCGCAGGAGCCGCACTCTCCGGCAAGGGCTGCGGCATGGCCACCATGGCTTGCTGAAAACAGTGATTCAAACTTTCATAGACCGCCGCTTCATGGAGCAAATGGGGTTGATACTCCACCACCACCGTTGCCGCTTGGGGATTGAGCCGTACCCGCTCGACAATGGCCAAAGACTCCAGCAACTGCACCAATAACTCTCCGTAGGCCGAATCTCGCTGCACACGCGGCACCCGAAATCGCACCCGTCCTGTTGTGGCATGGACAATTTGCTGCTCCATCAACGCTCCCATGAAGTTCAATCAAGACAGGTGACGCACCGTTTCTCGTGTGGCGTAATCCATAAAGCCATAGGCTAATGTTTCCAAAATCATTTCCCACCCTTCAGGTCTCGACAAATCAATACCTCTAACATCTACGATATAGATTGGATTTCCCTCTCGATCAAAAGCAATTGTATTTTCTTTTTCTGCGAAAATTATTTTCGGTGTTAGGCATCCTGTTACTTTTAATTTGTAGCCCGCTTTTTCACATATTTCCTCAAGTGTATAAATCACTTCATAGGAGTAACACCTTTTCTCATATTTTGGCGGTGGTATAAAAACACGATATAGTTTTCTCATACTTCTAAATCGAGCAAAATTTGACTATTTTTCTGTGTTGACTTACGTAATGCACTTGCTTGTTGAGAATTGTTTTTGCACATTTCTAGATACTTTGAATTATCACTAATTGCCAATTTAATGAGTTTTATTTTTTCTTGATTTAAGTAGTTTTTCAAAATATCAATTCTTGGATTTTTCATCATGTTTAAGATGCGAATAATATCTCGCTTATCTTTATCGCCTTTTGATGAATGAAGCCTGTCAGAATAAGCATCTAACTTAAGAATTAATAGATGCTCTAAACACGCACAGGGCAAATTATCAATAACTATTTTTTCTGCATTGACCTCACAAAAGGGTATAGCGAGATGATTATTTCTTTCAACATAGACATCAAATTCCCATCCATTCTTAATGAGCTGATACTTATTTAAGCGCCGGTTTGGTGTGATCTCTTCCAAATCTCGTAAATCTGCAAAATCAATAAGGGAGATGTAGAAGTCTCCATCATGACTGCTTTCAGCAAGATGCAATAGACCTTGGGATTTGCTATGCAGATAAACTGCGATTCCGCCAATAAAAATCGCACCGTCAGGGAACAGTTCAGCTAATTCTTGGCTGGTTTTAAGCAGTTCGTCCATCAGAAGCTTGCCAAAGGTTGTGGTCGTAATCGTACGCTGAGTAAGTCTACCTGTACGATAGCAAACTTGAGTCAAGCCACAAAGTTTTCCAAATAGCCTGTCAATCAGGAGACCATATCAGAAGGCTGTAGATCACTTCCTAGGTTAGAGGGGAGCACCTGAGATCAAAAACTAGCCATTGTCGCTTGACAAATCAAAGTCATAACGATTACACTTTAGGAAGTAAGGTTATGTAGAGGACTCCACCATGCTACCCAACCGTGAAGGGCAACGTGTTCCCGAAGTCACCTTTCGCACCCGTGAAGGCGATCAATGGGTCAATGTGACTACCAATGATTTGTTCAATGGCAAAACCGTTGTTGTGTTTGCTTTGCCGGGCGCTTTCACCCCTACCTGTTCTTCAACCCATCTCCCCGGCTACAACGAATTAGCACCCCTATTTCGTAACTGTGGCGTGGATGATATCCTCTGCATTTCCGTGAATGATGCCTTTGTCATGAATGAGTGGGGCAAAACCCAGCAAGCCGAGAATGTGCGCCTCATTCCCGATGGTAATGGTGAGTTTACCGCCGGCATGGGAATGCTTGTTGATAAGGAAGACCTTGGCTTTGGCAAGCGCTCTTGGCGTTATTCAATGTTGGTGAAGGATGGCGTCATCGAGAAAATGTTCATTGAACCCGAAGAACCCGGCGACCCCTTTAAGGTCTCGGATGCGGAAACGATGCTCTGCTACCTCAACCCCAGCTACAAGCGGCAATGTGTTTCTCTCTTTACAAAGCGGGGCTGTCCCTACTGCGCCAACGCCAAAACCATGCTGGCGCAAAAGGGCATTCACTACGATGAGATTGTCATCGGTGAGGGGGCTAGCCTGCGATCGCTCCAAGCAGTGACAGGGGCAACAACGGTTCCTCAAGTCTTTATTGACGGCCAATACATTGGCGGTTCGGAGGCACTGGCAGAGTACCTAGCGACCAATTGTTAAGGATCTTCGCTAAAGCAGCGGCAGGCAAGGATTTCACCCAAAAATGGAGAATGAACTGCCTGCATCCCCGCCATCTATGACAAAGCCACGCTTTTGGACACGCTTTTTTACTGGTGGTGGGGCAGGCACAGTGGCCTTCAATGGCGCAAGATGCCCAAGTACCCCCAGCGGCGGCTGAGATTCAGGAATACCTAGTGATCCTCGATGGCGAAGTTTTGTTTGAGGTGCGTGAAGGCATTGGCTCCTTTACCCCCGAGGAACGGGCGGCAGCGATTCAACGCCGTATCCTGCAAGTGGCAGAGGATGAAGATATTCCCGTTGAGAGCATTACCATCAAAAGAGTGGGCGATCGCGACAATGTCAGCGTGGTTCAAGACAACCGCCCGCTCGTCACCATTACAAAAGCCGATGTGGGCGATCGCCTAGAAACGCAAGAAGAAATAGCGATTGAACTCGCCCAGCGCATTCGTGAGGCCATTACCCGTTATCGCCAAGATCGCGTTCCCCAAAACCTGCTCAAAAATACTGTTTTTGCAGTTTTAACAACGATTCTCACCCTAATCCTCGCGATGACCTATTTTGGACAACTGCCACCGTCATGGTTCCAGACTCAGATTGCCTATGCAGAATTCCTCGACTGGCTACTTGCTAGGCTAGGCTTAGGTAATGTTTGGAGCAGCGGATCATGAGTCTTCTGGGCAATATCATTTGGCTAATCTTTGGCGGCTTCCTGACGGGCATTGGCTATATGCTGGGCGGTGTGACGCTGTGCCTGACGATCATTGGCATTCCCTTTGGGATTAAAGCGATTCAACTGGGTTGGAGTGCTCTATTGCCCTTTGGAAAGCAAATTGTTGAAGCGCCCGATGCCAACAGCACCCTAACGATGATCTTTAATATCCTGTGGCTTTTGGTTGTGGGCTGGGGCATTGCCCTCAATCACCTCTTTTGGGGGTTGCTCTTGGCGGTGACGATTATTGGCCTGCCCTTTGCGCAGCAGCATTTCAAGCTGATGATTTTAGGATTACTGCCCTTTGGCCGTGAGTTGAAGTGATTACCAGTAATGGGGGGCTAGGGTGCCCCCTCGATGCTTACGCAAGCTTCAATTGCTGCAACGCAGACTGAAGCGGAAACAGATTGGGTCAGCCAACTGGAAGAAGATCCAACAGAAAGTGGCAAAGCTGCATGAACAGATTGCCCGCACCCGCAGGGACTTTCACTAGCGGGATGAGCGTCACTTGAGGATGCCAAAGTAGTAGGCGGCAACCAAGAAGTTAATGGCCAACAGCAGCACAGCCCAAAAGGTACGGAAAGCGTAGGTGGGTTTTGCAGATTTTGTTGCCATAGTTGACATCCTCTGGATAGGAAACGGCAATCCTATTATACGCCGATAGTCTCCTGTATGCCGAGGGCGACGTGATATACTGCAAATCAAACCTAGCCGCGAGCTAGACTGCCTAGGGTATCAAAAAATAATCTAAAGCCCAAGATTGGTCTAAAGGTTGCTAGAGTATATTTTTAAGGCTACAGATTCGTTATAAGGGTTCTGTTTATGTCCAGTGCATTGTCCGTTACAGATGCCACCTTTGAAGAAGAAGTATTAAATAGTGATATTCCTGTACTGGTGGACTTTTGGGCGCCTTGGTGTGGACCTTGTCGCATGGTGGCTCCCGTTGTTGACGAAATTGCCAATGAGTATCAGGGCAGGGTCAAGGTTGTCAAGGTGAATACCGACGAAAACTCTAAGGTGGCCACCGACTACGGTATTCGCAGTATCCCAACACTGATGATTTTCAAGGGCGGTCAAAAGGTGGATATTTTGGTGGGTGCAGTACCCAAAACCAAAATTGAAGCAACCCTTGCCCAGTTCCTCTAAGCTGGATACGCCCCTACTGCTATGGTTCCTGTTGAGCCAGCGATCGTCATCCATGTCAATGGCACTCCTTGCACCCTGAGGCGATCGCTCTCGATTCCAGAACTCTGTGACTTGCTCAACATTCACCCCCGCCTTGTTGCCATTGAATACAATGGTGAGATTTTACATCGGCAGTTTTGGGAAACCACCTATGTGCAGGCGGGCGATCGCTTGGAAATTGTCACGATTGTCGGTGGCGGCTGATGCGCGGGTGGCGATGGCCTCTAATTGCGCTACTGGTTTGTCTATGCACCCTCAGCCTCGGAAGCTGTGCTGGCCTAATTACGCCGCGTGGCAACCAATTGGTGACCGCCGTCACCTCAGACCCAAAAACCTTTAACTATGCCCTGAGCCAAGAGTCCCCCAATGTCTTTAGCTACCTTTATACAGGGTTAATTCAAGAAAATGGCCTCACGGGTGAGCTGGAGCCAGCCCTCGCTGAATCTTGGCAAATTAAGCCTGAAACCCTCGAGATTGTCTTTCAACTCAAGCCGAATCTGAAATGGTCGGATGGGATGCCCCTCACCAGTGAGGATGTGGTCTTCACCTACAATGAGATCTATTTCAATCCTGAGATTCCCACCAGTAGCCGCGATATTCTCCGTATTGGCCAGAAGGGGCTGCTGCCCGAAGTGACCGCCCAAGGCGATCGCCAAGTGACGTTTAAGCTCCCTGAACCCTTTGCGCCGTTTTTACGCAATACTGGCTTGCCGATTTTACCCGCCCATCTGCTGCGGCAAGCGGTACGAGAACGGGATAGCCAAGGGCGGTTGAAGTTTTTGTCCATGTGGGGAACTGATACGGATCCACGGCAGATTGTGGGGAATGGCCCTTTTGTCATGGATCGCTATGTGAATAGCCAGCGGTTGATTTTTCGGCGCAATCCCTTCTACTGGCGATCGCCCCTGCCCCATCTGGAACGCTTTATTTGGCAAATTGTGGAATCCACCGACACCGCCATGCTGCAATTTCGCTCGGGCGGTCTGGATCTATTTGCCGTTACCCCTGAGATGTTTGCTCTTTTGAAACGCGAGGAAAAGCGCGGCCAGTTTCGCATCTACAACAGTGGGCCGAGTCCCAATACCCTTTTCCTTTCCTTTAATCTCAATCGCGGTCGCCGCAATGGCAAGCCCCTTGTGGATCCCGTGAAGTCCGAGTGGTTTAACGATGTGCGGTTCCGTCAGGCAGTGGCCTATGCCCTCGATCGCCAGCGGATGATTAACAACATCTACCAAGGCCTAGGGGCGCCCCAACACTCAACGATTCCCGTACAAAGCCCCTTTTACTTCTCCCCAGAGCAGGGACTGCCCACCTACCGTTACGATGTGGCCAAAGCCAAGGCATTACTGCAAGAGGCAGGCTTCCGCTACGACAATCAAGGTCGCCTCTTTGACGCTCAAGGGAACCGCGTCCGCTTTTCACTGATTACCAATGCGGGCAACAAAATCCGTGAGGCGATAGCGACACAAATTCAGCAGGACTTGGGGGCGATCGGCATGCAGGTGGATCTGCAATTTTTGGCCTTTGGCACCCTCGTGGATCGTCTCTCCAATTCCCTAGAGTGGGAAGCCCATATCCTCGGTTTTACGGGGGGTGGCAATGAACCCAATAGCGGTGCCAATATCTGGCGCGTGGATGGCCTTTTGCATACGTTCAATCAGCAACCGGCACCCAACCAACCGCCGATCACGGGTCGAGTGGTGGCCGACTGGGAGCAGCGCATTAGTGATCTCTATGTGCAGGGAGCACAGGAACTCAATCTAGAACGCCGCAAGCAAATCTACGCCGAAGCCCAGCGGCTGGCTCAGGAATATCTCCCCTTTATCTACTTGGTGAATCCCCTCTCCCTCACGGCTTTTCGCAATCATGTGGTGGGCGCGAATCCCACGGCGCTGGGGGGTGCCCTGTGGAATCTCGATGAACTGAAAGTGGAAATGGCAGCCATGGATTAGGCCTCTTCGGGTTTGGTCTCCGGTGGCACTTCGGTTCGGTTGTCTGCGGCTAACTGTACCTTGGCCTGTTGCCATAGGGCTTCCAGTTCTTCTAGGGTGTAAGTTTCAAGGGGGCGATCGATGGCCGCCTCAATACACTCCAAGCGTTGGATAAAGCGTTGGTAGGTTTGTTGCAGGGCATTCACAGGATCTAGTTGGCACCAGCGGGCAAGGTTAATCACACTAAAGAGCAGGTCTCCCAATTCCGCAGCCTGTTGCTCGGCATTCCCTTGTAGAAGCGCCTCCTGAAACTCCGCCAGCTCCTCGTAAAATTTCTCCCATGCACCGCTAATGGTTGGCCAATCTAGGCCAGCGCGACTGGCTCGCTCACCAATTTTCATACCCGCCATCAGGGGGGGCAGGGTACGGGCATAGCGTTGCAGCTTTTGACTCAGGGGGAGGCGGTCTTCAGTCCCTTTTTCAGCCGCTTTGATTTGCTCCCATTGATCGCGCACCTCTTGCGCAGTGGTGAGTGCCACTTCACCAAAGACATGGGGATGGCGGCGGATCAGCTTATCGGTAATCCCTTGAATAACTTGGGCGAGGGTAAATTGATCGGCTTCTTGAGCCAGTTGACTCTGGAGCACGACTTGCAGCAACAGGTCTCCCAATTCTTCGGCGATCGCCCCGGTGTCTCCCTCTTGAAGGGCATGGACAACTTCATAGGCCTCCTCAAGAACGTAGGGAATGAGGGTAGTGGGTGTTTGCTGCAAATCCCAAGGGCAGCCTCGCTCAGGATGGCGCAGTTCTCGAACCACGTCAATCAAGCGTTGAAACTGAATCAGTGCCTCTGGTAGGGGGGGTGGCAGATACAGTTGTAGCGGGCAGGTGGCCTCTGTTAGTTCTGCCAATTCGCCAAGGGTGAGGAGTGTGCTCTGGTGTTGGGCGTCAATGAGTGTCAAGGGTGTCTCTAAAGGCCAGTGGTGGCGGAGGTGGTGTGCTAAGCGGTGGGCGATCGCCAGCGTCGGAATCTCCGTAATCAGACCCCCTTCAGGCAATTCTGTTGCTTCTGCCAAGACAGTTGCCGCCGACAAAACAGTTAAGGACATGGCCATAGGCGCAATCACTGGACGCTGCATCACGATTGTTTGCCTATCATCGCCAATTTCCTGATGTTCTTGCTAGGGGTCTCCCAAATGTTGCCCGTCAGGTGGCTGCCCTTGGGGTCAATTGAAAGGAGATAAACTAAGTGTAACGAAACATTTCTTTAGGCTAATCATGGCAGATTTTCTGTTGCGAGCAACGGCTGCGGCTGAAGGCATCCGTGCCGTGGGCGTCATTACCACTCAACTCACCGATGAAGCCCGCCAACGCCACCAACTCTCCTACGTTGCCACGGCTGCTTTGGGACGAACCATGGCCGCTGGCTTAATTCTCGCCTCTAGTTTCAAACAGCCCCAAGCACGGGTGAATGTGCGCATTCAAGGCAATGGCCCCCTAGGAACGGTTTTCGCGGATGCGGGTGCCGATGGCACGGTTCGCGGCTATGTGCAGTATCCCAGTGTTGAACTGCCCCCCAATGCCAAGGGCAAACTGGACGTGGGTGCGGCAGTGGGGCGTCAGGGGTATCTCTACGTCATCCACGATCTTGGCTACGGCTATCCCTATTCCAGTACGGTGGAGCTTGTCTCCGGGGAAATTGCCGAAGATGTCACCTACTACCTCGCCACTTCAGAGCAAACCCCCTCAGCCCTGATGTTAGGCGTTTTTGTTGAAGAGGCCGGGGTGACTGCCGCCGGTGGGTTGATGTTACAGGTGCTACCCAAAGCTGCCAATGATGAACACCTGATCGCCACCCTTGAAGAACGGGTGGCCAATCTCAAGGGCTTTACACCCCTGCTACAGGCGGGGCGGACACTGCCAGATATCTTTCAGGAACTCCTTGGGGATATGGACTTGCAACTCTTGCCCCAACGGCAAATGGTGCGCTTCCACTGTGGCTGTTCCCATGAACGGATGCTAGCGGCACTCAAGCTCCTAGGGGAGGCAGAATTAAAGGATATTCTAGCCACAGAGGCGAAGGCGGAAGCCACCTGTCAGTTCTGTAATGCTGTCTATTGGGCGGATCAGCCGATGTTGGAACAGTTGATTGCGGAGTTGGCCACTGCCTCAGTCTAAACCCTTGTTTCTGAGGAGTTTGCGTCATGTCCAGTGTGGTTGCGACTGCCCAACCCCCGTTGCATTTTCTCCCCCAGCGGTTTAGCTATCCAGTTTGGTGGACGGCGGCACGGCTCCTGCCCTTTTACATCCGCTACGGCCTTGGTCTCAATCGGGTGGAAGGGGTGAATGTCGAGACCCTTGCCCGTTATTACGAGCAGTTTCAGCGGGGACAGGTGCGGCTCCTCATTGCCTTTCGCCATCCTTGTACGGATGATCCTTTGGTGATGGGCTATTTGATGTGGCATCTATTGCCGCAAACAGCACGGCGGCTGGGCATTCGCTTGCGTCACCCCACGAATGGTTATTTTCTCTACGATCGCGGGATTCCCCTCTGGGCAGGGGAGCAAATTGGTTGGCTCTTCTCACGGTTGGGGGGGATTTCCATCATGCGCGGCAAGCTCGATAGCCAAGCCCTGCGATCGGCACGGGAGTTACTCTTGGAGGGACGATTTCCCCTAGCAGCAGCGCCGGAGGGGGCAACGAATGAACACAATGAACTGGTCGCACCTTTAGAGCCGGGCGTGGCACAACTGGGATTTTGGTGTCTGGAAGATTTGACGAAGGCGGGGCGATCGCTCCCTGTGGTCATTCTCCCCGTTGGCATTCAGTACAGCCTCAGTCAGCCCTCTTGGGAACGCATGGCCATGCTGATGGCACAACTGGAGAACCGCCTTGGCTGCCCCACCAATTCTCAGAGTACCGAACCGCAGGACCTCTACCGCCGCCTGCTCAATTTAGCGATGCACCTGCTGGATCGCCTAGAGACCTTTTATGCCACGTCCTACCGCCAAGATTTTCCCGAACTGCCCCCCTTTGACTCCCCCAATGCCGAATTGGCAGCACGGATTCAGCGACTCCTCAACAGTGCCCTTGTAGTGGCAGAGTCCTACTTTGGTCTTAAGGCCAGTGAAGATTTTGTGAGTCGCTGCCGACGGATTGAACAGGCCGCTTGGGAACGGATGTTTCGCGGTGATTTGGCACAACTGTCTGCCGTAGAGCGCTGTTTAGCCGATTGGTTGGCCGAGGAAGCCAATGTGCGATTACGTCATATGCGTCTTGCGGAGCGATTTACCTCGATTACGGGTAGCTATATCCGTGAGAAATTCACGATTGATCGCTTTGCCGATGTGGCACTGATCCTCTGGCGGACGTTTGATTGGTTAGAGGGAAAAAGCCCCAATGTGAATCGCTTGGTGGGCTTGCGGCAGGTGCGCCTCAGTGTCGGAGACCCCCTCAATTTAGAGAGCTATTGGCCGCTGTATCGTCGCGATCGCCAAGGGGCACGACAGGCCGTTAAGGAAGTCACTGACCAGATTCGCCAGCAATTTGAAGCGCTAATTGTGCCTACGGATTCTTAGAGGGATTCAAGCCAAACACAGGAGCGATCGCCCCTCTTGAAGCTGCTGCAGTGCCCTCAAAAGATCACTCGTCAGTTCTTGGGCAGCACTTTTGGGGTGGGTAACATTGTAATTGCCCGTACTCAAGGGAGCACCAATGATCACCTTGACCTCGCTTCCCCACTGCGGATAGGGCTGAGCATAATCGAGTAAAATCGGCAGAATCTGGATCGCTTCTTGACAGCGCTGAGCTGCCTGAAGGGCTAAACGCGCCAAGCCCGGCTTTAGGGGATGAATCTGGCGATCGCGAAAGATATTGCCCTCAGGAAAGACCACCAAGGCCTGTCCCTGCCGCAGAAGTTCCACACCTGTCCGCAAGGCACTCACCGAAGGCGCTTGGGTATTGACGGGAAAACCACCACACTGACCAATTGCCCAGCCTTGCAGTCCCAGCATTTCATCGTGGGAGACCATGTAGTAGAGGTCGCGTCCACTCACCCGCCGTCCCGTCACATAGGGAATAATGAGCGCATCCCAACGGGAACGATGGGTGGGTGCCAAGATCACGGGCCCCCTTTTGGGTATCTGCTCCTGCCCTTGCACCTCAAGGGTACGAAAATAGCGCCGCAGGACAATATCCCCCACCAGACGGTACATCAGGGGAGTGAGGAGAGGCGAAATGTGGGGGAATGAAGACTTGACAGAATCTAGCATCAGGCGTGAAGAGTGAACCGGCTGTGACACACAAAGACTAGCCTCGGGCGATCGCCCCAATCTGGCTAGGGATGGCGAACCAGTTCGCAAATTGGCAAATTGAGTTCCAGTGAGTTATTGGCTTAGTTATTGGCAATACTCAGAATCCAAGTCCCGATATAACGCATCAGGGGAATATCGCCGGGGGAGCCAATGCGCGCATTGAAGTAGTACATCCCGCCATGATTGGGATTGCGCACATTGTTGAGGATCACTTGCACGGGCGTGCCTGCGGGAATGACCTCTGCGGGTACGATGTCAATGACGCGGTTATCGCGGTCAAGGGACACCTCCGCTAGTTCAATTTTTTGGCCAAGATTACGGCGGAATTGAAAAAAGCGATTCCCGCGATCGCCCCCCACCCGTACCTCGATACCCCTAGGATCAATAATGCCGTTGTAGTAATCGGGATAAGTAATGTTAATGCGATTAATCGCGACTTTTTGTTCACCCAAGCGCAGCCAGTAGCGATCGCCCATAAAGCCGGGCGTACCGTTTTCTAAATGGTACTGGAGTTGCTGCCGTCCACTGGGACCATCTCCCCAAGTGAAGGTAAAACCCTGATTGACTTGGGCTCGCACAAGGGCAGGGGTCACAAGACCAAGACTACACCCCAACAGAATCAGAACCGGTAGGAAACGCTTCACCATAGACAACCCTATTACGACACACCACAGATACCTGACTTTCAGACGGGGAGGATTCGCTCAACGTTCCCCTACGGATCAGTCTGCTTAGTATCCTAACGGCAAAGACTCACCATTGCGAAGAAAAACTAAACTTTATTGAGAGATTTTTACTTAATTGCTGGTTTGCTGCACCAACTGAGCAAAGAATCCCCCCCGGCTGGCGACACTGGAGGGGGCATCCTTATCGGCCATCTGTACGGCCACAATTTCTGAGGTGAGGACAGTTAACTTCTTGCCCACTTGGCGATCGCACGTCAGTTCGAGGACAGTCGGGGTGCCACTGGCCATCGCCTGCTGAATTTGCTGATAGACTGCTGTCGCTGCGGCACTTTCCTTGCGTTCAATGCTCACGGGCATGGGGACATGACGCAGAATTAAATCAATCGTGTACATTGCGTTCTTTAATCACTCAGGCTAGGTTCGTATATTCTTCACTGTAAAACGCTGTGGCCAGAAAATCATCGGTGACTCAACGTACTTGTCCACTGTTGGTGGAGCGATCGCAATAGGGGCACATCCACATAGGTGGTCCAGCCCACTTCACCGCGAATCACTTGAAAGGGGTAGTCGGGTTCCCCTAAGCAATCCAAGACAAGCGCTGCATCCCGAAAATCATGATCCTTGGTGTAGTCGGTGATCGTGATAATGGTCGCTAGGCGACTGGCGGTGGCTGCCTGAATCCCATTGGCGGAATCCTCAAAGGCAAGGCACTCTTGGGGCGAGAGGCGCATTCTTTCAAGGGTGTAGAAGTAAATATCGGGCGCAGGTTTCTTGGCGGGCACCACATCCCCAGCGGCAATCACCTCAAACCAACTGACGCCATCAGCAGCAAGGGCATTTTCAAGGAGTGCGGTGACATTGGCAGGGGTGGTTGTGGTGGCGATCGCCAAACGTAATCCTGCTTCACGGGCTTCAGTGAGCAGCCGTTTCACCCCCGGCCGCAGGGGAATCGCCCCTTCTGCCAATAGCTCCGTATAGTAGCGGGTCTTCGCCTTGTGCAGGTCGGCAATCAGGGCATCCAAATTTTGGGGACGTGGCCAATCGGGACGAAAGCAATCAAGGTAATACTTCATGCGCTCCTTACCCCCCGCCACCGCCAGCAGTTGACCATAGAGGGGAATATCCCACTCCCAATCTAGGCCTGCCGCAGCAAAGGCTTTATTGAAGGCAATGCGATGGCCATCCCGCTCAGTGTCCGCCAAGGTGCCATCCACGTCAAAAATCAGGGCGTTGAGGTGAGCCATAGAGGGTTTTTACTCTACCCCTTTTAGGGGAAAACTTAATGGAATGACTGTAATTTTACCAGTCGTGCTCGCACTGCCTGATGATTGCCCACGGGTTCACGGAAGTGCCAAGTTTCCTCAGGGCCAAGGCCATAAACCTGTACCGAAACGGCGCCGACCCGCTGCCCTGCCTTGTCAAAAAGTTCAAAGTCCGCCTGAATCATGCGCAAGTGCTCTTCACTGTAGTTTTTCAGAACGCCCACAATAAACGGTGCACCGCCCTCGATGTGCCACTTAAAATCGGCCATAGTGACGCCTTGTTGCGCAAGGGTACCGCCAATCAAGTGCTGCATGCGTTGCTGTTGCTGCCACTGACCGAGATGATAGCTAAAGATCACTAGTAAACTCACAACCCCAGCGGCGATCGCGACCACCCACGGAGCCGAGGAAGCATACACAGGGGCAGCTAGGGCTGGGTTGGGGGGGCGTAGATCAATGACCTCTTCCCAATCGGGTTTAGGCGAACCTTGAATGCGGCCAATAATTTTAATGCGAGCAATATCGTCGAGGTGAAACTGTCCCAAGCGGGATTTGAGGAGACCCACCAAGGCAGAATAGTGGGCAACGGTGCCGGGGGGTTTGTTCAAAACAATGTTTAATTGGTTGCGAAACTGGTTCACCTGCACAACAACGGCGTGTTCTGAAAGCACATCCTGAAGTGTTTCGCGAATTTGCTCAACTTGTAGTAGCCCCATGCCCGCAACCCCTACCCTGTGGCAACAGAATGACTGCTGGGAAACCTGTACCTACCGATGGTAAACCTACCGTTCTATGTGCCAGTGTACACAAAGTCCCAGTGATACCAATCTGTGAATTCACGGTATTTTACAGGTACGGTTCGCAGGCCGACAGCGATCGCAATGGCCACAACGCAATCCCCCTGCCTCAGTGGCAAAACCAAAGGCTTGGAGGAGAAACTGCCAGCGGCAGCCGCGGTGATAGAGAAACTCTTGCATCAACTGTTCTTGAGTGTCTTTGGGCGGCGGTGGCACCTGTGCTAAGGGTTGACGGCAATAGTGAAAAGGGTCTTGCCAGCGGAGTGCCCCCTGTTGATGCAGTAATGCTAGGGTCAGTTCCACCTCAGGAAAGTGTTGTCGCAGTTGCGGAAGATTACCCCTGAGGGGCAGATGCGTCTGAAGTGCCATGGCGCGATTGTAAGTATCTTGACTTTGGCGCTGAAAAAAGTGCCAACGCTGTTGATCTTCGCGATCTAAACCCCAGCGATCGCTCACCAAGGCCAGTGCCTGTGCTGGTTGGCCGTCTCGCCCAGCGCGTCCCACCTCTTGGAGGTATTCACCGAGTTGCAGGGGTGGCTGATAGTGGCAAATCCAACGCACATTGGGTTTATTCACCCCCATACCAAAGGCATTGGTACAGACCACAAAGGGTAGCTTATCCTGCAACCAATCGCTCTCAATTTGGCGTCGCTGTGCTGCCGGCAGTCCGCCATGGTAAGCGGTGGTGCGGTACCCCTGCTCCTGAAGCCAAGTGGCCAAGGTTTCACAGTCGCGGCGAGTGCGGGCATAGATCAAGCCTGAGGTTCTGCCCTGCTGCTTGAGAAATTGCTGGAGACAATGGCGGCGATACCCCCGACTCCACACAGAGCGTACGGCTAAATGGAGATTGGCACGATAGGGGCTGTGAATGATCTGCACAGGCTGCTCTAGACCTAAAACCTCAATGAGGGTGCGTTGGGCATTGGGATCGGCGGTAGCAGTAAAAGCAGCGATCGCCAGCCGGGGGTGCAGCGGTTTACATTGGCGCAGGGCAGGCCGCACCGTTCCCAAGCGACGATAAACGGGTCGAAAGCGATCGCCCCACTGTACGAGGCAATGGGCTTCATCCACAATCAAGCCATTGAGTTGAATCGGTGCTGCACAGAGGCACTGCCAAAGGGGGGTGGAAAATAGGGACTCTGGCGAAAGATACAGCAGGCGGTAGTGGGTTAGGTGCGAGAGAATCTGGCGGCGTTGGCGGCTGGGCAGTTCACTATGATAGGCCGCTGCCGCAAGACCCCGTTGCCGCAATTCAGTGATCTGATTTTCCATGAGGGCAAGCAGCGGCGAGATCACCAGCGTCAATCCGCCCTGAAGCACTGCTGGCAATTGAAAACAGAGACTTTTGCCCGCTCCGGTAGGGAGGACAATTAAGGCATCCCGCCGTTGTAAGAGTGCCGTCATCACCTCTGCTTGAGGCGATCGCAACTCAGAATAGCCCCAGTATTGTTGTAGGGCGGCCTGTATGAGATCTAAATCGGCATCCGGCATTGCACTGGCTTAAGCCTTGATGAGAAGTCTCAGCGTTGCAAAAAGCGGCACAGTCTTCTGGGAACAGCAAGAGGAGTGAATTTAGAATAATTTTAAGCAAGAAATCCTAGGATGCCTAAGACCCTTTAGGCCTATCACTGTTGCCGAAGTGTAAAACGCTTATGGAGATGAACCTATGGGCATGAAATTTGTGCCGCTGGTGTGCGTGGCAATGTTGGCAGCGGTGGTCGCTCCGGCAACTGCCCAAAGCCGCCGCCAACCCATCAATCCCCAACAATTTCCTGTCAGTCAGCCCACCTTGCCGCAGGCTTTTGATCGTATTGATGGCAGTCAGGGGTACTGGCAAGATGATTCGATCGCTGGCGACGCGGCCTTTACGTTTGGGCTTCCCACCTATCGGGATAATGACATTGTGAATCGGGCACGGCGGATCAACTACGTTTCTACGGATGCGTGGTATCAGCAAAGCAATCAACCCCCTGTGCGCACCCGTGATCTTGATAGTCCCTTCTGTACCTCGATGTACGGTACGCCCTTTCCCTGCAATTTGATGGTGGAGTCGCCGCTGCCACCGCCGCAACAACCCTTCTTTGCCCCCCCACCCCCCCCAGCGGTGATGCCAGCTCCGCCGGTACGTGCCCTGTATTAAACGCAGTGAAAAACATGAAGGATTGGGGGCACTGCCCCCTTTTTTGGTGTTTAAGGGGCGATCGCCAAGGAAAAAACTATAGCATCCGCTATGCAGTTCCATTAAAATAGATTGCAGTGGTTAAAATAGATTGCAGTGGTTAAAAAGCATTAATAAATTTTTTCTTTTTCTTAAAAGTGTTCCCACTGAACCATTAGCGAACTTTTACTTTTCTGATTACGAGCGATCGCAAAACTTATCGTATATTTCTTTTTACCTTCTTTTTATCTTGTTACCTGTTGAAGGACTAGCTCTTGCTCCCTTGAATCCTGTCAAATTCTCTCCTATAGAATGTATAAAATCCATCGCCTATTCAAACTTCTATCAACGGTTCTTCTATTACACATACATCACTGATCTATAGGTTCTCCCTAATTATGCTTCCCCATCAAGAACGGCTCTCAATTTTTATCGATGGGAATAATATGTTCTATGCCCAGCAGAAAAATGGCTGGTTTTTTGATCCCCGTCGTGTTCTCGAATTCTTCACCCGTGATCCCAACATTGTATTGGTGAATGCCTTTTGGTACACCGGCCTCAAGGACATGCAAGATCAGCGTTCATTTCGCGATGCCCTCATTAACCTTGGCTATACGGTGCGCACAAAACTGTTGAAGGAATATTACGACGAGACCCTAGGCAAGTATTACCAAAAGGCCAATTTAGACATTGAAATTGTGATTGATATGTTCAACACCGTCGGTCAGTACGATCGCGTCGTTCTCTTTAGTGGCGATGGCGATTTTGAGCGGGCGATCGAACTCCTGCGCTCCAAAAACACCCACATTACGGTTGTTTCCACCGAAGGCATGATTGCCCGTGAGCTGCGCAATGCCACCGATCGCTACATTGATTTGAACGAAATTCGGCCCTTTATTGAAAAAACTGACTCGCAAAATCCCAACTAAAAAGCGCACCCAGCGATCGCCAGATGCGCAAGCAAATGAGGTGTTTTCTTAAGATGTCTAGAACAGGCCGAGAGTCAGCGACTTATCCAAGGGGAAAGCAGCACCAATCCCCAGCCATAGCGTCACCAATGTGCCAAAGAGGAAGACTGTCATGGCCACAGGACGACGGAAAGGATTCTGGAACTTGTTGACACTTTCAATGAAAGGAATCAGCATCAAGCCCAAGGGAATGGAGGCATTCATGAGCACCCCCAGCAGCTTGTTGGGCACCACCCGGAAAATCTGGAAGGTGGGATAGAGGTACCACTCCGGCAAAATTTCCAAGGGGGTGGCAAAGGGATCCGCTGGCTCACCGACCATGGCAGGATCCATCACCGCTAGACCGATCACAAGGGCGATCGTGCCCATAATCACCACGGGGAAGATATAGAGCAGGTCATTGGGCCAAGCGGGTTCGCCATAGTAGTTGTGGCCCATGCCTTTTTTCAGTTTTGCCCGCAGCGCCGGATTCGTTAAATCAGGCTTTTTCAAAACTTTTGCCATAAATGAATCGTTCTCCTAGAGGGTCAGCAAGGGGGGAGATTACTTGGAGCATAACAAGTGGAACCGCCGAAAAGAGCAGGCTCTGTTACATTTCTTGATGCTTGGCTTACAGGGGACCCGAAATGCCCTGCTTACGAATCATCAGGAAGTGCATCAGCATAAAGACGGCGATCGACCACGGCAGCACAAAGGTGTGCAAGCTATAGAAGCGAGTGAGTGTGGCTTGACCGACACTTTCACCACCGCGCATTAGTTCCACCAGTTGATCGCCCACCACGGGAATCGCCGCAGGGATACCGGAAACGATTTTGACCGCCCAGTAGCCCACTTGATCCCAAGGCAGGGAGTAGCCCGTGACCCCAAAGCTGACGGTAATCACCGCCAAGACCACACCCGTCACCCAAGTAAGTTCGCGGGGTTTCTTGAAGCCACCGGTAAGATAGACGCGGAAGACATGCAGAATCATCATCAAGACCATCATGCTGGCCGACCACTTGTGAATGGAGCGGATCAACCAGCCAAAGTTGACCTCATTCATGATGTACTGCACAGAGGCAAAGGCTTCAGCCACCGTCGGTTTGTAGTAAAACGTCATGGCAAAGCCCGTGGCAAATTGGATTAAAAAACAGGTGAGGGTAATGCCACCCAGACAGTAAAAAATGTTTACGTGGGGCGGCACATACTTGCTGGTGATGTCGTCAGCGATCGCCTGAATTTCGAGGCGTTCCTCAAACCAGTCGTAAACTTTGTTCATAACAGTGATTAGTCCTGCGAAACCGCTGCTTTACTTTGAAAAATGTAACATATGCCCTCTCAGACTTTCCATATTGAGTTACCGGCACTCTCAGGTTGATTGGCGCCACCGAGCGTCCGATAATAAAGTCTCAACAGCTTCAGGATGCTGACTTGGGGCTGTCTCCTCTGCTACCTTACTCACAACGACCGCTTGGGAGGCTTTGAGATGAATCTGTTGAAGAAACTCTTTGGTGCGATTTTTGGCCTATTGGGGGCAATCGCGAAACTCTTTGGTTTGGGCAAAAAGGGCGAGTTTTACATTGAATTAGATAAGAGCACGGCTGCCCCTGCTGCACCGCCAACCCCTACTAAAGCGGCAGAACCTGCCCCGACCCCTGAACCTGCTCCTGCTCCTCAACCCGCTCAACCCGTTGCCGCCGCACCCACCCCCGTTGCCACAGCTCCCGCAGAACCCACCCCCACCCCTGTCACCCCCAGTGTTCCCTACACCCGTTTTGCGCGGCGTCGTCCGGGGGCTAATATGGCTGCCTTCTTGAATATGGCGCGGCAAGTTCGTCCCTCTACCTAGGAAAACTCATCCACAGAGCATTGGATGTAAAGGGGCTGTTGATGTGGGAATGCCCCTTTTTTTGTGCAAGGTATCCTCTCTGCGCATTGCAAGATTCCCGCAGTTGCAGTAGCATGCTGACAAATTGTGAGGGTGTATAGCTATGGGTCAGAAGCCGTCAAGCGGATGGGCAGCTGCCAAGATTTTTGCAGGATTACTCCTCCTCTTTACCATTGGCGCCTGCGAGGCGGACACCACCACCACAACCCCAACGGGTGAGGGGCTGCGGATTGGCTCATTGTTGCCCTCAACCGGCGACTTAGCCTCGGTGGGAACCCCTATAGCTGAAGTTGTCCCCCTGCTGGTGGAAACAGTGAATGCCTGTGGTGGTGTTAATGGCCAGCCCGTCACGCTTATTGCTGCTGATGATCAATCCAATCCTGCCTCTGGGGCAGAAGCGATGACGAAGTTGGTGGAGATTGACCGAGTTGCCGGAGTCGTTGGTTCTTTTGGCAGTAGTGTCTCCAATGCCGCCGCCGATATTGCCACCCGCGGTCAAGTGATGCTAATTTCCCCCGGCAGTACGAGTACACTCCTGACTGAACGCGCCAAGAAAGGAGACTTTAACGGCTATTGGGCACGCACTGCTCCCCCCGACAATTACCAAGCCCAAGCCCTTGCCCAACTGGCCAAAGAACAGGGGTATCAACGAGTCGCCACCGTGGTGATCAACAATGACTATGGCCGCAGCTTTGAGCAGGAATTTACCCGCGCTTTCAAAGCCCTAGGGGGAACCGTGATCAATGAAGACCGCCCCACCCGTTATGATGAGCGGGCAACCACCTTCACAACAGAAGCCGCTGCCGCTTTTAGCGGGAACCCCGATGCGGTGGTGGCTATTTTGTATCCGGAAACGGGTAGCCTGCTCCTGAAATCCGCCTTTGAGCAAGGTCTCACCCAAAACGTGGCCATTCTCCTCACCGATGGCGTCAAGTCCGAAAGTTTCCCTGAGCAAGTGGGCCGTACTCCCGATGGCAAATACATTATTGCCGGTGCCAAGGGAACCGTTCCCGGCGCCGATGGTCAAGCCCTGAGTCGCCTGCGAGAACTGTGGCGTGCTAAAAAAGGGAGCGATCTGCCGGCCTTTGGTGCTCAGACTTGGGATGCCGCCGCGCTCCTTGTACTAGCTGCACAGGCCGCAGGACAAAATACGGGTGAAGGGATTCGCAGCAAATTGCGCGATGTGGCCAACGCACCGGGGGAAGAAGTGGATGATGTGTGCAAGGGACTGGCTTTACTGCGGGAAGGCAAAGAAATCAACTATCAAGGCGCCAGTGGCAATGTCGATATTGATGAAAATGGCGATGTTGTCGGGGTCTATGACATTTGGCAGGTCACTGATGACGGTAAATTAAAGGTAATTGGTCAAGTGAATCCCCAAAAACCCTAGGCATGGCAAGCACATTTTCCTTTGATATTGTGAGTGATTTTGACTGGCAAGAGCTGGTCAATGCAGTGGATCAAACGGAGCGAGAGATCAAAGCCCGCTATGACCTCAAGGATACCCAGACCACCCTTGAACTGACAAAAGAGGGACTGACAATTCACACCGATAGTGAATTTACGCTCAATTCAGTGCAAACGATTCTGCAACAGAAGGCGGCGAAGCGGCAGTTGTCTCTGAAAATTTTTGACTATGGGCCTGTGGAAGCAGCGGGTGGTCAACGGGTCAAACAGTTGATCAAATTGCGGCGCGGGATCAATTCAGAACTAGCCAAAGAGATTAGCAAGCTTATCCGCAATGAATTTAAGAAGGTGCAAGCCGCGATCCAAGGGGATGTGGTACGGGTCAGTGCCAAATCAAAGGATGATCTACAAGCAGTGATCCAGCGCCTGAAAACTGAGGATTACCCCGTGCCATTACAATTTACGAACTACCGCTAGGGGTTAAAGGGTCATGTTGGGGTCTGTATCGCTGGGAACGTTGGGGTTAATTGTCGGTTCACTGCTGACGGTGGTGGGAGTGGTGGCCTATGCCACAGGGAATGCCACCTTGAATCTAGCGGGCTTTTTCTACGGTGTGCCCCTGCTCTTAGGCGGCTTGGCACTCAAAGCGGCAGAACTCAAACCGGTACCCTATCGTGAAGCCCCAACCCCAGAGGCGATCGCTGGCCGTGCCCAAGCAACCCCCACCCAAACGCAAATCCGTAAGGATGTCACCCGTTATCGTTACGGTCAAGAAGCACACTTAGATAGCACATTGGCCAGTTTAGGTCTGAGTCCCTCGGATGCCGAGCGTCCTGTCTTGGTGGCGATCGCCGAGACCTTAACAGACGGTGCTTATACATTAATTTTAGAATTTGACTCCCCGGCGGTTCCCCTTGAGGTGTGGCAATCGAAGCAAGCCAAGATGCAGACATTCTTTGGCCCCAATATTCGGGTAAGCATGACGGATCAGGGAAACAACCGTGTGGCAGTGGCGCTGATTCGCGAGTAAGCCTGTGGTCAACCCTGTTCCAGTTGCCTAAGATGATTGGTAAACCGTTTTGCCCTGAATTCAGGTGTTACGATAGCATCATCATTGCGGCATTCTAGCCTAAAGAGTAAGACTTTTTTGCAAGCAGTCTCCTCCTGACAACGCATTTTTGGAAACGGCGATTACGGCTATGGGTAAAGTCATTGGCATCGACCTTGGAACCACAAATAGTTGTGTGGCAGTCTTAGAAGGGGGGAATCCTGTCGTGATCCCCAGTGCCGAGGGTGGGCGCACCACCCCCAGTATTGTTGCCTTTGGCAAATCGGGCGAACGGTTGGTGGGTCAACTGGCGAAACGGCAAGCTGTCACCAATGCCGAGAACACGATTTTCAGTATCAAGCGGTTTATTGGTCGCCGCTGGGAGGAAACCGCTGAAGAACGGGGGCGCGTGCCCTATACCTGTGTGCCGGGTCGCGATGGCATGGTGGATGTGCAGATTCGCGATCGCACCTATACCCCCCAAGAAATTTCTGCCATGATCCTGCAAAAGCTGAAGCAGGATGCGGAAGCCTATCTGGGGGAACCCGTGACCCAAGCCGTCATTACTGTGCCAGCCTATTTTAGTGATGCGCAACGCCAAGCCACCAAAGATGCGGGGGCGATCGCTGGCCTTGAGGTAATGCGCATTATCAACGAGCCAACGGCGGCCTCCTTGGCCTACGGCATCGACAAGCAGGATCAAGATCAAACCATTTTGGTTTTTGACTTGGGCGGGGGCACCTTTGATGTCTCGATTCTGCAACTGGGGGATGGCGTCTTTGAGGTGCGCTCCACAGCGGGGAATAACCACCTAGGGGGCGATAATTTTGACGAATGTATTCTTGATTGGCTCTTGGCCTGTTTTAGGGAGCAGGAGGGGATCGATCTCTCGAAAGATAAAATGGCACTGCAACGCCTCCGCGAAGCGGCTGAAAAAGCCAAGGTGGAGTTATCGGGCACCCTGAGCACTTCCATTAACCTGCCCTTCATTACGGCTGATGAAACAGGGCCTAAGCACCTTGAAATGGAACTCACCCGCAGTAAGTTTGAGGAACTCTGCGCCCACTTGGTTCAGGCCACCCTCGAACCCATGCAGCAGGCGATCGCCGATGCCGGTTTGACGGTTCAAGAGATTGATCGGGTGTTACTTGTCGGTGGCTCAACCCGTATTCCTGCCATTCAGCAGTTGGTGAAGGAATTCTGTGGCAAAACTCCCGATCGCTCCGTTAATCCTGATGAAGCCGTTGCCGTAGGGGCAGCCATTCAAGGCGGCATTCTGGGCAAGGAAACAACGGTCAAAGATCTCCTGCTCCTAGATGTCACCCCGCTGTCTCTGGGGTTGGAAACCCTTGGCGGTGTCTTTACCAAAATCATCGAACGTAATACCACCCTCCCCACCAGTAAGACGCAGACCTTTTCCACCGCTACCGATGGCCAAACGGTCGTGGAAATTGCTGTCTATCAAGGGGAGCGCCCGATGGCAAAAGACAATAAACAACTGGCCTGCTTTGAGCTCACGGGCATTGCCCCTGCCCCTCGCGGCGTGCCGCAAATTGATGTCACGTTTGATATTGATGCCAACGGTATCCTGAGTGTGTCTGCCGTCGATCGCGCCACCGGTCGCCAACAAAGTGTGCGCATTACCAATCGCGGTGGCCTCAGCAGTATGGAAATCGAGCGCATGCGCCAAGAGGCAACGATTTATGCCCAAGCCGACCAAATCAAGAAAGAGATTGCCGAACTGCGCAACCAAGCCGATGCCCTGCTGTACAGCTATGAATCAACCATCAAAAACCATGGCATCACATTAACTCCCGATCTACGGGCACGGATTGAGCCGGTGGTTCAGAGTATGCAGGCAGCAATGGTGGATGACAATATTACCCCCGATGAAATTCGCAAGCGGATGGAAGCCCTGCAGCAGGCCTTGGTGACCTTGGGAACGGTGGTCTATCAACAAACCGCAGGCGGTTCCATGATGACCTCAACCCCGACAATGGGGGGTGCTACGATTAGTTCCCAAGCCACTCAAGTTTTAGATAGTGATGCCACAATAATCAGCGATAATGAAGAAACAGTTGTTTCAGATTATGAAGCGGTTGATTAATTTAGGTAACGGTGGCTATGGCTCGTGATTTCTATGAGATCTTAGGTGTCTCACGCTCTGCGGATGCTGAAGAATTAAAACGAGCCTATCGGCGCTTGGCTCGCAAGTATCACCCCGATGTCAACAAAGAACCGGGCGCTGAAGAAAAGTTCAAGGAAATCAACCGCGCCTACGAGGTGCTCTCGGATCCCCAAGCGCGAGCCAACTACGATCGCTTTGGTGAAGCCGGGGTCAGTGGCGTCGGGGCTGCTGGCTTCAGTGACTTTGGCATTGGTGACATGGGCGGCTTCGCCGATATTTTTGAAACCTTCTTTGGGGGTGGATTTGGTGGATTTACCAGCAGTGGGCGGCGGTCGCAGGGGCCAACCCGCGGTGAAGATCTGCGCTATGACCTCAAACTCGAGTTTCGCGAAGCGGTGTTTGGCGGTGAGAAAGAAATTCGCATTAATCATTTGGAAACCTGTAAAACCTGTCAAGGCACAGGGGCCAAACCCGGCACACGGCCAGTCACTTGTAGTACCTGTGGTGGCATCGGTCAAGTGCGGCGATCGGCACGCACTCCCTTCGGCAGTTTTACCCAATTGACCACCTGTCCGACCTGTGGCGGTTCGGGGGAAGTGATTGAATCTCGCTGTGAGGCCTGCGGCGGCCAAGGCCACATCCAAGTCAGCAAAAAATTGAAAATTACGATTCCTGCGGGGGTGGACAATGGCACCCGGCTGCGGGTCTCAGGGGAAGGAGATGCCGGTCTGCGCGGAGGCCCTCCCGGCGATCTCTATGTGTATCTGTTTGTCGAACCCGATCCTGAGTTTCAGCGCGAAGGCAACAACATCCTATCACGGATTAAAATTAGCTACCTGCAAGCGATTCTTGGCTGTCGGATTCCCGTGAGTACCGTGGATGGCGAAGCAGAACTGAAGATTCCCGCAGGCACCCAACCCGGTACGGTGTTAATCCTAGAAGGCCGAGGCGTCCCCCGTGTGGGCAATCCCGTGGCGCGGGGCGATCACCTCATTACCGTTGATGTCGAAATTCCCACCCATATCACCCATGAAGAGCGAGAACTGCTGGAGAAATTGGCCAAGATTCGCGGCGAGCGTATGGGCAAAGGCGGTCTAGAGGGCTTCCTCGGCAGCTTATTTGGTGGTTAGGGCGCGTTGCCTAAAATAGAAAAAACCGTTGGGGGCGCTGGCCATGCTGACTGAGGTTTTGACAGCACTGGATCAAGGAAATTTCCAACAGGCAGAAAAATTGCTGGCCACCTTGCCTCCTGAGGACCCCCGTGTCCTCCTGTGCCGAGGTCAACTCTATCTCAAGACAGAGCGGCTAGAGGAGGCGGAGTCAGACTTTCGCCAATTACTGCGGCTGAACTGTGGCCCCAAGCTGACGCAAATGGCTCGGCGCGGCCTTGAAAAAATTGAGCAAATTCGCCAACAGCAGCGGCAACAGGCGATTTTAGCAACCCATGCCGTGGTGGGAGTCGAGCAGCAAGGCCTTCTGGTTTTGGAGGGGGTGGCTGGCTCTGAGCAGCGGACGATCCTTGCCCGTCTTTTGGCCACCATGTTTAAGATTGACCCCTACACGGCGCGACTGTTGATTCCGTCGCGGGGCTGGCGTTTGATCCGCACGGGCAATTTTGCGGAACTCACCGTCTATTGCCAAGAACTGAAACAGCAGGGGTTTACCCTCTTTTGTGTCCCCTTTGAGGCACTGACAGCCACACCCGTCTTGCAGGTGCGTTATTTTGCAGCCTTGGAGCCACAGCCGCGTGTGGTGTGTACCAGTTCGCTCTCGCCAGAGCCAGTGGAGTTAACGTTTACTTGGTCACAGGTCAGCCAGCGCGTGGAGGGATTGCTGCCGATTTTTGAG
Source organism: Thermosynechococcus sp. PKX95 (assembly GCF_031583295.1). Taxonomy (NCBI): domain Bacteria; kingdom Bacillati; phylum Cyanobacteriota; class Cyanophyceae; order Acaryochloridales; family Thermosynechococcaceae; genus Thermosynechococcus; species Thermosynechococcus sp. PKX95. Next base: position 1,127,253 of record NZ_CP134171.1, on the reverse strand, counting down.
CAAGTGTTCGATCGCGATCGCCAAGGAAAAGTCACCCGTAAAGAACAAATTCAGGATCATGCCCAGTGCTGTGATCTTCACCTGTTTCAGCAAAATCAAATCCTGCGCTTTTATCGCGGCGGTTACCAGTTTCACCAAGGGATTCCCCTCAATCAAGTGGCAGAGGTGATCCAGAGTGATCTGGAGTTGGATCAAAATACCTCATGGGTGAAGTGGCGGCAGTTATCGAGTCTGTGGCAGCAGCACTGTGGCGATCGCCCCGTGTGGCAAGACTTTACCAGTTTTGCTGAAACTGCTTTGGACTTTAGCGAACTCCTGAGTAAAATTCCCCCCCACATTAACCTCTTTCGCCGTGAAGACAGTCCTTGGGATGCCGCCTTCATGCTCTACAGCAGTTTGGCCTTTCACCGTGACCGCAGTGGCAGCAACCGCTAAGCTAGAAACAGAAGTCTGCTCGTGCGAGTATCTGTGTTGCACCGACTCCAACAAGCAATTAAAAATGATCTCATTGCTGGTCTGCTGGTGGTGATCCCGCTGGCAACAACGATTTGGCTATCGATTTCTGTCTCCAGTTGGGTCTTGGATCTCCTCACCCGTATTCCTAAGCAGGTGAACCCCTTCAAAACATGGCACCCCCTGTTGGTGGATCTGCTCAATGTGGCGGTGGGGATTTTGGTGCCCTTAACAGGGATCTTGCTCATTGGCTTGATGGCACGCAATATCTTTGGCCAGTGGCTGTTGAACACAGGTGAGAGCATTCTCAAGCGCATCCCTTTGGCGGGCACCATTTATAAGGTGCTGCAACAACTCCTAGAGACAATTCTGCGGGACTCGCGCGATCGCTTTCGCCGAGTGGTGCTCGTAGAATACCCGCGGTCGGGTCTGTGGGCCGTGGCCTTTGTCACTGGCACGATTAATGGTTCATTGCAAACGGTCTTTTCCGAGCCAATGTTGAGTCTATTTATCCCCTCGTCGCCTAACCCCACCACCGGTTGGTATGTGATTGCCAGTGAGCGGGATGTGCGAGATTTGGATATTTCGATCGAGGATGCCTTTAAGCTGATTATTTCCGGGGGGATTGTTACACCGGGATCAGTTCCGACCTCGACCCTGCCCCCCGCCCCTGCGTCGTTGCGTTAAGAACTCGTTTTTGAGGATTTACCCATGATTACTGCTCGTCGTGTTGCCCGTGAATTGGCGTTGCTCAGTGCCGCTCAAGTGTTACGCCAACCGAAACTGCTCGATGAAAGTGACTGCCGCAGCTTGATCCTGATGGCGGTACGGACGCTGGCGAGTGATGTGCGCGATACCCTCGAACAGGCCGGCACTGAACTTAGTGAAAGTCAGCGACTGCTCAACCATAGCGAGTTTCAGTTGCCCCACCTCGAAAAGGCACAGATGGTGCTTCAAGATGCCCTCAATCGGGCGGAAAAGGGCTTGAACAAAATAGGTGCTGCCCTCGATTTACCCGAAATTCTCTACTTTGCCCATCAAGAGGAAGTTCAAGCCTACGCGATCGCCCTACTGCGCAGTTTGCAGCGACACCAAACGGAGATTCAAGAACTGGTGAATCGCTCAATGGTGGATTGGCAACTGGAGCGACTGACGCACTTAGATCGCGCCATTATTGAAATGGCCGTCGCAGAGATGCGCTATCTTGACGTGGCCAAGCCAGTGGCCATCAACGAGGCGATCGAACTGGCCAAACGCTACAGCGACCAAGGTAGTCATCGCTTTATCAATGGTGTGCTGCGGCGGATCAGTGAGGCCCTTGACACGGCTCAAGCGGCCACTGGTAACTGAAACGACTGCCACAATTGCTGCCGCCCCAATTCCACATCCTCAGGCCGACATTGCCAGTGGGGATGGGCACTCATCACTAAACTTTCGAGGGTTTCGCGATCAAAGAGATGCCAAACAGGGGCACCGGCAACAGGGTGGGCGATCGCCAAGAGATTTTCAGCCACGCAGTGAATTTCTAAACAGGTGGCTGCTCGCTGAATTTGCAACTGCTGCCCCGGTAGGAGTGATCGCACCGCCTCCATAATCTCCCGTAGTTCCGAGATGCTCTGGACACAGACCCCCGGAATGGCCACCCGCTGCTGGGGATCCCCATTGACTTGCAGCCAGTAATGACGGCTGGGATCAATTCCCAGAAGCCAAGGATCAACATCATCTAAGCGATAACGGGGAGCCAAGGAGAGTCCGTGCATCATTTATCCATTTCCTAAATCACAGCATTGATATCTGGCGATCGCAAGGGATCACTCTCGTATATGTAGTGTGATAAGTCTCCTTTATTTGATCAATCAAAGTTAATAATGCTTAATCTTTTGCCCATAGTTGTTAACAAAGCGCCGTTTTGCCCCCAGCAAGATCACTGTTTTGTTGCGGCAGCTACAGTTATCCGAGAGAAAATGGTTAAAATGAAGTTAAGAATAGGTTAACCCCTGAGAAAAAGGATAGGTAAGCAATGAATAAATACGAATTTTTACATCCCTACAGCCGTTACCACGGTGAGTTTACACCCGAAAACTTTTTATTTGATGCCAACTTACAGGAGTTTGCGACCCGAGTGAGCTACATTTCCAGTCTCGAAAACAGTGGCAAGCTTTCCCCTCAGGAAGCCTATGAGCAAATTAAACGCCTTTGGCAAGAACTGAAAGCAACCAAAAAAGCGCTGCTAGATACGGCGCCCCCTAGCTAGGCTTGGAGGCGATGGAGTGTCTCCCGAATCAAGTCGGTCGGTACCTGATCAAAAATGTCCACATGGCCAATGGCGGTGGGGAGAATAAATCGCACCTGTTGCGCCTGAACCTTCTTGTCATGCTCTAGGAGTGCCAGCAGTCCCTCCACATCAAAGTAAGCCGGGATTGTGGTCGGCAACTTTGCCTTGAGAATCAATGCCCGTTGGGCAGCGGCGGCTTCTGCTGACCAGTACCCCAAGGCCACCGCCAGTTCCCCAGCGGCAATCATGCCAATGGCCACAGCCTCGCCGTGATTCAAAAGGCGATAGTTGCCCATACTTTCAAGGGCATGGCCAATGGTGTGCCCGTAATTCAAAATGGCCCGCAGTCCGGTTTCGCGCTCATCCTTGCTAACCACATCCACCTTCGCTTGGCAGGAACGCTGTAGGATTTGAAGCAACTGCTCAGCAGGCACAGCAGCCATGCGATCCAAACGCGGCAGCTGACTCAACAAATCAAACAGCTCAGTATCCCAAATCACACCATACTTAATCACCTCTGCCATACCAGCCCGGAATTCTCTGGGGGGCAGGGTTGCCAAAACATCGGGATCAATGACCACAAGACGAGGTTGATGAAAGGCTCCAATGAGATTTTTGCCTTGGGGATGGTTCACCCCTGTTTTCCCACCAATCGCCGCATCCACCATCGCCAAGAGACTGGTGGGAATCTGAACCACGGCAATCCCCCGCAGCCAAGTCGCCGCCGCAAAGCCCGTCATGTCGCCAATGACGCCACCACCAAGGGCAAAGAGCGTAGAACCCCGCTCTAAACGCTGACTCAGGGCAGCATCATAAATCTTTTCAACGGTTCTGAGGGTTTTGTAGCGTTCCCCTGCTGGGAGAATACAAGGGGTGACTTGCCAGCCCGCTTGCGTTAATGCCTCTTGCACATCCGTGCCGTAGTGCCGCCAAATTTGCGGATTGGAAACGATGAGGGCAGGGGCTTTCGGCGTCAAGGGCGTATATTCGGCCAACAGTGCAGGCAACTGCCGCCGTGTGTTGGCACCAATGGTAATTCGGTAGGCGTGCTCACCAAGGGGAACGGGAATCAGCGTCGTCATTGTCGGATTTGCTGGGGACAACTACATTAAGTATTTTTAAGTATTTTCAGTCATCACTGCCGGGGCGGGGAAAGGCCGGCTTCGCTTGCCAAGGGGCAAAAAACGGCAGGAGGAGAAGTGCGGGTAAGGCAGCGCCAATTGTAAAGAGAAAAAAGAGCGGCCACCCCATGATCTCTGCCGCTTTGCCCGCAGGGGCTGCTAGCACGTCTCGACTAAAGGCAAAAAGGCTAGAGAGCAGGGCATACTGCGTTGCGCTAAATTGAGGGTTGCAGAGGCTCATTAAAAGAGCCGTCAGAGCAGCGATCGCCAGTCCGGCACAGAAGTTATCAATACTAATGGCGGCCACCATCACCGTTGGATTGGCACCGGCATTGGCCAAAACAAAGTAGGAGACATTGCTAGAAGCTTGCAATCCCCCCATGATCCAAAGAGCACGGTGAATACCGATTTGACTGATGGCCGCCCCGCCGGCAAGGGCACCAACAATCGTGGCAATCAGCCCGACACCCCCTTGCACCGCACCAATTTGGGTTTGGCTAAAGCCCTGCTGCAACAGGAAAGGGGTCATCATGTTCCCTGTGAGCGCATCCCCCAAGCGGTAGAGGCAGATAAAGAGCAGAATAATCAGCCCTGTTCCCCAGCCGTAGCGCTGGAAAAAATCAAGGAAGGGGCGAATCACTGCTTGTGCCAATGAAGGAGGAGCCGGGGGATGGACTTCGGGTTCCGGTGCCCAAAGGGTCGTGACCATGCCCACGAGCATCAGCAGCGCCATCAGGACGTAAACCACGGGCCAAGGCAGTTGATCGGCAAGAATCAGGGCTAGGGAACCCGTGACCAAGAGCGCAATGCGATAGCCAAGGACGTAAATACCTGCACCCGCCCCCATTTCAAGGGGTTCTAGGACATCGGCACGATAGGCATCCACCGCAATATCTTGGCTGGCGCTCAAAAAGGCAATGGCGAAGGCATTCACTGCCAATAGCCGTAGGCTCGTACTGGGATCCTGTACCGCCATTAGGGCGATCGCCCCCAAGAGGAGCACCTGAATGAGCAGTAACCAGCCCCGCCGCCGTCCCAAAAAGGGAATCGTATAGCGATCCAGTAAGGGAGACCAGAGAAACTTCAATGAGTAGGGCAACCCCACGAGGCTAAAGAGACCAATAGCGGTCAAGTCAATGCCCTCAACGGTCATCCATGCTTGCAGTGTTCGGCTGGTGAGAAACAGGGGCAACCCTGAGGAAAAGCCCAGCAAGAGCAGTGCTGCCATTTTGCGACTTTGAAACACCCGTAGAGCTGCGCCGATTCCCGCCATTCATGTCGTTTCCCTGCTTGAGACTTGCCCTAGTGTAGAGCAAAAGGGGCAGTCACCTAAAGACTACTGGCTTGACTGATGCGGCTGGGGCGAAAAGCGGGCCGACAGGTATCTAGGGAAACGGGGACGGGTTTGACGTGCCAGATGTCTTTGCAGTACTCCGCAATCGTGCGATCGCTAGAGAATTTGCCCATGCGCGCCACATTAAGAATAGACATCTGTGTCCAGTGGCTCTTCTCGCGGAAGGCTTGGGCAACCCGTTGCTGACAGTCCACATAGGATTGGTAGTCCGCCAACAGCATATAGGGATCTTCGTTGAGCAGGGAACTGACAATCGGTTCAAATAGCCCCGGCTCACGTGGATTGAAGTAGTCGGAAATCAGGCTGTCAATCACTTTCTTGAGCATTGGGTTGCTGTTGTAGTACTCGCAGGGATTGTAGCCCTCAGCTTTCAGGCTCATTACCTCTTGCGCCGTCAGACCAAAGAGGAAGAAGTTCTCTGCCCCCACCTCTTGGCGAATTTCCACATTTGCCCCATCCAGAGTACCAATCGTCAGGGCACCATTGAGGGCAAATTTCATGTTGCCGGTGCCGGAGGCCTCCTTACCAGCGGTGGAGATCTGCTCTGAAAGATCAGCCGCAGGATAGGTCATTTCCCCAAGGGAAACGGAATAGTTACTGAGGAACACGACCCGCAGACGGCCATTGACATCCCGATCATGGTTGACCATATCCCCCACCGCATTGATCAGCTTGATGATCATCTTGGCCATGAAGTAGCCGGGGGCTGCCTTGCCGCCAAAAATAAATGTGCGCGGCTGAATGTCAATGCTGGGGTTGGCCTTGATTTGTTCGTAGAGGGTAATAATGTGGAGCACCGCCAAGTGCTGCCGCTTGTACTCATGGATCCGCTTCACTTGAATGTCAAACAGGGAATAGGGATCCACCTCAATCTGGTTGTGGCGCCAAATGTACTCCGCTAGGCGTTCTTTGTTGGCTTGCTTGATTTGCTGCCACTTGGCCTGAAAGGCGGGATCCGTGGCGTAGGGTTCTAGGCCGCGCAGGTCTTCAAGGTGGGTAATCCAGCGATCGCTCTTCAGTGTTTCGGTAATCAGGCTGGCCAAGCGGGGATTACTCATCAATAGCCAACGGCGGGGGGTAATGCCATTGGTTTTGTTCTGGAACTTGTTGGGGTACATCTCGTAGAAGTCCCGCATCAGCTCCTGCTTGATCAGCTCTGTGTGCAGTTCGGCGACCCCGTTGACCGTATGGCTGCCGACACAGGCCAAATGCGCCATGCGCACCTGCTTGGGATGACCTTCCTCAATCAAGGACATGCGTGCTAAGCGGGCAATGTTGCCGGGATAGCGTTGGCGAATCTCGTTGAGGAAGCGGTAGTTAATCTCGTAAATAATTTCAAGGTGGCGCGGCAGTAGTTGCGCAAAAAGTTCCACCGACCAGCGTTCAAGGGCTTCCGCCAGCAGGGTATGGTTGGTGTAGGCAAAAGTGCGCTGGGTAATGTCCCACGCTTTTTCCCACGGGAGTTGGTACTCATCCACCAGCAATCGCATCAGTTCAGCCACCCCAATGGCGGGGTGGGTATCATTGAGCTGAATGGCTACTTTGTCGGGGAAGGCATCAAAGCTGGTGTGCCGCCGCAGGTAAAGGCGAATAATGTCCTGCAACGAACAGGAGACAAAGAAATACTGTTGCCGCAGGCGCAGCTCCTTGCCTTGGGGAGTGTTGTCGTTGGGGTAAAGAACCTTCGAGATATTCTCACTAAAGGTTTTTTCCGAGACCGCTTGGGTGTAGTCGCCGGCGTTGAAGACCTGTAAATTAAAATCCTGAGCAGCGCGGGCACTCCACAGACGGAGCGTATTCACCGTATTTTTGCCATAGCCTGGAATTGGTGTATCGTAGGGGGTGCCCAAGACGGTGGTACTGGGAATCCAGCGCACGCGGTAGTGCCCTTGGACATCGGTGTAGGCTTCGGTGTGGCCGCCAAACTTAACTTCGACATTGTAGTCGGGGCGGGCAATCTCCCAAGGGTTGCCAAAGCGCAGCCAGTTGTCGGGGACTTCGTGCTGCCAGCCATTGGTGATGATTTGCTCGAAAATCCCATACTCGTAGCGAATGCCGTAGCCAACGGCGGGAATTTCGAGGGTGGCTAAGGAGTCGAGGAAACAAGCCGCCAACCGTCCTAGGCCGCCATTCCCTAAGCCTGGTTCAGGTTCGCGATCCATGAGTTCATTGAGATCTAAGCCAAAGTCGGTCATGGCCTGTTTGGTTTGCTCATAGAGGCCGACGTTAATCAGATTATTCAGGAGCAAGCGACCAATGAGAAACTCTGCCGACAGGTAATAGACCACCTTGGCATCCTGCTCAAAATAGGTTTGGGCGGTTTTAATCCGTCGATGCAGCAGGCGATCGCGCACCGTGTAGGCCAGTGCCATGAAGTAATCGTAGGGCGTGGCAAACATGGCATCCTTGCCCTGGATGTAGTGCAGGTTATCAACAAAGGCGCGCTTCAGGGTTTGCACGGTCATCCCTGTGCGATCGCTCTCGATATACAAATCGCAGTGTTCGTCGTTGGCAGTAGGGTTGGTGTGGGAAACTGAATGAACAGGATGACCGTTGGGCGTGGCGGAATTATTCATGCAACCTGTAGCTCTGAAGGAATCGGCAATCACTTAACTTAAGGCTAATACAGATTTGTGAAATGTACATTAGACTACCGCTGCGGGAATTTTAATAATTGATTTATCTGCCTTTACATTTTTTTAATCTTCTCAAAGAGTCTGCCAATCCCTTGGGCAATCCCTAATCAAACCAACCAATTTCCGCATCCCCAAGGGGAGAGGCATTGGGATTGGGGATGGGAACTTCATTAACAAGGGGTTTAAATCCCACATCCTCAAAGCGGTAGGGCTGAGGCGCCGTGAGTTGGCGAATGACTTCTTTGGCCTCTTCAAATTCGGCTTCTAGGGTCTGATGGCGGGTTTGGAGGTTCTGAAGCTCAGTTTCGAGGGCTTGGGCGCGATCGCGCCACGTTTGCACTTCCTGTTGCAGTTGCTCTATCTGGGTACTGTGAGCGGTTTTCTCAGCTTCTGCCGCTGCTAACGCTGCTTTGAGGGCGGCCAGTTCTTGCTCTAGTTCTGCCTTGGTGGGCTGGTGTCGACTCCGCTTGCTGGGCGCTTGACGCTGTTTAGCTGCCTCTTGCCGCAGTAAATCGCTGAGGTTTTGGTGTTCCATCCAATCCTTAAATTATTTGCAAAACAACAGGCGTGCATTTGTCCCTCTTTTGTTAATACTGATCTTTGCATAAAATTCGCACTGATAGGATATAATCGCTTGGAATTCTTTTGGCTGTGAGAGTGAAATATGCTAACCTCGACCGCAACGCCGCTGACCACAGAGCAGGCACACCTCAAGATTCAGGGGGGCTATCGGTTATCGGGGGAGGTGAGGATTAGCGGAGCCAAGAATTCAGCATTAGTCTTGATGGCGGCGGCACTCTTAGCAGCGGATACAACCATTCTTCGTGCAGTGCCTGACTTAGCGGATATTCGTCGCCTTGGGGAAATTTTACAGGCATTGGGGGTCAAGGTACACCGCCTCGGTAGTGAAGCGATCGCCATTGATGCCACGGAATTAAATACCAATGATCCCCCCTATAGTTTGGTCAGCCAACTGCGGGCGAGTTTCTTTGCCATTGGTCCATTGGTGGCACGGTTGGGGATTGCTCGTGTTCCCTTGCCCGGCGGCTGCGCTATTGGCGCTCGTCCGGTGGAACTGCATGTGCGCGGTCTGCAAGCGATGGGAGCCGAAGTCACGATTGACCACGGTGTTGTTACCGCCAGTGCCCCCAAACTGAAGGGAACCCGCATCTATTTGGACTATCCCAGCGTTGGTGCAACGGAAACCCTGATGATGGCCGCCACCCTTGCCGAGGGGGAAACCACGATTGAAAATGCCGCTCAAGAACCGGAAGTGGTGGATTTGGCCAACTTCTGTATCGCCATGGGGGCAAAAATCTATGGGGCAGGCACCAATTCGATTACCATTGTTGGGGTCGATCGCCTCCACGGCACTGAATACGAAATTATCCCCGATCGCATTGAAGCGGGCACATTTCTCTTGGCGGCTGCCGTCACCCGCTCGGCCATTACATTGGCACCGGTCATTCCCAGTCACCTAACACCTGTGGTTGCCAAACTGGAAGAAATGGGAGCGAGGATTGAATTTCCCGATCCCACCCGTGTCCGCTTTACCCCTGCGCAGCGCTATCGTGCCACCGACATTGAAACGCTCCCCTACCCTGGCTTTCCCACGGATATGCAGGCCTTGATGATGACGTTGCTGGCCATCAGTGAGGGGAATAGTTTAGTCAGCGAAACGGTGTTTGAAAATCGCTTTGGCCATGTGGCTGAACTCAATCGCATGGGCGCCGACATTCGCGTCAAGGGAAATCACGCTGCCATCCGAGGGGTGCCCTATCTTTCGGGTGCACCGGTAACAGGTACGGATTTGCGTGCCACAGCGGCTTTAGTCGTTGCTGGACTGGCTGCCCACGGCGAAACCCACGTCTATGGCTTGCAGCACTTAGATCGGGGCTACTGGCAAATTGAAGCCAAGCTGCGGGGTTTGGGTGCACAGCTAGAGCGTTATGTTCCGAGTACAGCCCCTTCTCCAGTGTTTTAGTCCGTCCTTGGGGGCAAGTGCCATCTCGGTTCCCATACCCCCTGTCCATTGCATCATCACGTTCCCCAGCACCGCAGCCACTGTCGGCGTCCAATACTCCCAGGCTCTGAGGGGTAAGGCTAATGCCCCCCAATAGGCACCAAAAAGACAGCTTAAGAGAAGACCAGCACTGGGTTGCTGCTTGATAACAATTTCATGGGCTAATTCTAAGTCCCACGGGGCGATCGCCAAGGCATAGCGGATCACCTCTCCTCTCTCTAGAGGTACGGCCAAAGGCTCAGGTGCCCAAGCCGCCGCGAGGTATTCATGGAGTAGGGTCTGAATCTCCTGCAACGCCGCGGGGACTGAGATCAAAGGTTGATCCCATGATGCCAACAACTGCGGCAGCTGAACGGGCCACTCCCCTTGGTTGGGGGTTAACCATTGGTGGGGCAGTGCTTGGGCTAGATAGATATCCTCTTTAGCGATGCCCCACAGAAGTCCAAGGAGGGCACCGCGAAACTGCTCATAGACGCCTCCTCTGACCATCACGCCGACTGCTTTTGACCCACGACAGCATAGAAAGGATCAGTAAATCCCAGCCAAGGCCAGCGACGGGGCAGCTGAGTTTCTACCACCTTGAGGGAGGGAATGCTATCAATGTAGGTTTGCACCAAGCGCAGGCGATCGCCCTCGGTACCCTCGCGCCACGCCTGAATCGCCTTCTCAAAAAACATGCGATTCGAGAAGCTGACAATGACCACCCCTTGGGGGTTGAGGATACGGGCAATTTCTGTAAAAGTGGCCTCAGGATACTGGAGGTACTGCACCGACACCGCCATCAAGACGGCATCAAAACTAGCATCCTCTAGGGGCAAGGCCAACTCTTCATTAAGATTCTGAACGAAATAACGATCCAAGCGAGGGTTGCGGGCTAGCTCCGCCGCATTCATCCCATGGCCCACCACTTCCGCAAAGGATAGCTCTGGTGGTAGATGGGACACCCAACTACTCATTAAGTCCAAAACCCGCAGTTGTGGCTTTAAGTATTGGCGGTAGAGATCCGTGAGGCGGGCAAGAAAGAAATCATCCACGTGGGTAACAAAGCGCGGTGCCGCGTAAAAGAGATCATCGCTGCGGCTATCCAGTTTCGTGCGCTGGTAGGGATTGAGAATCATCGACCTAACTGCTGAGCAATCTCCTTTTGAAGATAACGAACAACTTCGCTTATAGGGAGGGTGGATTTGGCACCGCTTGCGCGGATCACGAGTTCCACTTCACCATTGGCGATCGCCCGCCCCGTCACTAGGCGATAGGGAATGCCAATGAGATCCGCATCTTTGAATTTCACCCCTGCCCGCTCATCGCGATCGTCGAGGAGCACCTCAATTCCTGCCGCCTGAAGCTGATCGTAGAGGTCAGTGGCCACCTGCATTTGCTGCCCATCCTCGATGTTGGGAACGACAATGATCACTTGATAGGGGGCGATCGCCAGCGGCCAAATAATGCCCTGTGGATCGTGGTGCTGCTCCACCGCCGCCTGAGCCAAGCGGGAAACCCCAATGCCATAGCAGCCCATCACCAGCGGCACCTCTTCCCCCTGTTCATTGGTGTAGGTGGCCTTCATTGCCTCAGAGTACTTTGTCCCCAACTGGAAAATATGGCCAATTTCAATGCCACGGGCGGTCTCTAGGTGCTGTGTTGGATCGTGGCAGGCGCGATCGCCGGCTTGGGCTTTGCGAACATCGGCGACAATGGCCGGTAATGGACAGGATTTGCCCCAATTGACACCGACACGGTGCTGTTGATCGCGATTGGCTCCTGTAATAAACCGCTTTAACTCCGTTACGGTGTGATCGGCAATGCGAATCCAGTGGGGAATGATCTGGGGATCGGCTTTAATAACGCCGTCCTCTATGTCAGGGCCAATGTAACCAAAGGGAATGGGGGTGGCTGCCCACTCTTGGGCGGTATTGGCATCCGCCACCCGCAGATCCAGCAATTTCGTTGCCCCGTAGTTGGGCGCAAGGGAAGTGAGGGTGTTGTGCAGCTTGACGCTATTCACCTCTTGATCGCCGCGAATACTCACCAACACCAGACCCACCCGCCCATTATCGAAAACCGTTCGATAGAGGACATTTTTGACAATTTGCGTCGGATGGCACTGCAAGTGCTCAACAAGGGCATCAATGGTTGCTGTATTGGGGGTATCTAGTGTCGCCACCTTTTTGTAAGTTGTGGGCACCGCGTCAGGGGGCAGCGAAACGGCCTTTTCCACATTGGCGGCATATTGGCCGTCAGCCGTATAGAGCACTTCATCTTCGCCAGCGGCAGCCAGCACCATAAACTCATGGGATCCCGATCCGCCAATGGCACCCGAATCCGCCTCCACGGCTCGAAACGTCAGGCCACAGCGCTGAAGAATACGGCTATAGGTGTCGTACATCACCTGATAGGTTTCCTTGAGGCTGGCCACATCGGCATGGAAGGAGTAGCCGTCCTTCATAATGAATTCTCGTCCCCGCATCAGACCAAATCGCGGGCGAATCTCATCGCGGAATTTGGTTTGAATTTGGTACAGGTGAACGGGCAACTGACGATAGGAGCGAATCAAGTCCTTAGCGAGGATGGTGATGACCTCTTCATGGGTCGGCCCTAGTCCCAACTGCCGCTCAGCGCGATCAGTGAGGGAAAACATAATCCCTTCGGCCTTGGTATAGGTGTCCCAGCGTCCCGACTCTTGCCACAGTTCAGCGGGTTGCAATTGCGGCAGCAAACATTCCAAAGCACCACTGCGGTTCATTTCCTCACGGACAATGGCGCTCACTTTTTGCAGCACTCGCCACATCAAGGGCAGATAGCTATAGATACCACTGGCAATCCGCCGAATATATCCCGCCCGCAGCAATAATTTGTGGCTGGGAATTTCTGCTTCCGCTGGATCATCGCGAAGCGTGACAAAAAGCATTTGCGAGAGACGCATAGCTGGGCTACCGATACTGCACAGAGCCTCTATTTTACGATGACCAGCGATCGCTAGGGGGTAGCCATTGGTTCGGGATCCGCTGCTGGCGGTTGAACAGGTGTCGGCGTCGGGGCAGCAGTGGCTTCAGGTGTCGGTGCAGGTCTGGCAGGGGTAACCGTGGTTTCAGGGGTGGGAGATGCCTCAGGGGTGGGTGCAGGGGTAGCAGCCTCTGGCGTGGGTGTTGCTGGCGGAGCTGATGTTGGTTCGGTGACTGGTTCAGAAGTCCTTGGTGTTGCTGGCGGAGCTGATTCTGGTTCGGTGATTGGTTCAGAAGTCCTTTCAGGAGTACTGGGGGGGCTTTCCCACCAAGCGGGCGTGGGTGCTGCCTGTTGCCGTTGGCGCACACTGAGTTCATAGTCCCACTGCCAGATGCGATTGAGAGCTTCACGGTAGAGGGCGCGATCGCGACCAATTTGCTCAGCGGTTTGAATGGCTTCCTCTAGTTTGCCTTCCCGTGCCAAGCGAATCGCTCGATCCAGAATCGGACGATCCTCAATTTCTTCCAGTTTTTCCTGCCACTCGTTGCGGTAGTTGGCCACTACAGAAGCAAGCACAGCATTGCTGGGGAAGTATTGCAGAACCCCTAGGGCGGCCTGATACTGTTTCTGTTCTGCGAGGGCGATCGCCGCATGGAGCAAGGGCTGCTCATTAATCGTACGCAGATCCCGCTGCCAAAGGGCAATCAAACCTTGGGCTTGGCCCCGTTGCGGCTGACCAAGGGGCACCTGCCGAGCTTGAGCAATGGCCAAGGCATACCCCCAGCGCAGATGAGAATTGGCGAGCCACGATGCCCACTGAAGATGCTGCTGGTTGCGCAACTGCTGCTGCCATGTTTTGAGGTAGGCCTGAGCCGATTCATAGAAGGGATCCGTGGTGGGAATCTGCTGCACGCGGGCGATCGCTTCCCAGTAGCCCAAAACCGTTCCCTTGGCCGCAAGGGCTTTGGCCTGCCCCAAGATGACAATCGGGCGATCGTGGTAGGACACATCGAGAGCGGGGGCAATTTTTTCAATCAGTGCTAGGGCACCCTCGCGATCACCTGCCGTTAAGCGTTCTTCAGCGTACACAAACACTTCAGGAATCCAACGGCGAATATCCGCTTGGGCTTGGGAATAAACAACCGCCTCGGGGGGAATTTGCAGAGCCAGCATGACCGCCTCGGCCAGTTCATTGGCTGTTAACCAAGCCGCCAAATCCCGTGCCTGCACCAATTGCACCCACGCATCCTGTTCTTGGGAGATACGCACCGAGAGCTTTTGTGCCTGTTCGCGCCAGTAGTCGGTGCCCAACTGGTTCATCAGTTTCACTTGCAGTAATGCCAACCCCCAGTCCTGCTGGCGCAGCGCCGCCTCTGCCGTGGCCAACAAGTTTCCCCCTTCTCCCACATTCGTTGCGGTCAGTAGCTCTTGAGCTTGGGAGTAGCTCGCTGCGGTGGTGGGGATTTTTTTCAGGAGCAGCGTTGCCAGATCAATATTGCCTTGGCTCAACTGTTGGCGGGCAATCACGAGTAGGGCGGCTGACCATTCATCCACACGCCGCTTTGCTTGGGGAAACAGGGGGTGATCTTCGGGCCACTGACTGACGGTTTCAATGGCTTGAGCCAGAGAGGGTAAGTTGCCGTGGAGGGCGGCTTGATCGGCACAGTAGAGGCGATCGCCATCGCTCATGACGAGGCCGGAGTGACGACAATCGGGCAAGGGGGGTAAAACCAATAGCCAAGCACTGGCGGTCATCAGGGTTACGCCGGAGATTAAAAAGGGGATGAGCCAAGGCCACCCCTCATATGCCATGAGTCGTTGACGATAGGCTTGCCAGCGGGAGGGAATAGATTCAACAGCTGTTGTTACCGCAGGGGCGATCGCTGGCTCCGCTGACTTAGGAACCTGCCGGAACCACCGTTGCCAAACCTCTAGTGCTTTCATTTCCTGCTGCGGCTCCTCACCCACTGCCTGCAATTTCCCTAGGATGCTAGGGAGGTCGTTAGAACTTGTTATAGCAAATCAACTTGGCAATTCCCTCCTGAAGTTGCCGTTTCCCACGGCAGGATTATAATTTAAGGATACGAATCGCAATAATCCTTAACATTTCTCCTGATTTTGCAACGCCTGTGACCGCACTCTGGCAACGCTTGATTTTAATTTCCCCCTTTTTCTTTTGGGGAACTGCCATGGTGGCCATGAAAGAGGTGATGCCCCATACCTCGCCGCTGTGGGTTGCCGGTGTGCGCCTTGTGCCCGCAGGCCTGTTGGTTTTAGCGGTGGCGATCGCCCTCGGTAAGCCCCAACCCAATAGCTTACGGGCGTGGGGATGGATTAGTCTTTTTGCCCTTGTGGATGGCTTTTTATTTCAGGGGTTTCTGGCCACTGGCTTAGCAAAAACGGGAGCCGGGCTGGGTTCTGTCATGATTGACTCCCAACCCCTTGCGGTGGCATTGCTGTCCCGCTGGCTATATCAAGAGCGCGTTGGCGGCTGGGGCTGGCTGGGGTTATTTCTTGGCTTAGTGGGCATTAGTGGTATTGGTCTAGGCGATGATCTCTTGACGTTGCTCCATCAACCCAGCGCATGGCAAGGTATTCCTTGGGGACAGTGGTGGCAGCGAGGTGAACTGTGGATGCTGTTGGCTGCCCTCTCAATGGCCGTGGGAACCATTCTCATGCGTCCCTTGGCACGCTATGCGGATCCCGTTGTGGCTACCGGCTGGCACATGGTCTTGGGCGGGTTGCCCCTCTTGCTCTTGCCGAGCCTGAATACCCCAGCACCTTGGGCGGCTCTACAGTGGCCGGATGTCTTTAATTTGGGCTATGCCACCCTCTTCGGTAGTGCCCTGTCCTACGGTGTCTTTTTCTATTTCGCTGCCAAGGGGAATCTGACTAGTCTCAGTGCCCTGACCTTTCTCACCCCAGTATTTGCCCTCACCTTTGGGCATTGGTTCTTAGGGGAAACCCTGAGTCAGGTTCAGTTGGTGGGGGTGGGGCTAACGCTCATGAGCATTTACATCATCAATCAGCGCCAAGTGCTTGGGCGGTGGTGGCAACAACTCCCCTTACCCGCCCGCTTGCGGGAATCGGCAACTTCGGTCAGCGTTAAAGTAGTCGATCAAAAGTAGTCGATTAACCTCAGTCAAATAGGTCAGTTTCCTGCCCAGCGTCCCCACACCCCAGCAAGTCTATGAATGATCCCTTTCACCTGATCCAGTTATCAGATCTGCATCTATTTGCCACAGATGAAGGCAGACTCCTTGGCCTGCCCACGGCTCAATCCCTAGCTGCTGTTTTAGGGGTAATTCACCGTCATGCCCCTGCTGCCCTGCTGTTGACGGGAGACTTGGCACAGGAACCCGTTGCCACCACCTACGACCGTTTGGCCACTGCTTTCAGGGACTTTACCTGTCCCGTATATTGGATTCCCGGTAACCATGATGAACCAAGGGTAATGCTGCCGGCGCTGGAACGTCCGCCGCTGAGGGGCGATCGCCAGATCAATCTTGGGACTTGGCAAGGCCTGCTCCTCAGTTCCCAAGCGGATGGCAAAGTCCATGGTGAATTGCGTCCTGAAACCTTAAGCTGGCTAGAGGCAACCTTGAGTCGCGGGGACGATCGCCCCACATTCATTGCCCTGCACCATCCCCCCTTTGAGACCGGTGCCCCATGGCTTGATAGTAGCCGCCTACAAAACCCTGAGCACCTTTTTGCTGTGTTGGATCGCCATCCGCAGGTGAAGCTTGTCCTCTTTGGCCATATTCATCAGGAATTTGCCACCGAGCGGCAAGGGGTAATGTATCTCGGCTGCCCCTCCACCTGTATCCAGTTTTTGCCTCGCGCCCCTGAATTTTCCCTTGAACCCATTGGTCCCGGTTTTCGTCATCTGTCGTTATACCCCGATGGCACCTTTAGAACCCACATTGAGCGGGTTGAGATTCCCCTCACATTGGACTTTAGTGCCAAAGGGTACTAAAACCTAGGCGATAGACACATTTGTAGGCTATACCTATTGAAAAGTGCGTGTAGGTAGGAGTGGTGGGCTATGAACCTCAGTCGGAGCACCGATGAGATTAAACCGGTTCCCGAGATGACCAGTGGTCGAGTCCCCTATACCCCCCGCAATCATCGCCGTATTCTCTGCATTTTCCCCCGCTATAGCCGCTCCTTTGGCACCTTTCACCACGCCTACCCCCTCATGGGCACGGTGCGCGCCTTTATGCCACCCCAAGGGATTTTGTTGGTGGCCGCCTATCTTCCAGAATCTTGGGAAGTGCGCCTGATTGATGAAAATGTACGGCCAGCAACCGATGCTGACTATGCTTGGGCTGATATTGTCATTACTAGCGGCATGCACATTCAGCGGCCACAAATTTTAGAAATCAACGACATTGCCCATCGTCACGGTAAACTCACTGCCCTCGGCGGGCCTTCGGTCTCCAGTTGTCCGGAATACTATCCCGATGTGGATATTCTCCACCTAGGGGAACTGGGGGATGCCACCGATAAAATGATTGCTTACTTTGACGAGTACGGTAGCCAGCGCCCGCCCCAACAACTGATCTTTGAAACCACGGCACGGTTACCCTTGAGTGAATTTCCTGTGCCTGCCTACCAGCACGTGCGCATGGAAAATTACTTCCTCGGCAGTGTGCAGTTTTCTAGTGGCTGTCCCTTTCGCTGTGAGTTTTGTGATATTCCCGAACTCTATGGCCGCAATCCGCGCCTGAAAACGCCGCAGCAAATCCTCAAGGAACTGGATACAATGCTGGCTTCTGGGAATCCGGGGGCGGTCTATTTCGTTGACGATAACTTTATTGGCAATCGCCGCGCGGTGACCGAATTACTGCCGCACCTCATTCACTGGCAAAGGGCCAATGGCTACCCGCTGCAATTTGCCTGCGAAGCGACCCTGAACATTGCCCAAAGCCCAAAACTCCTAGAAATGATGCGGGAGGCCTATTTCTGTACCATTTTCTGTGGCATTGAAACCCCGGAACCTGAAGCCCTCCACGCCATCCACAAGGATCAAAATCTAAGTATGCCGATTTTGCAGGCGGTGCAAACCCTCAATCGTTACGGCATGGAAGTGGTTTCTGGGATCATTATTGGCTTTGATACCGATACCCCCCAAACGGGCGATCGCATCCTTGAGTTTATTCGCGCCTCCCACATTCCCACTCTGACAATTAACCTGCTACACGCTCTACCGCGTACGCCTCTCTGGCGCCGGCTGGAAGCAGAAGGCCGCCTCAACCATGATGAAAACCGCGAGTCCAATGTTGAGTTCCTCATGCCCTACGAAGAGGTGGTGGAAATGTGGCGCCGCACCATCACAACGGCCTATGAACCCGAATTTCTCTACGAGCGGTTTGCCTATCAAATGGAACACACCTATCCCAACCGCATTGCAGTGCCGAATAGCCCAGCTCGCCTCAGCCGCGAAAATATCCTGCGGGGACTGCGGATCATGAAAAATCTCCTCTGGCACGTGGGGCTTTGGGGCAGCTACCGCAAGACCTTCTGGAAACTGGCAGGGCCGGCCCTGAAAAAAGGCCAAATTGAACAAGTGATCCACGTGGGTGTGGTGGGGCATCATCTGATTAACTTTGCCCAAGAATGTGCCCGTGGAGATGAGGCGGCGTCCTTCTATGCCCAACGGCTACGGCAAAAAAACACAACGGCCACCTCACCCAAATCGGCCATCAAGTTGCCAGTGAAGCTGCGCTAACGCTCCTCGCAGCATTCCCCATCCCTAGGGTGGGCTGCTTTATTTACTGTACAGTCATATAATAGAATCATTAAGCTAAGTTATCTTGATCTGTGTCTCTAGTGTGCGATATCCCCTATGGTTGATCTCCCTTCCCCTGAGTTACTCGTCCACGTTGCCGACTATTTCAAAGTGCTGGCGGAACCGAGTCGGCTGCAAGTGCTCTGTGCCCTGAAACAGGGACGACGCAATGTCTCGGAGATTATTCAGGAAACGGGCTTGGGGCAGGCCAATGTCTCAAAGCACTTGAAAACCCTTGCTCAGGCAGGTCTGGTGCGGCGCCAGCCCCAAGGGGTTACCGTCTATTACGAAATTGCTGACCCGACGATCTTTCCGCTGTGTGATCTGGTGTGTCAGCGGCTGAAGCAGCGGATTGAAGAGCAATCCCAAATGGTCAAGGAATTGGTGCACAATTTCTCCTAGGCGCCATGCCCCAATATGCGAGAATAGTGGCGTACGTGTTACGAGTATGCCCTTTGCGGCTCACCACTAGCATTTAGCAATGACGAAATATGTTTTTGTGACCGGCGGTGTTGTCTCCAGCATTGGTAAGGGAATTGTTGCCGCCAGTCTGGGCCGCCTCTTGAAATCGCGGCAGTATTCCGTGTCAATTCTCAAGCTGGATCCCTACATCAATGTGGATCCAGGCACGATGAGTCCCTTCCAGCACGGGGAAGTGTTTGTCACCGACGATGGTGCCGAAACGGATTTGGACTTGGGGCACTACGAGCGCTTTACGGATACCCCCATGTCCCGCCTCAATAGCGTCACGACGGGATCCATTTACCAAGCGGTGATTAACAAAGAGCGACGCGGCGACTATATGGGGGGAACAGTGCAGGTCATCCCCCACATTACGAATGAGATTAAAGAACGCATTCTGCGGGTAGCGAAGGACAAAAACCCCGATGTGGTGATCATTGAAATTGGGGGAACCGTTGGCGATATTGAGTCGCTGCCCTTTCTAGAGGCCATCCGTCAGTTTCGCACGGAGGTGGGGCGGCACCATGTGCTGTTTATGCATGTAACCTTGGTGCCTTGGATTCCCTCGGCAGGGGAAATGAAAACCAAACCCACCCAGCACTCGGTGAAGGAATTGCGCTCCATTGGGATTCAGCCGGATATTCTGATCTGTCGTTGCGATCGCCCCCTTGTCCCCGGCATTAAAGAAAAGCTCTCCCAATTTTGTGATGTTCCTGTGGAATGTGTCATTCCCTCGCCGGATGCCAAAAGTATTTATGAAGTGCCCCTGCTGCTTGAGCGCGAAGGGTTAGCCACCCAAGTTTTGAGTCTTTTGAACTTGGAGCAACGGCAACCGGATCTCAGTCAGTGGCAGGCTCTGGTGGAGCGGCTCTACCGTTCCCATACCCCCTTAGAGGTGGCGATTGTGGGCAAATATGTCCGCCTCAGTGATGCCTATCTTTCGGTGGTGGAAGCCCTGCGGCACTCGGCGATCGCCCTTGATCAAGAACTACGGATCCGCTGGGTCAACTCCGAGGAAGTGGTTGAAAACGGGGTGGAAAATGCCCTCAGCAATGTGGCGGCCATCGTTGTGCCGGGGGGCTTTGGCATCCGCGGGGTCGAAGGGAAAATTGCGGCTATTCAGTACGCCCGTGAGCAGGGGATTCCCTTTTTAGGGCTGTGCTTGGGGATGCAGTGTGCCGTCATTGAGTGGGCACGCCATATTGCGGGCTTAGAAAATGCCAACAGTGCTGAGTTTGATGCCAATACCCCCCATCCCGTGATTCACCTGTTGCCCGAACAGCAGGACATTGTGGATTTGGGGGGAACGATGCGCTTGGGCTTGTATGCCTGCCGCCTAGCCTCCAATTCCCTTGCCGAAAAGCTCTATGGGGAGACGGTCATCTACGAGCGGCACCGCCATCGCTACGAGTTTAATAATGCCTATCGCAGCCTTTTTTTGGAAACGGGCTATCAAATTACGGGCACCTCGCCTGATGGCCGCTTAGTAGAAATTATCGAGTATCCGGCTCACCCCTTCTTTATTGCGGTGCAGTTTCACCCCGAGTTTCGTTCCCGTCCCAATGCGCCTCATCCTCTCTTTTACGGTTTGCTGGCAGCAGCAGCCAAGGATTCTAACCGTGAGGATGCCCAGTTAGTCCCAAGCCTCTAGATTTCGCAGCGGTTCCACAAGGATAGTGCTAGCATCTGTTGCCCGTATGGCCACATCGGTCAGGGCACCCACCCGTACGGCCAAGGTTTGACTGAAGGGGGCACGACGCAACAGGGTGACGGTTTGGCCGACCGTCAATCCCACGGCTGCAAGGCGGCGTTGCCAAGCAGGGGTTCCCTCAATGGCAGTGATGCGTGCCAGCGTCCCAAGGGGCAGTTCAGACAGCAACACAGGCCGCCTCATGAAACAGATGCAGCAGGGGTTCCCAAGCGCCGCACGTCCTGAAGGGCTTCCTTGGCGGAGGGATAGCGATCGCTAAAGTTAAACTTCACCATTTTATTTAGCACTGCCGCTAGCCGCTCACTGACTGTAACGCACTGTTGCCAATCCACTTCACCCGTGCGGGGGTCTCGGGGAAGGTCGCGGGGTTTAATGCCCGTTAAAGCCTGCAGCACAATCATACCCACAGCGTAAATATCGCTGCTGAGGGTGGGCTGTCCAGAGAGTTGTTCGGGGGGGGCGTAGCCCATTGTGCCAATAATCACGGTGCTCCCTTGGGTTTGCTTCACTTCTTGGGGTTGAATTTGTTTCACCGCTCCAAAGTCAATCAGCACCAGCTTGCGATCGCTGGCACGGCGAATAATATTGTCGGGCTTAATATCGCGGTGAATCACATAGTGACTGTGGACAAAACTCAGCACTTCCAAGATTTCCCGTAGGATTTGGGTGGCTTCGGCTTCCGTGTGTTTGCGTTTCAGCTCCTCACTTAGGGAAGCACCATCAATAAACTCCTGCACTAGATAGAATTCCTGATTTTCCTCAACATAGGCCAGCAAGAGGGGAATTTGATCGTGGCGTCCTAACTTTTCAAGGATTTCTGCTTCGGTATGAAAGAGCCGTCGCGCCACCTGCATAAAGCGCTCATCGGTGCGTCCCGGTCGCAAATGCTTGACCACACAGAGGGGGTTCCCCGGTCGCTGGGTATCCTGAGCCAAATAGGTGCGGCCAAAGCCCCCTGACCCCAAGACTTTTTGGATTTTGTAGCGACCACTGAGGAGAGAACGGGGTTTGCCGGTAATTTCTGTGGGTTCTCGCAGGGCTGCATTGAGGGCTGCCGTATCCTCGGCCATCAGCGATCGCAACAGCGCCAAGGCTTTTTCCTGTTCCTGTACTTTTTCTTGGAAAGATTTTTGCTCCTGCTGCGCTTGATAACTCACATAGCCAACCATGCCGACACTGCTGAGCACCAGGGCGATCGCCGGCGGCACCACGGGAATCCAGCCACTCCCGATCACAAAAATGCCAAACCCGCCACCAAAAAGGACAATGAGTCCCCCCACTACCGCGCCCCCCAACCACAGCGGTTGCCGCAACCACCAGCCAAGGACACTGCCCACCCCAGCCCACAGCAGAATCCAGCCAAGCACCACCGGCAGCGGCCAATACCAAATGGGACTTTCGCCGTCGAGGGCCGCACTCAGGAATTGACTCACCATCTGGCCATGAACAACCACCCCCGGCATTTGCTGCGTCACGGCATCACTACCGCTATAGGGGGTGAGGAAAATATCCTTGATGCTCGGCGCAGACACCCCAATCAAAACGACGCGATCGCGAATCAGGTCTTCGCTCACTCGTCCAGTCAGTACATCCGTTAGGGAAACCGTTGGCCCCACTGCGGTGCGTGAGCGGTACTTCAGCAGGGTTTGCATGCCGCGATCGTCCACCCCCACATAGCCACCGGCATCGCTGCTGAGGAGGGGAAAATGCACATCATTGAGCGTCAAACCCTTGTCATCGAGTTTGATAGTCTGAGCGGGGTCTTGTTCTAGGTAGCGCAGTGCCAGCATCAGGGCAAAGGAAAAGGGCGTTGTACACCGCTGCGCCTTAGGATTGCTGATCACAAATAGATTGCGGCGAATGACACCATCATTATCGAGGGGGATATCGGCAAAGCCCACTCGCTCTGGCACCTGTGCTGCGGGAATACTGGGTGGTGGCGGCACTTCGGGTTGCTCCGCTGTTTCCCCCGTTGATTTGCACACTGGAATAATGCGCGGGTTGATGCGAATCATGTTTTGCAGCTCGTCGTGGCCGGGGGGGTGGGGCAAATCGCGGAAAATATCCAAGCCAATGGCACGCGGGCTAGCGGCATTGAGGCGGGTGAGGAGATCGGCAACGGTAGCATCCGGCAGGGGCCACGTTTTTTGGGCTTGAATGTCCTGCTCCGTCACCAGCACTGTCAGGATACGCGAATCAGGGTCACGGGCGGGTTGCGATCGCACATAGAAGTCATACAGACTCAGTTCCGACGGCTGAAGCAGTCCCAGTTGGCGCACACCGATCACCACAGCGGCTACTCCCAGTGTGGTGGCAACAACCGGCATCGGCAGCCATTTTGGCCAAGGGTAGGGCACGATTTCAACTCCTCGCGCAATTGTGCAGCGGCGCCTTGAGAGCATCGCTAGACCGATTTTAGCGAACCGCCATCTTCCCTTTCCGCTGCTGCTAGGGGATGAGCAACGGGATAGGGGGTTAAGAAGCAGCCAATAGAGGCAACTGTTCTCTTGGTGCTAGATTCTTGGTGCTAGATGGCGATCGCTCCCCAGCGCAATAATGTAACAACATGTAACAAAAGTCAGCGATCGCGCGGGGGAAACTGAACCCTTACAATAGGTTTCAGATGTGCTATTTTGCATCATTGGCACGCCAAACTCAGCCTTCTTGTGCGGGGATAGATATCAATTGGGCATGATTCCTGATAAGTTCAGAAAAACGCCTCTTAGTGGCACGCCTATGGCCTCAATGCCTATGTCCGAACTGCCCTTTTCCCTTGATCAATTGCGCATCCTGAAGGCGATCGCCCTCGAAGGAAGCTTTAAGCGAGCCGCTGACAGCCTTTACGTCTCCCAACCCGCAGTGAGTTTACAGGTGCAAAACCTTGAGCGCCAACTGGATGTTCCCCTATTTGACCGCGGGGGACGCCGTGCCCAACTCACCGAAGCCGGACAACTCCTACTGGCTTACGGCGATCAAATTCTCTCCCTGTGCCATGAAGCCTGCCGTGCCATCGAAGACTTACAAAAATTGCAGGGGGGGACATTGATCATTGGAGCCAGCCAAACCACCGGCACCTACCTGATGCCCCGCATGATTGGCCTGTTTCGCAGCAAATATCCCGAAGTCGCTGTTCAACTGCATGTGCATTCCACCCGCCGCACCTGCTGGAGCTTGGTCAACGGTCAAATTGATCTGGCAATTATTGGTGGTGAAGTTCCCTCAGAACTCAGCGAGCAAATTACCGTCACCCCCTATGCTGAGGATGAACTGGCACTGGTTTTACCCGTGGATCATCCCTTGGCTAGTGCTGAAACCCTCACCAAAGAAGACTTGTACAAGCTGGGCTTTATTGCTCTCGATGCCCAATCCACCATTCGCAAGGTGATTGATCAGGTACTGCAGCGCGCCAACATTGACCCTCGCCGCCTGAAGGTGGAGATGGAGCTGAATTCCATTGAGGCCATTAAAAACGCCGTGCAGTCGGGCTTGGGGGCTGCCTTTGTCTCCATTTCCGCCATTGAGAAGGAGTTACAACTGGGGAGCCTACGGCGGATGGGTATCGAAAATGTGGTGGTGAAACGCACCCTGTCACTGATTACCAATCCCAATCGCTACCGATCGCGGGCAGCCGAGGTCTTCTGCCGTGAAATTCTCACCCAATTTGCCACCTTTGCCATTGATACAGAACTGACAACGGCCAAGTCCCCCATCTCCGATAGTGAAAAACCCCTTAAGGAACTGCTGACGATCGCCCCCCTTGAGGAAAACAGCACCAATGTCAGTAATTCTTAGGGCGACGCAGTGGCAGCCAACAGGCAGAATAGTCGCGCTCAGGAGAGTTTATTATTTCAAAAGATCGGAGTATGATAATAGATCGCGCTGTTCATAACTGATGACCATGGCCCTGCAACACGACATTAAACAAGAAATCATCAACACCTACCAGATCCACGGTACCGATACTGGCTCTGCGGATGTCCAAGTTGCCATCCTCACGGAGCGGATCAAGCAGCTTTCTGAGCATCTCAAGGCGAATAAAAAAGATCACGCCTCTCGCCGAGGACTGCTGAAAATTATTGGCCGTCGCAAGCGGCTACTGGCCTATATCCATCGCCACGATGCCCAGCGCTATCGCCAACTCATTGAACGTCTAGGAATTCGGGGTTAAAGACAATGGCAAAACGGTCGGATCTGCCTTTTGAGCCTAAAAAGAAAAAAGGAGCAACCAAGTCTGCCAAAGCTCCTGCTGCCGCAGCCGTCCGTTCTAATACCCCAAAATCCCCAGCCAAGCCAGCCAAAAAAAGTACAGGCATTCCAGAAATTGTCAGCCAACGCATGGTTACCCGGATGGCAATCTGCTGTGGTACCCCCACGCTTTTGGGATTGATGACGTTTCCCCTGAGCTATTTGGTCGTCCACGAGGGCTGGTTCAAGTTGCCCAATGTGGCAGTGGTTATCGTTAGCTTAGGCCTGTTTGGCCTTGGGGCGCTGGGACTGAGCTATGGCATTCTTTCTGCATCTTGGGATGAGCACGAGCAGGGAAGTTGGCTCGGCTGGCGAGAGTTTCGCACCAATTTTGGTCGTGTGGTCGAGAGTTGGCAGGCCTATCAGGCTCAGCGATCGCAAAATGCCGAGTGAGCGCACCCCTTGAGACGAGGAGCAGCTTCTGATTAAAAAATCAAAAAAGTATAAAGAATTCTTGATGAATTCCAGTTGCTTTTCTCGATTTATTTACTATACACTCGGGCAGTGAGGGTCGCTTAACCGCCGTTCCCTGAGGGCACTACCCATGACAGCCACTGAACCGTCCCCTGTTGAGACTCCCATAGAGATAGGGAATCTGCAAATCAGCCTACAGTCCTCGATCTTTCTGCAAAATTTGCTGGGGTTGGTAGCGGAGACGCTAGAAGATGTCGTGGGTCTCGATGATGCCTCTGGGTTTATTGCCCTTGTAGGGCAGCAAATGGGCAATCAAATCAACGCTCTCTACACTCAAGCCCTTGGCGATCGCCCCCTTGATGCCAAGACGGTTGCCCAAATTCTTGTGGATCTCAAAAATCGCATTGAAGGGGGATTTTTCCTGATTGAGCAGGATGAGGAACGTATTATCTTAGGGAATCAGCGTTGTCCCCTTGGCAGTGGCGTGGTGGGTCATCCCTCGTTGTGCATGATGACCTCAAATGTGTTTGGCGTGATTGTGGCGCACCATTTGGGCTATGCCAAGGTCTGTATTGAAAAGGCGATCGCCAATGGGGATCAAGGGTGCCACGTGGTGATCTATACCCAACCTACTGCTGCGGCCTCAGCGGCCAAGGGGCGAGAATACTATCGCATTGAGTCAGTCTAAGCCAGTCAAGTCCTTACATTCCGGCGGGGTTAAGATGAGCGACTTTACACTCGATATTGGCGCATGGATCGATCTGTTGCCAGAGCCAACGCTGGTCATGAATGTCCAAGGCCAAATTGTGGCCATTAACCCTAGCGGTCGTGAATTTTTCGGCGGCAACGTTCTGGGTCGCAGCCTCAGTGAACTGGTGGTCACCCCGCCAGAGAAACTGCATCAATGGCTGCCCCTTTGGCAGCAAGCCACCCAAATGGTACCCGGCAGCCTCCGCAGCCACCAAGGACAAAAAATCGAAGTGGAAGCCGTGGGTATCCACCGTTGCCAGCCCCCCTTGATTCTCCTGCGCCTGTTTCGCCAGCCCCGTTTTCTGCGACAGTTCATCGTCCAACGGCAGCAGTTTCAGCGCTTGCAAGAGCAAATGGCCCGGCAAACAGCTCTAATTGTGGAGCTACAGCAGCGGCAAAAACAGCTAGAGGCGGAAAATCGCCACCTACAGGGGGTCTCACAGCAAGATAGCCTGACTAAATTGGCAAATCGCCGTGCCTTTGAAGCCTGTCTGCGGACAGCTTGGCGGGAATCGGCCACCACCCATACCCCCTTTGCCATTGCCCTGCTGGATATTGACCACTTCAAGCGCTACAACGACACCTATGGCCATCTGGCGGGCGATCGCGCCCTGCAACGGGTAGCCCACGCCATTAAATCCCAAGTGCGGGAAGCTGATCTCGTGGCTCGCTATGGCGGTGAAGAGTTTATTCTCCTGTTGCGCCACACCCACCATGATGTTGCCATTTGTGTTTTAGAGCGGATTTTTAACTACATTCGCAGCCTAGGGATTCCCCATGCCAGTTCACCAGTGCAACCCTACCTCACCGTCAGTGCCGGCATTTGCATCGTGAGCGCCACCCTTAGGGACTGCCCAATGGCGGAGCTGGTAGCGACTGCTGATGCTGCCTTGTACGAGGCCAAACGCTCAGGGCGCGATCGCTATGTGTTACAAACCTATGCTTGGATGAGTGCGCCTGTCTCTTCCAGCCAAGAAATTCAGCCCTACCCCTAGGGAAAGCCCCTGTAGCTGCCCCTGCTAGATATAATGTGGGTGGCCAAAGCACGGCAATCCCCTAGCCAAAACGTGATAGTTGATCGCGGTTGGGACGTTGTGTTGCAGAATGTAAAGCTGAGTAAATTTTTGGAGATCGTGTAGCCCATGTACAATGCGACGAATTCTGGCAGTCGGATGTTTCGCTATGAAGTGGTGGGACTGCGACAAAATGCCGAAACCGATAAAACCGACTATGCCATCCGCAACAGTGGCAGTCAATTTTTCAACGTTCCCTATGACCGCATGAATCAGTTTATGCAGCAGATTACCCGCTGGGGGGGCAAAATTGTCAGCATTCAACCCCTCGATGGTACGGCTGCGCCCTTGGCTGCCACCACGGAACCCGTATCCAATAATAGTGCTGCCCCAGTTAAAGAAAAGAAAGTTGATATTCCCGTCAATATCTATCGTCCCAATAATCCCTGCATTGGTAAGGTCATTTCCAATGAAGAGTTGGTGCGCGAAGGGGGCGAGGGAACCGTCAAGCATATCATCTTTGACATCTCTGGTACCGAGTTGCGCTATCTCGAAGGCCAAAGTATTGGCATTATTCCTGCGGGTACTGACGCCAATGGCAAACCCCACAAGCTGCGCCTCTACTCGATTGCCTCGACCCGCCACGGTGACTTTCAAGATGACAAAACCGTCTCCCTCTGTGTGCGGCGCCTAGAGTACAAGGACAAAGAAACCGGCGAAACCATCTATGGGGTCTGTTCTTCTTACCTGAACCAACTGCAACCTGGCGATGAAGTGAAAATCACTGGGCCCGTGGGTAAGGAAATGCTCCTGCCCGATGATCCAGAAGCAACGATCATTATGTTGGCAACAGGAACGGGGATTGCCCCCTTCCGTGCCTTTTTGTGGCGCATGTTCAAAGAAAATAATCCAGACTATCAATTCAAGGGTCTGGCATGGCTCTTCTTTGGCGTTGCCTATACCGCGAATATCCTCTACAAGGATGAGTTAGAAGAACTGCAGGCAAAGTATCCCGATCAGTTCCGCCTCACCTATGCCATTAGCCGTGAGCAGAAAACCCCCGACGGCGGCAAGATGTACATCCAAGGTCGCATTGCTGAGCATGCGGATGAAATCTGGCAACTCCTGCAGAAGAAAAACACCCATGTGTATATTTGTGGTCTGAAGGGGATGGAGCCGGGTATTGATGAAGCAATGGCAGCAGCGGCAGCCAAAAATGGTGCCGATTGGCAAGAGTTCCTCAAGGGCACGCTCAAAAAAGAAGGCCGTTGGCACGTGGAAACCTACTAGGGAGATCAGTTGGGGGGCGATCGCCCCCTTTTTTCCTCAATGCCAAGTGCCCTTTGGATCTGTCAGGATAGAAGTAAGTCGCCTGATCGAGCTGTTACTGAGAAATCAATGTGTGGCGTAGGGTCGCTAAAATGTAACCTATTTAACGCCAAGTCATGAGCATTCTCGTATTCTTCTAATGGTGAGTACCCAGCGATCGCCTATGATTTATCCTCGCTTTCTGCGCAAAGCCTACCGTAAAGAACCCATCTCCGCCTTCCTTCTGCTAATGGGAGGTGTGGATTCAACCATTGGTGGCTTGGGGGGCTACAACGGTCTGCTGCTATTGGGTCTAGGTTTGATGGGCAGCGCGCTGCTCTATCGCCTGCTCCAGCGATCGCCCGAACGTCCTCTCCCTGAGAAAGTGCCCCAGTATGCGCTGCCGCCCCAATCCTCCCAGCCCTTGCCGATGCTGACGATGAGCAAAAAACAGCCCCCCCTGCGCTAAGCCAAAGCTGAGATCATCGTCTGAAATTTCCACAGGATTTCCTGCCATTCCCGTTCCGGGTGAGAGCCTTTGACAATCCCCGCCCCAGCAAAAAGATGGGCATGGTTGCCCTGAAGGTGGGCAGAGCGAATTCCGACAATGAATTCCCCTTCTCCGCTGGGTGTCACCCAACCAAGGGGAGCAGCATAACCATTGCGATCAAAGGGTTCCAGTTGCCGCAGCCAGTCCTGTGCCCGTGAAGCAGGATACCCCGCCACTGCGGGCGTTGGATGTAAGGCCGCCACCCCTTGGAGAATATGAATGGGTTGCGGCAGCGGGGCCTGAATCAGCGTTTGCAGATGTTGGATATGACTTAGCTCAAGGATGTGCGGTTTGGGAGGCACCTCACAGGTCATGCCCAACTGTTGGAGGGTTTGGCAGAGAAATTCAACAATGACCTGATGCTCGTAGCGTTCCTTGGGGCTGTGGTAAAGGCCATTGCGCAGGCTTTGATCCTCCTGTTGGGTTTGCCCACGGGGACGGGAACCCGCCAAAGCATCGGCACAGAGAACGCCATCGGCAATCTTGACCAAGCGTTCGGGACTCGCCCCCAAAAAGACCTGCTGCCGCTCTTGGCCAACACTAAAGATGTAGCAATTGGCGTACTGCTGACGCAGATTTTGCAACGTTCCCAGCCAGTTGAACCCCTGAGGCTGCTCTAGGGTGAGGGCAGCGGCCAAAACCAATTTTTCGAGGTCTCCCTCCTCAAGGAGCTTGAGAGCCTGCTGGACACTGGTAATAAATTGCCCGTATTGCTCAGCTAGAGGCGGAAGAGCGATCGCCAGTGGTGGTGGACAGGGGGGCGGATCAGCCAGAATGTGGGTCAGTGCCCGCTGCACTAGTTGCCAGTCTTGCCAGAGGCGATGGGGTGTACTGGTCTCTAAGGCACAACTAAGGGTGAGCCAAACCTGATCCAGACGCTGAATCACCTGCCAGCGGGGTAAGAACCCCCAGTTAGAGCCTAGGTGATCCCAAAAACTAAATTGACAGAACAGGCGCGGTTCGGCTGGAGCGATCGCCCACACTCGGCTGAGGATTTGTTCACTAAAACGCTGGAGTTCCCCAAACCGTTGATGTCCCTGAACACTGCGGGTCGCCACCGCACCACAGGCAGCAACAATCTCTCCCGCTTGCTCAAGGTAAAAATGCTCACTTTCGCCACTGACCTGCATCAGGCCAGCCAACAGCATCAGGGGATCAACGGTGGGTAAGGAGATGCCTAAACTGAGGAACTGACAATTGGCCTGCTGTGCTGCCTGCATTCCAGCGCTGACCTGAGTATAAAACTCGGACTCAGAGGCCAAATCAAAAGTAAGGGGCAGCGAAACGGGCATAACCAAACAAGGTCAAGATTGCCCTTACATTTTCCCCTTGGCAGGGAACCTTTGGCAAAAAGACTGGAACTTCCCTGTCTGCCTAAGTATGCTGAGGAGTAGGATCACGGTCTATTTCTGAGGCAAACATGGCTAAGGTTGTGAAAACAGATGCGGAATGGCAAGCTCAACTTACCCCTGAGCAGTACTATGTCACCCGCAAGAAGGGAACGGAGCGCGCCTTTACGGGCTGCTACTGGAATAACAAAAAGCCCGGACTCTATCGCTGTGTCTGCTGTGGCACGCCGCTCTTTCGCTCTGAGACCAAGTATGACTCTGGCAGTGGCTGGCCGAGTTTTTGGCAACCCCTTGACCCCAAAAATATCCGCATGGAGCGGGATCTGTCCCATGGCATGGTGCGCACAGAAGTTCTCTGTAATGTCTGTGATGCCCACCTCGGCCATGTCTTTGAGGATGGCCCGCCACCCACGGGACTGCGCTACTGCATTAACTCAGCGGCACTGGAATTTATCCCTGACTCTGCCGCCTCTTGATGACCCCCGTGATTGAACAACTGCAAAGTCTCAACCGCATTTTGGTAGAACTGGCGCGGCGGCAGCCGTTCCACGGAGCAAACTTTGAGGAGATTTTGCAGGACATTCTCTGGACGAGTGCCCGCAGTCTCAATGTGGCACGGGTGAGTCTGTGGTTTTATTCGGGCGATCGCCAGCAAATTCAATGTGTGCAGTTGTTTCAGCAGTCGCCCCAGGCCTTTACGGTGGGGATGACCCTCACTGCTAGTCATTACCCCGACTATTTTGCTGCCCTTGAACAGGAGCGCACGATTACGGCCCATGACGCTTGGCACGATCCCCGCACGCGGGAGTTTCGCAAGACCTATTTAGAACCTCTTGGCATTACCTCGCTGTTGGATGTGCCGATTTGGGTTGAAGGGAGCATGATTGGCATCCTCTGCCACGAACA
This sequence comes from Thermosynechococcus sp. PKX95, assembly GCF_031583295.1. Taxonomy (NCBI): domain Bacteria; kingdom Bacillati; phylum Cyanobacteriota; class Cyanophyceae; order Acaryochloridales; family Thermosynechococcaceae; genus Thermosynechococcus; species Thermosynechococcus sp. PKX95. Next base: position 1,095,949 of record NZ_CP134171.1, on the reverse strand, counting down.
CATTGGTTCACCCCGCCAGTGGACTATTGCCGAAGAGCAGTTTGCCGCTTCCCTCGCGGATCTGGTGTCTTTGGTGGTAGAAAGTCGCGATCGCCACCGTGCCCTCAGAGCACTAGAGGAAAGTGAAGCCCGCTTAGCCACCTTCTTTCAAGCCACCTCTGAGGCAGTAATCATCCATGAGCAGGGGACAATTCTTGATGTCAACGCCGCAACTGAACGGCTGTTTGGTTATACGGCTTCAGAACTAGTGGGGCAGTCGGTGTTGTTGCTGACCCATCCAGAGGCGCGATCGCTGATTTTAGAGCGAATTCAGCAGCCCATTGATGTTCCCTTTGAAGCCCTTGCTCGCACCAAAAGTGGTGAAGCACTGATTGTTGAGGTTCAGGGAAAATCCATTCTCTATCGGGGGCGCTGGGCGAGGGTGGTGGGAATACGGGATATTACCCAACGCAAAACCGCTGAACAGAACGTACAATTGGCTGCCCAACGGCAACAACTGCTGGCGGAAATTGCCCTGCGCATTCGCCAAACGCTGGAATTGCCAGAGATTCTCAATACCACGGTGGTGGAAGTGCGCCGCTATCTCCTCAGCGATCGCGTGTTTATTGTCTCTTTTGATCCGAGGACAGAGGAGATTCAAGTGGTGGCGGCGGCGATGGCGCCCCAGTGGCACACGAATCTTGAGGCTCTCCTGCAAAACGTGCATTACCGTTCACGGCTGCTGACCACACCGGCCACACTCTCCTGGGAGCGGGAAATGCTTGATCCCCATCTGCGACAGGTGTATGCAGCGCACCATATCCAGTCTTGTCTGCTGATTCCGATCCAACATCAGCCCCAGGGCCCGTGCTTTTTACTGGGAGTCCACCAATGTGACCGCCCGCGACAGTGGCAGCCCTACGAGCGCGCTTTTTTGGAGCAGTTGGCGACTCAGGTGGCGATCGCCCTGCAACAAGCAGAACTTTATCAACAACTGGCGGCCTTAAATGCCAATTTGGAACAGCAGGTGGCCGAGCGTACCGAGCAGTTGCAGCAAAAAATGCGTGAACTAGAGGAACTCAACCACCTCAAGGATGTCTTTTTGCACGCCGTGTCCCATGATTTACGCACCCCTGTCCTAGGTACCCTGATGGTCATTAACCATCTCTTGCAGAACGACACCAGCGACACGATTCCTGTGCCCCGCAGCACCTTGACCTGTATTCAGCATAGCCAGCAGCGGCAACTACATCTGATTGAAACACTGCTGCATATTGACGTGGATCAGCAACCTTCCCTCTCTTTGGCGATCGCGCCCACATCCTTAGCCACGCTTGTCAAGGAGATCTTGGCGGAGCTACAACCGCTGCTCCAGAAAAATAAAGCCACCGTGAAACTTGATATCCCCCCCACGTTGCCCCTTGTGCCTGTTGATCCTATGCAACTGCGGCGAGTCTATGAGAATTTGATCACCAACGCCCTCAAACACAATCGTCCCGGGATCACCATCACCCTGACGGCAGAGGAACAGGGAGATAGCCTTTACTGCACCGTCAAGGATAATGGCGTCGGCATCCGCCCTGACCAGCGATCGCACCTTTTTGATCTCTATTATCGTGGCGGTGCAAACCACCATCGCACGGGCATTGGTTTAGGTCTGTATCTCTGCCGAGAAATTATTATCGCTCATGGGGGTGAAATCGGCGTCAAAGAGGGCGATGCGCAGGGAGCGACGTTTTGGTTTCGGATTCCCTTAGCCAACCCAATTTAGAGCATTGTTACCCTTGACAAACCCAAGGAAAAGCGAGAGACTTAAGGCCAACTTCATCGTTTTCTCCCGGTTTCCTGTAAAATGGCCAGTTGAACCTTTCTGTTTTAACTCAACTCTCGTGGGCGTTTGTGCATAGGTTCCCTTTTAGCCACGAAACTAGGATTGTTAAGACATGAAACATATCATCTGGCTTTTATCCCTCTGACCTGTCGCGGTGACTCCGCTACGGCACGTCAGAAAACTCTTACAACTCATACATTTATTTATTAGGAGCAATAGTGAGTCGTTATGTTGGGCAAACTCCGTGACCTCATGGGCCTAACCCCAGAGACTGACATCTACGATGAGGAATACCCTCAAGGAACGGCACGAACGCTAACCACGGAACCGGAGGTGGAACCGCTGCCCGCATCGCGGCCAACCCTGAGTCATGACTTTGACACTAGTCCGTCTCCCTCAGTTGCCACTGGTTCAGTGCCGACGGGATCAGCTCCTTCGAATGTGATTGGGATGCCCAATGCCGGTCGTTGGTGGGGGGCAGTGGCGGAAGTTTTGGTGATGCAGCCCCGCAGTTTTAGTGAAATGCCTGAGGTGATCAAGGCTCTTAAAGAGCGGAAGTCTGTGGTGCTAAATCTGACCTTGATGGAGCCAGAGCAAGCCCAACGCTCAGTGGATTTTGTTGCCGGTGCCACGTTCACGATTGATGGTCACCAAGAGCGTATTGGTGAAAGCATTTTCCTGTTTACACCGAGCTGTGTGCAAGTGAGTACGCAAGTGGGTGGCGTTCGCCCAGCTACCACACCTGTTGCCCCCCCACCCGCTTGGGGGATGAATGCCCAACAACAGCGTAGTGCCTAGGGTGCCGGCTCTTGGGATCATTGGCTGTGGCCGCATGGCGGAGGCAATGCTTTCGCGGTTGCTGGCAGATGGTCTCTTGCCAGAGCAGGTGTGGGTATCGGCGCGATCGCCTCAGCGGCAGCAGTATCTAGCCCACACCTATGGGGTCAGAGTGACAACGAACCTAGAAGTCGCTACAGCCGAAACGCTCCTACTGGCGGTCAAGCCACAGGTCTTTGCCGATATTGAGTCAGAACTGGCGGATACGCCGGTAGCTCAGGGCACTGGCGTTGCCCTTTCCATTATGGCAGGGATCAACAGTGGGCGGCTGCGGCGACTGTTTCCCCAGCGGTTGATCTTTCGGGCGATGCCGAATACACCAGCCCAAGTGGGCGCCGGCGTGATTGCCCTTGTTAGCGATAGTGCCGCCAGTGAACTGGAGATTCGCAAGATTAAGAATTTGTTAGGGGTACTGGGGCAGGTGGTGGCTGTCAGTGAAGGGCAAATGGACGCAGTCACCGCACTTTCTGGCTCAGGGCCTGCCTTTGTTGCCCTGATGGTGGAGGCACTATGCGATGCGGGGGTGGCAGTGGGGCTATCGCGATCGCTGACACAGGAACTCGTTTATGGCACAATAGCAGGCACAGTACAATTACTTAATGAGCGCGGGCTGCATCCGGCGCAACTCAAGGATGCGGTCACCAGTCCTGCGGGGACAACCATTGCGGGTCTCGAAGTACTGGAAGCTGCTGGTGTGCGTGGAACCCTCATGCAAACGGTAAAAGCGGCCTACGAGCGTGCCCAAGCCCTCAACTAAGTGCCTATGCCCAACTCTGCCACAACCGTTGACCCCCCCGCCATTGAAGGCTTAGATGTGAAGGTGGTGTTCATTGACTACTTTGCCTGTGTCACTGCCATCACTGCCTTGAGTTTGAGCCAAATTTGCCACTGGAGTCTGTTGTCTCCCCTGCCCTACCGTTGGGGACTAGTCGTGGGAGCGATCGCGGCCTATTGGCATCACACGAAAGTTCTGGCGGTGTCACTGCCACAAATGCCACAACTGGAGGCATGGCTGAGGAATAACGGCTATGGAAGTGTAGAGACCGACAATAATTTGGCGATTTACCGATCGCCCCAAAGCTGGCGACGCGGAGCCATTATTTTAGAAACCTTGGGCGATCGCCGGCGCGTGTACAGCCGCGCGGTTACCATTGGGCAACTACAACGGGACTTGGCTGAGGGTGGACTGTGACTGACTTTGGACGTGTGATTACCGCCATGATTACGCCATTTACAGAGGATGGCGCGATCGCCTACGATGTGGCGGCAGAACTGGCACAGCACCTTGTGGCCAACGGTTCCGATGGTATTGTTGTTTGCGGCACTACCGGCGAATCCCCCACCCTCACTTGGGAAGAGGAATTTCAACTCTTTCAAACAGTGCAGCAGGCTGTGGCAGGCAAAGCCAAGGTGATTGCAGGTACGGGTTCCAACTCCACTCGTGAAGCCATTCATGCCACGGCAAAGGCCGCAGAACTCGGCCTCGATGGTGCCCTCTTGGTGGTACCCTACTACAACAAACCCCCTCAAGAAGGACTCTATGCCCATTTTCAGGCGATCGCCAAGGCAGTGCCGGACTTTCCCCTCATGCTCTACAACATCCCCGGCCGTACAGGGCAAAATCTACTCCCTGAAACCGTCATCCGCCTTGCCGAATATCCCAACATTATTGCCATCAAAGAGGCCAGTGGCAACCTTGACCAAGCCAGCACCCTTCGTGCCCAGCTGCCGCCACATTTTCGCATTTACTCTGGGGATGATTCCCTAACGTTGCCATTGCTGGCCGTGGGTGGTTATGGTGTCGTCAGTGTGGCCAGTCACCTTGTTGGTCGACGGATTCAAGAGATGATCCAAGCTTTTATCCAAGGCGACACAGCAACAGCGACTGCTATTCATTGTCAACTATTGCCCCTGTTCAAGGTTTTATTTGTGACGACGAATCCGATTCCGATCAAAGCTGCCCTCAGCCTGCAAGGTTGGGCGGTGGGTGCTCCCCGACTGCCCCTCACGTCTGCGAGTGACGCTGTGATTGACCAATTGAAGCCTGTTTTAGATGCTCTTGGCCTACTGAAGTCTTAAGACAACGCTGGGCATTTCCCAAGCTGCACCTTTTTGTTGTTTCATCGTAAGGAGACCTATGAGTCAATCCGCTGCAACTGCTGCCCTGAAAATTATTCCCCTCGGTGGGCTGCACGAAATTGGCAAGAACACCTGTGTTTTTGAATTCCAAGATGAAATTATTTTGCTGGACGCAGGGTTAGCTTTTCCCACTGATGGCATGCATGGGGTCAATATCGTCTTACCCGATATGACGTACCTGCGGCAAAACCGCGAAAAAATCAAGGGAATGATTGTGACCCATGGTCATGAAGATCACATTGGTGGCATCCCCTTTCATCTCAAGCAGTTTGATATTCCCGTCATCTATGGCCCTCGCCTTGCCATGGCGTTGCTGCAAGGGAAACTCGAAGAGGCAGGGGTTGGCGATCGCACCGAACTGCGCACGGTACAGCCGCGGGAGATGGTGCGTTTGGGCAAAAACTTCCTTGTGGAGTATATCCGCAATACCCATTCCATTGCCGATAGCTTCTCCGTGGCGATTCATACCCCCATTGGCGTGATTATCCACACCGGGGATTTCAAATTTGACTTTACCCCCGTTGATGGCGAGTGCTTTGACATTCAGCGGCTAGCGGAGCATGGGGAGAAGGGGGTTCTCTGTCTCATTAGTGACTCCACCAACTCGGAAGTGCCCGGCCACACCCCCTCGGAGCGATCGGTGTTTCCCAACTTGGATCGTGCCTTTAGCCAAGCAGAGGGGCGGATTATTTTTACCACCTTTGCCTCTTCGGTACATCGCCTCAGTATGGCCTTGGAATTGGCGCAAAAGCATGGCCGCGTGGTTTCGGTCTTGGGGCGATCGATGCTCAATGTCATTGCCCATGCGCGGCAGTTGGGCTACATTCACTGCCCAGACGATCTCTTTGTGCCACTGCACATGATGCACAAGTACCCCGATCATCAGGTGATGTACCTGACCACTGGCTCCCAAGGGGAACCTCTGTCTGCCCTGACGCGGATTTCCAAAGGGGAACACAACAAAATTAAAATTCGCCCCGGCGATACTGTGATTCTCTCGGCTCACCCCATTCCGGGGAACACGATTGCCGTGGTCAACATGATCGATCGCCTGATGATGCAAGGCGCCAAAGTCATCTACGGTCGCGAACAGGGCATTCACGTCTCTGGCCATGCCTGCCAAGAGGATCAAAAGCTAATGCTGGCCTTGACGAAGCCCAAGTTCTTTTTGCCCGTACATGGCGAGCACCGCATGCTGGTGAAACATGCCCAAACGGCTCAGAGCATGGGCATTCCCCCGGAGAATATGGTGATTATTGACAACGGCGATGTGGTGGAACTCACCCGTGACTCGATTCGGGTCGTCGATAAGGTACCTGCTGGTATTGAGTTACTGGATCGCGGTGGCATTGTCAAAGCCCATGTGCTGCAAGAGCGACAACAACTGGCTGAGGAAGGCATTATCACCGTGGCGGTGGCGGTGGGTACTGATGGCAGTCTGAAAGCTACTCCTGAAGTCCACCTGCGGGGTGTGGTCACGGCGATTGAGCCACAGGCTTGGCAGGCTTGGGTACATGCCACGGTCGAAACTGCTTTGAGCGATCGCTGGAGTGAATATGCCCGCAACGGCGATATCGATTGGGCAGGGGTCAAAGCCCACATTGAACGGGAACTGGTGCGACTGGTGCGCCGTGAACTTCAGGGCAATGCCTCAGTCCTATTGCTTCTGCAACCCATCGAAGTCACCCCCACTGTGACGACAGGAATTCGGCGGCGTCGCAGCACCGCTTCTGTGGTTGGCTAGCATCAAGCCCCTTGGGCAGGAGAAGGTGCCTATTTTGTAGGGCATCCCTGCCCGTTTATTTTTGTTGCCGCTGCGCTAGCTAGCGTTGAAACGATCGGGGGCTTTCAGTAGTTAACAACTAAAGCTAGAATTACAATAACTGACTAGTACCAATGTCGCAAATAAAAATTGTGGCGCGCAATGGATATTGATGATTTTGATCTTAATTCGATGACTACTGCAGCTCAGCATCCTGACCCTTGTGTGCGTCGGCAGGTAGCGCAGTCTGCTACTACTTCACCAAACATTTTGCGGATGTTGGCCAATGACCCCCATGAAAAAGTGCGCCTTGCGGTTGCTGCCAATGGCAATACCCCTGCTGAAGTCCTAGAGGCTTGGCTATCGGAAGCTCAAAGCAATAAACCGTTAGCAGAAGCTCTTGCCCAGAACCTCAGTGCATCCCATACTCTCCTGACAACTTTAGCACAACATCCAGCGGCCAATGTCCGCCGTAAAGTGGCGATGAATCCCCAGACCCCTCCAGCGACCCTCTATAAACTAGCTGAGGAATTTCCGGCGGCAGTAGCTCGCAATCCTGGGATGAAACTCCTTGTGCTCCAAGACAGTGAACGACAGAGCATTAGTGATGAAACCTTAATACGAATATTAAAGCTTACAGAGCCGCCGACTTGGGCATTGACAGTTGCAGTTCAGCGTCAAAGCGCAAAAGTAAGACAGCAGGCGGCTAGGGCAACAACGATTCTTCCTGAACTCCTCGAAACCCTTGCGAAGGATAAGGAGAGTGATGTCCGCCAAGCGGTAGCGAGGAACCCCAATACTCCTGCTTCTGTTTTGGAAGCCCTTGCTGAGGATAAGGAGAGTGATGTCCGCCAAGCAGTAGCGGGGAACCCGAATACCCCTGTCTCACTCCTCGAAACCCTTGCTGAGGATAAGGAGAGTGATGTCCGCCAAGCAGTAGCGGAGAACCCGAATACTCCTGCCTCTGCCCTCGAAACCCTTGCGAAGCATTGGTGGTATGTCCGCGCAGCAGTAGCGGGGAACCCGAATACCCCTGTCTCACTCCTCGAAACCCTTGCGAAGGAGAACGATTTGATTGTCTGCGTAGCAGTAGCGGGGAATCCCAATACTCCTGCTTCTGTTTTGGAAATCCTTGCGAAGGATGAGTATTGGGCTGTTCGCGGAGCAGTAGCACAGAACCCCAATACTCCTGCTTCTGTTTTGGAAATCCTTGCGAAGGATGAGTATTGGGCTGTTCGCGAAGCAGTAGCACAGAACCCCAATACTCCTGCTTCTGTTTTGGAAATCCTTGCGAAGGATGAGTATTGGGCTGTTCGCGAAGCAGTAGCACAGAACCCCAATACTCCTGCTTCTGTTTTGGAAACCCGTGCGAAGGATAAGGATAGGGATGTCCGCAGAGCAGTAGCGGGGAACCCCAATACTCCTGCTTCTGCCCTCGAAACCCTTGCGAAGGAGAACGATTGGGCTGTTCGCGAAGCAGTAGCACAGAACCCCAATACTCCTGCTTCTGTTTTGGAAACCCTTGCGAAGGATTGGTATTTGGATGTTCGCGCAGAAGTAGCGGGGAACCCCAATACTCCTGCTTCTGTTTTGGCAACCCTTGCTGAGGATGAGGATAGATATGCTCGCAGAGCAGTAGCGGGGAACCCCAATACTCCTGCTTCTGTTTTGGAAATCCTTGCGAAGGATGAGGATAGCGATGTTCGCAGAGCAGTAGCGGGGAACCCCAATACTCCTGCTTCTGTTTTGGAAATCCTTGCGAAGGATGAGGATAGCGATGTTCGCAGAGCAGTAGCGGGGAACCCCAATACTCCTGCTCCTGTTTTGGAAACCCTTGCGAAGGATTTGTATTTGGATGTTCGTGAAGCAGTAGCGGGGAACCCCAATACTCCTGCTTCTGTTTTGGAAACCCTTGCTGAGGATGAGGATAGCGATGTCCGCAGAGCAGTAGCAGAAAGACCTGAAATTGTTTCGTTGATTGAGGAGGCTAAGAGCAACGACACCTCTACCATCCGACTAGCAGAGCTAGCTAGCCACTTTTATACGGGTGTTTGCGCAGCAGTAGCACGGAACCCGAATACTCCTGCTTCTGTTTTGGAAATCCTTGCTGAGGATGAGGATAGCGATGTCCGCAGAGCAGTAGCAGAAAGACCTGACATTGTTTCGTTGATTGAGGAGGCTAAGAGCAACGACACCTCTACCATCCGACTAGCAGAGCTAGCTAGCCACTTTTATACGGATGTTCGCGCATCAGTAGCGGGGAACCCGAAGACGCCTACCTATGCCCTCGAAATCCTTGCTGAGGATGAAGCTCAGGATGTTCGCGCGGCAGTAGCGGGCAACCCGAAGACGCCTACCTATGCCCTCGAAATCCTTGCGAAGGATGAATATGAGGCTCAGGATGTTCGCGCATCAGTAGCGGGGAACCCGAATACCCCTGTCTCACTCCTCGAAACCCTTGCGAAGGATAAGGAGAGTGATGTTCGCCAAGCGGTAGCGGGGAACCCCAATACTCCTGCTTCTGTTTTGGAAATCCTTGCTGAGGATGAGGCTCAGGATGTTCGCGCAGCAGTAGCGGGGAACCCGAAGACGCCTACCTATGCCCTCGAAACCCTTGCGAAGGATAAGGAGAGTGATGTTCGCCAAGCGGTAGCGGGGAACCCCAATACTCCTGCTTCTGTTTTGGAAATCCTTGCTGAGGATGAGGCTCAGGATGTTCGCGCATCAGTAGCGGGGAACCCCAATACTCCTGCTTCTGTTTTGGAAATCCTTGCGAAGGATGAGTGTTGGGCTGTTCGCAGAGCAGTAGCGGGGAACCCCAATACTCCTGCTTCTGTTTTGGAAATCCTTGCGAAGGATGAGGATAGCGCTGTTCGCAGAGCAGTAGCAGAAAGACCTGAAATTGTTTCGTTGATTGAGGAGGCTAAGAGCAACGACACCGCTACCATCCGACTAGCAGAGCTAGCTAGACACTTTTGTACGGATGTTCGCGCAGCAGTAGCGGGGAACCCCAATACTCCCGCCTCTGCCCTCGAAACCCTTGCTGAGGATGAGGAGAGTAATGTTTGCGCAGCAGTAGCGGGGAACCCGAATACCCCTGTCTCACTCCTCGAAACCCTTGCGAAGGATGAGGATAGGGATGTTCGCAGAGCAGTAGCGGGGAACCCGAATACTCCTGCTTCTGTTTTGGAAACCCTTGCGAAGGATGAGGATAGCGATGTCCGCAGAGCAATAGCAGAAAGACCTGAAATTGTTTCGTTGATTGAGGAGGCCAAGAGCAACGACACCGCTACCATCCGACTAGCAGAGCTAGCTAGCCACTTTTATACGGATGTTCGCCAAGCAGTAGTGCGGAACTCCAATACTCCTGCTTCTGTTTTGGAAACCCTTGCTGAGGATGAGGATAGCGATGTCCGCAGAGCAGTAGCAGAAAGACCTGAAATTGTTTCGTTGATTGAGGAGGCTGAGAGCAACGACACCGCTACCATCCGACTAGCAGAGCTAGCTAGCCACTTTTGGACGGATGTTCGCGCAGCAGTAGCGGGGAACCCGAAGACGCCTACCTATGCCCTCGAAATCCTTGCTGAGGATGAAGCTCAGGATGTTCGCGCGGCAGTAGCGGGCAACCCGAAGACGCCTACCTATGCCCTCGAAATCCTTGCTGAGGACGAGGCTCAGGATGTTCGCGCAGCAGTAGCGGTCAACCCGAAGACGCCTGCCTCTGCCCTCGAAACCCTTGCGAAGGACAAGGAGAGTGATGTTCGCGCATCAGTAGCGTGGAAGCTCAATACTCCTGCTTCTGTTTTGGAAACCCTTGCGAAGGATTGGTATTTGGATGTTCGCGCAGCAGTAGCGTTGAACCCCAATACTCCTGCTTCTGTTTTGGCAACCCTTGCGAAGGATTCGTATTGTCGTGAAGCAGTAGCGGGGAACCCCAATACTCCTGCTTCTGTTTTGGAAACCCTTGCTGAGGATGAGGAGAGTGATGTCCACCAAGCAGTAGCGGGGAACCCGAATACTCCTGTCTCACTCCTCGAAACCCTTGCTGAGGATAAGGAGAGTGATGTCCGCCAAGCAGTAGCGGGGAACCCGAATACCCCTGTCTCACTCCTCGAAACCCTTGCTGAGGATAAGGAGAGTGATGTCCGCCAGGCAGTAGCGGGGAACCCGAATACCCCTGTCTCACTCCTCGAAACCCTTGCTGAGGATAAGGAGAGTGATGTCCGCCAAGCAGTAGCGGGGAACCCGAATACCCCTGTCTCACTCCTCGAAACCCTTGCGAAGAAGGATAAGGAGAACGATTGGACTCTCTGCGTGGCAGTAGCAAAAAGACTGTTGATTGAGGAGGCTAAGAGCAACGACACTGCTACCACCCGATTAGCAGAGCTAGCTAGCCACTTTTATACGTTTTATATTTATACGGATGTTACGGATGTTTTTTATATTTATACGGATGTTCGCGCAGCAGTAGCGGGGAACCCCAATACTCCTGTCTCACTCCTCGAAACCCTTGCGAAGGATAAGGATTGGGATGTTCGTGAAGCAGTAGCGGGGAACCCCAATACTCCTGCTTCTGCCCTCGAAACCCTTGCGAAGGATAAGAATAAGTATGTCCGCCAAGCAGTAGCAAGAAGACCTGAAATTGCTGCTTTAATCACGGAAGCTAACAGTGGCAACACTTCTACAGACCGACTAGCTGAACTAGCTAGCCACTTTTGTACGGATGTTCGCGCAGCAGTAGCGGGGAACCCGAAGACTCCTGTCTCACTCCTTGAAACCCTTGCGAAGGATTCGTATTGTCGTGAAGCAGTAGCGGGGAACCCGAAGACTCCTGTCTCACTCCTCGAAACCCTTGCGAAGGATAAGGAGAGTAATGTTCGTGAAGCGGTAGCGGGGAACCCCAATACTCCCGCCTCTGCCCTCGAAACCCTTGCTGAGGATGAGGATAGCGATGTTCGCAGAGCAGTAGCACGGAACCCCAATACTCCCGCCTCTGCCCTCGAAACCCTTGCTGAGGATGAGGATAGCGATGTTCGCAGAGCAGTAGCACGGAACCCCAATACTCCCGCCTCTGCCCTCGAAACCCTTGCTGAGGATGAGGATAGCGATGTTCGCAGAGCAGTAGCGGGGAACCCCAATACTCCTGCTTCTGTTTTGGAAACCCTTGCGAAGGATGGGGATTGTCGTGAAGCAGTAGCAAGAAGACCTGAAATTGCTGCTTTAATTACGGAAGCTAACAGTGGCAACACTTCTACAGACCGACTAGCCGAACTAGCTAGCCACTTTTGTACGGATGTCCGCCAAGCAGTAGCGGGGAACCCCAATACTCCTGCTTCTGTTTTGGAAACCCTTGCTGAGGATAGATATGCTCGCAGAGCAGTAGCGGGGAACCCCAATACTCCTGCTTCTGTTTTGGAAACCCTTGCGAAGGAGAACGATTGGACTGTCCGCAGAGCAGTAGCAGAAAGACCTGAAATTGTTTCGTTGATTGAAGAGGCTAAGAGGAACGACACCGCTACCATCCGACTAGCAGAGCTAGCTAGCCACTTTTGTACGGATGTCCGCCAAGCAGTAGCGGGGAACCCCAATACTCCTGCTTCTGCCCTCGAAACCCTTGCGAAGGAGAACGATTGGACTGTCCGCGCAGAAGTAGCGAGGAACCCCAATACTCCTGCCTCACTCCTCGAAACCCTTGCGAAGGATGAGGTTTGGTATGTTCGCGCAGAAGTAGCACGGAACCCGAAGACTCCTGTCTCACTCCTTGAAACCCTTGCGAAGGATAAGAATAAGTATGTCCGTGCAGCAGTAGCGTGGAACCCCAATACTCCTGCTTCTGCCCTCGAAACCCTTGCTGAGGATGAGGAGAGTAGTGTTCGTGAAGCGGTAGCACAGAACCCCAATACTCCTGCTTCTGCCCTCGAAACCCTTGCAGAAGTATCTGTTTTGGAAACCCGTGCGAAGGATAAGGATAGGGATGTTCGCAGAGCAGTAGCGGGGAACCCCAATACTCCTGCTCCTGTTTTGGAAACTCTTGCGAAGGATAAGGGGAGTAGTGTTCGTGAAGCGGTAGCACAGAACCCCAATACCCCTGTCTCATTCCTCAAAACCCTTGCGAAACTCCTCAAAACCCTTGCGAAGATGAACAAATATTTTGTCCACTTCCTCAAAACCTTTACGAATTGGATTGGCCGCATAATATTAGCAGAATTCCGCATAGCAATAGCAGAAATACTTGAAATTGTTTCGTTGATTGAGGAGGCTGAGAGCAACGACACCGCTACCATCCGACTAGCAAAGCTAGCTAGCCACTTTTGTACATATGTTCGCAGAGCAGTAGCGGGGAACCCGAAGACTCCTGTCTCACTCCTCGAAACCCTTGCGAAGGATATGGAGGAGTATGTCCGCACAGGAGTAGCGGGGAACCCGAAGACTCCTGTCTCACTCCTCGAAACCCTTGCGAAGGATAAGAATAAGTATGTCCGTGCAGCAGTAGCGTGGAACCCCAATACTCCTGCTTCTGCCCTCGAAACCCTTGCTGAGGATGAGGAGAGTAGTGTTCGTGAAGCGGTAGCACAGAACCCCAATACTCCTGCTTCTGCCCTCGAAACCCTTGCAGAAGTATCTGTTTTGGAAACCCGTGCGAAGGATAAGGATAGGGATGTTCGCAGAGCAGTAGCGGGGAACCCCAATACTCCTGCTTCTGTTTTGGAAGCCCTTGCGAAGGATTGGTATTTGGATGTTCGCGCAGAAGTAGCGGGCAACCCCAATACTCCTGCTTCTGCCCTCGAAACCCTTGCTGAGGATGAGGAGAGTAGTGTTCGTGAAGCGGTAGCACAGAACCCCAATACTCCTGCTTCTGTTTTGGAAATCCTTGCTGAGGATGAGGATAGCGATGTTCGCAGAGCAGTAGCGGGGAACCCCAATACTCCTGCTTCTGTTTTGGAAATCCTTGCTGAGGATGAGGATAGCGATGTTCGCAGAGCAGTAGCGGGGAACCCCAATACTCCTGCTTCTGTTTTGGAAGCCCTTGCGAAGGATTGGTATTTGGATGTTCGCGCAGAAGTAGCGGGCAACCCCAATACTCCTGCTTCTGTTTTGGAAACCCTTGCGAAGGATAAGGAAAGTGATGTCCGCAGAGCAGTAGCAAGAAGACCTGAAATTGCTGCTTTAATCACGGAAGCTAACAGTGGCAACACTTCTACAGACCGACTAGCCGAACTAGCTGGCCACTTTTGTACGGATGTTCGCGCAGCAGTAGCGCGGAACCCTAATACTCCTGCTTCTGTTTTGGAAACCTTTGCGAAGGAGAACGATTGGACTGTCCGCGTGGCAGTAGCGCGGAACCCTAATACTCCTGCTTCTGTTTTGGAAACCTTTGTGAAGGAGAACAAATGGGTTATCCGCGTGGCAGTAGCGGGCAACCCGAAGACTCCTACCTATGCTCTCGAAATCCTTGCTGAGGATGAAGCTCAGGATGTTCGCGCAGCAGTAGCGGGGAACCCGAAGACTCCTGTCTCACTCCTCGAAACCCTTGCGAAGGATAAGGAAAGTGATGTCCGCAGAGCAGTAGCAAGAAGACCTGAAATTGCTGCTTTAATCACGGAAGCTAACAGTGGCAACACTTCTACAGACCGACTAGCTGAACTAGCTAGCCACTTTTGTACAGATATTCGCGCAGCAGTAGCGGGCAACCCGAAGACTCCTACCTATGCTCTCGAAATCCTTGCTGAGGATGAAGCTCAGGATGTTCGCGCAGCAGTAGCGGGCAACCCGAAGACTCCTACCTATGCCCTCGAAATCCTTGCTAAGGATGAATATGAGGCTCAGGATGTTCGCACAGCAGTAGCACGGAACCCGAAGACTCCCGCCTCTGCCCTCGAAACCCTTGCGAAGAATAAGGAGAGTTATGTCCGCCAAGCGGTAGCGAGGAACCCGAATACCCCTGTCTCACTCCTCGAAACCCTTGCTGAGGATGAGGATAGGGATGTTCGCAGAGCAGTAGCGGGGAACCCGAATACCCCCGTCTCACTCCTCGAAACCCTTGCTGAGGATGAGGATAGGGATGTTCGCGCAGAAGTAGCACGGAACCCGAATACTCCTGCTTCTGCCCTCGAAACCCTTGCGAAGGATGAGGTTTGGTATGTTCGCGCAGAAGTAGCACGGAACCCGAATACTCCTGCTTCTGCCCTCGAAACCCTTGCGAAGGATGAGGATAGCGATGTCCGCAGAGCAGTAGCAGAAAGACCTGAAATTGTTTCGTTGATTGAAGAGGCTAAGAGCAACAACACCGCTACCATCCGACTAGCAGAGCTAGCTAGCCACTTTTGGACGGATGTTCGCGCAGCAGTAGCGGGGCACCCCAATACTCCTGCTTCTGTTTTGGAAACCCTTGCGAAGAATAAGGAGAGTTATGTCCGCCAAGCGGTAGCGAGGAACCCGAATACCCCTGTCTCACTCCTCGAAACCCTTGCTGAGGATGAGGATAGGGATGTTCGCAGAGCAGTAGCGGGGAACCCGAATACCCCCGTCTCACTCCTCGAAACCCTTGCGAAGGATGAGGTTTGGTATGTTCGCGCAGAAGTAGCACGGAACCCGAATACTCCTGCTTCTGCCCTCGAAACCCTTGCGAAGGATGAGGTTTGGTATGTTCGCAGAGCAGTAGCAGAAAGACCTGAAATTGTTTGGTTGATTGAAGAGGCTAAGAGCAACAACACCGCTACCATCCGACTAGCAGAGCTAGCTAGCCACTTTTGGACGGATGTTCGCGCAGCAGTAGCGGGGAACCCCAATACTCCTGCTTCTGCCCTCGAAACCCTTGCGAAGGATGAGGATAGCGATGTCCGCAGAGCAGTAGCAGAAAGACCTGAAATTGTTTCGTTGATTGAAGAGGCTAAGAGCAACAACACCGCTACCATCCGACTAGCAGAGCTAGCTAGCCACTTTTGGACGGATGTTCGCGCAGCAGTAGCGGGGAACCCCAATACTCCTGCTTCTGTTTTGGAAACCCTTGCGAAGAATAAGGAGAGTTATGTCCGCCAAGCGGTAGCGAGGAACCCGAATACCCCTGTCTCACTCCTCGAAACCCTTGCTGAGGATGAGGATAGGGATGTTCGCAGAGCAGTAGCGGGGAACCCGAATACCCCCGTCTCACTCCTCGAAACCCTTGCGAAGGATGAGGTTTGGTATGTTCGCGCAGAAGTAGCACGGAACCCGAATACTCCTGCTTCTGCCCTCGAAACCCTTGCGAAGGATGAGGATAGCGATGTCCGCAGAGCAGTAGCAGAAAGACCTGAAATTGTTTCGTTGATTGAAGAGGCTAAGAGCAACAACACCGCTACCATCCGACTAGCAGAGCTAGCTAGCCACTTTTGGACGGATGTTCGCGCAGCAGTAGCGGGGAACCCCAATACTCCTGCTTCTGCCCTCGAAACCCTTGCGAAGGATGAGGTTTGGTATGTTCGCGCAGAAGTAGCACGGAACCCGAATACTCCTGCTTAAGTATTGGCTTTTTGGTCATGCTTAGAGTGGCTAGGTCTCAATCGAGGATAGTCGCACTTTTCCTTGGGGCGTGCGGGGAATTTGGGGCACGGAAATCCATTTCTTGGGGCATTTGTAGGCGCTGCACTGCTGTTTGAGCCATCGGCTGAGTTCCTCAGGGGAGGAGTCTCCCACATAGAGGGCAATGACTTGTTCGCCCCAGAGGGGGTCGGGTGCGCCATAGATATGGATGTCTTGGACAAGGCCACTGTTAAGGAGTAAGGCCTCTAACTCTTCGGGGTAGATATTCTCGCCACCACTGATGATTTTGCGGCTGCTGCGTCCCAAAATGTAGAGGCGATCGCCCCGCCATTCGCCGCGATCGTCCGTTTGGAATATCCCTTCATGGAATAACCCAGGGTAATAGCCAAGGGCAAGGGAGGCGGCCTGAATCTGAATCTCGCCCGTAGGGGTTAAAGCAATCTGGGCATGGGGTAAGACCTGACCACAGGAGCGATCGCCCGCCAAAAATTCCCCCTGCCGTTGGGCACAGATCATGCCAGCAGTTTCTGTCATGCCATAACTGAGACATAGAGGCAAGCGCTGGGTTGCTGCTTCCTCTAATAGTTGCGACCAAGTGGGGCCACCGCCCACGAAAATGCCCCTTAAATCCGCTAGCCATGGCAGAGGGTCTGCAAGCACCTGTTGCAGTTGCCGAGGTACCAGAGACAGCCACAGATCAACATTGGCAGGAGGTGCCGTTTGCCGTAGATCCCGTAGATGGGTACCGAGATAGAGTTCTCCACCACTCCAGAGCGATCGCACCACGGGCATGAGACCACTGACATGGTACAAGGGCAAAATACTCAGACAGTGAATCGCCCCTTGTTGCAAGTGGGTTTGTAGCCCGGCAACAGCTGCCTTGAGGGTGGCGATCGTGTGAATTGCCCAGCGCAACCGCCCTTGAGTGCCGCCAGTGGGAATCAGAATCCAGCCCTGGGGCAATGGTTCTCCAGATCCTTGGGGGTCGAGGGGGGGCACCGTTCCCCAAGCCATGAAATTCTGGGGTAGGATCGCTGCCACCTGCTGCCACTCTTGGGACTGCCAGTGGGGATTGGCCAGTAATAGAGGCGTCCCTGTGGAGAGCGCTGCGAGAAAACCACTGAGAAACGAGAGGGGATCGGGTTCTGCGAGAACGAGGAGAGTGGGTTGTTGCTCTTGGAGTTGCTCTTGATAGTTGGCTAATTGCTCGAGGAGTCTGGCGGTAGCAATGTGCCATTGTCCGTTGTAGGGATACCACAGCCAGTGGGGGGCAATACTCGTAAGGTTTTGTAACAAATTTGTCCTACCCCTCCCTAAACCAATAGGTAAAATCAAAGGATAAAGGAGTGCGTTTAGGAGACAGCAGCCTGACTATTCAACAGATGCAACGGGTAGCTGCAATTGCTGACCCTAGCCTTAAACTAGCATGGACCGCAGCCTATGCCGCCGACGATCGCAAGGGAGTGGATATCTGCCTTTTGGATGTGAGTGGTGTGTCCTACCTCACCGATTACTTTGTGATCATTACGGGACTCTCAAAAACCCAAGTGCGCGCCATTTATCAAGGGATTGAGGAGGCGGCTCTTGAACATTGCCAACGCCAGCCCCAACATATTGAAGGCCAAGCGGAATGTTCATGGGTGCTGATGGACTACGGTGATGTGATTGTCCATGTGCAGTTGCCCAAGGAACGTCAATACTACAACCTTGAGGCCTTTTGGGGCCACGCCCAACGCATTCCCTTTGAGTCACTAGTAACCACCTAGCCGATGCAGCCCTCTTGGTGGCAGTGGATTCTTTTGATCTTGCCACTGGTGGCGATCGCCAGCTTTATCCTCACCGCGGCCTCAATACAAATTCATGCTTGGGGACTGAGTTGGGTCTGGGCAGTAGTCGTGCTGATTCTGCTGCTGTGGCGGTGGGGGGTTGCCCATTGGCTCAAGGGTCAGCCGACAGAGATTGACCCCCGTCCCTTTGATTTGCCAAGAAGCAGTGATTCAGAAACGGATCAACGCGCCCTGAAGATTCTCCAACACACCCTTGAGCAGAGTCGTCAAGACCCACCCCCTTGGGAAAATTGGCCACTCTTTTGGCAGCGGGCACAAACCCTCGTCAGTGAGATTGCCAAGGTCTATTATCCCAATGCTCAGCGTCCTCTGCTGCAAATCTATGTGCCCCAAGCCTACCGCCTCTTGCGGGACACGATTGATGATGTCGATCGCTGGCTGGAAACCCTCAACCCAATTTTGTCGCGGGTAACTGTGGGGCAGGCAGTGCGCGCCTATGAACTTTCACGGCAGGTGGCACCCGTTGCGCGTTGGGGCTTTACGGCTTGGAATTGGGCGCAGTGGCTCCTCAATCCAAGTGTGGCGATTACCAAAACCTTTACCCAACAGCAGCAGCAAAAGGCCAATCAAGCCCTGATTGCTAACTTGGGGCTCACCCTGCGGGAACAGGTGCTCAAGGCCTTGGGACTGCGGGCGATCGCCCTCTACAGTGGCAGCCTCACCCAACTGGAATTACCCACCCCCACCCCGCGCACAGATACAGGCACATTACAGGACATTTTAGAGCAGAGTCTGCCCCTTGCCCGTGCCGAAACTGAGCCTGTGAACGTCTTTCTCGTGGGTCGCACCGGCGCAGGCAAAAGTAGCCTGATCAATAGTTTATTTGCTGCCCCCACCACCCGTGTTTCCCCCTTGCCCAACACAAACGAGATCCGGCAATACCGTTGGCAGCAGGATTTGACCCTGTGGGATACCCCCGGCTACGAAGATATTCGCGGTGCCGATATTCAAGCTCGCCTGCGGGAATTACTGCCGCGCATGGATGTAGTGCTGCTGCTGACCCCAGCGCTGGATCCTGCCCTTGCCCCGGACATCACCGCCCTGCAATTGATTCGCCAAGAGGTGAGGGACTTGCCGATTGTGGTGGCGGTCACCCAAGTGGATCGGCTACGCCCCCTGCGGGAATGGCATCCCCCCTACGACTGGCAACGGGGTACCCATCCCAAGGAAGTGAGTATTCGCGAGGCGGTGGCCTATCGCCAAGAACAGTTGGGCACCTATACGCCCCATATTTTGCCGATTGTCAACGGCACTGAAGAACGCATGGCTTGGGGACTCGATGCCCTCAGTGATACCCTTGTGAATTTAATTGCCCCCGCCAAGCAGATCCGCATGGCTCGCTGGCTTAGCGATCGCCAGACACGGCTTCACGCTGCTTCTCGCCTCATTGAC
Source organism: Thermosynechococcus sp. PKX95 (assembly GCF_031583295.1). Lineage (NCBI taxonomy): Bacteria > Bacillati > Cyanobacteriota > Cyanophyceae > Acaryochloridales > Thermosynechococcaceae > Thermosynechococcus > Thermosynechococcus sp. PKX95. The sequence goes on along the minus strand of NZ_CP134171.1, from coordinate 1,076,643 downwards.
ACCTATTGCCACCGCATCACCACCAGTCAGGGCATTACCGATTTGCTCAAGCGACCAGTGCTCCAGTTTCTTTCGACCATGCTCACGGGGTCTCCCGCCGCTGCATGGCTCCTCGCCGAACAACTGCCCCTAGAACACCTGCCGGTGATTCTTTGTAAATTGCAACTGGCCTATGAACTCTACACGCTGTTGCAAAATGCCAGCGATTGCATCGAGGTACCAACGCGCCCCTTTGATCTGAAAACCTTGGCTCCCTTGCTGCTACAACGTCGTAGCCCCCTCAATCAAGACACTTGGGCAACGGGACACACCCTCGTAGAGTTTTGGACACAGCCTGAGCCACCTCTGACGCTGATGGCGCGCTATGAGGACTATTGGCAGCGCTTTGGTATGGTTCCAGAAAAATAGACGAAGATAAAGAAAGGATAAAAACTGTTCATCTCCTCACCCGCCATGACCTCCTCCAATGCCTCCTCCCCCATGGATCGTGAATCAGTTTGGCATGCTCTGAGTGCTGATGAAGTCATTAGCCGCCTGGGGAGCGATCGCCAACAGGGACTGAGTTCTGCAGAAGTGCAACGGCGACAAGCCCAATATGGCCGCAATGAACTCGTTGACAATGGCCGCCGCCCGCGCTGGCAGATTTTCATTGATCAGTTTCGCAATGTCATGCTGATCATGCTGCTCGTGGTGGCCTTCATCTCTGGCACATTGGAGATTCTCGAATCCCTCGAAGAAAACACCATCCCCTTCCCCAAGGACGCAACTGCAATTCTGGTGGTGGTTATTCTCAATGCCATTCTAGGCTATGTCCAAGAAGCCCGTGCTGAAGAGGCACTCGCTGCGCTGAAAAGTATGGCGGCGCCCAAGGTGCGTGTCCTGCGCGAGGGCAAGGTCATGGAAATTGATTCCCCTGAACTGGTGGTTGGGGACATTTTCTTTTTGGAAGCGGGGGTCAAAGTAGCTGCCGATGGTCGCCTCCTTGAAGCGGTCAACCTGCAAATCCGCGAGGCAGCACTCACCGGTGAAGCAGAAGCCGCCAGTAAAAATGCTGCGCAAATCTTGCCCCTTGATACGGAACTGGGCGATCGCGCCAATCTAGTCTTTGCGGGCACAGAGGTTAACCAAGGGCGAGGGATCGCCGTCGTCACCGCGATCGGCATGGACACTGAACTAGGGAAAATTGCCGCTGCCCTGCAAGGGGTGGAGCAGGAACCCACACCCCTGCAAAAACGGATGACCGAGCTGGGCAATCGCCTAGTCGCCATTGCGTTGGTGCTGGTGAGCATTGTCGTGATTGCTGGGGGTCTCTACGATCCCTCACTGCTGCCGCATCTCATTGAAGTCTCCCTCAGTATGGCGGTGGCCGTGGTTCCCGAAGGCTTGCCCGCCGTGATTACCGTCACCCTTGCCTTGGGAACACAACGGATGGTGAAACGCCATGCCCTGATTCGGCGGCTGCCGGCCGTGGAGACACTGGGGAGTGTGACAACGATCTGCTCGGATAAAACGGGTACCCTCACCCAAAACAAAATGGTGGTGCAGGCAGTGGCTACTACCTTCTATCGCGCCAAGGTGAGCGGCAATGGCTATGAACCCAAGGGCGACTTTTACGACGCCAATACCGATGACGCCTCAGCATTATACGAACGGCACCTACTGCTACTGGCAGGGGCACTGTGTAATGATGCCTTGCTCAAACAACACGCAGCCGAATGGGTGATTCTCGGCGACCCGACCGAAGGCTCTCTCCTGCCCTTGGCCGCTAAAGGGGGGATTGACCTCAAAGCATTGCAGGAAAAGGCGGAGCGGGTCGCGGAGTTTCCCTTTGATGCCGATCGCAAGCGGATGAGTACGTTCTACCGCAGTGAGTCCGTTCCTGCGATTGCCGCCAAGGAACCCTACTGGATGATTACCAAAGGGTCACCCGAACTGACCTTGGAACGCTGTCAATGGCGGCAGGTGGGGCACGACATTCAACCCCTAACACTGGCCGATCGCCAAGAGATTCTCGCCGAAAACGATCGCTTTGCCGCTCAAGGGCTGCGGGTCTTGGGCATTGCCCATCGCTACTGGTCAGCGCTGCCACCAGCGGAGAGTGTAGATACCAGTGAGCAGGATTTGATCTGGTTGGGGCTAGTGGGCATTCTTGATCCCCCGCGTCCAGAGGTACTGGCGGCCGTCGCCACCTGTCGCACTGCTGGGATTCGCCCGATTATGATTACGGGGGATCATCAACTGACGGCACAGGCGATCGCCAGTCAAATTGGTATCTGTCAGTGGGGCGATCAGGCGCTAACCGGTCGAGACCTCGAAAAAATGAGTCCCGCAGAACTGGATGCAGCAACCCTGACCGTCAATGTCTATGCGCGGGTGTCTCCAGAACACAAACTGCGGATTGTGAAATCCTTGCAACGTCACGGTGAAATTGTGGCCATGACCGGTGATGGCGTCAATGATGCCCCTGCCCTCAAACAGGCCGACATTGGCGTAGCCATGGGGATTACGGGGACGGATGTCACCAAGGAAGCCAGCGATATGGTGCTCTTGGATGATAACTTTGCCACCATTGTCGCCGCTACCGAGGAAGGGCGAGTGATCTACAGCAATATTCGTCGCTTTATTAAATACATTCTCGGCTCCAACATTGGTGAGGTGATCACGATTGCCTGCTCACCCCTACTGGGACTAGGAGGTGTGCCTCTAACGCCCTTGCAAATCCTCTGGATGAACTTGGTGACGGATGGTCTGCCTGCCCTTGCCCTTGCTGTTGAGCCGGGGGATCCCGATGTCATGAAGCGTCCTCCGGTTAAACCCAATGAAAGTATTTTTAGCCGTGGCTTGGGTTCCTATATGATTCGTGTCGGTTTGATCTTGGCGATCGTCGGCATCTCCCTGATGGTATGGGCCTACAGCTACACCGCTGAACATCTGGAAGGAGGACTCGATCCAAGACGTTGGACAACCATGGTTTTTACCACCCTCTGTCTCGCTCAAATGGGTCATGCCCTTGCCGCCCGTTCCAGTACACGGCTGACGCTTGAAATGAGCCCCACCTCCAACCTTTTTGTTTGGGGATCAGTCATCCTGACAACGATTCTGCAACTCCTGCTGATCTACGCCTCCCCCTTGCGACGGTTCTTTGGTACCTATCTGCTCTCGGGAACTGAGCTAGCCGTGTGCATCGGCTTTAGCACCCTTGTCTTTGTGTGGGTGGAGCTAGAGAAACTGGTGTTGCGGCTATTCAACAAAGGCCAAGAACTAAAATTATTAGAGTAGTGTCTCTAGGTTGACTCAGGGTTTGGTTGGATGCGCATTCTCCTCGTAGAAGATGATCCAGAGCAACTAGAGCCGCTGAGCACTGCCCTCTCCCACGTGGGGCATCTGGTGGATGGAGTTCAGGAGGGAGAAACAGCCCAATGGCTGATGCAGGAAAAAACCTATGACTTGCTGATTTTGGACTGGATGCTACCGAAAGTCAGTGGCCTCGAACTGTGTAGCCAATACCGTCAACAGGGGAAGAGCACACCCATACTGTTGCTCACCGCCAAAGATACCACTGCTGACAAAGTGATGGGGCTAGATGCGGGTGCCGATGATTATTTGATCAAGCCCGTGGATGTGATGGAACTGTTGGCGCGGGTGCGTGCCCTTGGCCGGCGATCGCCCCAATGGCTAGGCGATCAATTGTATCTGCAAGATTTAGTCTTAGATTTGCCCTCAATGACACTCCAACGGGGCGATCGCACGATCGTGCTCTCCACAAGGGAATACCAGTTTTTGGAGTTTTTTCTGCGTCATCCGGGGCAAGTCATTAGTCGCGAACAACTGGAACTGAACCTTTGGGAGTGGGACAATCAACCAGAAAGTAACGCCGTCAGTACCCAAATTCGCCGCTTGCGCCTGCGCCTAGGGGAGCTGGGGTGTGCCGATTGGCTAGAGACCATCTACGGTATGGGCTACCGCCTACAAGCCAGTTCCTAGAACGATGCTGAAGGGATTATGCCTAAAGGTTCAAGGATGGCAGCGACTGCCCCCCACCCAACGGGGCATTGTCATCATTGCCCTACCTGTGTGCTGTCTCTTGAGTACTGTGGGGGTGTTGATTTGGCTCAGTGCTAGCATTGCGGACTACGAAGGATGGGTGCGCCATACGCAACGGGTGCAGCTTGAGGGACGGGAGCTATTAAATCACCTCATTGATGCTGAAACAGGGGTGCGCGGCTATCATCTCACGCGACAGGTGGGCTTTCTCGAACCGTACTACACTGCTGCCGCCCAATTGCCCTTAACCCTTGAGAATTTAGAGGTACTGATCAGCGATAACCCACACCAGTTAGAGCACTTTCGGCACTTCAAATCCTTAGTAGAAGAAACTTTTCACTTGTTAGCACAGCAACTGGAGGACGCCCCCAACCTTTCTCTAGCAGAGACGGAGCAACGACTCTACTTTTATCGGCAATTGGAGCAAGCAAAACAGGCAATGGATCGTTCCCGTGTTGCTATTAACGCCTTCATGAGCGAAGAAGATCGCCTTTTGGCCGATCGCCAACAACATTTAGAGGCGCTGCGGCAGATCAATACCGTTGTGCTCCTATTGGCGGTGGTGGTGGGGTTGGGCAGTAGTGGTTTAGCAATTCATTGGTTTCGCCAACTCTATCAGGAAGTGGATCTGCGGGGACAGCGTCTTGAGGCCGCCTGCGATCGCCTAGCTCGATTTACGGCCAATGCTTCCCACGAACTGCGAGCACCCATTGCAGCAATTCTCAGCCATGCCCAAGTCGGACTCCTGCTGGCTCGACAAGCCCCTGAGCAGTCCCTACCTCGGCTAGAAAAAGTGGCCACGCTGGCGAAGGCCATGGGACAACTGGTAAATGATTTGCTCTTTCTGGCTCGCTATGAGGGGGTATCTCCCCCAGACTTTGCCACATCCTTTGATTTAGTGCCCTTCATCGAGCAAGTCGTCCAAGAATGGCAGGAAACAGGCACAGCTAGTCATCACTTTTATCTCGAAGTGCCATCGGTTCCTATGTTTATTCAGGGCGATCGCGAGATGCTCAAGCAAGTGATCCTCAATCTGCTCACCAATGCTGATCGCTATACCCCCAAGGGAGGCACGATTACGCTTCGGTTAGAACCGCAGGGAAGCTCAGCAGTGATTCACGTCAGTGATACAGGCATGGGAATTAGTGAAGCGGCCCTGCCCCATATTTTTGATTATTTCTATCGGGATGAGCGGGTGCGACAACAGGGCATTAGCGGTTCAGGGCTAGGACTAGCGATTGTGCGCCAAATCGTCCATCTTCACCGGGGCAGCATCACAGTTCACAGCCAAGAGAATCAAGGTTCTACCTTTACCGTCAGATTGCCCCTTGCTCCCTAGGATAGGCTGTCACTTTTACGTCACTTTCACTTGATATTCTCAAGCTGGATCTGGCACAAACCACTGCTCCAAGCGCCAGATCTGCTTACTCAAGTTGAATTGGAGGATAGGATGATGACTCTACGATGGCAACCTCTTGTGGCAACCACTGTTGCAGCAATTCTCCTACCGCTGACGATCGCTCCAGCCGCAATGGCACGTCCCGGCTCTCCTTCATCTAGCTCTGTGGAACGGGAGGCGCGGAGTGCGTTTCGAGACCTCGCCAAAGCGCAATATGAAGGGATGCGGGCAAAGTCCATGAGTGGGGTAGATGCCAGTCTCTTGAGCTTGGGCGATCGCCTACTGGCCTCAGCCCAGCAACTTCAGCAAAGCGGCAACTACTTCCAAGCCAAGGAAACGGCCAAAGCAGCCACCCGTATTTATGAAGCTGCTCGCAACCTTGGTGAGGCTCGCACGGGTCAAGCCGATCTCTCCCGCAGTTACTTTGATGCGCCTTTTCAAGTGAGTCGTGAGTTGACCCGCACCGAAGCAGAAATGGCCTACTTTCGTGGGGGCAATCCCACCGTGCGCGATCTGTTTAGCCGTGCTCAGCAGTTAGCTCAACCTGCCAGCTTGACAGCAGCTGCACCCACCACCGCCAATGTTGCCAGCTTAGCCACCAATCGAGCCGCAGTACAACTCTTGAAGGCCAGTCGCCACCTGATGCGAGCGGAACGCGGTTTCTAAAAGCCCATGACCTTGGCTACGGTTTGCTCAGTGGGTTCAATGTGGCGGTGGAAGCGATCGCTCTGTTGCTTGAGCGCTGTTTCTGGATCCTTGAGACCATTGCCCGTCAGTACACAAACCACCGTGGCACCACTGGGCACCTGATCGGCCAATTTCAAGAGACCCGCCACAGAAGCCGCACTAGCAGGTTCACAGAAAATGCCTTCCTCGGAGGCCAGCAGGCAATAGGCATTGAGGATCTCCTCATCGGTGACGGCCTCAAAGGTTCCTTGACTGGCTTCTTTGACAGCGATCGCCCGTTGCCAGTTGGCAGGATTACCAATACGAATGGCCGTCGCAATCGTTTCCGGATGGGTGACAATCTCACCCTTGACAAGGGGGGCAGATCCCGCTGCTTGAAAGCCCATCATGCGCGGCAGGCGATCGCAACGATTTTGCTCACGATACTGGCAAAAGCCCATCCAATAGGCGGTAATGTTTCCTGCATTACCCATAGGGATACACAGCCAATCGGGGGCATTGCCCAAGCTATCCACCACCTCAAAGGCAGCGGTTTTCTGTCCTTCTAGCCGATAGGGATTGACGGAATTGACCAGCGTCACGGGGTAAGTTTCCGCCATTAGGCGCACAATCTCTAGGGCTTTATCAAAGTTGCCCTCAATGGCAATGACTTCGGCACCATACAGGAGGGCTTGGGCGAGTTTCCCTTGGGCAACATAGCCTTCGGGCACCAAGACATAGGCGCGCAGTCCCGCTCGGCGGGCATAGGCGGCAGCAGCGGCTGAGGTATTGCCTGTGCTGGCACAGATCACGGCTTCGGCTCCCGCTTCCTTGGCCTTGGAAATGGCCATCGTCATGCCGCGATCTTTGAAGCTCCCCGTCGGGTTGAGGCCATCGTACTTGACATAAACCGAGACATTGCGGCCAATCCGTGCAGCAATTTGAGGCACGGGAATCAGTGGTGTATTGCCTTCATAGAGCGTAACTACTGGGGTGCGATCGCTCACGGGCAAAAAGTCACGGTAGGCGTGAATCAGGCCATGCCAAGCAGGACGGATGGGGGGAGCAGAGAGTGTTACAGGCACAGGTACGCAGTCAAGAAATATGAATAAATTTGAGGCTGAGGATAGAGCGCAGCCACACAGTACGATAATTTTAGCGATCAGGGGTTGCACTTGCCAATTGCCGCCCTAGGGGAGAGCTACACAATGCGCTTAATTTTGATCCGCCATGGTGAGGCTGTGGGTAATGCCTCAGGTGTCATGTTAGGACGGCAAGATGTGCCCCTCACAGAACGGGGACGGCAGCAAGCCCTTGCCCTGCGGGAAAAACTCCCACCGCCGAATGCCATTTACACGAGTCCGCTGCAACGCTGCCACGATACGGCGATGCTCATGAATCCTCGTCCTGACCTAAAGGTTCAAGAGTTGGCGGAGTTAATTGAAATTGATCAGGGCATTTTCACAGGACTCACGTGGGCGCAGGCGCAGGCGCAGCATCCCGATCTCTGTGAAAAACTTGAAGAGAGTGACTACCTGATTCCCGTACCAGAGGCAGAGTCAATGGCCATGGCTTGGCAGCGGGCAAAACAGGCTTGGAAACAACTCCGACGCCACAGGGATGAGCAGTGTGTTTGGTGTATTAGTCATGGCGGCTTTTTGCAGTGCCTGATTAGTGTTGTGTTGGGGAGCGATCGCCTGTGGGGGATGGAAATTCCCCCCGCTGCTTGGTTTGACTTTTCAGTACGAGTGGATTTAGATGGCCGCTTTGAGGCAGAAAATATCCGCTGGTGGCGCATCAATGCCTTTAATCAGTGCTCCTAGACGGCCAGCTCAGGTTAAGGTTGTTAACAAACCGCAATTTGCTCGATTGGCATCAAGATCTGCGAGCGGCGGAGGGTCGCGATCTTGGGGTTGGCACAGTTAGCTGCGGAATCCTGACCCAGCAATGGTCTTCAAATTCGTTGCCTAAGCGAAAGCGTTGAAAGGTTCCTTGGCTGCTCTGACGATCGATCCAGATGGGCAGGCTAATGAGACCTCGATTGTCTTTAATGAGCCAGCGGATCGAGCCATCGTTGTCCCGATAGGGGCGTACACCATTGACCAGTGCCCACGACTCCCCCAAACTCAGGCCACCAAAGCGGGAAATTTGCTGGGGTGTGGTGAGGGCGATCGCCAGCCGATCAACCAGCTTCAGTGGTGCATTTTCCTCACTCGAATCAACTTTGACAACCACTTGCACATCTGTGAGCAGTTCATGGTGATTCGGCTTGGAGAATTTACTCGTGGAATAGGTGCCGAGGCGATTCTTACTGAACTTGTGATGCCGCTGTTTGCGTAAAATTCGCGAAATGGGCGGGTCAGCACCAACGATACCAATGGCCAGTTTGACACCCCAATGTTGATCCAAATTCTCTTCACCGATCAGGGAAAGGAGCATGCCATAGATCGTGGAGGGGGGTGGATAGCGGTAGGTCTCCTTAAAGTCACGGGCAAAGCTGCGGGGAAAACTGGTACAGGGACAATCAATGTAAAGTTGCATTAGACAGGCACCTCAAGCTTGAGTTGTTGCTTTAATTGTTCTTTGGCGTGGGCGATCGCTTCTTTGACCCCGCGATAGACCTGAACCCCTAACGCCTTTAACTGTTGACCATAGGGGGTATCGGCAATCTCACCGCCAACAATTAGCTCATCAGCCTTCACATCCCCCACTTCCACTAGTCGCACTAGCCGCGGGCAGCCCACCGATTCGCCAATGCGCTTAAACACGTCCATAATCCAAGGGCTGGGATCATCGGTTATCCGAAGCACAATGGACTCTGGACGAAAGTCGTACAAAAAGCGGGCATGGTTACCGCCCACATGACGGACAGCGCCAATAGCATCCAAGGCGAGTAGTGCCCGTTCCGGTTTCTTAAGACTTTCTGGCGTGAGGGCGATCGTGTACTGATAGGCAGTGCAGTGCACCTCTGTACTGTGAATCGAGGTTTTGCCCTTTTCCCCCCCTTTCGAGCCAAAGGCAATATCCCCCCAATAGGGATCCAGACTCATAGCGCGACTAATTTCTAGGGCACCCCGCCGTTTGGTCGTGGCATCTTCATTATCCTTCCCCTTTTTGGCGTCCATGTAGCCAAACAAGTCATCATCAATATATTTCTCAGCACTGAACTTTTCATCTTTGAAGCTATATCGATCGGTTTCAGGGTTAAATGTACGGTTGGTCTCTTTTTCGTAATGGTTTTGAAAATACTCCCGCAATCCCCAACGGATCGCTTCTGCACTCACAGTAGTGTATTGATCATTGCCACGGGTAATTTTTTGCAAAGTTGAGAGGGTGCTGCCATCCCCTTCCCCGCGGTTGTTGGCTGCGACAGCAGTGGTCGTTACAATTGTTGCAAAAAGATGTTTCGTCATTGTTATTTCTCCTGAATTAGAGACAGAAACTATTCATCGGCGAAGGAAAACATTTCATCTTCTGTGACATCCCCTTCAGCCATTGATTCCAAGGGGATATCGACACCGTTGAGAGAGTCTCCTCTCTTACTGCGGTAGGTAGCGATCGCCAGCAGTACCAGATCTCTTGCTCGCCGCCAGTTTTCCTCACGGTGAATCCAGTGAACAATTTGCGGGCCCTTATCGCGAGCGGCCTTGCTGCGAAACTGGCTTAGGAAATCCACCAATGCAGTAGCAAATTCCTGTTGCGTACTCGGACGTTGGAATCGGTAGATGACCTTATCGGTCACTTGCCCATAGTCTAAGTTGCGACCTTGCTTTTGAGCCTGTTTGAATTGCCCAGACAGGTATACGCTAAAGGCACCTTGGACCACCTCAAACAGCACTCGCTCATCAGGATTCAAGTATTCAGTCATTTTTACCAACCCTTCACGTTCATAGGCCTTATTACGTTTGTAAAACTCAAAGAAACCTGCATACCAAGGCTGACCTCCAATTAAATTGTCACAAATCCAAGGCAGTGCTTTAGAAAGAGCTAACCAAGTTTCACCATTCTCCTTTTGTCGCACGTGCGCAGGAAAAACTTGGCGAGCGACTTCATACAATTCGAGGACTTCATCCGTAACCTCTACGCGATACACCGCCTGTTTCAGGTAAGCTTGCTGGGCATCCCAGACTTGCTTCCCCAACTGGTAAACCTCGCAGTAGTGCCCGCCAAACTGCTGACTCTCTTCTATCGCCTTCTCTTGCAGTAGAAAGTGCAAAGCAGATTCACCAGCGCCACTGCTACGAAAGTCTCGATAGGTGCACCCCGACATCGCCCGACGGCGCTTAACCCAGTGCTTTAGATTTTGAACTTCAGGAATCACCAGTGCTGAGCGGGCAGAGAGCTTGCCACCAACAGTTTGGGGAGGAAGTTGGTAGTAGCCACAGGCAAGGGGCAAAAAAAGCAACGCCAGAAAGCCCTGCGGCGATTCTTGATAGGGACCATTGACAAAACATTCCACCAGTCCGGGCAGATGGTTTCCCTTCAGGGGAATTTCTTTTTTGAAGGCTCCCTTATTGTTAAAGGCTTCCTTGAAGTCGCTGGTGTAATAACAGCTCTCTAGGGGCTTCACCTCAATCGAGATCTCTGGTTGATCCGGCTCAATTAAGAACGTGCAAGTGACAGAAGTGTTGCTGAGTTTGCGCTGCGTATTGTGCTGGAGGAATGTGGTGAGTACCCCTTGGGTAAACGTGTATTGCCCCTGTGCATCAAGCTTGAGGGCAGGAACCTCTAGATAGCCTTGGTGATTAATCTGATAGGTTTGCTTTAGCAGCCATGTCACAACCTTTTGATCACTGTCTTTCCATGTCAACTCAACTGCTTCATCAGTAATGTTCCACGCCAATGGAGCATCATTGCGTTGGTTCTCCAGTTCAGATAAGGCTAGAGCCAATCCTGCAACCCCTGCGCGATGGGGGAGGAGGAAATTAGGGTCAAAAAGGGACAGGGTAAACTGACTCAAAGCTCACTCACCTCCTACTTAGGTTCAACAGCACCCAGTTCTGGGCAATAGCGCCACTGCTCTCTAGGGGCAATGAGATAACCGCTCTTATGGCGCTGCCAACCTTTGATGTTCTTAGTAGGGAGGGGAAGGGTGTAGCGCGGCAATTCACTCGACTTCAGTGGGGCAATTTTTTCCAGCTCTTGTTCGAGGAGTGCAGTAATGGTATAGCCTGCTTCACGCAAGGGAGCAGAGTAGGTTTGCCAGCGACCGTCTAGCCAGATGCAGTGCTCCTTTGGCTTGGTGTTAATATTCACTTGCTTGAGCCAGTCTGACAGTTGCCTTTGACTCACATCTTGTTTTTTGAAGGCGCGTGCCAGTGCCCAGCCTGCCTCTAAGTCCCCTTGCTTATAGGGAAAACCAACGTTTTCGTCAGGGTAAAAGAGAGCATCACAGGAATGACCACAGTATTGGCGATTTAGTCGCCCCAATCGCTGAATTAGCCCTGCGGGATCCGCCACTTGAGTCACAAGGAGGGTTGCAGATAGATCCAAAGACATTTCTGCCACTTGGGTCGTAATTGCTAGAACAGCTTGATCTTGCTGGAAAGCCTCCACCACGGCACGATGGTGTTTCACCCGATCTTCATAGCGAAAGCGACTGTGATAAAGGAGAGGCGTCAAGCCCCTCTTTTTTGCCTCTTGGTAGATGGCGATCGCTGTATCGACCTGATTGCAAACCCACAGAACTCTACCGCCCTGGTCAAGTTCTTGCTGAACCCGCTCCCAATCTGGCTGTGCTAGCTCATGGAAACGATAGCGGGGCAGGTCTTCTAGCGTTTGAGGGCCTTGAATTATTGCAATTTCCTCTGCCACTGCCTGCTGAATCGCCGCCACCTGCGCCGGTAGAAATGAGGCAGACATCAGCAAAATCGGCGCTTTAACAACCTTGAGAAATCGCAGTAAGGCACCAAAGAGAGCATCGTCATAGCAATGAACTTCATCAAAGACGAAAGCAGCCTTGGCAAGAGCTGGAAAGCAGTACAGGGGACGGCGATGACATTGCAGGAGTCCCAAAACGGTATCCACAGTGCAAACATTAACCTTTGCCCCCCACGCCTTGAAGGCTTCTAATTTCTGAGCGGCCTCATTAACCGCTCCATCGCCATTGTCTTCTTCTTCTCCTGTGCAAGCCAACTCCAAATCAATAGCCGACCGAGAGTGCAACAGCTCTGACTCTACTTGGTGATGAACATAGCCCAGAAAGCCCTCGGTGCTAGTGCCCGTTGTTGGATAACAAAAGAACAACTTGCGTTCAATGCCATGGCGTTGTGCCCAGCAATAGGCACCAAGGGTTTTCCCTGTACCGCAACCTGCCCGTGCCAATGTTACCCGTTTCGACTTGTCTTTAAGATCAATCTGAAATGGGCGCAGTGGATATTCCCCCCGACGCGCATCAATGACCTTTTGTAAATCAGCTTCCGTGAGGGTATTCTCTAGCTCTGATCGAATCCACTCCTGAATATTCGTTGAAACCTGCGCCGAGGCAGAACCAATGGCATCTGCTGCAATCAGTAGCGCTTTAACAACGGCAAGAAACGCTAGATCTGGTTCCCATTCGATGAAAGCATTCAAGACTTCGTCACGCTTATCTTTGATTGTTTTAATATCCCATCGCGATGAGAACGCAAAAGGAGGAATGATTTTGATTTGAGGCAGCCCTAGGGTTCTCACCCCATAGCGAAGCAGCTTGTGGAAGGAAGGATGATGGACATACCAGTACAGGTAAGGGTCGCCACTGCCCTCGCGGATCTCCCCCAGTGCACCGGTGTTTCGCCCCTGCTGACCGCCTAATTTGAGGTGATGTCCTCCTGCTGCGGCGATCGCTGTCATCAAGTCAGCGTTGGGGCATCGTCCAAGCCAGTTTCGGAACTCCCACGCCAGCAAGACAGACCCCACTTCATGACGGATTAGTTGTGGGTATTGCAAGGGGTTCTGTTGAGGCTGCACAGATGGAGTTGAACCCCTGAGGGAGTACCTTACCACCCCTTGAAATTGGTGATTGGCCTTGCCCCAGTCGTGTAAATAGGCTGCCAGCCGTGCCGTTGCCCTCAGGGTGTTAAATTCACAGGTTAGCCCAAATTGCTCGATCAGGCGATCGCCCAAGCAATCCACGAGGCTGGTGACTGATTTCACAACAGCGGCAGTATGACCCACAAGATGGTAAGCTCCTTGCCAATCTGCTGCTCCCGGAACCGAAGATTTGGCTAATAAGATATCAGGTTCCAGTTTTGGTGGTGTAGAACTAGGCGGCATCTGGTTCCTCCTTGACCGGGTAAAACCAGCCGCAGCCAAAATGTTGTCGTCCACCCAATCCATGCCACTGCAACTTTAGAGAATCTTCAGGAGTTAAATTTTCGACAATCACGCGGTAGCCCACTACCTTCCTGCCTTTTACTTGAATCGTGCGCCGTGCTAAGTCGCCATTGGCGTCAGAGGGAATAAAGGCTCTGCCCTGAATGCCTAAATGAGTTAGGCCTTTTTGACAAGATTGCAAAAAATAGCGGGGCACTTCTAGGTGATCAATTGCTTCTAATTTGAAAGTGACTAGGCGAGCTGCGAGGGTTCCTGAAGGCTCTGGCAATGTAATTCGAGGTTGCACAAGGCGAATCAGATGCCCCTGAATATCCAACACTTGGTTCTGGAAAAAGCGATACCACGTCTGCACTTGATCTGTAGGACAGCGAAGGCGAAAGCGTGAAGCACGATTTAGATAAATCATTCCCTCACCGTTAGGAATCCCAGCAATACTGCTAAGGCGAAGATCACTTGGTATATCTGAAGGTAGATCTGGCCGCCCCAATTGTTGCAACTGTTTTTTAATAGCAGAGTACAATGCATAGCCATGATCTGCTGGCAGTGTTCTTCCACGCAAGCTGTAATGGATTTCAAGAAAGTGATTGTGGCTAGTCATAACGCTATCTTATTATCCCCGCCTAATCTGAATGCTTTCCCTCAACTATGGGTCTCTGGAGCACTGCCAAGGGTAGCCACTGTCTAGTTTCAAGAATCATGCTAATGGATGGCTTATAGTTGTCAACTTACAAAAATTTTAACTTCTACTGTAGGTAACCACAAGGAGCAAAAAAGCTTTTGGATACAAATTTTTATTTTTATTCAAGAAAGTTAACCAACCACTGGGCTAGCCCACAGCGCTAGGAGTAGAGGCACTATTAATCTTGTCCACAACGTCCTCTGGCAAAAGTGCTCAACGCCTTACGGCATCAAAGGTAGAGGCACACAGAAAAACGAGCCTTAGAAAAACGTCCAAGAGAGTGCTCAACGCCTTACGGCATCAAAGGTAGAGGCACTTTTTACTGACCCGAAGTGCTGATTTGGCTCTTTCTGAGTGCTCAACGCCTTACGGCATCAAAGGTAGAGGCACTCGATAAACGGGGCACGGGTGGTGGTCAGCCCCATAGTGCTCAACGCCTTACGGCATCAAAGGTAGAGGCACCCTAGAGCAAATGTAATAACAGAGAAGGTTGTGCGTGCTCAACGCCTTACGGCATCAAAGGTAGAGGCACAGATTATCCAAAGGAAGGAGATTTAATTTTTATACGTGCTCAACGCCTTACGGCATCAAAGGTAGAGGCACACAGCTCAACCACCTGCAAGTGCTCAACGCCTTACGGCATCAAAGGTAGAGGCACCTTCTTGGGCGGCCTTCTTGCCCTTGCCTTCTTGCGTGCTCAACGCCTTACGGCATCAAAGGTAGAGGCACTTCCAACACGAACACGGCATGGTGGACTTAATCACGCCCCGGTGCTCAACGCCTTACGGCATCAAAGGTAGAGGCACGGCTGGCCAGAGCTGGAAGCTATTCTGCGTTCCAAGTGCTCAACGCCTTACGGCATCAAAGGTAGAGGCACGGGCAGTCGTGGCCTTCAGGGGTGCTCAACGCCTTACGGCATCAAAGGTAGAGGCACTAAACGCGAGGCGGTGATTAATTGGTATACAGATGCGTGCTCAACGCCTTACGGCATCAAAGGTAGAGGCACAATGGGCGGTTCTGCACCATAGCTAATCACAGAAGGTGCTCAACGCCTTACGGCATCAAAGGTAGAGGCACTTAGCTTCATTAACAAACCCAATAAACTGTTCTCGTTGAGTTGTGCTCAACGCCTTACGGCATCAAAGGTAGAGGCACACCTCCCCCCTTGGTTGTCAATGGCGGTTATCAAAAACGTGCTCAACGCCTTACGGCATCAAAGGTAGAGGCACAGATAAAACACTGAATCGATAAATATCAGAAAAAAAGTGCTCAACGCCTTACGGCATCAAAGGTAGAGGCACCAAAAGAAAGCAACCCTGAATCTACCCCTGTTTGGTGCTCAACGCCTTACGGCATCAAAGGTAGAGGCACATCAGAGTTGTTTTCCTCTAATTGATACCGTTCATGTGCTCAACGCCTTACGGCATCAAAGGTAGAGGCACCTTTAATCTTGAAACTCAAACGTTTAAGCTTTTGGTTGTGCTCAACGCCTTACGGCATCAAAGGTAGAGGCACCACAGAATTTCAGCGCCGTTTACTTTGTAAAGTTGTGCTCAACGCCTTACGGCATCAAAGGTAGAGGCACTTGATGTTTCAGGGTCTATTTCTCCTGAAAGTGCTCAACGCCTTACGGCATCAAAGGTAGAGGCACCTTTTCGGGCGCCTATAGTCTCTACAAGGGTGGCGAGTGCTCAACGCCTTACGGCATCAAAGGTAGAGGCACTGCCATTACATGCTTATATTCCTTGCTCTTTAGATAGTGCTCAACGCCTTACGGCATCAAAGGTAGAGGCACAGTCTTGGGTTGGGTGTTGGCTTGTTAGCCCAGACTCGTTGTGCTCAACGCCTTACGGCATCAAAGGTAGAGGCACCGGAGACCCCTCAGGGACAGTCTCGAGAGCTGAGAGCAAAGTGTGCTCAACGCCTTACGGCATCAAAGGTAGAGGCACTTTACCTCGTGAAAAGGTGTAAACTATGCTTCTAGTTGTGCTCAACGCCTTACGGCATCAAAGGTAGAGGCACCTTATGTGGATGCTTTTCTTGAAGAATATTTTAGAGTGCTCAACGCCTTACGGCATCAAAGGTAGAGGCACGTGGCCGTTCCTTGGCCGTTCCTTGGCCGTTCCTTATGTGCTCAACGCCTTACGGCATCAAAGGTAGAGGCACAGCGGCGCCCTAGAAATGCCTCTAGGACTAGCTTAGCACAGTCACTTTTCAAGCACCTCAGGCACTTCGTTTTTTTGTGACTGTAAAATTTTTAGCCTCGGTCAGTATTCAGTTGTCGATCCCGCTCTGGGGAATAGGTTCAGAGATTTTCAAGCACCTCTAAATCTAACAAAAACTCTCAAACCTAGTCAAGGGGCTGTATTTGAATATCAGTGCGTTCGGAGAATATTTGAGTCCAGAGGTGCTTGCATGCTAAAAGATTTTGAAGTTCTGCTCCGACATTGGCCATGTCCCCGCTCGGTTGCAAGCGCATACCCGCTCAACGCATTGGCTGCACAATCCTACGATTAGGAGACTGTCTTCCTTGGTGAGGATTTTTTCCAGTTGCCAGCGCAGCTTTTCCCGCTCCCGTGGCGTGAGACGACAGCGAAAAATCGAGAACTGTAATCGTTCACCATAGCCCTCTAACTGCTTATAAGCCTGTCGCCAGCGCTTGGGGTCGCGGATGTCGTAGCAGATGAGGTACCAATTTTTGGATTCACCCATAGGTCAACGCAAAATGAGTTTGCCAAATAGACCTGCTTCCCCACACCATTCCTTTTCAAGCAAACGCACTTCCAGCTCCAAGAGTCGCCGATAAGTGAGCGAGTAGTTGGTTACTGGGTGCTTCCACGTTTCACCTTTGCGGGCTTCATAGAGTTCAATGAACTTGCGGCGCCCATAGTCACTCAGCCATACGTGATCTCGGCGTACCTCAAAGCATTGGTCAAGGTTCCACTGCATACGGTTAATCGAACCAATAACGACCATATCCACAAGGGGGACGCGGAAAATTTCCATCAAGTCCAACGCAAGGGGTGGTGCTTGGGTACGCGGCTGATGATAGAAGCCAAAGGCGGGTTCAAGACCAACCGTAAGAATGGCATTCATTACGTCTTTGAGCAGCATGCCATAGCCAAAACTGAGCAGCGCATTAAAACGATCTTTCGGGGGGCGGCGATTGCGACCGTTGAAGCGCAGCTCCTTCGGGACTTGATCCCCTAGAAGATAGGGCAATCCCGAAAAATACAGGGCAGCGAGATTGCCTTCAATGCCGCGTAGAGCCTCTCGGGAATTGGCGTGGGAGATGCTGCTAATGAGCCGATCCATTTGCGTAGTGGTCTCTTGCAATGCAGGCAGAGCATCTTGGCGATTCCGCTGTCCTCGGAGTAACAGGCGACGCTGACTTTGTCCGCGACAATTCACCAGTAACTGGGCAAGACGTAAACATTGGTCTGGGTTCGTCAGGGCTTGATATTGACGAATACGCCGTTGAATACTGCCCTTGCGGTTGTCAATGCTGCCGATATAGCGCCCACCACTGCTGATGAAGTGAACACCGACATCCTCATAGGCACAGAGATGAATGGCTGGGGTGGTAATTTGGGCAAATTTGTGGATAACAACTTGACCCACCTGCTGAATGGGCAGCTTTTGCTCAGGTTCATCGTCAATGGCAATCCGTAGCTGCTCGCCAGCTCGCCTGATTACCGATTTGCCAGCCGTGACATGGATAATCTCACGCTCGTCATCTCGCGGAAATAACCGCAGGGGTAAATGCTCAGGATCTCGGGCGAGGCGGGCTTCTTCAGGCAGGCAAACAGGTGCCAAGGAGCAGTTGAGACAGAGTTTTTCATTGCTACAGACAGGGGGACGTTCTAGGGAAGCACGCAGTTGACGCGCTTGCTCGATTGTGTCCCGCACCAGTTGGCGGCCTGCCTCATCTACAGGAACCCGTACAGTGATGTTATCGCGGTGATAGTGAATGCGGCCTTCGGGGACAGTGACGCCGAGAACGGTTTCTAGTAAACAGGCATAGGCCAGAATTTGTACCCTGTCGCTGTGCCAAGCTTGGGGCTGCTGCTGGCGATCGCGATAAGAACGGCCAATTTTGTGCTCGTAGGGAATCAAATGCCCCTCCAAGGTACGCAGTGCATCAACCCGCCCTCGTAAGCCAAGGGCTACACTTTCCAGATTAAATTCCTGCCAGTCTTCCCGTTCTAGTTTTTGTAGCTCAGCGTGGAGCCGCCGCCCCGCAAAGACGGATTCATTTTGGGTATAAAGCTCCTCAACTTCTTCGAGATAAAATAGCCGCCGACAGTAGGCAAAAGCACGCAGAGAGCTAACGCGCAGTGTTTCCGTTTCAGCGCAGGCAACGGTCTGTTCCATGATTGATATCTCCAGTGAGAAGATTCCACTGGTTTATCCATTGGCCTTAGGGAGAAAATGCAAGGCAAAAGTCAGGAAGAATTTCCTCTCCTGAAAGCGTTGTTGGCAGAGACACGCTCTCTGGTGTTTGCTGGGGGCGATAAATTTCTGCCATTTGTTGCTGGGGGACAATCAACCAGCCAAGGCGGCAACCATTGTCCATGTATTCCTGCATTTTTGCCCTTAAATGGGACAAGTCATCACTAGCAGATGCGAGTTCAATCACAAAATCGGGGCAAAGAGGCACAAAGCCTTGACGTTCCTCTGGGGTTAGGCGCTGCCAATGTTCCTTGGTAATCCATGCAACATCGGGTGAGCGAATGGCGCCATTGGGCAGGCGAAATCCCGTTGAGGAGTCAAAGACCTCACCTAGTTGAGTTTGGCGATTCCAAAGACTAATGTCAGCCGTGAGGGCGGCATTGTAGCGACCCGTTTCGCCGCCTGTAGGGGGCATAACAACCAATTCTCCCGCAGCAGTTAATTCAAACCGTAGATTAGGATTGGCTTTGATAATCTCTGCGAATTGCTCTTCAGTGAACTGAAGGGTTTTGGGTAGATACACGGGGGGAGCATGGTGCATAGCTATTGCCCCTCAAAGATCTAACGGTTTTTCCACCATTCAAAACTACGTTTCCATTCTCGCGATCGCGGGGGTAATTCTTGGAATGATGCTGCCACGTGGTTAAAGACCTGCTCCACCACGAGTAAGGGCACCCGATCTTCGGCTTCAAAGAGAATAGCCAGCCGCTGCCCCCCTTGGAGATGCATCAAATATAACTCTTGGTGAATCGGTCGGGGGGTTGGATAATAAAACAGTTCACCACGGACTCGCCGTCCCAAAATTCGCCGCTCAATGCGTGCGGGGGCTGCTGAGAGAGGACCCCCCACTTGGGTAAACCGTAGCCAACTGCGCAACTCCTGATCGGAAAGTCCCCCCAGTACCTCGCTTGTTTTGGGTAGGCTAATCAGGCTCACCATTAACTCGTGCTCCCCCGGTACGGCATTGGCGGGATAGACCACAGCAACGCCATTTTCACCAAAAGAAGTGGGTGGCGAAAATTGTAGGGGTGTTTCAAAGGATAAGCCTAGGAGTTGATAGCGTTGGGGGATAGGGGCAGCAGCCTGAATCGTCACTTCACTCGCCCGACCTATGAGCAGGGGAAAAGCGCCCAAAAGGGTCAGACTACAACCAAGGGTCAGCAGCAAACGCATAACGGCCTCACACTAGGGGGATGACTGGTATTGTTGACGATAGGCTATGTATAGACCTTCTAGGAAGTCCTCGGCACTGAGGGCAGGCCAGTTGGCGGGATAGGTGGGCAGCAACAGGGGTTCTAATTGCTGGCGCAGCTCTTGAGCCGCTTGATAACGACCGACAGGACTCAGGCGATCGCGATTGTTGAGGTAATTGCGTACTAGGAGATAGTGTTCGGGAGTCATCTGTTCCCAATGGGCGAGCGATCGCAACTCCTGCACCCAAGCCGCCTGTGGTTGCTGACCGGTTGTAGCTTTAGGTGCCAACCGCGTCGCCTGTTCATCTTGAATCACAAGGGTACCCGCCACCCTATCTCCCAAACGTTTTTCTGATCGAGATAACGCCACTAGGAATGCCCCTATACCAAAAAAAGCAAAATCAATGGGTTGCAGCAGACTGCGCAAGGTCGCTTCCCGCAGACCAATGGGGCGGCCATTATCTTGAACAACGCGAATTTCTGCATAGCGCTTGCCGGGGGTTTGTCCCTGCCAGTAGGTTTCAAAGAAGATGTAATAGCCGTTGTAGAAGGCAAACATCACCAATAGGTAAATGCCCAAACTCCAAGCCTCAATACTTTGGCCACTAGCGGGTAGCACCTCAATCAGCCACGGGTAAAGGGCATAGAAGTAGATGTACCCTGCCGCCAGCGAAAAAAGCACAAGTGCCGTGTAGAGAATCACCTGATCAATCAGCCAAGCCAAAACGCGGCTGCCAATTCCTGCTAGGGCAAAGTCCAACTCGATGCTTTCCGGTGTGCGTAGTGTGACCCGCCGCAACCAGCGCAGGGGATTCACTGCTTCAGGGCGGACTTGAAACGCTGCTCCTTCATTGCGGACTCGCAGATCCCAATACAGAACTGCCTTGATCCCTTGCCAGAGGGGCAGGAGCAAAACCCCTACAAAGAGGCCAGCAACGGGAAGAATCACCACGCTGTTGATAATACTGCCAAGGAGATTGGCGGGAATCGTTGCAAGGGAAGCAACAAAAAATACCGTTAGGGTATGCCATGCCTGTCCCTGCGTCAGTTGCCAACTGCGCCGAACGGATTTGAGGGGCGTACAGTCGGGTTCAAGGGCTAAGACCACATCAACAAGGGAGAGCCGCGCCATAAAGTAGCTAATCACCAACAGCGCAAGGAGCACTAGCAACAGGATACTGAGCAGAAAAGTTAAAAAGAAGAGACTTCTTGCGGGTTCCGTTTGGATATTCTGCTCGAGGAATTGCACTAAGGGGGATGCCACCAAATAAATTAAGTAGCCGATCGCCCCCAAGACCCCATACACCAAGAGCAAAATGACACTGACCATCAGAGTGGCCAGCAAATAATTCAGCATCTTGGGAAAAATAAAGCTGCGGGCTGCCGATTCTGATTCCTCAAGGGCCGTCAGGACAGCGTAAATACGGCGAGAAAGCAGCGCACCACTGGCCATTAGCCGTGTCCAACCAAAGAGATAAAAGGGCAAAGCCACGAGGACACTAATGCCTGTGAGCCCGAGAAAGGGGGCAACATTATCCATCGCCCCAGCAAGAATCCCCCCAACAATCAGTGCTACGGCCACGATCAGCACGGCGGCAATGGTGAGCAGAAAAAACCACGCATGGGCAAAAAGGCTCAAAAGAAAGTAGCGATTGCCCTGATGACGGTACAGCTGCAAAGCAATCGTGACTACATTGCCGCTAGAGAGAGAATGGGGAAGCCGTCCTCGCCGCCGAAAAGGCCACATTCGCGATACCCAACCAATTGGAGATCGAAATGATCCTAGCGTTTGCGCCCATTGGTTCCTGCGCCACCTTTGTAAAATTTGTTAACATTAGAACAATTTAATCCTTCGTTCATCACTGTTTTCGTTCTGTTTTCGATGGCTGAGGTGCGGGCATTGACCCCTCTGGGCAGCTTAGGTATTGATTGCGTTTTGGCCAGTTCAAGGAGCACGTATGGCACTGTACGCAGAACTACATCGGCATTTGGGTGGCTCAGTTGTACCGCGTATTCTTTGGCGGTATTTTCAGCGGAACGATCGCGCCCTTGCAGATCGCTTTCCTGACTATGAGGAATTTGAAACCTTTTATACGCGCCCCCGCCAATCCCTTGAAGAATACCTCGAACTCCACACCCTAGTGGAGAGTGTGCAAACGCCGCAAACTTTGCCCTATTTCATCTTTCGCTTGATTCGCGGCGCCTATATTTTTGAAAACTTGGCCTATCTAGAGCTGCGCTATACCCCCTATCTGCGCACGGATCCGCAGCGATCCCAGAGCGATCGCATTGAGCAGATGGCCGACATTGTTAAAACGGTGGGTCTGGCTTGCCAAGTACCAGAATACCCGATTGTCACGAGCCAAATTCTCTGTATGCACACGCGGCTACCCTATGCGGTGAACCGTGCCATTGTTGATCTGGCGGCGAGTTTTCCGCAGTTTGTCTGTGGCATTGACTTGGCCGGGGGCGATAGCGTCTATGGCGATCGCATGGCGGAATTTATTGAACTCTATGCCTATGCCCGCGATCGCGGTCTTAAAACCACTGGCCACCTCTACGAAACGGTGAATGGCTGCTATCCCGAATTGCTACCCTACCTGCAACGCATTGGTCATGGCATTCAAATTCCCCTGCGCTATCCAGAGCTGCTCAAGGAAGTGGCAGCAGCCGGTCAATGCCTCGAAGTGTGCCCCACCACCTATTTTCAAACGGGTACCCTTGAGAGCTACGCGCAATTACGCCTCGTCTTTGAACGCTGTTTTGAAGCGGGGGTGGACGTGGCCATCTGTACTGACAACGCGGGTCTGCACAACGTGCGGCTGCCCTTTGAGTACGAAAACTTGCTCACCCACGACATCCTCAACTTCAAGGAGTTACAAGCCTGTCAGGAAGCCGCTTTTCGCCATGCCTTTGCTTGGCCCCATGCGCAACCGCCGACCCTACTGTTGAGTAACCTGCTTCAGGGCAATTCCCCCCAAAATGCACTGGCAGGCTGCGCAATCCAGTAAGATAGACCTATGAGCAAGATTGAACGCATTACCGGTCGTGGCCTTCCTCT
The DNA here is from genome assembly GCF_031583295.1 of Thermosynechococcus sp. PKX95. Classification (NCBI taxonomy): domain Bacteria; kingdom Bacillati; phylum Cyanobacteriota; class Cyanophyceae; order Acaryochloridales; family Thermosynechococcaceae; genus Thermosynechococcus; species Thermosynechococcus sp. PKX95. The sequence continues at coordinate 1,053,835 of NZ_CP134171.1, read as the reverse complement.
GCGGGGCAACGATATCGATACGGATCGCATTATTCCCGCACGGTTTCTCCGCTGTGTCACTTTTGATGGCCTTGGGGAACACGTTTTTGCTGACGATCGCCAGTCGGGGCAACACCCTTTTGACCTGCCTCAGTACCAAGGGGCACGGATTCTGGTGGTGAATGCCAATTTTGGCTGTGGCTCTAGTCGCGAACACGCCCCCCAAGCGATCGCCCGTTGGGGAATTCAAGCAATTGTCGGCGAAAGCTTTGCCGAGATCTTTGCCGGGAACTGCTTGGCAATGGGGGTTCCCTGTCTGACGGCAGCTCCAGAACAGGTACAAGCACTGCAAACTCTCTTAGAAGATCAGCCCACTACGGAACTGACCCTAGACTTACAGGCGCTGACCTTGACAGCAGGCGATCAAGTGATTCCCTTAACCATGGCGGAAAGTACGCGGCAAATGCTCCTTTCGGGTCAATGGGATGCCTGTGGTCAACTGTTGGCCAATCAGGACAAAATTCACGACGTTGCAGCGCGGCTGCCCTATGTGCGGTGGGCAGTTAGTTAACCCGTCGCAGTAGCCAAAGCCAAGCCCCAAAGAGCCAACGCCAGCCTTGCCAGCGGCGCGATCGCCCCAATGCAATCACCTCTGGTAGATCAAACAGCTGGTACACTGCCTCTGCCCGTTGCCACTGCCGTCGCCGCAAAAATCGCCACGTTCCCGCCAAGATAAACTGGTGAAAAAAGTCACACTGGCACTGCCGCAGTTCCGCTGGTGAGAGAATCGATAAATTCGCAGCGGCGGCAAAAATATTCCCTAGGGTAGCCAAGGTCTGGGCTTGAAACATTCCCATTGTCAGGGCTTGATCGTGGATCGTGTAGGCAGCAGTGGCGCGGGGAACCGTGTAAACCCCCTTCTGGGCAAAGAAGCGTAGCCATTGGTAGAGGTCTGTGGCTTCGCCGTAGGCGGGATCAAAATAGCCCACCTCCTCGAGGAGCGATCGCCGCCAGATCAAGGCGGGAAATCGCACAAACGAGGAATGACGCAGCAATTGCCTAAGGGCTTGAGCTGGGGAGAGCCATGTTTGCTGCCGGGGTATCTGCCGTCGCAAACAGCGTTGATGCGAATCCACCAAATGCACGCCAAAGAGAAAGACTTCAAACTGGCTACCATATTGGATGAGGGTTTCCAGAATCCTCGTGATCCCTTGGGGCAATAGGTAATCATCATCGTGCAACAGCAGGATAAACTCCCCAGCGGCCTGCGCTAAACTGGCATTCCAATTGGCCACCATTCCTAAGCGCTGGGCATTGTGCTGGTAGTGCCAGCGGCCTGACCATCCAGCCAGCAAATCCTCCACTGCTGTGGGGGTGGCAGAATCATCGATAATAATGACTTCCACCGGATCGTGGCTCTCAGGGGGCAAGGCTGCGACAACTGAGCGAACCGCTTGTGCCAATCCTTGGGGACGGTTATAGGCCGGAATGCAAATGCTCAATAGGGGTGCTTGTGCCATTGTTGGGAACCTGCACAGGGTGCTGCATAATCCATCGGGGTGGTGCGTTAAGTGAAGGGACTGTAGGGCACTGTTTTCGGAGCGATTGCTATGACCTCTGCCACCGTCGATCGCCAACGTTTGCAAGCGGCTTTGGCTTCCCTCAACCTTAGTTTAGAGGCAGAACTCACTCAATATCGCTGCCATCGCATGGTACAAGCCCATTCCCCCTTTGCAGCGCCGCCGGTTCCCGAGTCTGCAACTTCCCCAGAACCGAGTGTCACCCCTGCTGCCGCAGAAACAGCTTCCCAAACCGTTCCTCCCGTTGTCAATTCTTTGGCCTTCACCCCTGAGACAGCACCAGCCACCGATGAACGTACCAATGAGGTGGCTCCCGATCCCTTTTTCGAGTTTGATCCCACAGATTTAGCAGAACTCTTGCCCCCCTCCTATGCCAGCGATCCCCCTGCCCCGCAAACGCCAACCCGAACAAAGCGCCCCTTTGCCTCTACCCGCGAGCTGCTCAAGCAGGCCCGAAAAAACCAACAGCGGCCTTGGTTCCAACGGCGTGAAAGCAATAGTCAACATCTGGTGCAACGCTGGTTAATTGTGGTTGGCATTCTGGCCGGCTTTAGTGGCGCAGCCCTCTGGTGGTTCAACCGCCGACCTGCCCCCGTTGCCACTGAATCACCTGCAACGCCAACAGCAGCATCACCCACGCCCCCCGTCGGCCCTGATATGACTGCGCGGGAATTTCCCGATGTCAATCGCAGCACCCTTGCCCAATTGGAACCTGCGGCGAGTCCATCAACCAGTGCCTCACCCACCCCTACGGCCAGCCCAACCCCGGCTGAACCTGAACATACGACGCAGCTTTTTGTGGAAAAAATGCCCAATGGTCGCTACTATGTGCTGGCTCCCTACAAGGAACCTGCGGACTTAGAAAAAGTCCAAGCTGTGGTGCCTGATGCCTTTTTGGTGGGCAACGGCGACCAAACTAAGATTCAACTGGGGATGTTTGTCGATGAGGCCTCGGCTCAAGCGATGGTCAATCAGTTACGCGATCGCCTCTAGGGGATGAGCCAGCGATCGCTGGCATTGCCGTATTGCTCCTGCCACTGCGACCAAGTGAGATTTTCCCCCTCTAGGCGAAAGGGATAGGCCGCTTCACTCCACCAGTGGTTATCCTGCAATTTCAGCGTTTGCAAGAAGGGTTCCCCCTTGAGGGTGGTCAGGAGTTGCTCTTGGCGGCTACCAATCCAATTCCCCTCTAGGTACCAATCTTGAGAGGTCATCGTGACTTCCTCACCCGTTTCGGGTAGGGTGACGGTTCGAGGCGAAGGATCGCGGACGCCAATTTGTGCCCCTTGGTTTTCCCAAATCCAGTTGTGGCGCAGGGTAACATGGGCAACCGCCCAGCCAAAAATGCCGGGGGTTTGTAGATAGTTCGGGGCAATGCTGTAGTTATAGGCAATTAAGGAATCTTCAATGGTCACTGGACCTGTGCTCGCCTCGAGGAAAAGACCGACAACGGCATTGCCGAGAAATTGCGATCGCCGAATCTCAACGTTTTGATTATCAGTATCAAGCCACAGACCGGCCGCTTGATTCTCAATCGCGCGGTAGCGATCGAAGACGGCGCGGCGCAAATGAAAGTACTTATCCCCCGCATCCCAATCGTAAAAGCCTGCCCATGCCCCCCGCCAATTATTCCCTTGAACGAGCACCTGCTGCACTGTGAAGTCCCGCAAATGAACCCCCGCCATGCCCCGCCAGCCATTTTGCAGAAACTGTGTTCGTTCCACCCGCAGGCGATCGCTCTGATGACTTTCGAGGCCGCCCCAATTATTGCCCCAAAAAGTACAGTCTTTAACCTCAATGTCATGGCTGCGTTCAATGCGCACCGCTTGGCTAAATGTGCCGCCATAGTGCTCAAAGCGTAGGCCCACCAAACTGATAAAACCACTGTCTAAGATGCGTAAGGCCTCACGGTGAACGGCTACTTCCAATTCACTGGGTGAGATGCCCACAGACAGAGCCACATACAGTTGTTGCTCCGTATCATCCACGTAGAAATCATCCCCCTGCAATTCCCTAAATGAAAGTCGCTGCCGCAGGGGAGTATCCCGCCACCACACCAGTTCGCCCCGCTGCGCTACGAGGGGTAACTCAATGCCATAGTTTGTCCACGGGTTACCCGAAAAGCCCCAAGCCAGTGTCCAAGGGTGACGGTAAATGGTGAACCTAGGGGTGCTGGAGACTTCTTGCCAATCTGACCATTGTTGACTGCCCCGCACAATCACGCGTTCGCCCGCCTGAGCCACCAGTCGCAGGGGCATCTGCCGATGATGAATCGTTCCCAATGCCTCCCGATAAATGCCGCCATGAATGTAAATGTCGGTGGGGCGATCGTGCGCCTGTGCCCACGCCAAAGCAGCAGCAATCGTACGGAAAGGGGTTACGGCATCACTGGCTTGTGGATCGGCTGGATTGACTTCTAGGGTGAGGGGTGAGGCTGGAATGGCCGCAATTCTTGGTTGCCCCATCAAGCACAAAACAATCACAAGTAGAATGAGCAGCGCGTGTGGCCACTTCATCGCCGCAGTGGACGGGCTAAATAGGGCACCCAGAGGGCGATCGCAGCCACAAAGATCAAGAGCAAGCCAAGGGGCATCTCAATGGATTGCCAAAACAAAAATCGCAGCGACACCGCTTTTGCATTCTGTACCGAAAAGAGGGCGATCGCCCCGCTGCTGATCATCCAGAGTAAAAAGAGCAAAAAGCGGCGCATTTACTTCCCTTCGGCTTGGCGAATCATCTCCTCCGTCTTATGGTAGCGGTTATAGACAGAAAACCCCGTAAACATGCCCTTAAGAAAGTCATTCAGTTGCTCGCGGGTACTGGCACTGGCCGTACTCAAAGGTGCCGGCAAAAAGCGATCGCCAAAACCAACAAAGACCAAACCAACCACCAGCACAGGCAAAATCAAGTCTTTGACACGCATAGGGCAAACCTCCACAGGATGATGGCGGAATCAAGAGGACGCGCTAACAGGGAGAACAGATAACTAATAGTTTCTAATGTGCCGCAGGATTGTAAATAATTTTCAGCCTATGCAAAAGAGCGCGATCGCGGTTACAAAGCGTCTATAGCAAGAATTGTCAACAAAAATGTCAATAAACATAAACCGTGAAAATACCCATGAAATCTCTGGGAAGGTTGTTGCTACTATAGTAGGCAAGCCATCCAGACCCTAACGCGCCCTATGGTCAACACATCGTCATCTTCTTCTCGGAAAGCACTTACCGTGCGCGGCAGAGCCGCTAGCCCCACAGAACGAGCCATTGTTGCCTCCGGTTACGCCAGTATCGATCAGGTGCGGGAAGCCATGAACACCGCCCGCAAAACGGGCAAGTCCCTCGTAACCGTGTTGCAGGAGATTACGGGCACCACCATGCCCCCCGATGTGTTACGCCAGTACCACAAGCAACAGCTTTTTGAACTCAAAGTGATCTACGGGGTTGATTGCCTCGATCCCGAACTCAATCGTTTCCCCACCGAGCAAATCGAGGAACTGATCAACACGATTGTACCGATTGACACCTGCCGCACCTACCAAGTCATCCCCATTGCCAAGCACCTCGACGCTGATCCCCCCTATCTGCTCGTGGCGATGGTGGATCCAGATAACCTCCAAGCCATTGACAACCTCACCCGCTTACTCCGCGCCCACAACCTCACCCTCAAGCGAATGGTGATCACCCTAGAGGATTACCAACGCCTCATTGACCCGATTCTCAATAAACAGGTAGCTGAAACCACCGCTAGCAAAAGCGCCCCGGCTGCGATCGGTGACATCAACATCGAAGAAGACATCGAAGCCATGGGCGGCCTCGAAGAGCTGGAAGGGGAGCAGGAGGTTGACCTTGCTGAGGCGCTGAAAGGTGCAGAAGATGCGCCGATTATTGCCCTTGTCAACAAAATTTTGGCCAAAGCCCTCACCGAAGGCGTTTCCGACATTCACATCGAACCTCAAGAGGAATACCTGCGGATTCGTTTCCGCAAAGATGGGGTGCTTCACCAAGCCTTTGATCCACTGCCGAAGAAAATCGTGCCAGCCGTCGTTTCCCGCTTCAAAATCTTGGCTGACCTTGATATTGCTGAGCGGCGTGCCCCCCAAGATGGTCGTATCCGCAAAATGTTCCAAGGGCGACGGGTGGACTTCCGAGTGAATACCCTCCCCAGCCGCTGGGGCGAAAAAGTCGTACTGCGGATTCTCGATAACTCCGCCACCCAACTCGGTCTCGACAAGCTGATTACTGACCCTGAGAGCCTTGCTATTGTGCGGGAGATGACCAAGCGCCCCTTTGGCCTCATCCTCGTTACAGGTCCCACTGGTTCAGGGAAAACCACCACGCTTTACTCTGCGCTGGCTGAATGTAATAGTCCCGGTGTCAACATCAGTACAGCGGAAGACCCGATTGAATACACGCTCCCCGGCCTAACGCAGGTACAGGTTATTCGCGAAAAAGGCATGGACTTTGCCTCAATTTTGCGAGCCTTTCTCCGCCAAGACCCCGATGTAATTCTGGTGGGCGAAACCCGTGACAAAGAAACCGCAAAAACCGCCATTGAAGCGGCTTTGACGGGGCACTTGGTCTTGACAACCCTGCACACTAACGATGCCCCCAGTGCAATTGCCCGCCTCTCGGAAATGGGCATTGAACCCTTTATGGTTTCCGCCTCCCTCATTGGGGTTGTTGCCCAACGGCTGATGCGGCGGGTATGCAGTGAGTGTCGGATTCCCTATACACCCACCCGTGAGGAACTGGCGCGCTTTGGCTTGTCTGCCTCCAAGGATGTCAACCTCACCCTCTACAAAGCCAATAAACTGACACCCGAGCAAATTCAAGCGGCTAAGGCAACTGGCCAACCCATTTGCAGTAAATGTGGTGGTTTGGGCTACAAAGGACGGGTCGGCGTCTACGAAATTATGCGGATCACCGAGCGACTGCAACGGCTGATTACCGAAGGTGCCCCCACCGAGCAAATCAAGGAGGCGGCCGTCGAAGAGGGCATGAAAACCCTGCTTGCCTATAGCTTGGGGTTAGTCAAGGAAGGACTCACCACCCTCGAAGAAGTGGAGCGCGTCACCTTTACGGACACTGGACTAGAGGCAGAACTCAAGGCCAAACGTAAGAGTTCTTTAACCTGCCGTACCTGCGGTGCCGAGGCGCAGCCCGAATGGTTAGAATGCCCCTATTGCATGACACCCCGCTTTGTGGATTAACAAGATTATTAATGTCAGTGATGAACTTTCGTGTTGTTGACCAAACTGCTTAGACGAGGAACACCCTATGGAGCTAATGATTGAAGACCTAATGGAGCAAGTGGTGGCCAATGGTGGCTCCGATTTGCATATCTCCGCTGGCTTACCCCCCTACATTCGCATTAGCGGCAAATTAACCCCGACCGACTACGAACCCCTCACCCCAGAGCAATGCCAGCGCCTGATTTTCAGCATGCTCAACAATACCCAACGCAAGCACCTAGAGCAAAACTGGGAGTTGGACTGCTCCTATGGTGTACGTGGCCTCGCCCGGTTCCGCGTCAATGTGTATAAAGACCGGGGAACCTATGCTGCTTGCTTGCGAGCACTCAGTTCCAAAATTCCCACGTTTGAGCAGTTGGGATTGCCCAATGTTGTCCGCGAAATGAGTGAGCGGCCACGGGGCTTGATTCTGGTGACTGGGCCGACAGGATCAGGGAAAACCACAACCTTGGCGGCGATGATTGACTTGATCAACAAAACCCGCGCTGAGCATATCCTGACGATTGAAGACCCCATTGAGTTTGTCTATGAACCCATCAAGAGCCTGATCCACCAACGGCAGGTGGGGGAAGATACCAAGAGCTTTGCCAATGCTCTGCGGGCAGCGCTGCGGGAAGACCCCGATATTATCCTTGTGGGTGAGATGCGGGACTTGGAAACAATTCAGCTTGCCATCTCAGCGGCAGAAACCGGTCACTTGGTCTTTGGTACCTTGCACACCAGTTCAGCTGCCCAAACCGTTGACCGTATGGTGGATGTGTTCCCGCCAGAGCAGCAGCAGCAAATTCGCGTCCAGTTGTCCAACTCGTTAGTGGCGGTCTTTAGCCAAACGCTGGTTCCTAAGAAAAATCCCAAGCCCGGTGAATTTGGGCGGATTATGGCACAAGAGATCATGGTGGTGACCCCTGCTATCTCCAACCTGATTCGCGAAGGCAAAACCTCGCAGATTTATTCGGCAATTCAAACGGGCGGCAAGCTGGGGATGCAGACCCTTGAAAAAGTCTTGGCCGATTATTATCGTGCGGGCATCATCACCTATGAAGCAGCAATGGCCAAGTCCTCGCGTCAGGACGAGTTGCAACGTCTGATTGGTACGGGTACACCTGCGGCAGCAGCACGCTAGTTAGCAATTATTGATAAAAAGAAGGGGTATTGAGTCATGGCAACCTATGAAGTGCGGATCCGGGATGCCCAAGGCAAATACAAGACCGTCCGCGAGCGAGCTTCGACACCAAGGGAAGCACGCATGGCTTTGCAATTGCAAGGGGTACAGGTTCTAGAGGTCAAGGAGGCCAAAAAACTCACCCTCAAGTCAGACCTCGACCTCACTTTCCTCTCCAAAATTACGGTGAAAGATCGAGCGATCTTTGCGCGGCAGTTTGCGGCACTGGTGAATGCAGGTGTGGCCTTGGTGCGTGGGATTGGTGTTTTGGCAGATCAATGCACCAACCCGAAATTAAAAAAAATCCTCATGGCCGTCAACAATGACATTCAACAGGGGAGCAGCCTTGCTGATGCCATGCGTCCCCATCCTGAGGCCTTTGATAACCTGTTTGTGGCTATGATCCAAGCGGGGGAAACGGGGGGGGTGCTCGATGAGGTGCTCAACCGTCTCTCGAAGTTACTGGAGGATCAAGCCCGCCTCAATAACCAAATCAAGTCCGCCCTGACCTATCCCGTGGTGGTGGGCCTGCTGGCGGTGGGCATCTTCTTGGGGATGGTGATTTTCCTGATCCCTGTGTTTGAGGGTATTTTCAAACAGTTGGGGGGGGAATTGCCGCCCTTTACCGCCATGATGGTGGCGCTTAGTGAATTCCTGCGCACGCCGCAGTATATGGCATTGTTGATTATCTGTGTGGTGGGCTTGGTATTGGGGATTCGCTTTTATTACAAGACTCCGGCTGGCCGGCTGATGATTGATGGCTTGCTGTTGAAGCTACCCCTCTTTGGTGATTTGGTGGAAAAAACAGCGGTGGCACGGTTCTGCCGCACATTTGGTTCGCTGTCCCGTTCAGGGGTACCGATTTTGCGTTCCCTTGAAATTGTCAGTGCCACAGCGGGGAACCAAGTGATCTCCAATGCCATTGACCGAGCGGCACAGGAAGTGCAGAAGGGAGGAATGCTCAGCCTTGCCCTGCAACAGGAACGGGTCTTTCCAGTGCTGGCGACCCAGATGATTAACGTGGGCGAAGAGACAGGGGAACTGGATAAGATGCTGATGAAGGTGGCCGACTTCTATGAAGATGAAGTGGAACAGGCGGTGAAGTCCCTAACAAGTGTGATGGAACCCTTGATGATTGCGGTGCTAGGGGGTATGGTAGGGTCAATTCTGGTGGCGATGTACCTGCCCATGTTCAAGATCTTCGATCTGGTCAAGTAAGCCTTGCCATGGCACATCTGTCCCCGTCGCGAACCCACTACGACATTCTCGAGGTGGCACCCACGGCCTCGTTGGCGGAGATTCGCCGTGCCTATCGAGAAAAGAGTAAGCTCTACCATCCTGATACGACGACGTTGCCGGTGGCGATCGCTCGCGAGGAGTTTCATCGCCTCAATGAGGCCTATGCAGTGCTGACCAATCCAGAGCAGCGGCAGTGGTATGACTTGCAATTACGCCTGCGGGCACAGTCAAAACAGTCAGGCACGATGGGGATAGGTGCCTCTTCTCGCTCTCAGGGGTCTGTTCGCTCTACTGCCGTGCCACCCGACGATCGCCCCCTCTCGCCGGGGGAGCTATTTGCTCTGTTTATCTTGGGGGTCACGTTTGTCGGCTGTCTGGTTCTGGCGGTAATTGTCGGTTTGTCCCAACAGGGGCAAGAATGGATCTTGCAAATTGTCAGTCGCATCTCAGAACTTGGATGAACACTCTGCCTAATCCCCAAACCCCCCTCTACAACCATGCCCTGCCGCAAATTGAAGCATGGCTACAGCAAAAGGGCTGTGTGCGGGACGAAACGGATATCCACTGTTGGGAGTTAGAGTATCCCCAGTGGTCAGCTCGGATTTGCTTGGATATTGAGGAGCTACAGGTGGTCTATCACGATCGCCTTGAGGGCAGTGTGATTCAGCGCTCTTTTAAGTACTCCTGCCCCCGTGCCGAGGTGGAGGAAGCCATTTTTGCGGGGCCTTAAATGCCCACGGCCATCATAATCGGCATTGCAGGGGCTGCTTCTTGGGTGGCTTGATTCTTGATCCGCTTCAGGCCAAAAATCCAGAGGATTTGATCTTCGATGGCTGCTGCTTGCTCTTTTGCCCCTGCTTTCAACAGGAGTTGATGGGTCATCATCAGCTTCTCAATTTCAGCCACTTGGGTGCAGACTTCTTCCTCATCTAAATAAAGGCTCTCGAGCACCGCATTCAAGTCTGCTTCGGGATCAGCGACTAAGCAAGCCCCTTCCACCACCACGGATTTGAGCTGCCCTTGGTATTGCCGCAACAGACGGCGAATTGTGTAGGCAGTAACGGGCAATAATTTTGTCATGTTGTGTTCCCCCAATTACTTATGTCAGCATCTATTAATTTCCCGCTGTCCACTTCCACCCATGGGCAAATTTTGTGGGGGATCAACAGGGGATATAGCTGCTCGTTAAGGATTGATTTACTGTACGTTATTATTCTATGAACTTCGCAACTTGGGGATCATGCGTAATTCCACGTAAAAGCGCTTTTAGATGTGATTTAGATCACGGAAACCATGACGTTATCGGCACTTGGGAATATTGTAAATTTACGTTAAGAAATTATAAGTATTAAGAAATATAAATCTACCAAAATTCGCCGCAGTGCTCCGTCTATACCGCAAAGCAGTTAGGTAGTGGTGAGGCGGCGGGCGACCGGAGGGAGCAGTCACTCAATCTCAGATTGTTGCTGGATATATTGAGCTAGCACCGAAAATCGGGCGCGACTAATATAGCTATTTCGAAAGGGAGTGAGATATTTTCAAGAGGGATAGGCTATACTCAAAGCGTCATGAATGTTACTCAAGAATATGAGCTATAGCTTGGACTGACGAGAGCGGGTTGTCTCCTATATCAAGCAAGGTGGCAAAATCAGTGAAGCAACTCAAATCTTTCAGGTGAGCCGCGCCACTATCCATCGCTGGCTGAAGCGAGACGACTTAGCGCCCACGGTTGTCCCCCGTCGTCCTTGGAAGCTGGATTGGGCGGCCTTAGCAGCGGATGTTGCTACTCATTCCGATGATCGTTTAATCGACCGTGCCCAGCGATTTGGCGTCCAAGTTTCCACCATTAGTTATGCCCTCGCCCAGATGAGCATCACCCGCAAAAAAAACAGATGCGTTACCAAGAAGGGTGTGAGGCAGAGCGACAAGCGTATCAACAGCAGCTTGACACATGGGTAGAGAGCCATGGGGAGGAAACGGTGGTGTCTATCGATGAGAGGGGGTTTGACTCTCGAGTGGAGTGTGAGTATGGGTGGTCAGCGCGAGGCCAACGAATTGATGGAGAGCGAGCGGGGAAGCGTCAGAAAAGAGAGAGTTGAGTCGCAGGACGGTATAGATACCAGAAAGACACCGATTCATCCAAAAGGGGCGATTCAGGCAGTGGTGAAAGCGGCGGGTCACGAGGTGTTATTTTTACCGAAATACTCTCCTGATTTGAATGTGATTGAGCACGACTTTAGTGCGCTGAAGCGAGCGCGGATGTATGCAGGGTCAAACAGTTCGATTGATGAGGTGATTCGCAAGTATTGTGCTGGATGATATCTCATTCCTTATTGGAATAGCTATACAACTTCAGTTGAATTTCATCAAAACCACCATTCAGTGACCTTCATAAACGCTCAGAACGCCGACTGTCCGAGTGGGGATACTGCAACAGACGAATGCCAGAGCAGCAGAAAGCGTGAAGCCAACGGTAGAAGCACTCGGAGACTGGGGATTTTGCTGATTCCACGCGGCGGGCAGCCGTCTACGAGCAGAGTTAGAGACCCTATTAGGTGAGGGATTTGCAGGGGTACTCGTCTCGGATGACTTCAGCGTGTATAACGGTGATGAGGTGAAAGGGCAACAGAAATGTCTGGCGCATCTGAGGCGAACTTCAAAAAGGTGGGCAAGCTCAAACAGGGGCATCGAATGGGCATTCGGCTTTATGGGTGAAGTGCAAGCAGCGATTGAGTAGTGGCTGCCGCAAGTTGGGCATGAGGCGGGTTTATTGTTGCGCTCTCTACTCCTGCTGTCGCAACCACGTCCACCAGCGATTCAGGGGGGCATAGAGCAAGGGTGCCCAAAGACTACTCATAATGGCTGAACTAAGCGCGACTTGCCGATGGTGCTGCCAAATCTCCTCGAGGGGAAAGCCACTACCAAGGCTCATTTGGATTGCGATGACCGTTTGCTGAAGAATGGCCATTGCAAAGGTAATCAAAGCAACCGAAATAAAATCCTCAGAAACAAAGCGCTGCTTTTGCATCAGGGCGGTCAGCCCCCCCACCAAAGCTAAGCTGACTGCGTGGCTAGGATGAGCACTGACTAAACCATCTTGAATCCAACCGAGGGCAATACCCGCCAGTACCCCTTGTCCCCACGATCGCTTGACACTCCACACCACCACCCAGATTAAAAACCAGTCGGGCACCAATAGATGCAGGTTGGGTAAGTGAATAAAGCTCAGCAGGGCACAGAGTCCCACAGAGCTAATAATAATCAACCAGTTGAGGCTAGTTCGGCGTAAACGTGTCTGTCGGTTCAGCATAGGGAATGACGGTGACCCACTCAAGGCGATCAATCGGTGCGCCCAGAATAACAGTGGCATGGGGGCGGGTGGGATCGCTCAGTTCTACCGATTGCACCTCACCAATGGGAATGCCCGCTGGATAGAGACTACTCAAGGCTGAGGTATAGAGGACATCCTTGGGCTGTACCTTCGGGTCTTTCTCTAAAAACTCGACAATCACCTGCTGGTTGAGTTGTCCCCGCAGAATCCCCATCTGCCGCGTCCGACCCACCACAACCCCCACTCGACTGGCGGGATCCGTGAGCAACATCACCCGACTGGTATTGGGGGTAATGCTGGTAATGCGCCCGACAAGGCCACCGTTGCCCACCACGACTGAACCGATGGTGAGACCCTGACGACTGCCTTCCCCCAAGAGGAGCGATCGCCACCACTGATCGGAACTGCGACCAATCACCGGCACAACGCGGCCATTGAAATTGGGCAGCATCGGTGCATTCAGCATTCGCCGCAACCGTTGGTTTTCTGCTTGGACGGCGGCCAGTTGCTGCTCCAGTTGCCATGTGCGGGCTTGAATCAAGGCTTGCTGATCGTCCACTGCGCCTTGAAAGGGCAAACTAAGAAGGCGGTACAGTTCACGAATTGCTGCCCCATTGGTCTCACGCAAAATCCAAGCACTTGTGAGTACCAAAGCAACAAGGACTAAGCCACCGGCATATCGTCCCCACCAGCGCAGCAGAAAAGCCATAGCTGCTGATCCTTAACCCATCACTGCCGGTTGTGTGGAAAAGACACGAGCAAGGTCTTTGAAGTTTTCCAGTACCCGACCGGTACCCATGACCACACACCGCAGGGGATCCGCTGCTACATGAACGACAATGCCCGTTTCATGGCTAATCAGAGTATCGAGACCCCGTAGCAGAGCACCGCCGCCAGCCAGCATAATCCCGCGATCCACAATGTCTGCGGCTAGTTCTGGGGGCGTCCGCTCAAGGGTACGCTTGATGGCTTCAATAATTGCCGAGAGGGGCTCGGCCATGCTTTCGCGAATTTCTTCTGCTTTGACCGTAACTGTGCGTGGTAGGCCAGAGAGTTGGTGCAGTCCGCGCACTTCCATGGCTTCGGAGTCATAGCTGTCATTGGGGTAGGCAGAGCCAATGCGAATCTTGATCTCCTCAGCCGTGCGTTCACCAATAATCAGGTTGTGTACTTTTTTCAAATACTGGACGATCGCCTCAGAAATTTCATCGCCAGCAACGCGGACGGATTCACTCAAAACGGTGCCCTGCAAACTGAGAACCGCCACTTCAGTCGTGCCACCACCAATGTCCACAATCATGTTGCCCGTCGGTTCTTCCACGGGTAAACCCGCACCAAAGGCGGCGGCGACGGGTTCATCAATCAAATACACTTCCCGCGCCCCAGCACCCCGCGCAGCATCCTCAATGGCACGGCGTTCGACACCGGTCACGCCACTAGGAATACCAATCACCACACGGGGGGCAAACAAATTCTTACCGCCGTGCACTTGGCGCATAAAGTGCTTCAGCATGAGTTCGGCACGCTCAAAATCGGCAATGACGCCATCCCGCAGGGGACGTACGGCCACCACATTGCCCGGTGTCCGTCCCAGCATTCGCTTTGCTTCAACGCCAACGGCAAGGGGTTGTTTGGTATTTTGATCAATGGCAACAACGGACGGTTCCTCTAAAACCACCCCCCGCCCAGACACATAAACCAAGGTGTTGGCTGTGCCCAAGTCAATGCCGATGTCTCGTGATAGCCGACTAAATACTCCCACGATGGTGTACCCCTTCTTTGAATCCTGTTGGTTGTAACAGTGCTGTTACCAAAAAACGTGATGGCAAGATTGTATTACGTTTTGTTTGGAAAATCTCGGTGGGTTCTCCCTCGGTCGAGATTGTTTGATAAAGGGATAACTCCTCATTATCTTGGCTCATGATTTCTTGACTCATGACCCACCGCAGGCTATTGATTGACAGCATCCTCTTCATCAGGGTCACTCAAGGCCATGCCATTGGCTTCGCGCCGCAGGGTTTGCCGCTGCTGCTGCGTGACTTCGATACCGACGGCGATCGCTTCCTTGAGCCGTTCTAAGGTGGCTTGCCAGCGTTCTTGGGTGGTTTCTGAGAGGCGATCGCGATGTTGCTCAAAACTCGCAGTAATGTCTTCGAGCAGTTCGGGCAGGGCATCAGCGGATTTGCGCAGGAGTTGTCGGGTTTCCTTGCCAGAGCGGGGAGCCATCAACAGCCCCACGACTGTCCCGATCGCGCTCCCTAGGAGCAGTCCCCCCCAAAAAGCACCACCGCCACCCTGTTGCTGACTCATCGCTTTCTCCTTTGCAGGCGGATACCATGTCGCCCTATCCAGCTTATCAAGGTTAAAAACAGACGAACATTGCGCTGTTGCCGCCGCCATTTGGGCAATTGCGATCGCAAGCCTGCTATCCCCCGCTGGCCAATGATAATCACCTCAGGGGCACCGCCTAAGACCCCGTGGGTACTCCGCTCCGCATCTAGGAGCGCACGGGACACCCCCCGCAGAATCTGGCGCAGCTTGACCAACTGCCATGCCAACCACAGGGCAATTAGCGCAATCAGGCAATTGCAGCCAATCACAATCCAGACCATTCGTGGCATAGGGGGCATCGAAGTTTACGATTGTTGGTTTATCTTTTCATAGATTGCCATAGTGGAGGGCGATGTGCGGGTGAGGTCGTTAATTCGATTTCCTTCAGCGCGATCGCCCCTCGCTAGCACCCAGTTGCCACTGCTGCATCCAAGACCGCCACATACTTAATAAGAATAGGGTTGTACTCCCTAGTTTACTGTGGAGATTGGAGAGCGGGGTTGCTGGCTGGAATTGCAAATTATGGTTAAATCACTCCCAAAACGAAAGCAGCGGCGAGGCATACGGCCTTGGCTGGTGTCGCTGTTGTTGGCGGCACTGATGGTTGGCGGTGGGCTGTTCAGTTGGTACCATTGGCGATCGCCTTCGCCCCTTTACACGCTGACTGTTGAAGCGCCGCCCCAAAGTCCGCAAGAGTTAAAGCAATGGGCAGAGTCTGCGGATCCCCTCAAGCGCGATCGCGCCCGCTATCTTTTGGCCGTAGAAAGCCTGAGTCAACAGCAACCCCAAGCTGCACTTCAGTGGCTCCAAGATCTTGAGCAGACTTACCGTCCCATGGCCGCACCCATTCTCCTGCTGCGGGCGGAGGCCTATCGGCAACAGGGAGATAACCGCAAGGCAAAGGAAACGTGGGAACAGTTGCTGCGGGACTATGGCAGTGAACCTGAAGCGGCAGTGGCACTCCTGAGCCTCAATCAACCGCAAAAGGCGATCGCCCGCTTTCCACAGCATCCTGCCGTCGTCAACTATGTGGCGCAACAGTTACAGAAAAATCCCGATCAAGTGCCCTACCTGAAGCTGGTGGCACGCCACGGCCTCTTTCTTGAGGAATACGGCACCTACCTTGAAATTTTGCGGCAGCGCTACGCCGATCAACTGACGCCCGCCGATTGGGAAGCGATCGCCTTTGGCTATTGGGAGAAAATGCAGTATGCTCCGGCAGCAGCGGCCTATGCCAAGGCACCACCAACCCCCTTGAATCTCTATCGGGTGGGCCGGGGACGTCAATTGAGTGAGGACACCTCTGGGGCGATCGCCGCCTATCAAGCCCTGATCAACCGCTTTCCCCAAAGTTCCGAAGCAGCCCTTGCCCAACTGCGCCTTGCCCGTTTAGCCAAAACACCGGCGGAGCGTCTCCCTTTGCTGGCCAAGTGTCTTCAGTTAGCGAGGCAAAATCAAGCACCCGCGATCGCTGCCGATGCCCTTCTGGCACAGTACCAAGCTCATCAGGAACTAGGCAACACCAAGGGGGCACAACAAAGCCAACAACAACTCTTCAAGACCTATCCCCAAAGCAGCGCCGCAGCGGAACTGCGCTGGCAACTGGCCCAAGGGGCTGCCCAAAAACGGCAGTGGTCTCAGGCACAACAGTGGGTTAGCGAAATTCTCAAATTGAACCCTGAGAGTGAGCTGGCACCGCGAGCCGCCTTTTGGCAAGGAAAATGGCAAGGGGAAGCAGGACAACCCCAAGGGCAACGCCAAACTTGGCAACTGGTCATAGAGCGCTATCCCCACACCTACTATGCTTGGCGAGCCGCCAGTCTGCTCAAGAAACCCGTGGGCACCTTTACAACCCTGCGACAACAGCGACCCTCAGTGGCGAGCGATCGCAAGCCCCTCCTTCCCTTGGCCACGGGGAGTGCCACCCTACGCGAACTGTACCTGCTGCGGCAGTCTCAGGAGGCTTGGCAGCGCTGGCAGTGGGAATTCCACAATCGGGTGACACCGACAGCGGCAGAACAACTCACTGATGGCCTGATTCGCCTTGGCGTTGGGGAATACCTCGATGGCATCTTTATGCTGCAAAACTTGTTTACGCGCTCAGCCAGTGAACCGGAGGTGGCAACGTTCTTTGCGCCCATTCGCCGCGATGTCCGCTTCTGGTATGCCCTTTACCCCCTGCCCTACTGGGAATTAGTGGAAAAGTGGTCCCTAGCTCGCAACTTAAATCCTCTATTGGTGATGGCCTTGATTCGCCAAGAATCTCGCTTTGAAAAGCAGATCCGCTCAGTGGTGGGGGCAACGGGGTTGATGCAGTTGATGCCAGAGACGGCTGCTTGGATTGCCGAAAAGTTGAACCTAGAGAGCTATTCCCTTGTGGATCCAGAGGACAATATCCGCTTGGGCACATGGTACGTTGACTACACCCACAATCAGTACAATCAAAACACGCTCTTAGCCTTGGCCAGTTACAATGCCGGGCCGGGAAATGTCAATCAGTGGTTGCAGCGTTTTGATATGACCGATAGCGATCGCTTTGTGGAATCGATTCCCTTTTCTGAGACCTATGGCTATGTCAAGAATGTCTTGGAGAACTACTGGAACTACTGGCAACTGTATGCCCAGCCCTAGGAAAAATCGTCTATTCTCATAAAAAGGCACGGGACTGCGTCATGGATCAAGATATTCCTGTTGCGGAGCGGCTACAACCAATCACTCAGGGCACAGTAGAACCTCGGCGAGGGGGGTGGGCGATCGCCAGCACCCTTGTCCTTGTGGGGCTAATGGGCGTGGGAGCCGTGTGGTTCCTCAATCGTCCCACGGAATCGCCAACGGCTACGGAAACGGAGCCAACGCTAACGCCAACAGAAAATCTGCTGGGACATCTGCCCTATGAAGAGGCGCCCCTCTCAGAACTTGAAGCGGTGAGTGCCGATGGCCAAATTAAATTACGGCGAGCCGCAGCAGAACGGTTCCGGGCGATGGTCGCCGCCGCGCAGCAGGAGGGGGTGGTGTTGATGCCCCTCTCTGGATTTCGCTCCAAACAGGATCAGGACTATCTTTTTTTTGAGGTCAAGGAGCAACGGGCACAACGGGCAAGTGAGCGGGCATTGGTGAGTGCGCCCCCCGGCTATAGCGAACACCATACGGGCTATGCCATTGATATTGGCGATGGCAGTCGGCCAGACACCCATCTCAAGGAGACTTTTGAGGACACCCCCGCCTTTCGCTGGCTGGAAAAAAATGCAGCGCGTTTTAGTTTTGAACTGTCCTTTCCCCGTCATAACCCGCAGGGGGTGAGTTATGAGCCTTGGCACTGGCGATTCGTTGGCGATCGCCACAGTTTGCAAACCTTCTACAGAGCACGACAACTCACACTGAGGGATCAGCCATGAGGGGATTTGCCCATCGCGCGGTTTTAGTGACAGGCGGCACAGGCGGACTCGGTCAAGGGGTAGTGCCGGTTCTCCTCAGTCAAGGCTATACGCTGACGGTGCCCTACATTGATGCGGCTGCCCGAGACGCCCTCGAAAAGCAATTGGCGGCAGCGGAGTTGGCCAACGTGCGGTTTGTGGCAGCGGATTTGAACAATGAAAGTGAAGTGGCCGCTCTCGTGGAGCGCATGCCGCAATTGGATGCCGTGGTTCACCTTGTCGGTGGCTTTAGCATGGGCGCAACGGCACAATTTGCCCTCAGTGATTGGCAGCAGAGTTTTCGCCTCAATGTCGAGACCACCTTCTTGGTTTGTAAGCACGCCCTCAAACGTATGCAGACTCAGCAATATGGGCGCATTGTCACCATTGGCTCACGGGGTGCAGTTGAACCAGCGGCTGAACTGGCTGCCTATTGTGCTGCTAAAGCCGCAGTCGTGGCCTTCACGCGGGCGATCGCTGCCGAAACCAAAGGCAAAAACATTACCGCCAATGTCATCCTTCCCAGCATTATCGATACCCCTGCCAATCGGGCAGCGATGGGCGAAGCGCAAGCGGTCAATTGGGTGAGTCCTCGGGCGATCGGTGACCTGATTGCCTATCTCATTTCCGAGGGAGCGGCTGCGATCAGTGGTGCCGTGATTCCCATCTATGGCAATGCCTAGAGCGAGTTGCCATGTTCTTTATCATTTTGCTCATTCTTCTTTGTACGGTCACCCATCTCTTTACGGAGGTGCTAGTTTTAACTCCCCTAGAGGTGTTGCGCTCCATTCATATTCCTGCAATTGTCCTTTGGGGCGGCCTGATCCTACTCTTGGCATGGATCATGGGCGATTAGCGCCCGACACCTGAACGACCGTTTGGCTAAATTCGGCAATTTGGGCAGCCGCCACTTCTAAACAGGGGCGATCGCGCACGAGGGCAAAGCGCACATACCCCTCTCCCCCTTGACCAAAGCCAGAGCCTGGAGCGGCGGCAATCCCTGTTGCCTTAACAAGGGCTTGGCAAAATCCCAGGGAATCCCGCTGCCAAGGGTCAGGGAGTTTTGCCCACACGTACATTGTCGCTGGCGGGAGGGGCACCGGCCAGCCATGGTCGCAAAGCGCTTGGACAAAGGTATCACGCCGCTGGCGAAAGATCTGCCGCGTTTGCTGGACACAGGTTTGATCTCCCGTGAGGGCGGCAATCGCACCCCGCAGGATGCCAGCGTATTGGTTAAAATCAATCACCGATTTAATTTGGCGCAGGGCAGCAATAATGTCGGCACGGCCAATGGCAAAGCCAATGCGAAACCCACCCATGTTGTAGGACTTAGACAGGCTATAGAATTCAATGCCCACTTGGCGATCGCGATCCACTTCAAAGATCGAGGGTGCCCGCTCCGCATCAAAGACGAGATCAATGTAGGGAAAATCATGCACCAGTAAAATCCCGTGGCGATCGCAAAACTCAACTGCTGTCTTGAAAAAGTCCAAGGGCGCAACCGCCGTGGTGGGATTGTGGGGATAGCTGAGAATGAGAAGTTTGGCCTGCTCTCGCACCGGCAACGGAATGGCCTCTAAATCCGGCAAAAAGTGATTTTCTGCCCGCAAGCGCAAGGGATACAGTTGTCCCCCCGCAAGATACACCCCCCCCGCATGGGAGGGATACCCCGGATCAAGCACTAGCGCATACTCTTGGGGATTCATCACTGCAAGGGGCAAGTGCGCCGTCCCCTCCTGTGAACCAATCAGCGTCAGCACTTCCCGCTCGGGATCTACCCTGAGGCCAAAGCGGCGTTCAAACCAAGTGGCCACTGCCTGTCGAAAGGCCGCTGTACTGGCAAAGAGTTGATAGCCGTAGGTACTGGCATCACGCACCGAGGCTTCAATGGCTGCAAGAATATGATCCGCTACCGGTAGATCTGCAGACCCCAAGGAGAGATCAACAATTGGCTGTCCCGTGGCCGCCACCGCCGCCTTAGCCCGATCCATGGCGTCAAAGACATTGCCTTGGAAATACCGCAGGCGATCGGCCAGCTTCATGCTGCCACCTCCACCTCACTGGAGAGCAAGGCCTCGACAAATTCAAAACTGGAAAAGGGGCGCAGATCCTTAATGCCCTCGCCCGCACCAATGAAGCGAATCGGTAGTCCCAATTCCTGCACTACCGCCAAGGCCACTCCCCCTTTGGCCGTCCCGTCCAGCTTGGTTAAGATCACGCCAGTGAGTTGCGCCGCTTCTGCAAACACCTGTGCTTGGCGCAAGCCATTTTGGCCGAGGGTGGCATCGAGAACCAGTAGCGATTCAATTTGAGCATCACCCGCTTTTTTATCAATGATGCGACGGATTTTCTTGAGTTCCTCCATCAGGTTGGCCTTGTTTTGCAAGCGGCCAGCGGTATCCACTAGCAGCAATTCTGTGCCTCGGGCTTGGGCAGCGCCAATGGCATCAAAGACCACAGCAGCAGGATCGGTATTTTTGCCGGGGTTGGCAATCACCTCGACATCGGAGCGCTGTCCCCAAATTTTCACCTGCTCCGTGGCAGCTGCCCGAAAGGTATCTGCCGCTGCAATCAGACAGCGATAGCCTGACTGGGTGGCAATGTGGGCCAGTTTACCAATGGTGGTGGTTTTGCCAACGCCGTTGACACCGGCAATCAACCAGATATTCAGCGTGCCTTTTTTCGGAGCAAAGTCGCGGCGGTAGCCGGCTTCAAAGGGGCGATCGAGAATGTCCCGCAGAATTTCCTTCAGGTAGGCGATCGCCTGATCGGCAGGGAGTGTTTCTTGGCGAATTTTTGTTTGCAGCGCCGCAATAATCTGATCCGTGGCCTTGACCCCCACATCCGACTGCAACAGCAGCATCTCAATTTCTTCGACGGCATCCCGACTTAAGGGGCCTTGGCCGACGATCGCCCGCAGTTGATGTACTAGGCCACGACGGGTTTTGCCCAGACCTTGGCGCAGACGTTGCAACCAAGTAATTTCCTCAATATCCACCTCCTCTGGGCGCCGGCCTTGGGCGGCAAGCACCTCCGCCGACCACAAAAAGCCCTCATCAAGGACAAGGGAGGAGTCTAGTTCTACCGACTCAGCTTCCACAACGGGCTGGACAGGGGCAGGTTCAGCAACAGCGGTCTCTTCAGACTCGATAGAGACGGGAACGGGGGCATCATCAGCAGGCGGTGTTTCTTGAGTTTCTTCAGCGGTTTCAATGGTTTCAATCGTCGCGGCACTCTCCGATTGCTGTCGCGCTTGAATCGACTGGAGTGCCGTTTTTGCCCAGTTGAGGATGCCGGGGGAAGCAGTGGATTCAGTTGTAGATTGCGGGGATTCTGCGGATGGCGCTGCCGTTGGGGTTTCTGCAGGGGGCGATGGCTCCTCACCACTGCCACCAAACTTGCGTCGAAACCAATTAAAAACCATGGCCTATCCTCTGTGCGACTGAACTTGCCTATTTTCCAGAATAGCCTTGATTTTCGTGTAAAAAGGCTTGCAGGCGATCGCCCACCGTGCGACTCAAAGCTGGATGACACACCACTAGGGGCGGCCAATGCTGCACATCGGCGCGATTGTAGCGGGGCAACTCACCATTGGCATAGGTAAAGGCTCCCCCCGCCTCCTGCATGATCAAATCCGGTGCCGCTAAATCCCAGTCCTTCGGGGCACTGCGCCCTGTGAGGTTGACGTACAGATCTGCATCCCCTTGGCAAATACTCGCCGTTTTACAGCCCATACTCCCCATCGGAATTTGCTGTACGCATCCTAGGGTTCTTAAAAAGGCCTGTAGGCGCTCTCCGCCGTGGCTCCGACTCATCACCACCCGCAACGACTGCCCCTCAGTGGGGGGTTGTACCCGCAGTCGCGTCGCACCTTGGCGCGTCTCTCGATAGGCACCTGCACCGGCAATGGCAGTGTAGATCACCTCCTGCTCTGGCCAGACGACAGCGGCTAAACAAGGGCGATGTTCATGGACAAGGGCAACGTGAATCGCATACTCCCCCCTTTGCTGCAAAAAGTCGTAGGTGCCATCGAGGGGGTCAATGATCCACTGGTAGGGCTGGGGCAAGGGCTGCCCTGGGGTGTAGGTCTCTTCGGTTAAATAACCAAACTGCGTCGGCGGAAAATGAGCTTGGAGGGCGTGGCGCAAAAAGCAATCAACCGTTTCATCGGCAAGGGTGACAGGATCACCGCCTTTGTCCTGCACCGCTAGATCCTGCACCTGACGGTAAAACTGGCGCAGTTGCTCAAGGGCTTGCCAAAGAAGCGGGCGCAGGGTGGCAAGGGTATTCTCAAGATCAAGGGCGGGGGACATCTAGGCTGCCTCAAGGGAAAGACCACGGGGAATCGCGGCAATTAGCGTGCGAGTATAGTCGTGCTGTGGCTGTTGGTAAACGGTTTCCGCGTCACCCATTTCCACAATTTCGCCATTGTACATAACCATGAGGCGATCGCTCATGAATTTCACCACACTGAGATCGTGGGAAATGAAGAGGTAGGTCAGTTGAAACTCCCGCTGGAGTTCTTTGAGCAAATTCAGGACTTGCGCCTGCACCGACACATCCAAGGCCGACACTGACTCATCACAAACGACAAACTCAGGATTCAAGGCCAAGGCACGGGCAATACAAATTCGCTGCCGCTGCCCCCCGGAAAATTCATGGGGATAGCGATTCTGGGCTTGGGGGTCAATGCCCACCCGTTCAAGGAGATAGGCCACCCGCTCTTGGTGTTGCCGTCGCGACTGATGACGGCGGTGAATCCGCAGGGGTTCTGCCACCAACTCGCCAATGGTCATGCGGGGATCTAGGGAACTATAGGGGTCTTGGAAAATGAGTTGCATCCGTTGCCGCAGGGGACGCAATTGGCGAGGCGATAAATGGCTGATGTCGCGATCGCCAAAGATAATTTTTCCCTGTGCGGGTTCTAGGAGGCGCAAGAGGGTCCGTCCCAGTGTTGTTTTGCCACAGCCCGATTCCCCCACCAAGCCAAGGGTCTCCCCGGCGCGAATCGTAAACGAGACATCCCTGACGGCAGTGACAAAGCGCTGCTTGCCCGCCACGGGATACTTGACCCAGAGATGTTCAACCCGCACCAAGGGGGGTTGGCTCGCCAAATGCGCCAAGCGTTCCTGCTGCTGCGCTGCGGAAATCACTTCTAATCGCGGGGGCGTGGCCGCTAGAAAATCCGCCACTGTTGGCAGAATCGCCAGACGCTGATCCAAGCGGGGACGACAAGCCAGTAGCCCCTTGGTATACGGATGTTGGGGGTGACGAAAGACCTGCTGAACTGTCCCCGATTCAACAATTTGCCCTTGGTACATGACAACGACCTGATCCGCCAATTCCGCAATCAGATTCAAATCATGGCTGACAAAAATCAATGAGAGAGGGTACTGCTGCTGCAACTCCCGCAACAGCCGTAGGATCGCCGCTTGGACAGTGACATCGAGGGCAGTGGTGGGTTCATCGGCAATTAAAAGCGCTGGCGAAGCGGCCATGGCCATGGCAATCATGACCCGCTGAATCTGTCCCCCAGAGAGTTGGTGCGGATAGCGACGGAGAAACCGCTTTTTCTCCTCTAGGGGGGCTGCCGCTTTGAGAAGATGCACCTGCTCAAGGAGAGCGATCGCCCGCTGTTGACATTGCCCTTGGGGCAGTCGTTGCTGCGGATCAATGGCCTCTGCCAGTTGAAAGCCAATGGAATAGACCGGATTGAGAGAACTCATCGGTTCTTGGAAGACCATACTGATTTGGCGACCCCGAATCTGTTGCATTTGGCGGGGGGGGCAGCGCAGCAAGTCAATGGCCTCCCCCTCTGGCTCTGGCTGAAACCACGCTTCGCCGTGGCTGATCTGTCCCGGCGGCAGGAGTAACTGCAAAAGTGCCAAACAGGTCACCGACTTCCCTGACCCCGACTCACCGACAATGCCAAGGGTCTGACCCCGCTCCAAGCGAAAGGAAATGCCATCCACTGCCCGTAGGGTTTGATCGGCTTGGCGAAAGTCAACGGTAAGTGCTTCCACACGCAAAAGGGGTGATGACATCACAGGGCAAACCAACTCGGAATAATCCTAGAATAGAGGCGATTCTGACACTTAGGCATGGAGTTGATCTTTTTTGGGGTTGGCCTGCTGTTGGGGCTAATGGTCTGGTTCTGGCAGTGGCAGCAAGTGCGACACGCTTTGGAGACGCTCCTTGAGCAGTACGCGGCTCGCCCCTTCAAATCCTCACCGTGGCAACGCTTGCGAACCCTACTCAGCCAACAGCTTCAGGAACAGGAACGCTGCCGTCAGAAAATGCTGCGCTGTCAAACGCTCCTTGAATATGCCCCCATTGCCTATTTGGAGGTGGATGAGGCCAATTGCGTGGTCTGCTGTAACGAAGCGGCGCGATCGCTCCTTGGTTTGGTGCATCCCGAAGGCCGCCTTGTTTTGGAACTGGTGCGCTCCTATGAATTGGACTGTCTCATCCAAGAGGTGCGCCAAGAGGAAACGATGCGGGAGCAGGAATGGCTCTATGCCTACCTCACACCGACGGGGCAAACCAAGCGCAAACCCCTGCGGGCACGGGGACTCTGCCTTGGCGAGGGGCATGTGGGTGTATTTATTGAGGACTGCGAAGAGGTGGTGCGGCTGCGGGATGAGCGCGATCGCTGGGCAGCGGATGTCGCCCATGAACTGAAAACCCCCTTGACCTCCCTGCGCTTGGTGACTGAAACCCTACAACAACGGGTGCCGGAGTCCTTACGGGATTGGGTCGATCGCCTCCTTGAGGAAATTATTCGCCTCAGCCTCCTTGTTCAAGAACTCCTAGAGTTAAACCGCCTGAGTCACACTCCCGCCGATAGCCTTGAGCGGCATCCCCTTGACCTTGTCCAACTCATTGATACTGCGTGGCAATCCCTCGCCCCCCTCGCTGCGGCTAAAAACATTCACCACGAGTACACAGGCCCAGAGCAATTTTCCTACTGCGGCAATGAATCGCAACTGTTTCGGCTCCTGGTCAATCTTTATGACAACGCCATTAAATACGGCCCTGTGGGTGGTCAAGTGCTGACGCGGCTGCTGAGCGATCGCGAGGGGGGCTATCTGTGTCTCGAAGTCATTGATACGGGCAGTGGCTTTCCCCCCAAGGACTTACCCTATGTGTTTGAACGCTTTTATCGGGCACAGGCACGGCGGCATCGCTTTGTGATTCCTACGGATAGTGAAGGGCGGATGCCCCCCGTCGGTAGTGGTAGTGGCCTAGGATTAGCCATTGCTCGCCAAATTGTTGAATGCCATGGCGGCTATATGCAGGCGGCGAATCATCCCGACTATGGCGGCGCATGGTTGCGTATTTATCTGCCTCTGACTTCGCTATAGTTCCTTGGCGACCCAACGATCGCGCCCAAGGGTCTTCGCCTCGTAGAGACACTGATCCGCCAGATGCAACAACATGGCTGGCTCATGCTCTGGAGTGGGCAGCGTCGTTGCAATCCCAAAGCTGGCCGTCAATTGCGGGCCGACTGTACTTTTTGCGTGGGTGATATTTGCCTCCGCTAGTGCCTGCTGGAGCTTTTCGACAATATGGATAGCCCCTGCTTGATCCGTACTGGGCAGCAGCAGGGCAAACTCTTCCCCACCAAAGCGCGTGGCCAAATCCCCCGCCCGCTGTAGATGACTCTCTAAAATTTGCGCCACCTGTTTGAGGATTTGATCCCCCTGCAAGTGGCCATAGTGATCGTTATAGGCCTTAAAACAGTCAATATCCAGCATCACCAAGCTCAGGGGCTGCTGCTCCCGCTGACAGCGTCGCCATTCCTTTGCAAACAGTTCATCAAAGCAGCGGCGATTGCCAATATCCGTCAGACTGTCAATGTACACCATCTGCTGCAGATTGGCATTGGCGGCTTCCAACGCGGCATACATCTCCGCCTGCTGCAGTGCTACTGTTAGGGGTTCAGCAATCCGTTGCAGTAGGAACAGCTCCTCCCGCTGCCAGAGGCGAGGGCCACGACACTGGTGGGCAATCAGCAGTCCCCAGAGGTCTTGCCCCTGAAGTAGTGGCACCACGAGATTGGCCTGAACTTGCAGGCTGAGTAGTAGCTCGCGGTAGCAATCCTGTAATTGCGCTTGATTGACATCGCTAATGGTCACAGTGCGTCCTTCTAGAAACCGCTGCGCTGTCTCTTTACTAAAACAGGGATCGTGAATCACTTGACCTAGGATTGAATACTGCGGCGAGGTGGTGGCTTCCACTTCCACAACGCCACTGCCATCGGCTAAAAAGCGGTAAATCAGCACGCGATCGCTCAGAAGCAGTTGTTGAATACTGGTGACTGCCCGCTGCAAAATGTCCTCTAAGCGAATGGACTGGCGAATGTCCTGAATGATTGTGCTGACAATCATTTCCCGCTCTAGGGCAGTTTTTAGCCGCTCTTCTGTGCGCTGTTGCTCCGACACATCTAACAGCACCCCATGGAGCATGTGACTCTGGGGATCTAGCTGCCCGCGATCGCTCAACCAGCGGAAACAACCATCGCGGTGTTGAATGCGATAGGTGGTACTGTAGGCACGCTGCTGCCGAATCGCCTGTTCAATATCCCGTTCCGCCAAGGCCAAATCCGGCGCTGGGATAATCTGGCGCAGATCCGGTAAATCTTGGGGAAAGTAACCCGTGAGGTGATAAATCTGATCGCTAACATAGCTAAACCGCCACAGGCGATCGCGATCGCGCCGATAGATCGCAACGGGCAAATGACTAATCAGAGTGTTATAGCGCTGTTCGCTCTCCGTAATCGCCACCGTAATCGCCTGTTGCCGTGACAGTTGCCAGCGCAGTTCCGCCGTGGCCTTATTGAGCTCTTGGGTTAGCACCTGAATCACCCCTTGAGCTTCCGTAATGTCAATGGCCGCCAAAAGATTACTTTGGGTCACAATCCCCACCATTTGACCATCATCGTCCACGACCACCACCCGCCGCACTTGGTGCTCCTTGAGGAAATGATTCACCTGCCACAAACTTTGATTGGGCTTCACGGTCAGCACGGGCTGAGACATAATACTGCCAACGGCTCCTGTGAGCACTCCCCCTTGGCCCTGTAGTGCCTCAAAAATATCCTTTTCCGTAATAATGCCGCGCGGCAGCACACCCGAGGCGGATGCCTCAGGAACCACTAAACTGGTGACCCCCCGTTCGGTCATCAGGACAGCGGCCTCCTGTAGCGAAGCTTCCGCTGCAATGGTGGCCACATCGGGTACCATCACCTCCGCCACCCGTTTAATTCGCAGGAGATCCACAGGGCGCAGGCTCTCCCGAAAGGCTTGGCGGGTCAGCAGTCCTTCAACCCGTCCCGATTCATTGACCACGGCAAGGGCATCCACGCCCAAGTAGCGAAAACGCCCTAAAATCGCCAGTGGATCATCGAGATCACTGAGGCGCAGGCAATAATCCGATGGCAGCATGATCTGGGCAGCCGTGATCGCCTGTGGCGAGTAACCCTTACCAAGGGCACGGATCACTTCCCGTTGGGTGATCAAGCCCCGAAACTGTCCCTGCTCTTCGACGACTAAACCCAATCCTTGGTTGCTTTGTAATCCTTGGAGAATCTCATTGAAGGAACCCCTTGGAGCGATCGTCACTAACTGAGCCTGTACCAAGGCTTGCAAATTTAAGCCTGAATTCAATTGCTCCATAGTGCCCCTCTTTCGCCAAGATATACTGTTAAAATAATGTCTAAAGTTGTGTCTATCGTTTTTAATCGTTCTGGCAAATAAAAACAAGACTTACAAAAGTTTGTATCACTA
Organism: Thermosynechococcus sp. PKX95; assembly: GCF_031583295.1. Classification (NCBI taxonomy): domain Bacteria; kingdom Bacillati; phylum Cyanobacteriota; class Cyanophyceae; order Acaryochloridales; family Thermosynechococcaceae; genus Thermosynechococcus; species Thermosynechococcus sp. PKX95. The sequence goes on along the minus strand of NZ_CP134171.1, from coordinate 1,025,761 downwards.
ATTGTGATCCTTTTTACCCCGGATTAATTATTCTAATTCTATCTTGATAGTTCGTGGCAACATCAGGGATGTTGACAGGGCTGAATAAGCCCTTGTCTAAAATATGGGATGTGAGTCTCTTCTGTAGGGGCTTTCACCGTTTTGAGTATGTTCGATCCATCGCCAAAGAGCTGTCACTGGGATATTCCGCTGTTGCCGGAGAAAAGCTAGGATAGGGAATTGAATGTATTCTATTCGCTGCTGCTATGGACTAGCGAATTACTGGATCAGAGACGTTGTGCGTACCTGCTGCGGGTGATTGTGACTGCGGCAGCCCCCTCAGGATTGAAGCGATGAATCCACCTGCACCTAATCTCATTTGCCCAGAGTGTGGCACTGCAAATTCCATTCACCAAGTTGAGTGTTGCCACTGTCAGGTGCCACTCCTGAAACGCTACTTGTGGGCGATCGGTTCTGGTTTGGATCCCTACAGGGTGGGTGAACTGTTGGGCGATCGCTATCTAGTGCAAGGCAAACACTTGCTCTTAGACCTATTGCCGGGGGAGCCAGCGCCCAGTGTGGACAACACCTCCCAGCTCTACCGTCCCTATCTGCGCCTCTTTCCCAAGCGTCCCCATGTCCCGGAATTATTTGGCGCCCTTTCCCTCCCTGAAGGTGAACTGTTGCTCCTTGAGCATGCCCCCGTCAGTTGCATTGACATTGCCGATGCCAAAATTGCCCCCGGTCTCACCCATGCCGCTCCCCTCACCACCATCTGGGAGAAAGCCAATTTAGTACGCCGCCTCAACTGGTTATGGCAAATCATCTCCCTTTGGCCAGCCTTGGTGGCAGAAAATGTGGCTCTCACACTGCTCAATCCCCAGCTTTTGCGAGCCGAGGGATCCCTTGTGCGGCTGCTGCAACTGCAAGCAGGCCATAATCCCACCTTGACTGACCTTGGCAAATTCTGGCAAACCCATTTCAGTTTTAGCGACCAAGGGGAAAACTTTCAGCAGGCCTTCACGATCCTGTGTCAACACATGCAGGATCCTCAGGAAACCACCCCTGAATTTATTCGTGACACCCTAGAGACCCTCTTTCAACAGGCTCTCGATCACCTCGGTTATGAGTACCACTACGATATTGCTAGCCGCTCCGACCAAGGGCCTAGTCGGACTCGCAATGAGGACAAATGCTTTCCAGAGCGCGATCTCACGAGCCAATCACAGGTGTTCGCCCTCGTGTGTGATGGCGTCGGGGGGCATGAAGGGGGCGATGTCGCTTCCGGTTTGGCCATTGACATTCTTGAGGAGACGCTAACCCCCCTCAAGCTGCTGGAGATGTCCCCTGCTACAGTTGAACAGGCGATTCAAACCGCTATTCGCCGCACCAATGATGCAATCAATCAACGCAATGATACGGAGCAGCGCCACGAACGCCAGCGCATGGGAACCACAGTTGTCGGTGCCCTGATTGAACACGCCCATCTTTACCTTGCCCACATTGGCGATAGCCGCGCCTACTGGATCAACCGCTGGGGCTGCTACCAGCTCACCCTCGATGACGATGTGGCCAGCCGTGATGTGCGCTTGGGGATGAGTACCTACCATCAAGCCCTTGAGCTGCCCTATGGTGGTTCCTTGGTGCAAGCGTTGGGGATGGCACCCTCCCAGCATCTGCACCCCACAGTAGAACGCTTTTTACTGGATGAAGAGGGAATTCTTTTGCTGTGTTCCGACGGCCTCAGTGATTTTAATCGTGTCGAAACCTACTGGCCACAGTACCTCCTGCCTGTGCTCCAAGGTCAGCTTGCCCTCACTGCTGCGGCCGAACAACTCATTGATCTTGCCAATCGCCTCAATGGCCATGACAATGTGACGGTGGTGCTCATTCACTGTCGGGTGAAGAATGCAGCGGGTGTCATTGACTTGGACTACAGCGATATTGTTTGTCAAGGGGAGTTGCCAGAGGTGACAGACATTACAATGGGCTACGTCCCCCCACCCGATCCAGCGGATCTCGACCTGACGGTTTCCCAGATTGTGGAACCCCCTCAACCCCAACCCAAGCCGCCGCCAGCCCAAAGGTCTCGTTTCCAAGCGTGGCTGCTACTGCTGGTGGCTGTGGGCGTTGCCACCGCTGCCCTTGGCTTTCTGGCTGTGATGACTTCTATGAATCGCTCTGTGGTAGAGCCATCCCCCTCACCGTTGACCCCACCCCAATAATGCCGAGTTCTGACGATTTTTCCCTCGACGCCTACGACTATCACCTGCCTCCGGAACGGATTGCCCAACAGCCCGTTTCTCCCCGCGATCATTCCCGCCTGATGGTGGTGGCACAGGAGACTGCTACCGATCACCACTTCTATGAGCTACCGCAACTGTTGCAACCGGGGGATTTGCTAATACTCAATGATACACGGGTGATTCCGGCACGGCTGAGGGGTCAAAAAGTGGGCGGCTCTGGCCGTACCGTTGAGGTGTTTCTTCTCGAAGAATTGAGCGATCGCCAGTGGCTAGCCCTTGTCAAACCGGGACGAAAATTGCGCCCTGGAGCCGTGATTCAAATCGGCACACTGCAAGCAACGGTACAGGCCATTGATGAGGAGACCCGAGGCCGGGTGATTGAATTTGACCTGCCGCCGGGCGATCGCCTGTGGTCCTATCTTGATCACCTAGGGGAAGTGCCCTTACCTCCCTACATTGACAACCCCATTGAAGATACTGAACAATACCAAACCGTCTATGCTCGCCGTCCCGGTGCTGTGGCTGCGCCAACCGCTGGCTTGCACTTTACCCCCGAACTCTTGAGTAAGTTGGCCTATCACGGCATTGATCATTGTTTTTTGACGCTCCACGTGGGCATTGGCACCTTTCGTCCTGTGGAGGCCAGCGATATTCGCCATCACCATCTCCACGAAGAATGGATTGAGGTACCAGCTGCTACCGTCGAGCGGATTCAGGCCGCCAAAGCTGACGGAGGACGGATTATTGCCGTCGGTACCACTGTTATTCGCTCCCTAGAAACGGCAGCCCAATCCGGCACCCTTCAGCCCTTTTGTGGCAAGAGTGATCTCTATATCTATCCGGGGTATCAGCCCAAGATAGTCGAGGGCTTCATTACCAACTTTCATCTGCCCCGCTCTAGTTTGATGATGCTCGTCAGTGCCTTTATTGGCCGCGAACGGTTGCTTCAGTTGTACCAACAGGCCATCGATCGCCAGTACCGCTTCTATTCCTTTGGCGATGCCATGCTCATTTTGCCCAGCGCTTGCCACAATACCGTTTGAGTGTGCTATCTTAAAGCCAGTTGTTTTGCAAACTACCGTTCAGGGAGATGGAGGTGATGCCCATGGCAGATAGTAGTAAACGCTTGGGTCGTCGTTTTGGAGTAGCTCAGCTCTAGGGAAGAGTTGTTCTCCATCTGTTGATTTGAAATCACACCTAGGAGGCCACTTCTCCTAGCAGTTGATACCCACGATAACCACCAGACCGCTCCTAAGGCCTTCCTTGGGGGCGGATGGCTTTTTAGGGGCATGTTGGGGGCGTCTGAGCGATAGTGTAGTTTTGTGACTAGGCATTAAAAAACATTTCAGATGCTGGGTGGCGAATGGGGTAGCGATCTATAGTAGGGGCAACCGGAACATCGCCATTATTGGCCAGAGAAGACAAATTGAGAGTGGACAACGACTAATGATGGTGGACTCTGGAACTGTTGCGTTCTGAGAGCAGCCATGGCCGTTCAATTCCTACCCCAAAAAACACGGCAAAAAACGCCGCGCTTGCATCCCATTAGTGGTCCCAAGCTACTGCTAGTCGTGCTGTTGAACCTCTTTATTGCCGGCTATGTCTTTTGGGCCTACCGCACTGCCCATGAGCATCAGCTTCCGACCCAACGCAATCCGATCTTCCGGAACCTGCGTTCTCGCTAGACTTGCCCTAGGCAGATTGTGACGATAGAATGAGGGATTGCTGTCTTTTTTTCAATGGGCATGAAATCCTATCTCGCTGCCGCAGTACAAATGACGAGCCAGCCGAATCTTGAGGCAAATTTAGCACAGGCAGAGGAATTGATTGAACTGGCGGTGAGACGGGGTGCAGAACTTGTAGGGTTGCCAGAAAACTTTTCTTTTCTCGGTGACGATCGCGAGAAGGTCGCCCAAGCGGCAACAATCGCTGAGCGGACTGAGGCTTTTTTGAAACGCATGGCGCAGCGATTTCAGATTACCTTAGTGGGGGGTGGCTACCCAGTACCAGCAACTGCAGGCAAAGTCTATAACACAGCAGTCCTCATTGGTCCTAACGGAGAAGAATTGAGCCGTTACCAAAAGGTGCATTTATTTGATGTCGATTTGCCCGATGGCAATATCTACCACGAATCGGGCACAGTGCTAGCGGGACGGCAGTTGCCCTCTGTCTATCCCAGTAAGGAACTGGGGAATATCGGCTTGTCGGTGTGCTACGACGTTCGCTTTCCAGAACTTTACCGCGCGCTCTCCCAAGCGGGGGCAACGGTGCTGTTTGTGCCGGCGGCCTTTACCGCCTTCACGGGTAAGGATCACTGGCAAGTTCTCCTGCAAGCGCGGGCGATTGAAAATACCTGCTACGTGATTGCACCGGCTCAGACGGGAATTCACTATGCGCGGCGGCAAACCCATGGCCATGCCATGATTGTGGATCCTTGGGGAACCATTTTGGCGGATGCCGGCGATCGCCCCGGCCTCGCCATTGCGGCCATTGAACCCAGCCGCCTCGAACAGGTGCGCCAGCAAATGCCCTGCCTGCAACATCGCGTCTTTTTCTAGGTTTTGGGCAAATTCTGCAATAAATCGTAACATGGCATACAGCCGGGGGAAGTTTCCTACGCTATCGTAGAACCATAGGTGAATCCTTGCCCTCACTCCAAACCCACTAGGAGAGTATCTATGGATAGCGTTACGGTTCCCAACCCGCAAGCCTCCGCCGAGGTTTGGAACTCCCTGAAGCGGGCGATCGCCCACAGTTCGGGTTTTCAGCGTTGGCTCAGTGAAAAGCAGGCCAGTGTTGTCGTTGAGCAGCCCACGGATCTCGATGCTTGCGTTACCGCTTACCTGCGTCAGGCTCTCGAAACCCTTGCCTATTAAAAATTGGTAAGAATTGTAAGCCTTGCCCTTCTACGAGCAGCATTCTGACTCCTGAGGTCACAGATTACCCTCACGGCGCATTCCTTGGGGGGGTTGATATTCGAGGTTGGGGCAACCCTATCCTTTGGCGTTCCCTTGGTTATAGTGGTAAAGTGCCAGCCCCCAAGGTGCATATGATTGAAGGCCCGTGGATCCATAAGTTTATTGTCTCCAATGGGATTCGCCTCCACTATGTCACCCAAGGAGAAGGGGAGTTAGTGCTGCTGCTCCATGGCTTTCCCGAGTTTTGGTACTCTTGGCGACATCAAATTCCTGTCTTGGCGGAAAAGCACAAAGTCGTTGCCCTAGATTTGCGCGGCTATAATCTCAGCGATAAACCCCAAGATACCGCTAGCTATGTTCTTGACGAGTTAATTCTCGACATTGTTGGTGTCATTGACGGCCTTGGCTATCGGCGCTGTCATTTGGTGGGGCATGATTGGGGAGGGATGGTGGCTTGGGGCGTGGCCTATGCGGTGCCGCAGCGGATTCAAACCTTGAGTGTCCTAGCCTGTCCGCATCCAGCAATGTTCCACCAGTTGAGTTTGGAGCAATGGTTGCGCAGTAGCTATATGCTGCTGTTTCAACTGCCTTGGCTGCCGGAGCTGCTCTTGGAGTGGGGGGGCTATGGAGCAGTTGCCCAAATCTTTCGCTGGGCAGCGGTGAACCAACAGGCAATTCGGGCGGCGGACATTGCCCGCTATCAGGATGCGGCCGCCCAACGGGGTGCCCTATCGGGAATGCTCAACTACTACCGTGCCGGGTTGCAAAGTCTCTGGAGTCGGGAGTGGGGCGTCCTAGATGTACCAACCTTGATGCTCTGGGGGCGCCAAGACCCCACCTTGGGTATGGAACTCACCTACGGCACGGAAGCCTACGTCAAGGAACTGAAAATTCAATACTTGGACTACTGTGGCCACTTTGTGCAGCAGGAGCAACCCGATTTGGTCAATGAGTATTTGCTAGAGTGGCTAGAGACCGTTTCTGCTGCCCTAAATTAGACCTAAACCAACCTAAATTAAACGCCGCAACTGTGTAATTTGGTCAGCGATCGCCAGCAGCGATTCCGGCATTTCAGGTCCCGTCAAGATCACATCCAGCGTCCGCGGACGATTCTCTAAAAAGTTCAATACCTCCGCTTCACTCAGCACCCCCAGTTGAATGGCCACACTCACCTCATCTAAGACCACCAGACGATACTCCCCCCTTTGCACCGTCGTTTGCAGATGCTGCCATAGCTCACGTACTGCCGCCTTTTCTTGAGGAGTCAGGGTGTCCGTTTCTCCTAAACAGCGTTGCAGCGCCGGTCGCCACCACGTGAGATGCTGTCCCAACTGAATCGGGTGTTCAATCCCCGTTTGAATTCCCCCCTTGAGCAATTGAACAATGATGACGCTGCTGCCTTGAGCAGCTACCCGCAACGCCTGCGCCATGACCGTGGTGAAAAAGTGCCGCTGCCGACAGGTAAACACCTGCACCACTCCCTCAATACCATAGGTTAGGGGCAAGCCTGCCTCAGAAACGGAAACCGCGAGTTGTGCCACCATCGTGTTCCTGTCCAGTTAAAAAGGAGAACGACCCCCTAGGGGTTATACATCTAGTGTAGTGCGCAATGATTTAACCCTAGTGAACACTAGATATACGTGGTCGTCAAGGGGTCAGAAAATTGAGTTATCTTAAAACAATGTGACTGTTACTGAGGATGCCCCCATGCCAGCGACACAGGCTCTTGATGCTGAGGCGCTCTTTCGCGTTGCCTACGAAAATCGTTACACATGGGATGAGAATTTTCCCGGCTTTACGGCCAAGGTCACGCTCATTGAGGGCGATCGCACGTACCACGGGCAGGTAAAAGTGAGCCGCGACTACGCCGTTGAAGTGAGTGGCATAGAAGACGAACAAGTTCGCGAATCCCTCTACAACCAATTGCGGGATGTGATTGTCCACCGCAAGCGCAACCGTTTTGAAGAGGCCCACGGCAAAAACACCTTCCAAACTGGGGAAACCGACGCCAGTGGGGCAGTGGAAATCCTCGTTAGCGGTGACGCCATGGGGTCGAACTACAAGGTGCGGGACAATCAAATTGTCTATGTCAGCCGTGTCATGGGGCGAGTTGCCTTTGCCATTACCCACCGTGAAGCCCTTGATACCGGTGCAGGCTACATTTCCACCAACTATGTGGCTGTCTTCCGCAATCCGCAAACCAACGAAGTGCTGCGGCAAATGGAGTTTGAGGATACCTATGTGCCCGTCGGCAATTACTACCTGATGAGCCGGCAGGTGGTGCGCACCCATGAAAATGGCCAAACCAGCACCGTGGAAATTCGTTTTGATGACCTGCAACTCCTAGACGACTAAGCGTGGAAATTACATTTCTAGGCACCAGTTCTGGGGTACCCACCCGCACCCGCAATGTTTCCAGTGTGGCTCTGCGGCTGCCCCAACGCAAGGAAATTTGGCTCTTTGACTGCGGTGAGGCCACCCAGCACCAATTGCTGCGCAGTGACCTGCGAACCAGTCAGATCCGCCGCATTTTCATTACCCACATGCACGGCGATCACATCTTTGGCCTGATGGGCTTGCTTGCCAGTTGTGGCCTTGCGGGAACCGTGAGTCAAATTGATGTCTATGGCCCGCCGACATTGGATCGCTACATTGCCAGTTGTTTGCGCTGGTCTGTGATGCGGCTTCCCTACAAGTTGCAGGTGCATACCGTCGAGCCGGGGGAAGTCTTTAGTGATGGCGAGTTTACGGTGACCTGTCGGCTGCTGCATCATCGAGTACCTGCCTTTGGCTACCGCGTCACTGAGAGCGATCGCCCCGGTCGCTTTTATGTGGAAAAAGCCCAAGCCTTGGGAATTCCCTTTGGGCCACTGTATGGTCAACTCAAGCAGGGCAAAACGATCACCCTCGCAGATGGCCGCACCTTTGATGGCCGCGACTTCTGTGATCCACCGCAGCGGGGGCGCAGTATGGTTTATTGCACCGATACAGTCTTTTGTGAAAGCGCGGTTGAGTTAGCCCAGCAGGCGGATGTCCTCATCCACGAGGCGACATTTTCCCATCAGGAGGCGGATCTGGCTTTTGCACGGCTGCATTCTACATCCACGATGGCGGCTCAGGTGGCGACCTTTGCCCAAGTGAAATTGCTCTTCCTCACCCACTTTAGTGCCCGCTACGCCCCCGGCAATCCCGTGCAGGTGGAGGATCTGCTTGCGGAAGCACAAGCCATTTTCCCCAATACTCGCTTAGCGCAGGATTTTCTCCATTACGAAATTCCCCGGGACGCGCCTCAAGCCAATCCAGCCGTGGCTACTGCCCCAGAGAAAGGGGATATCCTGATCAATCGGGGTGAGGAGAAAACGGTTGCTGTTGCTCAGAAAATTGCGCCAGCGATCGCCATCAACCGTGCCACGCGCCAGCAGATGCAGCAGAAACTGGGAATTGACGCTGCTACAGCCAATGCGATTTTGGAGCGGCGGCGGCAGCAAAAGTTTACCTGCCTAGAGGAACTCGAACGCCTGTATCCGCAGGTGGCATGGGACACCCTCAACGTGGAGTTCTAAAGAGCAATTATTTTCAGTCTCAAATAGGAACTTGTGATTGAGATCAACGTCTTTGTGTGCTGTTGATCACAGTTAAGCTTTGTGAAGCACTGGCATAGTTGAGACCATACACGCAAATTGCAAGGGGATTGGTGTATGACGCTGCTGGAGCTAATCCGCCGTATTCAGGCGACTCGGATCGTAACCCCTGCTCAAGAGCGGCAGATCAATGAATTGTTGTGGCAGCGTTCCCTGAGCGCCACGGAATATCAAGCAATGCAGGAGCTGGTTACGGGGATTATTGCGGGGGAAATTCAAGTCATCTCTCAGATTCAGCGGTTTGGCAGCAAAAAGGAGCTAGGGAATAATCGGTTACAATTGGCTTAAGGGACTGGGTTTTATGACAGTTCCGCCATTGGTTTTTGGGAGCTGCTCCTGCCCATGCAACTGTATTTCGACTATGGTGCAACAACCCCCTGTCGAGCAGAGGCTATTGCAGCGATGGTGGCGGCCTATGAACAGCAGTGGGGTAATCCATCGAGTATTCACGAGTGGGGGCAACGTGCAGCGATCGCCCTTGAGCAGGCACGGATGCAGGTGGCAGCACTGATTCATGCCCAAGCGGATGAAATCATTTTTACCTCTGGGGGCACAGAAGCGGATAATCTTGCCCTGTGGGGAATTTGCCAACGCTATCGCCAACCTCAGCATCTGATTATTTCGGCGGTCGAGCATTCGGCGGTGGCCAAACCGGCGGCTGCCCTTGAAGCTCAAGGCTGGCAAGTGACCCGCTTAGCGGTGAATCACTGGGGAGAGGTGGAACCCGCCCAACTACGGCAGGCCCTGCAACCGAACACGGTCTTGGTCTCGATCATCTACGGCCAAAGTGAGGTGGGCACGCTGCAACCCATTGCTGAACTCGCAGCCATTTGCCAAGAGGCGGGGGTGCTTTTCCATACGGATGCGGTTCAAGTGGCGGGACGAGTTCCCTTGGATGTGCAACGGCTAGGCGTGGATTTACTCTCGCTGTCCAGTCATAAAATTTATGGCCCTCAGGGAGCGGGGGCGCTCTATGTGCGATCGGGGGTACCCCTAGAACCGCTCTTGCGTGGCGGGGGACAAGAACTGGGCCTCAGGGCGGGAACCCAAGCAGTGCCGACCTTGGTGGGTTTTGGGGTGGCAGCGGAATGGGCCGCCACTGAACTAGCGACAGAACCGATGCGCCTTGCTCAACTGCGCGATCGCCTGTGGCAGCAGTTGCAGGATCATCCGCAAGTGGAACGAACAGGGCATCCATGGCAGCGGTTGCCCCATCATTTGAGTTTGATCGTGCGCGATCGCCACGGCCAGCCCTTGAATGGCAAAACCTTTGTACGGCAACTCAACCTTGCGGGCATTGGCATTAGTGCGGGATCCGCCTGTCAAAGTGGTCAAACCCAACCCAGTCCCACCCTCTTGGCCATGGGCTACGATCCTGAAACCGCCAAAGCGGGAATACGCATTACCTTGGGGCGAGAGACCACCGCTGCCGATGTCGATTGGCTGGCCATGGTGCTGCGGCAATATCTTGCAGAGGCGATCGCCCCCCCCTTAGCGGTATCTCTTTCCTAGGGTGTATCCATGGTGTGGGCGGCATTATCTGCACAGGGGACTTGGGCACTGGCCAGCTATGGCGTGGTTGCCACCCTGATTCTGCTGTGGACAATTCTGCGATCGCTACAACACCCCTCGCAAAAAGCCGCCCTCGAAGCCGAAGTCGTGCGACTGCAAGATCACTGCAATCAACTCCAGCACCAACTTCAGGCAATAGCCGCCGAAAATCAACAATTGCGAGCAGGCAGCGATTACTGGCAACAGCAACACCAAGCCCTCAATGCTCAACTCACCACCCTAGAAACCACCTATCACCAACTGGAGATGAACCTTCAACGTCTCGAACAGGAGCGCGATCGCCTGCAACAGGCACTGCAACAGCCCGCCGACTGGTGGCAGGAAATGACGAAAAACTATCAAAGTTGGTGGGAAAGCCTGCCCTTTCTTCCCCATGAGGATACCAGCAGCAAGTCCTAGGACAAGCGATTAATCGGCAATGGTGGATAGAAGAGGTAGCCTTGGCCATAGCGACAACCGAGGTCGATTAATTGGGCGGCTTGGGTTGCTGTCTCCACCCCCTCTGCCACCACATCTAAGCGCAGGCTTTTACCGAGGGCAATCACGGCACCAATAATTTCCCGTGCCGCTTGGCTTTTCTCTAAGTTCTGGACAAAGGAGCGATCAATTTTCAGGGCGTGGATCGGCAACTGATGCAACCGACTCAGGGAGGAATAGCCCGTGCCAAAGTCATCAATGTTGAGGGCAACCCCCAGTTGTTGCAGTTCCTCGGCCACCTGCAATGTGGCTTCAAGGTTGCGGATCATGGTCGTTTCCGTAATCTCCAGATGAAGGAGATGGGGGGGCAATTGGGCACGGCGCAGCGCTGCCAAAATATCACTGACAAAGTTGGCATCCACCAGTTGTTGAGGCGAGATATTAATGCCCAAGGTCATGGTCTGGCGACGGCTGTCCTGTTGCCGCCACTGGCTGAATTCCTGCATCGCCCGTTCAAAGACCTGTCGGCCAAGGCTAACAATGAGACCGGCTTGCTCCGCAAGGCCAATAAATTCGGCGGCAGGAATTTCACCCTTTTCAGGATCAAACCAACGGCTCAGGGCCTCAAGACCCACGATCGCCCCCGTCTCCAGTTGAACAATGGGCTGAAAATAGACCTGTAGCTCACTGTTGGCGATCGCCTGATGCAGTTGACTCTCCAGCGTAAAGCAACTCTGGGCTTGGGTGTGCATTTGCGGGTCAAAAATCCGATACTGCCCCAGCCCCTGTTTTTTCGCTTGGTACATGGCAATATCGGCATCCCGCAACAGGGTAGTGGCCGAGGTGTCGGCGCGATCGCTAAAGGTGACGCCAATGCTGGCACTGAGACTTAACAGATGGCCATCAATGACCAAGGGCTCCTGAATCACCCGCTCTAGATCGGCAACCCGTGCTTCTACCTGAGCCACCATTTGCTCAGGATCCAGATCTTCACACAGCACCACAAACTCATCGCCACTCAGGTGAGCCAAGGTATCCCCCTCCGGCACCACACTTTGCATCCGCTGGGCAAGGGTAATCAGCACCTGATCTCCTGCTTGGTGTCCCAAGCTATCGTTAACCCGCTTAAAGCGATCAATATCAATAAAAACAACCGCAAAGGGGCGATCGCGATGGCGTTGATACTGCCGCCAGCAATGCTGCAATCGGTCTTGGAGCAGCGTACGGTTCGGCAGTCCCGTTAGGGCATCGTGGAGGGCATCGTGAATCAGCTGCTCCTCCATTTGCTTGCGGCGGGTAATGTCGCGTCCCACACATTGATACTCCACACAGCGACCCTGGTGATCAAAAAAAGCGCGGGTTGTCCATTCAAACCAAAGAATCTGGTCTTGGGGCAATGTCACCCCACACTCAATTGTGCTGAGGGGCTGCGCTGGTGTGAGGGCTTGCAGATGCTGTTGGAAGCGTTGCTGGGTCACCGCATCAAAGGGATGCTGGAGCACATCCCCCAGATCACAATTGATGCCCGCAGCAGCAAGATAGCGAAAGAAAGCGGGATTGCCAAAGGTGAGATGTCCCTCAGGGGTACAGCGATAGAGCAATTCTGTCTGTGCCTCCAGCACACGCCGATAGCGTTCCTTTTCCTGATGGAGGGCACTGACCAATTCGGCACGGTTGATGCCAAAGCCCAGTTGTTCGGCCAGTTGGCGGATCAGCTCCACCTCGTCAATCGCCCAAGGTCGAGGAGAAGAGCAGTGGTGGCACAGGAGTAATCCCCAGAGACGTTCCTCCTCAATAATCGGTACCACTAAGAGGGCACGCACCTGCAATTGGTTGAGAAAGTCGCGATGACACTGGGTTATTTCAGCGGTGTTAATATCAGCAACCGCCAGTACCCGCCCCTGAAGATAGGCTTCGGCAGACTCACGGTGGAAACAGGGGTCATAGAAGGTGCGGTGCATGAGAGAAAACTGCGGTGCCGCCACCGATTCAGCCACCACCTCACCCCGGCCATCGGCATAGAACTGGAAAATGAGGGTGCGATCGACCCCCAGCAGTTGACGCACTTCCTCAAGGGCGGTTTTAAGAACCGTTTCCAGATCAAGGGAACGGCGAATTTTCAAGGTTAGCCGATGCAGGAGTTCCGCTTGGGTTTGCCGTCGCTGTAACGAAGTAGTGGAGTCCACCTGAAGCGTAATATTCTGGAAGAAAACCGCAAGGCCTCGGCCAGTGGGAAAAGCCCGTACCGCAAACCATTGGTTCAGCCCCTCATAGAAGGCTTCAAATTGGACGGGAGTTTGCTCTGCCATTGCCCGCCGACTTTGGCTTTCAAAAATTGAGTTGCGCTCATCGGGAAAGAGATCCCAGAGGTTTTTCCCCAGCATCTCTGAGGCAGATTTCCCCACTAGACGGCAAAAATTTCCGTTGACATAGATAACTGTGAAGTCGCGATCCACTTCAAAAAAGTGATCCGACATGCTCTCCAAAATATCAGTCACTTGGTTGTAGGCCGCTTGCAGGCGATCGCTAAATTGGCGCTGTTCCGTGACATCCCGTGCAGCACCATAGATGCGCCCTTGACTGAGCAGGCCTTGCCATTCATACCAGCGATAGTCTCCCCCTTGGGTGCGCAGGCGAATTGTGTGGTTACTGATTTGCTCCCCAGCAAGGAGACGTTGCTGCATCTCCCGATGGCGGGGGCGATCGCCGGGGTGGAGAAATTCCTCAAACTTTGCCCCTGCCAACCGATTCAGGTCATAGCCCAAGCAGGTATGCCAGTGTTGATTCACCCGCCGCAGCCGTCCCTCACTATCGGCAATCATAAATAGCTCTAGGGAGGAGCCAAAGAAATACTCTAATTCAGCTGTTTTTTGGGCAATTTCTGCTTGCAGACGCATGCGATCGCTAATGTCCCGCTGCACACCAAAGTGGCCAATGATTTCCTTATTTTGGTTGTAGAGACACACATAATTCCCCTCAACCCAAAAGGAGCTACCATCGCGGCGGTGGAGTTCAATTTCAATGTGAAAATAGCCCAGATCAAAGAGTGCTCGCCACAGCCGTTTGGCGAGTTCCAGATCATCCTTAAAGCAAATGCGCGGCGTCAGGCCAATCAGCTCCTGCGGCGGTAATTGATACTGCTGGGCAAAGGCACTGTTGACACGCGTAATCCGCTGATGATCAAGGACATACTCCAAGATTTCCTCTTTGTTGACTGTGTCATCCCAGCGGATGGGCTGATCCAACATCATGAAGAAGCAGGCCTCAAGGGATTGTTGAAAAAAGGCTTCCAGTAGTTCTTGCTTGGCTTGTAGCTCTAGCTCGAGTTGACGGCGACGGGTAATATCCCGCGATGTGGAGACTAAAAATAAAACATTTCCCCCTGCATCACAAATGGGGTGCGTGAGGGTTTCCAACCAAACATATCCGCCATGCTTTTTGCGGATGCGATAGGTTTCTATCACATTCACACTGCCTTGCAGGGCGAGGGCATGGGCACCACTGCGAATGCGCTCTGCATCCTCAGGATGAAATAATGTGTAGGGACTCTTACCAATCAGTTCTCCAGGAGAATAGCCTAAAAGGGTTTTGCTGGAGGGAGTCACATATAGATAGTTGCCATCCGGTTCGTGCAGGCAAATGAGATCATCGGTGTAGTTGACCAATAATTCAGTAAAGTGCTCAAATTCATCTATAATCATTCGCTAGAATCCACAATTTTTATCACGCATTAAGATACTTCTGGACGTTTTACACTATAAAACTTTAAGTAATGATTAACAATTTTAGCGAATGACAGCCCTTTCCTGAAATATCAGCGACATAACGGGAGTGCGGTGCTCTGCCATCGGGGCTTTTACCGGGGTGAGGGTGTTCGATCGCTGTGAAAAGGGCGATACGACCAGAAATGCCCTACTGCAATGCCCTAGCTGTTCATATGATCCTTGACAAAGACTTGCTCACCCCCTAAAATGCCTATTGGCAGTTGGAAGATTTCCTAGGCTGCTGGCATTTGTCTATTTTTGGAGATTTTCTTAATGGAGTCTAGTAGGAGTCACTGTAATGCTGCTTCTGGTGACCCCATCTCCGCTAATGAAGATCCCTGCCATAGGTGGAGCCTCTCTCCCCTAAGGATCGCCGAGGTGAATTCAGACTTGTCTGCTGCCTAATGGCTTGAACTTCTGGTTCATCTCCGCGCGTTCCAAGGCAGTCGATCTGCAAATGGAGATGGATCACGAAGCAAATTGGTCAATAGGTCTTAGTCTCGTATCTACCTGAGTCTGCCTAAGGTTGGCTGGCTCAAATCTGTTTTTTGTTGAGAGCGATCGCCCGTAGTCAAGCGTTTTTATTGAACGACTACTTTTCATCGCTCAAGTTGTTGCGTGGCAAAACCATTAGCAACGGAGAGTTTCTATGTTTGAAGTTTGTTTGTTCAGCATGATGGCCGAAATGCTGGGAATTACCCTTTCGGAAGTGCTGGGTGTTGCCCTTGGCCACCTGATGATTACGGTCATGAGCCAAGCGATCGCCCACTTGGGAGAGTTCTCACCCTTTGAGTTGTCTCGTTAAACCCTAAAACATCCTATTGTCGTTTCTCAATGGAGCTTAGAACCATGATGACCCACGATGCAAAGCAGGCATTTCTGTGCCCCTATACCCTTTACCGTGGGCACGTCACCCTAGACGCGCTGACCTTTGATGCCTACCTGCAGAAATTTGCTCAACGGGCAGGGTTTATTGCTGCTCTCCATACGAGTGGGAAACTTTCTACATCCGAAGCCTACAACCAGTTGGCTGATCTCTGGCATCAATTGAGCGAAGCCTATGCCCCTGTCTCACCCACCCTAAATTGTCAACCATAGAAGGAGCAATGCGATGGTAATCAATCCCCTCGATGATCTGCTGACCTATCCGCAGGGTCTCGGTGCTGCCAAGCGGACAGCCAACCAACTGACGATTCCTGAGCTAGTGCGTGCCCTGCGCCAAATTGACCCCCATAAGCGGGTATTGGCCTTTCGCCTCCTCGAAAAAGACAAGGCGATCGCAGTCTTTGAAGCCCTGACTCCCGATGAGCAGGCAACCCTCATTGAAGGGATGACGGATCCTGAGATTCTGCATTTTCTAGAAGCCCTTGAGGCCGATCAACGGGTGCGTCTCTTTGAGGAATTACCTGCCAAGGTCACCAAACGGTTGCTCAGCCAGTTAAGCTCAGAATCCCGCGACGCCGTGAACCTGCTGTTGGGCTATCCTGAGGGCACAATTGGTCGGCGCATGAATCTGCGCTACTTGGCGCTGCGGCAAGACTTGACCGTGGAGCAGGCGATCGCCGCTATCCGTGAGAGTTCCTTGGATATTAATGACCTGAGCATTATTTTTGTCATTGATGAACAGCGCTTTTATCGTGGCTTTGTGCAGCCGATCCAGTTGATGAAAGCAAATCCCCACCAGCCGCTTCAGGATTTGGTGCAAGGACAGGAACTGGCGATCGCTGTGACCGCGCCGGAACTATCCGCAGCCAAACTCCTCAAGGAATACGATGTCCCTGCTATTCCTGTGGTGGATCAAGAGGGGCGACTGGTGGGCGATATCACCTTTGATGATGTGATTGACCTGATTGAGGAGGAGGCAACGAGCACCATTTTGGCGCAAGCAGGTGTGGGTAACCTGCTCAACCGCGATCAAGCTTGGAGTGAACGACTGGTGCGCGGTCCCATTCGCTATGCAGTGCAACTGCGGATTATCTGCCTGATCATTACCCTCATTGGCGGTATGATTGTTGGCGGCGTGATTCAGTACTTTGAGGAAGTTCTGGAAGCCGTCGTTGCTGTGGCCATTTTTATTCCTGTGGTCATGGACATGGGAGGCAATGTCGGTACCCAATCCACCACTGTCTTTGCCCGTGGTCTTGCTTGGCAGCACATTGATATTCGTCGCTATGGCGGTTATCTCTTTCGCGAGTTTCGCATTGGTGCGATCATGGGTCTTATCTTGGGAACTGCTGGCGGCTTGATTGCCTTCCTCTGGCAAGGGTTACCCAACGACATTCCCCAACTGGGCTTGGCCGTGGGACTTTCCCTTTTTATTGTGATTACCTTCGCGGCGGTCTTAGGGGCATTAATTCCTTGGGTGTTGCTGAAGTTGGGTTTTGACCACGGACCATCGGCGGATCCCTTTATCACAACCATCAAGGACTTTACAGGGCTGTTGCTCTACTTCTATCTGGTGAGTGCCTTCCTAGGGCTGTCGTTTTAACCGATGTCAACAAGTGATTTTATTGTCCGTTTGGTAGCGGCCTTTTGTCTTGGGGCAGCCCTCGGCTTGGAGCGACAATGGCGGCAGCGCATGGCCGGTCTGCGCACAAATACCCTCGTGGCAACGGGGGCAGCACTATTTGTCATGCTCTCGGCTTTGACGCCGGGGGAAGCGAGTCCAACGCGGATTGCCGCCCAAATTGTCTCTGGTATTGGGTTTCTCGGCGGGGGCGTGATCCTGCGGGAAGGCCTCTCAGTACGGGGTTTGAATACGGCCGCTACTCTCTGGTGTGCAGCGGCGGTGGGGGCACTGTGTGGTTCGGGATTACTCTATCAGGCAACCTTAGGAGCAGTGGCAGTGCTCATGGCCAATCTGCTCTTGCGTCCCCTCGGCTATCGCATCAATCAGCAGCCCCTCAAGGGCACCGAAGTGGAGTTGTGCTATCGCTGTGATATTGTCTGCCGTGCTGAGGCAGAGGCTCATTTGCGGGCACTGCTGTTGCAGTCATTAGCGGGCAGTCGGCTGAAGTTGCGATCGCTCCTCAGCGAGGATATTGAAGACACCCCCGATCGCGTCCATATTGAAGCAGAACTCCTCAGTCAAGAGCGCAATGATGACTTTGTAGAAGGGCTAGTGAGCCGCTTGAGTTTAGAACCCAGTGTTCTTTCGGCGCGCTGGCGCATTACAGAGCAGGAGTATGGTTGATTTCTCTAGGGATAGAGGCGCATATTCAGACGAGCCGTGGTGCCCGCTTGCGGACATTGCAGACGCGGCGTATAAGTACCGCCAACTCGCCACACGGAAATATAGCGATTATCCCGTACCCATTGAATGGTTACTTCGCCACTACAGCCAAAATTACCGCCAAGATCGCGATCGCTAAAAAAGCCGCGCACGAAGCCATTGCCGCTTGCCGTGACGTTAATGGTGCCCTCATAAACTCGTCCATTGACTTTGGTGGTGTAGGGCAAGATATCTCCCGGCAAGGGGCTAAGCTGGTAGCCGTAAATTTCAGTCAGCCCGCTATCAGAAACTAGCGTCTCAGCAGCAGCAGGCAAAATAGAGGCCATACCCAGAACCACTGCGCCTAGCAAGCCCTGTAACATTTTCATAGACAGCCTCCTTTTGGAAAGATTGGAAACATAAACCGCTCCTCCCCTTGTCTCTATTGTCATTGTCTAGGAGGATAATTTCATACTTTAGGGAATGTGACAGGGCTGATAAAGAACTTGATATCTATTAAGCAGGACATCAAAGAAATGCCCGCACATCTGTAACTTCACCCGTAATAGCTGCGGCGGCCACCATCGCTGGACTCATGAGGAGTGTCCGTCCCGCTGCTGATCCTTGGCGTCCTTTGAAGTTGCGATTGGAAGATGAGGCACTGATCTGACGCCCTTGCAGCTTGTCGGGATTCATGGCGAGGCACATCGAGCAACCAGGATTGCGCCATTCAAACCCTGCGGCTTGGAAAATGACATCGAGACCCTCCGCTTCGGCTTGCGCTTTTACCCGTTCTGAACCGGGAACCACAAAGGCTTTGACACCGGGTTTGACTTTGCGCCCTTCGACAACTTTGGCAGCCTGCCGCAGATCACTAATGCGACCATTGGTGCAACTGCCAATAAAGCAGACATCAATCTTGGTGCCTTGAATGGGTTGCCCCGGTTGCAGATCCATGTAGGCATAGGCTTCAGCGGCGATCGCCCGTTCTGCCTCGGGCAAACTCTCTAGGGTGGGCAAGGTCTCATCCACCGCAATGCTTTGGCCGGGGGTAATGCCCCAAGTGACCGTCGGTGCAATATCTGCAGCCGCAAATGTGACAACATCATCGTATTCAGCATCGGCATCACTGACGAGCGATCGCCACCACACCAGCGCCTCATCCCAAGCCTTGCCTTGGGGAGCAAAGGGGCGGCCTCGTAAATAGGCAAAGGTGGTTTCATCGGGGTTGACATAACCGCAGCGGGCTCCCCCTTCAATGGCCATATTGCAGACGGTCATCCGCTCTTCCATTGAGAGCTGGGCAAAGGTACTGCCAGCAAACTCATAGGCATAGCCAACACCGCCTTTAACACCAAGGTGGCGAATAATGTGGAGGATGAGATCCTTGGCATAGACCCCAGAGCCAAGGGAGCCATTCACTTCTACTTTGCGAACCTTGAGCTTATTGAGGGCGAGGGTCTGAGTCGCCAACACATCCCGCACTTGACTGGTGCCAATCCCAAAGGCGATCGCCCCAAAGGCACCGTGGGTAGAGGTGTGGCTATCCCCGCAGGCGATCGTCATCCCCGGTTGCGTTAACCCCTGCTCGGGAGCAATCACATGGACAATGCCCTGACGACCGGAGCCAATCCCAAAGAAAGGAATATGGTGAGCACGGCAATTCGCCTCAAGGGCTTGCAGCATCTCTTCGGCAAGGGCATCTTGGAGAGGACGCGCCAGCGTATCTGTCGGCACAATATGATCCACCGTCGCCACGGTTCGCTGCGGATACAGCACCGCCAATCCCCGCTCCCGCAGCATGGCAAAGGCTTGGGGACTCGTCACTTCGTGAATCAGGTGCAGGCCAATAAAGAGCTGCGTTTGCCCTGAGGGCAGTGTCGCCACCGTGTGCTGTTCCCAAACCTTATCAAAGAGTGTGCCGCGACTCATAGACTCGTGAAAAAATCCAGCCTATCAATTATAGGCAAAAGGAAGAGATTCAGTACAGTGATTATACAAGGCAACTATCCGTTTTCAGTCGCATCACGGCCATGTTGCAGCTTGGTTTATGATGTTTAACTTTATGAAAAAAGCTTTAATCGCTATGATTAAGCCAAAACTCGCGAACCTTTGTAAAGTATTTCAACCGCCCTTCAATTTTGCTAATTTCACGGGGATAGAATTCAGCTAATGCATCACACAACTCAAGCATCCACTGCTTACGGGAGTAGCCACGGTTAATCGTTAAAACATTAGAGTTCGCAATCTGAATTTGCCCCCAACCCAAAGGGCCAATTGTTAAGCAGTCCCACCCCAAAAACTCGATTGGCAGAAATTGAACATTTTCAATACCGATACGAGTTCTTTGAGCCTCATAGGCAATCAGCAAAATTGCAAAAACATTTTCATCTGATTGATAGAAACGAGTGAGGCGTTCTACAGAAATTAAATTGGGCATATTAAACTGTGTACTCAATCTGTGGGTTTTCACGTCAATGACATAGTAAAATCCTTGATCATCCTTGAAAGCGAGATCAGCCATGGCTCTACGGGCAAAATGTGCTGAATAGTTTTTACAAATCTCTTCACCAAGAACCGCCTGTAGATGATTGGCAAGAATTTGCTGAACAGCATCGCCAACAGCTCTTGGGCTATTGATTGTCACAGCAGACAAGAAATCTTCCTGTGAGTTTAAGAGTTCTTTGATGTTTTCTTCGATTTGACCAATCTGATCACCATAGAAAATATGTCTTTTTTCCATTGATTCTTATGTTTCCTCTAGGGAAAAAGCTCTGGTTGGTGAAATAGTTTTTCGCACTGATACTGCTTTTGCGTAAAACGTCCTTGCTCACTTAATGTGTTTCTTTCCCAAAACACGCCATCAGCATAGCCCTGAATCGAAGCATCTACTTCAGCCATTTCAAGGCGCTTCTCCGCTAGGCAAGCATAAGTCTCATCCAGTTCAACCCCCAAAAAACGCCTACCGAGCTTCTTGGCAACGACAGAGGTTGTTCCGGAGCCGAGGAACGGATCAAAAATAATGTCATCTGGATTGGAGCTAGCTAAAATGACCTTAGCCAGTAGTTTCTCGGGCTTTTGGGTGGGATGATCTGTATTTTCTGGCATTGACCAAAAGGGCACAGTTAAGTCTGTCCACAGGTTAGAAGGATGCGTTAGGCGGTAATTTCCTTCTTCCGTGGCTTCCCAATCTTTGGGATGTCCATTGACTCTATAGGGAGCGATGACTTTACGCTTGAGCTTAACAGCCTCAACATTAAAGGTGTACTCATTAGAAACAGTGCAGAACCATATATCCTCGGAGGCATTTTTCCAATTCTTGCTTGCTCCTCGTCCTTTCTCGCGCTCCCATGTAATTCGGTTGCGGATTTGAAAACGGTCTTTAATGACTTCAAATACAGCAATTGAGGATTCCCAATCAGAGCAAATGTAAATAGATGCAGTTGGTTTTAGAATTTTTTCAAGACTCGACAAGCAAGACTCTAGCCAGTTGATGTAATCCTCTAAACTTTTTTTCTTGAAGCTAATTGAGTTAAATACTTTGTTCAGGTTGTAAGGTGGATCAATAAACAGCAAATCAACAAATTGACTTGGGAGAAACTTGATGACCTCAAAGATATCTTGATGGATGGTGCGGTTAATGATTTCTGATAGGCTCACAGGATGACTCAACCGTAGGAGTCGCTGTCGATACTTCGCTTGTTCTTGCTCGGTCAACGTAATTGTTCTATTTCTGGGGGCGCGTTCTTTGCTGTGAACCATATCGCTTTATCAAAACTTGATTACTGGTTTGAATCACATCCCCTGAGTGGCTAAGCATGACTCAATGTTAACCTAATAGCCAAGCCATCACCTGTTGACCAAGGCAAGTCCCATTGAGGCGATCGATCTCACGAACGCCCGTGGGGCTAGTGACATTCACTTCTGTCAAATAGCCACCAATGACATCAATCCCCACAAAGTACAGGCCATCGCGCCGTAGGGCAGGGGCTAAAGTTTGACAAATCTGGCGATCACGCTCGGTAATTTCCACTGCTGCCACCCGTCCCCCTGTGGCCATATTGCCCCGAAATTCATCCCCTGTGGGAATCCGATTCACAGCACCAATGGGTTCCCCATTGAGGAGAATGATTCGTTTATCGCCTTCCTTGGCCGCGGGTAGATACTCTTGCACCATCACGGGCAGTTGTCCGCGTTGGGTACTGATTTCAATCATGGAATTGAGGTTGCGATCGCCCGCCTGCAAAAAGAGAATGCCTTCTCCGGCTTTGCCCCCCAAGGGCTTGAGCACCGCCATGCCCTGCTGCTGCACAAATTCCCGAATGCGCTGCTTATCTCCTGTGACAATCGTCTTGGGAGTCACACTCGTAAATTGCAGGGCATACATCTTTTCATTGGCATGGCGCAACCCTGCGGGCGAGTTGAGGACAAGGGTGGTCTGGGGATCGATTAAATCAAGACAGTACGTGGCATAGAGGTAGGCGGTATTGACTGGGGGATCCTTGCGCATCCACACGGCTCGAAAGGTGTTGAGGGGTCGCCATTCCACTGCCCCCGTCTGAAACCAAGGTTGGGGAATCTGCCACTGGCTGGCCACTAGTTGCACGGGCGATAACTGGATCGGGGTGAGCGCTGCCCATACCTGACCTTCGCGGATCAGCAGTTGGGAAATTTCCGTTACCCACACCTGTGCGCCTGCCGCTTGCGCTGCTTCCATCAAGGCCACACTGGTATCGTGGCCGGGGTCAAGGCGGGCGATCGGGTCAATAATAAAGGCAATATCCACGGCCATTCCGCTAGGCTGCCGCTTGCAGGAGCGTATCCAAGATGCCTTGTGCCTCTAGGGCATAGAGATCATCGCAGCCGCCAATGTGTTCGTTGTTAATAAAAATTTGCGGGAGCGATCGCCGGCCATGGGCACGTTGAGCCATTGCAGCACGAGCCGCTTCATCGCCATCAATGACGTACTCGGTAAATTTTACTCCTTTGCGCGTCAGCAATTGCTTTGCTCGAATACAAAAAGGACAACGAGACCACGTATAGATTTCGACGTTGGCCACAACTTTACCTCGTTACAAAAATTCACTTTGATTCCAGCCTAGCAAAAAGGGAGAAGAGACACACCCCCTCTCCCTAATGTCCTGTCCTACAACTCCCTACAAATAATTGGGATCTTGGACATTGCGAATTTTGCAGGCTTCAGCAATGCCGTACTGCGGTCGCAAGAAGCGATCCATCTGAGCCACAAAGAAACGCCGGTTGGCCATGAGATGCTCCGGATTGGGATCATCTAAGGGGTAGTAGAAGGCGGCACGGGTTGCTTGCAAAACAGCGGAGGTCACCGTGTACATCGCATGCTGGAAGGCAATTCCCAACTGCACCAAAATATCATCCTCGCCGCGACAGTGCTGGTGGAAGTAATCCTTCAGGTACTGGGGTAGGAAGTGATACATGTCCTGATGCAGCAGTGTGGGGGGAATCCCCGCCGTCCCCACCGGGAATTTATCGGCAAAGAGAATGCCATAGTGGAAGTCCACCTGATCAGTGGGCACCTGATTGGCTTGGGCATTGTAGGACTTCGTTCCCCGGAAGGGCGCCGTGCGGTAAAAGACCGCTTCCACATAGGGGAAGGCCGCTTCATAGAGCCACATAAAGCCCTTTTCCTTGGGCACAAGGACATGCACCTCGCCATCAATATAGACGTGGTGGTAAATCGGGCGACCGGCAATGGCAAAAATTCCATTGACCAAGAAGTTCATGGCATCCTTGACGCTGGTAATGCTGCCCTCGTCATAGCGATCGCTCATCTCGAAGAAGACGGGTGCCATCACTTCCCAAAATAGCCCCAGCACGTTCATGTAGGTGGCTTGGCGAGCCTGCTCCAAGAAGAGGTCGGGAAAGAGCTTGTACAGCCCGAGCATCAGCGGGTTGCCTTTGAAGTAGGCGCGGATTGCCCTATCGGCGGCGGCTTTGTACTCTTCAGAGTCAAGGTAGATATCCAGCTGCCCCCCCATGCGATGCCACATCATTGAGCGCGCCAAGCTTTCGGAAAACTCCATGTTGATGCGGTCGTGCCAAAGGTGGTGGAGCAGACGCGGCATTTTCCCTGTTTCCCCCTTTGCAATAAATTCCATCAGTTCGGGGTGGGCATGGGCAGGGCCACGCCAAATCCGCAGATCCGCTGTATCCCCAGCATAGTGATTGGCCAACTCAAAGTAGTCCTTGGTTGGAAAATACTTGAAGAAGGGAAAAGGATGGATAAATACCCGCTCGCCGAGGTACAGCAAATTCCGCCAGTAAAAGTCCATCGGAATGGCGTAGGCCTTGTACATACCGATGATCTTCATCAGGTTCACTGGCGTGTCGGGAATGAGGGCACCCCCCGCCTCAAGGCGGTAAATAATGTCGGCTAGGGGGTGATCCAAGGGGGGCAGTTTGGCAGAACTGGGACGCTCAATTGTTTCAACCATGGTTTCCTCGCTGAGCTATAGGGGTAAACTGGCAACGGTTTCGGTGGCAGTAGGGATAGCGGCAACCAGCTGCGCACTGGTGGTTTCACTCCAACGCACCAGCCATGTTGGTTGGATGCCCAGAACCAGAATCAGCAGTGTCAGTACCATAGCGGGGAACTTCTCTGACCAAACCACCCGTGGGTAGTAGGCAGTGGCATTGTCAAGACGGCCAAAGCAGGTGCGGTTAATCAAAATCACAAAATAAACAGCCGTGAGGCCGGTGCCCACCACCGCAATTAGAGTTGGCATCGGGAAGGTACCATAGCTGCCTTGGAAGATTAAAAATTCCGCCACAAACCCCACTAATCCTGGAATACCGGCACTGGCCATCCCCCCCAAAATGAGGAGAGCACTGGTGGTCGGTAACCCCCGCAGAGGATTGAGCAAGCCATTGAGCACATTGAGTTCGCGGGTGCCAACTTTCGTTTCAATGACGCCAACCAAATAGAACAGCAATGCCAAAATCAGGCCATGGCTAATCATTTGGGCAATGGCGCCGACGATGCTGAGGTGGGTATGGGCTGCTGCCGCCAACAATACGTAGCTCATGTGACCAATGGAGCTATAGGCCACCATGCGTTTAATGTCCTTTTGGGCGATCGCAGCCAGTGCTCCATAGCTAATGCCAAGAGCCGCCACAAGGGCCAGCAGGCCAGAAAACTGCCCCCAAGCCTCTGGAAAACAGCCTAAGGCAAACCGCACTAGGCCATAGGCACCCAGCTTAGCTAGGATCCCCCCAAGGAGAATGGCGGTTGGCATTGAGGCTTCCACATAGGCATCGGGCAACCAACTGTGAAGGGGCACCAAGGGCATTTTGATGCCAAAACCTAGGATCAACAGCAGCAGCAGAATCCCTTGGGTCGTCGGTGCCAAGCCAGCAACCTGAATATCTTGATAGTCAAAGCTAGGAGCGTGGGTGAGCCAGCCCATCCCCAAAAAGGCAGCTAGCACGAGAATTCCTGAGACTGCCGTATAGATCAGAAACTTGATCGCTGCCTGCTCGCGACGCTGCCCGCCCCAGATCAAAATCAACAGGTAAAAGGGCACCAACTCAACTTCGTAAAAGAGAATAAACAGCAGCAGATTTTGTGCTGCTAACGCCCCGGTAATTCCCGCATTGGCCAAAAGAACAAGGGCATAGAAGAGCCGATGGCCACTTTTTTCACCCGTGAACACGACCACAAGGGTTAAGAACGTCCCCAAGACAATCAGCGGGAGGGACAACCCATCCACACCAAGGGAGTAGTTCAATCCCAAGGGCGACAGCCACGGCACAAATTCCGTAAATTGTAGTGCGGTCTGCTGGACATCAAACTGCGTCAGCATCCAGAGGGACAGGGCAAAGGTGACACCAGCGCTCACCAAAGCAACCGAACGCAAGGCTCGTTCTGGCAGCAGCGGCATCAGCAGCGCACCGATGACAGGCAAAACAATTAACAGCGTCAGCATAGGGCAAGAACCTCAAGGAATGGAGCACTAAGCCAGCAGTGGCCAACAAATGGCAATCACCAGAAGGGCGACCCCCATCAAAATGGTGAGGATATAGGCTTGGGATTGACCCGTTGTACTGTACTTCAGGCGATCGCCCCCTAGGAGGGTTGCTCCGCCAAAGGCATTGCCAGTGCCATCCACCAACGTGCGATCAAACCAAGCAGTCATGCGGGAAATCATATCCACTGCTCCCACCACGGTGGCTTTGTAGAGCTTGGGCGTATAGAAATCGTAGGCCAGCAGATCCTGTACCGACGGTAGCGGAAACTGCACCGGCTTGGGAATGGCTTGGCCGAGATAGACCCATGCGGCTGCACCCCAGCCCAAGATAGCGGTTACCGTCAGGGCAGCTGCTGTGGTTAAGGAAGGATCTGTCCAAATCACCCAATCAAAGCGCCCCATGAGAATGGGCAAGTGCAGCACCAGACCCAGATCAACGGTCATCGGCAAAATCATCGGCCAAAAGACCTCGGGCGATCGCGCCGTCATTGGTTTGACCTCACCGCCCCAAATCAGGCAGAACGTGCGACCAAGACTAAAGGCAGCAAACGCATTCATCAATAGAAGCACCACCCCCACCCAAGGCAGTTGGGCAAAGGCCGTATCCAGCAATTCTGCCTGTGGGAAAAAGCTGGCCAAGGGGGGAACCGCCAGCAACCCTGCAGAACCAACGAGAAACGAAATACCGGAAATGGGGCGCCGCGACCACAGCCCGCCCAATAGGCGCAGATCTTGGGTAATGCTATTCCAAATAATGCTGCCAATGCTCATCATCAGCAGTGCCATGGCCACGCCGTAGGTGAGGATAAAGACAAAGGCTAAGCCCGGCTCCTTGAGACCAACGGCAATAAACACCCAGCCCATGTAGGCACTCACCAAATAGGAGAGGGCGCGTTTAATGTCCACTTGGGCAATGGCAATCAGGGTTCCTCCCAAGGCAGTGACGCTACCAATGACCAGCAAACCTGTTAGAGCGACAGAGGAAAGGCTCAGCACCGGCGTCAGCTTCACCAGCACCCATGCCCCCGTGCCCACAACAATGGCATTCCGCAGAATAGAGGCAGGCACAGGGCCTTCCATGGCCTCATCCAACCACAGATGCAATGGGAATTGGGCACATTTCCCCATTGGCCCAGCAATCAGCGCCAAACAAATTAGGGTAATGAGGGTGGGATCCACCTGAGCCGTAGCTGCCCAAGCCGCTAAATCGTCGTAGTTCCAAGAGCCAGCAAGGGGATAAATCGCCAACACCCCCATCAGCAGCACCAAGTCTCCCACCCGCTTGGTGAGGAAGGCATCGCGGGCACCGGTCACCACCAGCGGTTGGTTAAACCAGAAGCCAATGAGCAAATAGGTCGCTAGGGTCAGAATTTCGAGCATGACATAGTTAAAAAACAGAGAATCCAGCAGCACCAGCGCCCCCATCCCCCCCTCAAACAGAGCCAATAGGGCAAAAAAGCGCGCCCAGCCCCAATCCATCTCCATGTAGCCGATGGCAAAGATCTGAGCCATGAGGTTCAAACCCGTAATCAGCATCAGGGCAGTGGTCGTCAAAATCGAAATTTCAACGGGAATGTCAAAGTGCAGACCCGCCACATCCAGCCACGTCCAGTGCAAAGACTGCGGCGGTTGGTTGGCGATCGCCACCGTGGCCAACAGTGCATGAACAAAGGAGAACAACGTGAGCAAGAGATTCAAATAGCCCGCTGGACGAGGTCCCGTTTTCCGGGTGATCCCCGGTGACCAAATCAAGGACAGCACCATTCCCGCCAGCGAGTAAAAGGGAATGAGCCATACTGTGTCCGCAAATGATTGCAACATAAACCCCGCTTATGCCTATGGACAAGACTAATTAGATTTAATCTTATCTATGAATGGCACCAGACCTTCCAGGGCTAAGTGCAAAGTTGCATCAATATCTCTTATCGCCCAGATAAAAGGCAACTATGAAGGATTGAGCATTGTTTAGGATAGCTATAAAAGCTTAGGGGGAAATTTGAAAGGTCACTCGTGCGGTGTAGCCCACATAACAGAAATTGCCTTCGCCCCAGTCTTGATCAGCGTCTAATTCAACGCGCACTTGGCTTTGACGTGGATAGTTTTCGGGAATGGGAATGACCTGATCGTCGCCGGGGTTGAGGCGACCCAAGCCAGAGCGAATGTTGGTGACTGTGCCCCAAACCACCTTGCCTTTGCTGCCATAGAGTTCAATTTTGGCCTTGGTACCGGGGTGGATTAGCCGCAGGGACTGTTCCTCTACAAACACATCAATCCAGCGCCGTTGACAATCCAATAACTGCAAAATTTGATCCCCTTTGCCGAGAAACATCCCCGGACGGGCATCCACCCGCCAGACATAGCCGGCAATGGGAGCCGTTACCTTCACCACCTTGCGCTGAGCAACCTCCTGCCGGGCTTGGGCAACCTGTCGCTGTTGAGCCGCAATTTCCCGTTTCAGCCCTTGGACGATCGCCTGCTGTTCGCTAATCTGAATTTTTAGCTCCTGAAGCCGCAGGCGGGGGTCATAGTTGCTGCGAGTGTTGCGCAGGGTCAGTCCCAATTCAGCGGCACGGGCATCGGCCTTGAGCGCCTCTACCCTATCAGCGGCAGCCTCCACTTCCCGTTGGCGAGCAGCCACTTGCGCTTGGCTTTGCTGCAATTCCGTTAGAGCCGCATCTGCTTGGGCTTGGGGTACCGCTCCCTGCTGCGCCAACTGGCTAAAGCGCTGGTAGTTAATTTTTGCCAATCGATAGCGTGCCTTGGCATCAGCCAGATTCGCTCTAGCAGCCCCTAGTTCCGCTTGGGCAGCCGCCACTTGGCGATTGGTTTGTTTCACCTCAAGCAGCTGTTGATGGCGTTCATCCCCTTGGGCAGAGGCGAGGAGTCCCTGCAACTGAGCCAGTTTTGCCTGAGCGGCTTCTAGTTCACCCTGCCGCCGTTCGAGCCATTTTTCAACTTCCTTGAGGTCGCCTTGGCTAAGGTAGTCATTTTCTAGCACGGCTAGGGGCGTCTCCTCCGCTGGCTTGATAAATTGCCCCACCTTTGCCCTCAGTTGCTGGAGGGTTCCTTCCTCCGGAGCCCGCACATTCACAATGACGCCATTAATGACCGCATCACGACTGCGAACCGTTGTCAAATGTTGGTAGAGAAACACCCCTGCAAAGGCAAGGATGCCACACCCGGCTGCGAACACTAACAAATTGGCAAGGAGCGATCGCCGTAGCTTCAGTTGCTGAGTCGGTACAACCTGATTTTTAATCTCCGTCAAAGGCGAGACTTGGCTTAAACTAGATGCAGAATCTGAAGCTGGCTTTTTCATAGAAAACTCACAACAAGTCAATTAAAGTGAATAAAATCGCCCAGCTACTTTGCATAATTGACAGGTAAAAGCTTTGTGCTAAAAACGCCTCATGTTTCCCTCACAATTGAACCTTAAAGAGTCTTGAATATTTTTTTACTAGCTTCATCTAAACATACTCACTAACCTTTTGTTATCCGTACAACTACTGAA
This sequence comes from Thermosynechococcus sp. PKX95, assembly GCF_031583295.1. Taxonomy (NCBI): domain Bacteria; kingdom Bacillati; phylum Cyanobacteriota; class Cyanophyceae; order Acaryochloridales; family Thermosynechococcaceae; genus Thermosynechococcus; species Thermosynechococcus sp. PKX95. Next base: position 996,499 of record NZ_CP134171.1, on the reverse strand, counting down.
GCTGACATCCGAAAATTACCTAATTAAAGACATCCAATCTTGGATTACCACAGGTTTTCAGAGCCTTAGCCCGCCCCAAAAGTATGGATAGAGTACGTATGATAAAAGTATCCGTGGCAGACCCCTATGACCCACCTTCCAGACGTTGACAAACAAGCATGGCTAATTGTGCGCTCCCAAGGTACGGTGGTCGGCAAGTATCACCTCGCAGGAAAGGCGTTCTGGAAAATTGGCCGCGCCAGCGACTGTGACATTATTATTCACGACCCCTATATTTCCCGACATCAGGCAACTATTGAACTACGCCCTCGGGGCAATGCCCTAGTGTACCTGATCCGTGACAACAATAGTCGCAATGGCACATTAATTAACGGTACACCCCTGTCGGAGGAGCGAGTCTTATACCATGGAGACCTTATTATGATGGGGGATACGGATCTCGCGTTTCACTATACAAGTCCGACCCCGTCTGTCCCGCCTAATGTGTTGCAGTGCTCTTGAGAACCAACCTGTCACCCCTCGATGAATTTTTGTGGGCCATTTTAGGCCTCCTGCTGACAGTGGCTGGAACCTTCATGGAGGCGGCGATCGCCCTCCCCAACCTCCTCAATGAGGAAGGGCAATTTGTTTTGCCCAGTTCATGGGCCGCCGTTCCCGTGTATGGGTTACCCGTCTCCTATCAAGTTGCGGCGGTTCTTCTAGTGGGCTGCATGGGGGGACGGCAAGCCGCCGCCCTCTCTCAGGTGGCTTATCTGATTCTGGGTCTCAGCGGGTTTCAGGTGTTTTCCCAAGGGGGCGGTCTGGACTACTGGCGTGAACCGACATTCGGTTACCTCTTGGGTTTTGTGCCGGGGGCTTGGGTCTGTGGTTGGCTGGCTTTTCGCCCCCAAAAGCGAGTGAGTTTAGAATGGCTTGCTTTGAGTGGCCTAGCGGGACTGGTGCTCATTCATGTCTGCGGTGCCCTCTACCTCAGTGGTCTGGCTCTTGCAGGGCAGTTGAGTCAACCCTTGGTGGAGCTACTAGAGCAGTATTCGCTTTTTGCCTTGCCAGGGCAGTTGGTGATTGTCTGCTTGGTGGCAGCGATCGCGCGGGTATTGCGCTTGATTTTGCTGTATTAAAGCTAAACCATTAAAATTTGCCTTCAATTAAACCTTCGGCCTCTAGGGCGATCGCTCGCAGGCGGTCTAGGATCTGCGGATCCGGTGCTTGCCACAGTTGACGCTGGGCAGCTTCGAGGAGTCGCTCGGCCATGTCCCGCAGTGCCCAAGGATTATGCTGCGCCACAAAGGCTTGCATTTCGCTATCAAGCAAATAGGTCTGAGCAATGCCTGTAAACACATAATCGGGCACACAGCGAGCCGTAGCGGCATAGCCAAAGAGATAATCCACTGTGGCGGCCATTTCAAAGGCACCTTTGTAGCCATGGCGCTTGATGCCGGCTAGCCATTTGGGATTAATGACGCGGGAGCGATAGACTCGCAGCAGTTCCTCTTGGAGGGTGCGAATTTTCGGCTGCTCTGGCCGTGAGTGATCGCCAAAGTAAACCGTGGGCTGCTGCCCCGATCGCGATCGCACGGCAACGGTCAAGCCCCCCTGAAACTGGTAATAATCATCGGAGTCCAATAGATCATGCTCGCGGTTGTCTTGGTTTTGCAGCACCACTTGCAATTGACTCAGCCGCTGCTCTAGGGCTTCCGCTGCATTGTGGCTGTGGGCTTCGCCGGTGTAGGCATAGCTACTCCAGTGAATATAGGCGCGGGCAAGATCGTCATCCCCCTGCCAGTTTTGGGCTTCGATCAGTCCTTGGAGTCCCGCCCCATAGGCACCGGGCTTGGAACCAAAGATGCGAAAGCGTGCCCGTTCCTGAGCTTGATTCAGGGAGAGACCCTGCTGTTGCCAATAGGCCGTTTCTTTGGCCACTTGGGCTGCCAAGGGATTTTGATCCGCGGGTTCATCCAACTGGCTCACCCGCTGCACCGCTTCATCAAAAAGAGCAATCAGGTTGGGAAAGGCATCGCGGAAAAAGCCAGAAATCCGCAGCATGACATCCACACGCGGTCGTCCCAACAGCGACAGGGGAATCACCTCCAAATCCACCACCCGCCGCGAGGCGCCCTCCCAGACAGGACGAACCCCCAACAGGGCAAGGGCTTGGGCAATATCGTCGCCCCCGGTGCGCATGGTTGCGGTGCCCCATACCGAAAGACCTAGGGTACGGGGAAATTCTCCCTGCTCTTGACAATAGCGTTCGATGAGGGCTGCCGCCGATCGCTCCGCCAATGCCCAAGCAGCTTCCGTCGGTACCGCTCGCAAATCCACTGCATAGAAATTCCGTCCGGTGGGTAGGACATCCGGACGACCACGACTGGGGGCACCGGCAGCGCCACTGGGAACATAGCCGCCATTGAGGCCATGGAGAAAGTGGTCAATTTCTTGGCGGGTCTGTTGCAGGGCAGGGTAGAGCACCGTACGAATCCAATCCAGTACCTGCTGAGTTGCACGGCCACAGGGGAGATCAGGGGTGCCCTTCAGTAAGTCCTCCACCAGTTTTGCCGCGGTTTCCTCGAGGGCATGCTGCCACTCACCAACGGAACGGTATCCAGGTACAGGACTTGGATCGGTTGGGTTAGCGGTCAGGGGATCTAAATCAACCCCTTGATCCTTTGCTAAGGCACGAGTGAGACCCATGTGCTGGCCACTGGGACTGCGGGCGATCGCCACCATCAGATCTCGCAACTGCCGTCCCTGGGGGCATTGGCCAAGAATATGCAGGCCATCGCGAATCTGGGCATCCCGCAGATCACAGAGGTAGCCATCGGTGCGCGCTAGCCACGCCGTCCAAGTTTCTTCAGGATTAGGGGCACCAATTTCTTGATCGAGATCGAGTTCTTTGACGAGGGCTTCAATCTGCTGCCGCAGCACACTCAAACGGGAGCGATCGAACTGCTCAGCGGCGTAGTATTCCTCAATGTAGTGGCTGAGGGTCTCTAGACCGCCGTACAGCTCAGCACGGGTGAGGGGGGGGGTCAGATGATCCAAAATCACTGCTTGAGCACGGCGTTTGGCTTGGGCACCTTCACCGGGATCGTTGACAATGAAGGGGTAAAAGTGGGGGACAGGGCCAAGGGCAATTTCGGGAAAACAGGTGTCACTGAGGGCAATGCCTTTGCCAGGGAGCCATTCTAGATTGCCGTGCTTGCCGACATGGACAATCGCATCCACCCCAAAAACATGGCGCAGCCAAAAGTAAAAGGCGAGATACGCTGGGGTGGGTTCCAAATCGGGGGCATGGTAATTCAAACTGGGGTCGCGATCGTAGCCCCGACTGGGTTGGACACCGACAAAAATGTTGCCCCAACAGTCACCAGCAATGGGGAGGTCTGTGGTGGGCGACGGCCAGCGTTCGTTAATGGCCGCCTGTACTGCCCTTGGTAGGTTCTGAAAATAGTGCTGGTAGGCCTCAAGGGGAAGGGTGTAGCGGGGCTGCCGCCAGTGATTGCCTTCGGGGTCGTTGGTGCGGTAGCGGCTGAGGTGGTGGATCAGGGCATCGCCATCCTTGGGCAACGGGTCAGTACCCAGATCATAGCCAGCCTGCTGCAATGCCTTCAGGAGTGCTACCGTACTGTTGGGGGTGTCGAGACCGACGCCATTGGCAAGACGACCATCGCGGCAGGGATAGTTGGCTAAAATCAGGGCAATGCGGCGCTCATGGGGGGCTTTGTGGCGCAGTTTCAGCCAGTTGGCTGCCAGATCACTGACCCAGTGCAGGCGATCGCCCACCGGGGCATAGGTGGTCACGGTGGTTTCCACATCTGTTTGAATTTGCGACACCGCCTTAAAGGACACCGCACGGGTAATGATGCGGCCATCCACCTCCGGCAGGACGACGTGCATGGCAAGGTCGCGGGGCGTCAGTCCTTGGGGATGGTGTTGCCAAGTCTCGTGGGTGCTGCTGCTGAGAATGACCTGTAGCACGGGGACATCCAATTGCTGCCAAAAGTTGACCTCCTTGGGCTTGGCGATCGCGAACCCCGTCGTATTGAGAATCAATTCCACCTTGCCCCGCCATGCCGCCAGCAGTTCCCGTTGAATGTCTAGATCTTGCAGCGAGGAGACAAACAGGGGGACAGGTGCCAATTGCCGCTGCAGCAAGGCCTGAGCGAGGGCATCCATCACCGCCGTATTGCCCGCTAAGTAATGGGCACGGTAAAAGAGAATCCCCACCTGCGGCCAGTCGCTGGCTATCTGCCCCGCAATCGGATAGCTGCCCCAGCGGGGAATCCTTTGGGGGGGTGGGGGGGGCTGACCCCAACCGCAACCGTAGTGGCCAATGAACTCTAGGGCACGCTGAATATTTTCCTGTCCGCCCTCGCGGAAGTATTGCCAGAGGCGATCAACTTGGGCCAGCGGCCAACTGGAGAGGCTCATGAGTTCTAAGTCGGGGCGATCGTCCCCCGGCAATAAGATCAACTGCCCACCGCGATCGCTGACCATTTGCTGCGCCACCTCTAGGCCATAGCTCCAATAGCCCCGTCCCCCCAAGAGGCGAATCACGACCACGTCGGCCTTGGCTAGGACGCGATCGCCATAGTCATCAATGGCTGCTGCTGCTTGTAAATGCAGTAAATTCGCCAAGCGTAGAGGGGGAAAGTTCTCGGGTAGCTGCTTGTAGGCTTGAGCCAGCAGGGCAATATCCGTATCCGCTGCCGTTAAAATAATAACGGGAGCACTGCTTTGCTGTAGAAATGCAACATCGCTGTTATCTGTGGCAACAGTCAGATCATTTAATGTAAGAATTCGATGCATGCGTTGACAACAATCATTAAAGAAACTGGTGGGTTTTCCCCCCTGTCCCCCTTGAGCCGCTACAACAGAAATTAATGGGAAAAGCCTCTAGCGATCGCAACCCGCATGGCAATGCCACTTTCTGTGATGAACCGATCAAGGATTGAACTTCAAAAACTATGCGCCAGCCCGTCTTTGATCGAATTTTACCAGCATTTTTCTACGAGCGAATCGCCACAGTCCTGCTCGCAGAAGCTAGCCATCGCGGCGCAACTGTCCTTACCCGTGAAGAGGTGATAGCGTCTGCCGATGCCCCTTTTCTCGTCGTCGTAGCAGAGACCTTTGCGCTGCTGTTGCAGGCAGAAACCGTACCGCAGATGAGTGCCTATCGGGTAAAAATCCTCACTGAGCCGGTGGCGATCGCTCGCTTTCTGCGCAAAATTCGCAGCCAGACACCCCTAGGCCAGCGTTCCCTGATCCGCTCAGTTTTGCAGCAGTTGATTCCCTTGACCGCCAAAGACCAAGCGTTGCCCGCCGACTTGGCCCTTTCGCTGATGAATGTGCTCAGCGAAGACATGGCTCAGCAGTGTCAAAATTGTGCCCCCCTTGTCACTGCTGCCTTGAGCGAACGACAGGCCAAAGAGCGCCTGCTGCATCAGGTCACCACCCAAATTCGCCAAAGTCTGGAGCTACCAGAACTGTTGAAGATGGCAGTGGATCGGATTCGCGAATTTTTAGGTGCCGATCGGCTACTGGTGGGACAGTTTTACAATTCTACTGGTCAATTGCAGGGGCAAATTGCCTACGAATCTTGCCGCCATGGCGGAATTCCGTCGGTTCTTGGGCTCTGGGATGACTGCTGGCAGTGGTCTGCCCTACCCAGCAGTAGCTATCAGCGTCTCAGTCGTGGCCAAACCATCACAGTCAGTGACATTGACGAATTTTATCAAGAGGTTCCCTGCCTACAGGCCTTTGCCGTCCGCTGGCAGATCAAGGCCTGGCTAATTGTGCCAATCATTGTTCAAGAAAAACTTTGGGGAGTGCTCATTGCCCACCAGTGCGATCGCCCCCGCCAATGGCAACCCCAAGAAGTTGAGTTTTTGACCCATTTGAGTCAACACCTGAGTATTGCCATTTACCAAGCGCAACTCTACAGCGAGCTGCAACAGCAAAAGGCTACCCTTGAACAGCGCGTGAATGAACGCACCCAAGCCCTGCGGGAAGCCCTGAGTGCCATGGAAGCCGCTCATCGGATTAAGAATGACTTTTTGGCCACCATGAGTCATGAGTTGCGCACGCCCCTCACCTGTGTGATTGGGGTTTCGGCCACCCTCTTGCGCTGGCCCCTCGGTCCGCTAACGGAAAAACAGCGGGAGTATTTGGAAATTATCCATGAGAGTGGCACGCACCTGCTGGAGTTAATTAACAGCATTCTTGATCTCTCCCAAGCGGAATTGGGGCGATCGCGGCTGCATTACAGTGCCTTTTCGATTCGGCAACTCTGTACCGACTGCCTCGAAGTGGTCAAATCCCAAGCCCAGCGCCATCAAATTCACTTGCAGCATCAACTGATGATCCCGCCAAGTCGCGATCGCTTTTGGGGAGACTACCGCCGCATCCAGCAAATTCTCATTAACCTGCTCAGTAATGCCATTAAGTTCACGCCTGCGATGGGGGAAGTGATTCTGCGGGCATGGTGGAAAGAGGATGAACTGATTTTCCAAGTGCAGGACAATGGCATCGGCATCCCTGCGCACCTGCAACCCTTGCTCTTTCAGAAGTTTCAGCAGTTGGATAGCTCCTTTGGCCGTGCCTATACCGGCGCTGGTCTCGGCTTAGCCCTCACCAAGCAATGGGTGGATCTGCACAATGGCTGGATTGAAGTTGAGTCCACTGAAGGCAAAGGCAGCACCTTCACCGTTGGCTTACCTGCAACCTCTACGGACACCCTCTTGGAGCCGACCAAAGTCAAATTGGATGTGCCGCCCCTCGCCACAACGGATGTACTGGTCGAACCGGAGGGGCGAATTGTGCTTGTCAGTGAAGAGGAAGCCACAGCCACCCTCATCTGCTCGATTTTAACCACAGCGGGTTACCAAGTGATTTGGCTCGTCGATGGTGAAGTGGAACGGTTGCTAGCCCTGACGCCCATTGCCGTTCTTTTGGCAGAACCCTTTAGCTCTGGGGATTTGCAGGAGCTTGTAGATCAATTGCGACAACGCTGTACCCCTGAGCAACTGAAGATTTTTATTTTGGGATCAGAGCGCCCTTATCGGGGGGCCGATCGCCACATTTCTCTGCCCATTCATCCAGAAAGTTTTCTGCAACAGGTAACGATGGGGCTAACTTCCCTTGCGATCCCTGCCCAGTAGGGAAAAGGCTTGATCCACTTGACGGTAGAGTTCTTGAAGACCACTTGTATTCCAAAGAACGGTGTCTGCTCGTCGAATTTTCTCTTCTAGGGGAAGTTGACTGGCTAGGCGCAGGGCGGCGGCACTTTCAGAGAGACCATCCCGCTGCTGAAGGCGAGCTAACTGCTGTGCAGCTGTGGTGGCAACGACCCAAATCTGATCCACTAACCCTTCGAGGTGGGCTTCGAACAATAGGGGAATCACGAGGGTCAGCAGGGGCTGATCACATGCTTGAATGGCTTGCTGCATCTGGGCAATAACCCAAGGGTGAATTTGCGCTTCTAGCCAGTGGCGCTCTTGGGGTTGGGCAAAGACAATTTCCCCTAAACGGGAGCGATCGAGGCTGCCATCATCACGGCAAATCTCAACACCATAGCGATCGAGAATCGCTTGATAAATGGGCGTTCCGACGGCAACCGCCTGCCGCGCTAACTGGTCGGCATCGACAATAGGCACACCATACTGCTGCTGCAAATAGGCAGCCACCACCGATTTACCGCAGGCAATTCCCCCCGTGATACCGAGGCGAAGCGGTCTAGACACCCCCTTGGAGCCGCACCGCTGGCTGCATTAAGCGCACCCGTGCCCCAATATCCGCTGGCACAGTGGGGAGCATTTGTTGATAGGTCACTGTCTGACCGGGACCGACAGTTGCCGGTTCTGGCGTCGCTGCACCCGTTTGTAGAATTTGGCCATTAGGCCCCACGACCTCATAGTTAACGGATTGAATCGTTACCGGTTGGCGGTTATTGTTCGTCACGGTACCGGTCACCACTGAAGAGCCTGGTAACTTCAGTACAGGTTGAAGCTGCGGCTGCCCCACACGGATATTGCGTAGGAGCTGTTGTTCCAGCACTTTGGGATCGACTTCTTGGGGCGTCTCTGATGGTGTTGGCGTAGAAGCGGCTGCCGTTGCGCCAGAAAGGTTGAGCAAATGATTCCAGTAGCGTTGATTGCGTCCCCACTCATAGGGAGAGTTACCAATAATCACAATGTCGCCCGCAGCCCGCTGTGCCAAGGCAGGGAGGGGGGCGATCGCTCCAAGAAGCACAATACTGGTTAGCCAAAGGGGAAATGGCGATCGAGTTATCTTTAGCATGGCGCACGCTCCTGTCAATGCAGCCTACTCTCCATCCTACTGCAACTTGATGTGGGGTTTGGGGTCAGCCAACCGCCCTCAATATCGGCACAGGGGCAGCTATCGCAACAGCGGCATATTAACAATTTGGGGATCAATACCGGCACTCTTGAGCACATCTTGCCACTGCTGTTTGATGGCAGCGTCATTGGGATTGCTTTGCTGCAACTCCACAAGGGTTGCCAAGGTATCGTTCCAGAGTTGACTGGTGGCCAAAAGGGGCAGGCGATCAGCCGGAGGCATGGTGGTAATTACCTGGGCAAGGTTGCTGTCCAGCTCAGCCCGCTCAATCCAGCCCGTCACAAAGGGATTGGCATCGGGTTCATTGGACTTACAGGTGAGGGAGAAGATCCACTGGTATTTTTGCCCCGGTTGTAGCTTCGCCTTACTGGCATCCACTGTCACAGGTAAAATGCCGGCTTTACCATTCAGGGGCACTTGTTGGGTGAGGAGCAGATCGCCAGCTTCTGAGAGCAGCATCAGTTCCGCCGATTTGGCCGTGCTTTGGGGAACAAAGAAAAAGAGACTGGGATTGGCCGCAGCGGTCATCCCCAAGTTGTTATCGGGCACAAGAGCAACAATTTTTGTCAGAGAGCCTTGGGTACATTCCCCAAAGCGGGTGGCGCCTGCGATCCGTTGCCCTGGCATGCCGCGATTTGAGGGTACAAAGGTGAGACGATTACTCGATTGGGCAGCGTAGCGATCGCGAGCAATATAGGCCTCGACATTACTAATCGCTGTGAGGGCATAGCGGTTACCGGGGCGCAGACTGAGGGCACGGCGGAAATTCACCAAGGCGGATGGATAGTCGCGTTTGGCGGTGAGTTGATACCCCCGCTGCATGTAGCGATCGAACTCACTGGCTTCGCTAGGGGAAGTTTGGCCAACAGCAGGTAACGATGGCAAAATAACTGGCAGGGCACCCATCCCCATTGCCAAGGTACCGACAAGCAGCCACGAAAGGCCAAAACGGTGGGTAGACATAGCACTTACCTACTGAACATGCTAACTATCTTTAAGGTACTATCGGGAAGAAAACCCGATTGTGATCAGGCTTGCACATCCCCTGTGATTTCCGTAAAAGAGCAGCAAACGAGCAATCATTCCTCCCTTGCGCCGATCACGCTTCCCTTGGTGGAGATGTTCTCAGCGATTCAAGGGGAAGGCGCTAATGTGGGGTGTCGGCAAATTTTTATTCGCTTGGCGGGTTGTGATCTCCGCTGCACCTATTGTGACAGTGCCCACACATGGTTTGTTCCCCCCCATGCCCTAATTGAAGCACAAGCGGGCGATCGCTACTTTCAAACCGTACCCAATCCCGTCACTGCCGCCCATATTCTCGAAGCCGTACAGCAGCTCAATACTCCCCCCATCCACGACAGTATTAGTCTCACCGGCGGCGAACCGCTGCTCCATGCTGCAACACTGGCACTATTTTTGCCCCTCCTCAAAGCCCATAGCTCCCTGCCCCTCTACCTTGAAACTGGCGGACACCATCCAGAAGCACTGGAGCAAATTCTTCCCTATCTCGATAGTGTCGGCATGGACATTAAGCTCCCCAGCGTCAGTGGTGAGTGCCATTGGTCAGCCCATGAAGCCTTTTTGCGCCTGTGCGATCGCGCCCCTGTCGAGGTCTTTTGCAAAGTGATTATTTCCCAAACAACGGATCCTGCTGATTTAGACCGCCTCGCTACCCTTGTGGCCAGCGTCAATCCCCATATCCCGGTCTTTCTCCAACCTGTAACGCCCGTAGGTACCGGTCGCTGTACCCCCCCACCCACCCCGGAACAACTCCTCAGGTGGCAAGCGCAATTGAAGGCACAGCTGACCCAAGTGCGCGTCGTCCCCCAAACCCATAAATATCTCGGCCAGCGCTAGGGGTATTTTTTAATTACTTTTTAATCAAAATGTACGCACGGACATAATTGGGGATGCGACGGGCAGCCGCTTGGTAGGTAGCACGGTCTGGAAAAATTCCCGCTAGAAAGTCCAACTGATAGAGATTGGGCATAAAGGCTCCCCCCGTATCGGCAATCACGCCGAGGCGCAGTTTAGGCTGACCGCCTTGGGTATCTTCAACCACAATGACTCGCCCAAGACCGATATTCCAGACATCCCCCGCAAAGGTCACCTCAGGTTGGGTATTGATTTTGTTTTCAATGGTGCTGCCATAGCCCTTAAGGAAAGGGACTTCACGAAAATACCAGTAGCGTCGCTGCTCGTAGGGATCAACCCCCTTGACGAAGGGAATATCATTATTGCGATCCACATTGAAAAAGGCTTCAGTGCCATCGGTAAATTGCACCAGAATCGTCCCCTGCATCAGGGCATCCTCAAGCCCTCTCCTCGTCAAGTAGGCCAAAGGCTTCACCCGTCCATAGAGGGAGCCACCCGGTTCAAAAATCCCTTCCAGTACCTGTTGCTTTGTCAGTTGCTTATAAAATAAGTCCTCGGGTTGATCGGGAACACGGGGCGGCAGAGCATAAAGCGCCGTATTGTACGTCTCTGTGCGGGTGCGTGATCCGCGATGGGTAAATACCGCATAGTTGGTGAGGCGCAATTCCTTAGTTTGATGCGGATTGCGGGGGTTGTGGGGCAGCCATTGAATGACGCGAAAGTGCCGATTAATAAATGCGGGGTCTTGCAAACGAATTGGGCGCTTGCGACTAATATCCTCCGTGAGCGTCGCAATCATAAAGTCTAGGGTGTCGAGGACTTGGGGCAGCGTCACCCCCTGAATCGCCAGAATGCCCTCCCGCTGGGTAATGGGGTCTGTTTCCCTAAAGTCTTGAAAATACTGGCGAGTGCTACGCAACACTTGCAGCAGCTTCATCGGGGCGGTGCTAATGCGGTGGGCGGGCAGGGGGCGATCGCGAAACAGGTTCCGCCCATCCACTTGAAACTGGGGCTGGCCAAACTCATCCAGCACGGTGTACAGGGGAGATACAGCCACAGGGGACGTTGTAACCGTTGCAGATGCTTCTACTGGTGCTGAGGGAACCGTTGCCGCTTGACAGCCCACTGCCAAAAACATCAAACTCAGACAACTTGCCGCACTCAGCCAATAGAAACGCATAAGCAGACCTTGAACATGTTTAGCCTGCACTCCCTAATCCTCGCATCGCAGGTGGGGGTTAAGGCGCGGCAATGTAGGGAAGCGGAGTGGCCAATCGATTCATCATCCTAACCTTATGTGGAAAACTCCACAAGGGATGCTGCTCTCACACCTATACGATAGACCTGCGATTCAAAGTCGGTAACAGTACCAGTGGCGGTGAGGGCTTGGATAAACTCTTCGCGGCGACGCGGATTGACATAGAGCTGACCAGCAATGTCAGTGATGTGAGCCTGTAGATCCGCTGGGGAGTCATAAGCGTAGATGCGAGCCAAGGCGGGGTTGACCTTGAGGTAATGACCATTGGGACTAGATTGCAAGATCCCCTCTGTGGCATTTTCAAAAATACTGCGGTACTGGCTCTCGGCAAGGCGGAGCGATCGCTCGATCTCTTGGCGCTCTAGCACATTGGTAAATACTTGACCCATCACTTGCAGCAGTGGTAGGAGGGTCTCTAGGTGGGAATGAGCCTGACGTACAAAGTCTAATCCCAAAAAGCCGATCAACTCCTCACCGCGATTGAGGGCAACCACAAGGAGGGACTGAATTTGCTGGACGTCTAGACCTTGGCGATCAGGGGAATCCTTGGGCAGGTTTTGGATGCAAGGCCAGATGACATGATCCTGGCTCTGAATTTCTTCGAAAAAACGGGGATAGTCTTGAGTCACAATCCCCTGAAGCTGTTCCTGCTGAGGTTCAATGCCGGGGGCGCACCATTCGTAGGTATTGGAAAAGCTCCCTTGGGTACCGGGGTCACGTTCAAAGAGGTAAGCGCGATCGGCCTCCGTCATTTCCCCCAAAAGACCCAGCACCTTGTGGATGGCCTGGGGAATCTCCGTCAGGGGGTCGAAAAAGGTTAGCAGTGCTCCATCCTGAAGCAGTGAAGCTACGGAGAGGTGATTCCCCAAAAGCTGCTGGCCAATGCTGTTGGCGCTAATGACTTGATATTGGGGTGGGCGGGTGGCAGAAACACCAATCAGTAGTAGCCCTTGGGCACTGTAGTTAAAAAAATCTCTAACAGGCGATCGGCCATGGAGAGGGAGGAAGCGGCCAGTGTCTGGCCTTGCAGAGGAGAGGGCTGAACCACGGCCAATGTTTCTAAATTTTATTTCTTAATCCATCTACTCTAAACGATTCTGGCCAAGATGAACTGCTAAATGGAAAACACTTTATGCCACACCAAATGCCACACCAAAACGATGCCGCCTGTGGCTGTAAGGGTGATCAGGTAGAGGGAACGGCTGAGCCGCAGAGCTGCAATAATCGTGCCTTGATCAATGGGGTGCAGCGGTTCTCCTAAAAAGGGTTTCACTTTCACCGTGCCGCGATAGATATTCGTACCCCCCAGCCGTACGCCAAAAGCGGCTGCATAGGCACACTCACTCCAACCGGAATTGGGACTGGGATCCTTGGGCGCATCCTGGCAACACCACTGCCATACCCGCTGCCACTGCCTAGAGCAAAGGGCAACTAGAAAGACGAGCCACCGACAGGGCAACCACGTGAGCACATCATCGGTTTTGGCAGCAAACCATCCCCAGTGGGTGTAGGGTGGCTCGCGATAGCCAATCATTGAGTCCAAGGTACTGGCAGCTTTGTAGGCCATGACGAGGGGCAAGGGGGTTAGTTGCGGAACGATAAGGGTGGCGATCGCCCCATAAAACAGCGGTGCCATCATGCCATCAGTCGTATTCTCACTCACCGTTTCCAGAACCGCCCGCAGAATCTCAGGCGCCTCTAAGTGGGCAGTCTCGCGACCCACATACTTAGCCAAGGACTGGCGTGCCCCCTCAAGATTGCTAGCCGCCAAAGGTGCCAATACCTCTGCCGCTGCATCCCGCAGACTACGACCCGCAAAGCCACTGGCGGTGCCCACGACTGCAATCCCCCAACCGAGGAGGGGCGAAATCGTCATTCCCAGTGCCACCACCCCCCAACTGATGAGGGCAGAACCTAGGATTAAGCTCAGTGTCAGCAGCGCCCCCCCCAACCGCTGTCCCCAAACTGGCCAGCCTTGGCCATAGTTGAACCCGTTGCTAAGGGATTGAATATAGGCTCCCATCCAGCGCACGGGATGCGGCCAGCCCCACGGATCCCCAAGGCCAAAGTCAAGGAGGGCAGCAGCCAGAAGAATCGTGTAGGCAATGAAGGCGCAAGACACAGGAACGATCAACGGGGGCGATCGCTCATTTTAGAACCTTAGCGCCACCCCACCCGGTCCATAATCCGCAGAGCGTCGGCATTGTTGCGGCCAAACACTGCAGCATTGACATTTTGGCCACGGAAGTTGCCAAAGCGCCGCACAACCGGATGCAAGGGTACCCCGGAGCGCACGGGATATTCAAAGTTGGCCATGGCAAACATCTCCTGCGCCTTGGGACTCACTAAGTATTCGAGAAAACGAATGGCCCCTTGCCGATTGGGGGCACCCGCCACCACGCCACCACCGCAGATATTCACGTGGGCACCGCGATCGCGCTGATTCGGGAAGAACAAACCAACCTTCTCAGCAACTGCGCGGTCTTCTGCTTTATCTGAGGCCATTAATCGAGCGAGGTAGTAATGATTTGTAATTGCAATACCTCCAACACCCGCTGCACAAGCGCGAATTTGTGCGGTGTCATTTCCCTCTGGGGGTCGGGCAAAGTTGGCAACCAATCCCCGCACCCACTCTTCTGTTCTTTGAGAACCATGAATCGCCAGCAGTGAGCCTACCAAGGATTGGTTATAGACATGGCTGGAGCTGCGTGTGAGAATCTGCCGCCGCCACCTAGGATTAGCTAAGTCTTCGTAGGTGGACAGTTGATTGGGATTGACGCTGGATTTGTTGTAGATTAGAACGCGTACGCGCCGCGAGAGGCCAAACCAGTGACCTTGGGGTTCCCGCAGGTTGGCTGGCACCACGCTGTTGAGTACCCTTGACTGAATCGGCTGCAAAAGACCGGCCTGCTGGGCTCGCCACAAGCGACCAGCATCCACCGTAATCAACACATCGGCAGGACTCCGACTGCCCTCACTGCGAATCCGTTCAATTAGGGCATCAGCCTCAGCTTCAATGAGATTGACCCGAATGCCAGTTTGCTCGGTGAAACCGTTGTAGAGGGCTTTGTCGGTATCGTAGTGCCGTGCTGAATAGACATTGATCACACCCCCTGCCTGCCGCTGTTGAGCATTGCTCGATTCTGCTTTTTGGTTCCAGAGGTGGTGGGCGACATAGGCCGTTGCCCCAGCGCCCATGCCCAAGAGTACACGGCGACCGACTTTCTGCATAGTTGAGAATTTCTCCTAAATGCAATCTGAGAAATATTCTAGGACGATGGCTTTGTTTTTGCAATTTAGTTGCAATAAGTTAAGTCTTTGCTGTACCACCACTGGCGATCGCTAGGGGATAACTCCACCCAATAGAGCGTAATCACCATCATGGCGCCCGTTTCGAGGTGGCGCACCCAATAGCTGGGATGCCGTTTTGTGGCACTGTCGAGAACAAGCCGCCGCCCAATGCGCCGCCAACTGGGTTCTTTGCTGCGCCAAGCAATGCGGCAACAGGGCCACGGTAACTGCTCGCGGTCAAAAAGGCGACAACAGGCACCCATGACCTCATAGCTGAATGAATAGCCGGGACTGTAGAATTGAGTCCCACTCACCAAGACAGGTGGCTGTTCTATGGTTGAATCTAAGCCAATCAAGGGGATGCGCTAACGTGCAGGCCAGCTTCTGAGTGTATCAGGAATCCCCCCTAGGGTTCTTGGGCGGCAATCAAAAGGGCACAGCAGCTAAAGCCAATGACGAGGGGGAGCAAAGACTGCAGCCAGCCACTCAAGCCCGTGGTGACTAGGGCGATCGCCAGTGCCAACATCTGTAGGCGGCGTTGCTGCGGGGATGGGGCAGCCGGCAGGTCAATGAATTGCAAGCCATCGGTGGGCAAAGGTAAGGGCATCACGCCGCCAGGGGGAAACGCCCAATACTGGTACTGCTCAATAAAGAGATCTGTCCAGCCATGTTCTTGGCACCAGGCCACTGCGGACTGATAGGAGTATTTGAGTAATTGCAACGAAGGATGACGATCCATAGGGGCACTGGTCAGGGCAAGACAATGAACATCTCTATTGAGAACATAACAGAACTGGGAAATCGGTTTGGAACCCTTGTAGTAACTCTTAATCCTTTTGCTTGGGAGAAAATTAAGATTCCCGAAAGAGGTCAGCAGATATACTGAAAGATAGATAGAGTTGTGTCAGAAAGCACAACGGTTCCTACACCACCGTTCGTTGCAGCCGAGTGATGTAAAGAAGTGTTTATTTATGTTTTGCAGTGAGGGGTATTGTTAAGCCATCAATTCATGGTTTTCAAGAATCACTAAATTTCCCGCAAATCCCCATGAAATCTGGCTTTGCCATGAGTCCAACCGAATCATGAATTCCCTTAAAACCATCTAGGAGGCGGTTATGTTGCTGGAGGCACCGACTGTACCGGTTTCACCGGTTGCCTTGCTCCATAGCTTGTTAGAACTGCGGCAGGAAATTACTAAAGAGGGGGAAGCCCGTTTTCAACAGTGGCAATCAAAAATTAAGCGATCCGAATTTATACCTAGTGCCCGCAATCTTGCCTACTATTTGGCCTTGCGCTGGCGGGATCTACGGGCAATTCAAATGGCCTTGATGCCTTGGGGGTTATCGTCCTTAGGACGGATCGAGTCGCGGGTGCTCCCCAATTTGGATGCGGTGATCAATACCTTGGGCGCTCTGTGTCGTACCCATGAGTCACTGCCCCCCCGCCCACCCTTAGATGCCTTTTTTGCGGGCGATCGCCAACTGCGCCGCCAGACGGAAGAACTCTTTGGACCCATTCGCGGCAAACGCCATGGGCGCATCATGGTGACCCTGCCCCCTGAGGCGGTGACTGACCCCCAATGGAGCATTACCCTGCTGCGCAAGGGCATGAACTGTGCCCGCATCAACTGTGCCCACGATGACCCTGCCACTTGGGAAGCGATGATTGAGCACCTGCAAGCGGCAAGCCACATTACGGGTCAACCCTGCAAAATTCTCATGGACTTGGGGGGGCCAAAACCCCGCATTGCCGACATTTTTCCGGAAACGGTGCGCGTCCACGGCGGCGATCGCCTGCGGCTGACAACGGAAATTTGCCCTGATGGTGGAGAAATACCGCAATTCACCTGCTCCTTGCCAGAAATTTTGCCGCAATTGGCGGTGGGGCAGCGGGTTTGGATTGATGATGGCCACATTGGCGGTCGCATTGTCAGCAAAGATGAGCAAGGGGTGGAACTGACTATCACCCACTGCAAAGAAGGACAGCGGTTGAAAGTGGCCAAAGGCTTGAACTTCCCCGACAGTGATTTGCGCCTGTGTCCTCTGACCGAAAGCGATCGCGAGCATCTGGCCTTTGCTTGCCGCCATGCCGACATCATTGGCTACTCCTACGTCCAGTCCGCCGAGGATATTGCCCTACTGCAACGGGAACTGGAGCATTGTTGTGGCGATCGCGCCGACCAGATGGGCATCATTGCCAAAATTGAGACCCCGAAAGCAATTCGAGCACTGCCAGAACTGATCATCCAAGCGGCGGGTCGGCAACCCTTTGGCGTCATGATTGCCCGAGGTGATCTCGCGGTTGAAATTGGCTACCAACGCTTGGCAGAAATGCAGGAGGAAATCCTCTGGCTCTGTGAAGCCGCCCATGTGCCCGTGGTTTGGGCCACCCAAGTCCTTGAAAACTTGGTGAAAAAAGGCGTGCCCTCCCGTGCAGAAATCACGGATGCGGCGATGGCGGAGCGAGCGGAGTGTGTCATGCTCAACAAAGGCCCCTATGTGGGACTGGCAGTAGATATCCTCGATGATGTCCTTGCCCGCATGGAAGCCCACCAGCAGAAGAAAACACCGCAACTGCGGGCACTGCACTCGTGGCACCCCTACGAGACAATTGTGCGCCAATAAACCTCTAGTTAGCCTTCAGAGAGGATGCTGGGGCGAATTTTATCCCCGTCCCGCAGGGGCCGACCCGAACGGACGACATAGCGATCGCCAGCATTCAAACCACTGAGGATTTCCACTTTGTCCTCCCGCCGTTGGCCCAGGGTGACCTGCCGCTCCTGCACGCGATCGCCAACCACCACAAAAACGCTGCCTTGCCGTGAGGATAGTTGCCCCTCCTCAAAACCACTGAGGGCGGATTGCGGAA
This sequence comes from Thermosynechococcus sp. PKX95, assembly GCF_031583295.1. NCBI lineage: Bacteria > Bacillati > Cyanobacteriota > Cyanophyceae > Acaryochloridales > Thermosynechococcaceae > Thermosynechococcus > Thermosynechococcus sp. PKX95. The sequence goes on along the minus strand of NZ_CP134171.1, from coordinate 978,852 downwards.
TCATCAAGCGCGGCGCATTCGCTCCTTGGAAGGCCACCCGTGCCAGTAAACCACTGCCCAGGCGTTCATCGGCATTGTCAATCACGACTTCCACAGGAATCAGACGGGCAGCGGCAGCGGCAGGTGAAATTCGCGTAATCCGTCCTTCATAAGTGCGGTTGGGCACGGCATCAAACGTCACTGTTGCCCCTTGGCCGGGAGCTAATCTCGCTAATTCCCGTTCCGAGACTTCCACAACAACTTTGAGTTGACGAATATCGCCAAGGCGAAGAACTTCTCCCCCCGGTTGCAGTAGGTTGCCCACTTCTGTCAGTCGCTCTAGCACCACGCCATTGAGGGGCGATCGCAGGAGGGCTTGATTCAACCGTGCCCGTGCCTGTTGGACAAAGGCGATTTGGGCTTGCACCCGACCTTGGGCAACGGCCACCCCCTGTTGGGCGGTCACCACCTCTGCTTCACGAGACCGCAGTACCTGCCGTGCTGTTTGCGCCGTTGTGCGTGCCTGTTCCGCTGCTTGTGCTGAGACGGCACCATCCCGCAGCAGGGTTTCAAGGCGGCGGGCGTCACTTTCCGCCTGTTGGAGGGTAAGACGGGCTTCTTCGACGGCTGTACGGGCGCGATTGACGGCGGCTTGGGCTTGGATCACCTCGTTGCGACGGGCAGCCAGTTCTGCCTCTGCTGCAAAGACGGCATTTTTGAGGACAACGGGATCCACCTCCGCCAACAGTTGCCCCGCTTGCACGCGATCGCCCACATCTACACTCAGGTGAAGAACTTGTCCCTCCACCTGCGATCGCACCATCACTTCACGGTAGGGGCGAGTGGTACCTGTCAGGGTTGAGCCTGTTTCCAGCCGTTCCAAGCGTGCCACCGCCACATCAGCAGTAACCCCTTCACTCTCCGGACGCGCGACTGCCGGTGATTCTAAGCGATTTATTGCCGACTGGCATCCCCCCAAGAGCACCGCGATCGCGATCGCCCCCAGCCATTGTTGTTTCGCCATCATCTGTCTATTTATCTTCCCAACTGCTGCCGATAGCCTATCACACCGTCCCCAACTGCATCAGTAACACCTCCCAGACAAGGCGAGGCTGAACGTACTGCTGCAAATACTGACGGGCACGCTCCAATTGCTGAAGCATAGACACCTTCTGCGGGAACGATCCCCCTTGCCAAATTTGCTGCTGCATTAGACCGAGGAGCCAGAGCTGTCGTTCCACATCAAGGGATTGGCTAATATCTCGTGCCAATTCCAAAGCAGTTTGTAAAGGGAGGGGTGTGGTCAGTTGTTTGCCGAGGTGGCGGAACGGCTCAGGAATCTCTCGCCATGTTTGCCACGCTTGCAGAACTGCTCCTGGGGAGCCAGCTCCTAGGTCAAAGAGGGCGGGGCTAACCTCCTGCCAAAATTCAGGGGGGGCGACCTGTCGCAGGACCTGTTCGAGATCGGAACGGTTGAGGGGATAGAAGGGAATTTTCTGACAACGGGAAACTATCGTATTCAAGAGTGCTGACGGACTGGGAGCAATGAGAATCAACGTGGCACGCCCCGGTTCTTCGAGGGTTTTTAGCAGGGCATTGGCGGCGGCTTCGTTCATGGTTTCAGCTTGGGTCAAGACCACTAGCGATCGCGACGCACGCATCGGCGGTTGGCTGAGGTGACGGCTGAGTTGGCGAATTTGCTCTAGACGAATCTGGGGGGCACTGCGGGGAATCTCCTTCTCAGCGGCGAGGAGTTGGCGACGGGTGTAGAGCGTCCCTTGGACACTGTAGGTGGGTTCAATCCAGAGGACATCCGGGTGGTTGCTGAGATCACTGGCCTCGTTGAGAATTGCTTGCAGAAAACAGCGGGCAGTGAGGGCACGGCCTACCCCTTCAGGTCCAATAAAGAGATAGGCGGGGGCGAGTCGCTGGCGATCGAGGGCATGGGTCAGGAGTTGCACAGCGGTTGGCTGACCAATGACAGAGCGAAACCAATTCATGGTTTGGGGAAATGGGCTGCAACATAGGCAATGGCACTGGGGCGATCGCTGACAAGGCCATCAAGCATTGCCGATCGCAGGGCAAGGAGAATTTGCCGTAACTGCGGTCCGCGAGGATAGCCCAACTGTTGCAGATCATGGCCATTTAGGGGCGGCTTTTGCAATCGCCAATGCCAGAGATACTCCCGCAATAGGGCGACATCCCCTAAATCGGCTGCGCTACCTTTTGCCTGCTGTACTGCGGCCAAAAGCACAATGACGGGTAAGGGGTGACGCTCTAAAAATTCACAGTAGCGACTGCGCTGTTGCTGGCTCTGCCGCAATCTCTGCCACTCCTGTTGGCATTGAGGAAAAGTGTCCAGCCACTCACAGATGTGCTCCCCCAGTTGCAGTTGACGGGCGATCGCCCCCGCCGTGGGGACAGTCACAATCAAGGCCAAGAGTTCTAGCTCCCACAGGGGAAAGGTTTGCCACTCTTGCCGCTCAGGCACTTCTGGCCACCACTCCCAAACCAATTTCAAGCGCACCTTGGCCGCCTGATCAAACCTCACTTGGCGATCTAAACACTCAAGGGCACCCAATTCCGCCAGCAGGGTCAAGGCACGCTCACCGCCAAAGTGTTCCGTTGGCGCAAGGGGCAGTTCAAGGATGTGGCGCAGTTCATTGCGCAGCCGACTTTGGAGGGAAGGCCGTTTTGAGGTGGGGCGATCGCGGGTGGCAAAGACACCACTGGTGAGGGCATATTCAATGTACTGGCGGGTTTGCGGCTCTAGGTCAAAGCCAAGGCGCACAGCAAAGCGCACGGCTCGAAAAATCCGCGTCGGGTCTTCAATAAAGCTATTGGGGTGGAGCACCCGAATCAGTCGCCGCTGCAAATCCTCCCGTCCGCCAAAAAAATCAAGGACTTCCCCATGGCGCGGTGGTGTTAGGCGCATGGCTAGGGCATTGATGGTAAAATCGCGGCGGTAGAGATCTTGGCGAATCGAACTGGCAGCCACTTCCGGATGCGCGGCTGGATAGGGATAAAACTCACTGCGGGCGGTGGCAATATCCACAGCAAACCCGGCTAAGGGCAAGGCCTTCGGCCAGTGAAGTGCAGCGGTTTGAAACTGACCGTAGATCTGTAAATCGGTCTCTGGGTAGAGGTCATGGAGCGCTTGTGCCAAATGCACGCCAGCAGCTTCCTCCTGTTGCACCCCATCCACCACCAAATCAAACTCCCGTGTCGGTAAATGGTGATTCCCTTGGGCGATCGCCAGCAGCAGATCCCGCACTGCGCCACCCACAAGGTATAGTTGCCAGCCGCGTTCCTTGGCGATCGCTGCCGCCCGTTGTAGTAGTGTCCACAGTTGCTCCGGCAGCCGTTGTTGCAGTGCCTCGTAAAGATTTAGGGTTGGCAAGGGGCAGACCGTTTCCGTTTCGCGGCTGAGGGCATAGAGGTGGCGCAGCACATCGGTACGGGTGACAATTCCCACAAGATCACCTTGCTCATTCACCACCGGTAGCCGCCCAATATCGTACTGCACCATTAGGGCTTGAATCTCTGGCAGTGGCGTTGTCGGGGAAACCGTGCGCACCGGTGCTTTCATGTATCCTTTGACCGGGGCATGGGCAAAGCCGTGGTGCAGCGCTACATCCAAATCTCGCCGTGAAATAATCCCCAGCAATTCCCCTGCGGCACTCACCACCGACAGACCAGAGTGGCCATAGCGCAGCAAGACGCGGTGGGCATCGGCAATGGGGGTTTCTGGACGTACTGTTCGTACGGGTGAGGACATGAGTTCTGCCGCTGTTGGCGGATGGGGAATCTGTGCTTGAAGCGCTGTAAATATCTCTTTGAGCACCGCCTCTGGCTGGTCTGTGGTCATCGTCACTGCGGCGGCTTGGGCATGGCCACCCCCGCCAAGGGGAGCCAGCAAATGGGCAACATTGACATTGGGAATTTGGCTGCGGGCAATAATGGCGAGATGATGTTGGCGATAGTAGTGCCCAAGGAGAATGGCATCGCATTCACTGAGATCCGCCAATTGGGTGATTAACCGCGAGAGGCCGGGGAGATACTCCGCCGTGTGCAGCAGCACCCAGCCCAGCCGATAGCCCTGATAAACTACTTGCTGGAGATTTGCCCATGCTTGGCGTAGATAAGGTTGCAGGTCTGCACTCAAGCCAGCCTCGGAATAGGTGGCGATCGCCCGCTGATTGGCGCCTTGGCTCAACAGCCACGCCAAGGCCTGCACATCCCGCACCGTGGTTTGCTCAAAGGTCAAGGAACCCGTATCCGCATGAATCCCTAGGGCGAGAACCGTTGCTTCTGTGGGTGTGAGGCGAATCTCTGCGGTCTGCAACTGCTCGCAAATGATAGTACTGGTGGCTCCAACGGGTTCTAACCATTGCTGCTGGGAGACAATATCCCCCGTCATCTCCAAATGGTGATCGTACAGGCCAATTTGGACTTGGGGTTGATCCAGCCATCCTGCGGCTTGCCCCAACTGGCGACGCCACTGCGTATCCACCACCCAAATCTGGCGCAATTGACTGGGGTCAACGGCTCTTGCTTCAATGAGGAGATATTCATCGCGATGGTAGGCCAAAAACTCCCCCACCTTGGGATGGGTTCCCCCAGTCAAGACAATTTTGGTTCCCGGATAAAGGCGTGTGACACCGACGGCTGCCCCAAGGGTGTCAAAATCAGCAATTTGATGACAAAGGACAACATCCATCAAAGATTCCGCAAGGGGATTGCAATCATAGCGTAGCTTAATGGCCTAGGCAATAAATGAGTACAAAAATTAGTGTTAAGTATTTTAGTACAGGAAGGGAATCAGTTTCTTCACCCTTTGCCGATACGTGGCATAGTCCTTAAACTTGGCCAACAGCCACTGTTCTTCTTGAGCGGCCTTGTGGTCAAAGAAGATAAAGAGGGCGATCGCCCCCAGCCCGTGGGAAAGACTCATTTGCCATACACCATAGGCCAAGGCCAAAAAGATCACACTGCTATAGATCGGATGGCGCACCCAACCATAAACCCCCGTGGTCACTAACTGACTGTCCTCCTTGGGATGGGGTAGGGGCGTCAAGTTGTTCCCTAGGTGAAACAAGCCAGCCATGCCTAGACCAAGGCCAATCAGACCCAAGCCAAGGGTCAATCCTAGGCGCACCACCAAGGGCAGGCTAACCACTCGAACCACTGGCAAGAGAATAAAGCCGATACTGAGTACCGTTTGGCCAATGACCCAAAATTCTCCCCGTTGATTGCGCCACCAGTCTTTGCTGAAGCCCCACTCTTGCAGTTTATTCACCTTGGTTGCCGCTGTTGGTGGATATCTTCAATTCTAGCGATCGCGCGCTCATTCCACAGGGGGCAACAATTTTGTGGCTTTCGCACTGGCCTTTTTCGCCTTCGTCTGGCCACTTCCCAGTTTACCCAAGGATTCTTGGAGTGTGCCCATCGGGCAAATCGCGCACCATGCCCGCTGATTAAAGATCACCCCCAAGAGAATCGCAACAATGGAGGTGACGACGCACATATTGACAAAGAGGCCACCCACCGCCACCCAGTTGCCCCATGCCAATGTCATGCGAAGGGCAAAAACCGTCATGATGAAGCTAAACACCGCCCAGCGAAAACTTTGTTTTTTGAAGAGTTTGGGATAGGGACGGTGGGGACTAAAGTGATAAAGCACAATGTCTAGGAACGCGCCACGCGGGCAGAGGTTGCCACACCAATAGCGGCTGCGAAAATAGGCCAGCACAGGAATACCCAGCATCATGGCCAGCATGAGGTACCCCAACCAAGGATACCAGAGGCCACCGATCGCAATTAGAAAAAATAGCCAAATCATTGCCCACTGACTGGGCTTGCCCCTCAACGATCGCTTCATAACCTGCCTAGTCGTATAGTCTTATATGACTATAAAGTTATTTAATAGAAAAAATCAAGGCCTAGATGCAGTGTCTTTATGACTCTTTACGTTGCTCAGGGGAATAGCTAGCCGTGCCGCTCTAGGGCCAATTGCACCAAGCGATGGACTAATTCTGGAAAGGGCACACCACTCGCCGCCCACAGTTGGGGGTACATACTCAGGGCGGTAAACCCCGGTAGGGTATTTACTTCATTAATCAGGATTTCGCCAGTGCTGGGTACATAGAAAAAATCAAAGCGGGCAAGGCCAGCGGCATCAAGGGCTTGAAAGGCCTGTAGGGACATCGTGCGGATCTGCTCACTCACCGCTGGGGGAATCTCCGCAGGAATATGGAGTTGAGCGCGGCCATCGGTGTATTTGGTTTCGTAGTCATAGAACTCGCTGCTGTAGGTAATCTCCCCCACCACCGAAGCTTGGGGTTTATCATTGCCGAGCACCGCGCACTCTAGCTCACGGGCAACCACACCCGCTTCCACAATGATGCGGCGATCCAGTTCGGCAGCAGCCTCAAGGGCAGTTGTCAGTTGTTGGCGATTTTTGGCCTTGGAGATGCCCACGGAGGAGCCAAGGTTAGCAGGTTTGACAAAGCAGGGATAGCCCAATTCGGTTTCAATGCGATCGCACAAATGGTTGTAACGACAGGGATCCGACCACAGGTCACTGCGCTGAAGGGCTACGTAGCGCACTTGGGGTAAGCCCACAGCCCCAAAGACCGTTTTCATCAAGATTTTGTCCATACCAATGGCCGAGGCAGCCACCCCCGAACCCACGTAGGGGCGTTGCATCAATTGCAGCAGGCCTTGCATCGTACCATCTTCACCATTGGGGCCGTGGAGAATCGGGAACCAAACATCAATGGTTTCGGCAACCGCAGGAAACTGCCACAGGGAGTCCTCTGGTGCTGCGCCCTCGGGGATGCCAACATGGTCTGTGGAGCGCCAGCGGCCATCTTTTTGGATGTAGATCGGAATCACTTCATAGCGATCGCGATTGTCGCCCTCGGTAAAGGCTTGGGCGATCGCTGCCGCCGAGACCACCGAAACTTCATGCTCCCGTGAGCGACCGCCAAACAATAGCCCGACCCGCAGACGACCCATAGGACAAACCCGTGTGAATGTGACGGTTTCTTGGTACGATTTTCAAGGATTATACAAAGTTTGGGAGTTGCTATGGACGTGGGGCAAAAAGTGCGCGTCTGTCGAATTCGCGATCGCGTCGCCCAAGACATCATTCAAAAACTCGGCCAAGTGGGTCAAATTACTGGTTTTAAGATGACCGATGGCAGTGGGGTTGGCGTCATTGTCACCTTTGACGATCGCTCCAGCACTTGGTTTTTTGAGGACGAAATTGAAGTCGTCGGCTAATTCCTGCCCTGCCGCCTTTTTCACAGCAACTGAGCGGGGTCAATAAGACCTCAGATTTGGATCCCACTGAATCCGATAGAAAAAGGCTGCATTAGTGGTACGTTGTATTGTGGTGCGCTTGCACCAAACGCTGCATTCCACTTTCAGTCTCGATCGTTGTGCCCCTTGGGGAGCGATCGCCCTCTGAAAAAACGCAAATGAATTTACCTAGACAGTAGGCAAACGTCCATGGTCATATCAGCAGAACGAACCAATGTAGGCTTTATTACTCAGGTCATTGGCCCTGTCGTTGACATTGAATTTCCCAGCGGCAAAATGCCCGCCATTTACAACGCCCTGCGGATTCAAGGCAAAAACGAGGCCGGCTTAGACGTGGCTGTAACCTGTGAAGTGCAACAACTCCTTGGCGATAACCGCGTCCGTGCCGTTGCCATGAGCAGCACCGATGGCTTAGTGCGGGGAATGGAAGCCGTAGATACCGGTGCCCCCATCAGCGTGCCCGTAGGGACAGCCACCTTGGGTCGCATCTTCAACGTGCTGGGTGAACCCGTGGACGAAAAAGGCGCTGTCAGTGCCGCTGAAACCCTGCCCATTCACCGTCCTGCTCCCAGCTTTACGCAACTGGAAACCAAGCCCTCGGTGTTTGAAACAGGCATCAAGGTGATTGACCTGCTCACCCCCTATCGCCGTGGCGGTAAAATTGGCCTCTTTGGCGGTGCGGGCGTCGGCAAGACCGTGATCATGATGGAACTGATCAACAACATTGCCACCCAACACGGTGGAGTGTCGGTGTTTGCTGGCGTGGGCGAACGTACCCGCGAAGGCAATGACCTCTACAACGAAATGATTGAATCGGGCGTGATCGACAAAAACGATCCCAGCAAATCTAAAATCGCCCTTGTGTACGGTCAAATGAACGAACCCCCCGGCGCACGGATGCGTGTGGGTCTGTCGGGGCTGACGATGGCCGAATACTTCCGCGATGTCAACAAGCAGGATGTGCTGCTGTTTATTGATAACATCTTCCGCTTTGTGCAAGCCGGTTCTGAGGTGTCGGCGCTACTCGGTCGGATGCCCTCTGCGGTGGGATACCAGCCCACCCTCGGTACCGATGTGGGTGCCCTACAAGAGCGGATTACCTCGACCACGGAAGGTTCGATTACTTCGATTCAAGCGGTCTATGTGCCTGCGGACGACCTGACTGACCCTGCTCCGGCCACGACCTTTGCCCACTTGGATGGGACAACGGTGCTCTCCCGTGGTCTAGCTGCAAAAGGGATTTACCCCGCTGTGGATCCCCTTGGCTCCACCTCCAACATGTTACAGCCGGACATTGTGGGTCAGGAGCACTATCAAACAGCACGGGCGGTGCAAGCGACCCTTCAGCGCTACAAAGAGCTGCAGGACATTATTGCCATTTTGGGTCTCGATGAACTCTCTGAGGAAGACCGCCTAACCGTGGCGCGGGCACGCAAAATTGAGCGCTTCCTGTCTCAGCCCTTCTTTGTGGCGGAAGTGTTCACCGGTGCCCCCGGTAAATACGTCACCCTCGAAGAAACCATCAAAGGCTTCCAGATGATCCTCAGCGGTGAGCTGGATGATCTGCCCGAACAAGCCTTCTACATGGTGGGCAATATCGAAGAAGCCAAAGCTAAGGCTGAAAAACTCAAAGCCTAGGTTTCACAGGTGTCCATACAGGGTGGGGCAACCCGCCCTTTGATCATTGAGTGGCAAGGGAAGCGTTATGGTGATGACCGTCCGGGTAATTGCACCCGATAAAACCGTTTGGGATGCCCCCGCTGAGGAAGTGATTTTGCCCAGCACAACGGGGCAATTGGGTATTCTCTCAAATCATGCCCCTCTCTTAACCGCCTTGGAAACGGGCGTGATGCGGGTGCGCCAAGACCGCGAATGGGTGGCGATCGCCCTCATGGGGGGCTTTGCCGAAGTTGAAAACAACGAAGTGACCATTCTTGTCAACGGTGCTGAGCGCGGGGACACAATTGACCTCGAAAAAGCCAAGTCCGAATTTGCTGAAGCACAGGCCGCCCTCGCTAAAGCCGAACAGGGGGAATCTAAACAGGCCAAAATTCAAGCCACCCAAGCCTTTCGTCGTGCCCGTGCTCGCTTGCAGGCCGCAGGGGGCGTGGTCGAGATTTAGGTTCTTTCCCTGATTTGCTGAACTGCAATTGCTCCCCCTAGGGGGAGTTTTTTGTTTAACTGGCTTCCTCCGTTTGCTGCCGCAGGTAGGCTTGGATAAAGGGATCGAGGTCACCATCCATGACCTCTTGAATGGCTGTCGTTTCCACCTCCGTGCGCAGGTCTTTGACCAGTTGATAGGGATGGAAGACATAGTTGCGAATTTGGTTGCCCCAAGCCGCTTCAACAGCATCACCGCGAATATCAGCAATTTCCTTGGCCTTTTGTTCTTGGGCAATGACTAATAGCTTGGCCTTGAGAATGGCAAGGGCTTTTTCCTTGTTTTGTAGTTGCGATCGCTCCTGCGTACAGCGGACGGCCAAGCCCGTTGGCTTATGGACAATGCGCACGGCTGTTTCCACCTTGTTGACGTTTTGTCCTCCCTTGCCGCCACTGCGAGAGGTGGTAATTTCTAAGTCGCTTTCGGGAATCTCTACCGTAACGGATTGATCCAGTTCGGGCATCACATCCACGCCGGCAAAGCTGGTTTGCCGTTTACCATTGGCATTAAAGGGAGAAATGCGCACCAGCCGATGGGTGCCCTTTTCAGAGCGCAGATAACCGTAGGCATAGCGCCCCCGAATTTCTAGGGTGGCTGACTTAATGCCCGCCTCCTCCCCCTCCGATAACTCGGCCAGATGGGTTTGGTAACCATGGCGCTCCGCCCAGCGGGTGTACATTCGCAGCAACATTTCTGCCCAATCCTGAGCATCAGTCCCGCCAGCACCAGCATTGATCGTGAGAATGGCGTTGTTTTTGTCGTAGGGGCCACTGAGGAGTTGTTCCAGTTCCCAGCGACTCAATTGGGCGTCTAAATCCTTGAGCAGCGTAGTCGCCTCTGTCACCAGCCCTTCATCCGGCTCTAGCTCCAGCAGTTCCAGTGCCGTTTCCACGTGTTCAATCGTTTTTTGCCATTGCTGAAGTTGGTTGAGGGCGTCTTTGGCTTCGGTCAACTGTTGGAGTGTGACTTGGGCGATCGCTTGATCATTCCAGAAGTCTGGCTGAGCGGCGGTGTGCTCAAGGTCGTGAATCTTGGCGTTTAATGCTGCTGGGTCAAAGATAGTCCTGGGTATGACCCAGGCGATCGCGCAACAAAGAAAAATCGCGTTTGAGGGTACTTAAATCAATCATTCTACGATGCAAAAGAGAGGAATTCTGTTGATATTTTATCAAAGGCTTGCCCGCTTCCTCACTGTAGCGTCGGGCATTTCTAGGCTAGCTGCGGGGTTGAGTGACCGAATGTTAAGCTTCTTGCCCTTGCCCTGAGTCCCTTCCAAGTGTCACCATGATCGGTAGGTGAACTCTGGGGAATCTAACCTATGGCCATCAAGAACCCGCCCGAAGTACCCCGTAATCGCTGGATTGGTAATCTGCTTCTTTTCGTGGGGTTGGGATTTCTCCTATTGAACCTACTTTTCCCCCAACTTTTTGCCCCCCGTCCACCTCAGGTTCCCTACAGTATGTTTATCCATCAGGTGCAAGAGGGGAAAGTGGCGCGTGCCTATGTCAGCCAAAATGAAATTCTCTACCAATTAAAGCCAGAGGGAGATAAACCGCCCCAAGTACTAGCGACAACGCCAATCTTTGATCTGGAGCTACCGAAACTCCTACAGGAAAAAGGTGTTGAGTTTGCCGCTGCCCCCCCACCGCGCAACAGTTGGTTGTTGAATGTCCTTGGTTGGGTCATTCCGCCGATTGTGTTTGTGCTCATCTTTCAATTCTTTGCCAGTCGCCAAGCGGGCGGTGGTCCTCAGGGGGTTCTCTCCATCAGCAAAAGCCGCGCTAAGGTCTATGTCGAGGGTGCCAACACGGGGATTCGCTTTGATGATGTGGCTGGGGTTGAGGAAGCTAAGGCGGAGCTGGTCGAAATTGTTGATTTTCTGAAAAATCCCCAACGCTATATTCAAATTGGTGCCCGCATTCCCAAGGGGGTGCTGCTGGTGGGGCCACCGGGAACAGGGAAAACCCTGCTGGCCAAAGCTGTTGCTGGCGAAGCCAATGTCCCCTTCTTCTCCATTTCGGGTTCGGAGTTTGTCGAGCTATTTGTGGGTGTCGGGTCGGCCCGCGTACGGGATCTCTTTGAGCAGGCGAAAAAGCAAGCCCCCTGTATTGTCTTTATTGATGAGTTAGATGCCATTGGTAAGTCCCGTTCCAGTGCCGGTTTTTATGGCGGTAACGATGAGCGGGAGCAAACCCTCAACCAACTGCTCACGGAAATGGATGGCTTTGATGCCACGGGGGCAACGGTCATTGTCCTTGCGGCAACCAACCGCCCCGAAACCCTTGATCCGGCATTGCTGCGCCCTGGACGCTTTGACCGCCAAGTCTTGGTCGATCGCCCCGATTTGAGTGGTCGGGAGGCAATTTTGAAAATTCATGCCAAAAAGGTGAAACTGGCCCCTGAAGTGGATCTACACGCAATCGCTGCCCGTACACCGGGGTTTGCTGGCGCAGACTTGGCCAACCTAGTCAATGAAGCAGCCCTACTGGCGGCGCGCAATCAACGGGAAGTGGTGACGCAGCAGGACTTTGCTGAAGCCATTGAACGCATCGTGGCTGGCCTTGAGAAAAAAAGCCGTGTCCTCAACGACAAGGAGAAGAAAATTGTTGCCTACCACGAAGTCGGTCATGCCCTTGTCGGCTGTGCGCTGCCAGGCAGTGGTCGGGTAGAGAAAATCTCGATTGTGCCCCGTGGCATGGCGGCTCTTGGTTACACATTGCAGTTGCCGACGGAGGATCGCTTCCTCCTTGATGAGCAAGAATTGCGCGCCCAAATTGCCACGTTGCTAGGGGGGCGATCGGCAGAGGAAATTGTCTTTGGCACGATCACAACTGGAGCCGCGAACGATCTACAACGGGCCACAGATTTGGCAGAGCGGATGGTGCGCAGCTACGGCATGAGCAAAGTCCTTGGTCCTCTTGCCTTTGAGCAACAACAGGCGAGCTTTTTGACGAACAATGGCATGATGCTACGGGCAGTCAGTGAGGAAACCGCTCAAGCCATCGATCGCGAAGTCAAAGAAATTGTCGAGTCAGCTCACCAGCAGGCGCTCAGTATTCTTAAGGAGAACCGTGACCTTCTCGAAGCGATCGCCCAAAAACTCTTGGAAAAAGAAGTGATTGAGGGCGAAGAACTCCACGAACTACTGAGCCAAGTAAAAACCCCAACCGCTGCCTAACCAAGGGAGCTGCAAAACCGCCAAAAAAAAAGACCAGCGGATTACTGGTCATTCAGTCCAATGTTTTTGTCTCAGAAGAGAAGTCAAGGCGCACACAAAGCGGTGAGGGCGATCAAAAAGCTGCACTGCCTTAGCTCCCCTTCTTCTTCCATGATAATGTAGCGAGAGTCACAAAAATTCACATATAAAATCTTTAGGCATTTCTACTCAAACCCATAACCGCAGGTAATCAGTTTAGCGGCCACCGACGGTAATGGCATCGACTTTAATGTGGGGTTGACCAACGGTGACGTAGATACTACCGCTAATCGAGCCACAAAAACCGGGGGCAAGGGCGAGATCGTTGGCAGACATTGAAATTCGCTGCATGATTTCCTTGGCTTCGCCAATCAGTGTGGCTCCCTTGAGGGGCTGTTTGATTTGGCCATGTTCAATCCAGTAGGCTTCCTCAACAGCAAAGTTAAATTGCCCCGTGGCACCGACACTGCCACCCCCCATGCGTTTGCAGTAAATGCCGCGATCAATGGAGGCAATTAAGTCCTCAACACGGTATTCACCGGGGGCAATGTAGGTATTGCGCATCCGCGAAGCGGCAGCATAGGTATAACTTTGGCGGCGGCCACTGCCCGTGCGAGGGTGCCCTGTGCGCATCGAACCCGCGCGATCGCTCAGGAAATTCTTAAGGATGCCATTTTCAATCAGCAACGTGCGCTGCGTCGGCATCCCCTCATCGTCCATATCAATACTGCCAAAGGCACCGCTGGTAATTCCCTCATCCCAAGCGGTCAAGTTTTCATGGGCAATTTTTTCGCCTTTTTTATCGGCAAAGGGGGTCGTACCGCGTTCAATTTGAGTGGTTTCCAAGAGGTGACCACAGGCTTCATGGAAGATCACCCCGCCAAATTGGTTGGCCATGATCACCGGGTAAGTGCCCGATTCCACATAGTCAGCATAGAGCATTTTGCCCGCCGCTTCGGCAACGGTATCGGCCAAGGTGGTGTAGTCCCACTGGCGCAAAAAGTCTGGATTACTGGTATCGCCATTGCGCTCACCAATGGAGGCGCGGTGCTCGCCATCCGCACAGAGAACAGAGGCCACTGCTGATTGGGTGAGGCGAATATCGCGACCAAAGGTGCCATCACTGGCGGCCACCATGACCTCTTGCCAATCGCGAAAATAACTGAGGCGGCGGGATTGCAGATGCTGGGTTTTCTGGCGTAGGCGATCGCTGCCCGCCAGCAGAATATCGGCCACTTCAGCAATAGAACTACAGGCGGCTAGCCAGCCTTCCTTGCGGCCTTGGGCATAGTCCCGCAGCAATTCAAGGTGGATTTCAGGCACGTAAGCTTGCGGACTGGGCAAAAGCAGCCCCATTAAGCCAAGGGCTTTTTCAAGGGCGGCGCGCAAGCCGTTGAAGCTGAGATCATTGGTGCTGACATAGCAATCACTGGTACCGCGAAAAACGCGAATACCCGCCCCTAAACTCAAGCGAGGGGAGACACTCGTCAGGCGATCGTCCTCGACAAGAGTACTAAGGTAATGGTTGCGCTCAAGGAAAATCTCGACAAAATCAGCGCCAGCCGCCCGCCCAAGGCCAAGGAGCGTAGCGAGGGGAGATTCCCAAGAGCCATCAAAGCGATCGCCTTCGGGGGAATAGCTAAGGTGGGCAAGATCCGCAGAACGAAGTAGCGTGGCTGGCATTGTTAACAATCACTTAACATATCCCCACTATAGCAAATTCCCCCTCGCAGCCTAGTTTTCAGCTTTGGCTAAAAAGGAGAGGTGGTAAAGGGTATCCTTGGCGGGGTGGGCTTGCACCTCTTGGAGCACCACCGTTCCCTGCCACGGCAAATCGGGGATCGAAAGCTGGATCGGGGTTTTCTGGAGACGGGCATCCCGCACCAAAAATTCGGCGGCATGGGTATCCACCACCAAGGAAATCGAAGACTCAATCGTCGGGCCGTAGAGGACGGCGGGGGTTTTGCCCTCACGGCGTAGGGCATTGGGTTTAGCATCGGCAGGGCGTAGTTGCCCCTCAATAGCTAAGGAACGAGACATTGCTGCAACTCCAATTAAGATAAAACGGGATGGACTTGGGTGCCATCATCCTTGAGGAGTGCCCGTTTCGGACCATGGATCGGATCCTCAACAATGATGGTTTGGCTGCGCTCTGCCCCCAACGAGACAATGGCGATGGGCACAGACATAATTTCAGCCAAAAACTTGAGATAGTTCAATGCCGCCTTGGGCAGATCATCAAGGGAGCGGCAATGACGGGTGGATTGCTGCCACCCCGGCAGGGTTTCATAGATGGGACGACAGCGGGCAAATTTGAGGGCATTGCTGGGGAAGTGTTCGCAGCGCTCACCGTCAATATCGTAGGCAACACAGACTTTGATCTCTGGCAGCTCATCGAGGACATCGAGCTTCGTAATTGCTAAGCAATCGAGACCATTGATGCGCACCGCATAACGGCCAATCACGGCATCAAACCAGCCACAGCGGCGGCGCCGTCCAGTTGTGGTACCAAATTCAGCACCGCGATCGCCCAAGAGTTCTCCCACCTCATCCAGTAATTCCGTTGGAAAAGGCCCTTCGCCGACCCGCGTGGTATAGGCTTTGGCCACACCAATGACGCGGTCAATCATCGTTGGACCAATCCCCGCCCCGACACAAGCACCCCCGGCCACAGGGTTTGAGGAGGTGACGTAGGGATAGGTGCCATGGTCAAGGTCTAAAAGAGTACCTTGGGCACCTTCAAAGAGAATGTTGCGCCGCCGGCGGATGGCATCATCCAGCACGAGGGAACCATCGACAATGTGCGATCGCAGGCGCTCACCGTAGGCACAGTACTCTTCAATGATCGGCTGCGGTTCGAGGGGCGCCAGTCCGTAGAGCTTTTCGAGGATCAAATTCTTTTGGGCGATCGCCCACTCCAGCTTGGCGGCCAACTGATCAGCATCCAGCAGATCCAGCATGCGAATCCCCGTGCGCTCGGATTTATCGGCATAGGTGGGGCCAATGCCGCGTCCTGTGGTACCAATGCGCCGTGAGCCACGCCGTTCCTCAGCAGCAATATCCAACTGGCGATGGTAGGGCATCGTCACATGGGCTGTTTCTGCAATCAGCAGATTCTCAGTGCTCACCCCCAACTGTTCCAGTTGTTCGAGTTCCTCAAGGAGCACCTTAGGATCCACCACCGTTCCCGCCCCAATGATGCACTGGGTATCGGGGTAGAGAATCCCTGACGGAATCAGGTGCAATTTTAGGGTCTGGTCTTTGACGACAATCGTGTGACCTGCATTGACACCGCCCTGATAGCGGACTACCACATCGGCAGACTTGCTCAGGAGATCGGTGATTTTACCCTTGCCTTCATCGCCCCACTGGGCACCAACAACGACGACGTTTGCCAAGTGATTTTCTTAACTCGTTAATTAACACAATCGTTTATTGTAACCCTTGGGGCAAATGCACACAAGCGCGCGATCGCAAAAATTTTGCCATTGCCCTGCCCGTCCTAGGGGCGATCGTGCTAGCATAAATAATGCTTTGAATGCCGATGTAGCTCAGTGGTAGAGCACTCGATTCGTAATCGAGCGGTCGTGAGTTCGAATCTCATCATCGGCTTGGCTCACCCATTTCCAATCGTCTGCAAGCAGGAACAGACTGTGTTTGCCTACCTCAGAGGAACCGTTGTTGCCCATCAATCGGAGGGGGGCCATCGCTCTGCCCTCATCCTAGAGGTGAATGGGGTCGGCTATCGCTTACTGGTCCCGTCCCATCTGTTGCGGCAGTACCCACCGAGTGCTGAGGTGGTGCAGATTTTTACCCATCTCAGTGTCCGTGAGGATCAGATGCTCCTCTATGGCTTTGCCTCGGCAGCGGAGCGGGATCTCTTTTTGCGTTTGATCCGTGTCAATGGGGTTGGGCCACAGATGGCGCTATCGTTGCTGGATACCCTACCTTTGCCAGAGCTAGTCCAAGCGATCGTCAGTGGCAATACCCGTCGTCTCAGCCGCGCGCCCGGAGTCGGCAATAAAACCGCTGAGCGCATTGCCTTGGAACTGAAAGCCGCCCTGAGTGCTTGGCGACAGGAAACGGGGTTAACAACGGCTCCCGCTGGCCTGCCCACGGAAGCGATGCGTGAAGAACTGGAGTTGACTCTTTTAGCCTTGGGTTATAGCGATCGCGAGATTGAAGCTGCCCTTACTGCCATCGGCCAAACGAGCACCCTCGCCAAGAATAGCGATCCAGAGGCATGGCTACGGGAAGCCATCACATGGCTAAGTGCCAATACCTAGGCTTTAGGATAAATAGAGACGACACTTAACTCTAGACTGCTATGGGGCAGCCAACCTTCATTGATCTATTTGCTGGCATTGGTGGCATGCGGCTCGGTTTTAGCCAAGCAGGTGGTTGCTGTGTTTTTAGCTCAGAGTGGAATAAGTTTGCCCAAATAACCTACGAAGCAAACTTTGGCGAAGTGCCAGCAGGAGACATTACTCAAATCCCCTCGGAGAGGATTCCTGACCATGACATATTATTAGCGGGTTTTCCCTGTCAGCCCTTTAGCATTGCGGGTGTCAGCAAGCACAATGCCCTAGGAATTGATCATGGTTTTCAGCACCCGACTCAAGGCAATCTATTTTTTGAAATTGCGAGGATCATCAACGATAAACGTCCTAGGGCTTTTTTGCTAGAAAATGTTAAAAATCTTCAAAGCCACGATCGCGGTAGAACCTTTCAAAGGATTCAAGAAATTCTAAATGATTTGGGATACTACATCTATTACCAAGTCATCAATGCTGTTCATTTTGTGCCCCAGCATCGAGAAAGAATTTTTATTGTGGGTTTTAGAGAACCCCTTGAATTTACATTTCCTCAGGTACCAATTCAGCAACATAGAGTTAGGGATATTCTGGAACCGTCAGTAGATGCTAAATATACGTTGAGCAATCATCTGTGGCAGTATTTGCAAAACTATGCTGAAAAGCATCGTGCCCGTGGTAATGGATTTGGCTATGGGCTAGTTGATTTAGAGGGAGTAACCCGAACATTAAGCGCAAGGTATTACAAAGATGGCTCGGAAATCCTCATTCCCCAAGAAAACAAGAATCCCCGCCGCCTGACGCCAAGGGAATGTGCCCGCTTAATGGGGTTTCCCGACTCTTTCAAAATTGTGGTGAGTGATACAAGGGCATACCAGCAGTTTGGCAATTCAGTCGTGGTGCCGCTGGTGAAAGTTATTGCTGATGAGATATTAAAATCCCTAAAGCAGGGAAAATTATTAAAACAAACTAGGCAGCTTACGCTCTTTTAGTTCAGATATGTCATTCAAGGTTTTAAGCAAGCAGGAAAAGAAAGTTTTAAGAAAGATATGTTCAGGCAATAAGTATTACATGAAGCCTATTGTTAAGAGAGTTAATCAATGGGTTGCTAGTCAGAAAAACATTAAGGAAGCATGGCTATTAGTGCTTAACCAGTTGCACGACATCATACGAGCTTCTCAGATTGATGTGGAAATACTTTTAGATCAAAAGGTTAAACAGGGGAAAATAGAGAATAAAAATCAAGCAATAAAGAGCATTGCTGGCAATGCTTTTTCAAACGCCTTAATTTACATCTTTCTTGTTAACAAATGTTGCAAAAACATACCTGAATGGATGTTCATAACATCTCAGCTATCAAGTGTTCCAAATTTCAGGCAGTCAATTAATATCAATATCCAAAATGAAGTGCAAAAACCAGATATGGATATTGTGATTTATGCAAATAATAATATTAAGCAAAAACATACACCTGAAAGCTATATCATTTTGTCTCTTAAAACATCCTTAAGGGAAAGGGCGGCTCAAACTTATAAGTGGAAACTCCTAATGGAAGTTGCTCTACATAGCCCTGAATTATGCGAAAAATATAATATCTCCTATCGATCGTCAGTAGTTCCGATTATTTGCTTTGCAACAACAAACTTTTATAACGAAATTAATAACCCTCAGCAACGCGGAATATTGAAATTCTTTGATCGGTCTTTTATCGCTAAGGAAATAGATTTTACAGAAGATGCGTTTATTTATCCTCTTTCTAACTTAATTCCATTTGCTATAGAAAAGCTGTCAAATCCCTATGTTCAGCTTAGTTTGTTTTAACCCGCAAATAAAAAAGGGGCAGTTTTATGCCCCCTAGTATTAGCAAACTATAGCGAACAATTTGAATCTCTAGGAAAACATCGGCAGGTGAGGATAGATGGCTGTCCACAGCGGACTCCAAGGCCCAAGGTTGAGTACTAGAGTTGCGATCGCCACGGTGCTGCTGAGCCATGTCAGCCATTGGGCGTAGATATTTGCTCCTTGCTTCTGTGTTTGCAGGTGTTCAACAGTTTGCTGAAGCTGCTCGACTTCTTGGTTAAGATCTGTAATCTCATGGCGTAGCCCGTCAATTTCACGATCGCGCTCGCTGACTGTGGCATGACAAGCCGCTAGTTCTGCCTCTTTTTCGCGACAGGTGGCTTCAATCGTGGTCAGAGAAGCGGTCAATGTCGCCGTTTGACTGGCGTATTCTTCTTCGAGGCTGCTACTGCGCTGGTAGGCGGTTTCTAGCTCTTGGCGATAGCGATCGCAATTGTCCCGTAGGGCTTTGTTTTCCGCTTGGCTAGTGTTGAGGGCATGCGTCAATTCCGCCACCTGTTGGCGATAGTCACTAACTTGAGTGTGTAGTTGCTGTTGTTGGTCTTCTAGCTCTTGGCGATAGCGATCGCAATTGTCCCGTAGGGCTTCGTTTTCCGCTTGGCTAGTGTTGAGGGCATGCGTCAATTCCACCACCTGTTGGCGATAGTCACTAACTTGAGTGTGTAGTTGCTGTTGTTGGTCTTCTAGCTCTTGACAGCGGTTTTGCAACCGTTCCACCTCTGAGCGCAATTGCTCAATTTCTTGGCGCTGGCGATCGCGCTCCTGCTCGCTACGGCTGACTAGTTCCTTTAGCCCTTCGATGCGCTGGGCTTGTTCGCTGACAATCCGGTGCAGGCGATCGCACTCTTCCTTCAAACGTTGCACAGAACCCTTGTACTGCCGCTGTACCCAAGCCCGCAAAAACGATAGGCCAGAGATGGTAAATCCAATCAGGGCATAGGTGCCCACCAATATATGACCCGTGGCCGACATCTGTAACATATTGAACCCCTGAACTTCAGTTGAATGTCAATGAAAACGCCGCCATCCAGAATACAGCCCTTTTCCCAAGGATGGAACCCGCCCAAAACAGTCAAAGCCGCTGTCGGACAGGCCTCTATCTCTTTATCCTTTGGCGATCGCTCCCCTATGCAGGGGCACAGCGATAACTTTATGGGAATGCATGCAGAAACTTCTATTTCCTAGTCTAGCGAGGGAGAATGACCGCTGGGGCTAGCTTCTTGCCAGCATTGGTACAATAAGGGATGCACTTGAATTTGCAAGGGGAAGACCAATGACCGAGGCACCTGTATTGCCCATTCTATTGATGGGGATTGCGAACTTTTTGCAGATCTACTTAATTGTGCTGCTGATTCGGGTTCTGCTGTCGTGGTTTCCCAATATCAACTGGTACAATCCGCCCTTTTCGATTCTCAGTCAGTTAACGGATCCCTACCTGAATATCTTTCGTGGCCTGATTCCCCCCATCGGTGGCCTTGACTTTTCGCCGATTATTGCCTTCTTCCTCTTGCAATTTATTGTCCAACTCTTATCGGGGTTCTCCAGTAGCGCCACGTTCTTCTAAACCATCGCTAGCCTAGGGTGCAATCGCCATGTCAACGCTGCCTGCGTTTCAGGATGAATTTGATGTCATTGTTGTTGGTGCCGGTCACGCCGGCTGTGAAGCGGCCTTGGCAACGGCACGGTTGGGTTGTCGTACCCTCTTGCTGACCCTCAACCTCGATAAAATTGCTTGGCAGCCCTGTAATCCTGCCGTGGGTGGCCCCGCAAAATCGCAACTGGTGCATGAAGTGGATGCCCTTGGGGGCGAAATTGGGCGTGTGACCGATCGCACTTATCTGCAAAAGCGGCTCCTGAATGCCTCACGGGGGCCAGCGGTCTGGGCATTGCGGGCGCAAACCGATAAGCGCGAATACAGCGCCGTCATGAAGCAGGTGGTGGAAAATCAGCCCAACTTGCTCGTGCGCGAAGGCATGGTCACGGATTTAGTCCTTGATGCCAATGACACGGTGATTGGGGTTGAAACCTACTTTGGCGTCGCCTTTCGCTGTCAAGCAGTGATCCTGACAACGGGAACCTTCCTCGGTGGCCGCATTTGGGTGGGAAATAAATCCATGGCCGCTGGTCGGGCTGGCGAATTTGCCGCTGAGGGACTCTCCCAAACCTTAGCACAGCTCGGTTTTGAGGTGGATCGCCTGAAAACAGGAACACCCGCACGGGTGGATCGGCGATCGGTGGACTACAGCAAGATGGAACCGCAACCCCCAGATGAGCAGGTACGCTGGTTTAGCTTTGACCCCACCGCATGGGTGGAAAGACCCCAAATGAACTGCTACTTGACGCGCACCACCGCTGCTACCCACCAACTCATTCGCGAGAATTTGCACCTGACGCCCGTCTATGGCGGTTGGGTGGATGCCAAAGGCCCCCGCTACTGCCCCAGCATTGAGGATAAAATTGTCCGCTTTGCTGACAAAGAAAGCCATCAAATTTTCATTGAACCCGAAGGCCGCGATACACCAGAACTCTATATCCAAGGCTTTTCCACGGGGCTACCGGAACCGCTGCAATTGCAACTGTTGCGCACCCTGCCGGGGCTAGAAAACTGCATCATGCTGCGGCCAGCCTATGCAGTGGAATACGACTATTTGCCGGCAACCCAGTGCTTTCCCACCCTGATGACGAAAAAGATTCAGGGGCTGTTTTGTGCCGGACAAATCAACGGTACCACCGGCTATGAGGAGGCCGCCGCCCAAGGGATTGTGGCCGGGATCAATGCGGCTCGCTTTGTTCAGGGGAAACCGATGATCACCTTCCCACGCCAAGAGAGCTACATCGGCACCCTGATTGATGATCTGTGCACGAAGGAACTGCGGGAACCCTACCGCATGCTCACCAGCCGCTCGGAATACCGCTTGGTGTTGCGATCGGACAATGCTGACCAGCGGCTCACCCCCTTGGGGTACGAGATTGGCTTGGTGAGTGAAGCCCAGTGGCAAGTGTTTCAAGCAAAGCAACAGCGCCTTGCGGCGGAGACCCAACGCCTGCAAAGCACCCGCATTAAAGCCCATGAACCCGTGGGCGAAGCGATTGTGGTCGCGACGGGTCAAGCGATTAAGAGTGCCATTGCCCTTGATGAGTTGCTGCGGCGATCGGGGGTACATTACGACCTACTGGATCGCCATGGCCTTGGCAATCCCGATCTGACTCCCCAAGAGAAAGAGGCGGTTGAAATTGCCATTAAATACGCCGGCTACATTGAACGGCAGCAACGGGAAATTGAGCAGATTGCCCGTCAAGACCAGCGTCCGCTCCCTGCGGATTTGGATTACTTTGCCATCCCCACCCTTTCAATGGAAGCACGGGAAAAACTCAGTACCATCCGCCCCCTCACCATTGGTCAAGCCAGCCGTATTGGTGGGGTCAACCCGGCAGATATTAATGCCCTTTTGGTCTATCTCCAAGTGCAACAGCAGCGGCAATCCCTAACGGCGGTGGGGAGCTAGAACCGTGTGGCCGGCTGAACTAGAGTTGTCCTATGTCAGACATCAAGCTCCCCTGTATACTTCTGGCAACCCAGTTGGGGAAGCGAGCAAGCATCTCCCTTGGCCAAAAGCTCCCTTTTTTGCAAAACAAACCCATGATTGCTCTGAACCTGCGTCCCACGATTGAATTAACTGATGAAGCCTTCGAGCAACTTTGCCGTAGTAACCCTGAGCTACGGCTAGAGCGTAGCGCTCAGGGAGAATTGATTGCCATGGCGCCTGCCGGCAGTGAAAGTAGCCGTCAAAACCTCAGTCTCAGTGCCCAGTTATGGCACTGGAACCAACAAACAAAGCTGGGTGTAGCCTTTGACTCCTCCGCTGGTTTTCGTTTACCCAATGGCGCCATTCGCTCCCCTGATGCTGCTTGGATTGAAAAAAGTCGCTGGCAACGCCTCACCCCTGAGCAACGGCGCCGCTTTGCCCCCATCTGTCCTGATTTTGTGTTGGAACTCAAGTCGCCAACCGATGATTTGGCTGCTCTCCAAGTCAAGATGCAGGAGTATGTGGACAATGGTGCCCAACTGGGTTGGTTAGTTGATCCCGAAATGCGACAGGTTTACTGTTATCGATCTGGGCAAGCTGTGCAGGTTTTGGAACATCCCCCTTGTCTTTCAGGAGAGCCCCTGTTGCCTAACTTTGTAATGGATTTCACCTTGATTTGGGATTAGGGATTCTCTATTATAGGACGGCTCTGCCGTTCGTACTGCCCTTCCCCAGCATGAGTGTCGAGGCTTGGCGCGCCCTAGGTCAGTGCCCTGATTCGTGGAGTGGTTTGTCGCTATCGCGGTTACTCTATGGGGGAATTATGGCGCTGGTTTGTGGCGGCTTGGCAATTGCTGCGGCAGGAGCAAGGTTCTCATCTTACGGTTTGTTATTCCCGGGTGTGGCCACGATGACCCGCAATCTTGCTCTTACGGATTATGAGCGGCAACAAATTCAAAAAATCAGTGCTTGGCTGCGGGAAGAAACGAACCCTCTGCAACAGGCGGTGCAATCGGTCAATGCCACAGTCGAGCGTCATGTCAGTCGGATGTTGTCCCCTGAACATCTAGCGATTCTGCGTAAGGCGGGCGATCGCCTACTGGCCAATAGTGATCAGGCTTGGCAACACCTGAAACAGCGATTGGGGAACACTCGGGTGCCAGTCGATCATTGGCAGGATCTCAAGGATCAACCCCTAGAGGTGTGCGATCGCCTGCAAGCTAGGGTTGCCGGTGCGGCCTTGACCAACGCTGCCTTGGAAGCCCTGATCACTGCTCCCTTTGACTTTCTGGGCGAACTGGTGGATGTGGGGTTGACTCTGCTATTGGGTCTCAAAACCATTCAAGCGGTGGGCTTGTGCTATGGCTTTGGCAGTGAGACCACAGTTGAACAGCACATCATCTGGGGCACATTGGGGATCAGTTTTGCCGGCACTGCCAAGGAACGTCAGCATCTATTGTTGAGTTTGCTGCATCCTTCTGAGGACAGTGAACGGGGGGCGATCGCCGGCCTCTTGGAAGACAGTGCCTTTGAAGTTTTTACCGACAACACAGTGGAGGCGGTGTTGAGTCGCGCATTAGTGATGTTGAGGGAAGAATTGGGTGGCGAGTTGATCCCCGTGATTGGCACTGCTTTGGGGGTTCTGGAAAGCGAACAATTTGCCCGAGAAGTGGCAACGACCGCGCGATATGTTTATCAGTTGCATTGGCTACTGCGTGCTCACGGTGGCAGCGGAGTGGATGGTTGACAGCGGCTACCGCCGCCAAAGTCCATGGTCGTGCCAAAATCTCTGTGGAAGAAACAATCCACTACTATCTTGCCGATGACGCTGTTTTGGAATGGCTACCTCAAGAAAAGAAACAGTCGTTTGTCACTATCGGGGTTACTCAATTTTATTCAATTAATGGAGTCAATTCTCTTTTCATTTCTTCTGCTGTCTTGATACAGTTAAATCCCCAAAAATAGTTACAGGCTTCATACTGATCATGTGTAACACTCAGTGAGATATCGCGAAATAAATTCGTTAAATGTGATGAAATTGATTGATATGTTTTTCTTTCTTGATAAAATTTTATACCATTCTCTACCCTGATTTTCAAGGGAATGTTGATCAGAACATCTGCTGTACAGATTATCTGTTGTTCAAATAGCCAATGGGGTTTATTCATGTAAATACAGTACCCAATGTGAGTACCAATAGCGTTAGAAGCAGTGACATCTGACAGCCAGATGATTGATTTAAGACGATTCAGAAAATTCCAATCATAAATGTGACCTGCTGTTGTGCAGTGAAACCCTGCATTCAGGTAGAGTTCTACAATTTCAGGACGGCAATCTTTCCAGTAAAAACAAATAAGTACTGATTCAAACTGATGATCCTTTGATACTCTTCTAAGCCATTCGATAGCCTGTAAATGATTGAATGAAGTTTTAATTAGATGGGTTGAGTGTGCAGGGAAAAATAGTAGCGTTTTTCCAAGTTTTTTCTTGTAATCCTTTAGTGTTTCAATATCGATTAACTCTGCGTAATGTATATATGGCCCTATAGGTAATACTTTCCTCTCTGTATGTTTTGAAATAACTTCTTTTCTAAACTCACTGAATGTAATAATTGCCCTTGCAAAGGGATCATCGTCAGGTGCTCCGGAATCATCTAGATAGCAACCATGTTCGATAGGCGCCAGAAGCTTTTTTTTAGGCTGAATGCCAGCATAATGCTTGATTGTTTTGGATATACCATAGAGTGAGTTTTGTGAAAATTCTTCCGGAACTAAGTGATAGCAAATTCTCATAGGGATATCTACGTTATTAATATCCCGGTCAAACTGAAGTATGTTTGCATTCTTTTCTATGTAGGGCAAATATAGGTAAGACTCAAGTTTTGTAATTGGGTTTCTTGCAGGTGCAATCAGAAACAGTCTAATAGCCCTGATCGTTTTCTCAATCCCTCTTGACAAAGATCGATTTAGTAGCATGACTTCTTGTATATCCGTTTTTAGAGGAGGAATAATTCTTCGTCTAAGATTATACTAGGCGCTGATTCTTATTAACAGAAGCTAAAGCTAATTTGGTTAGTAATAGAGTTTATTAAGTTTGGGCAAATGACATTGGCGGTACTGTTGGGTCTGAAAATGATCCAAGAGTTGGATCTATGCTCCTAGCAGTGAGATTGTGGCTGAACAGAAGATCATTTGGGGCACGTCGGGGTGAGTTTTCTAGCTATAGTCTATAGTCAAGGATCATGAGTATCTCTACAGTGCTGGCTACTGCGTGCTCACGGTGGCAGCGGAGTGGATCGTGCTTGCAGTTGATCGCCAATGCGCTGTAGGGCAGCCATAGAGCCAGTGAGGAGGAGGCGATCGCCCGCCATTAGGGGACAGTCCTCCTTGGGTTCCAAGAGCAGCGTTCCCTCTCGCCGCAGGGCACGGATGGTGATGGTCTCAGGCAGATGCAGATCGGCAATGGTGCGATGTTGTTCGCCAATCTCTTTGGGCAACATGATCCAAAGAAACAAGGTTTCCCCTTGGGGCACACTGACACGGCCATTGATCAGGGCTTCACAAGCTGCAAACTCTGCTGGCTGACCAACAATCAGGAGGCGATCGCCCCCCTCAAGACAGGTTTCACCACTGGGATAATCCACCTCAGTACCATCGGCACGGACAATGGCCAACAGAGTCACCCCCGTCAACTGGCGCAGTTCAATTTCCGCAAGACTCATGCCTCGAATGGGGGAATCCTCAGGGACGGTCAGCCAGCGACTATTCATATCCTGAGCTGCTTGCCGCAGGAGACGGGCGGTTCCCTCAGGGGGAGTATCGCCGCGCAAATTGGCGTAGTGGCTGTCGCGCACCTGTTGTACCTGCTGCTGAATGTGGCGTTCACCCATGCCTAGCGTAAAGAATAGATGAGCGGCCAACTCCAGACTGGCTTCAAACTCGGGCTGCACCACCTCCCGTGCCCCCAGTTGATAAAGCAACTCAATGTCGCGATCGCTATTGGCGCGCACAATGACATCCAGTTCCGGGGCAAACTCTAGGGCACGCTTGAGACAGAGGCGGGTACTCATACTATCCGAGAGGGCGATCGCCATACCAAGGGCTTGATCGACGCCTGCTTTGGCCAGAATGGTGGTACTAGCGGCATTGCCGTAAATGTAGGGCAGTTGGGCATCGCGCACTTCGTTAATCACCGTTTCACTTTGCTCAATGACCAACACGGGATAATTTTGTTTTTGGAGGAGTTTCACCACACTCTTGCCGACGCGACCATAGCCACAGACAATCACATGGTTCCGCTGCGGCAACCCCGTTAAATCCATGTCGAGGATTTCATCTTCCTTGAGGATGCGGCGCAGTAGGGGCAGTTCCAACAGCACAGGCACCAGCTTTAACAAAAAGGGCGTCACCAGCAACGTCACTGCTGTCGTGCCGAGGGTGAGCAGATAAACTTGTTGGGACACCAATCCCAAGCCCCGCCCTGCCGTCAGCAGCACAAAGGAAAATTCCCCAATCTGAGCCAGCCCAATCCCCGCCAGTAATGACGTTTTCCACGAATAGCCAAAGAGCTTGACTATGGGGGTGGTGATCAGGAATTTACCCAGAATCACTAGGCTGACCAGTTCAATAATGCGATCCAAGTGCTGCCAGAGAAACACTGGATCAATGAGCATACCAATGGAAGCGAAGAAGAGCGTGGTAAAGACATTGCGGATCGATTCCACGTAATCGAGAGTTTGATCGGCATACTCCACCTCGGAGATCATCAGACCGGCAATAAAGGCACCAATCTCAATCGAAAGCCCCAAATACTGGGTCAGCAGGGCAATTCCCAAACAGAGGGCAACGACGCCTAAAAGGAAAAGCTCACGACTTTCTGTTTTGGCCAGTAGCCGTAGCAAGGGGGGCAGCAACCACATCCCAGCGGCGATCGCCCCCACGGCAATCAAAGCAATGGTCAAGACTGCTTGGCCGAGGGCAAGTCCCAACTCCTCTGGGGGTTTGTTCAGGGCGGGTAAGACGGCAATCATCAAGCCCACCGCCAGATCCTGCACCACCAAGATGCCCAGCATAATTTGCCCTTGGATCGACTCCAGCTCATTGCGATCCATGAGGCTGCGCAGCACCACTGCTGTTGAAGAGAGGGAGAGGACAGCACCGAGGAAAATCCCCTGATTGGGGGAACTTACCCAGCCAACCCCAACGGAAATGAGCGTTGTAACTGCAATGGTCAGGAAAATTTGCAGGGCACTGCCCCCCAAGCTAACCCCTTGAACTTTGCGAATTTCACCGAGGGAGAAGCTCACCCCTAGGGCAAAGAGCAAAAAGGCCACCCCCAGTTGTGCCAAACCTTCCACTTGAGGTACTTCCTTGAGGAGTCCCAAGCCCGTTGGCCCGACCAACATACCGGCCAAAAGGTAGCCCAGCAGGATCGGTTGTCGCAGCAAAGCCGCCAACACACCTCCTACTGCCGCTGCCCCCAGTACCACACTGAGGTCAATGACAAGGCGAAAATCTTCGGTCATGGGATCTCATGCTAGGGCATCAAGGCTAGCATCTGAGCCACAACGGCAAAACTCTCACTGTAGAGGAAGTCTTGTCCCCAGCGCTGAAGTTCCTGACTCAAGAGCACCTCAGCCGTGAGATCACTCAGGGGAGACACATGATAAGTACGGCACATTTGAGCACTGCCCCCGGCCTCCATGCGCATACAGCCACGGGTTTCTGAGCAAATGATTGTACAGCAATCGGCTTGGAGATTGGAGGAGGTGAGTTTGAGGTCAATTAAATCCCCCAGCACGAGGCCAGCATCACCCGTGGGAATGCCTGCTAATTCTGCCTTAATCAACCGTTGATCGGAGGCCACCAGTTCCACGTGATAGACATCATAGTCACCGCACTCGTGGCGGATCTGGCGCGGCTGCCACTGAAGCCGGGAAGCTAACCAGCCAAGGTACATTAAAGCTTGGGCGGGATTGCCCTTTTCGTAGTCAATGACCACCTGATCAATTTCCTGAATGGCCAAACGGCGTTCGGGGGGATCAAAGGCTTCAGCCGCCAGTTCTTGCCATGCCCCCAGACGGCGCCAGTTTAGATCTGTTAGGGGAAGCGGTTGTTCAAGGAGGGGGGCAATTGCCCGCAAGCCCCGCAGCGGATCGAGAAATTCACTGGAATCCACAATCACGCGGCTAAATTGGGGCGCAAGGGTTTGAAACAGCTCAAAGTTATTGAACAAGTCCCCCTTCCACCACAAAAAGCGGGGGAGTTCGCGAATGATTAAAGACTGCAACAGGGGTTCCACCCGCTGGAAGGCGCTATGGGTGCCCTTGAGGGTAATGTATTCACAGCAAACGAGGGAACTGCGCATCTTTTTGTTGATCGGGCAGTAGGCCGCCACCTGAGCAGTAATTCCCGTATCTTCGCCAAGGGTAGGACACAGGGCAATCACCCGACAGGGATTTTGGCTGGCGATCGCGTCAGCAATGCCACTACCGCGCATATCCACGGCATAGCGATCGCTCCAAGGGGTTCCCTGAGCATATTCTGCCTGCAAGGCCTGCCGCAGTTGGGGCGTGACTCGACCCGTCAAGGGCAAGTTGTGATTCTTTTCAGCAGCACGAATCGCCGACTGCATGCGGGGGCCAAGGATACCATCAATGGGGCCTGTGTAGTAGCCCAAGGCCGCTAGCAATTGTTGGGTATCATCCGCCTCATAGACAACTAGGGTAAAGGTGGTTGCCCGCACTGCTGCTGGCGCCGTACCATCCCCGCCATGGCTGAGCCAAATTTGCCGCAAACTTTGCTCAATATCATCTAACGAGACATCCACGGGATCTTGGAGCGCTACGAGGGGAGTTGATTCAATTGCCATACCTAGGTACCTATCTGTGAATGAAGTTCGGCCTTGATTCCCATCTCTTCCCATGATGGATAAAGATCACAGTCGCCGCCACCGCCGACCATCGGCATTAATCATCGCTTCTGCGGCATCGGGATCCCATGTCCCCGCTTCATAGGTGGGAATCGTGTCTGGATCCGTAGGGGCATCCCAAGCACTGAGCACCGGCATCACCACCCGCCAAGCTGCTTCCACCTCATCCGCCCGGGTAAACAGGGTTTGATCCCCGAGCATGCAGTCCAGCAAGAGCCGCGCATAGGCATCCGCCGTTGCCATTCCAAAGGAGGAGCCGTAGCTAAAGTCCATTTCCACCGTGCGCGTGCGCAGATCTGCACCGGGCATCTTTGCCTCAAAGCGCAGGGCAATCCCCTCATTCGGCTGGATACGCATTGTTAGAATATTGGGGTTGGTTTGGCGGGCGGCCGACTGGAAAATCAGCAGGGGCACATCGCGAAACTGAATCGAGATTTCCGTCACTTTTTTTGCCAAGCGTTTACCCGTGCGCAAATAAAAGGGCACCCCCTGCCAGCGCCAGTTATCAATCACCAGTTTGAGTGCCACATAGGTGGGCGTGGTGGAGGTGGGACTCACCCCCGGCTCTTCGCGGTAACCCACCACAGGTTTGCCCTTCATCCAGCCGGCTCGGTATTGGCCGCGGACAGCACAGGCATCGAGATTATCCAAATCTGCTAAACGGGTGGCTTGGAGCACCTTCACCTTTTCGTTGCGCAGACTATCGGCATCGAGGGCATTGGGGGGTTCCATGGCGGTCAAGGCCAATAACTGAAGGATGTGGTTTTGCACCATGTCCCGCAGAGCACCCGAAGTTTCATAGTAGCCCGCGCGGTCTTCAACCCCCACGGTTTCGGCAACGGTAATCTGCACATGATCTATGTACTGGCGGTTCCAGAGGGGTTCAAAAATAGCATTAGCAAAGCGAAACACCATCAGGTTTTGAACGGTTTCTTTGCCGAGGTAGTGGTCAATACGGTAAACCTGCTCCTCTTTGCACACCGACTGCACCACTTCATTGAGGGCTTGGGCAGAGGTGAGATCGCGGCCAAAGGGCTTTTCAATGACGAGGCGATGCTTTTGGGGATCACTCAATAGACCGGCTGCCCCTAGTTGTTGAATCGCTTCAACGAAAAAGTTCGGTGAGACCGCAAGGTAAAAGACGCGATTGCCGCGAGTTTGGCGTTTTTCATCCAGCTCGGCCAAGAGGGTTTTCAGTTTGGTGTAGGCGGCGGGATCATCCATATTGCCAGAGCAGTAAAACAGGCCTTGGGCAAATTCCTGCCACAGGGGTTCCGCCTGAATGCCACCGCCAAATTCCTCGACCCCTTGGCGCAGATGCTCGCGAAAATAGTCATCACTCCAGTCGCGACGCGCCACACCAACAATCGTGAGTTCTGGGGGCAGACGGCGTTCCAGTTTCAGTTGATAAATCGAGGGAATGAGCTTGCGCTGGGTAAGGTCGCCACTCGCACCAAAAATAACTAAAATGAGCGGCTCTGGCGTCCGCTCTTGGCGTAATCCGACCCGTAGGGGATTTTCAAATAAGGTCACCATGGGTTTACACCTAAGTCACGGTTGGATTGGCAGGGGCTTGCCGGATGAAGGATTCAACGAGAGCAACATTCTCAGGGCTGCCAATAATGAGTGGTGTGCGCATGTGCAGATGATCAGGCACGACATCGAGGAGGGGTTGGGTGCCGGTACTGGCTTTGCCACCGGCCTGTTCCACGAGGAAGGCGATCGGTGCCGCTTCGTAGAGTAGACGCAACTTCCCCGCGGGATTTTTCTGGGTGCCCGGATAGAGAAAGACCCCCCCCTGCATGAGGATGCGGTGAATATCGCCGACAAGGGCACCACTGTAGCGGGCACTGTAGCCGGGCTGGCGATGGACATGGCGGACATAGTTACGAATGGATTCTTCCCATGCCCAGAAGTTGCCTTCGTTGACACTGTAGATGGAGCCACTAGCGGGAATTTGCAGGTTCTCGATCGCCAGAATAAACTCGCCGAGGCTAGGGTCAAGGACAAAAACATGGGTGCCCCTGCCCAGGGAATAGACCAGCATCGTACTAGGGCCATAGAGAATATAGCCCGCGGCAATTTGCTTGTGGCCATCTTGTAGAAGATCAGCAGCGGTGCCGTCTAGATCAGTGCCCTCCTGCTGGCGAATCGCAAAAATGGAGCCTACGTTCAGGTTAATGTCCACATTGGAGGAACCATCGAGGGGATCGTAAAGCAGCGTGTAGCGGCCAATGGGGCAGTTTTCGGGAATGTAGTAGGGCTTTTCCATTTCCTCAGAAGCAAGGCGACACACCAAGCCACTTTGCTTGAAGGCCGCAATAAAGACTTCATTGGCATAGACATCCATTTTTTTGACGTCTTCCCCTTGGATGTTCACTGCCCCTGTAAAGCCCAACACCCCCTCCATGAGACCCGCTCGACTCAAACGGCGGGCAATGAGCTTGCCAGCAAGGGCAATGCGATTCATTAGGGCACTCAGGTCTTGGGCAGCGGCGTCAAAGCTTTGGAGTTGCTGGAGAACGTGCCGAGATAGGGTCAAACAATCGCGATCGAGGGCTTGTTCGTGGGCTGCAAAATCAGTCATAGCCCCTCCCTAGTGAGGATGCATCTAGCCCCGATCCTAAACTGTCTCTTTTCAGAAGTGGTAAGTCTTTAGATCAACTAAAGATTCCAAGGAGCACTGCTAGTGGTGATCCGGTGCATGCCGGCAGCAGCAAACTCGGCAAAGGTTGCATTGGCAGTTTCGCTAAAGTCCACGACCCCCGGCACCACCACAGGGGACATACAATCCTCAAGGAGATAGACCCGCTGGGCGAGTTGGGGATCGCGCTGCTGAATTTCACTGAGCAGGTCGGCGACCGTCCAAGCAACACAGTGACTTTTGGCTTGACCGGCAATGATCAGGCGATCGCCCGCCAGCAGATGCTCAATCAAAGCGCTATTCACCGCCACTAAAGGACGCCCTTGGAGGTCATGGCTCACCTCTGGACGCAACACCGAATAATTCTCCGTCAGGGGGTGGCTCCCCTTGAGTTCGATGCGGGTTTGCTGCTGTCGCGCCACAGTATGAAAGAAACAGGCCTCCTCCACAGCAGACACAAGGGCATGGCCAATCCCCCCCAGCATCGAGTGGTAAGGCCAAATCGTCAACGGAAATTTGCCTTTGGCGGCTAACTGGGCAACGTAGTGCCGGGCATAGGCCTGCAAACTCTCTTGATCAGTCATGCCGAGGGAGGTTAGCAGATGGGGATTGGGTTGCCATCGCCCCCGCTCAACATCGTCAACGGTAATCGTGGTTAGAGGTGGCGGCGGTTCCCCGGTAGCATCTCGCCAAAAGAGGGGATGAAAAATTTGACTGGCGGTATGGGTATCGAGGGTAACAATAATCTCGCTAATGTGGGCAAGGTGGGTGTAGATAAAGCGGCAGAGGCGTTGATTATCCGCAACCGCCCCTTGGACAAATAGCTCAAAGTCGGGTAGGCAAAAGGTGTTTTGCACATCAATGAGCAAAAGGATCGTACGCTGCCGATCCTCAGCGGCAGGGGGAATTTGATACTGCTGTGCCCATTGCCGCGCCTGCACTGCTCGCTCTTGGTAGGGAACGCGCCACACTTGAGCAACCTTAGTGGCATCAAAAAAATCGGGGATAGGCAGTTCTTTGATCGGCGCCATAGGCAAGGGATCCGCTGCAGACCCGCTGCAAAATAGTGTAAAAAGTATTTGTGGATACAATTGTTAATTTTTAATAAAAGTCTAGAATATCAGAAATTCTACGGATGCGCAACAATTGATTACCTCTATAAAGTAGAGTTAGTCAAAGCTTAATCTTGATTGGGAAATTCGCAATGCTGGTGCGTACACTCAAGAGTGTTTTAGAGCAACATATTGCCGGAGTCCCGGGCGTGTTAGCTGTGTTAATTGGCCGCACGACGGATGGAGCAACCATTGCCGAAATTAACTACAGTGGCAATAGCCTTGAAAATGAGTCCTTGAGTTCTTTGGGTGCCTATGCCAGCGATCTGCTGCGAGCCAACAATCGCGTGTGCCAAGTGGTGGATCCGGCCTCAGAGGCAGACTATCTGCTAGCGGGTTCGGCAGAGGTGCGATTGGTCATCAAAGCCTTTAGCAAAACTCCCTACTTTGTCCTCTTTCTCACCAAGGGTAGCACGAACCTGAAGCTGGTCTTTGAGCGGATCAAGGCGATCTTGGCGGATGGCAAGCCCCTGTTGCCGCCTGTCCAAGACAACACCACCTCCGTCGCTCAACTGCTGCTTAGCTATGCCCGTCGCTATGCGCCGGATCCCAACTTTGTGGCGCTGCGGCTGTCGTTGAAAACGGGCTTGCACCGCGAGCGATTGGAAAAAGGCCAGTTGGATGAACGGGAAGTGCGCATTCTCTACAAGGGCGTGGCCGATATCTTGGGTGTGGAACGCCTGCCGGTTGCCCTTCCCTAGGTTGATTTGACTCACCCTTCACCATTTAACAAAAGATTGGCCCTATGTTTGAGCATCTCCGTATCGATCGCCCCCGCAAGCTGGTGGCTTTTTTTGACGAACCAGTGATTTTCCACTGCCACCACTACAACCTATTTCTCCAGCAAACCATTGAAGACCCCGACTGGATTGATGGCGTCAGTATCCTACAGACCTCAGCCCAAGAGATTTTCTATAGCTTGCTCGCCAATGCCTTTAATACGTTGGGAGTGCAAACGCCAGCGGAACGCCTTGCCACCGCCGCCCAGATTTTTAGCTTTTTGGGCTTTGGCCGCCTCAACTTTGAGGTGACAGAAGAAGGGGGTGAGGTGGAATTAACCCACTCCCACTATGCAGAGGGCTGGCTTGGAAAATACGGTGAGCAGGTGAGCCGCACGAAACCCATTGATCACTTGGCAGTGGGTTATGTGGCCGCAGCCCTAGATGCCACCTTTGCGGCGTTGGGTACCTATGTGGCTGAAGAAACCAGTTGTATGGTGGTGACGCGGCAGGATCACTGCATGATCCATGTGACCAAAGCACCGGTGCGCCGCTCCCTAACACCGAGTCCGCAAATGGGCAAGCTCATTGATCAACCGGCGCCCCTGCCGCAGCCAGAAACCAGTGTGGACTACGATGCGGTGAACGAAGCCCTCTGGGGACTGCCCCTAGAAGGGGATGTGAATGGTCAAATTCGTGCCTTTAATGTGCTGCTGACGCGGATGCCCGCCAACTACTACAACCGCATTCAGTACCGTTTCTTGGATGAGCTGCAAAAGGTAGATCCGCAGCTTTTAGAGGTGGGGCAGGCCTTGATCCGTGAATCAGGCCATGTTTGTGTCTTTTACACCTTTGGCAATATCATGGAGTCTTTGGAGTGGGAAACAGTCGTTGGCCCGATGTTAAAAACCGATAC
This sequence comes from Thermosynechococcus sp. PKX95, assembly GCF_031583295.1. Classification (NCBI taxonomy): domain Bacteria; kingdom Bacillati; phylum Cyanobacteriota; class Cyanophyceae; order Acaryochloridales; family Thermosynechococcaceae; genus Thermosynechococcus; species Thermosynechococcus sp. PKX95. The sequence goes on along the minus strand of NZ_CP134171.1, from coordinate 944,169 downwards.
CGATTGGATTCACGGGGGGTATGCTGTTGCCAGTAGTTTGGGATGGGGGCGTTGGCAAGCCCTAGAGGTGGTCGGGAATGAATCCTGTCGGGTGGCCATTGATGGCAACTACGAAACCAACTACTTCTTGGCTTCCTATCCCCATACCCTGCAACCGGCCTGTTATTTTGCCCAAGGGGCGGTACCGGCAATGATGAACATTGTCTATAACGGGCGCATTCAACAGAAGCCTGTCTTAGATGAGGCGTTTTACAATCGTCTCTTTCAACGGGGCGGTGTGTTTCAAGGGGCAGAGGTGAAGGCGCGGGAAAAGGGTGATCCCTGGTGTGAATTTTATGCTCAACGCCTATAAGTTAAGTTCTGAGAATGCCAATTCAACTCTCTAAACGGCGGGAATGTGGCGGTACATGGGTGGTTGATGTGGATCTGGGGCGATCGCCCACCAACGAGGAACTCACTACCCTTGCCCAGCGCCATGGTGGTCGCTGTCGCCAATTTCAACAGTTGGTGTGGCTCGATTTCCCTAGCGGTCGGATTACGGCCTCCCTGCGGCTGTCGCGTCTGACGATTCGCCTTGGGGATAACGCCCTCGAAGCAGCCATTATTGCGGAGTTGCAGCAGCTTGCTGCGGCCAGCGTGCCGGCCTGTGCAATGGATGCTTAGCAGTAATTATGGCGGGTTGGCTCGGCACGTACGACTTCCTACTGGTTTCAATGACCTTGGGGGCGATGCTGGCCTTGTCACTCTATTTGCCCCTGATGAGTGGCCAACTCTCCCTTGCGAGTCCAGCGTTTTATGCCATGGGTGGCTATATTGCTGCCTTGGTCTCAACCCGTCTTTTTCCTGACCTGAACCCCTATCCCGTGCCCTTGGTGCTGGGGGAAATGGTGTTGGCGGCTGTGGTCTGTGGTGTGGTGGGCTGGGGCTTGGGGGTGCCGGTGCTGCGGTTACGGGGCATTTATTTTGCCATTGCCACGATTGCTTTCTCTGAGGTGCTGCGGGTGTTGGCACTCAATCTGGAGGTGACCGGGGGGGCGATCGGCATCTTTGGCATTCCCCAACCCTTTAGTACACCCTTGGGCTATTTGTGGCTGACGCTGCCCTTGCTGGTCATGGTGGCGATCGCCATCGGTCGCTTGGAACAGACCCGTGCGGGCAAGGCGATGCAGGCCATTCGTGCCGATGAATTGGTGGCGCAGACCCTTGGCATTGATACCACTCGCTACAAGGTTTTGGGTTTTGTCTTGGGGGCAATTCTAGCGGGGGTGGCGGGAGTTTTGGCGGCCCATCTTTTGAATACTTGGAATCCGCGTCAGGGCACGTTTGATATGGGGGTGTTGGCACTGACAGCAGTGCTGGTGGGGGGCAATCGCACGTTTGTGGGGGCGATCGCTGGCGGTATGCTCTTTACAGCTCTGCCTGAACTCCTGCGGGGACTCGCCGATCAACCCTATTTGCCAGTGGCAGTGGCCACTTTTTTCCGCGATGGCCGTCTGATGCTCTATGGGTTGCTGATTATCCTCGGCACACGGTTCTTTCCCCAGGGGTTGTGCCAGCCTCCCAACTGGCGATCGCTCTGGTGCACCCTATTGGGCAACAAAACGAGGAAAATGTAATCAGTCCTCCTGCATTTGGCTGCTTCATGTCCCATCTGCGTTGCCCCATTGAACCCTCTTTCTCCTGCAGCCCATCTCAGCAGCCCTCCAGCGGCGAAACGTCTATTCGTCATGGCTCCATTTGCATCCTTTACATTCAGTGGGCAGGGCGAGCTGCGGAGCTGTTTTTGACCTCTTGGTATCCGATCCTAAAGCTCTGCAACTGATTCCACCCCAGCAAGGACAACTCAGCCTATGACGCCTCCCTTCACCACGGTTTCCCTAACCCTGACCAGTGACCTGACCCAACTGGAGGCTCTCTTGGCATGGTTCAATCAATATCGCCCCACGACGCTGCCCATCGAAGAGTGGTTGAAATTGGAACTCGCCCTTGCCGAGGGGTTTACCAATGCTGTGCGCCATGCCCATCGCGATCGCGCCAGCGATACCCCCATTCGCATTGATCTCTCCCTTGCAGATACTGTGATTGAATTGCGCATTTGGGATCAAGGGGATCCCTTTGATTTGATGGCCAAACTGGCAACACTCCCCAGCCAAATTGCCCTCGATGCCGAAGGGGGACGCGGCCTACGCCTCTTGGCAACCATCATGGATGAATTGGACTATCAGCGCGTGGGCAATACGGGTAACTGTTTGATTCTGCGCAAAACCGTGAAGCCGACTCCCCAATAACCCTATTCCTTGTGGGGGAAAAGGCGGGCTGCCAATTCCTCGTAGGTGGCATCAAAGGGACAGCGATCGCCCATCGCACACTGGCGACAGTATTTGCCATCGCTATAGCGCTCGAGGTTTTGACGGTTAAAAAAGTAGGGCTTGTGGCTAAAGGTACTGGCCACCCACTGCCACGAGAGGTTATTACTGGCCGGATCGCCATCGAGGAGATGCTGCAAAAACCAAGCGGCTCCCGCCTGCCAGCGCACCCGACACCAATGCACCACATAGGCTGCCAACCATAACCGCGCATGGTTATGCAAGTAGCCCATTCGTTGTAGGTCGGCACTAAAGGCATCCATACAGGCCAGTCCCGTTTCCGCTGCGATGAGTGCAGGAGGTAAGTCGGTTTGATAATCGGTTGCTTGCCAACCCGTTTTATAGGGTTCGATGTCCTGCCACAGGCGATCGCCCCAACGGATATAGAGGCGCTGCCAATAGTCTCGCCACGCCAGTTGTTGCAGTAAGGCTTCCGCTTGATAGGGGTGAGACACCACTTCCCGCAGGCGATCGCGCACCGCCGCCAAACTGATCACCCCGTGGCGCAAATAGGCCGAAAGCCCCGTTACTGCCCCCGCCAAAAAGTTGCGACTCTTGCCATACCGTAGAGGCTGTATCTTGGCCAAACGCTCTTGGGCTGCTGCTAAGCCACCACGGGTTTCACTGACCGCGTCATCCTCCCCCACCACATCGGCAAAGACTTGGCGCAGATAGGGCACATAGGCATCACGAGTTCCCGCCATTCGCTCCACAGCAGCCGCCGCGAGCAGGTCTTTAGCAGAATTTGTCATCGGTCTAAGGGCTTAATAAACGTTGCAGGCGATCGCGATTATCCAAGTGTCCCACAAGGCGGCGCACCGGCTGGGGATAGACCCGCACTAAGGTTGGCGTGGCCTGCACTTGATCCTCCTCCGCCAGATCGGGTTGCTTGGTGACATCCACCACTTTGAGCGTATAGGGCACCTTGAGGAAGCGACTCAGCAAGTCATGGAGATTCTTCAGGGCAACTTCCGTGGCATGGGTTTCTCCACGCACATAGAGGCGAAAGACATAGCGATCGGGTTCCGAAGGACGCGGTGCAAAACTGCTCAGGGGGGTGGCTTCCTGCAAATCATAGATCAGTTGGTGCTGCTCCCACAGTTGGGGAAAGCTGCTGCGGTAGGCCTCTAGGGCTTGGACATCGCAGGGATGCTGCGGATCCTGTACCAACTGCCACGGCAATGTGGGCTGATGAGCAGGGGCAAAGAGGGCATTCAATAGGGGACGATGGGGCCATGCCAAGGGATAGACCTCCGCCGCCACTCGCAGGCATTGCTGCTCCTCATCAAACCAGTAATCTACCGCCGCTGTGTAGCAGGGGGATAGAAAAAGGGGCGGCTCCTCCAAATCCAACAGTTGTTGCAGGGCTTGACAAAGCGACTGATGCCAATGCCCCTGTTTTGATGGGTCACGGCAAAAGACCACATCCTCCCCCGGTGTAAAGAGGGCCAACCCCTTGTATAAGACAGGCTTGAGGCCAACCATTGCCCTAGACACGACCCCGTAGAATTTGCGCCATTTCGTTGGGTTTGGGGGAGTTTTCGATGGCGGTTTCCTCATCAATGCGCCCCGCCTCATAGAGTTCGTAGAGGCATTGGTTCATCGTGCACATGCCGTCATACCGACACTGCGGAATAATCGCCTCAATTTCCTCCACTTCACCCCGCAAAATGTAGTCCTTGATGGCATCGGTGTTGATCATGATCTCGTGAATCGCTGCCCGCTTACCATCCGTCGTACGCACAAGGGCTTGGGCAATGACTGCCACCAGCGACTCCGCCACCTGCATCCGCATCGGTCCTTGTTCATCGGGGTTGTAGAGGTTGAGGATCCGCTCAATCGTTTTCACGGCACTGTTGGTGTGCAACGTACCAAAGACCAAGTGACCCGTTTGCGCTGCTTTTAGGGCTGTATTCACTGTCTCGCGATCGCGCATCTCCCCAATCAGAATAATATCGGGGTCTTCCCGCAACGACGCCTTCAGAGCATTGTCAAACTTCAGTGTATGGATACCCACCTCCCGCTGGCGGATCAGGGCACGGCGACTTTGGTGCACAAACTCAATCGGGTCTTCAATGGAGATAATGTGCTTTGGCATTTCGGTATTGATATAGTCCACCATTGCCGCAAGGGTGGTGGATTTCCCAGAACCCGTTGGCCCTGTCACCAGAATCAGACCCTTGTGGTAGTGGCAGAGATCCTTGAAGACCGGCGGCAAATTCAATTGCTCTAGGGTCAGAATCTTCACCGGAATCAAGCGCAGCACCATGGCGGGGCCTTTGAGGGCGACAAAGATGTTGATCCGCACACGGCATAGCCCTTCGTACTGATAGGCACCATCGTATTCAAGGTGGGTGCGAAACTGCTCAATTTGTTGGGGGGTCAGCAGTTCATTCAGCCAGTAGTTAAAGGTTTCCTCATCAGTAACGGGATAGTTGGTAATTTCTAAACGTCCGCGATCGCGAAAGCGCGGCGCTTCGCCAACCCCAACATGAATATCGGAATAGCCGTGCTCAAAAGCCTCCCGCACCAGTTGTTCCATTGTCGGGCCAGAGATCCGCGCGGCTGGTGTGGGCATCGGTTGGGTCGGTACTGCCTGTTGGGGCATTCCCGGCTGCGGCGGCATTGGTCGTGGCGGCATCCCCGGTTGTGGTGGCATGGGTCGAGGCGGCATGCCGGGCTGTGGGGGCATCCCTTGGGGAGGCGGTGGGGGGGCAGCAGGACGGGGAGGCGCCATTCCCGGTTGGGGAGGCAGCGGCGGAACACCCGCCCCCATTGGCGGCCGGGGCGGTGGCATCGGGGGTGAATTGGGAACACGTGGCGGTGGAGGAGGAGGACTTTGGGGATTCGTCATAGGGAAACTCGTGAGAGGGCTAGCAATGGATCAGGTATTTTCAGTGTGCCACTGTTCTTGGAAAAGGAGAGCAGTCGTTAGCGTTATGTTAAAACTTGGCGGCACAGGAACACCCACAGCGGTAACACCGCCACAAAGCTCAGGGTACTCAGAGCAATCACCGCCGGTGGCAGTTCGGTATTGAGTTCGTATTCCTCTGCCAAAATTAGCGCGGCAAAGGCGGTGGGCGTACCAGTCATAATCGCGATCGCCAGCAACGTATCGCCCCGCAAGCCCAAACCATAGGCGATCGCCATCATCGTCAATGGCAGCAACAACGTCTTCACTAACATAGGCAGCAACCCCATACGAAAACTTTGCCAGCCGGGGAGCCGACTCAAACGAATTCCAGTGAGGACAAAGGCAAAGGGAATCACCAAGTGAATATCCATCTCACACAACTTTTCAATCGCCTCGGGAAAGGAAAGATCATGGGTCGCAAAGCCGGCCATGGAGGCCCAAAGGGTCGGCACGGTTGGAATCACCGCCAAGGCGCGCCACCAAGGTTGATCATTGCCCTTACCGTAGTACTGACCGAGAAATGAACCCAATCCATAGGTGCCGAGGGCATTTTGGGTAATGGCATAGAAGGCCGCCCAGGGCAATGCCGTGGCACTCAGGAGAGGAATCGTGACCCCCAAACCGACAAAGCCCGTATTGCCGAGAATGCTGGCAATCAGATAGCTCCCCTGAAAGCGGCGACTTTCTCCTTCGGGAACTGTACTTGTCAGGAAGGGAGGAGTATAGTGGAGCCATTGGGGCTGAAAGTAGCGTTGCTGCCAATAGTAAAGGCCTTGGGCAAGGGTATAGCCGACAATGAGCGCCACAAAGGCCAGCAGCGGTGCCAACCAAATTAACCCCGCGAAGTTGGTTTGCCGCACCAAAGCAAAAATTTGAATGGGTACCCCGACCCAATAGAGGCTGCGCCCCAACCATTGGGGAATCACTGCTGGCAACCAACGGCCACAGATGAACCCCAGACTTGTCCAAATGACTAAGGGACTAGCTGCGCTGAGTGCACCCACCATCGCGATCGCCCTTAACGATTCTCCACTCAATATACTGTGGACATTCCTAAATTCCTAAATACAGGAGTTGAGTCATGGTTTGCCAAAAAGGCTCCGCCCTCAGGTTTGTCGTGCTCCTAGGGGTGGTTTCCCTCTGTGCCGACGCCACCTATGAAGGCGCCCGCAGTCTTACGGGGGTCTATTTAGGAGTATTGGGTGCCAGTGGTACCGTTGTCGGCCTCGTAGCGGGTTTGGGGGAATTCATCGGCTATGGTCTACGCCTTGGGATTGGCTATCTCAGCGATCGTACCCGTGCCTATTGGCGCATTACCACCCTTGGTTATGCCATCAATACCTTAGCTGTGCCCCTCATGGCCTTGACCCATCGTTGGGAAGTCCTAGCGGGATTCATGATTGCTGAGCGCACCGGTAAAGCGATTCGTACACCCCCCCGCGATGTGTTGCTCTCCTACGGTGCTCGCCAAGTGGGTCGCGGCTTTGGCTTTGGTCTCCATGAGGCGATGGATCAAATTGGTGCCGTTGTTGGGCCGCTGATGGTGGCCGGCGTCTTTGCCCTCACCCAGCACTATCAATGGAGTTTTGCCGTCCTCGCCATCCCTGCCCTGATGGGGCTGGTCGTTTTATTGGTGACGCAGCGGCGGTACCCAGAGCCACGGGACTTTGAAACGGTGGTGCAGGATCTGAATACCAAAAGACTACCAACACTGTTTTGGATTTATCTATTGGCCGTGGCCTTTCTGGGCGCCGGTTATGTGGATTTCCCCTTGATTGCTTTTCATTTACAGCAGGGAGACAGTCTGCAAACGAGCCAAATCCCGCTGCTCTACGCCTTGGCGATGGGGGTTGATGCCGTGGCTGCGCTGCTCTTTGGGTACTTACTGGATCGCATTGGCATCATGGCCTTGATCCTTGCGGTTGTGCTGTCGGTAGGCTTTGCTCCCTTGGTCTTCCTCAGTTCTGCGGTGATTTGGGGCATGGTGCTGTGGGGTATTGGCATGGGTGCCCAAGAATCCATTGTGCGGGCGATCGTCGCCAACCTCGTCCCCCCAGAGCGGCGGGGGTCAGCCTATGGCATCTTTAGCACTGGCTATGGCTTAGCGTGGTTTCTCGGCAGTTTCCTCATGGGAGTGCTCTACGATCGCTCCTTGGGGCTGTTAGTATTGGTGTCGGTAGGGCTACAACTGCTAGGGCTGCCACTGTTATTGTGGATTAGGCAAGGGGCGAGGCATCCTGCTTAGGGGCTGCTTCTTCAGCGAGTGCTTGCAACCGGTAGAGATGGGCATACACCCCATTGCGGGCCAAGAGTTCACTGTGGGTGCCCTGCTCCACCAGTTGTCCCCGTTTGAGCACAAAAATGCGATCCACATGGCGAATCGTGGCTAGGCGGTGGGCAATCATAATGGCGGTTCGATTCACCAACAGGCGGTTCAAGGCCTCCTGAATCATTACCTCTGTACCCACATCCAAATTGGCGGTTGCCTCATCAAGGACAAGGATTTCTGGATTGCGAATCGCTACCCGCGCAAAGGCTAAAAGTTGTCGCTGCCCCGCTGATAGATTCGTGCCCCGCTGCCGCAGGGGAGTGTCATAGCCTTGGGGCAACTGCTCAATGAAGTCGGCAATGTTCATTTCGGCGGCCACCCGCTGAATTTCGGCAAGGGTGTAGTTGTCACCGAGGGCAATGTTGCTTTTCACATCCCCTGAAAAGAGAAAGCTATCCTGCAAAATCACGCCAATGTGCTGCCGCAGTTCTGCTTGGGTAAAGTCGCGGACATTGCGACCACTAACAAGGACTTCACCGCGCGTTGGATCATAGAGGCGACAAAGCAAGCGAATAATTGAACTTTTACCTGCACCCGTAGGACCAACAATCGCCACCTTTTCGCCAGCATGGATCTGAAAGGAAAGTTGCTTGAGGACGTAGTCATCGTCTTTGTAGGCCAGCCAGACATCGCGAAACTCAACGGCAGCGGCTGTATTTTCTGGCTTGGGCAAACGCAAAAAGGTGCGATCGGGATCCTGAATTTCAATCGGTTCTGAGAGCAGATCATGGATGCGCTCAATGGCGGTTAAGCCCGCTTGCACCGTGGTAAATTTCTCCGCCAACTGCCGCAGCGGATCAAAAACGCGCTGGGAAAAGAGAATAAACGTGGCCAAAGTGCCAAAGTCAATCGTGCGCTGCTCCACCAAGGCACCGCCCAGCCAGAGAACCCCCGCGATCGCCACAAAGGCAATCCACTCCAACGTTGCTGATACTGCCGAATCGTAGAAAATCGTCCGATCCACCTCTTTGATGTAGCGTTGATTGCGCCGCCGAAACAGTTGGCTATTAAAGGCCTCACGGCGAAACAGTTGCACCACGGTAATGCCAACAATGTTTTCCTGAAGATCGGCATTCAGTAGCGACAGCTCCTCGCGGGATTTGTAGTTGGCCACGCGGTAGCGATGTTGAAAATAGATAATCAGGGCAGTGATCGGCAGTACCAAGGCCAGCAGCAGCGTTGCCAAGAGGCGGTCAATGAAAAACATTGTCAGGATGACCACCAGCATTGAGAAGACATCGCTGAGAACCCCCACGGCGCCAGTGGCAAACACATCCCCCAGAGCATCCACATCACTGGTCAAGCGGGTAATGAGCTTACCGACGGGGGTGCGGTCAAAAAAGCGCGACGATAACCGGAGCACGTGGTCAAATAAGTCATGGCGAATATCGGCAGTAATGTTTTGGCCAATTTTTTGAATCCAGTACCCCTGCACCGCCTGCACCCCAAAGCGCAGCACCACAGTCATCAGCAGTGCAATGCTCAGTAGATCAATCCCTTGGGTCAGGGTCAAAGGTTTCAAAAAGCTATAGGTACTCTCTTCGCCTTTGAGGAAGGCGATCGCCTGACCAATGATGATCGGTTGTAATGCTGCTGCTGCCGCCAAGGGAATCAAGAGCAAGCCACTTCCCACCAGTCCCCAGCGATAGGGCTTGAGGTAAGGAATCAGTCGTTGCAAAAGTTGCCAATCCGTGGAGCGTGTTGCCGCTGTCATGCCCTGCTGAAATTTGTGAACATCCTTTTTCCCAGTCTAGTGGGTGCTTGTAATTGTTTGTAACAATTTACACGCTTTAGGGAGTTGTCATCTGGCCATCCCTTAGCTACACTAAAGGTAGTTCGGGCTATTAATCCCCCGCATAGCCCCACTGAAATCCCCGAAAAGGTAAGTTACGCCGAAAGGGTAACGCACAAATCAAGGATCCTGTAGCCGCCGCTTCAGAAAATGGTATGGACGTCCTTGATGCCGAAGGGATTTTTTCCAAGCTTCTCAACCGCTCTAAACTTAGGGTGTAGGTTAGCTTGGTCGTTGATACGTAGGATAGTCAAGCGATCGCCACCCGCTTCCTATCACTCTTTTGAAATCGCAGTAGGCTAGAACTAGCGGCACCCCGTTCCATTCTATTGATCGGTTTATGAGTGATTCCCGTTTGCTGGATATTGCGCGGCAGGGCGACCCCCGTGCCATTGGTACGCTGCTGAATGCTGTCCTCCTGCCAAAGCGGGTAAAGGCCACTGTGGTACGTCAGGCCGAGGAGTTAATGATCACGCTGCATTCAGAAAAAATACTCAATCAGGGGGCAGCCGTAACCTTGATCCGCACTGCCTTAGAAAAATTGCACTTGCCAGAGATTCAACGGGTTTTCATTGAGTCACGGGTGTTGGGCGTCCCTCTCTGGGAAAGTCATTTTCAGCTCCAAGTCCTGCCACCCACCCAACCCCATCGAGACGTGGTCGAGGATCCATGGGGCACCGAAACGGCAGCGACTGAGCCACCCTCCCCTGAACCCACGCTGCTGGATTTAATGTCTGCTTTTATGACCTCCGAGGTACCTGCCACATCTGAAAGTCAGGATGCTGTGGCGCGATCGCCCGAAGAGAAAGAACAGCCAATTCCAGTAGAGAGCATACCTGAATATGGGGATGTAGCTCCTCCCCTAGAGCAAGTCACTGAGAATGGAACAGGGGCAGAACCCATCAGTGAGCCGCAAGAGCGTTTCCTAGATGAGATTCCAGAAATCGATCCTGATGAGGACATTAGTTTGGCAGATTTAGCTGCCGCCTTTGACCCCAACCCACCCTCACCAGAACCCAATACTGATCGTGAAGAATCTCCATCTGAGTCGCCCCCCCTTCAAGAAGAGCGTATTGAATCCGACACCCTTGATGGGTTCTCAGGAGAATTGCCAGTCTTCGAGGTCGCTGCTGAACCACCTCCAGAAGCTTCTGAGTCCATAGAAGAGAGCATTGCAACACCAGAAGCCCAAGACAGTATTGCTGAGATCCCTGAACCAGCACCCGAACTCTCTGAAGCTACCCTAGAGCAACCGACCCTTGAAGCATACGACTTCCCTGAACCGACGACTGAGGACATTGCCGCCCTAGAAGCCTTAGAGGCGGAGATCGACCCCCAGCCCGCCATGACTGCTGAGATGACGGCTGAAGCTGAATCCTCGCCTGAGGGGGCGATCGCCCCAGACGCTGCCTCTGTTGTTGAGGATCCTTGGGCAGTCTCAGACATGTTGCCCACTGCACCCCCAGTTCCTTCAGAATCTTCTGCCCTTCCCCAACACCAAGAAGCCGCCAACTATCCTCCCCTACGGGATCCTTGGTTAGAGGCCGAGCCTGGGCCACAGGTTCAGGCAGATAAGACACAAGAACCCCCACCACCCCCTGAAACCGCCACAGAACCCCCCCAGCCCCCCTCTGAATCCGAGATTTACACCATTCCCACCATTGAAAAAGTCCCCCGCGATCATCAATCAAAGGTGGCAGGTCTTGCCGGCATAGTCATGGGTCTGGGCTTTTGTGCCACGGGATTAGGAACCATCATCGGTCTGCCGATGGTCGTGGGCAGTATGTGGATGCTTGGGGATGAGGAGGTATGGAGTGGCGAGTGTCCCCATTGTCATCACCCGCTGAAAGTTCCGGTCGGTAAGCTGTGGCGCTTTAGTTGTGAAAAGTGTCAAGGGTTGATTGAAATGAAGAATGGCCGCTTCTACGCGCGGCAAACGCCCCCTGCACCCCCCTCGTCTTGAATCTGAATCTAAACAGAACTCTAGATGTCTGACTTAGGTGTCTAAATTCTCTAAATTCAAACTAACCCGACCCCGTTGGCGACGGGCTTCAAGAGCTTGGGCAATGAGATCCAATAGCCCCGGTGCTTCTTCCTGAATCGTCAGCAATAGGCGTTCGCCCATGGCCAGATCCGCGTCGAGCGGCGGAGGCTCCTGTTCAACCAACTCTCGCAGTCGCGGCACTGTATTGTCAACGATTTCCACGAGTGCCCCCAAGCAGCGAAAAAATTGCCGTTCGGTGAGGGTGCTGTCCTCAATGGGGAATTCAATCATGGCACGCACTTCACCCTCATTGGGGTCGTACTCCCACTGCAACATTTTTGTCTGCCACGAAATGCACAGTAGCGTTTGCAAAATGGCATCACGAAACTGGTGGGTTTTAATCCCCGGCAAAAGATTGGGGGCATAAAGCTTAAAAAACTCGCCTCCCTCATCTAGCTCAATGACGACGATAAATCGCTCAAGGTGATCACCGTTGACGCCCGTAATAATTTGGTGGTTGGCCGCATTCAACCGATAGTTCAGTTGGTGCCGTTGGAGATATTGGGCAATTTGGCTGAGGGCGATCGCCATGCCACGGTGATCCTACACTGCTGCCAAGGGTCGGTGGCTAATCGTTGTTCCCAAAATCTCTAAAAATGCCGCCAACCACTGGGGATGGGCAGGCCAAGCGGGCGCCGTGACCAGATTGCCATCCACTACGACTGCATCCACTGCCACACTGGTAAAGTTACCCCCAGCACTCACGACCTCAGGGCCACAGGCCGGATAGGCCGTACAGGTTTTGCCCGCAAGAACGCCTGCTGCCGCCAACAGTTGGAGGCCGTGACAAATAGCTGCAATCGGTTTTTGGGTCTCGCCGAAGTGCTTGGTGATTTCCAAGACCCGTGGATTGAGGCGCAAATACTCTGGGGCACGACCCCCCGGCACCACTAGTGCATCGTAGGTAACGGGGTCAATCTCTGCAAAAGTGGCATTGAGGGTAAAGTTATGTCCCCGCTTTTCACTATAGGTTTGATCCCCCTCAAAATCGTGAACTGCCGTGCGAACAATGTCCCCAGCGACTTTATCAGGGCAGACAGCATGCACGGTATGACCCACCATTTGGAGGGCTTGGAACGGCACCATCACTTCGTAATCTTCTACATAGTCACCCACAAGCATGAGAATCCGTTTGCCGCTCATGATTCGCTGCCTCTTAAACTGACCTGTCTTGATCCTGACATAACTTGTGTTACCGGCAAAAGTTAATCTTAGTAAGGGGAATAATCAGGTGCAGTGTAGTGCTAAAAAGACAGACCTCGGCTGGGGTTTACTTTGTGGGTGCTGGCCCCGGTGATCCAGAATTACTCACCCTCAAGGGACAACGGCTGATCCAAGAGGCCGATGTGATTTTCTATGCCGATTCTCTTGTGCCGACGGGGATTTTGCAGTTTGCACCGCCGAGTGCCACCTGTATTCCCACAGCCGCAATGACTCTTGAAGAAATGATTCCGCTGATGGTTGAGGCAGTCCAAGCGGGTAAAAAAGTGGTACGGTTGCAATCGGGAGATCCGAGCCTCTACAGTGCCATTCACGAGCAGATTGCCCGCCTCACCGAAGCAGGCATTACCGTTGAAGTTGTCCCCGGCATCAGTGCCTATCAATTGGCCGCCGCCCGCCTCAATGCCGAACTCACCCTACCCGAATTGGTACAGACAATTATCCTCACCCGTGTCAGTGGCCGTACACGCGTCCCACCAACAGAAGAATTGGCCAGTCTAGCCGCCCACAAAGCCAGCCTTTGCCTCTACCTGAGTGCGAATTGTGTCCACCGTGCCCAGCGAGATTTGCTTCAGCACTATCCACCCGAAACCCCAGTTGCTGTGGGCTACCGCTTGGGATGGCCCGATGAGCAGTTGTGGCTCGTTCCCTTGGCTGAAATGGCGGCGTTTAGTCAGCAGCAGCGCTTGACGCGCACCACCCTTTACCTGATCAGTCCAGCACTGGCAGTACAACATCAAGGCCATGGTTCATTGCGCTCCTGCCTCTATAGTCCAGAACATCACCATCTATTTCGCCCCCATTAACCTGCGTATAATTGGGATACCTTGTAGGCAAAGGCTGTGGACAACTGGCTAAGCAAAGCACTGATCTTTTTGATTCGCGCTTATCAGCATTGGGTTTCGCCGTTATTTTTGCCCACCTGTCGCTATACGCCCACTTGTTCTGTCTATGCGATTGAGGCGATCGCCCGATTTGGAGCAGTCAAGGGAACCTATTTAGCTATTCGTCGTATTTTGCGCTGCCACCCCTTTGCCGCCGGCGGCTATGACCCTGTACCCGATCCCCACGATGACTCTGTGCCCCCCTCTTCCCCTTGTTAGTGTCCGGGAGAGCCTATCGACCCTCTACGGCATCGGCATAGCGATAAATTTCTATTCCCAATGCTGCGGCAACTGGTCGTGCCCGATCCTCTACCATTGGCGAAATCACGATTTTACGGTCAATTTGGCGTTGGGGGTGACGTGCATAAAAATTCACCTTGCGATCAAAGATATACATCCCTGCCTTGTCAATTGAAGATTTATAGCTATTTCGAAAAGGAGTGAGATATTTTCAAGAGGGATAGGCTATACTCAAAGCGTCATGAATGTTACTCAAGAATATGAGCTATGGCTTGGACTGACGAGAGCGGGTTGTCTCCTACATCCAGCAAGGTGGCAAAATCAGTGAAGCAACTCAAATCTTCCAGGTGAGCCGCGCCACTATCCATCGCTGGCTGAAGCGAGAGGACTCAGCCCCCACGGTTGTCCCCCGTCGTCCTTGGAAACTGGATTGGGCGGCCTTAGCAGCCGATGTTGCTGCCCATCCCGATTGATGGAGAGCGAGCGGGGAAGCGTCAGAAAAGAGAGAGTTGAGTCGCAGGACGGTATAGACACCAGAAAGACTTCATCGCCCCAATGCTGTTTTGCGGATACTTGAATGCGTTAGGGTTTGTGAGCTGGCTGAGTCAGTACTGTTTGCCGGCGTTAAAGAGACCGTCGTTGTTGATGATGGATAATGCACCGATTCATCCAAAAGGGGCGATTCAGGCAGTGGTGAAAGCGGCGGGTCACGAGGTGTTATTTTTACCGAAATACTCTCCTGATTTGAATGTGATTGAGCACGACTTCAGTGCGCTGAAGCGAGCGCGGATGTATGCAGGGTCAAACAGTTCGATTGATGAAGTGATTCGCAAGTATTGTGCTGGATGATATCTCATTTTTTATTGGAATAGCTATATGTGGTGAATGGCAAGCCTGCCATCGAGTGGGTGATGGATCGCTATCAAGTCACTGTGGATAAAGACAGCCAAATTCGCAATGACCCCAACGACTGGTCAGCAGATCCCCGCTACATTATTGACTTACTGAAGCGCGTGGTGCGAGTGAGCGTCGAAACGCTCCAGATTGTCCAACAGCTTCCAAAGTTCAAGCTCCTCAGCAAAAAGGCAACTGCCCCCTGATTAGCGCCTAGGCAAAGACTGCCGTGCGATTGCCATACACGAGAATGCGGTTCTGCAAATGCAGCCGTACTGCCCGTGCCAAGACCACCCGTTCTAAATCCTTGCCCTTGCGAATCAGATCTGCCACCGTATCGCGATGGCTAATGTGCACAACTGCCTGCTCAATAATCGGTCCTTCATCCAAATCCGCTGTAGCATAGTGGGCCGTGGCACCAATGATTTTTACCCCCCGCTCATAGGCACGGTGGTAGGGATTCGCCCCCGCAAAGGCAGGCAAAAATGAATGGTGAATGTTGATCACTTGGGGAAAGGCCTCAATAAATTCTGGACTGAGTACCTGCATATACTTGGCCAGCACCACCAGATCGATGTTGTAGTCCTTGAGCAGTTGCAGCTGCTTGGCTTCGGCAAGGGGCTTGGTCTCTGGTGTCACGGGGATATAGTGAAAGTCAATGCCAAACTGTTCGGCAATGGGACGTAAATGCTCATGGTTACTGATAATCAGGGGAATTTCCGCAAAGAGATCCCCCGCTCGCTGCCGCAGCAGCAAATCCCACAGGCAATGATCTTGGCGGCTCACCCAAATGGCCAAGCGATAGGGAATATCCGACGCCCGCAACTGCCAGCGCACCCCTTGCCAACTGGCAAAGACTTTTTCCCGCTGTGCATAGTTGATAAATGTGGCAGCAATCTGATCGCGGGGGATTTCAAAGCCCTCTAGTTCCCACTCGAGGCGGGAGAGAAAAATGCCCGCGACAGCATCCGTGTGGTGATCAGCATGAACAATGTTACCGTTGTAGCGATAGACAAACTGCGCCAACTTGGCCACTAACCCCCGCTGATCAGGACAGGAAATGCAGAGGGTCATGGTGGGCATGGACATAGGAATAAAGGGAATAAAGCAAGGCAGAGCAACCTGTATTCTACTACTGCTGAGGACTGGCGGCGCGATTTAACACCTTGGCGAGGTACTGCCCTGTGTAGGATTGGGGCACCAGTGCCACCGCTTCAGGGGTGCCGACGGCAACCACCTCTCCGCCGCGATCGCCCCCCTCTGGTCCAAGGTCAATAATCCAATCGGCACAGCGAATCACATCCAGATTGTGCTCAATCACCAAAATCGAGTTGCCCTTGTCCACGAGACGCTGCAATACATCGAGGAGTTTATGCACATCGTAAAAAGACAGCCCCGTGGTGGGTTCATCAATCAAGTAGAGCGTTTTGCCCGTGGCACGCCGCGACAGTTCAGCCGCCAATTTGAGGCGTTGGGCTTCGCCCCCAGAGAGGGTCGGTGCCGTTTGCCCTAGTTTGAGATAGCCCAAGCCCACATCCACGAGGGTTTGCAGCTTGCTCACTGCCTTGGGGATATTTTCAAAAAAGGCCAGTGCCGTCTCGGCGGTCATATCCAAAACGTCAGCGATCGAGCAGCCTTTGTACTTCACTTGCAGGGTATCGCGATTGTAGCGTGCCCCCTTGCACACTTCACACTGCACATAGACATCGGGCAAAAAGTTCATCTCAATCACATTGACCCCTTGGCCAGCGCAGGCTTCACAGCGTCCGCCCTTGATATTGAAGGAAAATTGCCCTGGTTTATAGCCCCGTGCCTTGGCCTCCACGGTTTGGCTAAAGACCTCACGGATAACATCAAACACCCCAATGTAGGTGGCAGGGTTCGAGCGGGGGGTACGACCAATGGGAGACTGGTCAATGACAATCACCTTGTCAATGGCATTTAAGCCTTCAATCTCGCCAAGTCCCTTGGGGAGCGGCACACTGTGACCAAGATGGTGCTGCAGGGCAGGATAGAGGACTTCGTGCATGAGGGTGGATTTTCCCGACCCCGATACCCCCGTCAGACACACCAGCTTACCGAGGGGAATTTCTACGGTGATGTTCTTGAGATTATTGCGAGATACCTGTTTGAGAATCAGGGATTGACCATTCCCCGGCCGGCGATCGCTGGGGGTTTCAATGCGCTTGCGCCCCGACAGATAAGCCCCCGTCAGGGAGTCGGGATGATTGAGAATCGCCTCTAGGCTGCCTTGAGCCACAATCTGGCCGCCGTAGATCCCCGCCCCTGGGCCAATATCAACAATGTGATCGGCAGCGCGGATCGTGTCCTCATCGTGTTCAACCACAATCAGCGTATTCCCCAAGTCCCGCAGGCGAAACAGTGTTTGCAGGAGGCGATCATTATCCCGCTGATGCAAGCCAATACTGGGTTCATCGAGGACATAGAGCACTCCCGTCAGGCCAGAGCCAATTTGAGTGGCCAAGCGAATGCGTTGGGCTTCACCACCAGAGAGGGTGGCCGCACTGCGATCCAGCGTCAGGTAATCTAGCCCCACATCCACGAGAAACTGTAATCGCGCGGTCACTTCCCGCAGAGCCAGCTCCGCAATCTGCTGTTGGCGGGCACTCAGTTGGAGCGATCGCAGCCGTGCTAAACACTCACGAATCGAGACACTGGTGAGATCCGTGAGGCGATATTGCCCCAAGCGCACTGCTAGGGCGGCGGGTTTTAGGCGTTGACCACCACAGGCGGGGCAGGTTTGATTGACTTGGTACTCTTCCAATTTTTGCTTGTAGGCCTCGGAGGTGGTCTCGCGGTACTGCCGCTCTAGAATTGGGATCACCCCTTGGAATTGGCGGTAATAGTCCCGTTTGCGATAGCGGGAATCGGCAGGAACGAGAATTGGGGTATCGGTGCCGTAGAGGATAATTTCCCGTTGCAACTCCGTGAGGCGGTACCACGGTGTATTGATGTCAAAGCCAAAGGCCTCAGCAATACCACAGAGGAGAGCAAGGTAGTAGTCGTGTTCTTTCTCGGCCCAGGGGGCGATCGCCAGATAGACCGGTAGTTCAGGATTGGGGACAATCAACTCCGGGCTAAATTTGCGCAAATAGCCCAAGCCATGGCACTCTGGACAGGCACCGTAGGGGGAGTTAAAGGAAAAGAGCCGCGGCGATAGCTCATCCATCACTGCCCCATGCTCCGGACAGGCAAAATTTTCGGAAAATAGGAGCGTTTGACCCTCAGTCTCACCCTCGCGGGGTACCACACTGACCATTGCTGTGCCGTTGGCATGGTGCAACGCCGTTCGCAGCGAGTCCGCTAAGCGTTCCTCAATCCCCGGCTTCAGCACAAGGCGATCGACAACAATTTCAATCGTGTGGGCATGGTTTTTATCCAGTTCAATGGCATCACTGAGGTCGCGCACCTCGCCATTAATGCGAACCCGCACAAAGCCTTCACTAGCAAGACTCGACAGCAGTTTTTTATGCGTGCCCTTTTTCCCCTTGACAATAGGAGCTAGAACTTGAAAGCGCGTCTGAGGGGGCAACTGCATCACCTGATCCACCATTTCATCAATGGTTTGGGGGCGAATCGAGCGATCGCAATGGGGGCAATGGGGTTCACCCGCACGGCCATAGAGCAGCCGCAGGTAATCATAGATTTCCGTCACCGTGCCCACCGTCGAGCGAGGATTGTGGGAAGTGGACTTTTGATCAATGGAAATCGCTGGACTCAGCCCCTCAATGGCATCCACATCCGGCTTATCCAACTGACCGAGGAATTGCCGTGCATAGGCACTCAGCGACTCCACATAGCGGCGTTGCCCTTCAGCAAAAATCGTGTCAAAGGCCAGAGAGGACTTACCGGAACCAGAAACCCCTGTCATCACAATCAGGCGATCGCGGGGCAGATCGAGGTCAATGTTTTTCAGATTATGCTGCCGTGCACCCCGAACCCGAATTTCACCCGTAGGCACTGGATCGCCCATGCTGCAAACTGCGAATGTTAAAAAACGTTACATTGAGGGTTATTATAGCAACGCGGCCAGACCCGTTTGGCACCATCCAATAAAAAAGCGGGGTGTGGTTTCCCCGCTGTGAGTGTGACTTAGGTTACTTGCGCTGAACCCAGTGAGTTTGAGGGATTCACCGACGGGTTGGGCTTAGTAGTCGAAGTCACCGCCCATGCCGGCACTGGCACCCGCAGGATTGTTGTCCTTGGGTTCGGGTTTGTCAACGATGATGCACTCGGTGGTCAGCACCATACCGGCAATAGAGGCCGCATTTTGCAGAGCCGAGCGGGTGACTTTGGCAGGGTCAACGATACCAGCATCGAACATGTTGACATATTCATCTTTGGCGGCATCATAACCCACATCGAAGGGTTTTTCTTTGACCCGTTCGACAATGATGGCACCGTTTTGACCCGCGTTTTCAGCGATGCGACGCAGGGGAGCGCTAAGGGCACGCTCAACAATGTTGGCACCAATCAGTTCTTCACCCGTCAGGTGCTCAGCCGCCCAGTTGCTCAACTCAGGCGCCAAGTGCACCAAGGTGGTACCGCCACCGGGAACGATCCCCTCTTCAACAGCGGCTTTGGTGGCGTTAATCGCATCTTCCAGACGGAGTTTGCGATCTTTCATTTCGGTTTCAGTGGCAGCACCGACTTTAATCACTGCCACACCACCGGCCAGTTTGGCCAACCGCTCCTGCAGTTTTTCTTTGTCATAGCTGGAGTCGGTTTCTTCGATTTGGCGACGGATTTGCTCGCAGCGAGCTTTGACGGCTTTTTCATTGCCTTCGGCCACAATCGTGGTGTGATCTTTGGTGATGGTGATGCGGCGAGCTTTACCGAGCATATCCAGCTTGGTATTTTCCAGCTTCAGACCGGCATCTTCGGTGATCACTTGACCCGCTGTGAGGACGGCAATATCTTCGAGCATTGCTTTACGGCGATCGCCAAAGCCGGGAGCTTTCACCGCAGCCACATTCAAGACACCGCGCAGACGGTTGACCACGAGGGTCGCCAAGGCTTCTTTCTCGATGTCTTCAGCAATGATCACCAGCGGTTTACCGGCGCGAGCCACTTGTTCGAGGATCGGCACCAGATCTTGCACTAAGGTAATTTTCTTGTCGGTGATCAGCACGAAGGGTTCATCAAGCACCGCTTCCATGCGCTCGGTGTCGGTGGCAAAGTAGGGGGAGATGTAGCCCTTGTCAAAGCGCATCCCCTCAGTGACCTCGAGTTCGGTGGTCATGGATTTGCCTTCTTCGAGGGAGATCACGCCTTCTTTGCCCACCTTGTCCATGGCATCGGCAATCATCCGACCCACTTCTTCATCGTTACCGGCAGAGATCGCTGCCACTTGGGCAATGGCTTTGGAATCTTCCACCGGACGGGCATGTTCAGCAATTTTTTCCACAAGGAAGTGGGTGGCTTTGTCAATCCCGCGTTTCAGGGCAATGGGGTTAGCACCGGCAGCCACGTTGCGCAGCCCCTCTTTCACCATGGCATGGGCAAGAACCGTTGCCGTAGTCGTACCGTCACCGGCAGCATCATTGGTTTTCGAGGCGGCTTGGCGGATCAGCGCCACACCGGTATTTTCAATGTGATCTTCCAGTTCAATTTCTTTGGCGATCGTCACCCCGTCGTTGACAATTTGGGGGGCGCCAAATTTTTTCTCCAGAACTACGTTCCGTCCTTTAGGACCAAGGGTCACGGCCACGGATTCAGCCAAGATGTCCATCCCTTTTTCGAGGGCACGACGAGCATTTTCGTTGTAGATAATGCGCTTCGCCATAGGTGTTTCCTACCTCAATCGTTCAACAGTGATGAAAAATCGCACAGAAATGTAAGGAGTGTCAGCGACTTAGCCAACAATGGCCAAGATGTCTTTTTCCGAGAGGAGAACGTAGTCTTCGCCCGCCAGTTTCACTTCAGTACCGGCATATTTGGAGTACAGCACTTTGTCCCCCACTTTCACATCCATGGGCTGACGCTTGCCGTCTTCAGTGAGTTTGCCAGGACCGACGGCGGTCACTTCGCCCACTTGGGGTTTTTCACGGGCGTTGTCGGGCAGGAGGATGCCCCCTGCGGTACGTTCTTCACTTTCGCTGACTTTGACAAAAATGCGATCGCCCAACGGCTTCACAGTTGAAACGCTTAGAGATACGGCTGCCATAGCGTACTGTTCTCCCAATTGTAAGAGTATGGATTGATAGCACTCACTGCACGGCTCATCGCGCAGTTTTTGGGGGGCAAGAGCATCACTTACAGTTGTTTAGCACTCTCACCCTTCGAGTGCTAATGTAGCGAGAGACGGTTGGCGATCGCAACTCCTGTTGCAGTACGGTTTTCCGAACGGAACTTTAGCTCTTTAGTCCCGTCGTGGCAATGCCGCGAATCAGTTGCCGCTGACCCAAAATAAACAAAATCATCACCGGCACAGTGGCAATCACCGCCGCCGCCATCATCAACGGCCAATCATTGGTGAACTGCTCCTGAAAACTGGCCAAGGAAAGCTGCACTGTGATCAGTTCTGGCTTAGTGGTAAAGACCAAGGGCTTAAAGAGGTCATTCCACTCCCCAATAAAGGTAAAGATAAAGAGTGTGACCAAGGCCGGTCGGCTCAGGGGCAAGAGAATATGCCAGAGGACTTGCCAGCGATTTGCCCCATCCAAGAGGGCTGCCTCCTCAAGGGCAACGGGCAATGTGAGAAAAAACTGCCGCATCAAAAAGACGCCAAAGCCATTGGCCGCCGTCGGCAAGATCAAGGCGCCATAGGTATTGATCAGATGACCCGCCTTGAGGATGAGGAAAATTGGGATCACCAAAAGTTGAAATGGGATCACTAGGGTTGCCAGCATCAGCAGCAAAATCGTCTGTTGCCCCGGAAACGAAAGTCGCGCAAGGGCGTAACCCGCTAGGGCTGAGGTCACCAACTGGAGCGCCGTTACCGCCAAAGCCACAAACGTTGAGTTGGCAAAGGCCAAGATAAAGTGTCCCTGCTGCCATGCTGCCTGATAGCTCTGCCATGTCCAGCCTTGGGGTGGCAACAATTGGGTAGGTAGGGTTCCCGGTGGCCAGCCCGACGTACAGAGCACCACCAGTAGGGGGCTGAGAACCAGCAACGCCCCCAGTGTCAATACTAGGGTCAACCCCAAGGAGTGACCCCTGCCCAAGAGCCGTTTCAGCCCATCCACAACCTTCCGCTCCCCAAACAAAACCCTGCGCCCTTCGGAAAGCCAGCCTCTTGGCGAGAGCTGCATGTCCAATTCTCCCTCATCCCTGCTTTAACTGCCAGTGAGGTACATTCTCCTTCCCCCTTTCATAGAGATTGATCTGCCCCACTCAGGGGGTTGGGAGGGCGCTTGAGGACATCCTTGCAATCAAGATTTTGCTCAAGACGCTATCAAGGGAGCACTATACCACCCTTTGCGTCTCGCAAGAGAGTGTTTGACCACCCTCCTGAGGACTTGCTTATTCAAAGTGCTGCAGGCACAGAGACCGATTCCAAGACAAAGCTTTGAGTTTCCTCCCCAAGTTTGCATAGGAGACAAGCTGTGCCAGTTAGAGAAGTTGCAATTGTCCACCCTTGTGGAGTGTCCAGTAATGACTCATCTGTACAACCCAAATCCTGCTGTTATTTACCGCTGGGTGATGAGTTCTTGCCTTGTTGGTTTAGGATGTGCAACCCTGCACTTAGCTCCTGTAACTGCCCAAATTGCCGTCTATGAAGGGCGGCGTGTCACCGGGGATGTTACCATGACACTTCCCGACGGCAGCACCTACAAAGGGGAATTGCTCAATGGTCGTTTTAATGGCCAAGGTATCCTTACAATGGCCAATGGCAACCGCTATGAAGGGGAATTTCGCAATGGCCGCTACCACGGTCAGGGGGTGCTCACCTATGCCGATGGGGGACGCTACGAAGGGGGGTTTGTGGATGGCATCTTCAATGGCAAGGGCACTCTCCAACTGGCCAATGGTCAACGCTACGAGGGCACGTTTCTCAATGGTCAATACCATGGGGAGGGGGTGCTCACCTTTCCCGACGGTACCCGCTATGAGGGGCAGTTTCTAGCGGGCAAGTATCATGGAACTGGAACGCTCTCCTTCGGAGATGGCACAAGCTATGCCGGACAGTTTCGCAATGGCTTATTTGAAGGACAGGGGGTCTTTACGCTACCGGATGGCTCCCGCATTGTGGCCACATGGCGCAATGGTCGCCGCGAACCCCGCTAATCTGCTTCAATCAGGCTGTGAGTGATCCGCTGACGGCGGCGCTAAGTCCCTACGCCCGCTTTGGGGTGCGCCTTGGCCTTGAACCCATCCAAGCGCTGCTGAGTGCTTTGGGGTCTCCCCAGTTACAGGTGCCCTTGATCCACGTTGCGGGGACAAATGGCAAAGGGTCGGTGTGTGCCTATTTGGATAGTGTTTTGCGGGCGGCGGGCTATCGCACGGGGCGTTATACTTCACCCCATCTGTTGAGTTGGTGTGAGCGCATTTGTGTCGATGGTGAACCCATTGCCCCTGAGGTCTTTTTGACCTTGATTCAACACATTGAAGCGGTACTGCCACAGGTGGCTTATCCCCCCAGTCAGTTTGAAGTGATCACGGCGGCGGCATGGTTGTATTTTGCCCAGCAGCGGGTGGATGTGGCGGTGATAGAGGTGGGCTTGGGGGGGCGCTTGGACGCCACCAATGTATGTCAGCCCCCTTTGGTGAGTGTGATTACCTCCATCGGTTGGGATCATTGGCAGCGGTTGGGCAATACCTTGGGGGCGATCGCTGGCGAAAAAGCAGGTATTCTCAAGCCGGGCGTGCCAGCCGTCATTGGCCCTGTTCCCCCCGAGGCAGAGGCGGTGATTGCGCAGCGTTTGGAAGCTTTGGGGTGCCCAGCGATCTGGCCAGAACCAGCCCAGTGGTGTGCAAAGCGGCCGGGATGGGCGATTTGGAGGGGGATGGAGTACCCCTTGCCCTTGGCTGGAGAAATGCAGTTGGTCAATTCAGCGATCGCGATCGCCACGCTACAACAGTTACAATCTCAAGGCTGGCAGATTTCCCGAGAAGCGATTCAACAGGGAATGGCACAAACCCGCTGGCCGGGACGACTGCAATGGTTACAGTGGCAAGGGCGCAAACTGCTCATTGATGGTGCCCACAATGCTCCTGCCGCCGCCTACCTACGGCAATACGTGGATCAACTGGGCTGGACAGAGGTGACATGGGTGGTGGGGATGCTCGCCAATAAGGATCATGAGGGGATTCTCAAACATCTCCTGCGAGGGGGCGATCGCCTGTGGTTGGTACCCGTACCGGATCACGCTAGCGCTGACTTAGAGGACTTGAAGGCACTTGCCTACACCTGTTGCCCTGAGTTAGGGGAATGCCGTCTTTTTAAGGAGGTGACTGAGGCACTCGATAGGGCAGGCGATCGCTGTGTGGTCTGTGGCTCCCTTTACTTAATTGCTGGCGTTTTGGGAAAGAACTCATAATTGATGTGGGACACTCGCTTTCAAGGAGACACTTATTTCTACGGCACAGAGCCAAACGATTTCCTCAAAGCCCATGCCCATGACTTTGTGCCCCAAGGGCAAATTCTCTCCCTCGTCGAAGGGGAAGGGCGTAATGCCGTCTATCTTGCTCAGCAGGGATATGCCGTCACGGCTGTGAATGCCTAGGACTGGCGAAAGCCCAGCGCCTTGCTCAAGAACGGGGAGTCGCCATTACTACCTATCACTGCGATCTGCGGGATGTTGACCTTGGTGAAAATGCGTGAGATGGGATGATTGCTATTTTTTGCCATCTACCACCGGAGCGGAACGGTAAAATCAAGGTAATGTTGTCCTATTGCTATGCCGCCGCGACGCACCCGTAGCCAAGTCATTATTCTCGATGCCCTTAGAGCCAGTGGCCGAGCGCTCTCGGCACAGGAACTATTTTTGGAACTACGGCAGCGGCAAACTCCCCTAGGACTGGCAACGGTTTATCGCACCCTCGATAGTCTGCGCATCAATGGTGAGGTGCAAGCACGGGCGTTGCCCAGTGGCGAATTGGTCTATAGCCTCGTGCAGCAGGATCAACACTACCTCACCTGTTTGCACTGTGGGGCATCGATTCAGATTAACTGCTGCCCAGTCCAGCACTTAGAAGCTGAGCTACAACAGTCCTACCATTTTGAGATTTTCTACCATACCCTTGAGTTTTTCGGTCTTTGTGCCAAGTGCCAAGTGACGGTGCAGCGCTAAAAGGGTATTCTGGATCAGACAGGTCTTCAGAAAGGGTGTGATTGAATTTGCCAACTGTACTTGGAGACGGGCGATCGCCCAAGGCTGGGAAAATCCCTACCGCGTTCGCTATGCCAGCAATTTAGACGATGGCCCTTGGCATGGCATGCCGCTGGGGGGGTTTGGCGCAGGTTGCATTGGCCGTTCTTCTGCTGGGGATTTTAATTTCTGGCATATTGACGGCGGAGAGCACATTTTTGGCACCCTAGCGGCCTGTCAATTTAGTCTTTTTGAGCAGGGAGAGCAGACACAGGCCTATGCCCTAGGGACTCCCCCCAACGATGGCCGCCTCAGCACTTGGCAATGGTATCCGGCTGGCAAAGGTATCTACGCTGCCCGCTATCCCCGCAGTTGGTTTGTCTATGAGGGGGTCTTTAAGGCTGAGATCACCTGCGAACAGTTTTCACCGATTCTGCCCCACAACTACCAAGAAACCAGTTACCCCGTGGCAGTGTTTCTGTGGACGTTTAGCAATCCCACGGATCAGCCCCTCACCCTCAGCTTGATGTTCTCGTGGCAAAATACCGTCGGTTGGTTTCGCAATACCACCCCTTTCTCTGCCATTGAAATCCGCGATGATGGCAGCCCCGTCTATACCTACACGCCCCCTTTGGGTCAAAGTGACGGCAATTTTAATGAACTGATTCAAACGGAGTCCTACCAAGGTTGGCGACTGCGCCGTACGCCCCACCCGAACCCACCCCAAGAAGGCGATGGTGAATGGGCAGCATTGGTTCCCACAGGCCTTGGTGAGTTTTTTGGCTGTAGTCGCTGGCAGCCAGAGGGGGATGGGGCACAACTGTGGCAATCATTTTCGGGGGATGGTTCCCTACCAATTGTCAATGATCCAACCCCAGCGGCAGCGGGAGAACAGGTGGCCGCCGCCTTTGCGGTGCGCTTTGCCTTGGCACCTAGGGAAACAAAACAAATTCCCGTGGTCTTGGCGTGGGACTTTCCTGTGACTGAGTTTGGTAAGGGCGTGATCTATTACCGTCGCTACACGGATTTTTGCGATCGCAGTGGCACCAATGCTATCACCCTTGCCGCCCGTGGCCTAGAGCATTACAAGGAATGGCAACAGCAGATTCGCACTTGGCAAGCGCCAATTCTCACCCACCCCGATTGGCCCGACTGGTTCAAGATGGCTCTGTGCAATGAGCTGTACGTCCTCAGTAGTGGTGGAACGCTTTGGAGTACCGCCAGCGATCGCGACCCCGTGGGGCAGTTCGCCGTTCTAGAATGCCTTGACTACCGCTGGTATGAAAGTCTGGATGTGCGGCTCTATGGCTCCTTTGCCCTGCTGCAACTGTGGCCAGAACTGGAAAAATCCGTAATGCGTGCCTTTGCGCGGGCGATTCCCACCGCTGATCCCACCCGGAGAATCATTGGCTACTTCTATCGCGGTGACCCCGAAACCGCCTACAAAGCCCCTCGCAAACTGGCCAATGCTGTACCCCACGATCTCGGTGCGCCCAATGAGCATCCTTGGGAAAGGACGAACTACACTGCTTATCAGGACTGCAATCTTTGGAAGGATTTAGCTTCTGACTTTGTCCTTTTGGTCTATCGCGACTTTTTGTTTACTGGGCAGACGGATCTCGAGTTTGCGCGCGAGTGCTGGCCGGCAGTGGTGGCGGCCTTGGCCTATTTGAAACAATTTGATCGCGATGGCGATGGCCTGCCAGAAAATGGCGGTGCCCCGGATCAAACCTACGATGACTGGAAGCTACAGGGGGTCAGTGCCTACTGTGGTGGCTTGTGGTTGGCAGCCCTCGAGGCAGCGATCGCCCTCGGCACGATTCTCCAACAACCGCAGGTGGAGACCTACCGCCAGTGGCTCAAGCAAGCTCGCCCCCGCTACCATCAACTGCTGTGGAATGGCGAGTACTACCGTCTTGATACCGGCAGTGGTTCCGATGTGATCATGGCGGATCAGCTCTGTGGTCAGTTCTATGCCCAACTCTTGGGTTTGGCGGATATTGTGCCCCCAGACTGTTGCGATCGCGCCCTGCGGAAAATTTACGACACCTGTTTTCTCGAATTTCACAATGGCCAGTTGGGTGCCGCCAATGGTCTTTTGCCCAATGGTCAACCCGAAAACCCCCACGCTACCCATCCCCTTGAAGTCTGGATAGGGATTAACTTTGGCTTGGCCGCCTTTTTGTGGCAGCGGGGAATGACCCACGAAGCATGGCGCTTAGCCGAGGTGGTGGTACGGCAAATCTACGAGAATGGTCTGCAATTTCGTACACCGGAGGCGATTACGGCCAATCGGACGTTCCGTGCCTGTATGTATCTGCGACCCATGGCCATTTGGGCACTGGCTCTCGTCAGCCGGGGATCACGAGCCACCTAAAAGTTTTGTAACCTATTTTACATTGTTTCAGTTTTCTAGGGTAATTGAAACTGCACTCCCTGCGATCGCCTTATCCGTCTCATCATCACATCTTATCTTTCCTCAATTCCCTCTAAAGGCCATAGGGTGTAGGCTCAAGATCAAGAAACAATAGCTTTTCACTGGTTCTGGAGTACGCACCATGACCCCCTTAGCGCGATCGCTAGCTGCCCATCCCACTAGCTTTGCCACTATTGAGCGCTATTTACAGCAAGAAGAAGTGATTATTTTGCCCATGGCTACCGTCTATAGCTTTGTGGTGAATGGCACCAGCCCAAGGGCAATAGCGAACCTACGCCGTCTCAAACACTTTAGTACAGAGCAACCTCTGGCTATTCTCACGCGGAGCGATCGCGCTGCTGAAGTGGCAGAACTCTCTCGAGATGCTAAAACCATGGTGGATCACTTTCCCTATCCTGTGACCATGATTGTCAAGGGTAAACCCCACCTCGATCCACAAATTATGCAGGGGTTTAACTGTGTTTATCTGGCCTGTCCCGACCAGTTCATTTACGATCTAGTGGGGGCTTTGCCCTTCTTTTTAGTGGCAGCAACGGTCAAGGTGGGAACGGAACTGATTGTCAACTTTGAGGATGCCCAAAAATACTACGGCGAGCAGGTACCGCTGATTGTGGATGGCGGCCGCTGTCGCTATGGGCGGCGGGGCACACTCGTGGACTTTACGCTGGCATACCCAACAATCATGAACTTTGGTCCTGTATCGGTGGATGACTTACGACCCATCTTGCCCCATATTATTTTGCCCTCCCATTTAATGAAGTAGATATAGTTCATTTGAGAAGTAGCCCCTTTGACTCCCCACTATGTACGACCGACCAGAACCTGAAGCGGGAGCTATGATGAAAGATCAGCCGAAATAGACTTAAAGATAGCAGGGAGGGTGTAGTCATCCTTTTGAAGCGGAAATCTTTAGAATGGGGTTACAGGTCATCTCATAATAGCCAGTTTTAATGGAGCGAGAAGAAATTATTGCGCTCATTCAGCGTGAGCTACCGCAGCTTGTGGCTCAAGACCCCAGCTTGAGAGATTTCATCCTGCGCACGGTCTTGGACGTTTCTTTGCCTCGCCGTGAGGCAGATATCAAGTTTGACCGTATCCTCACGGAACTACAGCGCGATCGCGAGGAACAGGCCAAGCGTTTGGAAGAACAGAACCGCAAGTGGCAAGAACAGGATCGCCGCTGGCAAGAGCAGGCCAAGCGTTGGGAAGAACAGGATCGCAAGTGGCATGAGCAACTTGCAGAGATTCGGCGTCTTGACAAGCGGTTTGACAGTACAATTGGTGCCCTTGGTGCTCGCTGGGGAATTGCTTCAGAAACCAGCTTTCGCAACGCCCTCGCTGGCATTTTGACGGAATCCTTTGGGGTTGAAGTTTTGAACTTAACCCTCTACGACCATGAGGGTGAAGTCTTTGGCCGCCCTGATCAAGTGGAGCTAGAATTGATTATCAAAAATGGCTTAACCATTGCCTGTGAAATCAAATCTTCTATTGATAAGGCAGGGATGTATATTTTTGACCGTAAGGTAAATTTCTATGCGCGGCATCACCAGCGCCAAATTGACCGCAAAATTGTGATTTCGCCAATGGTTGATCCGCGTGCACGACCTGTGGCTGAGGCGCTAGGGATTGAACTCTATAGTTATGCCGACTCAGTGGAGGGCTTGTAATAAACGATAATGCGGGTGAAAATGCCCCACCACTAGGCCAAGCTTGGAGCATTGGAATCCCGCACCTGTATTTACGAGCCCTACAGCACGACTTGGCTGCAGCACGTCTTTATCAGTTTTTGCAGTTCGGGTCAGTTGAGTGGCTGTTGCTCTCTAGGTACCTACAATCAATGCTTCAACCGATGAAACGGAAGCCATCTGTCGGGAATATGCCGCTAAGGATAAACGGATTCGCTACGTGCGACAAGCCCAGAATTTGGGCGCGGCAGCGAATTTCAAGTATGTGCTGGATGAGGCAAGGGGAGAATATTTTATGGGGACAGCGGCAGATGATAAGTGGGATCCAAGATGGATAGAGATTCTTTTGCCTGTCTCTGCTCGCACTCAATGTATTGCCTTTGGCACATTACAAACCATCGATAGCAGTAGTAATCCAATGCCACATCCTGCCAATAGACGAAATTTCAGCTATACAGGATCAATACTCAGTTGAAGATTGAAATACTATCTGGAACCGGCTTTCTTGGGTAAGGCCAACCCTATTTACGGCATACATCCGAGGCATCTTTTATTCTCAGTAGATGTATTTAACATTCTTGTATCAACCAAAACAGCAGCGGACATGCGTTTAATCTATGCGTTGCTCGCACGGGCTGAAATTAGGGGAAACAACGGGGTAGTATTGTATAAGCGCATTCATTCAGACTGCGCGAGTAGTGGTGTTCAGACACTTACCACGAATAAAAACTTCGCCTCAAAAATTTGGGAGCTCTTTTGCCAATCCTCTGAGGGGTTCAAAATTCAAGAACTAAGAAATTACAGCTCGTTAAGCACAGGTTTTGAACGAGCTATTCTAATTACTTTGTTCCCGTTGAGTTTGATATACATTATAGGTGAGAAGTTGAATTTGACATACATCATACGCGAGAAGATCAGGAATAATCGCCGATTTTTCGCAAAATGAATCCCGCGATCTCAGCACCTGATGCAGAAGTGTTGAAAGATAGTTTGAGAGGCAAGAAAAAAAGAAGAAATGTCGTATTCTCCCCTGAAAATAAGAAAAAATAATCAACTTACTAGGTCATCTTTTGCAACTCTTATCAAGTACATTCTCAATCGGCTCAGCCCTTGTGACTACCCCGTCCTGCACTCTCAATTATTTTTCAAAATCTGGTTGACCGACATTCTCGACCAAGGGTTAACTAGCATGAGCGCCTTATTTTATCGCTTGAATCATTCATGGGATTACGGTGGACATGTTCACTTTTTCCAAAGCCAATAAAAGTCGGACAACCCGCTTATTTGAGGGGATTTACACTCAACTGATGTCTCAAGCTCAAAAGAGAAATTGTGCTTCAAGTCTGACGCTGTTTCCTATCGATTGAACCATCATTACCCTGACCAGTAAACTCTTTTGAGTGAGAGGAAGTGTTCATTGATTGTACGTATCAAGAATAACATGAGAATGAAGCTCAATCATGAGAAATATCGCGTGGTTCAATTTTTTGACGAGAATCAAGCGGTGTTTCGTATAGCGACAAATCTAAAGCATCTGAGTGATCCTGAATACTTTGGGAAGAAGCTATTGGACGAGTTGCAATATTTGCAACTGGAACTCAGTCGTCGCTGCTCGATAGGGCATTGGAGCCTTGATTGGCCGCCAGAGCTACTGGTCACTTAGAATGTCAAGTTTTGTTGCAGAATTCAACACTTCTGCGTAGTACTCTTATGTGAAATAACTAAGAAATTATATCACTAGTAAGTTGAGACTCGAAATTTTGTAACCTATTTTACATTGTTTCAATTTGTGAAGCTGCGACAATGGTGACCAATGGGCTGCCCGTTTATGATAGGGGATAGCGCGTCAACAGCCACTTCTTTAGATAACCTATGGATAATCTCAGCCAACGTTACCTACGTCTGTGCCAAGCCTATAGCCAACTGGCAGAACGCTATACCAAACTTGATATTGACCACATGACGCTGCGGGAGAAGCTCGTCCCCTTTTTGATGGCGTTCAAATATTACAAACAAATGACAGAGCAGCTCACGGCTGAAAAAGAGGCGATGCAGCGGGAACTTAATGATTTGCGCGATCGCTACCAGTTGCTCGTGAGTCAAAATGGCAATGCCCCCATCAATGAAGAACTGTTCAGTGCCCTTGCTGAAGCAGAGGAGCAGATGGGACTCATTGAAGAAACCCTCAAAGAACAGGACGCTGACCCCGACCCCAACCTCCTTCCCCTTGAAAAGCAATTGCTGGAAGAATATACAAGGGGGAGTGGTGACTTTCAAGCGCTGCTCCCGCAAGCGTTGAGTCACTCCGGGGGGACTACCTAGATGCTCTGGCCAGCCAGTGAAGAATTTGCTGCCCTCTGTCGTGCCCAATTAGAACTTGTTGTCAATAGCTTGGGTGCCTCTTCGCTGGCGGTCTATCTGAGTGAAACGCTCAACGACTCCCCCTCGTGGTCTCCCGTTGCTGTCTATCCAGAGGCAGCAGCAGCCCTGAGCTTACCAATTCCCCCAACACTGCCACCGCCAACCCAAGCAGCAGAGACCCCGTTAAGCTATCGCCCTCAACAGGTCGTTTCGTCCTTGGCCAATCAACTGATCCTGCCCCTGATGTACCAAAATTGGGTCTTGGGGGTACTGGTGGCGCAGCGGCAACACCGTCCTTGGCTGGCGGCAGAGCAGGCACAATTGCAACAGGTGGCGCAAACACTGGCGATCGCCTGCGTCTTGGATCAACGGCAACAATGGCTCAGCCACTCCCCTGCCAACCCACTGGATCAACAGCAACAGCGCTTTGATGACCTGCTCCATCAACTGCGCAATCCCGTGGCCGCCATTCGCACCTTTGTCAAGCTTCTGCTCAAACGGTTGGAACCTGATCACCAGGGGCGCCCTCTCGCCGAAGGCATTGCCAAGGAAACAGAGCGGCTCATGGCATTGTTGGAGGACTATCGCCAACAGCGCAACGAGATTCCCGCCCTCACGGGCAGCCAGCCCCTACCCCTTGCGGGTAAACCCCTCGATCTAGCTGAAACCCTCTCACCGCTGATCACCGCCGCCCAAGCCCGTGCGGAAATGGAGGGCAAAACCTTTGTCGTGGAGAGACCGCCCCAACTGCCGCCCATCTGGCTAGAGGAACGGGTGCTTCAGGAGGTTGTGGGCAATCTGCTGGATAATGCCTTTAAGTACACCCCCAAAGGCGGCACCATTGGTTTGCGCTTGACCCTCACGCCCGCAGTCTTAGAATTAACCGTTTGGGATACCGGCTGTGGGATTCCTTTGGAGGTGCAGTCACGGCTCTTTGAACGGGGCTACCGCGGGATTCAAGCCGACAGTGGGATTGAGGGCAGTGGCCTGGGGTTGGCGATCGCTCAGGATTTGCTGCGTCCCTATGGCCTCAGTCTGCGGGTCACGAGTCCCTACGAGGGCGATCGCGGTACGGCCTTTACACTGACGATTCCCTTGCCAATGAAGGTGGAACGATGAGTGCTCTGAAACAGCGTCTTGCCAAGATCAGCAGTCAGGGGCATCAATTCCTTGTGGTGATCTTTGCCCTACCCCTATTGATCTCCGCCACAACGGGAATCGCCCATCGTCTTGGGCGCAGTTGGTTTGGGCTATCTAAAGACTTTGGGCGAGCAATGATGACCCTTCATGAAGGCCGCTATCTGGGGGAATGGGGCGTGCCGCTCTATGTGTTGGTCATTGGTCTGGGGTTGCTGGGAATCATTGCCACGGGTTTGGCTCTCCTGTGGGGGCGATCGCTCCCGGCGCAGTGGTCAGCACGGCGGCTGCATCATCTTTTGGCTGCCATTGCAGCATTGCCCTTGCTTGTGAGTGCCACGACAGGAATGGCCTATCGCCTTGGCCGCAACTGGTTTGGCCTCTCCAAAGAACAAGCGGCGATTTTCCTGAGCCTGCATCAGGGAACCTATTGGGGCGAGGTGGGGCGTCCCTTCTATGTTCTTTTGGTGGGTCTGAGTTTGTTGACACTTCTGGCCACGGGACTCTCGATGCTGACTCTCCTGCGACGGCTGCCCCACTGGCGTCCTAGGGTGACCCCGGAAACCTAGCTGCGAAATGTTACAAACTATGAGCAAGCGTTGCCAAAGGTAAGCGCCTATGGAGTAATAAATACAGCACTTGATCGCGACTGTTATTCCACAAAGGAGTTGTTCATGGCGCTGACCGATACCCAAGTTTACGTTGCCCTTGTGATTGCGCTGCTGCCTGCGGTGTTGGCATTTCGGCTGTCCACTGAGTTGTACAAGTAGTTGCACCTGTTATCGCTAACTGGCTGCATAACGTCATTTCTCCAAACTAAAATTTATCAGGCGGTTCCCGATGTTGTCGGTAAGACAAAGGGGCTGCTTTTTTCTTTTTATACTGATAGACAACTCGCCGTTCATGGTTTAGTCATGGTTCACTCTCCTCGAAAAATTCCTGCGATCGCTTGGGAAGCGGGTGCCAAAATTGCAGTGAATCTGATCCTGCTCGCCTTTGCCCTAGGGGCGATCGCCAAGCTGGTGCCCTATCAACTCAGTCAACTGCAAAAGCTCCATGCCCTCGAAGCAGAAGTGGCGCAGCTGGAGGCACGAGTTAAGGAGTTGCAATTGGAACAGGAGCGCGATCGCCAACCCCAAGCACGGCAGCGCATTGCCCAAGAGGAGGCCAATTTAATTGCTGCTAATCAGCGGCGGATCATCTGGGTACAACCTAAAAACCCCAAGCAAGAACCGGACTAAGCCCAGCCTACAACAAGGCCAAGACTAAACCACAGACACCACAGAGGGCAGCACTGAGGGACGCATAAGTCATTTTCCGTTTTTGCCGCTTGTACTGCTGGCTAAGTTGATCCTCAACACTCAGGGAAATGATGAATTTTTGTCCCCGCTTTTGTGGCTTTTGCAGGCGGAGTACCCCCCCCTGATCCGAGGCCATGCCCACCACTGAAACAGGTTGCCCCAAGGGCAGCACCCACTCCTGATAGCGATAACCCAGCGTCGTCGTGCTACCAAAGCGCCAATTCAATGACAAGAACCCCAAGGAAAAGGCAAAGGAATGGGGTTTATCCGCAGGCCGCAGTTCGTCTAAGACCTGCATTGCTTCAATCTCAGCACCGAGGGGGTTTACCTCAATTTCCCCCTGATGATCTCGCAGAAAAAATAGGGTTGACTGCTCATGGCGGCCAATAATTTCCGACTGGCGTTCTCGACGATTGTGGCGATCGCTCCCCTCTTTTTCATACTCGCGGCTGATGATTGTTTTGTAATAAACACAGGGAATACGCTTCACTTCCGAGAGCAAGGGTTGAGACGTGGTGACTTGGCCAACCACCTGCACGTACTCGCGCCAACTGCCGCTACCGATTTCCTGAGCCACCTGTTGCTGGCATTGCTGTAACTCACGAATAGAGCTAGGGTTGGCCACCTTCATTGCCTTTAACTTCAGCCGATAATAGCCCTCAAGGGCAAAGAGAAAGGCCGACCCCGTTAAGCAAAGGTGAGCAATAACCCCCATGACTGGCGCTCAATCCCTCTCTGATGGTTTTAGAGAGAACTGTCTTAACTCAAGGATAATAAACCAATGGTGAGGCCAAAGAGACCATCAACAACGAGCGTACTCAAGACAGCGCCCATAAATCCCCACACAGGCAAAACAGCGGGATAGCCACGACGAATCTGGGATTCAAAGAGGGGCAGCAAACCAATGAGGAGCAAACTCAGGCTCAAGAGAACCCCCCACACTTGGCCACTAAAGGTCTGGGCTTGGGCGATCGCCTGTGCCAGCATCTCCTGAACGGAAATCACATCCCCTTCAAGGTACATGATGGCTCGCCAATGGGGGATCACATCAATCAGGTAAAAGTAGGCATCGGTGATGGCGGTGCCCAGAAAAGAACCCAAAAAAAAGAACACCCCCACCAGTTGCTGCCGCTGCCGTAGGTGCCAGAGCATGAGCGGAATGGGGAGCGCCTCAATGGGCAAGTGCCACAGGGGTTCCCAGCGCAACCATCCCCAGTAGAGCGACCCTGCCCCCCAGCACCAGCTAAATCCATAGAGCATCTCCCCCCAATAGCGGCAGTGGGGTTGGCGTTGGAGATAGAAACTAAGACCTAGAAGCAGCGGCGTCAGAGCCAAACTCAGCCAAGGCTGTGTCCGCACGAGGGGCGCTTCAATAAACACGGGAACCGACACCAAGAAGGCAGCAAAGCCAAAAAGGAACCAAGCCAGCCGTGAGCCAAGGCGCAGCGCAGGAAAAACCGAGGGGGAGGTAAGAGCAGTCAAGGGAATATCAGGAATTGTTAACTTTTATTTCTTTCCTTTAAGGTATCACAGGCTGGAACGTCGTGGTCGGGGCGATCGCCGAGGGGCTTTTGAACGCGCTTTGCGCCGCAGTGTTTCTGATAGATCAATAAAGACATCCCGCTGCAAAATGGGGTAGGTGCCAATCCAGAGGCGATGGCGGGGCAGGAAAACTTCAGAAATCAGTTCAATCTCTGCCAGATCAGGACGACGGGAGAGAACCAGCATTTCCGCTGCATCGCCGGGGCGAATCCCTCGATGTTGACGCAGTAACTTGGCCTGCACTCTGGTTTCAAAGCCGGTTTTATCACCAATCTCCAGATTCAAGCAGCGTTCACGGTTCTCGATAATCACCAGTTGCCCCTTGTCGTTCACCGTCTCCTCTTTGCCCACCAATTCTTCGGTGACATAGACATCCAAGACGCGCCCGCGCCAAAAACCCCCATAGGGAAACCGCCGATGGCGACGATTGCGAAATGAGGCCAACACTGCCGGTGCCCAGAGCCAATAGAGACCTGCAATCAGACCCAAAACCAGTTGGGTGCTATCCCCTAAAAAATTCAAACCAAAAGCAACAATGGCCACCGCCACCACAGAGAAGGTTAAGCGTCGTAGAAAGTCCTGAAGTTTGCCCCAAACATAGCGATACTGGGAACCCGTGGCCACCAGTGGCACCAATTGACGGACTTTTTCTTGGGTGAGGGGAATGAGCACAACCAGTTAGGGCGTAGGCGTTGTCTCCAGTGTATTCGTGGCGGGACGAGGCGGCTGGCGATCGCGCCACCAAGCAAGGAGGGTACTGGCAATAAAAATACTGGAATAAGCCCCCGTCGTGAAACCAATGATCAGCGCTAGGGCAAAGTAGCGCAGCGTGTCACCGCCAAAGATGAAGATCGTAATCAGGGGCAGTAGGGTCGTTAGGGTGGTATTAATCGAGCGGCCAAGGGTTTGCACAACCGCCTGATCCACCACCTCTTTAATGCCGAGGTCAGGGTTGAGCTTCAGGGTTTCCCGCACGCGATCGTAGATCACCACCGTATCGTTCACAGAAAAACCAATGATCGTGAGCAGCGCCACAATAAAGAGGCTATCAATTTCCACCCCTGCCACGAGTCCCAAAATGGCAAACACCCCCGTGGTCACCAACACATCGTGGACAAGGGCGACAAGGGCAAAACAGGCATAGTCAAACTGAAAACGCAGCGTGAGATAGATCGTAATGCCAATAAACGACACCAAGAGCGCCAGCAACCCCGATCGCAGGATTTCTTCGCCAAGGGTAGGGCCAACGGTCTCAATCTGCGTTTTCTGGGGGTCAAAGTCACCAATTTTCTGCGTGAGGGCAGCACTGAGGCGAGTGCGCTGATCCACATCGAGGGGTACCGTTCGAATACTCACCCCGTACTGATCAATAATTTGCAGGCTGCTGTTGCCTAGGCCTTGCTGATTAAGCACTTGACGCACCGCATCAATATCAATCGGCTGAGAACAGGTCTGCGTAGCGCTACAGGCCAGTTCAAATTGCAGCCGTGTGCCACCGATAAAATCCAAGCCCAAGCGCAGGGGACTCCCTAGGGACACCCAAGAGATGGCCATTGCCACAAGGCCACTGAGAATGACTACTAAGGATAACCCCCACCAGAGCGATCGCTGGCGATTGACACTAAAGCTCATCGAAAGCTCTCCAGTTTTGGACAGAACCAATTGGGCTGACGCAGACTGGGAATGCTAATGGCGTAAAACAAGAACGTGCGACTACAGGTCAGCGCCGTAAACATACTAATGCCGATCCCGATGGCAAGGGTCACGGCAAAACCGCGCACAAACCCTGTCCCCAAGGCAAAGAGGGCAGCACAGGCAATCAAGGTGGTGACATTGCTATCGAGAATACTGGCAAAGGCGCGATCAAACCCCGATTCAACGGAACGGTAGAGGGTTTTGCCTGCCCGTAATTCCTCGCGGGTGCGCTCAAAAATCAGCACATTGGCATCCACCGCCATACCAATACTGAGAATAAAGCCCGCAATCCCCGGCAGTGTCAGCGTCACCCCAAACAGCAGAAACGCCGCGTAGGTAAAGATGGCGTAGAGAATCAGGGCAATATCGGCAATCAATCCCGGCAGGCGGTAGTAGGCCACCATAAAGATCAGCACCAGCACCAAGCCCGCCAAACCGGCATAGAGGCTATCGCGAATGCTATCTTGACCCAGCGAAGCCCCCACCGTGCGGTTTTCCACCACCTCGAGGGGAACGGGCAGCGCCCCCCCTTGTAACTGAATGGCTAAATCATTGGCAGTTTGGGCAGTGAAGCCACCGGAAATCTCTGCACTGCCGCCAACAATCCCTGTTTCTGCATATTCCACCGCTACCGTTGGCGCACTAATCAGGCGATCGTCAAGAAAAATCCCCAGGCTGCGCCCCGTGCCAGCAATCTCCTTGGTCAGTTGGGCAAAAAGTTCAGCCCCTTGGCTGTCAAAACGGACAATCACACTCCAGTTCGGGGATCCCGGGGCGACGGGACTGGCAAAGGCTTCCCTGAGCATTGCGCCTGTCAAATCCGAGGGCGTGAAGAGGCGGGCGATCGCCTGCTGGCTTTTTTCAAGGGATTCACGGTTTTTGGCCAGCTTTGCCTCAATCTCCTTCAGGGCATCAGGATGATTGGCATTTTGAGCCTGCTCCGCCAAGAGTTGCGCCTGTTCCAAGAGCAGTTGCGACTGAAGTTGCCGCTCAATTTGCAATTGGGTCTCTGTGCCCGGCTTCTGGGCGGCAAAGAGCAGTTGTGCCGTCCCCTTGAGAATCCGTTCCGCCTGCTGAGGATCGGTGACCCCCGGCAATTGCACCAAGAGCTTGTCATCCCCAGCAGTTTGCACCACAGCTTCGGCAACACCCAAGCCATCAATCCGCCGTTGCACCACCCCTTGCACTGCCGCCAGCACTTGGGGCGTAATTTGGGGCACCTTATCCGTTGTTTGCACCTGCAACGTCAGTTGGGCACCCCCCCGCAGATCTAAGCCCAGTCGAGCCGGTGTGCGCACAATGACCCACGTGGCGGCCATCAGCAAGACCAAAATGACAATCAGCCAGCCGCGATATTTACCCATGGTTAGACCTGTCCCTGCACCAGCTGCTGCACGGCCGCTACAATTTGGGGCGGTTGCACAATTGTGAGATTCTCTAGGGTACCGTTGTAGGGGGTGGGAATATCTTGGGAGGAAAGGCGGACCACAGGCGCATCCAGTTCGTCAAAGTAGCGTTCCATAATCGAGGCCGAAAGCTCAGCCCCAATGCCACCGGTTTTCATGCACTCTTCGACAATCACCACCCGATGCGTTTTACGAACCGAGGCACCAATTGTCTCAAAGTCCAAAGGCTTTAGGGAAATTAGGTCAATCACTTCGGGGTCGTAGCCCTCTTTTTCAAGGGTTTTCACCGCTTGCAGCACATGGTGGCGCATCCGCGAGTAGGTCAAAATGGTAACATCTTCGCCACTGCGGACAATCTCAGCTTTATTGAGGGGCAGCAGGTATTCCTCTTCGGGAAGGTCTTCCTTGAGGTTGTACAGGAGTACATGCTCAAAGAACAGCACTGGGTTGGGATCACGAATCGCCGATTTGAGCAAGCCCTTGGCGTTGTAGGGGGTTGAGCAGGCAACAATTTTTAATCCGGGGACTGCTTGAAAGTAGGCTTCAAGACGCTGCGAGTGCTCTGCCCCCAATTGCCGGCCAACACCGCCGGGACCGCGAATCACAATCGGAATTTTAAAGTTGCCGCCAGAGGTGTAGCGCAGCATGCCAGCATTGTTGGCGATTTGATTGAAGGCCAAGAGCAAAAAGCCCATGTTCATGCCCTCGACAATGGGACGCAAGCCGGTCATTGCTGCCCCGATCGCCATGCCGGTAAAGCTATTTTCAGCAATGGGGGTATCCAATAGACGCAGTTCACCATACTTTTTGTAGAGGTCTTTGGTGACTTTGTAGGAGCCGCCATAATGTCCCACATCTTCCCCCAGCACAAACACTGTGGGGTCACGCTCCATTTCTTCATCAATGGCAGCACGAAGGGCATTAAACATTAAGGTCTCGGCCATGGTTGCGCGGCATACACTCATTAAGGACTATTTCCTAGGGTAGTTGAAACTGCACCGCTTGCGATCATGCTTATCAGACTCATCATTAAACGCAATCTATTCTCAACTCCCCCTAAAACCTATTGAGCATAGACTAGAGATCAAGGGCGCATTTACTGCCTAATGATTTTCGGAGTACCAAACATGACCACCTTGGCGCGATCGCTCCCCGCTGATACTCGCAGCTTTCAAACCATTCAAACCCACTTGCAGCAGGATCATGTCATTATTCTGCCCATGGCCACGGTCTATAGCTTTGTCGTCAACGGCACGAGTCCAAGGGCGATCGCGAAGCTGCGTCGTCTCAAGCACTTTAGTACGGAACAGCCCTTAGCCATTCTCACCCGGGGCGATCGCGCGGCTGAAGTGGCAGACCTCTCCCAAGAGGCAAAAACCCTGCTGGCTCACTTTCCCTACCCCGTCACTATGATTGTCAAGGGCAAGCCCCACCTAGACCCACAAATTACGCAGGGTTTTGATTGTGTCTATCTCGCTTGTCCCGATCGCTTTATCTACGATCTCGTGGGTGCCTTGCCCTTCTTTTTGGTGGCAGCAACGGTGAAAGTGGGGACGGAACTCATTGTCAGCTTTGAGGACACCCAAAAATACTATGGCGAGCAAGTGCCGCTGATTGTGGATGGGGGGCGCTGTGCCTATGGACGGCGGGGAACCCTCGTGGACTTCACCCTTGAATACCCAACCATTATGAACTTTGGCCCTGTGTCTGTGGATGACTTGCGACCAATATTGCCCAACATTATTTTGCCGTCACATTTAATGAAATAGATATAATGATTGAGCATTTTCGCGTTAGGGGGGCGTCACTATTTCTCAGCATTGCCAGTCCCTACTGATTACGGGTGTGGATACCGGTGTGGGCAAAACGATGATCACGCGGGCACTGTGGTCTTACGCCCATCGCTATCGTCCCCAAGAACGCTGGGGCATTCTCAAACCAATGCAGAGCGGTACTGCGGTCGAAATTGGAGATGGTGACTACTACTGCCAAACCCTGCCCCTACAACAAACCGCCAGTGAAGTGTGTCCCCTCAGTTTTGCAGCGCCCCTAGCGCCTCCCATTGCCGCCGAGTTGGAACAGCGCACGATTGATTTAGCCCCTGTGTGGCACACCTACCAGCAGCTTCAGGAGCAGTTTGATTACCTTTTAGTGGAAGGGATTGGCGGTCTAGGGTCGCCCATGACTTGGGAGTGGACGGTGGCGGACTTGGCAGCCGCTTGGAAGTTGCCCATTGTCTTGGTGGCAACGGTGCGCTTGGGGGCGATCGCCCAAATTGTGGCCAATATTGCCCTTGCACGGCAGTACAAGCTGGACATTCGCGGTCTGATTCTCAACTGTGTCACCCCCTGTAGCGACACGGATATTGCGCAGTGGACACCACCAGAATTTCTCAGCCGTTTTACCCAAGTGCCCGTGCTGGGGGTGCTGCCCTGTGGTCAACACTCCAATGAGGAGTTGGCGGAAATGGTCGCCGAATGGCCGCTGCATCTGCTTTGGCGTTGAGGACGGCGAGGCAAGAAATTATTTTGCGGCCGATCAAAGCGCATAATAAAAGTGACTTAGATTAATTGACACAACAGATCGCTGAACTGACCTATGCTAAAGCTCTATGGTGGTGCTAAATCCCGCGCCAGTATTGTTCGCTGGTATTTAGAAGAATTGGGAATTCCCTATGAATTTGTGCTGATGGATCTACAAGCCGGGGAGCAACATCAGCCCGACTTTCTCAAACTCAACCCCATGGGTAAAGTGCCTGTGATTGTTGATGGGGATGTCGTGCTCTGGGAATCGGGGGCGATTTTGCTTTATCTTGCCCAAGTTCACGGTGAATTACCTAAGGATGCGGCTGCCGCTGCCCAAGTTTATCAGTGGGTGCTGTTTGCCAATTCCACCTTGACACAGGCAATGTTTCCGCCTGAAACGCGCGATCGCCAGCTGCCGCGACTACTCAAAGGCATTGAGACCGCCCTCATGGGGCAATCCTACATTCTCGGCAATGACTTTTCCGTTGCCGATGTCGCCCTCGGGTCAGTGCTGGCCTATCTACAGATGCTCTTTCAGGTGGATTTGAGTCCCTATCCTGCAGTGGCGGACTACGTGGCTCGCTTGCAACAACGGCCTGCATTCCAGAAAGGCTTACTGGGGGCTGGGGTATGAATGTGATCTTTCGTGAGGTCGATCCCTTTGATTTATGGATTTGGGTGGAATTTGCCGCACCGCCTTCATCCGTTGAGCAGCAGTACCTTGAGGAAGTGTTTAACTCGTGGTTTTTCCTCGGGAAGCTGGGGGGATTCAATGCTGAGAATCTCCAAGTCCAGGAAACGGGGTTAGACCTCAGTTACCTAGAGTACGATCGCGCCCAAGCCGACAGTTCGATGATGGCCGTGATGCACAATATGGGCGAGTTTGAATACAACGATCGCTGGGCACGCTGCTGGTTTGACTTGGGCACCAGTGACGCTTTAGCCTTGGATGTCCTGATTAATGCCCTCAATCAATTCAGTGAGGACTATGTACCCTTAAAAACGCTTGTCATTGGCGGTGACAACCCCGAATGGCCGATCGCCACCAGTGAACAGCGGGAAATGATTGAACAATCGGCGTGGAACTAAGTGCGCGGCGTCTTGCCCTCGATGCCCTAGAACGGGTGGCCAAGGGAGCCTATGCCGATGTGGCACTTCATCAGGTGTTGCAGCAGCGGTCTCTCAAGGAAGGCGATCGCGCCCTGATCACTGAACTGGTCTATGGGACTATCCGCCAACAGCGCACCCTAGATACCCTTGTTCAGGGGTTTTGTCAGCAACTGCCGCCCTTGAAGGTACAGTTAGTGTTGCGCCTTGGCCTCTACCAACTGCGCTATCTGGATCGCGTTCCCCCCCATGCTGCCGTGGACACCAGTGTTGAACTGGTCAAAGAGATGGGTTTAGGCGGCTTTGCCAAACTGGTGAATGGGGTCTTGCGCCGTTACAGCCGCTCCACCACCGATCCCCTTGAGGCTCTCATTGCTCCCCTGCCCTTGGTCTCCCAACTGGGATGTCGCTATAGCTTTCCCGATGAGCTGATTGCATCTTGGTTGGAGCGTTTAGGACAACAGGAGTGTATTGCCCTCTGTCAGTGGTTTAATCATCCCCCCCGCCTTGATCTGCGCCTCAATCCATTGCGGACAACGACTAACCAACTGATGGCTGACTTTGAGGCAGCAGGTTATAGCCTGAAACCGATTCCCGACTTGCCCCAAGGACTCGTCCTGCCCCACTGTGGCCAACCCATGCAGTCACTCCCTAGTTATGCCGCAGGCCACTGGTCAGTTCAGGATCGGGCAGCGCAGTGGGTCAGTCATTTGCTGGCTCCGCAGCCCGGTGAAGTCGTGATTGATGCCTGTGCAGCCCCGGGGGGTAAAACCACGCATATTGCTGAGTTGATGGCTGACCAAGGCCGCGTCATTGCCTGCGATCGCACCCCCAGTCGCCTGCGGAAGTTGGCGCAAAATCGCGATCGCCTCGGCCTGAAGAGTATTGAAATTCACACCCTTGATAGTTCAACAGCAGGGGATTTTGCAGCGATGGGCGATCGCGTTCTTTTAGATGTGCCCTGCTCCGGTACAGGTACCCTCCACCGCCATGCCGATAGCCGCTGGCAACCCCTGAGAACACGCTTGGCTGAACTAGTGCCCCTGCAAGCTCAACTCTTAGCCAATGTTTGCCAGTGGGTGAAACCCCAAGGTTTGCTTGTCTATGCCACCTGTAGCCTAGAACCTGCCGAAAATGAAGCCCAGATTCAACACTTTTTAGCTCACCATCCCCAGTGGCACATTGAGCCGCCACCCCCAACCTTTCCCCTCAAAGCTACCCCCGAAGGCTGGATCACCGTGTGGCCGCAACGGCACGATATGGATGGCTTTTTTATGGTGCGGTTGCGACGCGGTAGCTAAGCCCCAAAGCCACCAAAATTAAAAGACCTACCCCCATCAGGCCAGCGATCGGGTTGCCATTGATGCCGGTTAGCCACTCTGGCGCTACCCCCGTATAGCTCACCAATTTGCCCACGTTGACACCAAAATAAGCCCAGACCAAGCCACCGTGGAGTCCCATGGGAAAGCCCAATCGTCCGCCAAAGATCCATTTACTCAAACCAAGAATCCAGCCCAACAGTGCCAAGCCGAAAAACTGCGGCCATGTGGCCAAAATGACCTCCAAGGGATGCAGATAGTGCAACGCGGCAAAGATCAGGCCATTGAGCACCAAGGCAAACCATGGTTGGTACTCTAGCTCTAGCTCCTGCAACAGCCAGCCGCGAAACAGCAATTCCTCAGCAAAGCCCACAGCAACACCGGTGAGGACGCCATCCAACAGCAGTAGCCCAAAGCGATCCGGTAGCCCCTGCCACGTTATCCAGCCCAAGAGTCCTTCGATGAGAAATAGCAGGGCAACCAAAAACATCCCCGCCAGCCAGCCCAGCAGGGTATCCCGCCCAAAGTTCCACCCCCCCTTAAGGCCATAAAACACTAGGGGCGATC
Source organism: Thermosynechococcus sp. PKX95 (assembly GCF_031583295.1). Classification (NCBI taxonomy): domain Bacteria; kingdom Bacillati; phylum Cyanobacteriota; class Cyanophyceae; order Acaryochloridales; family Thermosynechococcaceae; genus Thermosynechococcus; species Thermosynechococcus sp. PKX95. The sequence goes on along the minus strand of NZ_CP134171.1, from coordinate 900,129 downwards.
GCTGTTGGTGTACCCGCCGTCCCCAGACTCGCAGCAAGAGAATAAAGATGAGGTACAACAGCCCCATATTGACAAAGCTGGCAGCACCGCCCTCTCCCCAGAGAAAATAGATGCTCAAACCGATGGGCAGCCACAGCAGCACCAGCGTTAGGGCAAAACTAACGATGCGAATCCAGAAGGGACGGCGGATCATTTGCCGCCAAAATTGAGCGAAAATTGGCCTATTCAGTCGGTTCAATGGTACTCGTCAGCCCTGCCATTTTCAGGCCTTCACAATAAAATTCAGCATGCTCAAGGGCACAGGTGATCACCAAGGCCACCCCCGTCAGGTGCGCCTCCATCATGATATCCACGGCTTGCGGTTGGGTGAGGCTCGGCACCGTCTTCAGCAATACCTCCACCACATACTCCATGGAATTGACATTGTCATTGTGAAGGAGCACACGATAGCGGGGCGCCAACTTGCGAACGGTTGCTGGTTTTTCAATGGTTTGCACTGACATTGTTGGCCATGCCTCCATTCAGTGGACATTCAGTATCAGGAATTCAGCAAATATGCTTAAGATTTTAGCAAACGGATCAAACTTGACCACTTGCCGATTCCGGACGCAACAGTGGGAAAGCAATCACATCGCGAATACTGGGGGAATCCGTCAGCAACATCACCAAGCGGTCAATACCAATCCCTAGGCCTCCTGTGGGTGGCATTCCATGCTCTAGAGCTGTGAGGAAATCTTCATCAACACTGTGGGCTTCCAAATCCCCAGCCGCTTTGCGCCGTGCCTGTTCCTCCAAGCGTTGCCGTTGATCCAATGGATCCGTTAACTCCGAAAAACTATTGGCGTGTTCGCGACCAACGATAAATAATTCAAATCGCTCCACCAGTCCCGGTTGGCTGCGGTGGGGCTTGGCCAAGGGGGAAATCTCCACAGGATAGTCAAGAACAAAGGTGGGTTGAATCAATGTCGGTTCAACAGTCTGCTCAAACACTTCGTTAAGCACTCGGCCAATCGTGTCACAGGCGTCTAAGTCTTTTACCCCTGCTTTTTGGGCTGCTTTCTTCGCCGCTGCTAGATCGCACAATTGGCGAAAATCAATCCCAGTGGCTTGCAACACTGCATCGTGCATGGTCACCCGTCGCCATGGCGGCGTCAGATCAATCGTTTCCCCTTGATAAGTCATCTTGAGCGTGCCCAACACCTCCATCGCTGCTGTGGTGATGATTGCCTCCGTCAGCGTCATCATATCGTTGTAGTCGGCGTAGGCCTGATAGACCTCAATGGACGTAAATTCAGGGTTGTGCTTGGTTGAGATGCCCTCATTGCGAAAGATGCGCCCCAGTTCATAGACCTTCTCAAAACCACCGACAATCAGGCGCTTCAGGTGCAGTTCTGTGGCAATGCGCAAATAAAGCTGCATCTCCAGCGTGTTGTGATAGGTAATGAAAGGACGAGCCTCGGCTCCCCCGGCTTCCGCCTGTAGCACCGGCGTTTCAATTTCAATAAAGCCTTGTTCATTGAGGTAGCGGCGAATGGCGGCGGTGATCAGTGCTCGCTTGCGGAACGTATCGCGTACGTGGGGGTTGACAATGAGATCCACATAGCGCTGACGATAGCGTTTTTCCACATCCGTGAGGCCGTGCCACTTGTCCGGCAGAGGCAGCAATGACTTCGTGAGCATGCTGTAGGATTCCACCACAACCGAGAGTTCACCCTTTTCTGTGCGCTTGAGGGTGCCCACAGCGCCAAGGATATCGCCGACATCCGTCAGGTGTTTCAAATCGGCAAAGGCGGCTTCCCCCATGCCTTGGCTAATGGTTTGCTTATCGAGGTAAAGCTGAATTGTGCCGCTGTCGTCCTGAAGTGTAAAAAAGGCCAGCTTGCCAAAGACGCGCCGCGCCATAATCCGACCGGCGACACTGACGCGATCGCCCACCGCTTCACCAGCGGCCAAGTGAGCATATTTTTCTTGCAGAACTGCTGCAGTATGGGTGCGCTCCCAACGATAGGCATAGGGGTTCATGCCCTGTGCTTGCAGTGTTTTGGCTTTCTCAATCCGTGTTGCCCGAATTTCGGCTCCCGTTGCCCCCACGTCGGCCATATTGGTAGAAACTCTCCACGATTAGCAAACCTTAACCTTCTCATTGTACGCTCTGGAATCGGTACCAACGCTGCTAAAGGGGAATCGAGTACAGTGGATGCTAGTGCAACCGACAACGTAGAACAAACGGCTATGACCCCTGCGAAGTCCCCTCGCCGTAAAGTGTCTAACCCCATTGACCTCCAGAATCCGCAGTACTACTTCAACCGCTCCCTGAGTTGGCTGGAATTTAATAAGCGGGTACTCCACGAGGCCTATGACCCCCGCACACCGCTCCTAGAGCGGCTGAAATTTATGGCCATTTTCAGTTCCAACTTAGATGAATTTTTCATGGTGCGGGTGGCGGGTTTGAAGCAGCAAGTGGAAAGTGGCATTGTTCAAGGGGGAGCCGATGGCATGCCCCCAGCGGAGCAATTACAAGCAGTGCGGCAATATCTGCTACCAATCGTTACTGAGCAACACCGCTATTTCGACCAAGAATTGCGTGCTCTCTTGGCCAAGGAAGCCATTTTTCTCACCCGCTTTAATGAGTTGACCCCTGAGCAGCAGGCCTACCTCAACGACTACTTCCAAGCGCAAGTTTTTCCGGTGCTCACCCCCTTAGCAGTCGATCCGGCGCACCCCTTTCCCTATATCTCTAGCCTCAGCCTCAACCTTGCGGTTCTGATCCGTGATCCCGAATTTGGCCAAGAGCGACTGGCACGGGTGAAGGTACCGAATCGGTTTCCGCGCTTTGTTGCCCTGCCCCAACATTTGCACTCGCCTCAAGGTGCCCATTGGCTAGGCGTTCCCCTCGAAGAAATGATTGCCCACAACCTTGGGGCTCTCTTTCCGGGGATGGAGATTCAGGCCTACTTTGCCTTTCGCATTACCCGTAGTGCTGATCTTGAACTGGAAACGGACAAGGCGGATGATTTACTGATTGCCATTGAACAGGAAATTCGCAAGCGTCGCTTTGGCTCGGTGGTGCGTCTAGAGGTGCAGCGGGGCATTCCACCGCTTCTGAGGCAAACCCTGATGGAAGAGATGGATCTTGAGGAGATTGATGTCTATGAACTGGATGGTCTGTTGTGCCTCAATGATTTGTTTGCCTTTATGAGCTTGCCCCTGCCCCACTTGAAGGATTCGGAATGGCACCCCCAAGTGCCTCCCCGTTTTCAGCGGGTGGAAGAGCGGGAGTCAATGTTTGACACCACCAGTGAGATTACAACTTTGGGCACCGACTACTGGGAAGCCGTGGCCAATGAACTATTTAGCCTGATTCGGGAGGGAGATATTCTGGTGCACCACCCCTACCATTCCTTTGCGGCAACGGTGCAGCGCTTTATCACCTTGGCGGCCCACGATCCCCAGGTGCTGGCGATTAAAATGACCCTCTATCGCACCTCAGGGGACTCGCCGATTGTCAGTGCCCTGATTAAAGCCGCAGAGAATGGCAAACAGGTGGCGGTCTTGGTGGAACTGAAGGCGCGCTTTGACGAGGAGAACAATATCCTCTGGGCACGGAAGCTGGAAAAAGTGGGCGTCCACGTGGTCTATGGCGTACCGGGTCTCAAGACCCACACAAAAACGGTTTTGGTTGTGCGCCAAGAGGCGGGGCAAATTCGTCGCTATGTCCACATTGGCACGGGCAATTACAATCCCAAAACTGCTGGCCTCTATGAGGACCTAGGGCTGTTTTCCTGCCGTGACGAGTTAGGAGCGGATCTCTCGGAACTCTTTAATGTGCTCACGGGCTATTCCCGCCAACGGGATTATCGCCAGCTTCTCGTTGCCCCGGTCACAATGCGCGATCGCACGCTGCAATTGATTTACCGTGAGATTGAACACGCCCGCAATAGTCACCCCGGCCGAATTATTGCCAAGATGAATGCGATCACAGATACGCAGGTGATTCGTGCCCTCTATGAGGCGTCCCAAGCAGGGGTAGAAATTGATCTAATTATTCGTGGCATGTGCTGTCTGCGGCCGGGGGTACCGGGGGTGAGCGATCGCATTCGGGTGATTAGTATCATTGGCCGCTTTTTGGAGCACTCACGGATTTTTTACTTTGGCAACAATGGCGAGCCAGAGTACTACATTGGCAGTGCCGACTGGCGATCGCGCAACTTAGACCGCCGCGTTGAAGCCATTACCCCCATTCAAGATCCAACCATTCAACTGGAACTCAAAGAGCTGCTGGAAATTATGTTGGCAGACAATCGCCAAGCGTGGGAGCTGCAACCCGATGGCACCTACCAGCAACGACAGCCAGCCTCCGGCGAACCCGAACGCGGTACCCACCGTGTTTTAATGGCACGTACCCTCAAGGAAGTAGAAGCGAGCCGCTAGCTAGCGCCTGCATACCCTTGCGCCATGGCTCGAAAGTCTGGACTGTTTTGCAGGAGTTCTTGGTAGCTCCCGACAGCCGCCACTTGGCCATTGGCCATTAGGTACAGGCGATCGCACGCCATGACAGTGCTGAGGCGGTGGGCAATCATAATAATGGTTTTTGCACCACTAAGGGCTTGAATCGCATCCATCACTCCCGCTTCCGTTTGATTGTCAAGAGCCGCTGTTGCTTCATCCATAATGAGCACTGAGGGGTTGTGGTAAAGGGCGCGGGCAATGCCAATTCGCTGGCGCTGTCCTCCCGAAAGGCGCACCCCCCGTTCACCCACAACGGTATCTAGTCCCTCAGGCAGAGTACGGACAAACGTGGATAACTGAGCCGCTTCTACCGCCGCCCACAAAGCCGTTTCATCAATGGCCTCTGCCGGTAAGCCAAAGGCAATGTTGTGGCGCAGCGTGTCATCGGAAAGATAAATGGTTTGGGGAATATAGCCAATCTGCCGTTGCCATTGGGCAAGGTTGTGGTAAATACTCTCACCATCCACACGAATATCCCCTTGAGAAGGTTCTAGGAGTCCCAAAATTAGATCGACAATCGTGGTTTTCCCTGCCCCTGAAGATCCGACAAAGCCAATCATTTCCCCCTGTTTAATTGTGAGAGAAACCCCACAGAGGGCTGGCCGAGGGGCATTGGGATAGGTGTAGTGCAGATCAATTAGTTCGAGGCGATCGCAAAAAGGCTTGATCGTAACAGGTTCTGGCTGATGAATTTCTAGCGATCGTGCCTCTAAAATGTCATCGTAAATAATATCTACAGAAGCAGAGTAAAAAATGACACTATTCAAACTCACCATCAATCGGCTGGCCGAGGGCAAAAGTCGAAACGCAGCAGCCGCAAATAGAGAAATCAAAGGTAAGACCTGAGCCATTGACCCCTGCTGAATCAGTGTCAGAATGATAATCAGAATAATGACTGTGACCGCAAGGGTTTCAAAATAGGAGCGGGGCAGTTGGTTAATAAAATTCAAGAAGAAGTTGGCCTTGCGATCCTCAATCAGATTTTCTTCATAGACATCGAGAAAGATCTGCTCACGACCCAAAACCTTGACTTCCTTAATACCCCCTAAGCCTTGATTAATACTTTGCACCACTTTTTGGGCGTAGTGAACCCGTTGAGCACCGATTTTTTTCAGTTTTTTACGGAAGAACCTAAAGAAGAGATAAGATAGAATCGCTAGAATTGCAATGACAACTAAGGAAATAAATGGATTACTCAATATAATTACTGTAAAAATAGCAAAAACAATCAAAGATTCTGAAATAATAATTAGCAAAGGTAGTAAGTAGCCATTAAAAATATTAGTGGTTTCATTGTTGGCATTTTGAATGAGTTTTGCTGTATTATTTTGCAAGTGAAAAGTATAGGGCTTAAAGAGATAGCTGCGCAAGAGCATCACTGAAAATTTGCGCTGCTTTTCATTCAAAAACTTAAACTGAAGATAGTTGCTCCCTGCAATAAATAGGTTTTTACAAATAAAGAGGATAGCGAAGCTAATGCTGAGAATGAGCAGCCATTGATACTCTTCCTGTGGGGTTAAGGGGGCTGCACTGTGACGCCAAAACAGAAGATCATTGAGGCGACTGGGCTTTTCAATAACGGCAATAAAGGGTAGCACCAAGCCTACCCCCAAGGCTTCCCAAATACTGCCAATGAGCATCAAGACACCAATGCCTGCCAGTTGCCAGCGATCGCCCCGATCCAGTAGTCGCCAAATTTTGCCAAGGGAGCGCAGTGCAGGGTGCTTTAACATTCCGTTTTAGGGGTAACAACGCCTTGATCTTAGGCTACTTATGCCCAAGTCGTGCTTCCCAAATCTGGCGGAATATCTTGCCAGCGACCTTGACCGACAGCCCGAACCGCTTCCCGCAAATCCACTGCTTTGGTATAAAGTGCCTTACCGACGATCACCCCCGATAACCCTTGGGGACTGAGGGCAAAGAGACTGAGAATATCTGTGAGGGAACCCACGCCACCCGATGCAATGACCGGGCGATCGGTTGCCGCCAATAACTGCCGCAGTGCTGGAATATTCGGCCCTTGGAGAGTGCCATCCCGCTGAATATCGGTGTAAACCAACCCTGCTACCCCCATTGTTGCCATTTTTTGGGCAAGATCGGTGGCCAAGATCGTTGAGGTGTCTAGCCAACCCCGCGTTGCCACATAGCCATCGCGAGCATCCAGCCCTACCCAAATGCGTCCGGGGTATTCTGCGGCCAAACTGGCCACTAGCTCTGGATCCTCAAGAGCCACGGTACCCAAAATGGCACGATTGACACCTTGGAGAAAGAGATCAGCCACTGCTTGGCGCGATCGCAAGCCACCCCCCACCTGCACAGGAATTTCAAGGGAGGCGACGATCTTGGCAATCAGATCATAATTTCGCGGTTCGCCCGTTTTGGCTGCATCTAGGTCAACGACATGCAAGCGGGGAGCACCCAACCGCTGCCAGTAGAGGGCAACTTTTAGAGGATCATCATGAAAAACCTTGACCTTACCATAGTCCCCTTGCACTAGGCGCACACATTTGCCGTCAAGTAAATCAATGGCGGGGATAACATCCATTGGCGTCAGAAATCCTTAATTGAAAAATTGAAAATTTGAGCGTAACTCCCATCCTAGCAGTCACAAGGGGTGAAGCGCATCGGAGGATTGCTAACATAGTCCCCTTCGTTCCTGAATTGACAAGAGCCACCCATTGAAGGCCGCGCCCTGTCTAAATTCCTGTGGCGATCGCGTGATTATGCAACAGATTTAATGGGATTCCGTTTGAACATGTCCCCCAGATCCTCGCGCAGCAGGTGGGGAAACCTTCATAGGCGGACAGAAAATTCAGGCTGCATTTCCTCGAGCCTTGGGAATTTGAGTGCTGCTCACCAGTCACGGTAAGCTAACAAACAAAGGATTTGCTTGGGGTACAAGGACATGGCTGTTGCTGCCGCCATTATTCTCTTGTTGTTGAGTGGCTGGGTGAATGACCATCCGTGGGGATGGCTGCTGATTCTTGGTCTAGGGTTGGGCTATTGGTACTGGCGGCGATCGCCCGCTGCGCCAAACCCGGCTCCCCCTCAACCTTCTCTGCATCCTCAATTACTGGAAAAGCAACTGGCAGACACGCGGAGCCTTTTGCAGGAACTTCCCATAGAGCGCCAAGCCTCCCTACAATCAGCCCACAGCCAACTCCAACAGCGGTTAGATAGCCCAACGGTTGAGGTGTGTGTTCTCGGGCAATCGGCCTATGCTCTCAATCGGGTGTACGATGCCGTCGCTACCCTACCCCTCGATAGCTGTACGTTTCAGCAGCAAACATTGGCAACGGTGCCCCAGGCAGACTTAGTGCTTTTGACCGTAACGGGTGCCCTTACCGCCAGTGAGTTTGAGATGCTGCGGGTATTGCAAGCAAGCCATTATCACGTTCTTGTGGTGTGGTATCCAGAAATGGTGCAGGAGCGCGATCGCCCGAAGGGCGCGCTTTGCGATCGCGTGGCAGTGCATTTACAGCAGCAACTGCAACAACTCCAGATTGGACAAGATCAACTCATTCCCTTTACACCCCACAATCCCCAAGAACTCACCTCCGCAGTGCTGCACTGTCTCACCCAACAGCGAGCGAATCTGGTCTTAGCCGGCACCTATCGCCGTGCCCAACAACTCCATCAACAGGCGCAATCCGCCCTCAACCAGTATCGCCAAGAACGAGCCACCCCGATCATTGAACGCTACCAATGGCTGGCAGCGGCGGCAACGGCAGTGAATCCTCTTCCGCTTCTGGATCTCGTCATGGCCGGGGGGCTATTGGTGCGCCTCACGTGGGATCTCGGTCAAATCTACCAACGCTCCTTTCGCTTGGCGGATGCTGAACCCCTTGCCAAGGAGCTATTGCGGCTAATGGTGCAGTTGGGGGCTGTGGAACTGGGCACCCAATCCCTAGGACAGTGGCTCAAGGGCAATTCCCTCACCTATTTGGCAGGGAGCTGTTTACAGGGGGCAACGGCAGCCTATGTGTTGCGCTTGAGTGGCTTGAGTTTGATCCATTACTTTGAGACTGCTCCCCAAGCAAAATCTCTGCCCTTGGTGACTCGATTGCAGCAAAGCCTTCAGTGGGCACAGCAACAGGTGGGACGCTCTCCCTTGCAAACCCTAGGACAGTCTCTTGCCTTGCCGTCGGCCTAGCCAGTAACGCAGGAGTTGAGCGGCAAAAAGCACAACAAATGCGGGATTGTTCAGCAGATAGCGTTGCCAGAGGCGGCGGGGTTCTTGCAGGAGTCGAAAGAGCCACTCCAGACCGATCGCCATCATCCAGCGAGGCGCTTGCGCCACAACGCCACTGTGAAAATTAAAGGCCGCTCCCACACCCACCAAGACAATCGGCAGAAAAGGGCTTTGGCGAGCCATCCACTCCTCCTGCTTGGGACAGCCAAGGCTGACAAAAACCAGATCAGCACCGCTATCAAGAATGCGCTGGCGATCGCTGGCCTCCTCCTCAGGGGTCAAGGGACGAAAGGGAGGCGCGTAGGCACCCACAAACTGCATTTTGGGAAAGCGCTCTCGCAGATTTCGTTGCAGCCGCTCTAACACGAGGGGTGCACTGCCATAGAGGAAAATACGCCAGCCTTCCTCTTGGGCGCGATCGCACAACGCCAGCATCAAATCCGGTCCATAGACCCGCTCTGCTTGCGGAAAGTCCAAGAGCCGTAAGCCCCACACCAAGGGCATGCCGTCAGAGGTCACCAGTTGGGCACCATTCACCACCCGTTGAAAGGGCGATCGCCACACCCCCGTCATCACCACATGAACATTCGCGGCAACCACATAGCCCCCCTTGCCTTGAGCAATCCACTCAGCGATTAGATCACAGGCTTGGTTGTAGGTGGTGACATCAATCCGTGTCCCTAAAATGTGCGCCGACTCCACGCTGGGGCTACTCCGCATGTTTCACTTGATTCCAGCGTAGGACATTGGTTGCAGAACCGAAGTGAACATCCGACAATGCAAAGCAGATGTCATGTTGTGCCCTGCGGAATGAATTTAGAAGAGTGCTATCGCATTCTGGAGTTGCCACAAGGGGCGTCCTTAGCTCAAGTGAAATCCGCCTACCGACGGCTAGCACGACGCTATCATCCCGATGTCAACCCCGGCGATCGCACTGCCCATGAGAAGTTTATTCTCCTCCAACAGGCCTATGAAAAATTAGTACGAGGACTGCCCACCTTTCGGCCTACCCCTGTTAAATCAGAACCCCAATCTCGCCCACCGCAGCCACCGCCGCCTCTCTCTGCCTTTGAGATTGAACTGAAGCACGCTAGCTATCGCCAACTTCAGGAATTTCTCAAATATCGCTGCTATCAACGTGCCATATCCCTTGTGGAAGGGTTGGCCAGTCGGCTGCCTCAAGATGCCGAAGTACGCCAGTGGCAAGCCGTCACCTATCAGTGCTGGGCGAGGCAACTCATTCGCGATCGCCAACCCCAAGCGGCACGGGAATACCTGCATCGCGCGCTGAAAGCCGATCCGGATAACCGACTCCTTTGGCAAGAAGCAGAAAAGGACTTTCGTACCCTTGATCGCCTCTACGGCAAAGAAATCTAAGTCCAATCCTCCCGTTTATTGCTGCCCAGCTTGTAAACACCGCCGCGAGCGTGAATGGCACGGGTACGCTCAAACAGTTCTTCCTCCGTGAGTTGCCATTTTTCTAGCAGCTCTGCCATTAACTTCTTATTGGTTTCGGCACCGGGGAAGCCATCATAGCGAATCAGCAATCGCCCCAATTCCGCCAAGTTGTAATCACTGATGCCCTCTTGTCCCAAGCGCTCGAGGACTAACCGATCTTGGGCTTCACGGGGATGTTGTAGGTTCTGGGAGTTTGTCATTTTACCCTCCAAGATTTATTGATGAAACTTTAACGGCTAGTTTTGCGATAGCGATTCCCCGGCTGCTGCTCGACCCAACCCGTTAGCTCCAAGTGCATTAGTTCTGCCATCACCACCCCTGTTTCCAAGGGTACGCGCTGCACAATGTCATCAAAGGCAACACTATTGCTGCCTTGGCTCAGTTGTTGAATCGCCTCGAGAATCTGTTGCTGGGGGGGCGATAGCGTTGGCGGTGGGGCTGAGAAGGGTGTTGGATCGAGGGGGGGTGTATGCCCCAATTGTTCGAGGAGAGCTTCTTCTCCCAAGATAATCTGTGCCCCTTGATTCACCAGACTCAGGGCACCCTTGGCACGGTGGTTATCGAGATGCCCCGGCAGCACATAGACATCACGACCATACTCGGCAGCATAGCGAGCAGTGATCAGGGCACCGGATTTGTAGGGAGCCTCTGCAATAATCACCGCACGGCACAGACCAGCAATGATGCGGTTGCGACGGGGAAATTGGGGGCGATCGGCACCCACGCCCCTAGATACTCGCTCAAGAATCCCCCGCGTTCACGAATCTGGTAATAAAGCGAACGATTTTCCGGTGGGTAGATCATATCCACACCCGTGGCTAAGACGGCCAGTGTGGCACCTCCAGCTTCTAAAGAGCCGCGATGCGCCGCGCCATCAATGCCTGCGGCCATGCCGGAAACAACAATAAACCCAGCTTGGGCAAGGGCATACCCCAGCTTGTGCGCCCAACGCTGCGCATATTCTGAAGGATCACGGGTGCCGACAATGGCAACAGTTGGTGTGGATTGACTGAGAATTTCTAAAATGCGAGTCCCGCCATAGTAGAGCAAGGGCGGCGGATCGGGAATTTCGCGCAGCAGTGGTGGATAGCGAGGGTCACTCAGCACCCAATGGTGGGGATTTTGCTGGCAGTGGTGCTCGTAGAGAGCTAGGGGTTGGCACTGCTGACGATAGTGGGCGATCGCCCCTTGGAGCTTTGGGCCAATTCCTTCCACCTCTGCCAAGGCAGCTAGGGGGGCTTCCCAAGCCTTTTGCAAATCGCCAAAGTGCTGCCAGAGGCGTTTGAGTAACACCGAGCCAAGGCCGGGTACCTGTGACCAACTGTACCAATAGGCAGCATCAGCGGGAACCAAGGGAGCTTAGTAGGCTTCCTGCAACTCGTAGAAGTCAGGGGTGATGTAGTCTTTGCGCAGCGGCCAGCCCACCCAATCCTCGGGCATAAGGATGCGCTTCAAATTTGGGTGCCCCTCATAGACAATGCCAAACATATCGTAGGATTCCCGCTCTTGCCAGTCGGCGGTTTTCCAAATCCAATAGACGGAAGGCACACGGGCATCATCCCGAGGGACAAAGACTTTAATCCGCACCTCTGGGGGGCGATCGGCATTATCACTGAGCTTGATCAGGTGGTATGTGCTCACCAAGTCTTGGCCGGGACCCGAATCATAGGCGGCTTGGCACTGCAAATAGTTAAAGCCGTCGGCATAGAGGGCTTGGCACACCGCCAGCAGGCGATCGCGATCCACTTTGATGATTTCTACGCCAGAGGCATCGGTACCGAGGGATTCCACACTCAGGTTTTGAGACTGGAGAAGGCGGTATACAGGGCCAGCTTCAACAATGGGGGCTTCGGGGGTGTCACTCATGTTCGCTGCTCCAACCTAAAGGCAATCAACTCACTCAAGACCATTCGAGGGCACGTTTGCGCCACGCATAAACTAGAGCCACGACCAGAATGGCAATGAAAATCAAGGCTTCAATAAAGGCCAGTAAGCCCAACTGATGGAAGGCCACCGCCCAAGGATATAAAAAGACCGTTTCCACATCAAAAATGACAAAGACGAGGGCAAACATGTAGTAGCGCACATTGAACTGAATCCACGCGCCACCAATGGGTTCCATCCCCGATTCGTAGGTCGTCAAGCGGATCATCCGCCCGGATTTGGGACGCAATAGCGCAGAGGCAGCTAAAGCCAGTACGGGTACCAGACCACAGATAATCAAAAAGCCAAGAAAATACTCGTAACCACTGAGAACAAACACGGTTGCAGTGTCCCTCGATCTTGGAATTGCTACCATTTTGACACACTCCCCTAGCGATCGCTAGGCTAGGGATCAATAGAAAAAACTAAATTGCCCTATAGCGAATCATTAGCGATGTCCCAACCCACTGTCCTCTGTGCTGGCGAAGTCCTCTTTGACTGTTTAGAAGTGCCCCCTGATCCCCCGCAGTGTTTTCTGGGGGGTGCCCCGGCCAATGTGGCCTGTGGTTTGGTGAAGTTGGGGGTGAGTGCGGCCTTTTTGGGGGCTGTGGGGGACGATGCCTTAGGGGAGCAAGCCTGTGCCGAATTAGCCGCTTTGGGCGTCAATATCGAAGCAGTCGAGCGGGTCGCTGGGGTGCCGACGCGGCAAGTGCGCGTTCAATTGGTGGGGGGCGATCGCCAGTTTGTGGGATTTGCGCCAGCGGGAACTTCTGTCTTTGCCGATATGCAGTTCTCTGGCCAGCAAGTCTCGCCATCGTTCCTAGCTGGGGCACAATTTTTCGTCACCGGCACGCTCGGACTAGCCAGTGAAGCCACCGCCACCACCATTGAACATCTAGTCCAGCAACTGCGGCAAAACGGTGCCTTTATTCTCATTGATGCCAACTGGCGACCAATCTTCTGGCGGGATGCGAGTGCTGCTCCTGAACGCATTCGTCCTTTTTTAGCACAGGCGCATTTCCTGAAACTGGCCAAGGAAGAGGCGGAATTATTTTTCTCTGACAGTGATCCCCAAGTTGTCTATCGTGCCCTTTGGGGGACGGCACCTGACCATGCCGTGGTTATTACTGACGGGGATCAAACTATTCACTACTGCTGGCACGAAAATCAAGGGGAATTACAACCACCCGCCATGCCCGTTGTGGATACCACTGGTGCCGGCGATGGCTTTGTTGCGGGTTGGATTGCCCAATTATTACAGGGCAGCCCGGAAACCTACCGTGACCCCCAATGGCAGGCTGCTTGTTTAGAATTTGCCACAGTGGTGGGGGCGCTCGTGACGACAAAACGGGGGGCGATCGCTGGTCAACCCACCCTTGCTGAGGTCACTCAATGGCTTCGGGATCATCCTCAAAGAAAAATACGGACGCACTCACCGCCCTAGCAGTGGTTGATGGGCTTGTCGCGATCGCTGGCTGATGTTCACGGCTAGGGATGGCTGCCGCCAAGGGACAGGCCCGCCAAAACCCCCGCACCGGCACATTCAGTTTTTCACAGGTACCACCACGCCGCCCTTCGGAATAATAGAAGCGGCAAAAGCGGCAAGTTGTGGGAGTGAGAATTGGGCTGTCCATCGCGGGGATCAACTCCGAAGTAAAATCTTTAGGCTCTCTACCTTCCATCCTATGAAATTGTCCTCAGCGACTTTTGCAGCGATCACAGGGTCAAAGAGGCCTAGGAAGCAGGTTTTAGCGATCCCCAGTGGTCAAAAGTGCTTTTAGATTCTTTTCATACTCCCGCAACACTCCGTAATAATACGGACATCAATTGTAGGAAAAGTGAAAAAAAGGTTACGCCCGCAGACGCAACCCATGGAGATCAGTATATTTTTAAGCCGCAGAGGAAATTAACGTACTGCCGCCGTCGTGGGTGCCTTGGCGGGGATCAAGAACAACTTGATCATTTGCCACACATTCGAGAGATAGAGGGGAAGTTTCTTCAGAAAACCGCCATTTTGCTTGCTAATTTCTGTCAGCTTGGCATTGTTTTCGACACACCGCTCTAACCGCTGATAAAATTCTGGATGATCGACATCGAGAATCACCGGAAAAACACGGCCTGCGGTTTCATTGGTTTTGGCAATCACCTCACGATCATACTCGCGGGCATCCAAGCCAATCGCAGCATAGAACTTCGCCCGTTGCAAATCGTTGAGGTACATTGTGGCAAAGACCGAGAGCAGGAAGAAGCGGCACCACAGTTTTGGTGGCAGCCAGCAGACCATGAAGTAGCGTGCCCATTTCTTACCAGAGAGGGACAGGGGAATTTCCTTAATCTTTTGCCAGAAGGTGCGCGGCCGATCGAGCATTTGCGGCTGGGCACGCATCACGGCATCAAAGAAGTCACCGTGGCGGTTTTCGTCTTGGCACCAGTTCTCAAAGAAGCGGAAGATGGGGTAGATGCGATGTTCGGGGTGCTTCTCCAGATGGCGATAGATCGTAATGTAGCGCCAGTAACCAATTTTCTCGGAGAGGTAGGTGGCGTAGAAGATGAATTCCGGTTCAAAGTAGGTGTAACTGCGGTGCTGCGTCAAAAAGCCAAGATCCAGCGATAGGTTAAAGTCGGCCATCGCTTTATTCAAGAAGCCAGCGTGGCGGGCTTCATCGCGAGACATCAGGGCAAAGCATTCTGCCAATAGGGGGTTGCGATCCTTGAGCTTGCGGCTGAGTTCTTTGTAGAGGAGAAAGCCAGAAAATTCCGCTGTGCAGGAGCGCTCCAAAAATTCAATAAATAACTGGCGGGTTTCGCCATCAATGTGATCCCAAGACTGTTCAAATTCTGCATCCCGCACAAAGTGGTGGCGGTTGTAGTCGCAGCGGAATTCCTCAAGGATGGCCTGAAGTTCTGCTTTGTTTTCAGTAATGTCCATATTGGCCATCGCTTCAAAGTCAGTGGTATAGAAGCGGGGCGTGAGGATGGTTTCCTTGGCGGGGGCTTTAATGCCCGGCCGCAGTTCTTCAAACTCTGGTTTGGCGACGGTATTAACCATAAAAAGCTGCGTCTCGCTCTTGCTAACGGCACTCATAAAGCATGGTAGCGAAAATCCCCAATGCATTACAGGTCATTACAGAACCGTTACATTCCCCACCAGCGGCTGAGTTGATTGCGCCAGCGATCGCCCCAAGAGGCCGCCCATGTGGGTTGGCGATAACGTTGAATCAACTGTTGCCCCAAGGGAGTGAGGCGATAGCGATCGGTGAGGCCTTGGCCATCCACTTCGCGGCGCAGTAAACCGACGCGGATCAACCAGTCCAACTCTGCTTCTGCTAGGAGCACAGGCAAGGGCGATCGCGTGAATCCCGATTGAAGACCCGCTTCGCCCACAATTTCTAGGAGTGCCACACTCCGCTGCTGCATTGTCTGAAACAAGAGGGGCAAAAAGGGACTACAGCGCAGGGCGCGATCGCCCCGTTCCAAAACCTTCGGAGAATACGCGATCGCCACTGCCGCCAAACCTACAGAGAATTTAAGTGGCTGGTATCAATGAAGGTTGCCCGGTCATTCACTGACGTACCAGGGGCGGGGGGTGTGCGGGGCGATTGAGTTGCGGGAGAGGTTGATGGCGAAGAGGGAGTTTCTGCCTCCTGACGACGGCGATCGGGTAAGACCACGCGCTCCATGATGAACTCAATCGTGCCCTTGCGCAGCCATCCCCGTGCTACCAAAATATCGCCGAGTCTTGCCCCTGTGGCTCGCTGATCGGCTAAGGCAACTTCAATTTGTGCGGGTGTCACCAATTCTGCTTCAACCAGATAGTTCCCCAAGCGTTTCGTGTAGCTGTCATCATGGGGACGCTGGATAAAGGGGGGCTTTTTCGCAGGTGCCTCAGTCTCTGCTGCCACGCCTGGCAGGCTGTCAAAGTCACGTTGATCCCCCGCTAGGGCAACCAAGCATTCTTTGATTTTCATCAGAATTTCCGCTGCTCGCCGGGGTTGATTTTGCTGGGCTGCCTGCTCCAAGAGCCGTGCTTCTGCCTCAATCAGCGTTTGCCGGGATGCCACTGCTGCAACTTGTAAAATGCGTGCCTGCTGCTGAAGGACAGCCATATCTCGTTCAAGAAGGGCTTTTTTGCACTGCTTGAGAACAAGGGATCCCTGCTTCAGCAGAACTTTGTGGGTAGGAGTAGTCATAGACAGCAACAGCGGGGATAAAGAACATGACTTAAAAGAATATTAAAGCTTGGCAACTGCCTTTGGCATTGTTTAGGCGATGGGGAACACGCAATCTACTTTTACTATAGCCCTTTGTATTGAACCCATTCCGCTGCAACTGCGTCAAATGTAAAGGTTCTGTAAAGATAGGGTCACTGTTGCTGCCGTAGGACGGTGTTGAAGAGTTCTTTGACTTGTTCCCACGCATCCCGTGCTGCTGCTGCATCGTAGCTATCCCGTTGATCGCAGAAGAAGCCATGATCCGCTGGATAGATGAAGATGTGGTGGCGAATGCCGTGATGGCGCAGCGCCGTTTCAATTTGCTTCACCTGTTCCATGGGAATACTTTGGTCGCGATCGCCAAAGAAGGCATAGAGCGTGCCGCGAATTTTCGGTGTGATTTCAATGGTGGGTAGGCCACCGCCGGGGGTCATGGTTGTCATCCCGGCGCCATAGAATGAGGCCGTGGCTTTAATGTCCGGTAACTGAGCCACCAGATAGGCCACATGACCGCCAAAGCAAAAGCCAATCGTACCAATGGCATCCCCATCCACATTTTCAAGGCCGCGCAGATAGGCAATGGTCGCTTGGGTGTCACTAAGGAGTTCCTCGGCTTTGGTTTGGTTTTTGTACTGCCGCCCCAAATCAATATCAGCGGCGGTGTAGCCCGTTTCAAAGCCGGGGGCAAAGCGTTGGTAAAGGGCGGGGGCGATCGCCACATAGCCTTCGCGGGCAATACGTTCGGTCACATCGCGGATATGGGCATTGACGCCAAAAATTTCCTGAAAGACAATCACTGCCGGATAGCGGCCGGGGGCAACAGGCTCGGCTAAGTAGGCATCAATCAGCAGATCGCCATTGACCACCTTGACCCAACGACTGGTAATCTCCACCATCGTGAACCTCCTAGGCAGGAATGTCGAGGTCTGGAAACGTGCGCTTGAAGTCGCTAATCAATTCATCGAGTTCGGCGAGGGCGGATTCAATGTCAATGGTGAGGGTGCCATGACCGGGGAGTTCCAAGAGCTTTTTGAGGCTCTCCCGTTTCGCCAAAACAACTGCTAGACGTTCCTGTAGGGTGGGTAACTCCATCTTGTACCTCGCTGCAAAGCTCACTATTACTCTACCGTTTCGTTGGCCAGCTTCTTCCCTTTGACAGGTGGCGGGGGCACCAGTTCCACATTGATTTCATTCACAGGGCGCGGCCGCAGTTCCAGAGATTGCGATCGCGGCAGCAAATCAAACACTTCCCGAAACGTGTCATCGAGGGTTTCAAAGGGCACCACACCGATAAATTCCTGCCGCAATTGGCCTTGGCGATCGAAAATCAGGGTTTGCGGCACCCGGCCTTTGTAGTAGTAGCCCGCTTCATTGGCGGAGAACTGCGCCCCAAAGGGTAAGGCATCGACATCAATAGCGATGAAATCGGTGACGCGACCATAGTACCCCTGCAATTGGGAGATGGTTGAGGCAAACTGCTTGCAGTCGCGGCTATCGTTCACATAAAACAGCAGCAATGTGGCGCGATCGCTCTGACGCGATTTCTCTAGGGTGACCTTTGGTGGCACTAAGGAGCCATTGCCAGCGTAAAGAGCAAAGATATTCCCATCGTAGCGATCGTCTTGTAACCCCGCCCAACTCGGCGCTGTCCACAGTCCCCACAGCAGGAGGACAAGTCCTAACCAGCCCCAAACCCGTTTCATTTTTCGCTCCATCACGCTCTGTAAAGACACTATACCGCCACGCCATCCCCCTCCCGTGCATTGTAGAACCAATGCCACCCCTTCTAAGGTAGGAAGAGTGTCTTTATTGCTTTTGCCAATAGCTACAGGGGTGCTCTTTCTGGGGCTTTTTTCGGCGTGATCAGGCGTGATCAAAGGAATGAATCTATACCAACGTTTAGGGATAGTCACGATTTTCAGTACAGTGCTACTGGCCAGTTGTGCGCCCGCCTCGCAAAAGGGCACTCTCCAGCTCTATGCCAATGGTGAAGAGCGCTTGCAAACGGGATGGACAAGCAAAGATGGCTGGAAGCTCGAGTTTGACCATGTCTATTTGACGTTGGGTACGGTGACTGCCTACCAAACCCATCCCCCCTTTGATCCTGAGGCGGGCGATCGCCCCGACAGTGAAGTGACGGTTGTGTTTAGCGATCCTATGACGGTGGATTTGGTGAGTGATCAGCGTCCCCTTGTAGGCAGTGCTGCGGCGGCGGTGGGTCACTTCAATGCCCTGCAGTGGCAGACCCTCGCACCCAGTTTACAACTGGTGGGAACAGCGCAGCGGGGCAATGTCACTCTCCCCTTTGACATTACGTTGGATCAGCCCTTGGCCTTTGTTTGTGGCGACTACATTGGCGATGAACGCAAGGGAATAGTCACAGCGAACAGTTCCGCTGAGCTAGAGATTACACTCCACTTTGATCATCTTTTTGGTGATGGCGCTGAACCAGCAACGGCGGAGATCAATCGCGACGCGGTAGGCTTTGACCCCTTTGCTGCCCTAGGCACTCCTGAGGGAGTCACGGTTGACTGGACAGGATTACAGCAAAAACTCAGCCCCAAAGATTTTGAAACACTGCGCAAAGCCCTTAGCGGTCTGGGGCATGTCGGCGAAGGTCACTGTCGGGAGGTTTCCTCATGAAAACAGTTTTAGCGAGTGTGGCTACCTTAGGACTGATAGTTCCCCAAGCCCTTGCCCATGGGGTTGAGTTGCGCTACAAACCGCAACAGGTGATTCACATTACAGCGCGCTATGACAGTGGCGAACCGATGGCAAATGCTAGGGTACAGGTCTTTGCCCCCGATCGCCCCCAAGAAGCAGCAATAACAGGAACCACCAATACCCAAGGGGAGTTTCAATTTGTGCCCGATCGCCGCGGTCAGTGGCAGGTGCAGGTACGTCAAGGGGGACATGGCGGCCTACTCACGATTCCGATAGCGACCGATGCCCAAGCAACGGCTGAGGTTGCTCTTACCGCCGTCCCAGAACCGCCAAGGACGGTTTCCCTGAGTCAATACACTCCCGCACAAATCACGGTCATGGTCTTGGCAGTGCTCTGGGGTGCCATTGGCACAGCTTGCTTTGCTTGGTCGCGGCGGCGGCTGCCAGTGGAGTCGTAGTCATGCACATCCCCGATGGTTTAGTGCCGCCCCTGTGGTGTGGACTGGGTTATGCCGGTAGCGGTGGTCTCCTGTGGTGGTCTTGCCGCCGTTTGCAGCGGGCAACGGTGGATCCGCTGGCGATCGTGCCGCGATTAGCTCTATTAACCGCTGCCTTTTTTACCGCCTCTGCGGTTTATATCCCGCTGCCTCCCGCCAGTGTGCACCTCATGTTCCTTGGCAGTCTGGGGATTCTTTTGGGGGAAGGGGCAATGATAGCCGTGGTGGCGGGATTATTTCTACAGGCGGTGATGTTTGGTCATGGCGGTCTGACGACTTTGGGCCTCAATGCGCTGATCATGGGGATTCCAGCGCTCCTTGCCGCTGCTGTTTTTCGGGGGCTGTGGCATCGCTGTCCGCCAAGGGGGCGATCGCTCCTCGGGTTTATCCTTGGGGCGGGGGCTGTGCTGTTGGCTGTTCTCTTATTTGGCGCAGTGATTCTCCTGAGCCTGCCAGCACCCTTGGATCAACAGCGGGAATGGCTAGCGATCGCTGCGATTGGGATTGGCCATTTGCCCCTTGCTATGTTGGAGGGAGTGGTCACGGCTTCACTGCTGGTCTTTTTGGCCAAAGTCAAGCCAGAATTCCTGTCCCAAGGCGTATGCTTTTCCCGTGAAAATTCTCCTTACCCTACTGCCGACCCTCGCTGAACTCTACGGATTAATCTTTCTGTGCATGGGCATTGGCTATGGCAGTAGCCGTTTTTTGCCATCAACGACGGGGGCTTGGCTGGCGCAAGGGTTGTTCTGGGTGGGGACGCCCCTAACGGCATTTAGTTTTATTGTCACCACCCCGATTACGGGTCACAGTACGTTGGCTCCGCTATTGGCGTGGCTAGGAATGGGGATCGGCGTCAGCTTGGCGTGGCTGTGGTTGCAGCAATATCCCGCTCACACGCGGCAGGAGCAGGGCAGTTTTCTCTTGGCGACCATGGTGGGCAACACGGGTTTTATTGGCTTTCCAATTACTTGGCGACTGCTGGGGCAAGAGCACTTCAGTTGGGCGTTGTTTTTTGATCTGATGGGGACGCTCCTCATTTCCTATAGTGCTGGCATTGGTGTGGCGGCGAGTTTTGGCGATCGCGCCATTTCCATCGCAAAACTGCTGTGGCACATTGGCCGGAATCCAACCCTTTGGTGTGTCGGCATCGGACTGCTGCTACGACAACATCCCCTACCCGCGATCGCCCAACAGGGACTTTTAACCTTGGGGTGGTTAATGGTGATTGCTGGATTGATCTATATGGGCATCTGCCTCGGTGAGGCTCCCCTCAAGCTCCGCTGGGAACGCATCATTCCCTGTCTGACGATTAAGATGCTACTGGTACCGCTCCTGTTGGGTCTCGGATTAACCCTCGTAGGCATCAGCGGCCGGCCCCGTCTAGGGATGGTACTCCAAGCTGGCATGCCCCCCGCCTTTATGACCCTAATTCTGGCGGATGTATATCACTTGGACCGGGCTTTCGCTGCCAGTGTGATTTTAACCAGCCTCTTTGCCTTAATTCTTCTATTGCCCCTGTGGCTGGTGCTCTTTGCCGGGTAGGGGCATTTGGTGGCTAATCGTCGGGAGTCAAGCGCAACAGCAGGTAGCCTGCGCCTAAACCAACCAGAACCAAGGTAAACGTAATTACCGCAGTATTGAAAATCTCTTCTGCCATAGGGCGGCCTCAGCTAACAAGAACTCATTGTAACCAATTTGGCTCCTTTGCTTACCACGGCTCCAAAACAGGTTCCCGCAGTAGCTCATGGGTACCACGATTCACGGTCAAGAAGATCCCGCGGGGTGTTTTGGTCAATAGATACGTGTACTCACCATTGACGGCTTCAAAATAGTACCCTTGAGGACTCCAATCCCGCAGGGGCAGCCGAATTGATAGGCGCGGATCCTGCTTGTGTCGTGCCATATAGTAGGCGGGGCGATCGCCCCCACAGATATTCACCCAATAGCTACGAGTCTCCGTGGCCACAAAGGTACTTTCATAGGAGCGACAGGAAAGGGGGCGTGCCAGTGCCGCCAGTGGTGTCATCGTCAATAGGGCAACAGCCGCTAGGGTGGAGCCAACAAACCTCATGGTCATCTCGCAGCAATTTCTCACTCCAGTCTAGCCAAAGAGGCGGGAAAGGGTTTCACCCTCGGTAAGATAGATGATGACGACTGCTGTTTACCTTCAACAGGGATGCAATGACGCTCGCGATCGCCCCCTTTCCGATTACCGCCATTGTTGGTCAAGAAGCCATTAAACTTGCCCTGCTGTTGGCCGCGGTTGATCCCGGTTTGGGGGGGGTGATCATTGCCGGGCGGCGGGGGACTGCCAAATCTGTTCTTGCGCGGGGTATTCATGCCCTATTGCCCCCCATTGAAGTCATTGATCAAGGGGAGATCCCAGTACCGATCATTGCCAACCCCGATCCCCAACGTCCCCAAGACTGGGATAGCCGCTTGCAGGCTTGGCGCCAAAGTCATCCCGATGTTGCTTTGACCACCAAAGTGATTCCAGCCCCCTTTGTGCAAATTCCCCTAGGGGTCACCGAAGATCGCCTCTTGGGAGCTGTGGATGTGAGTCAATCGGTGCAGCGGGGTGAAGCGGTCTTTCAGCCCGGCCTCTTGGCGGCAGCCCACCGCGGCGTGCTCTATGTGGATGAAATCAATCTCTTGGATGAACAATTGGCCAATGTGCTGATGGCCGTGCTGAGTGCTGGGCGCAACCCAATTGAACGGGAGGGGATTAGTCTGGATCACCCCTGTCGTCCCCTGTTGATTGCCACCTTTAATCCCGATGAGGGAGAAGTGCCGCCCCATCTGCTGGACCGGTTTGCGATCGCCCTATCGGCGGATACGGTTCTGGGCTTAGATGAGCGGGTTGCAGCGGTGGATCATGCCACCCAATTTGCTGATTCGCCCCAAGCCTTTTTGCAGCAGTACGATGCTGAGCTAGAGGATCTGCGCACCCAAATTATTCTGGCGCGGGAATGGCTCAAGGAGGTAAAAATTCAACGGCAGCAAATTGCCTATCTGGTCACCGAAGCCCTACGGGGCGGTGTTCAAGGCCATCGAGCAGAACTCTTTGCGGTGCGGGTGGCCAAAGCCCATGCTGCCCTGAATGGCCGCAGTGAAGTGAATGCCGAAGATCTACGCCGCGCTGTTGAACTAGTGATTGTGCCGCGAGCCACGCAACTGGAACCGCCGCCGGAGCAACCACCGCCCCCACCTCCACCACCGCCCCCGCCGGAGAATCAGCAGTCTAACCCCGAAGAAGAACCCGATGAGCCAGAGACGCCACCGGAAGAGCAGCAGGAAACGCCACCCATTCCTGAGGAATTTGTCTTTGAGGCCGATGGCACGGTCTTGGATGAGTCGGTGCTCTACTTTGCCCAACTGACCCAACGCCAAGGGAAATCGGGGAGTCGCAGCCTGATTTACTCCCAAGATCGCGGTCGCTATATCCGCCCCATTTTGCCCCGTGGCCGAGGGGGTCGAATTGCTGTGGATGCCACCCTGCGCAGCGCCGCTCCCTACCAAAAATCCCGTCGCCTACGCCAACCCCAACGCCGCGTCATTGTTGAAAACAGTGATCTGCGAATTAAACGTTTGGTACGCAAAGCGGGTGCCTTGATTATTTTTGTCGTGGATGCCTCTGGCTCCATGGCACTGAACCGCATGAATTCTGCCAAGGGCGCTGTTTTACGCCTATTGACCCAAGCTTATCAAAACCGCGATATGGTGGCGCTGATTCCCTTTCGTGGCGAGCAGGCAGAGGTGCTCCTACCCCCCACCCGATCCATTGAAGCGGCACGGCGACGCCTTGAAACCCTGCCCTGTGGGGGTGGCTCTCCCCTTGCCCACGGCCTGACCCAAGCGGTGCGAGTGGGTTTGAATGCCAAGCAAAGCGGTGAGATTGGTCAAGTGATGATTGTGGCCATTACCGATGGTCGGGGCAATATCCCCCTGAGCCGTTCCCTTGGCGAAACTATTCCGCCGGAGACCAAGCCCGATGTCAAAGCGGAAGTACTGGAAATTGCCGCTAAAATTCAAGCCTTGGGTCTGAAGCTCTTGGTGATTGATACCGAGAATAAGTTTGTCTCCACGGGGATGGGCAAGGAATTGGCCCAGCAAGCAGGGGGTAAGTATTACCATCTGCCCAAGGCCACCGATCAGGCGATCGCCCAAGTGACGCAGAATGCCCTGCAATTTTAGCCACCAATAAAAAACCCTCCCCCCAGTTAGAGAGGAGAGAACCTAGCAAACTATTGGGGCAGTAAGCCTACATCATGCCGCCCATGCCCCCCATACCGCCATCCGCAGGAGCTGCCGGTTTCGGTTCCGGTTTTTCGACCACAAGGGCTTCTGTCGTCAGTACCATGCCGGCGATCGAACCAGCATTTTGCAGGGCAGAGCGTACGACTTTGGCAGGGTCAATAATACCGGCACTAACGAGATCGTCATAGGTGCCCGTTGCAGCATTAAAGCCATAGTTAAAGTCACCGGCACGGACATTCTCGACGACTACGGCTCCTTCAACACCAGCATTGTCAGCAATTTGAGCCACCGGGGCTGCCAAGGCACTGGCAACAATGCGTGCCCCCGTTTGTTCCTCGGGACTGAGGCTAGGCAGCAGGGCATCAATGCGACTGGCCAAGTGAAGCAAGGTCACACCACCGCCGGGCACAATCCCTTCAGCCACTGCCGCTTTGGTGGCATTGAGGGCATCTTCGAGGCGGAGTTTGCGATCCTTCAATTCCGTTTCGGTGGCAGCCCCCACTTTGATCACCGCTACGCCGCCCACGAGCTTGGCAATGCGCTCTTGCAGCTTTTCTTTGTCGTATTCGGAGTCGGTCTCGGCCAACTGCTTCTTGAGCTGTTCGACCCGCTTTTGAATATCGGCTTTATTGCCTTTCTCGGACACAAGGGTGGTGGTGTCTTTGGTCACGGTGACGGAGGCGGCTTCTCCCAGCATGGTGATTTCCACATCATCTAGGGTCAGTCCCACTTCCTCAGAAATGACTTGACCGCCCGTGAGAATGGCAATGTCTTGGAGCATTGCTTTACGCCGTTCGCCAAAGGCTGGGGCTTTCACGGCAACCACATTGAGGACACCCCGCAGTTTATTCACCACCAATGTGGCGAGGGCTTCGCCTTCTACATCTTCAGCAATGATCACGAGGGGACGACCACTGCGAGCCACTCTTTCTAGGGTGGGAATCAGATCTTGGATACTGGTAATTTTTTTGTCCGTCAACAGCAGATAGGCATTGTTGAGTTGAACAATCATCCGCTCTGGATCGGTGACAAAGTAGGGGGAAATGTAGCCGCGATCAAACTGCATCCCCTCAACAATTTCCATTTCTGTATTCAGGGATTTCGATTCTTCAATGGTGATCACGCCATCTTTGCCGACTTTGGCCATGGCTTCACCAATCATGGCTCCCACTTCGGGATCATTACCGGCAGAGACGGTGGCCACTTGGGCAATCATATCCCCTTCAACGGGTTTGGCCACTTCGGCAATGCCCTCGACAATGGTTTTGATCGCTTTTTCCATACCGCGCTTGAGGGCAATGGGGTTAGCACCGGCAGCCACGTTTTTCAGGCCTTCACGGATCAGGGCTTGGGCAAGGAGGGTGGCAGTGGTTGTGCCATCGCCGACGACATCATTGGTTTTGGCGGCCACTTCCCGAATCAGTTGGGCACCAGTATTTTCGTAGGCATCTTCCAGTTCGATTTCCTTGGCGATCGTCACGCCATCGTTAACAATTTGCGGTGCGCCATACTTTTTCTCAAGCACCACGTTGCGCCCTTTGGGGCCAAGGGTAATTTTCACGGCATCGGCAAGGGCATTAATTCCGCGTTCGAGCGATCGCCGGGACTCTTCATGAAATGCGACTAATTTTGCCATGGGTGGCTATCCTTTAGTAACTTGGAGGTCATGATTGAGGGACTGCAAACTTAGCAGGCTTCAAGCCATTGTTTACAGTACTGTGGAAAACCAGTTGAGGGCAATGGCAGAAAATGTAGGGGATTCCGCACTTGCTCGCGTACACTGACAATAGACTGACAATAGATTAACAAGCTTCGCAGCCATGGCTGGCCGCCACCTCAATCAACAACGCCTACAGGTCTTCTTGTACGTCACCTTAATGCTCGGCATTGCCCTTGCAGCGGCCAAGGAGTATTTTTACTTGAACAATGGCCAAGGGGGGCAAGATTGGCAAATTGGTGCTCCACAGGTGGATGTCATTGCTGCTCAGCCAAAACGCTCCCTTGCGGAAATACGAGCCTTTGCCCTGCAATTGGTGAATCGCGATCGCCAGCTCAATGGACTGCCGCCCCTTGTTGCCGATGAATTACTCACAGAGGCCGCACAACGCCATGCCGAAGATATGCTCAAACGCCAATACTTTAGCCATACCAATCCCGATGGGCAATCCCCAATGGATCGCTTTATCGCCTTGGGGGGACGCGGTGGCGTCGGTGAAAATATCATGGAGCAGAAGGGCACCCCCGGATTGGTGCTCAACTATAAGCTGATTGAGCGGTTCCAAAAAGGCTGGATGTATAGTGAGGGGCACCGCCAAAATATCCTGCGGCCTGAATTTACCCGCTTTGGCTTTGGCATTGCTTTGAACTCAGCTCACGGAGAAGTCTATGCTGTACAGATGTTTGCACTGCCAGCCCAGTAAAGGCAGAGCGTTGCTGCGCGGATCATTTCCAATGTAATCAATGTCAACTTAACCGCATTCGCTATGTTCACTGAAGAGATGTATGTTGTCCTTGAATCTACTGTCAGCGATGAGACCTTTCTCACACCGATGGAGCTACAGGCCAAGCTGGTGGAGTATTTAACAGGAACCGATGTTTCCCTAACGCCGGATCTACTTGCTTTGCCCGATGTGGAAAGTCGTGCCCACCACCTCATGACAACGGGTTGTGAACTGCAATTACCCAATGGTGGCTACCTTCAGTGGTATGCCGTGCGTTTAGAAAAATAATCGTTACACAGAGTTACGAAACTCCTGCTCGGAAAATTCCGTTCTAATATAGATAAGGCTCTTGGATCAATCAAGGGTTCAGACGATTATTTATTCTTTCGTGGTGTCCAAATCGTCAGGAATAGCAGGGTAACGAGACTGTGGCCGATCGCCGTCGTCAACAAAAGAAAAAACCGCAAATGACCTACAGTTGGCCGTTGGCGGGCACCTACCAAGCCCTTAGCTCGGCATCGGTGGATTTGATCTGGCGCAAAGTGGTGAATTTGGCCGATGTGTCGTGGCATCCCTTGATTTTGCGCACCAATGTGCCCTACGGACTCGTACCCAAGCCGGGGTTTATTTTCCAAGCCATGACGCGTTGGATTCCGTGGCCGATTCAGATTTTTGTCGAACGGGTATCACCGGGAAAACTGTTGAGTATTCGCATTTTGGTCTTGCCGGGGGTAGAGGAACGGGTAACCTATCGTTTAGAATCAACGGTCTGGGGGAGTCAGATTTCCTGCTCAGTGATGTTGCGGGGGTGGCTGGCGCCGCTGATTTGGTCACTGATTCGCGATTCTGCGGCAGGGTTGGCTGCCCGCTTAGCAGTTGCGGCTGAGGAAGATCCCCCCTCTGCTCAGCCCCCCATTGATCCCTGCTTAGGTTTTTAGACGGACAAAAGAAAACTCTATGCTCAGCGATAGCGATCGCGTTCGTGTTCTCAGTGAAGCCCTGCCCTATCTCCAAGCCTTTGCCGGACGCACCTTTGTCGTTAAATACGGCGGTGCCGCCATGAAGGAGGAGCACCTCAAAGACTCGGTGATTCGCGATATTGTCTTTCTTTCCTATGTGGGGATTCGGCCGGTGGTGGTTCATGGGGGTGGCCCTGAAATCAATGCGTGGTTAACTAAGCTCAACATCGAACCCCAATTCAAAAATGGGCTGCGCGTCACCGATGCCGCAACGATGGATGTGGTGGAGATGGTCTTGGTGGGTCGGGTCAACAAGGAAATTGTCACCCTGATTAATCAGGCGGGCGGTAAAGCGGTGGGGCTGTGCGGCAAAGATGGCAACCTGATTCGTGCCCGTGCCCAAGGAGAAGAGAGCATCGGCTTTGTGGGTGAAGTCCAAGGCGTGGATACCCGCGTGATTACGGCACTAGTGGAGAAGGGGTATATTCCCGTCATCTCCAGTGTGGCTGCCGATGATACTGGGCAAGCCTACAACATCAATGCTGATACTGTTGCTGGCGAGATTGCGGCGGCTTTGGGGGCTGAGAAGCTGATTTTACTGACGGATACCGCAGGCATTTTACGGGATTATCGTGATCCGAGTACTCTCATTTATCGCCTTGATATTGCCGAAGCGCGGCAACTCATTAAAGAGGGGGTTGTCTCTGGCGGGATGATTCCTAAAGTCACCTGTTGCGTGCGATCGCTCGCTCAAGGGGTGAAAGCAGCGCACATTATTGATGGCCGGGTGCCCCACGCCCTATTACTGGAAATTTTTACCGATTCGGGGATTGGCTCAATGCTCGTGGGTTCCAATGCAGCCTACGATCGCGCCTTTACTGATTGAAACTTTTTGCATGAAAAAGGGCGTCCTAGGGTATGACGAGGATGTTTTAGCGTAAGCGCCTATTACTTATGAAATTATTCTCTTTAATCTTAATTAGTAGCAGCTTAGCCACTAGCTTGAAACTGCCAGCACGCGCCATTCCCCAACCCTACCCCCCAGTGGCGGTGAATAGTTTTATGAATACCTGCATCGAGCGTGGCCGGCGATCAGCGCCCATTGTGCCCCGTTCAGTGATGAATAACATTTGTCAGTGCTCCATCAACTACATTCAAGAGCGATTGAGCTACACTGATTTTCAAACCCTTGATCCCAATGGCAGTCAACCGCAATCTCCTAGCCAACAGCGGGCACAGCGGGTTCTCGATGAAAGTGTGAACTACTGCATTCGCCAACAACTGGGGGTCTAGGCACTTTTTGACCCTGCTGCGCGTCGGAAAACTTAGCTGGCGATCGCCAACGGCCAAGGCAAGTCTTTGTGCTAGATTGGGCGTAGGCTAAAGGATCGAAAATTTAGGACGAATCATATGGGAATCACACACCGCACGCTCGTTGTCAGTACGACAGTGGTCATGACGGCATTGGTTGCTGTCACGGGTGCGGGTCTGCACTGGTCCCGTAGCCTAGCAGGTTTTCGCCAAAGTCCTAAGGAACTGGTGGATGAAGTATGGCAGGTCATTGACCGTGAATACGTTGATGCCACCTTCAATGGCAATGACTGGCGTGCCGTGCGGCGGGAGTTTCTCTCTCGGAACTACACCAAACCCGAGGATGCTTACAAAGCGGCACGGGAAATGCTCGAGAAGCTCAATGATCCCTACACCCGCTTTATGGATCCGGAGCAGTTTCGCTCCATGCAAATTGAAACCTCTGGTGAACTCACAGGGGTAGGTATCACCATTACCCAGGACGAAAAGACCAAAGAAATCACCGTGGTTTCCCCCATTGAAGGGAGTCCCGCCGCTGAGATGGGTTTAATGGCCAAGGATGTGATCCTGAAAATTGATGGCAAATCCACTAAGGGCATGGATCTCAACCAAGCCGTCAGCATGATCCGTGGCCCGGTGAATACAAAAGTGCGCCTGACGATCCAGCGGGGCGATCAAATCTTGAACTATGAGATCACCCGTGCCCGCATTGAAATTCATCCCGTTCGCCACAGCCTACGCCAAACTCCCCAAGGCCCTGTCGGCTATATTCGCCTTGTCACCTTTAGCTCCAATGCAGCAGCAGAAATGCGCGCCGCCATTCGGGAGTTAGAAAAGCAAGGCGTTGAAGGCTATGTTTTGGATTTACGCTCCAATCCGGGCGGCCTACTCTTTGCTAGTGCTGAAATTGCCCGCATGTTTCTACCGCAGGGCGATATTGTCTCTACGGTCAATCGCCAAGGGGAAGCAGAACGCTTACGTGCCGGTCGCGGCTTCTTGACCAATAAGCCCCTTGTGGTGCTCATTGATGGCGGCTCGGCCAGTGCCAGCGAAATCCTCGCAGGTGCTCTACAGGATAATGGCCGTGCCGTGTTGGTGGGAACACGCACCTTTGGGAAAGGCTTGGTGCAGTCCGTCCAGCCGGTGGGCGACGGGGCAGGGATTGCAGTGACGATCGCCAAATACTTTACCCCCAGTGGTCGTGATATTAACAAGAAAGGCATTGAACCCGATATTGAAGTCACACTCACGGAGCAGCAGCGGGAACAACTGACGCGCGATGACATTGCCACCGATCGTGATCCTCAATTTACACGGGCGCTAGCCGTTCTCAATGAACGCATCCTAGCAGAGCGACGCAATACCCAATCAGCGCGTCCTCCCCAGACAGCCAATCCTTAAGTTCACTCAGTTAGGTGAGCACCGTGGCCGACCACCGCCGACAAGCCCAGCGGGTATTGTTCTTGGCGCTAGGGGTCAATGTTGCCCTGACGGCCATTAAAGCCATTGTTGGTGTTCTCAGTCGCTCATTGAGTTTACAGGCCGATGCCCTGCATAGCTTGACCGATGCCGGGAGTAGCATACTGGGCTTAGTGGCCATGCAGTGGGCTAACCCCCATCCCGATCGCGACCATCCCTACGGTCACCAAAAGTTTGAAGCCCTCGGTGCATTGGGGATTGCCGCCTTTCTGGGCATGGTGTGCTTTGAGATTTTACAAAGTGCGGTTGAGCGCCTGCTGCATAAAAGCAGTGCCGTGACGATCACAGGGGCAGAACTGTGGATTGTGATCCTTGTCCTTGGCATGAATATCGGCCTTACTCTCTATGAACACCACATGGGGCGCAAGCTGAATAATTCCGTGCTCATTGCTGATGCCAAGCATACCCTGAGCGATGTCTGGACAACGATTATTGTCCTTTTGGGGTTGATTGGGGTGTGGACGTTCAATTGGGATTGGCTGGATGTGGTGTTGGCATTTCCCGTCGCGGCCCTTGTGTTTTGGAGTGCGTGGGAAGTTCTCAAAAGCAACATTCCTTGGCTGGTGGATGAGATGGCGATCGCCCCCGAAGCTATCCATGAGCTAGTGATGACCGTGCCCGGTGTGGTTAATTGCCATGACATTAGCTCGCGGGGAATGGTGGGACGGCAAGTGTTTATTGAGATGCACTTAATTGTCGAGGCGCAAGATATTCCCACGGCCCATGACATTACTGAGCAAATTGAAGCCCTGCTGCAAGACCGCTATGGGCCGGCTCGCATTGTCATCCACGTCGAACCCCCCGACTACGAATCCAGTCAGATCAGCTTCTCTTAAGTGATTTTTGCTATTTTTTGAGCATCTGCGCAAAGCAACTGAGGAGTGACCCTGTGGTGTACGACTGCATTGTTGTTGGTTCAGGCCCTGCGGGCGGTGCGGCTGCCTATCACTTGGCTAGGCAAGGCTGGCGGGTGTTGGTTCTGGAAAAGGAAGCTCTGCCCCGCTACAAGCCCTGTGGGGGAGGTGTGTCGCCCCAAGTGCAAGCTTGGTTTGACTTTGACTTTACTCCTGCTATCTCGCTGAAGCTGACGCAAATGGTCTGTACGTGGCAGGGTGGGGAAGCGCAAGTGCTGGAACTGCCCCCAGAGCAAGCGGTGTGGATGGTGCGCCGCGATGTGTTTGATCATTTTCTGATTCAACAGGCGCAGCAACAGGGGGCGCAGGTAGCGGCTCAAACTCCCGTTACAGGTCTAACGTGGGGGGGCGATCGCTGGCAGGTGCATACGCCCAAGGGGGATTTCACAGCGCAGTATTTGATTGGCTGTGATGGTGCCAAAGGTTCAATGGCCAAGTGGTTGGGCTTCCAACATCGTCAGCAGCGTATAGGAGCAGCCATTGAGGTTGAAGCAGCCATGCCCAATCATTCCCTGAGGACAGCCCACTTTGACTTTGGTCGCGTTCACAATGGCTACATTTGGAACTTTCCTAAACGGGAGGGCTACTCGATTGGTGTGGGCACGTTTTCCCTAAAACGCAAGCAAAATCTGAGGGCGATCGGGGCAGCATATGCTGAAACCTTTGGCGTTGATTTCAGTCAAGTCAAGGTCTATGGCCACCCCCTCTACTGTTGGCAGCGGCACCAGCGCCTGCACACCCAAAATGCCCTCCTTGCCGGGGAAGCGGCCTGTATCGTTGATCCGTTTACTGCCGAAGGCATTCGTCCCTCGCTGTTGACTGGCATGTTGGCCGCCCAAGCCATTGATCGCGCCCTCAATGGTGATCCAGAGGCTCTCGCAGACTATTCCCGTCAAGTCCAACAGGCGTGGGGAGCGGATATGGTCTGGGCAAAACGTCTAGCGACTCTTTTTTATCGGATGCCCCACATGGCCTATGAAGTGGCCATCAAACGTCCTAGCGCCCTGCAACGGATGGGGCAAATTCTCTGCGGTCAGTTGCGTTACCGCGATGCAGCAGCCAATGGCCTGAAATTGTTGGCAGCGGGGTTGAGAGTGCCGACGGTTTTCCGTTAATGCCGATAGGGATGCTCCCTGAGCTGCCTTCTATAATGTTGGTGCAGCCTAACTTTAGGAACACGAGTGGTGAGCAGTCCCATTGAGCAGCGCAAGGCCGAGCACCTCGAGCTTTGTATTCAAGGTGATGTCAGTCATCAAGAAGTCACCACCGGTTTCGAGAAGTATCGCTTTCGCCATTGTGCCCTGCCCGAACTGGACTTTGCCGAGATTGATCTGAGCGTCGAGTTTTTGGGCTGGCGGCTTGCAGCTCCGCTGCTGATTTCCTCCATGACTGGTGGAACGCCTGAAGCGGGAGACATCAATCGCCGCTTGGCACGGGTGGCGCAACAAAAGGGAATTGCCATGGGGGTCGGTTCCCAGCGAGTGCTGCTGGAGCATCCAGAGGTGGCGACCACGTTTGCCATTCGTCAAGAGGCACCCACTATCCCCCTCTTAGCCAATCTTGGCGCGGTGCAGTTGAACTATGGCTGTGGCGTCAATGAATGCCAAAAGATTATTGATCTCCTAGAGGCGAATGCCTTGATTTTGCACCTCAATCCCCTACAAGAGGCCGTCCAAACGGGGGGCGATCGCAACTTCAAGGGACTGTTGACGAAAATTGGTGTTCTCTGCCGTGCCCTACCGGTGCCTGTAATTGTGAAGGAAGTGGGCAATGGTATCAGTGCCGACGTGGCCAAGCAACTCGTGGAGGTGGGAGTAGCCGCTATTGACGTGGCGGGGGCAGGGGGAACCTCTTGGGCTAAGGTGGAAGCAGCGCGTGCTCAGGATGGGCGTCAGCAGTACCTCGGAGAGGCCTTTGCCGAATGGGGCATGCCTACGGCGCAGTGTCTGGAGCAAATTCATCCTGCCCTACCAGATACGCCCCTAATTGCCTCCGGCGGACTTCAAAATGGCATTGATGTGGCCAAGGCCCTTGCCCTCGGTGCTGGTCTTGCCGGTTTAGCGCGCCCCTTTTTGCAGGCCGCCCATCAATCAGAGGAGACACTTGCGCAACGCATTGATTTTATCCTTGAGGAATTGAAAACCGTGCTGTTTTGTACCGGCAGTGCCACTCCCCAAGCCCTCTATCAGCGTCGCTGTCTCGAAAGGATCTAGCGGGGGTCTTCAAGGATCGTGCGCAGCCACGGGGGCGGATCCGGAATCGGATTGCCCAATCGCTCCAACAGTGTCCATGCCAAAATATGCACCACTAAGGCATACACCGTGGACTGGAAAAAGACAAGTAGCAGTGCCACGACTTGGATCAGGGTCACCGTTGGCTCCAGCAGCAGGTTGAGGTTGACCAGCACCCAATCAATGAAATTCGTGACCTGCTGATTGAAGTAAATCCAGAGGTTTTCCCCGAGCAGAATGGACACAAGACTAATCTGAAAGAAAAATCCTGCGGTGCCAATCACAGCGCCACTGAGAATTGAGCGTCCCCAGCTCTCTTTTTTTGCCCAACAGCCGCCAAAAATCACCCCCATCATGCCGTGGGGCAAGAGAAATTGCAGACTGCGGGGTGGCCCCATCAACACAGAAAGGAGCAAGGCACTGACAATCGCCGCCATCCAAGCCGCTCGGCGGTTCCAGCGTAAATACACCAAGGCAATGGGAATTGGAAAAAATAGGCGCAAGACTGGACCAATGGGCAAATAAAAGTTAATCACCCACAGCAGGGCAGCGGTACTGGCAAGGAAGGCTGTTTCTGTGATCACCAAGGTGCGCTGAATTTGCGATCGCCCCAAGGCTTGGGACTGCTCAGGGGGCACAATGGCTTCGACGTCGGGAAAATCATCCTCTAGGGAATCCGTTGGGTTCATTGATTGCAGATAACCTTTTTTCTCTACACTCTAGCAAGCTTTACTGCCAGCTCTCAAACTGGATATAGCGCCCTGAAAAATCCTTTGCTGAAAGTTAGAATCGGGGGTAAGGTATTCCTATCAAGCTTACATGTTAATTTATGTGCCGTCTTTATGCCTATATGGGGCGCAGAACGTCCCTTGCCCATGCCTTGGTGGATGCTCCCCATTCCCTGTTGGTGCAAAGTTATCAACCCCGCGAAATGACGGCGGGACGCTTAAATGCCGATGGCTTTGGGGTGGGCTGGTATGCTGCCCGCCAAGATGTGCCCCCCTTTCTTTATCGGCAAACGCTGCCCATGTGGCATGATATTAACTTTACTGAGCATTTAAGCCGCTACATTCAATCTGCCTGTTTTTTGGCCAATGTCCGCAGTGCCACACCGGGTCAACCCGTGCAGATGACGAATACGCAGCCCTTTCGCTGGGGACGCTGGCTGGGGGTGCACAATGGCTTTATCGAGAACTTTCGCCAAACCCTCTACCGCCCTATGCGCGATCGCCTGTCGGATATTTGTTACAACATTGTTGAAGGCTCTACAGACTCTGAGCACCTCTTTGCCCTGTTTTGCAATGAATTGGTGTTGAATCCGCAACTGTCACCGTTGATGGTACTGCGGCAAACACTGCAAATTGTTTTTTCCCTAGCGCAGGCAGCGCGTACCAGTGTCAGTGCCGCCATGATTCTGACTGATGGCGTCTATATTCTCGCCACCCGCTGTGCGCGGGGCACACCACCCCCCACCCTGTACTGGAGTCAGGATGCCGAGAAAATTCAACTCACCTCAGAGCCGGTAGATCAGCAAACGGAGTGGTATCCTTTACCCGAAAATAAACTGCTGTTGATGAGTTTGCAGAGTGAACCAGAGATTTATACCTTCTGAGACCTCAACCCCGTTTAATCCTTGGGATCGCGAAGCCCTTTGGCAAGCCTTTCAGAACCAGCGGCAATTTACACGCCAACTTGTGGCTGAGTTGAGCGAGGCCGTCCTTTGTGCGCAGCCCCATCCCCTCTATAGTCCCGTGGGGTGGCATTTGGGACACATTGGCTACACAGAAGCTTTTTGGCTCTTGCCGGAATCCTCAGGGGTGAGCGATCGCGATCGCTATTGGTATGCCGCCGATGGCCGCCCCAAGGCCGAACGACAGCATCTACCGCCGCGTGGCCAGCTACTTGACTACTTAGCAGAGATTCGCCAAAAGACGGGCGATCGCCTCTACAGTCTTAGCGACGAGCAGTGGCAACGGGAAGTCCGTCTCTGGTGGTGGATTTTGCAGCATGAAGCCCAACACAGTGAAACAATGCAAATGGTGCTGGCGATGCAGGGGATTTTCACCACCTTGCCCCCTCTCCTATCCTCGCCTCAGTCTTGGCAACGGATTGCCGCTGGCAGTTATGTCATTGGCAGTGAAGACCTCTTAGCCCTTGATAACGAGCAGCCAGTCCAGAGTGTCGAACTACTTCCTTTTACGATTGATGCGGCACCGCTGACCTGGCGGGAATTTCTCACCTTTGTGGAAGCGGGTGGTTATCAGCGGCGGGAATGGTGGTCCAGCAGTGGTTGGGAATGGCGCGAAGCAGAGGGGATCACAGCACCCTTTTACCCCGTTCCTGAGGATTTGGACTTACCTATGTGGGGACTCAGTTTCTATGAGGCTGAAGCCTATGGCCATTTCCAAGGCAAACGTCTCCCCAGTGAACGGGAATGGGAGATTGCTGCTCAGCAGGGACTCTTGAATCAGGGCTACGTTTGGGAGTGGACGCAAAGTCCCTTTGCCCCCTATCCGGAGTTCCAGAGCTATCCCTACCGGGGGTATTCTGCGCCCTACTTTGATGGCAAGCATTTTGTTCTAAAAGGCGGTAGTCACTGGACGCGCCCCATTCTCAAGCGACCCTCATTTCGCAATTGGTATAGCCGCACCACCCGTGAGGTGTTTGCCGGCGCCCGCTATGTTCAACTAGAAGCACTCCCGATTGAGTCTGAGGCCTAGACTGGGTGAAGTGGGTTAATTTTGTGCCCAAGTTCCCCGTGATCCTGTGATCCTTTTCACGGGCACTCTCCTTAGGCTTCGCCAGAATCAGACTATCAACTATCCTCTTGCGAGGCATCTTATGAGAAACATTGAAGCTGAGCAAACGAAGCACCGTTCCTCAGTAAAGAAAGTTTGAACAAGATGCCCCCCAAGCAATGAGTCCGACTCAAACTCCCTAAACTAGGGACAAGGGCATAGGGGCGTTTTGATGTCAATTGCTGAGGAATTCCGCCAACTGCAAACGCGACTCTTGGAGTGCTGGGACGGGACAGAAACGTTTATTCCTGAACTACCCAAGGGTCCCGGCGGCATTGAGCGCGATATTGTGGTGGTGCCTTCCCTGAGCTTTCCCCAACCGGAGCTGGCCAAGATCACCGGCTATACCCACTACGAGGAGCGGCAACTCTATACGCTGATCCAGTTGCGGAATCCGCGTACCCGCATGATCTACGTGACGTCCCAGCCACTGCACCCCAGCATTATTGACTATTATCTGGATTTACTCCCCGGCGTACCCAGTTCCCATGCCCGCGATCGCCTGCTGCTGCTGGCCACCTACGATCGCTCCGATAAACCCTTGACTGCGAAAATTTTAGAGCGGCCTCGCCTTTTGGAGCGTATTCGTCAAGCCCTGCGTCCCAACCAAGCCTACATGGTGTGTTTTAACTCCACCCCTCTGGAGCGGGAACTGGCGGTACGCTTAGGCATTCCTCTCTACTCGACGGATCCCGACCTCCTCTACTGGGGAACCAAGGCGGGCAGTCGGGAACTTTTTGCGGCCGCAGGCATTCCCCATCCGATGGGCAGCGGTTTTTTGCAGGGGGTACCGGAACTGGTGCGGGCGATCGCTCACCTCCAACAGAAATCTCCTGAACTGCAACGGGTGGTGGTGAAACTCAATGAGGCTTTTTCCGGAGAAGGCAATGCTCTTCTTGATCTGCGCCCACTGCGCCCCCTTGGCAGCCCACACACCCCCGATCATCTACAACGGATTGAAAATAGCCTAGAGGAGATGGTCTTTCAGGCGCCTAATGAAACTTGGCTCTCCTATCGGCAGCGATTTATGGATCTGGGTGGCATTGTCGAAGCCTTTGTGGAAGGGACAGTCAAGCGATCGCCCAGTGTCCAAGGCTGTATTACCCCCAAAGGCAGTGTTGAAATCGTCTCCACCCATGAACAGTTACTCAATGCCCCCACAGGTCAAATTTTCATTGGCTGTGAATTTCCCGCCCATGCCGACTATCGCCAACAACTCCAAGAATTGGGGCAAAAGGTAGGGACGTACTTGGCACAGCAGGGGGTGATCGGCTGTTTTGGTGTGGACGTTGTTGCAACCCAAACAACAGCAGGGTGGGAGCTTTACGCCATTGAAATTAACTTGCGCAAGGGTGGTACTACGCACCCCTTCATGACCTTAAAATTCCTCACCGATGGCCACTATGAGCTAGCCTCTGGACTGTTTTACAGCAAGCACCGCCGTCCCAAGTATTACATTGCCTCCGATAACCTCTGCCAACCCCACTATCGCGGCCTCCTGCCCAATGATCTCTTGGATATGATTGCCCGCTATCAACTCCACTTTGACTCCAGCACCGAAACGGGCACTGTCTTTCACCTCATGGGGGCACTCTCGGAATTTGGTAAGCTGGGACTCGTCAGCATTGGTAACACCCCCGAAGAAGCCCAAGCCATCTACGACCAGACCATTGGCGTTCTCGATGCTGCGGCGCTATAGGTCTCTCATGTGCCCACCCCCTGCATAGACAGGGGTCTGAGAATCTCGCTACAATTGGCAACGTTCACTGTGAAGAGCAGCCTGTAGGGAAAATCCAGTGCAAGTCTGGTGCTGTGCCGCAGCTGTGATGGGGAACCCCCCTCAGCCAGAATGCCTACTTGCTGTGGTTCACTCTGTTTGCCTGCGTCGCACGGGCATGGAGTTTCAACGTGGTTGTTACGCTCAACGATTCCATTCTCAATCCCCTCGGTTTTAGCCTCGATTTACCCCCTCTCCCCCAATCTCGACCGCTTTTACTCGTCGGTCATGGGACGCGCGATCCGGAAGGTCGCCAAGCATTTTTGGACTTTGCCCAAGCCTATTATCAACTGGATCCCTGCCGGCCTGTTTTTCCCTGTTTTCTGGAGTTAACGGAACCCTCGATTTTTGAGGTGCTCAGCCAGTGTGCTGCCGCAGGCCATACAGACTTGTCAGTGCTGCCAGTTTTACTCTTTGCTGCTCGCCACAATAAGTTTGACGTTACCAATGAGTTGGATCGGGCACGGCGGGCGTTTCCGCAATTGCGCTATCACTATGGCCGCCACTATGGCATTGCCCCCGAAATTTTAACCCTGTGGCGATCGCGCCTTGAACTCTTGGACTCACCAGAATTTAATCCCCAAGGCATTGGCCGCGAAGAAACCGTTCTCCTAGTGGTGGGACGCGGCTCCAGTGATCCCGATGCCAATGGCGATGTTTTTAAGCTAGCCCGCATGCTCTGGGAAGGCAGTGGCTACAAAACCGTTGAGGTCTGCTTTATTGGCATTACCCATCCCCGCCTACCCGAAGGATTTGGGCGGGCGAATCTTTACCAGCCCCGCCGCGTCATTGTCCTGCCCCACTTCATGTTTACAGGGGCACTACTCAAGAAAATCTATACCCTTACCGCAGAAGCCCAAGCCGCCTATCCCAGTGTTGAATACGTGAACCTACCGGAAATTGGCCTGCATCCGCAACTATTTTATCTCACGCGGCAGCGGGAAATTGAAACCCATACGGGGCAGGTGGCCATGAACTGTGAAGCCTGCAAATTCCGCTTGGTGGCAGGCCATAGCCATCATCACCACCATCATCAGGATCATGAGCACCCCTCCCACAGCCATGATCACGGGGGTCATCACCCTCACCACCATCACCATGGATCAACCGTGGACTTGGATCACTTGCCCAGTTACCACCAACGCATTTGGCAAGTTCCCTAAGCATCGCTCCCCAGCGAAAATGTTAGAGTAAATGATGACTGCTACTCTTTCTCAAGCTTAGATAGGGCTTGTCTATGCGTATTAAATATCCTCCCCAGACGGTTGACCGGGTGTTAATTTTTGATACCACCCTGCGGGACGGTGAACAGTCGCCGGGTGCCTCGCTGAATGTGGATGAAAAACTGGCGATCGCCCGTCAACTGGCGCGACTGGGGGTGGATATTATTGAAGCAGGCTTTCCCTTTGCCAGTCCCGGTGACTTTGAGGCGGTGCAGCGGATTGCTGAAACCGTGGGCACCGAAACGGGGCCGGTGATCTGTGGCTTGGCTCGTGCCACCCGCCAAGATATTGAAGCAGCAGCAAAAGCCCTCAAACCCGCCTACTATCCCCGCATTCACACCTTTATTGCCACCTCGGACATTCACCTAGAGTACAAACTGAAGAAAACCCGCGCTGAGGTACTGGAAATTGCCCCCGAAATGGTGGCCTATGCCAAGTCCTTTGTGGATGATGTTGAGTTTTCCCCTGAGGATGCCGGGCGTTCGGATCCTGAGTTTCTCTATCAAGTTTTGGAACGGGTGATTGACGCCGGTGCCACAACAATTAACATTCCCGACACGGTGGGTTACACCACCCCCGCCGAGTTTGGCGCCCTGATCAAAGGCATCAAGGAAAACGTGCCGAATATTGATCGTGCCGTCATTTCAGTCCATGGTCACAACGACTTGGGCTTGGCCGTTGCCAACTTCCTCGAAGCAGTCAAAAATGGGGCACGGCAACTGGAGTGTACGGTTAACGGCATTGGGGAGCGCGCCGGCAATGCTGCCCTTGAGGAATTGGTGATGGCTCTCTATGTGCGGCGGCAGTACTTCAATCCCTTCCTAGGCCGTCCCCCCGAATCGGAAGCACCCCTGACCAATATCAACACCCGCGAAATTTACAAAACCTCCCGCTTGGTCTCCAATCTAACGGGCATGCTGATTCAGCCCAATAAAGCGATCGTCGGTGCCAACGCCTTTGCCCACCAATCAGGCATTCACCAAGATGGCGTCCTCAAGCACAAGCAAACCTATGAAATCATGGATGCCCAACTCATTGGCCTAGCCGACAATCAAATTGTTTTGGGTAAACTCTCTGGTCGCAATGCCTTTGCCACCCGCCTGCGCGAGCTGGGCTTTGAACTCAGTGAAACGGAACTCAATAAGGCGTTTTTGCGCTTTAAGGAACTGGCCGACAAGAAAAAAGAAATCACTGACTGGGATCTAGAAGCTATTGTTAAAGATGAAACCCAAGCCATTGATGTTCAAGGCTACCAGCTGGAATTTGTGCAGGTCTCCTGTGGCGATCGCGCCCGCCCCACCGCCACCGTAACCGTCCGTCTGCCCAGTGGTGAGGAGCTGACAGATGCCGCTATTGGCACAGGCCCTGTGGATGCCGTCTATCGTGCCATTAACCGCGTGGTGCAAATTCCCAATCGCCTCATTGAGTATTCCGTGCAGTCAGTGACCGCGGGAATTGATGCTATCGGTGAGGTGACCATTCGCCTGCAACACGGGGATCGCATTTACTCGGGCCATGCCGCCAATACAGATATTATTGTTGCTTCGGCTCATGCCTATATGAATGCCCTCAATCGTCTCTATCGCGGGCTCCAGCAGCAACGCCTCCACCCCCAGACCGCTGAGGTTCATGGTGGAACCACTCCCTAAGCCCCTTGAGCACCACGGCATCTACCCCTGCCCCATTTGCCGCCATGGCCAAATTGCCCCAATGGTGCTCATGGAAACCCATGCCTGTAACTTTTGCCGCCACATTTTTACCCTTAATCCTGAGCGCCAAACGGCTCGCCTTGAAGATGGGGCGATCGCTTTTCGCTGGCAGTGGACAGGTACAGGCTGGCGATCGCTCCACCGCCCCTCTTCTCAGGTCACCGTTGTTGGCCTTGTGTTAGCTATTTTGCTCATCATTTTACCGCCAACCCTCATCTGGCTAGCCTATGCCCTGTTTCCGCCCCTAGAAGCAGGAGTTTGGCGCTGGCTTCCCCTTCTTTGGACCGGCCTCACCTTAGCTGCCCATGCCCTACTCTTTGGGCCTGTTTTAATGGCTATTTTGTCCCCCGAAAGGGAGATGTGAGACCTTAGACAGCGAGGGGTGCCACCGCTGACTCAGCAGCACTGTTCTGATAACCTCTGAAATCTCGGTGGTTGACAGCTACACCATTGACGACAATCCCAAGCAGCTTTTGCTGTAAGCTCAGATCACAAGCCTGCAGTGCCTGAGCAAAAGCTTCGCGTCGCGTTTTCTTTAACCGCACAACCAAGAGCGCCCGCTCCACCGCTGCCAGAACCCGATGCGCCTCGGCAGCAGCCAAGATCGGCGGCACATCCAGAATCACGCAGTCAAAGGTATCCTTAGCGCCCTCCAAGAAATCAAACCACCGCGCAGAACTCAGCAGTATCATCGGCTCTTGCTGAACCTGACCCGCCGTCAGTACCCAGAGTCTTTCCGCACGATTTGCCAAAAGACTGAACCAGTGGGGAAAAGGCATTTCCCCTTGCAACAACTCCCCTAGGCCTGCGACATTGGGAATGCCAAGTCCTTGATGCATGCTGGGCTGACGCAAATTGGCATCCACCAGTAAGACCCGTTTTCCCATCGCCGCTGCTGCAACCGCAAGGTAAATCGCAAGGGTCGTTTGTCCTTCTTTGCCCGCTGTACCCGTTATTGCCAAAGAGCGCGGCAATCCCAACGACTCTAGCTGCGTCAACAGGAAGTAAAAACTTTCCCTAAAAGCAGGTGTGGCACTCGGCAAACGGTGCTGCAATCCCCAGAGCGTCAACGGTGTTTCTAGGCGACTAAAGGCCAATTGATCAAATGTCTTCGTCAAAGGAATCTCGCCAAGAATCGGCAAGGGAGTTTGTTGGCGAATTTGCTCCACTTCTAGGAAACGATCATCCAACCAATCGAGCACTAGAGCTAGAAATAGCCCCGACACTCCCCCCAGCATCAAAGCTATCACCAGTGCCCGTAATAAACGCTGGGTTACCTGATATTCTTCCTTGTTGTCAATATCTGAGAGGACTCGCCATGTGAAGTCTCGTTGCGCAATCTGCAGTTGGAGGGACTGTCGAGTTTGCAGTAATAACCTCAGAGATTCCTGTGCTGCTGCAAAACGTTGCTCAATCTTGCGGTAAGGATTGGCAAGGCGTATTACTCGCGATATCTCTGCCTCGGTGGCCTGAATTTGGTTGCTTAATTCAGCATCCGCCCTCCGCAGCGCTTCAAGCTCAATTCTGGTCTCTATGTACTTCTCGATTAGAGATTCAGAAACGGCACTTTGATAACCAATCAGCGTTTCGGGTTGACGAACTTGATCCTGATTTCTAATCGTAATCTGTCGCGCTTGCTGCCTAGCCTGCTCTAGCAGTAGTCGCTTTTCTTCCTGTAGCGCTTGCACCGTCGGTGAGTTTTCATTTACCTTGGCCTGCTCCCCAGCTAGCTTGGTTTCCGTTTCTGTTAATTTTAAGAGCAACTCCTGATAGCTTTGAGAAGCAGCTAGATTGGCGGCAGCAAGTGCTTCAGTAGGAGACAACCTTAACTGTGCTTCGAGGGAGTTAAACGTTGCCTGAGCTGACTCCAGTTTTACTCTATTTTCATTTCTTGCAGAGATCAAATTATCCAAAAGGCTAAGATAAGTTTCAAGATCGCTGCTGCCAGAGGCCGCAGAGTTAAACTGGGAAGCAACTAGGTCAGGTCGTACTACCCGATTCTGAAAGCGAAATTGGTTAAGTTGATCCTCCAGATCATCAATTTGACTCAGGGTCTTCTGAATTTCTTGGTTAACATAGCGCAGATTATCCGCTATTTGATCCTGCTTTTCCTTTTCACTAAATCTTTTTAATTCTTCAACAAGGATTCCTAGGAGTGATTCTATCTTTTCTTTTTCTCTTGCAGAAAATTGGATTTCTATAATCTTTTGACTTGACTGATCTAGTAGTCTATTACCTGAGGTTAGTTTCGCTGGCTGGATTTTCAAGGATCCAATAAAAGATTGATACGAATATTGTTTTGGATCTAGATCAGGATTTTCTACTAAAAATTTCTCATAAATTGGACGCAAAACAATGTCGCTATTGAGTACCTGAACCAAAGTTCCCACATCACCTTTTGTTTCAGCTGACAAAAGGGGCAGGGATATTGGAGCAAGCTGACGGAGTGACTCTAAAGATGTTCCTGGCCGAGCGCCTGAGGATTGGATAGGTTCAACCTGCACCAACACAGAGTGTCGATAGCTTCTCAAAAAGAGGTAAGAGTATCCCAAAAAGCCAATTGAGACTAGTGCACCTGCCAATATGCCAACTGCTGAGCGCCGCTTCAGCCCGCGAAGTACTTGATCAATGGTCACTTTATCAATTGGCTGCGGCTGCCACAAACTTGCCCGAGCGGCTTCAGAGGGCAAAGACAGATGGTTATTTTCACTTGACATAGGGCAAACTCAACTCGTTAGATACCATAGTACTCACGATACCAGTGGACAAATCGCTGTACGCCTATCTCAACAGGAGTTGTGGGTTCGTAGCCTGTGTCTGCCCTAAGTTCGAGCACATCCGCGTAGGTATCGGGGACATCGCCCGGTTGCAGAGGCAGAAGATTTAACTGCGCTTTCTTCCCAAGATAGGTTTCTAAGAGTTCAATATACCGTAGGAGTTCGACGGGGCGGTGGGCACCAATGTTGTAAACACGCCAAGGTGCGAGACTAGTGGCCGGATCAGGATTTTCGCCACTCCATGAAGGGTTGGGTGTGGCAGGTCGATCCAGCACCCGTAGAATCCCCTCGACAATGTCATCA
Organism: Thermosynechococcus sp. PKX95; assembly: GCF_031583295.1. Taxonomy (NCBI): domain Bacteria; kingdom Bacillati; phylum Cyanobacteriota; class Cyanophyceae; order Acaryochloridales; family Thermosynechococcaceae; genus Thermosynechococcus; species Thermosynechococcus sp. PKX95. Next base: position 856,496 of record NZ_CP134171.1, on the reverse strand, counting down.
ATGTAAGTAAAGTCGCGGCGATGCTTACCATAGTTAAAGACAGGCAACGGTTCATTATTCAAAATGGCTTTCGTAAACTTAAAGAGTGCCATGTCGGGGCGCCCCCATGGGCCATAGACGGTAAAAAAGCGCAGTCCAGTAGTGGGCAGGTCATAGAGGTGGCTGTAGGTATGTGCCATCAGTTCATTGGCTTTCTTGGTGGCCGCATAGAGACTCAAGGGGTGATCAACATTATCGTGAACCGAAAAAGGCAGTTTTTTATTGGCACCATAGACGCTTGAGGTGCTGGCATAGACGAGATGCTCTACCTGATGGTAGCGACAGGCTTCCAAAATGTGGATAAAACCTACAATATTACTGTCAATATAGGCCAAGGGATTCTCAATCGAGTAGCGTACACCCGCTTGCGCTGCTAAGTGGATGACCCGTTGGGGGGTAAAGTCTCTAAAGAGTTGGTTCACCCCTGTACAATCTACGAGGTCAATTTTTCTGAATACAAATTGCTCACCTGCCGTAAAAGGGCTGAGTCGCTCAAGGCGAGCTTTCTTAAGGTTGACATCGTAGTAGTTGTTCAGATTATCGAGACCAATCACGCGATCGCCCCGCTTAAGTAGTTCCAGTGCTACTGCATTGCCAATAAACCCAGCAACACCCGTCACCAAAATATCCATCTTGATTCCTCAAATGACAAAAAGTAGCTAAAGGCGGCCGTCCACATCTTCCTTCGATAATACCCACTTCACATCATAAAGAACTCCCGGTGTTTTCAAGAGAGCACGAATGCCAGTACTACCCATTTCATGAAACTGCTGGTGGGCAACAGCAATAATGATTCCGTCCCACTGATGAGATAACTCTTCAATAAGGGAAATTCCATATTCTCTCTTGGCCTGTTGGGGATCTACCCAAGGATCGTAAATATCAACCCCTAGGCCATAACTTTGCAGTTCTTTGATAATGTCAACGACACGTGTGTTGCGTAAATCGGGGCAATTTTCCTTAAAGGTTAGTCCCATAACAAGTACACGAGCATTAGGTAAGTCAATTCCCTTTTTGACGAGTAACTTCAGAAATTGCGCTGCTACATAAAAGCCCATGTTATCGTTGATACGGCGACCAGCCAGAATCAGTTCAGGGTGATAATTGCAAGCTGCTGCTTTGTAAGTTAGATAGTAGGGATCAACACCAATACAGTGGCCACCGACCAATCCCGGACGAAAGGGCAAGAAATTCCATTTTGTGCTTGCAGCAGCTAACACTTCTTCTGTATCAATGCCCAATAGGTGAAAAATAATAGATAGCTCATTCACAAAAGCAATATTAATGTCTCGTTGAATATTTTCAATTACTTTTGCCGCTTCGGCCACTCTAATCGAGCTTGCCTTGTGTGTTCCCGCTGGAATAATTGATGCATATAGGCGATCAACTAAATCAGCAACTTCAGGTGTTGAACCAGAGGTAACTTTTTTAATTGTGGTTAGACGATGATTATGATCCCCCGGATTTATTCGTTCAGGGCTATAACCAACAAAAAAATCTTGATTAAATTTTAGTTTGGATTCCTGCTCAAGGATGGGAACACAAACTTCTTCTGTTACACCCGGATAAACAGTAGATTCGTAGATAACTATAGACTGAGGTGATAAAATCTGACCAACACTCTTGGAAGCTTTTCTTAAAGGTTCAAGATCTGGAACTTTGTAATAATCTATTGGAGTGGGAACAGAAATAATAAAAATATTACATTTTCTTAAATCTTCGAGATAGGTTGTGTACATTAGCAAGGAACACGCTTGCAAATCAGTGTCACTGACTTCTCCTGTTCTGTCATATCCCTGCTTAAGTTCAGCGATACGTTGGCTATTAACATCATAACCAATAGTATAGTACTTCTTGCCAAATTCAACGGCCAAAGGAAGACCAACATAACCTAAGCCAATCACAGCAATCTTAAAAGTATCAGAAAAATTAAGCATCATGCACTCACCTTCGCTAATTTCGGCATCTTTCACTTTTTTGAAAAGAGTTGCAATATCCTAATAAAACTAACATGAACTGAGCAATTTGAGGTATTGAGCATTAATCTTTTTGACATCAAATAAGTCCAAAGCCATTTGATAGCTATGATACCCCATTGAAGGAATCAAACTAGGTTGTTCAATAAATTTCCGCATTGCAGTTATCAAGGCATTCACATCCCGAGGCGGAATAAGGTAACCATTATAGCCGTCAATAACCGTTTCACGGCAGCCTGGCACGTCCGTAGTAATCACTGGTCGACCCATAGCCATTGCTTCTTGCGTACTGCGGGGAACACCCTCACGGTAGGAAGGTAAGACAAACACACTAGTACTGGGTAGATACTCTTTGATATTAACAAAGCCAAACCACTCAACTATACCAAGCTCTGTAAATTCCTTAATTTGTGCTTCAGATAAGCTCCCCGGATTGCTATCTAGTCCACCAATTAACCAAAATCGAACTTGAGGATACAGAGCTTTTAAGTATTTAGATGCCTCTAAAAACTCTAATACTCCTTTTTCAATGAGTAATCTTGCAACTAAAGTAAATGTTAATGGACGAGAAAAAGGCTCGCAATACGACCATTCTTGAAGATTAACGCCTGTCCCTTTAATGATTAAAGTTTTACAAGGATTTAGGCCACATGCTTGAGTAATTTCATGACAGTCATCTTTATTTTGAAAGATAATTTTATCCGCAATAGGTAAGCATATCCTGTATAAAAAAATGAGAATGATCTTCAATTTTTTTGATTTTAATTGATGGTCAGGAGTAAATGCATAACCTAAGCCCGTGAATAATGCAGAGCGGAATTTTATACCAACAAATCTCGAGGCTAGTAATCCCCAAATAATTGGCTTCGAGCTAATAGCCAAGAGACTATCAGCATTAATTTTTTTTATTGTTTTAATAATAGAGAAGAGAGATTTAATTTCTTGACAAGGATTCATGCCATTACGAACAAGGTAAAAATGATGACATATGGCACCTATTTCACTTAGTTTTGAAATTTCTGCTTCTGTATAATCTGGAGCTAAACAATGAACCTCAGCACCTGTATGAATTAACTCTAAAATCAAATCTCTTCTGAAATTAATTAACATCTGAGCATTGTTGCAAAGCAATATCAATGACAACCCATCTAGCTTGGGTATTCCATAGTGATCTTTGATTGCCATCTTAAATAAAAGGATACATGCGATAGGGTAACCACGCGAAAGCATGATCAGCAAATTGCAGCCATACCCATAATACTAAAAAACTGTAACCAAGTACTAGAAGCATCCATCGATAAAATATTTCTCGGCTTTGAATGAGAAAGAGGTAGGGCAGATTTCCTAGAACATAGATCTGAATAGGTATTAGGTACAGCGCAAGGCGATCGGCAGCAGTTGAAGAACCTGTTAGCAAGAGTGCAAAAGAAAAAATAACTAGCCAAGATAAAGCAAGATAAACTTTTGAAGAAGTTCTAAAGAAATTATGCCCTGTATAGTATTCGATTAAAAAAATAGTTGCAGGTAAGAGATTCATGGATAGTCGAATTAAAGCACCTGAAGATGACATTCCTGCTCCGATATAGTGAACTAAAAATTTATCGCTGATGCTAGTAATCGCAATTGCACCAGATAGAGCTATCAATAATAATGCTGACACAAGTAGAATATTAATTATTTTTCCTGTTTTTAGTGAGTCAAATAAAAACATTAATATCGGCACTAATATCAGAAATATTGCTGTCTTATGAAACAGTAATGCCAAAATAAAAAACAGAATTGAATTTATTTTTTTATTGGATTCTAATGCCATTAACGCTAGTAGCTCTAAAGCGATCGCTCCTGCTTGGCGAGTATAGCCCATTGCTACAACAGTCGTTAAGTATGGGAAAGCAACTGTTAAACCCAAGTAAGGATTTTTCAGTTTTTGACAAAAAGCAAATAAACAGCTTGTGTAAATCACTGCAACACATAAGTTTACAAAATAAATTTCCTGATTAAGGGCAGCAGCAATCTTATTAATCCAGTGATAGGCAGGGTCACCAAGTAGGGCTTCAAAGCCTACCCATGGCTGATATCTAGAAGCTTCTAATATATCTATATACGTCAACCAGTCTCCACCAACTTCAAATCTCAGACCAATAAAAGCGACATAAATACTAAAAAGAAATACCCAATACCACTTCGGCATTTCTATAACCGATGGTGTTAGCGTGAGTAAGAAAACAAAGAAATAGGGAAACATATGCTAGGGCTAGATATTCAGAAACAGCGCTCTAACCATGACTGAAACATTAATACTTCCCATAGTTGTCCTGCCCAGTTGCGTTTTCCTGTTTGATGCTCCTGCCAGTATTGCCAAACAAGGTCAGGGTGTAGGTAGCCCTCCTGCTGAAGACGGTTTGGGTTCAACAAAGTTGCTCCCCAGTCTCGCAGTTCAGAACGCAACCACTGAGCTAGGGGAATACCAAACCCCATTTTAGGGCGTTCAATCAAAGGCGGCGGGACATAGCGATACAAAAGTTTACGGAGTACCTGCTTGCCCTGCCGCTGTCTGATTTTCATGTCAAGGGGGAGTGTCCAAGCAAACTCAACAATTCGATGATCTAGAAAAGGAATACGGGTCTCAAGACTCACTCCCATGGCGGCGCGATCGACCTTGACAAGGATATCATCGGGAAGATATGTCAAAAGATCAAGTGCCATCATATAGGATTCAAAAGGCAGTTGATGGCTCAGTTGGTCAAGCTTTTCTTGGATTAATAATGGTTCTTGACTATTAAGGACGAACTGGGAAGGTAAATCAATCAGTGATAGAAAAGAAAGATAGACTTCTTTGTCAGAGGTCATTTCACAGAGCTTAGCCAGCTTAGCGATTTTATCCCCTATGGTTGTATATCTTAAATTCTGAGGCAGAAAGATACTAAGTCCCCCAAAAAGCTGATCCCATTGTCTAGGGGATAGTTTTTTCAGCAAAGATGCAAGGGTGCGGCGCACTGGTTTCGGCAAGCGTTCTATTTTTCCCAAAATCGCAGGGGTCAAAAGGTACCGCACGTATCCGCCAAATAGTTCATCCCCCCCATCACCGGACAAGGCAACTGTCACCTCTTGGCGCGCAATCATTGACACAAGATGGGTAGGGATTTGAGAGGAATCAGCAAAGGGTTCGTCGTAAAGGTGGGTAAGTTTGGGAATGACATCCCGCGCCTCTTGACCTGTAAGGTAATATTCAGTGTGATCGGTACCCAAGTGTTGGGCAACTGCTTTAGCATATTGGGCTTCGTTATAGGCGTCTTCATAGAAGCCAATGCTAAATGTTTTAACGGGCTGGGAAGAAAGGCTTTGCATTAAGGCTACAACGGTTGAAGAATCTACTCCCCCCGATAGAAAAGCCCCTAAGGGAACATCTGCCAACAGTTGCCCTTGCAAACTCTGCCGCAGGAGATACTCTAATTCAGTAGCGGCATCTGCTTCTGTCCCCTGAAAGGTGTGAGTCAGCCCTTTTTCAATAACGGTTTGCAGTGACCAGTAAGCTTGAGGTGTCCCTTGAATGTTGGGTCTGAGAGATTCAGCAGACCACTGGAGATAGGTACCTGCTGGTAACTTCCAGATATGTTCATAGATGCTGTAGGGAGCCGGAATCCAACTGTAGCGGAAATACAGCGCTAAGGCATCGCGATTAATCAAGTTAGCAAAGGCTGGGTAAGCCCGAATCGCTTTGAGTTCTGAGGCAAAAACCAAGGCTCCATTGACCCAACCGTAGTAGAGGGGCTTTTCACCAATGCGATCCCTAGCTAGGGTTAATGTACGAGTCTTGCGATCCCAGAGGGCAAGGGCAAACATGCCAACTAGCTTTTCTAGGGCTGTGGTCACGCCCCAATGGCTAAAAGCCGCCAGTAGCGTCTCGGTATCGGAATGTCCGCGCCAAGGGGGGGCTGCACCAAGCGCTGTTAACTCCTGACGCAGTTCAAGGTGGTTGTAAATTTCACCATTAAAGACGAGGACATAACGGCCACACGCAGAAGCCATCGGCTGATGTCCTGCGGGGGAAAGATCAAGAATTGCTAGACGACGGTGGCCTAGGGCGATACCTGCCGCCTCATCTATCCAGACTCCCTCATCATCAGGGCCGCGATGGGAAAGGGTGCCATTCATCTTGCGGATAGTTGCTGCCCAGTCACCTAAAAAGGCAGCGTTGAGAAAACCAACTAGGCCACACATAAGCCTTAGAGGACTCCTTGAGCTTTGGCTACTACAGACTCTAGCAGATGCGCCAATTTGGGTGCTGTCACTTGAAGAGCGTAGTGCTGCTCAACTCGGCGACGGCCTGCAAGACCCATCCTAGTGCGCAAGTCAGCATTTTGAATTAAGGTTTCAAGGGCAGTTGCCCATTCTTCATTTGTAGAAGCTAAAAAGCCATGGACGCCATGCTGAACAATATCAAGATTGGCTCCGACAGGAGAAGCAACAACAGGTAACCCGCAAGCCATATACTGAATTAATTTGAGGCCACACTTACCGCGCTCCCAAAGCTCATCAGGAAGGGGCATAATGCCAATATCGCACTGGGCAATGTCTTGAGCTTCTGTTTCTTCTGACCATGGAACAGAGATAACTTCAGTTTTTGGCAAGTGAAGATTATGGGTACCGATCGCGATTAACTGAATTTTATAAATTTGAGATAAACGAGTCAGTACTGAAGCAATATGAAGTAAATACTTTTGGGTTTTAGGTGTACCAATCCAGACAATTTTGAGGCGAGACAGCTCTGTGTTAATTTTATTTTGAACAAAGGTATATTTAGAAAGATCAACAACAGTAGGTAAGACCTCAACCCATCTCGCACCTGTATTGCGGGCATACTCAGCAATATAGTTATTGCCAGCAGTCACTAAAGTCGCTGAATTCATGATGGAGGCAATCTTACTAGAGAGTAAGGATTTGATAATTTTGTTTTTGTGCTGGTCATATTGATGGAAAATGGCATCATCATAATCAACAACAATCGGGACGTTCGGAATGAAATAATTCTCGATAAAGAAAGGCATATAAGGAAATATTTCCTTTTCAAGAATAACTAAGTTGTAGTGATTAAGTCTCAATAGCTTAATTAAGCGGTTAAATATACCTTTTAGAGCGTGAATATATTTTCTATAATCTCCAGTATAAAGGTGGTGAAGATATTGCTGATTCAGTAAGGGCAGTATTTCACAATTAAACCCTCTTTCTTTTAAGTAATTAATGTATTGAAAGAAACGATAGCGGCTACTAGCACCATCGCGATCGTATCTAGTCAAAAACAAAACATTCATTATTTTATTCATTTACTAGTTGTTGATAAATATTTTGATAGTCCTTTACGCCTTCTTCAAGAGAGAAATACTTAATGGCTGCTGCACGACATCGTTGGCTCAAGTGTTCGTCTTGTAGTAATTCTAAAATCTCTTCAGCGGCTTTACGCATAGCGGATTCATCAAAACTTCTTAAGATAACCCCAACTTTTTCTTGCTCAATGATCTGAGTCATATCCCCAACTCCATCATTGGTTACACATGGGATGCCACAGGCGAGAAATTCACCCAATCTGGTAGGGGCGCAAGCAAGATTAGAGTAAGCTGGCTTCCTAAAAAAAATTCCTAAGTTCATTTGCCTGATTATATCTGAAATACTCTGATAGTCAGAGCTAGTAATTTCAATAGATAACAAATTTACTTTACTTTGATTAATAATTTCACGAACTATTTGATGATCAGTTCGTGTCACAATGATAAATTTAGAGACCAAGTCTTTATCAATAGAATATAGAAAATAGATAAATTTAAGTACGTCAGAGAATAAATACCAATTACTTATAGAGCCAATATAGCCAATTACTAGATTATTCGTTTGCTTATGATTATTTACTGATTCATTTTCAGGTGAGAAAATATCTAAATCTGTGCAGGTTCTAATGCAGGAAAAATTTAGCTTTTTGTTTTGCAAATATTCAAACTTGCTGATTTCAGAAATGGCTGCTTCTGTGAGTGATACAGTATGATCTGCATTGAGCAAAAATTGCTTTTCAAACCATTTTGCCAAGTGATAAAGTTGACTGTTTGCAGGCCAAATACCCCCATCAACTCGCTCATCTGCCCAAAAGCCACGCATGTCAAAAATAAATTTAGTGCGTAGTAACTTTTTGAGGACTAAGGCAATTACAGAAGGAACATAGCTGCGAGCATGGACAATTTTAATCCTTCTTGTAACAGCAATAAATAAAGCTACTGTAATTCCTTGAAACAAGTCATAGGTTGTCGCCAGAGCAGAGGGAGATTTATGGTACTTTAAATGAATCCAATGAATTTGATGGGAGTGAACTTTCTTCTGAATTCTCTGGCGCTCAAGAACATTCTGCCAATCTTTAGCCTTCTCAAAACTAATGAGGTAGATAGTGTAACTATCGCTTAGCTTTTCAAGGTAGCGCAATACTTGGGATTGGCCAAGTGGCTCTAGCAAACCATCATAGGTAATGTAGAGTACATTACTGCTCATGGGGAAACATTACATTAAGATACTGCTGGGCAATCTTTTCAACCGAGAAGTCAGCCGCTCGTTGCTTTAGGAATTCAGGTTCTGGTGCACTCATTAGGGCTTCAGTCATGGCTTTGGCTAAGGCATTGACATCGCCGACAGGAACCAGTGTACCATATTTGCCATCAGCTAGAATCTCACGCGGACTACTCGGACAATCGGTAGAGACAACAGGTAGCCCACAGGATAGTGCTTCTACGATGACATTAACAAATCCCTCATAGTTAGAGGAGAGAACAAATAGATCAGCCGTTTTATAAAATACAGCGGGATTCGGATGAAAACCCGCAAAAATGACGCGATCGCTAATGCCTAGTTGATGTGCTAACGCTCTTAGACTCTCTTCCAAATGACCTTTGCCAACTAGCATTAAGCGACTATCTGTAAAGGGTAATTGGGCAAATGCTTTCAAGAGGAGTGCGTGATTTTTTTGTTGTTTTAGATTGCCTACGCTTAGGACTCTGTATTTTTTAGGAACTCCCCACATCTGATCAACTACATTTAGCTCATCTTTACTAGGCTCAATCAGTAAGCGTCCGGGATTGTTGATAACATTAATTTTATTAAGTGGAATCTTTGCAATTTGAGACATATCTTGAGCTACACCTTGTGACACTGCAATACAAGCATCTGCTAAACGGTAGCCAATCATTGTTGAAAGACGAAGCTGTGAGTTGGTTACTATGCCCTTATCTTTGTACTGATTGGTTAGAGTAACGTGTTCAGAAATCACCACTCTTACATTAGACTGAGCTAATTTTTTAGAAAAGGGAGCAATTACTGTTAATGGCCACATAGCGCTTAAGAGAACAGATGGATTTTTAGCTTTTAAGTACTCAACAAGCTTAAAGACAGATTCAGATATTTTATGTTTATTTAAGGATTGAACTACACATAGAGACTGAACTTCCTGAAGTAGCTCACCTTGTTTTACAAGAAGTAGGAACTCAACTTGATAACCTCGTCTTATAAATTGTCTAGCTAGCCGGAGACGGACATTCTCTACTCCACCACATCGTAAATCGGGTAAAAGTATTGATACCTTCTTAACCATGTTTAACTAATTAATTTTAAAAAAAACAAATCTTTTATAGCACTTTGCCAACCTGAATAATACTTGTAATGTCCTGATGCTAGTAATTTTATAACATATCTTATCCTATAAATATGGGGCATTGCTTGAATTTTCAACCTTTTCCTTCTTATTAACTTCTTGACTTTAACTCTAGATATTTCTCGATTAATTTTCTCCCTCATGGAGTCAGTAATTAATGGGGAGTCTATGATTGCAGCTAAGGCATCTAGCTCACTATTGAGTTGATCAAGCTCTAAGCTTGGGTCGCCATTATATTTCAGTTTATGAATAATTAAGTCAAAAGGTGTCTGTTTTTTTATCCGACTGGCTATCCAATTAGAGGTATTTTCTCCATGCCGTCTGTAAAGTTGTAAAACAGAGGGGATTACTTTTTTAACTTCTAATATATTAGATAATCTATTCAGCCAAGTATCATGGGCGTGAAATTTCGGTATTGGCAAGGCAAGATATTTTAAATGCCTTCTAATAGCCATACAGCAACCAGTTGGAAATTCTTTTTCTGAAAAACCTAGTGATAGTATTTGCCCTAGCTGAGTTAATTTTGTAGAATTTCCATCTGCCAAACAGATTTCAGCATCATTCATGTAGAGTAGATATTCAGTATTTTGCTGAGCAAAGTTGATAATGAATTCTATCTTTTCAGAAAACCATATATCATCCTGATCACTGAGAAATATAATATCCCCAGAAGTTAGTTTTAGCGCATTTTCAAAGTTACGTGAATAACCTAGATTGTGCTCATTTTGATATATTTTTACTTCAAATGGTGCATTCTTAGCAAAATCGTGTAGAATTTGCATTGTACTATCTGTTGAGCAATCATCTGAAATAACTAGTTCATCAGGTAAGCGAGTCTGACTCAAGAAACTATCTAGCTGCTCCTGAAGATACTTCTCGCCATTATAGGTGGCCATTGCAATTGAGATACGCATTGTCATAATTAATCTAGAGTTTTATAGATGCTCTTAATGAATCTCAAGAATCTTACTATGGGATGATCATTGCCCAAAATTGTTCTGATTGATTTTGAAATTGTTAGAGTCATATCTCTATGTTACAAAGAGCTGGCATAAGGATGTATAAGCTAAAGCCTAGCTTTAGGTTTTTAACTAAATTTGTGGATCAATGAAGCTAGGCTTTTAAGAAAACATAAAGGGTAGATACCAAATAACCTAGCTATAGAGAACTTGAATTCAATGAATCGGGAAATCTTAAATAGTTGTCCGATTCTTTGAAAAAAATTGAGTGTTCCATATCTGACTTGAAAAGACATTAAGCGAAAATGTGGATCCGCTTTGACATTCTCTATAAATTGACTAGAATCTGGATACCCATAGTAATTAATGAAATCAAATAGGTAATCGTAGATTTTTAGAAGAGCTTGATTAGAAAACATAATTTTTTTCTCCATATAGATGAGTTCTCTATAACTTACAAATTTATATTTATAATTTATTTCCTTCGTCCCTCTGAAGTTACAAATAGATAATGAGCTAGCTCTATAGTTAATTAATGGTATTTGTATCCATTCAATACTTCCTCCTTCAAGATTAATAATATGTGACATAAATAAATCTTCATATAGGATATTCTGGTTACTTAGTGGTAATTTTTGAATTATTCGTATATCATAAGCTGCTGAAGCTCCACGTATTGTTCTAACCTTTTGATTTTCAAATCTCTTAGGCTTTAAGCAATTTCGATAATAAGATTGTATGTGTTCTATATATTGAATTCTTTTATTTTCAGCAATCAAGTTACCTTCATCATCAATTTCATTGTAGCCAGAGCATAAGGCATGGCATAGGTTTTTAATCCAGTGATTAACTAAAGTTTCTGTGCGGTGAGGTAAAGAAACATCATCGCCAGCAGCAACAACTAATAGTTGACCTTTGGCTTCTTTTGCTACTATCAATAAGTGATCTAATGTGCCAGTGTTATGGGGGTTTCGCCGCGCTCTGACTTGATGTTTGCCACGATAGTTGGCTGCCATTTCCTGCATAATTTCAAAGGTGCGATCGCTAGAGCAGTCATCGGAAAGAATAATTTCTAATGGCTCATAGGTCTGACTAAAGGCGCCTTCAATCGCTTCGCGAATAAATTGCTCTTGGTTATAAGCAAATACGGCGAAAGTGACCAGTGGCTTATCTTGGCTACTCATAGGGGGGACTCAAGGCTAGCTATGAACTGGCTAATAGTTTGGAGTTGCTCAATCGAGTGGTGAGGACTTATCGGTAAGCTTAGCACTTCTTGGGCAAATCGTTCCGCGATCGCGAAGGATTTTTGGCTGACATCGAGATTGGCATAGGCGGCCTGACGGTGAGGGGGAATGGGGTAGTGAATTAGGGTACCAATGCCTGCGGCGTGCAGGTTTTCCTGAAGAGTCTGGCGCTGGGGAGTGCGAATCACAAAGAGATGCCACACTGGCTCTGCCCAAGGGGGAACAAAGGGGAGTATTACGGAAGTCCCTTGCAGTTCTGTGAGGTAGAGTTGGGCTAGTTTTTGGCGGCGCTGGTTCCATTCATCGAGGTACTGCAATTTCACCCGTAGGATCGCGGCCTGTAAAGGATCGAGGCGACTGTTGACCCCTTGCACTTCATTTACATACTTAACCCGTGAGCCATAGTTCCGCAACATACGAATGCGATCGCTCAACTCGGGGTTATTGGTCGTTATAGCCCCCGCATCCCCAAGGGCACCCAAGTTCTTGCCGGGGTAAAAGCTCCATGCGACAGCATCCCCGTGGGCACCAATTCGCTTCCCTTTGTAGCGTGCACCATGAGCCTGAGCAGCGTCTTCGAGTACCCAGAGCTGATAATGGCGAGCAATCTCTAGGATTGGGTCAAGATCAGCCGGTTGACCATAGAGATGGACGGGTAGAATCACTTTGGTGTTGGCAGTGATCGCCGCTTCAATCTTGAGGGGATCAATATTGTAGGTATGGAGATCAGGCTCCACTGGCACAGGAATAGCTCCGCACTGACTGACGGCTAGCCAAGTGGCGATATAGGTGTTGCTGGGAACAATGACTTCGTCTCCATGGGTCACCCCCATTGCCCGCAAAGCAAGCACAAGAGCATCTAAACCATTACCAACACCAATGGCATAATTGGCACCGCAGTAAGCAGCCCATTCAGCTTCAAAGGCTTCTACCTCTGCACCAAGGATGTACCAGCCGGAGTCAAGCACACGGGCAACGGCAGCATCAATTTCCGCTTTGAGTTCGCGGTAGGCCGCCCTCAAGTCAAGAAAGGGAATCGTTGTCATGGCATTGAGCGCTTCTGAGCAAGGGCTAGGAATTCGTCGTAGTTGCGGATGTAATCGCTTTCATCATAGGGGGCAGAGGCTAAAACCATACACACGGCACCCGAGGAGAAGTTATCGAGGTATCGCCACATCATTGGGCAAATATACAGGCCAAAGTAGGAGCGGTTCAGGTGATAACGCTGCTTGCGATCGCCATCATCGAGGACAACATCAAAACTACCAGACATGGCCACCACAAATTGATGCAGCGCCTTGTGGGCATGGGCACCGCGATCGGCACCGCCGGGAACATCATAGAGGTAGTACACCCGCTCGATTTTGAAGGGAATATGACGCTCTCCCTCAATAAAGGTCAGATTACCCCTTGGATCCGTAATTTTGGGGAGTTGAATAATCCGACAGTTATCTATGTGGCCAAGCATAATCAGCTACTGCTCTTTTTTAGCAACAATTACCAATTCAGCGGCAATATCGGGATACCTCTCACCTAGCTTCATAAAGGCACGTAACATCTCTGGCGTCCAACTTTCTTCTAGTTGTCGATCAGAGAGAGGCTTGAGCCAGTAGCCACCAAAAAATTCGATACTCAACCCAGCAAGAGTAAAATCACGCCGAAAGGTTTCTGGTGTATAAATCCGACGATGGCCATGATGAATGTCCTTTTCACTCATAGTTTCCTCGTGTGGAATCAATCCCATCACAACTGCTGCCTGACGATGAATTGAGCGAGCATTGGGAACAGCAGCCAGAATAACACCTGTCTTGGGAACTAGCCAGTTTCGGATCGTACTTAAGATTAGAACTGGATCATCGACATGTTCCAAGACGTGCCCCAAGATAATCACATCATAAAAGCAGGCAGGCTGAAAGTTTTCAATGAGTGAGTTGTATATCTGTAAGTCAGGAAACTGCTGACGCAAATTTTCAGCAAAAATCGTAGAGCCCTCTAATATATCAGGTTTTACTCCATCATTGATTAGTAACTGCGTCATTATTCCTTCCGCAGGGCCTATCTCCAAAATACGATTCAAAGGTTGAGGAAAATACCTCCGAAAAACTTGGTAAGAGTACTCAATCGTTGCTATAGCAGTCGGAAGAGTGTACCAGCTATCAGATGCGACATTGTCAAGGCGATCAATTTCTGTAATAGGTGGTTGGTTGATTTCTTCGTGACTCATCATTAATCTCCTCAAGTTAACGACTAAAGTTAATTATAAATTTTGGCAATTCACTGATATTATCTAGGATTACTACGCTAGTATAGCGTTCTAAGAAATATTTTGATCTTTGTCCACAAGAAACCCCTATAAATCTTACATTTGCTTTCTCAGCAGCTAAGGCATCTGTCTCAGTATCTCCACAGTGACATAGTGGGTTTACTTGAAGCAATAAGTCTGCTTTTTGCTCAGTTGCTTTTTGGGGTGAAACGATATGTACTTGGGAAAATAAATTATGAATTCCATGATTTGTTAGAAAATTAAAGACATTTTCAGGTCGCTGCCGTGCAGTCAAGAGTACTAAATTAAAGCCTATTGAGTTTAGATTTTCTAGGATAGATTGAGACCATGGGAAAAGTTGATCAAAAGTTATCCAATAAGGTTCTTCTATTAATTCTAGCCATCTAAGAGTAAAAGATTTAATAATTTTTGGATTGATTTCAGGGAAGTAAGACTTTAAGACTTCAACTGTAGAAAGACCAGATCTTTTATGCTCCCAAATAACCTGAAAGTCAATATTATTTATTCCTAGTTCATTAAAAATATATTCTGTGACAGCAGCTTGGCGAGGATAACAATTGATTATTGTTCCATCTAAGTCAATTGCAATTATTTTTGAACCATTCATAACTTACTTATTGTATTCTATCTCAGAGATACGAAATATGTTCACGATAAGAACGTGTTACAAAGCAAGTTTTTTTTATGTCAGTAAAATAATAAGCTGGGTCTTCACCTAAAAAATAGGCAACATGAGCAGATGGAAAGTCTAAACCAAGAGCAATAGACATCGCTGTAGCTCCTCCAATTCTTGGGTTGACATCTATAACATAGTTATCATGACCCCTAACTTGAAAACAAAAGGAACCAAATAACTGAAAAGCTTCTGCAATACTTAGAGCAATTTTTGAATAATTTTCATCATAGAAAATATATCCCTTCGTAGTTATGCCACTCTTAATTTCAACACGTTTTCGACAAAGTGTTTTTACAAAATACTGGTCTGGGATAACAAAGGCATCAATAGTAATTTCTGGCTCATCTATCCACTCTTGAATAATATACTGACGATGACTTGGAAGTATTTTTTTGATCACATGCTCTAGCTGATCTTTATCATTAATAATTTCTATGAATTGGCTACCATTTCCATACCTTTCTTTGACGATTGATTTTCCAAAAAAACTCGTATTTTCTGATAGTAAATAAGTTGTGGGACTATTTAGATTAACTGAAGATAATATTTTACTTGATTCCAACTTGTCAGTACATGATTTTACAGCTTGTGGTGATGCACAAAGTATAGTTATCCCAAACTCTTCAAAAAGCTTTTTTGCAGAAGCAGTCGCACATATTTCCTGATCATGAATTGGATAAAAATAATTAACATTATTAGATTTGAGCAGTTCAACTGTTTGAATTGCAAACTTATCCTCAAAAGCTGAAGGTAGCTGTATGTAGGAATCAGAAATTGATGCGGCTGCAACTAAGTACCTCGGATTTATATCACAAGCGATAATCTTGCATCCTCTTTGACCCCAAGTTTGTTTCAGAGATTGGACGACCGTATATCCAGTCGCTGAGCCACTGGAGCCAACAGCTATAGTAATAGTTCCTTGAGTCACCATTTAATTCCCGAGATAGAATCAAAGCAGACCACTAGCACACGGTTATCATACACTAACATCGCCAAGCTGGATTTTTCTTACTGAATAATCGGAGCGGCGGGATTTGAACCCACGACCCCCACTACCCCAAAGTGGTGCGCTACCAAGCTGCGCTACGCCCCGTTAAGCTTTACCAGTATAACACGAGTTCAGAGAACATCGTAGCTGCTGACGGAAATTTTGCGCAACCATTTCAGACTGTGGGCATTCACCTGCTCAGGTGCTTCATCTTGAGGGCAATGGCCCACCTCTGGTAAGGCGACAAATTCCTGCACACAGGGAAATTGAGCTAGCTTCTGCCCTTCATCAATGGGTTCCCAAGGGTCGGCGGCACCCCACAGAAAATAGGTGGGGCAGGTAATCTGGGGTAGCAGGTCTTCGGGTAAGGGACCTTGGGAATAGCGAACAAAGGCTAAGAAGACCTCGGCAGCCCCCACGTCTTGGGCAGGGGTGAGTAATATCTCTACCAGTTCATCGGTGACGGCGGCAGTGTTGGCATAGGCTTGGTGGAGAATACGGCGCACAGTACGGGGTTGGGCAATTTGGCGGAAAAAGTAGGTGCCAAGGGTGCGATTGCCTAAAAGTTGCTGGAGTAGGCTGGTTCCCCAACGGCGGTACCAAGGGAGTTGCGATCGCTTGCGATCGTGGAGCTGACGCAAAGAGCAGTTCAGCAGGATCAGTTGACTGACCCATGCAGGCTGGAAAACAGCGGCCTGTAAAGCAACGACGCAGCCAATGGAGTTGCCGATTAAAACCGTGGGCTGACCAATGACCTCGCGGCAAAAGTCTAGAACCAAGGTTGCCCACGTCTCAAATGTATAGGGGATGACCGAGGGAGCGGGTTTGGCGGAGCCACCAAAGCCCAGTAAATCAATGGCATAGACTTGATGGTGAGCTGCGAGGGCAGGGATGTTTTTGCGCCAATGCAAGCTAGAGGCACCAAAGCCGTGAATCAGGAGTAGGGGGATGCCCTGAGTCCCTTGATGCCGATAGAGAATCGGGTAACCGTGCCAATGCCACGTTTGAGCTGGGAGAGAGAAAGTCATTTAGTCGGCTTGCAGAAATTGACGGTAGCGATCGCTCAACTCCTGAACAGCCCGCTCATAGAATTGCTGTCCATGCTCAGGGGTGGCCAAACTGGAATCTGCCCCCATACGACCATCGGGATAGCGGCGGCGAAAATCTGCGGCACCGTAGATGGCATGACTGGTGTTGACTTCGGGATTGAGGGGAACGCGTTTAATGGCCTCTGGATAGAGAAATTGGGTCACCGCCACTTCACTGGGGGTGGCATGGGAACCCTCGCGATCGCCATACAATTCCCGCGCCAGCTGCATCACTGAGGAACACATAAACCAGTTGGCCAACTCACAGCGCACCTGATCCGCCTCGGGAATGTGCAAATCGGCTAAGACTGCATAGGTTTCCGCAAAGGCCGCCTTCACTGTCGCGATATTGCCGCCATGACCATTAATGAAAAAGAAGCGTTGAAAGCCTGCCCGTACCAAGCTCACCAAATAGTCGCGAATGACGAAAATCAAGGTACTAGGACGCAAACTAATCGTGCCGGGGAAAGCCGTATGGTGTAAGGCCATGCCCACGGAAATTGTCGGGGCAACAAGGGCATGAGTTGCTTCTCCTACCCCTTTGGCGATCGCCTCGGCACAGAGGGCATCAGTACCAATGAGACCCATAGGGCCATGCTGCTCCGTGGAGCCAATGGGAATAATCATCCCCTTGGAAGTGTTGAGATAGGCTTCGACCTCTGGCCAAGTACTCAAGTGTAGTAGGGGCATTCCTGTCTCCTAAATCGCATCCTCAAGAACGGCTCGTGTATTCCGCCATGCCCAAATGCCCGCGATCGCCACCACGCCCCCCATCCCCACCATGACCACTGTGAGGCCAAGGAAGTCCGAAAGAATCCCGGCGATCGCCAAGGGCACACTGAGGGCAATATTGACAATGTTATTTTGGAAGCCAAAGACCTTACCCCGCATCGTCGCCGGCGTCCGAACTTGAATGAGGGTCTGCATGGGAATACCAATTAAAGATGCCCCCATTCCCAGCAAAATACTTAAGCCCAGACCCACCCACAGATGATGCACAAAAGCAAAGACCAGTAGGACAGCTGCCATCACCAAAAAGCCAATCAAAGGCAGGGGTCGATGATGCAATTTTTCCCCCCATTGGCCCAAAACCCCCGCCCCTAAAATTAACCCCAACCCTGCGGCGGCCAAGAGAAAGCCAAACTGATTGGGACGCAGGCCAATTTCTTGGGCTAAACTGACGGCCAACACCGTCAAGGCGGCAAAGACACAATAGAGGATCGTTAACTGGAGCATGGCATTCCCCAAGAGGCGATTTTTGCGCACGTAGTGAAACCCCTCCTGCAAGTCCTGCCATACATTGAGGTGGCGATCGCGCTCATGAACTGCTTCTCGGTAGCGAATCGAGGCTAAAACCAATCCCGCCATAACGTACAGCACACCGACAACGACTTCACGGGCATAGACACCCCCTATGGCCACAGCACCACTCAGCAATGGCTCACCGATGGCAAACCCCACTACGAGTGACCCCATCATTGTTGTGATAAAGAGGGCATTCGCCGAGAGCAGATTTTCCTCCTTCACTAGCAGGGGAATCGCCGCCTGTTCTGCCGGGGCAAAGAATTGCGTAAGAATGGACTCAGAAAAGGCAATCAGGAGCAGCAGCGTAAACCGCTTCGGAATAAAGATCAGAGCAAAAACCAGTAGCCCGCGCAAAATATTGGTAATACTCATTAGCTCCCGCTTGGGGTAGCGATCCACAAAGGTGCCCGCCGTTGAACCAAAGAAGACCGCTGGTAGGGTATTGGCAATCATTACGGCTGAGGCCTTAGAGCCGGGCAGTTCATAGCTGGCGTCGTAGGAAACCGCCAGTGTAATTAGGAGGACGAGAAAAATTTTGTCCGCCAGTTGGGAGATGATTTGACCGCCCCATAACTTGAGGAAATTCTTGTTCCGCATCAGAGCAGCAAACCCTTCTGGACGGGGCTTGGGACCAGAACTTACCATTGCTGTTGCTCACTGACCATGAACACAAGTTTCCTCACCGTTACCAAAGATTGGGGCTGGCAGTCTGAATCCAATATACCGTCAGACCCTTGCCGGCGTTTGCCCTGTCTCTGTATCCCTTGAGGTTCGTTTTGGGCATTCTGAGGAGTACAGGTCGCAAAAATCACCAGATAGGAGGAAGTAAAAATACCAAAAATTACCCTTGCCTGTGTAGCATATAACACCCTACCATCTGAGAGTTAATAACCATTTAATTTTCTGCCAATAAGAAATTATCGTTTTAGAAGCAGAACTAAATCATCGTCCCAATCTGGCTTGGCTGGAGGAGCAATTGGGAAATACCAAGGGGGCGATCGCCAGCCTAACGATGGTACTGAAGCACGTCAGTTTATTGCAGACACATTACCCCAGACTTGGCTAGAACTCGGCTTCCCAGCCAACCACCAAAATTATTCGGCATTTATGGAGACGTTAAAAACGGAAATTGCTGGGTCACTCTAGAATAAACTTAAGTCCCCTTGAACTCCACCCATGAGTGAACCCGTCACCCAATCGCAACTGACAGAAGTCCTCGAGACCATGAAGGCCATGCAGTCGCAACTGGCGGAACTTACCCTTGAGGTGAAAGTCGGTCAAGCGGAAATCCGTGAGAAATTTAACACGATTGATCAAAAATTCCAGACTCTGGAGGCCAAGTTTGAAGAGAAACTGAACACGCTGGAAGCAAAATTTGATGAGAAATTCAACACCATAGAAGCCAAAATCGAGGCAGTACGCTTGGAAGTACAAACCAATCGCGAGCAGTTAGTGGACTTAGGGAAGCGTCAAGGTTCAACGGAAAACCGCCTTTGGGCACTACTAGTGGCGCTCTTTTTGATGGTGGCGGGACTATTGGCCAAGATTACCCTGTTTGACCAAGTCTAAGGATGAGCAGCATGAGTGAACCCGTCACCCAGTCTCAATTCGCAGAAGTCCTCGAGACCATGAAGGCCATGCAGTCGCAACTCGCAGAACTCACCCTTGAGGTGAAAGTGGGTCAAGCGGAAATCCGTGAGAAATTCAATACGATTGATCAAAAATTCCAGACTCTGGAGGCCAAGTTTGAAGAGAAACTGAACACGCTGGAAGCCAAGTTTGAAGAGAAGCTGAACACGCTAGAAGCAAAATTTGACGAGAAGTTTAACACGATTGACGAGAAATTCAACACCATAGAAGCCAAAATCGAGGCAGTGCGCTTGGAAGTGCAAACCAATCGCGAGCAGTTAGTGGACTTAGGGAAGCGTCAAGGTTCAACGGAAAACCGCCTTTGGGCACTGCTAGTGGCGCTCTTTTTGATGGTGGCGGGACTATTGGCCAAGATTACCCTGTTTGACCAAGTCTAAGGATGAGCAGCATGAGTGAACCCGTCACCCAATCGCAACTGACAGAAGTCCTCGAGACCATGAAAGCCATGCAGTCGCAACTGGCGGAACTTACCCTTGAGGTGAAAGTCGGTCACGCGGAAATCCGTGAGAAATTCAATACGATTGATCAAAAGTTCCAGATAGTAGATGAGAAATTGAATGCTATAGAAGTCAGATTTGAAGAAAAGTTCAACACACTAGAAGCCAAGTTTGAAGAGAAGCTGAACACGCTAGAAGCAAAATTTGACGAGAAGTTTAACACGATTGACGAGAAATTCAACACTATAGAAGCCAAAATCGAGGCAGTGCGCTTGGAAGTGCAAACCAATCGCGAGCAGTTAGTGGACTTAGGGAAGCGTCAAGGTTCAACGGAAAACCGCCTTTGGGCACTACTGGTGGCGCTCTTTTTGATGGTGGCGGGACTATTGGCCAAGATTACCCTGTTTGACCGAGGCTACTAAAACGCTTGGTCAAAAAAAGAGGGCTGAGGGGAAAGTCCCAACCCAACCCTCTTGAATCAGTTTTAGTTGCACCTAAACAGTTGCCAGTTCCGCTTGACGCCGGAAGTTGAGGCGTTCGTTTTCGCCCACATCCACCAGAATCGTGTCGCCATCGAAGAACTCGCCCCGCAGGATAGCTTTGGCAATCGGGGTTTCCAGTTGTTTCTGGATGGCACGTTTCAGCGGACGGGCACCATAGACGGGGTCGTAACCCACTTCGGCCAAAAAGTCGATCGCCTTCTCTGTGAGGGACAAGGTAATGTGGCGATCGCTCAAGCGTTGCTGCAACCGCTGCACCTGCAATTGAACAATTTGCCGCAATTGATCCTTGCGCAGGCTGTGGAAGATGATAAATTCATCCACGCGGTTGAGGAATTCAGGGCGGAAGTGGGCGCGCATTGCCTCCATGACGCGATTGTACATTTCCCCGTAGCGGCTGTCATCGCCGGCCACATCAAGGATGTACTGAGAACCAATGTTGCTGGTCATGATGATGATGGTGTTCTTGAAGTCCACCGTCCGCCCTTGGGCATCAGTGACGCGGCCATCATCGAGAATTTGCAGGAACACGTTGAAGACATCGGGATGGGCTTTCTCGATCTCATCGAAGAGAACCACGGCATAGGGACGGCGGCGAATGGCTTCTGTGAGTTGACCGCCTTCGTCATAGCCCACATAACCGGGGGGCGCCCCAATTAACCGCGATACGGCGTGTTTCTCCATGTACTCCGACATGTCAATCCGCACCATCGCCTCTTCGGTGTCGAACATGAAGGCCGCCAAGGCTTTGGCCAATTCCGTTTTACCGACACCCGTTGGCCCAAGGAAGATGAAGCTGGCAATGGGACGGTTGGGATCCGCTAGTCCGGCACGGGAGCGCTGAATGGCTTCTGCCACTGCGGTGACGGCCTCATCTTGACCGACAACCCGCTTGTGCAGCTCTTCTTCGAGGTGCAGCAGTTTTTGGGCTTCCGACTCCACCAGTTTGCTGACAGGGATGCCCGTCCACTTGGAGATGATTTCAGCAATGTCGGCCTCGGTCACTTCATCCCGCAGCAGAGAGCGACCCCCCACTTGAATCTCCCGCAGTTTGGCTTCGGCTGCCGCCAGTTGTTTGTGGAGTTCTGTGAGTTTGCCGTACTTCAGTTCAGCGGCACGGTTGAGGTCGTAGTTGCGCTCCGCTTGCTGGATCTCGATGTTGACTTTTTCGATTTCTTCTTTGATGGCTTGGAGACGGTCAATGACCTCTTTTTCTGCTTGCCACTGGGCATTGAGGCGGCTTTGCTCCTCCTTGAGATCCGCTAGCTCTTTTTCCAGTTTCTCAAGGCGATCGCGCGAAGCTGCCGAGGTTTCTTTTTGCAAGGAGAGCCGCTCCATTTCCAGCTGCAGGATTTTGCGGTCAATCTCATCCAGTTCCTCCGGCTTGGAGGTAATCTCCATTTTCAGTTTCGCGGCGGCTTCATCGACCAAGTCAATGGCTTTATCGGGCAAGAAGCGATCGCTAATGTAGCGGGTTGAGAGCGTAGCTGCTGCCACCAAGGCGGTATCGGAAATTTTCACGCCATGGTGGATCTCATAGCGTTCCTTGAGACCCCGCAAAATCGAGATCGTGTCCTCAACGCTGGGCTGATCCACATAGACCTGCTGGAAGCGCCGCTCTAAGGCTGCATCCTTTTCAATGTACTTGCGGTACTCATCAAGGGTGGTGGCACCAATACAGCGCAGTTCCCCCCGCGCCAACATCGGTTTGAGCAGGTTGCCGGCATCCATCGCCCCTTGGGTTGCCCCGGCACCAACGACAGTGTGGATTTCATCAATAAAGAGGATGATTTGGCCGTTGGAGTCGGTGACCTCCTTGAGAACTGCTTTGAGGCGCTCTTCAAATTCACCGCGATACTTGGCACCGGCAATCAAGGCACCCATGTCGAGAGCAATCAACTGGCGATCGCGCAGGGAATCAGGCACATCCCCCGCCACAATCCGCTGTGCCAAGCCTTCAGCAATGGCGGTTTTACCAACGCCGGGTTCACCAATGAGCACTGGGTTATTTTTGGTACGGCGGGAAAGAATCTGAATCACACGGCGAATTTCATCATCACGGCCAATGACGGGATCCAGTTTCCCTTGACGAGCCAAGAGCGTCAGATCACGGCCATATTTTTCCAGCGCCGCATATTTGCCCTCTGGGTTTTGATCCGTCACTTTTTGGGAGCCGCGAATTTGCTGAATCGCTTCCCGTAGGGCTTTTTCGCTCAGGCCGACCTCCTGAAGAAGTTTTTTGCCAAAGCGATCGTCTTGGGCAAAGGCCAATACCAAGTGCTCAATCGAGATAAACTCATCGCCAAACTGTTTGCGTGCCTCTTCGGCGCGATCGAGGAGCTTGTCAAGGCTCTGTCCTAGATAGACGCCACTGGGATTACTGATTTTCGGCTGACGGTTAATGAATTCATCGGTGAGATCGCGAATGCGCTGCACCGAACAGCCAGCTTTTTGGAAAATTTGTGTCGCTAGACCCTCTTGCTCGAGCAGCGATTTCATCAGGTGTTCACTTTCGAGATTCTGGTGCTGTGCCTGCTTGGCTAGATCTGGTGTGCGGGCGATCGCGGCCCATGCTTTTTCGGTAAATTGATTTGGATTGGATGGTTGCATAGCTGACCCTTTGACCCCTTTTTCCAGTTTTTAACTATTTATA
Organism: Thermosynechococcus sp. PKX95; assembly: GCF_031583295.1. Lineage (NCBI taxonomy): Bacteria > Bacillati > Cyanobacteriota > Cyanophyceae > Acaryochloridales > Thermosynechococcaceae > Thermosynechococcus > Thermosynechococcus sp. PKX95. The sequence goes on along the minus strand of NZ_CP134171.1, from coordinate 833,013 downwards.
TTGTATGAATTGCAAGAAAAACGCTTTTTCGGACTTCCCTACTCTACAGGTAGAATTAGCCACCCAAGAGTAGTTCTAGCCTAGCTTTTATGCAGAGGATTGTGGAGGCACAGAAATTCTTCCTTTAGGAATACCCCCAATTTCTCTTAATATGTAAAGTGCTTTAACTTTGGCAACGGAAGCTATGACGAACTCCCCTGTAACTGAGCCATCCCCGCGTCAAGAGTCGATTCTGCGCTATACGGTGCTGGGTTCCCGTCGCCCTAGTAACTACTTTTGGGCAACAGCGGTCTCCATTGGTGGCTTGGGCTTCTTTTTGGCTGGTCTTTCTAGCTATTTGCACCGCAACCTACTGCCCATTGGGAACCCAATTGATTTGGTCTTTATTCCCCAAGGCATTGCCATTGGCTTTTATGGGGTGGCGGCGCTGCTGTTGGCAACGTATCTGTGGCTGGCGATCGCTTGGGATATTGGCGGTGGCTTTAACGAGTTCAACAAAGAAACGGGCGTTGTGCGCATTTTCCGCTGGGGTTTTCCGGGGAAGAATCGCCGCATTGAGGTCAGCTGCCCCATCAGCGATGTCCAATCCGTGAGAATTGTGATTAAAGAAGGGCTAAACCCGAAACGCGCCCTCTACCTTAAAATCAAAGGTCGCGGCGAAGTCCCCCTAACGCGCGTAGGTGCGCCCTTGCCGTTGGCAGAACTCGAAACCCAAGGCGCCACAATCGCCAGCTTTTTGGGTGTCCCCGTTGAGGGACTCTAGCTTTAGTCTTCGTGATCGTCAAAAGGATCCGCTAACTCCTTGGAAGGAGGGCCAAAGGAGAGGTAGATAGAGTAGCCGGTCACGCCAATGCAGATGGCAGCGAGAGCAATGCTAAGAACTGTTGCAGGTTCCATAGAAGCGTTCTCAATGGGAGCAAGATGTGCTTCTATAATATTACGAAACATTAAAACTCTGTTCATCTCGTTCAAAAAAGGGATTTATGGCACGACGGACTTGGCTAGGGGATCTCCTGCGCCCCTTGAACTCTGAATACGGTAAAGTTGCCCCCGGCTGGGGTACCACTCCCTTGATGGCGGTCTTTATGGGGCTGTTCCTTGTCTTTTTGCTGATTATTTTGCAAATCTACAACTCGACACTCATCCTCGATGGTGTTAACGTGAGTTGGAAAGCACTAGGATAACCCATGAACGTTTTTGGTATCGGTCTGCCGGAACTGATTGTGATTCTGGTGGTGGCGCTTTTAATCTTTGGCCCTAAAAAGCTGCCGGAAATTGGTCGCAGCCTTGGCAAAACCAAGCGTGCCTTTGAGGAAGCCTCCCGTGAATTCCAAGATGAAATGAAACGGCAGACCGCTGCCCTCGAACAGGAACAGCAGGCCAAGGCAGAATCGGAATCATCGCGGGAACCCTCTGCTTAGGTGGCATGGTTCTCCAACCCTGTGTGATTGTCGGCCTTGGGAATCCGGGGGCAGAGTATGCGACGACGCGCCACAATATTGGCTTTCGTGTCCTTGACGCCCTTGCCGATCGGTATAAGGTGCAGTTGACCCCGCAGCGGCGCTTCTTGGGAGAGGTGGCAGAGGTTCTGATTCATGGTCAAAAGGTACGCCTCCTCAAACCCACTACCTATATGAATAGTTCGGGGCAGTCTCTCCATGCCCTGCTGAATTTTTATAAGCTGCCCCTTGAGCGAACCCTTGTCGTCTATGATGATGCCGATTTGCCCTTGGGGCGGCTGCGCTTGCGCTTGAGTGGCTCGACGGGCGGACACAACGGCATTAAGTCAATTATTCAACACTGTCATTCGCAGCAGTTTCCCCGCCTCAAGGTGGGCATTGCCTTTGGCGATCGCCTGCAGCAACAAACCGGGCCGCGCAATGCTGTGCCCTTTGTTTTGGGACATTTTTCGGCTGCTGAACTCGCCATTTTACCTGCTGTGCTTGACCTTGCCGTGGATGCGATTGAATTAAGTATTCAGTCTGGGGTGGAGGCAGCGATGAACCACTTCAACGGCAAAAGCATTCCCCTACCGCAATCCTGAACCCCCCACTAGAAGTCTGAGGAAAAAGAAGATCTCAAGTTAGATTAAAAACAGGTGTTTTCGGCGCAGAATCATGGACATTGCTGAAAGTGTGCGCATGGCGATCGCCACCCTCAAGGCCAATCGACTGCGTAGTGGCCTGACGATGCTGGGGATAATTATTGGCAACGCAGCGGTGATTGCCATGGTCGGCGTGGGTCAGGGGGCACAGCGCTATGCCGCCAGTCAGTTTGAATCCCTTGGTCCGAATACGCTTTTTATTGTGCCGGGGACGCCCCAAGCCCGCAACCGCACGTTTAATGTGCCGCAAACCCTTGTCCTTGAGGATGCTAAGGCGATCGCCACCCAAGTGCCCACCGTTAAGGAAGTGGCACCCCAAATTCAAGTGCAACAACGGGTTACCTATCGAGGACGCAACACGAATGTGCTGATTGTGGGGACCACCCCCACCTTTCCTTCAGTGCGCAGTTTTACAGTGGCGCAGGGGCGCTTTATCTCCGATAAGGATGTGGAACGGCATCGCCGCGTCGTCATTTTAGGCTCGGATTTGGCGAGGAAGCTCTTTATTAACGAAAATCCTGTGGGTCAGCAGGTACGGATCAAGAATCTTTCCTTTGAAGTGATTGGCGTCATGGCCGAAAAGGGTGCTTTCCTTGGCAACAATCAGGATGAGGCCGCCTATATTCCCATTACGACGATGTCTTCCCGTATTGTGGGGCAGCGCTCCCCCTATGGGATTTCCCTAACCTTTATCTCGGTATCTGCCCGTGATGAACAGAGCATTGATGCGGCTAAGTTTCAGATTACCAACCTCCTGCGGCTGCGCCATCAAATTGTTGATGAGGACGATTTTACAATTCAAACCCAAAAGGAAGCTCTGCAAATCATTGGCAATATCAGCAATGCCTTGACCTTGATGTTGGCGGCGATCGCCGGCATTTCCCTGCTGGTGGGGGGGATTGGCATTATGAACATTATGCTGGTCTCGGTAACCGAACGCACCCAAGAAATTGGCCTGCGCAAGGCCATTGGTGCCACACAGCGGGATATACTGGCACAGTTTATGATTGAGGCGATGATCCTCTCGGCTCTCGGTGGCCTCATTGGCACGGGAGTGGGCGTAGGTGGTGTGATGCTAGTGGTGATGTTGACCCCCTTGGAGGCTGGGGTTGCTCCCGTTGCTGTGGCTCTTGCTGTGGGCGTTTCGGGCAGTATTGGCCTCTTCTTTGGGGTGGTTCCCGCTCAACGGGCGGCGCGGCTGGATCCGATTGTTGCCTTGCGCAGTGTCTAAAAGTACCCTTGGGAAATTACCGATGGAAACGACAACTCTAGACTGGATTGCTGGCGGCCTTGCGATCGCCATTGTCATTGGTGGCCTGTTGATGATGTTTACCAATCTTTGGACACGGCGATGACCTTGCGGCGAGGCTTGACCTACCTGCTGTTGGTGGCGATCGCGATCGTCATGCTGCTGCCTTTGGTGTGGCTCACCAGTACCGCCTTCAAGTCTGCCAATGAAGATATTTTTGCCTTTCCGCCCCGCTGGCTGCCGGCCGAACCAACCTGGGCGAATTTTGTCACGGTTTGGCAAACGAATCCCTTTGGCCAGTACCTGTTCAACAGCACACTGGTGGCAGTCTTAACGGTGGCCTGCAATCTCCTGACCTCGGCCTTAGCCGCCTATCCCTTGGCACGGCTGTCCTTTCGCGGACGTGAGGTGATCTTTACGGCCATTTTGGCCACGATCATGATTCCCTTTCAAATCACCATGATTCCCCTGTTTATTTTGGCGGTGCAGTTGGGGCTGCGGAATACCTATCTGGGAATGATTCTGCCGAGTTTGGCCTCTGCCTTTGGCATTTTTCTGTTGCGACAGGCCTTTATGGCGGTGCCCAAGGAACTAGAGGAAGCGGCTCGCCTCGATGGCTGCTCAGAATTGGGGCTGTGGTGGTTTGTGATGCTGCCGGCCATTCGCCCTGCCCTTGTTACCCTTGGCATTTTTGTGTTTATTGGTGCTTGGAGTGATTTTCTCTGGCCCCTGTTGGTCTTGGATCAGCCAGAACTTTATACCCTACCCATTGGCGTGGTGACTTTAGCGGGGACGTTTTCTTTGGATTGGCGACTCATTGCCGCTGGCTCGGTGATTTCAATTGTGCCTGTGTTCATTGTGTTTATTTTCTTGCAGCGATATATCATTCCCTCCCAAACCACTGCTGGCCTGAAGGGCTAGCTTCCTAGGCCGCGATAGCGAATTGGCTGGCGGTGGGCATATTGGTGAAAGAAGGTTTTAATTTCCGCTGCTCGGCCAAGGGCAATCAAGGTATCCCCCGGCCCTAGGGGCAAGGTTAAGGGGGGATGGGTCACCAAGGCACCGTTCTGATGGCGGACAGCAACAATAATAAAGCGGCCTCGGCCTTTCGCTTCCACATCGGCGATCGCGAGCCCCACCAGCGAGGACTCCAAGGGCAGGGTAAACTCCTCAATCTGAAGATCGAGCTGGCTGAGTAGCTCAATCAAGTGACTGCGCTCATCCTTTTCCTCAAGAAAATCCAAGACTGTCGGGCGAGTAATGAGCTGCACCATGCGTTGGGCACTGATACTCGAGGGCAAGACCACATGATCGGCACCGGCAAAACGCAGTTTGGACTCTGTGGCTGGCAATTCACCATAGGCCAAAATTTGTAAGTTGGGATTGAGGCGACGGGCAATCAGGGTGATAAAGACATTACTGGCATCATCGGCCAAAACCGCCACTACAGTGCGAGCGCGATCCACCCCCACCGCCAACAGCTCATTTTCATCCATGAGATCGTCACCGCGATAGAAAAGGTGCCCTGACTGCTGGGCAAGCCGTAGTCGCTGCCGCTGGTTGTCAATCACGACAAAGGGGATTTGGGCAGCAGCCAAGTTCATCGCTAAGGTGCGACCAAGGGGACCATAGCCGCAAATGATGACGTGATCCTTAAGGTCAGCGAGATGAGCGGGGGTTGTCATTGGGAGTGGCGGGAGCGGGCAGTATATTTGCGAATGAGCTTGGGGGTATCTTGAGCATGCCCCAATAGAATCAATGTATCGCCGACTTCCACAAGGGGATTGGCGCGGGTCGGGAATAATTGGCCATCACTTTTGCGCAGGCCAACAATAATAAATGCCCCTTGGCCGCGTACCTCAAGTCCTGTCAAGCGCGTACCCACGTAGGGGTAATCGGCAGTAATCTCCAGTTCCTCAAGGTGAGCATCAATGTGGCTCAAGAGGTCGTTGAGGGTCTCGCGATCGCCCGTTTGCTCAAGAAAGTCAATGCGTGGCCGCCGAATCAGGTTAGTCATTTGAATGGCACCAATTTTTGTCGGCAAGACTACGTGATCCGCTCCTGCCATACGTAGCTTTGCTTCTGTGCTTGCCAAATTCGCCCGCGCCACAATCAGCAGGCTCGGATTCAGGGAGCGCGCTGTCAGCGTAATAAAGACATTGATCGTGTCATTGGGCAGCACCGTCGCTAGGGCGATCGCCCGCTCGATCCCCACCACGCGCAGCGTTTCTTCCTCCGCCGCACTCCCCAAATAGGCCAAATAGCCCAACTGTATCGCTAGATCAATGCGCTGTTCATTGACATCCAAAATCACAAAGGGGGTTTTTAATGCCGATAATTCCTGAGCCATTACCTGACCAATGCGGCCAAAGCCACAGACAATGACATGGCGGTTGAGTTTGTTGATGTCGCGGCTCGCCCGCTGAATATCCAGTAGGCGTTTGATCTCCCCTTCGGTAAACAGTTGCACCACCGCACCGATGGTATAAACCGTTGCTGCACTGCCGGCCACAATGATCAGCATGTTAAAGAAGCGTTGCGCCGGCGTAATCAGGGGTCGCACTTCACTGTAGCCAATGCCAAAGACGGTGATCACGTACATGTAAAGGGCATCGAGCCAGTTCCAGCCAAAACTGGTGTAGCCCACCACCGCCACCAACATGATCAGAACAAAGAGGGTGATGCCAATAATAAAACGGTTGAGGGCAGGGGTCGCAGGTAACCGTCGCATGGCTTTAATACTTGCGCTCTTGGGGGGGAAACATGGTGATGGTGACGGGCAGATAGTCAATCCTCATGCCGTCGCTGTGGTAGGTGGCTAGGGTGTGGCGTAGGAAGTTGACATCATCCCGCTGCGGATAGTCTTCACGGAAGTGGGCACCACGACTCTCTTGGCGAGCAAGGGCGCTGCTCAAAATCACTTCCGCAACCACGAGGATATTTGCTAACTCAAACGCCTCTAACAGCTCTGTGTTCCAGTAGCGCTGGCGATCGTCGAGACGAATCCGCGCATAGGCTGCTTTCAGCCGCTGCAATTCTTCCAAACCCCTCTGCATCAGAGCCGCGGTGCGAAATACGCCACAGTATTGGGTCATACAATCTTGAACCTGCTGCCGTAGTTGGGCAATGCGTAAATCCCCCGCTTGACTAAAGAGGTGCTGAATCTGTTGCTCCGCTGCCTGTAGATAGGGCTGGGGGTCAAATTGGGGTTGGGGCAAGCTCGGTAAATCTTGGGCGATCGCCCCACCGGTACGGCGGCCATAGACCACACATTCTAGGAGGGAATTACTCCCCAAGCGATTGGCACCATGCACCGAGACACAGGCACATTCACCAGCGGCATAAAACCCGGTTACCAGTTCCGTGGCATTGGCACGCACCTGACCATTGACATTGACCGGAATCCCCCCCATTGAATAGTGCACCGTCGGACGTACAGGAATCGGCTCCATCACGGCATCTACCCCCGCCAAGCGATGGGCTTCCTCCCAACAGAAGGGAATGCGACTCATGATTGTTTCGCGACCCAAGTGGCGGACATCGAGATAAACAAAAGGCCCGCCGGCTGAGCCATCACTGTGGCTGCCGCGCCCTTCGCGAATTTCGATGGCGATCGCCCGCGAGGTAATATCACGGGGAGCCAGTTCCATGCGACTGGGGGCATAGCGTGCCATAAAGCGTTCCCCCTCGGCATTGACCAAATAAGCCCCTTCACCGCGCACCGCCTCAGAAATCAAAACCCCTGCTGGATACAACCCCGTGGGGTGAAATTGGACAAACTCCATATCCTCAAGGGGCAAGCCTGCCCGTGCCGTCATCGCTAAGCCATCCCCCGTGGAGGCAAAATCATTAGAGGTGGTATTAAAGACGCGACCATAGCCCCCTGTGGCAAAAAGAATGGCAGGTGCCCGCAGAATGTCCAGTTGACCCGTTTCAATGTGGTAGGCAACGACCCCCTTGGCCTGCTGATCCTCGACAATCAGCCGCAGCACATACCACTCACTAAAAAAGGTGATGTTGTATTTCAGGAGATTGCAGTAGAGTTCGTGGAGAATGGCATGACCGGTTTTGTCGGCTGCATAGCAAGTGCGCTGGTGCGTGTGACCACCAAAGGGACGTTGGGCAATGCGGCCATCGGGCAGGCGAGAGAAGAGCACCCCCAAATGCTCAAGGTCAATCACCACATCGGGCGCTTCTTGGGCAAGAATGGCGACGGCATCCTGATCCGCAAGAAAGTCTGACCCCTTGACGGTATCAAAGGCATGGCTTTCCCAAGAGTCTTCGCTGTCGACATTTTTCAGCGTAGCGGCAATGCCCCCTTGGGCAGCAACGGAATGGGAACGAATGGGATGGGTTTTGGACACAAGGGCAATCGGGGTCTCTGGGGCCAGGCGGCAAATTTCCAAAGCAGCACGACAGCCTGCTAAGCCACCACCGACAATCACAACGCCAAAGTCTTGCATCGTCCGTTTGTCCAGCATCTTTTCCTATACTAAGTTGGCGCTTAAGAGAGCGGCGGCGGCAGCAAAGATGAAACAAAGATAAAAACAGTAGCAAAATGATCTTGCGAGCCTCACGCTGAATCGTTAGAGTGGCAGTACAGTTCTTTTGGGGGCACAGCGGTTTCGATGCTTTTGTGCGTGTTCTCTCTCTGTGAAAAGGACTGTAATTTTATGGGAGGCAGCTGTCCTTGAGTGCATTTTTTCTTCACTATGGGGATTGTGGGGTGCGCCATTGGTGCGATCGCGATCGCGCAGCGGTCATGCACCTCATTGCTAATGTCCTCAGTGAGTTTGGCCTTTCTTGGCAACCCGAAGGCGCCGATGCCGATGTGGTTCACGTTGAAGATTACTACCACCGCCGGGGCGGACAATTTTGGGTGGTGGAGCGAGCCTCGGAAGTTGTGGGCACGATCGCCTTCTACCCCATTCAGCGGGGCGAAGCAGCTGTCGAAATTCGCAAAATGTATCTCCATCCCCGCGTACGCGGCCAAGGCCTAGGGACATTTCTCCTGCACCATCTGGAGGCAGCCATTGCAGCGGCCGGCTACCGCAAAATCTGGATTGAAACGGCCTCGATTATGACTACAGCCGTCCATTTGTACGAAAAGGCGGGCTATCAGCCGGCGACGGGTGTGGAAACGCAGCGTTGCGATCGCGTCTATGTCAAGGATCTAGTGCCCCATGGCATGGCTTCGATGGCTTCTGCCCCCTGCTAGTTTGATTGTCCTGGTGGTTTCACCTGCCGCCTTCGGTCTCTGCCGCCAAGACTTGGCTCGTGCCCTGCAACAGGAAATTCAAAATCCCCAATGGCAACGGGGTCAATGGGGCATGGTGGTGCGGGATTTAACCACGGGGGATCTTCTCTACGACTACCAAGGGGAAAAGCTCTTTCTGGTGGCCTCGAATGTCAAGCTAACGACAGTGGCTGCCGCCTTAGACTATTGGGGAGCTAATCATTTCTTTGAGACCACCCTCAGCGCGCGATCGCCCGACAGGACAACCCTGCGTCTTCAGGGCAGTTTTGACCCTAGTTTCAGCAGCCAAGACCTGCAACAAATGGCACTCCGCCTTAGCCAACAGGGCATTCGCCAGATTCCAATCTTGGAAATCGGCGGTGTAACTCCTGTGAGGATGGAACCCACATGGGCGATCGAAGACCTGACGATGGGCTATGCAGCGGTAGTGACGCGCTTTAGTCTCAATCAAAATGCCCTGAACCTAGAGGTCATACCACAACAGTTGGGGCAACCCTTAGCACTACGGCAGCCGCAGACTCATTTTCGAGTGGTCAATGAGACCCGCACCGTGACCCCCTCTGAGCCAGAATTTCTGGAAAGTGAGGTGCGCGGCCAGCAGATCATTGTGCGGGGTCAACTCCACATTGGCAGTGAACCAGCAAAACTGCGCATTCCCCTCAGTGAGCCGATCCCCTATCTTCAACAACAGGTGCAGCGGGCCTTTGCCCAAGCCGGTATTCAAGTGCAGCAAATTCGCCTTGTGGAAACAGCAGAGCCGTTACCCAATGTGTTGGTGCGCCATGCCTCACCCCCCCTAGAAGCGTTAATTTTGCCGGTTCTCCAAGAGAGTGACAATTTCTATGCAGAAATGCTCCTTGCGGCTCTGGAGGCAGCACAACCCGGCTATCGCCAACGCTATCTAGAGCGCATCGGTGTCCAAGCAGCGGTTTTAGTAGATGGTTCGGGACTCTCGCGGCAAAATTGGCTGACGCCCAATGGTTTAGTCACACTGCTGCAACATATAACGCAAACAAAGGATGCCTCGCTGTGGCGGCGATCGCTCCCCCTTGCCGGACGATCCGGCACCCTGCGACAGCGCTTTCGTGATACAGCGGCTCAGGATCGTGTCTGGGCGAAAACCGGCACATTGCGGGGGGTGGTTGCCCTAGCGGGCTACGTGGAACCGTTGCAGGATCGCCCTTTCGTCTTTAGTCTTGTGGTCAATCAAGGGGGGGAGGCCACGGCTCAACTCCGTGCTGGTTTGGATCGCATAGTTGTTTTGCTGGCGCAATCGCAGAACTGTCCTCACCGCCCATAGAAAAACCCCACATCCATTCAGTAGCTCGAACTACAGCCCGAGACAGGTTCAAAACTGCAAGAGCGGGAGAGGATCGCGTACCCGTCACGTGTCTCATATTCTAAAAAAGGGTTGTATTTATTGATTCTGCTAATACCAGCTCTTTGTAACATTGAGCTTAATAAATAGGTCTTAAACGAGGCAATTGTCTATCCTAAAACTGAAGTCATCCCAGTAGGAGACCTTCATGGCTCGCCCGCTCGTCCTCACAATTACAGAAAGCTCTGAAGAACTGCAGCGGCGCCTACAACATGAAACCAATGCCCGACAGCAGGAACGCTTGCAGATGCTCTACTGGCTGAAGCAAGGACTTGTCCACAGCTGCCCACAAATTGCCCAATTGCTCCATTGCAACGAGTCCAGCATTACTCGCTGGCTGAACGCCTATCGCCAAGGAGGACTTCAGCGGTTATTGGCAGTCAAGACGCCCCCGAAGCCGCCCGCATCATCCCCCCAACAGTGATGCCACAGTTGCAGAAACGCCTACAAGACCCCAGCGGGTTTGACAGTTACAAGGCTATTGTGCAGTTGCTGCGACAGGAGCATCAGCTTGAGGTCGCCTACCCGACGGTGCATCGCATTGTGCGCAATGTTGTGCCTGTGTTTGCCCCCGAGGTCAATCCCATGGAGCGGTTGTGGCAACATCTGCGAGCAGCATGAGCATGGCAGTCCTTCGAGACCCTAGAAGCCGTGCGTCAAAACCTGCAAGCTGTATTGTTACAACTGATGGCGGCAGTGATTCGTTCTTTGACGGGCTGGTTCATTCTCATTTAATCTACTTCCCCGAAGAGAAGCAAGAGTACCTTGAATATAGCCTCTCCCAGAGCGGATTGCAACCCCCTGTTCCGAGGGATCCCTTGCGAGGGGGGTGAAATTATTTTCTACAAGACCACTGAAAATACTCAAATCCTCTCCTAGAGAGACTCCGGTGGATTCCACGAGAGAATGGGCTTGCGGCAATTTGCTGAATCTGTCGGACGCGGCTCAAACCCTGTGCAAAGGGCTGTAGGTGACATTAAGGGAGGAATTAATTTCTTTTTAACCTTGATATATTTTGGGGCTGATAGAAAACGTTAATTTTCTTTGCAAGGTGTTGGGTTCTGTAGTCTGGATCGCATGGGTAAGGGAAAGCGAGAGGCTATGATGATTGTCAAATTGCTTCTGAGTTCGGGTTATGACACTGTACATCGGCAACCTCTCCTATGAGGCGACAGAAAACGATCTTCGCGAAGTTTTTGAAAAATATGGTGCTATTCGCCGGATTGTGTTGCCGGTGGATCGAGAAACAGGCAAACGGCGTGGCTTTGCTTTTGTCGAACTGGTGGATGAAACTCAGGAGGCCGCTGCCATTGATGATCTCGACGGTGCAACATGGCTAGGACGGGTGCTCAAGGTCAACAAGGCGAAGCCAAAACAAGCAGGGGGGCAGTCAAACCCTGCCTTCTAAGGGCATACTGGTAGGGAAGTGCTGTTCACTCTTCCTGCTATGCCTCGACGTTCGCCATCCCCACCGCGTCCGCGTCCCCAAACTCGTCGGCCTCCCCAGCCAGAATCGAAGTCACCAGTGAATACCCGCACTCTGGCGGTGTTGGGAGGGGTTTTTATTATTGGCGTTGGTGTGGGTGTCACCTTTAGCAAAACCACCACCCTCAATCCTGATAACGTGGCCTCAACGCAGTTTATTGATCAGGCGGCGCCCAATCCTGATATTTGCGTGCAATTTGGTGCGAGCGCGATCGCGGTGGATACGCGGATTTTTGTCACTTTTAACCCCTTTTCGGTCTTTGTTTCCCAACCGGTGATGCAACCGGGCTGTGTGCTGCGTGCCAATAACGTTGCCCTGCTAGAACAGCGACAACTCATTACCGGTGAGCAATTGCGCAGTTGTCGGCAGCGGCTGAATACCTTTGGCTATGTGGGCAACCTTGAAGCCAATCCTGAAATCAGCTGTGTTTATCAGAGCACAACAGATAAAAACCTCTTCCTCAAACTCTCAGGCTTGGGTAATGGTGCTGCGGGTGAAACCGGTAATTTCTAGGGCGCAACAATGAAGGCGAGGAAGTGGCCACGGCTGCGCTGGCGTGCAAGTCAGGGCATACAACGCTTGGGCACAGCCTTTCTCTTGGCGGGTCAAGTCACCTATCATTTGCTGCGGGGGCGGATTCCGCTGCGCAACTCGATCGAGCAAATGGCCTTGGTGGGGCCTGCCTCCCTCAGTGTTGCCCTAATTACAGCGGCCTTTGTGGGCATGGTGTTTACGATTCAGGTCGCCCGTGAATTTATTACCTTTGGTGCCACCTCTGCGGTGGGTGGGGTGCTGGCGATCGCCCTAGCGCGGGAACTGGGGCCGGTGCTGACAGCGGTGGTACTCGCCGGGCGAGTTGGCTCTGCCTTTGCGGCTGAAATTGGCACCATGAAAGTCACTGAGCAAATTGACGCCCTCTATATGCTGGGCACGGATCCGGTGGATTATCTGGTGGTGCCACGGTTTATTGCCTGTGTGTTGATGTTGCCGATTCTCAATATCTTGGCATTGGTAACAGGGCTGTGGGGTGGGCTAGTGATTGCCGATTATCTCTACGGCATTCCCCGTGGGGTCTATATTGAGTCCATTCAGAACTTTCTGCAAACTTGGGATCTGTGGAGTTCAATTATCAAGTCAGGCATTTTTGGCGGTGTGGTGGCCATCATTGGCTGCAATTGGGGCATTACAACTACAGGGGGCGCCAAGGGGGTCGGTCAATCCACTACGGCGGCTGTGGTGATCTCGCTATTGGCGATCTTTATTCTCAACTTTTTCCTGTCTTGGGCCCTCTTTGGCGGCAGCAGTAGCCTCGTACCCACGTTTTAGAGGGCTAGTCTGTGGAACTGCGGGTGGGGGAAGGTTGGCGGGTGGGCTGGCGCAATGATCAATTCTATGCCGCTCTGGTGGGCGCTGAGGATTGGGCCACGGAACTTACTGCAGTAGAATTCAAGGCATTTGTGGATTTATTTCGCCAACTCCACGGGCAGCTTTTGGCGATCGCCCCCGAATTGATGGCAGAGGAAATGATTACCCTCAGTGGCGGCAACGATGCTGTGCATTTGGAATTGGAGGGCTATCCCCATGCCTATAGCCTGCATCTGATTGTGTTGGGCGATCGCCGGGTTGAGGGGACATGGCCTGCCCCTGTGCCCCCAGACTTTCTCCTTGCCTGCTGTGAGTTGCAGCACAGGATTGCGGAGAGGCAAAGTTTAGAATAGAAGACATCCTTCTCGGTTGCGATCGCCCCTATGACCTCTGTCAAATCCTCGAAGGTCAGCCCCGCTTTGGCGGCACTGGTTAACACCATTAAGCAACTGCAACAGCAAGAGCAAATTGGCGGACTCATTGCTCCCTTGGTCAGTTTTGTCCAAGAAATCCTCGGCATGTCCTTTGCTTGGTTGGGACTATACAATGAAGCCGCCAAACAACTCATTGGCCAAGGGGGAACCACGCCCGTTGGCGATCATCCTTTTCTGAAGCAGAAACTGACCCTTGCCGCCGGTAGTCTTCTCGATCAGGTGTTGATCAACCGCAAGCCGATTAGTTTGCCCAGTCTCAAGGAGGAACCCCGCCTAGGCGAGTTACGAGAAGCCGCCACCCGTTTGGGCATTCAAGGCACGGCCATCTATCCCATTGTCCGCCATCGTCAACCCCTCGGCATTCTCATGATCGGTTCTACCACTTGGGGCGATACCCTGCGGGGCGATGATTTAGCGCACATGAGCTTACTGGTGAGTGCCCTTGGGGCGGAATTGGAACGCTTGACCGCGGCAAAACCAGCCCCTGAAACCAAGCAAGCGGCGGCGCCCACAATGACGAGTAATGATCCAGTGCGCCATCTCCTCCAAGAGGCCAGCCGTGCCCCTAGCTTGGGTCAACGCATTGAAGCCCTGTTGCTGGCAGTGCACCAATTCTGTCAACCTCAACGTACCAGCCTCTTTTGGCGAGATTTGGAGCAACCCCTCTATCGGCGGCGCAGTTACACCGTTGGTAAACCCCAGAGCCGCGAGAGCCAGCGGCAACCCTTAGCGATTACACAGCAGGAGTTAGCAGGTTGTTATACTGCCCTTGCCAGCGGCCAAACCGTGAGTGTCAGCGATAGTCAAAGTGTGGTCAGTGCTACCGCACCCTTACGGTTAATGCAAATGCTGAATTGCCGTGCCCTTGTGGCAACCCCGATTCTGGTGGGCACGGATGTCGTGGGCTTTCTCACATTCGAGCGCAGTGAGCCTTACCCTTGGAATGACAATGAAAAGAAACTTCTCCAAGTCACCGCAGAGCTATTGGCCTTGGCAGCCCCCACTGAACGCCTCGAGCACCTCCTAGCACAGACCCAGCAGGCCCAAAGCTTGGTGAGTGAGTTGGCGCAAGCGATTTGTGATGAGCAGGACTGGAAGCGGGTGCTCCAGCATGCGGGCGAAAGGTTAGCGGCAGATTTAGGGGTGCAGTGGGTCTTTTTGTTAAGCTACAACTCCCTGACCCAAGTCTTTGATGTCCTGTTTCAGTATCCGGCGCCCCGGGGGCGCGATCGCCATCCGCCCTTCCCGCCCTTACAAAAAATGGATTGGCAACTTCTGGAAACGGCAACCACAGCCATTGCCCTTGAGGACTGTAGCCATGAACTGCGCCTCTACTCTTGGAAAGAGGTTCTCGACAAGCTGCATATCCAGTCCCTTGTGGTAGCAACCACCACCCCCGGCCATTCTTTGGAAGCACTGCTGTTAGTGGGGCGCACTGAACCAACGGCTTGGGGCAAAAGTCAGCAAACCCTTGTACAGGAGGTGGCGCGTACCCTTGGCCTCATTAGCCATCAGTGGCAACTGCAAAACACCAATACGCAGCAGGAGCAAGTGCGATCGGCGATGCTGGCGGGGTTAACGGCACTGCAACGCACCCAAAACTTGGAGCGCATTGAACTGACGGGCTTACAGCAGCTCATGAACTTAATGCAGGTACCCCTTGTGGCCTTAGTCACCTGGCGACCCGGTCAGACAGTTGGCTCGATTGTCGCGCCGCCCCCTAGCCATCCCAAATTTGCGATTCGCAACGACGCGGAAATTGCCATCTATGAGGATCCGCTGATCCACAGTGCCCTGATGGCCTCCCAAGCCGATGTCACCAGTAATCCCTACACTTGGTTGATTCAAACCACAGCAGCAGAACTAGATCCGCGTACGCGGGAATGGCTCTCAGGGCCAGACATTGGTCAAATTTTGGCGATCGCCCTACGCACTGATCCCGAATACGAACCTTCAGGGGTTCTCATTGTCGCTGATCGTCGCGATCGCCAGTGGTCAACCTTGCACCTAGAGGCCTTCATTACCCTTGTCAACCATTTGGCTTGGGCACACCGCAGTACTTCCCTCATTCAAATGCTCACCCAAGGCTGGCAAACCCTTGAAACCCTCAACTGGTACAAGCACCGTCGCCTTGAACAGGTCTATGGTCAACTTGCGAGTCTCTGCCATCAGCTGATGCAATCGGTTCAGCAACACCCTGAGGCAGCTCCCCTGCTGCGGCGGTTGGGCACGCTCCTGCAAACCCAGTTGGAATCCCTCCATCCCCTCTTGAGCCATGAGGTATGGCAACTGGACAAAACGACTGACACAGCAGGCCTAGCGGTGCTCCTCAAGCGAGTGATGGATCGCATCGAAAATTGGAAGCAGCGCAAACAACTGTGGATTCAAGTTCACAATCAACCTGTCCTCACCCTCAATGGTGACATTAGCAAGCTGGAGTTAATCCTTTATGAGTTGTTGCTTTTTGCCTGCCAGCGATCGCCCTCCCAAGGCCGCATTGACATCTGGTGCCAACAAATTGAAGGCATGGGTCAGGGGGGCAAAATGCAGTCTTGGCTGGAACTGTCAATCACCGACAATGGGGAAATAGAGCCACAGTTACTCATTAAACTGCACCAACTCGAACATCTCGACTGGCTTGCTCCCTCCAGCCTTGATCAGCCCCCCGGACGACACCTCAAAGTCTGCTTTAACCTGTGTCAACGCCTAGGCTATAACCTCGATATGTATAAATTAGAGGATGGCCGCTTCCTGAGTCGTCTGCTCATTCCCCTGAATAGTGGCGACACGGGTACCTTTGAATTGCAATCCTCACAGCCGCGCCAATGACCCCAAGCACGATCGCCCTTCTTGGCCTCCCGAACACGGGTAAATCCACATTTTTCAATCGCATTGCCGCTGCCCGTGCCCATGTAGGCAACTGGCCGGGGATGACGGTGGACTTAGCAGAAGCCGAGATTTCCCTCAATGGTGAAATGGTTAAACTGGTGGATTTGCCGGGCATCTACGATCTGGCGGGGACGGCTGCCGATGAAACCCTTGTGCGTGAGTTTTTCCAACGGGTGCCGGTGCGGCTGGTGTTGGTGATTCTCAATGCCAGTCAGATTCAGCATCAATTGCGCTTAGCCCTGCAGGTGAAGTCTTGGGGACTACCAATGGTGGTGCTCCTGAATATGGCCGATGAAGCGCGGCAACTGGGGATTCAGATTGATACCGAGAAATTGAGCGATCGCCTTGGGGTGCCGGTGGTGGCCCTCAGTGCCAAATATGGTGGCGGCTATTGGGAGGCCTATGAAACAATTTGCCATGCCCTCAAAGAGGCACCCGTTCCCCAAGCCCCGCTCTTCAAGCCAACGTTGCCAGAAATTGAACCGGGGGCGATCGCGCCCCTATTGGCGGGCACCGTTACTTTCCCCAGTCGCACCGTTCGCAGACTAACAGAACAGTTGGATCACTGGTTGCTACACCCTTTGTGGGGACTGCCCCTCTTTTTTGCGGGGCTATACCTTGTCTTTCAAGTGGTATGGGTGCTAGGGCTGGGGGTTCAAGGCTGGCTCAGTGATGCGTTTGAGACCTTTCAGGGACAGGTGCTGGCGCCATTCCTGGCGCGGCTGCCCCCCTTGCTCAGCAGTTTGCTCATTGAGGGCATCTATGGCGGTATGACCACGGTGGCAGCGTTTGTGCCCTTAGTCACCATCTTCTTTATTGTGATGGCGATCGTTGAGGATAGTGGCTACCTTGCCCGTGCCGCCTACCTGATGGATGGCCTGATGGCACGCTTGGGTTTAGATGGACGCAGTTTCGTCCTCAGCTTGATGGGCTTTGGCTGCAATGTCCCCGCCCTGATGGCCACCCGCATTATTCGCTCGCCGGGGCTGCGGCTACTGACGATGCTGATCATTCCCTTTTCCCTCTGCTCAGCGCGGCTACAGGTGTTTGTCTTTCTCATTGCCTGTTTGTTTCCCCCGCAGTGGGGGGCAGTCGTCCTGCTGTCTCTCTATGGCTGGAGTCTTCTGGCGGCCTTGCTTACTGCCCTCTGTTTTCAGGGCTATTTCCCGAATACGGATCCCTTTTTGCTGGAGTTGCCCCCCTATCGCTGGCCGACGGGGCGACAGGTGATTCTGCGGGCCTGGGGCGAGGTGCGGCATTTTCTCTCGCGAGCCACGGGCTTCATTATGATAGGTGTCTTGGTGGTGTGGGCATTGACCCATTTACCCCTGAATGCAACGCCCTCAAGTCCAGAAACGTGGGCGGGTCAACTGGGGATAGCGCTACAGCCGCTTTTGGCACCGGTGGGCATTACACCTGCCCTAACGATCGCCCTGATTGTCGGCTTTGTGGCCAAGGAGATTGTGATTGGCGCGTTGGCGGTGATCTATCACCTTTCCGGTACCTCGTTACAGCAGGCGATCGCCCAAGATTTAAC
Source organism: Thermosynechococcus sp. PKX95 (assembly GCF_031583295.1). Taxonomy (NCBI): domain Bacteria; kingdom Bacillati; phylum Cyanobacteriota; class Cyanophyceae; order Acaryochloridales; family Thermosynechococcaceae; genus Thermosynechococcus; species Thermosynechococcus sp. PKX95. The sequence goes on along the minus strand of NZ_CP134171.1, from coordinate 815,314 downwards.
GCCCCTACAGGCCTACAGCTTTATGCTTTTTACTCTCCTGTACACCCCCTGCTTGAGCACCCTTGCCACCCTCTGGAGTGAATCGAAACGCGGGCAGTTTACGATTTTTGCGACCCTCTATGCCTTGGTGATGGCGTGGGTGGTGAGTGGCAGTGTCTATCAACTGGGGCACTGGTGGGGATGGGGCTAATGGCCACCCTTTGCGGCATTGGCGTAGGGCCGGGGGATCCTGAACTCATTACCCTCAAGGGTTGGCGACGCCTACAGCACGCAAGGGTGATTGCCTTTCCGGCGGGACTACAGGGACGGCGCGGCATTGCCGAGGAGATCATTTCCCCCTACAAAGACCCCCAGCAAATGTATCTGCCCCTCGAATTCCCCTATGTTCTTGCAGAAGATGTCTTAGAACAAGCATGGCAAAAGGCGGCAGAGCAAGTCTATGCCTATCTCGCTCAAGGCATTGATGTGGTCTTTGTCTCTGAGGGGGATGTCAGTTTCTACAGTACGTTTTCCTATCTGGCGGCAGCCGTCCAGAGCCTTGACCCCCATATTGCGATTGAAGTGATTCCGGGAATTTGCTCGCCTTTGGCCGCAGCGGCTAGCTTAGGGGTGCCCCTGACCTTGGGGAGCGATCGCCTAGCGATTTTGCCAGCAATGTACCACGGGGATGACCTCGAGCGGGTGTGGGCATGGGCGGAGGTGGTGGTTTTAATGAAGGTGCGATCGGTCTATGGCCACGTCTGGCATTGGCTCAAGGAACACCACCTCTTGGAACAGGCGGCAGTGGTGAGCTGGGCAACAACCCCTCAACAGCAAATCTACACCCCCCTGACGAACTATCCAGAGTTAACCCTGCCCTACTTTTCGCTGCTCATTGTTTGGCAGCGGCGCCCCATCTTGCAGAATTTCGCGAGTGCTGAAGTCAATCCTATGTACAACAGTACCCAATGATTCTTTATCGGTGCTACGGGGGTGGGCGTCTCCTCACGATAGATCAAGTGGTGTGAATTCTCTTAGCGTGTCTCTGTACCTTCATTTGCATTAGTAGCCGTTTGTTCCACTAAACGAAAGTGCGATATCGTTAAATAAGACTTAACAATCTAGCTTTGGTGTTCATGTCAATCCTAGATGTCCACTCAAATAGTCCTGTAACTGTTGGGCATGGTCGTGGGCGAGATCGGCTAAGGGGAGGTCACTGAGGGGAAAGGCTTGTACTGCACGCACTTCCTTGACATCCAAAACCTGCGGCTCACCGACAACGCGGGCAGCGATCGCGATACACACGGCATGAACACGGGGATCTCGCTTTGGGTCAGAGTAAACCCCCACTAAGCCTTCAAAGCTCTTGAGGCGCAATCCTGTTTCTTCCGCGAGTTCGCGAGCGCCGGTATCGAGAATCGTTTCTCCCCAATCCATCATGCCCCCCGGCAGCGACCATTGACCCGTATCGCGGCGTTGGATCAAAATCAGGCGATCGCCCGCTGTCAAGGCAATCACCGACACCGCCACAAAGGGATGCCGCCAAAATCGCTTTAGGAAAAAACGGACAACTCGCCAGAACCAATTCACGCTTGTAGCTGCTCCAGATCCGCCAGCACTTGCGCCACATGGGCATCGGGCTTCACCCGCCGATAAATAGCCGCAATTTTGCCCGTGGGATCGATGAGAAATGTATCCCGATAAACACCGAGATATTCCTTGCCCATGAACTTTTTCGGGCCATAGCTACCGTAGGCTTGGGCAACGCTGGTGTCCACATCGGCCAGCAGGCGAAAGGGCAAGTTAAGCTTTTGCTGAAATTTGGCGTGGGAGGCGACACTATCGGGGCTAATGCCTAGGATAACGACGTTGCGATCGCCCAAGGTGGCACTGACATCGCGGTAAGCACAGGCTTCTTTGGTGCAGCCGGGGGTATTGTCACGGGGATAAAAGTAGAGAATCACCCACTGACCTTGAAAGTCAGCCAAACGCACCCGCTTACCCGTAGCATCCGCCAGTTCAAAGGAAGGGGCGATCGCCCCAACGGTCAGGGACATTTCTGAGCAATTTCCAATGGTTGGCCATATCTATCTTCCCCCAGTTTGGCGCCTGCTGTGGTGGCCAAGGGGTGTAGCCTTTAGCCCTCAGAGATAAAGAGGCGAATGAACAGGTACAGCATGAGCTGGCGATAACGATAGAGCAGGAAGGCGATCGCCGGTGTCAGAACCACAAAAAAGCCGTAGAGGCCAACCACCGTTGCTAAATCAGTGTGCAGAAAATCGCGAGCCAAGCGAACAAAATCGTGATCAATGCCCCCTTTGCCCATCAGGTACATCTCTCGAAACACAGGATTAAACTGCAACTGCCAAGCAAAGCGCATATTAAAAAACACAATGAAAAACCCCACCATACCGTAGAGGGGACGTTCAATGGGATAGCGGCAGCCCCAACCACTGAGGGCACGGTAGAGAAAAATGACGGCAAAAATGAGTTCAAAGCCATGCCCCATCGCTACAAAGAGCATTTCATGGACTGGACTAAAGGCCACAAGGGTATAAAGCAGCGTAAAGACCCCAAGGCAAATAAGGGTCAGCCGATTGTGACGGTAGAAATAGGCTAGAGCCAGCAATCCCGTATAAATGAGCAGGACGATGCCGCCCGCGCGATCGCCATGGAGAGTGACGCCACCACCGTAGCGAAAATCAAAGGCGGGAACCGCTGGATAGCCAAAGAGCCACGCCATTACTGCATGACCCATTTCGTGGACAAGGGTAATCAGCGGACTGAGCAAAAACGTCACCTGCTCTGACGTAAGAAGAAGGAGTGATAGACCCAACCCCGCCGCGATCACTTGCCAATCTTTAGTGCTGAGGGGTTGGACAGGAATGCCAAACTCTTCCTTGCGAGGAGGAGAAGGGAGGGAGAGAGTCTGACGTAGATGCTCCCCCTTGGCAAGGCGTTGTAACTCATGGCGACTGGTGAGATCAAGCACCGCTTCCCAGAGTTCATGGCTGTCTTGGCAAGCCGTGATCAGGATGCTGCTGTGGGCATAGCTTGGCCAGTGGATCAGTTCGCGAGCGAGTAGTGTGAGCACAATTGCAGCCGGGACACTCGTTGGACACTGGAGGTGCAACAAGAGACATTCGCGCCGCTGGCTCGCTGTGACCCCTATCCCCTTGGGGGCAAGTGCCGCTTCTAGGAGGGCTTGAATGGCCTCGAGATCTCCTGTGGCAGCCGCTGGGCGCAGGGAGGAGTGGGTCATGATCTACTCCGATTCCAGTCGGCGTAACCATTCGCGATCGATGGCTTCCGATTGGGCGAGTTCCTGCTCCACTAAATCTTGATCGGAGCGATAGATGACATCCTGTTCACGGATTTGCCGCTGCTGGGCATAGGCTTGAGCTGCCCGTACTTTGGCACGCAACTGCGGTGTGGGATTGGCCAGAATATTGGCGTAGTGGTAGCGGCGGGCATTGCGATCGCGAATGCGTTGATTTTGCCACAGTAACCAGTAGTACCGCCCCAAGGGAATACCCAAAAAGCCAATACCATAGCCCAGCAAAATCCAAAAGATGGAGGCCACAAAGGCCACCAGCCCCCCCAGTTCTTGGGCGATTGCCCCATCTCCCAAGAGGTACCACAGCATCAGCGCCCCGATCAGATTGACACAGCCCAAGCCAATGGCCACCATAATTTGCCAAGCGGGTGCCCGACTAAAGCGCCAGAGCTGTTCTTCCAAGATGGGGGGAAGCGTCTGCCGTTGACCTTTGCGAGTTTGAGCCGTCGTTTGTAACTCAGGAAAGCGATAGATAATCTGCCCTGTCTCTGTGACTTCGGGGCGACCGTTAAAGTGGGTGAGCACCGGCAGCATATACCACTCATCATCCCCCGGATCTGTTTCTAAATCGAGATAGGGGGCAATTTGCTCTGCCGTGACTGCCCCGCCATTGTTGCGGATCACTTGGCCAATGAGTTGCCAGCGGCGTTCTTCGAGGTCGGCATTGGGATTGCCATCGCCAAAGAGGAAAGAATAGACCCCCTCAAAGAAGTTCATTTCCTCGTCATTGTCCTGTGACCGGGGGCGCGATCGCTGGGGAGAAGGATCGCCAAAGAAATACCAAAAGTCGGGAAAGACCCAAAAACTGATGCCACCGCCCCCCCAAGAGCCACCTTGGCCGCGATCCTCACCGTCTCGCCCTTGACTAGAAAGGGCAATCAAAATGATGGCGATCGCCAGAAAAATCAGAACTATCGAAACAATGAGAAAAATGCCAAAGGAAATGCGAATCAGATAGAAAACAACACCCCAAACCCGCTGCGCCACCGCCCGCAGTCGCAGTTGCCAGTATTTTGCTTGCAGGATACTGCGAAAATTTCTTGGGAAGACGTAGGCAATATCGCCACTTTCGGCCACTTGTAGCGTGCCGCCAACATCGGCAGCCAAGGCCATTAATCCTTTTTCAGCCGTTTGCAGTGGTAATCCCACCGTACCCGCCACATCCCCTGCGGTCACTCGGTACCCCAGTGTTTCTACAGCTTGCATTAGGCGGCGATCGACCGTCATGTTTGCCTCCCTCTTCGGCAAAAGGCCTCCTGTTCCACCCTAACGTTTTCCTACGGGTCTTGGCGAGACAAAAAAAGAACCCACCCCAAGGGCAGGTTCACAGCACGGATCAGTCTGAGACAGAGGGGCAATTAGCCCACCGCTTCAAAATACACTTTGGATTTGACAGGGTCAGGGTTCATCGTTTTGTCGCCGGGTTGCCAGCCAGCGGGGCAGACTTCGTCGGGGTGAGCTTGGACGTATTGAATCGCTTGTAGCACCCGCAGAGTCTCATCAACGCTGCGGCCAAAGGCCAAGTTATTGATCGTTGCGTGTTGGATAATCCCTTCTTTGTCAATGATGAAGAGACCGCGCAGTGCCACCCCTTCCTCGGTCAGCACGTTGTAGGCGGTGCTGATTTCTTTTTTCAGGTCAGACACGAGGGGATATTTGAGATCGCCCACACCACCAGCTTTGCGATCGGTTTGCGTCCACGCCAAGTGGGAGAACTGGCTATCCACAGACACGCCAAGGATTTCGGTGTTCAGTTTGGCGAATTCATCGTAGCGATCGCTAAAAGCGACAATTTCTGTGGGGCAAACAAACGTGAAATCCAAAGGATAGAAGAACAAAACAACGTACTTACCGCGATAGTCCGAGAGCTTGACGGTTTTGAACTCTTGGTCATAAACAGCAACCGCTTCAAAATCCGGGGCGGGCTGACCAACACGCAGACAGTCAGACATAGAAAACCTCGTACTCCTAACTACGACAGGTTGAATAGAGCTGTTCACATTTTTTAACAGCTATGCTTACTATATCATACTCATAACGGTTTTGATTATGAAATAGCCAATCGCTGCCACCGTTGCTCAAGGAAGCGGGAGAGCCGTGACAGAGGAAAACAGAGGGCAAAGTAGAACATCGCACCCAAGACATAGATAAAGAGCTTCCGCTGCGGATCGGTAATGGGATTGGCAAAGGTGCTCGTCATATTTTGCAGTTCGGGCACGCCAATCACCACCAGGAGGGCGCAGTCCTGCATCAGCGTAATGAAGTTATTGGTAAAGGGAGGCAGGATAATCAAAATGGCTTGGGGCAGGATAATCCGCCATAGGGTTTGCCGACCCGAGAGGCCAAGGCTGAGGCTGGCTTCCGTTTGTCCCTTGGGAACCCCCTCTAGGCCACTGCGAAAGACCTCACTCAAATAGGCACCATAGTTAAAGCCCAAGCCAAGAATGCCGTAGAAAATGTAGTTAAAAAGCGGCGACACCAAGCGGTTGCTTTGCAGCACGGTCATGACATCAAAGGCAATTTGCCGAGGATCAAAACCCCATTGACTCAAGAGCCCACCAATGCCAAAGCCCCACACCAGCAGTTGCACCAAGGTTGGGGTACCGCGCACAAATTCAATGTAAACCGTACTCAGCCAGCGCAATGGCGGGACAGGATGCAACCTCGCCCAGGTGGCGATCGCCCCCAAGATGACCGCCAAGAGCAAACTAAAGACTGAGATCAAATAGGCACACCAAAAAGATGCCATTGAGCCATTTTGCCCAAGGAGGAATAAACGGTGCCACTTGCTGCATTCTCGAAAAGCCATCATTTTTGTCAGGATGATGATACCATCTCGTTCTCTAGGGAAGCATTCCCCACAGCATGACAAAAAAAATAAGCAAGGAATTCTTGATTGCCCGCAGGCCCTAAAATCGGCGAGGGAGTCACACCGTGGCACTGCCACCCCAACGCTTCGGCGGCGGCAATCACCTGATCCACGGCTTCTTGACGCGCCTTGGCATCGCGCACCACACCATGTTTGCCGAGGCGATCGCGCCCCACCTCAAACTGTGGCTTAATTAGCGCAATCAAGTCTCGCGGCGGCAGCAGTAATTCCCATAGGGCGGGTAAAACTTTAGTCAGGGAAATAAAAGAGACATCCACCACGCCGAGATCGGGGCGGGGCGCATCGTCAGTGTAGAGATCAGTGGGGGTTAAATAGCGCAGGTTGGTGCGTTCCCTGAGGATAACGCGCGGGTCTTGGCGCAGTTTCCAATCCACTTGGCCATAGCCGACATCAATGCCATAGACCCGTTTGGCGCCCGCTTGCAACAGACAATCCGTAAAGCCGCCCGTGGAAATACCGCCATCTAAACACACGCGATCGCGCACCACCACAGGAAAGACCCCTAGGGCATGGGCAAGTTTTTCACCCCCCCGCGAAACATAGGCGGCTTTTGCCTTCACTTGAATCGTGGCATCCACTGCCACCAGCGTGCCCGGCTTATCAATGGGGACATGGTTTACCTGCACTTCCCCAGCGCGAATCCAACGTTGTGCCTGTTGGCGGCTCTCACACAGGTGCCGCTCCACCAGAAGACTATCCAAGCGTTGCTTTCGGGGACTCATTGATCTTTTGGTGCTTTCTGCAGGGGGGCAAAGGCAAAGAGCTGGTTGACATCAAGGATTAACCCGCGCAACTGGGGTTGGGCAAAGAGGGTGGTTTCACTCTGCCACAGGGGCAAAAAGGCCACGGCCTCGGCATTGAGTTCCTGAAGCTGACGCAATAGTACCCCACGGCGTTGGGGATTAGCCTCACGGCGACTGGCAACAATGAGATCATTGACCTCAGGGCTATAGAAAAACGACCCCCACGCCGCACTGGCACCACTTTCACAGCCTGTTTCCACAGAACCATGCTCGCAACTCAGGAAAGGTTCAAGGTAATTGTCAGCATCGTAAAAATCACCATACCAATCGAGCAAGACCAAGGGGTAAGCCCCACTGTCTAAATTGCGGTAGATCGTAGCCGAGTCAGCGCTGTCCAATTGCACCTGCACGCGATCGCCCAAATCCCGCTCTAGTGAAGCTTTAAGAACCGTTGCCGCCAGCACATTACTGGGAACATTGGCACGGTACCAGAGATTGACGACGAGGGGTTGCTGCGCTGAAATAGAGGTCTTGGCTAGCCAGTGAGCTATTTGAGCGGCGTCTCCATCTCCATAGCGATCGCGAAAAATCGGCTCACTCTCAGGAAATAAACTCGGCACCAGCGAGTACAGGGGTTTTGCTTCCCCCAAAAAGACCCGTTCCGCGAGGCGTTGACGATTGACACTGGCCGCCAAAACCTGCCGCGCTGCCAATTGATCCCAAGGGGGTTGGCGCAAATTAATGCTTAGGACAGTGACAGCGTTACCTGCCCCGGTAATGACCTGCCAGTGCTTTGTTGCCGCTTGAGTCTTGAGGGCACGAATTTGATTGGGATCGAGCGCACCGATCGCCACATCCACTGCCCCCGTGCGAAAGGCATTGTAGAGATTAGCGCTACTGGAAAAGATTTGCAGGCGAATCCCCGTATTTTGGGGCTTGGTTCCCCAATAGTCGGCAAAGGGTTCAAGGCGTACCCCATCGGTACCGTAGGCCGCTAAACGGTAAGGGCCTGTGCCCACAAATTGCGTCGGCAAAAAGCGATCGCCCGCTGCACCATAGGCTGTCGGCGAAACGGCACACAAGCCACTAAAGGCCAGTAAATGGGGAAAAGCCACAAAGGGTTCCTTGAGGCGAATTTCCAGTAAGTCCTCCGCGATCGCCTGAATTTCTTTAACGCGCCCGGCCAAGAGGGAGGCGGGTTGGCCACCACTATTCATAAATCGCTCAAGGGAAAAGGCCATGGCGGCTGCATTAAACGGTGTGCCATCGTGGAAGCGAACCCCCCGCCGCAGGGGAATGCGGTAAGTCAGGCCATCCTCGCTCACTTCAGGTAGCGCTGTGGCCAGTTGGGGAATGAGGTCTTTGCCTTCGTAGGTATAGAGGCGATCGCCCAAATTCAACAGCAGCAGTCCCGCCAAATTTTCGTAGGCATCAGCGGGGTCTAGGGTGCGCAGGCGAGCCGTGGTACCAATGACAATACTGTCATCCCCTTGGCGAGGCTCATCACCGCCACAGGCAACCAGCAGCAGGCTCAACAACAGTACCAGACATCCCCACAGTAGCCGTCGTGTCACGGATACACCCGCTCGGTACATCATCCACTAGAATAAAGGGCGAGCGATGGGACTCGAACCCACGAATGGTGGAACCACAATCCACTGCCTTAACCGCTTGGCTACGCTCGCCATGCTTCCTGAGCTAGTCCTCTAGCATAGCATAGAGAACTCTCTTATGAAAGTGCCTCTCCTTTCCCAAGTCATGGCACGCCCTCTTTGGTGGGGCGGTGGCGCCTTCTTGCTCTTGGGGATCATTGCGGCGGTTCTGACGAATCCCACCCCTGCCGACTATCAACGCCGCGCCGCAGCGGAAATCAATACCTTCCTTTTGACTCAAGTGTGTCCAGAGATCATCAATCGCGATAGCGCGATCGCCATGGTGGCTTTAGAAGTCTGCGATCAACTGGAATCCCGCCCAGCAGAAGACATTGAACGCTACATCGCCTACAACACCCAATCCTATAACCTTGGCGTTGCCACCCTCTTTGTGACAGAGTTGCCCATTGACACCGTCTGGAGCCTCGGCCTCTTTGGTCAAATCATTCCCCTCAGACTGTAAGCTTCCTCTCTCCCTGATTTCAGCAGCAGGTGCAAAATGCAAATACCCATTTCCCCAGACCTCTGCTTGGCAGCAGGGTTGCTTTTAGAACCAGTGGCGTTCGCCAGCTAGTGAGCCTTCGGCAGGGGGCGGGAAAGACTATGCCAAAATATATCAACAACCGCAGAAACCAGTAAAACGTAATTACCATGATTGGGAAAACCCTTGGCGGGCGCTACAAATTGATTCGAGTTTTAGGGGCTGGGAACTTTGGCCAAACGTTTCTCGCTGAGGATATTCACCGTCCCATTCGTGCCAAGTGTGTGGTTAAGTACCTGCGCCCCGCTCGTACGGATGCGGCCTTTCTCCCTTTGGCGCGATCGCTCTTTCAGCGGGAGGCACAAATTCTAGAGCGGCTGGGCAGTCACGAGCAAATCCCCCGCCTCCTTGCCTACTTTGAGGAAGACAACGAATTTTACCTTGTCCAAGACTTCATTGAGGGTCAAGTCCTACGGCACGAATTGTTGCCGGGCTGTGCGTGGTCAGAGGCACGGGTGATGGCGTTGCTCCAAGATGCCCTGCGGGTTTTGGCCTTTGTGCATCAATGTGGTGTTATCCACCGCGATATTAAACCCGATAATCTCATTCGTCGCCAATCGGATCACCGCTTAGTGCTCATTGATTTTGGGGCAGTGAAGGAGATGGGGGTCTCCATTGGCGGCGGTACCTTGGTGGGAGAGACCAATCCACAGACAATTGCCATTGGCACACCGGGGTATATGGCTCCAGAGCAAGCCCAAGGGCGTCCGCGTCCGGCCAGCGATCTCTATGCCTTGGGGATGGTGGCGGTACAGGCATTGACGGGGTTGAGTCCTCTGCAACTCACCCAAGACCCCTACGGCTGTTGGTGTTGGCAAGCTGCTGAACCAGTCAGCGATCGCCTAGTGCAGTTTGTCAATAAACTAATTCACCCTTCTCCCTACGAGCGCTTTGCCACGGCTACCGATGCCCTTGCCAGCCTGCAACAGGTGGAGGTGCCCAAATCCTTTTGGTTTCGCCTTGGCAAATTTCTCAAAACTCCTGTTCAAGACCTCTGGCGATCGCCCGAAGGGCGCGCTGCGCGATCGCCAAAGGCAGGTGGGGGTGCTTCTACAGTGCCGCCCCGTTCACTACCCGCTGTTTCCACGCTGCCGCCGCAAGCCACCGAACCGAAACCAGTGTCCTCTCCAGCGGCAGCCACCGCCGCCCTTTCCAACCAAGGTCGCCATGTTTTTATCAGTCACTCCAGTGACGGCACCGATTTGCAGTTGGCCAGTGCCCTCCAAGAGGTGTTGCAAAAAGCGGGTCACCAACCCTTTATGGCCAGCCAAAGTATCCGCCTTGGGGAGGCATGGGCACAGCGGATTGATCAGGAGCTAAAGCGGTGTGATTTCTTTGTTCTGTTGCTCTCACAAACGGCGGCGCAAAGTGAAATGGTGCTTGAGGAAGTCCGCACGGTCAAACAGTTGCAAGCCCAACGGGGCGATCGCCGTCCCTTTATCTTGCCTGTGCGGGTCAATTTCCCCCTTGATATGCCCTTGAACTATGAGTTGCGGGGCTACCTGCATCGCCTACAACAGCGCTTCTGGCGATCGCCAGCGGACACCGACACCCTGCTGCAAGAGATTCTCGACTTGGTGAATGCGACCACTGCCCCTGTAGCCACCAGTAGCGATGCCGTCCAAGAAACCATTGCTGAATCTGCGCAAATTGGCACATTGGTGGGTGATGGTGCGCCTGTTCCCGTGGCTGAGCCAGAACTCCCAGAAGGGCAGGTGGAAGTGGCCTCGGCATTTTATATTGAGCGCCCCCCCATCGAGCAACGCTGTCGTGAAACCCTCTTGCAACCCGGCTCCCTGATTCGCATCAAAGCCCCCCGCCAAATGGGCAAAACCTCACTCATGGCACGGCTGCTGTACCGCGCCACCCAAGAGGGTTATGGCACTGTTCCCCTCAGTTTCCAACTGGCAGATGCCCAAGTCTTCAGTGATTTAGAAAAACTCCTGCGCTGGCTCTGTGCCAGTGTCGGGCGGCGATTAGGGCTAGAAAACCGCCTCAATGAGTATTGGGATGACATTTTTGGCAGTAAATACAACTGCACTACCTATTTTGAGGAGTATCTCTTACCCAATTGCCAAAAAGCGGGGACACAGTTTGAGGGTCGTCCCCTTGTCTTGGGTCTTGATGAAGTGGATCGGGTGTTTGAGTATCCGGAAGTGGCCAGTGACTTCTTTGGCTTGTTGCGGGCATGGCATGAAGAGGGCAAAAACCGCGATATTTGGCGCAATCTCCGTCTAATTGTGGTTCATGGTACGGAGGTCTATATTCCCCTAGACATTAATCAGTCCCCCTTTAACGTTGGCTTAGCCATTGATCTGCCGGAATTTAACCAAGAACAAATTGCTGAGTTGTGTCGCCTCCATGGCCTGAGTCTGTCAGAGGAGCAGCTTCAAGACCTGCAGCACTTGGTGGGAGGTCATCCCTATCTGATTCGTCTGAGCCTCTATCACCTCGCCCGCCAAGACCTGACATGGCAGGCGTTAATAGCCAATGCGGCCTCAGAAACGGGGTTGTATCGGGATCACCTGCGGCGACAGTGGTGGCATCTCCAGCAGCAGGCAGACCTAGTGCCTGCCTTTAAGGAGATTCTGCAAGCGGACAACGGCAATATGGTTGATAGCACCGTTGGCTTTAAGCTCCACAGTTTGGGACTGATTACCCTAGAGGGAAATTTAGCTAAGGTGCGCTGTGATCTTTACCGCCGCTATTTTGGCGATCGCCTGCATTAGTTGACCAAACCATGGGCAGGACAGGTAGCGGTTGTGTGAGCAACAACTCCCTTGCTAAGCTAAAGAAGGAGGGGTTCGGTTATCCGCCAATGACTCTCACCGGTCTCGGATCTGTATCCCGCTGCCCAGTTATGCTTCGCGGGTTGTGCCGTCTATGACGTTGATGTACGTTGCGCCTCAATGGCAAACCCTAGCATTTCCCTCAACGCTTTTTCTCCAACCCATCCTAGACATTCTACTCAGTGATCTTCCCCCCCAGTACAAAGATGAAATTAGGCTAGGCCTCCAAGAAGCCCTCGTCAATGCGGCTCGCCACGGCAATCAACTCAATCCCGAAAAGCTGGTTTTTGTGCGTTATACCTTCTTCCCTGATCAATGCTGGTGGGTGATTACGGATCAGGGGGACGGTTTCTCACCGCCGAGTAATGTTTCTGAGACCGCTGATGAGTTGTTGCCAGCCGCCGACTGTGAATGTGGTCGGGGATTGTTTTTGATCTATGCCATCTTTGATGAGGTCTATTGGAACCCCAAAGGAACCGAATTAAGTCTATGTAAGTACCTCACCTGAACGGATCACAGCCGCTAGAGGGGAATAACATCAACCCAGTGGCGATACTGTGGCTCCCGTCCTTCAACGATCGCCTGTAGTTGTTTTTGCAGTTGGCGTGTCAGGGGGCGATCGCTGGGCAGCGTGTAGGTCTCAATGCGACTGACGGGCACAATTCGCGCAGCCGTACCCGTTAAAAAGACCTCATCGGCAATCAAAAGTTCCGTACGATCCACAGGCCGCTCAATCACCTTGACACCAGCCGCCTGTGCTAGCTCAATGACACTGCGGCGGGTAATGCCCTCAAGAATGTCTTGATCCACGCTCGGCGTAATCAATTGCCCATCCCGCACCAAGAAGAGATTCATTCCCGACGCTTCGCAGACTTTCCCTTGGTCATTGAGGAGAATCGCCTCATCAAAGCCGGAGGAAACAGCCTCTGTTTTTGCCAGTGCCGAGACAATATAGGAAGTGGTCAACTTGCCCCGTAGGGGAAACGAGCGATCGCACTGCCGCTGCCATGAACTAATGCGACAGGTAACGCCTGCAGCTGACAGGTAATCGCCAAGGGGCATGCCGTAAATAAGAAAATCCTTCTCAATGTCATGGAGCCGTGGTGCAATGCCCAGCCCAGAGGTATAGACCAAAGGGCGAATATAGAAGGGCACGCTAGGTTGGTTTTTTTGCACCCATGCAACAATTTTCGACTTAATCTCGCTGGTGGGCAATTCATAGCCGAGATAGTGGGCACTGCGACTCAGGCGACGACAGTGATCCTCCAGACGAAAGAGGAGAATTTCCCTAGCGTTGGCCGGATTAGGGAGACCGCGCAAGCCTCCTAGTGCCGCTGTTCCGTAGTGAAGGGCATGGGTGGCCACGGAAATTTTGGCCTCTGCAAAGGGCACAAACTGACCGTTGAGATAGGCGTAGGGGAGAAAGTCACTCATGCGTCAATGGGAAGCGTTGACAAAGGACAGATGCAACCAAAGATCAGCTGCAGTCTCAATAGTCTAACATTTTGGCTTAACGCTCAAAAAACTAGGGCAACGGCTCCTCTGAGGTGATCTCTTCAATGCTAGACACCTGTAGGACTAAACGAAAAGGGCGATTCATCCGCTGTTGGATAAACTCTTCCATGAGTGCCACCTGTTTTGGGGTGACCGGCTCGCGGGCACGCACATTCACCCGAATCACGGGTGGGTTACTGACCCAATTCGTTTCCATACCTAACAGATCGAGGCGTTGAAATGTCAGCGTTCCTCGAGTCAGTGCCTCTCGTACTTGCTGTTGCAACCGTGCTTGTTCAATGAGCCGACTGAAGCTAATGGCGAGGGGAATCACCAACAGAGCGGTGAGGGCAGCGGCAATGGTGAGGGGACGGCGCCCTTGATGCAAAGGGATATAGCCAACAATGACAAAAACTACCATGCAGGCCAGCGTAATTCCTAGCAGGTTTGTGAAATATAGCAGCGTTGCCCCCACACTCAGACTCGTATTCAACTGCGCTATCCCAAGGCCAACGGTGCAAACGGGCGGCATGAGCGCAACGGCGATCGCTGTCCCCGCCAAGGTGTTTGAAACACGGGGTTCCGCCACCGCATAGGCACTCACGGCACCTGCAGCCACCGCAATACCCAAGTCCAGCAGATTGGGTTGGGAGCGAGCCATGATCTCACTGCCATAGACCTCAAGACCCACCATGACACCAATTGTCCAAGACATGCCAATGGCCATGAGGGTGCCGACAATCAAGGCAATCGCTGCCTCACGAAACATCTTGAAGTCGCCAATGAGAGCGGCTAAGGCCAATCCGCGAATCGGCAGCATCAGCGGTGCAATCACCATCGCCCCAATAATCACAGCGGCACTGTTGGCGAGCAAACCAAATGTGGCGATCGCGCAGGAAGTAACAATCAAGACCACATAGGGAACATTCAAATGGGATTCAGCATACAGTATCCGAATCAATTGATTGAGGCTTTCTGGCGTACGGCGGTGATAGCGGAAGGCTTGAACCTGATGCAACCAATGGGCAAGGAGTTCTTTCATGGACAACCTTGTACAGTCACTTATACGCAAGAGGTTAGATCAATGCTACAGGAACTGCCATTGATTAAACGTTGCTGCTTGGCCAACTGGATTGCCCGCTTCATCCAAAACAGTCCAAATCCAAGCATTTTCAATGCGAAACCGCCGCCCAGAACGAGAAATACGAACACCACTGTAGTTGTTGGCATAGCCTTGGCGGGCTGCTTGGGCAAGGAGGGTTGCTCGTTCAGTTTGAGCCATGGGTTCTGCCGTCAGCCGCGAAGGAAGCTGCACCAATTCCGGCCAAGAGAGTTCCCACAGGGTGAGAGCGGCTTGGTTGCCATAGTTGAGGATGGGATCGGCCTCACACCCATGGGAGAGAACGGGCTGTGACCAGTGAAACAACTGCTGTGCTAGGCTCAAGTCATCCCCAGCCGGAGCAGCTAGGAGCGATCGCCCCGTCCAGTGCTGAAAACTGGCGCAAATACGTCGTGCCTGCTGGACTGCTGGTGGCTGCAACCAAGGCTCCATCACTTAGGCCGTGGTCAATACACGACTGGCAGCCGCTACCCCAGCGCCGGGGCTAAAGTTGCTATACCCCAATTCGCCAAGCACAGCTTCAAGCGCACTGATGGCTGCCAAAATATCGCGATCGCTGACAAAACCCAAGTGACCCACTCGGAAAATTTGCCCCTTGAGGTGATCTTGACCACCCGCTAGGGCAATGTCAAAGCGTTTTTTCATTAGGCTGCGAATCTTTTCGGCCTCCACTCCTTGGGGTGCCACCGCCGTAATCGCGGGACTGGCACAGTGATCCGCCGCATAAAGGGGCAAGTTGAGTGCCTTCATGGCGGCGCGGGTGGCCTGCATCAAGCGCTGGTGGCGGGCAAAGATATTCTCTAAGCCCTCCGCTTGCATCATCTCCAGTGCGGTCTTCAGGGCAAAGAAGAGATTCACCGGTGGCGTAAAGGGGGTTGTGTTCTTGGCAGCGTCCTTGCGGTATTTCCCCAAGTCAAGATAGAACTTCGGCAACGTGGCTGTCTTGTAGGCTTCCCAAGCCTTGGCACTGACGCTGACAAACGCCAAGCCCGGCGGGATCATATACCCCTTCTGGGAACCAGAACCGACAACATCTAACCCCCACTCGTCAATGGGCACACTCACAGCGCCCAGACTGGTCACGGCATCCACAATGATCAGGGCTTGGCCGTGGGCTTTGACGTGGCGGTTGATTGCCTCTAAGTCGTTGATCACGCCCGTTGAGGTCTCACTGTGGGTAATGATCACCGCTTTGATGGTTTTGGCCGTGTCTGCCTCGAGGGCGGTTTTGAAGTCATCGGGGTTGAGGGGTTGTCCCCAAGGTGCCGTAATGCGCTCCGTTTTCAGGCCATAGGCATCGCACACCTCTGCCCAGCGATCGCCAAACTTACCATTACAGCCTACGAGCACGCGATCGCCCGCGCTGAGAAAGTTAATGATCCCGGCCTCCATTGCCCCTGTGCCACTGGCCGCCAAAATCAGCACATCATTCGTGGTTTGATGCAGCCATTTCAACCCTGACGTCACCGCCGCCATGATCTCGCTAAAGTCACCGCTGCGATGGCCAATGGGATGTTTGCTGAGGGACAGAAGAACCGACTCCGGTACCGGCGTAGGCCCCGGAATCATTAACATCGATTTATCTTGCATCGTGAGTTGCGAACCAATCCTTAAAATGAAACGACTAAGCCCAGTGAGCGGCCATGTGCTCTGCCAAGTCCAGAACCCGCTGGCTATAGCCCCACTCGTTATCGTACCAAGCCACCACTTTCACTAGATTGCCCCCCATCACCATCGTGAGGGACGCATCCAAAATCGAGGAGGCGTTGTGACCCCGATAGTCCGAAGACACCAGCTCCAATTCACTGTAGTGGATAATCCCCTTCATTGTGGTTTCCGAGGCTTCCTTGATCACTTGGTTCACCTGCTCAGCAATGGTGGGTTTTTCCACTTGAGCAACAAAATCAACCACAGAGACATTGGGGGTGGGTACCCGCAGGGCAATCCCGTTCAGCTTACCTTGCAACTCGGGAATCACCAATCCGACTGCCTTAGCAGCCCCCGTAGAGGTGGGCACAATGTTCATCGCTGCTGCCCGTGCCCGCCGCAGATCGCGGTGACTGGCATCGAGTAAGCGTTGATCCCCCGTGTAGCTGTGGGTCGTCGTCATCATCCCCTGCTGAATGCCAAAGGTTTCATGGAGCACTTTGACAATGGGGGCTAAGCAGTTGGTGGTGCAACTGGCATTGCTGACGATATCTTCACTGGGATTGTAGGTGTGGTGATTCACTCCCACCACGTATGTCGGAATATTGCCTTTACCGGGTGCTGTAATCAAGACTTTTTTCGCACCGGCACTCAGGTGCTTGCTGGCACCTTCACGGCTGGTAAAAACCCCGGTGGCTTCAATAACGAGATCAATTCCCCACGAACTCCAAGGCAGATTTTCGGGGTTGCGATCAGAGACACATTTGACCGCATGGCCACCAGCATAGATGCAGTCGTCGTCAGCACTGATTTCGGCATCTTGGAAAATGCCTAGCATCGAGTCATACTTCAGCAAATGGGCATTGGTGCGGGGATCGGAGGTATCGTTGATGCCTACAATCTCTAGCTTGCTATTGGCTTTCCGCTGTAACCAGCAACGCATGAAGTTCCGACCGATGCGCCCAAAACCATTGATAGCGACTCTAACCACCTGATCCCTTCCTCTGTTTACTAACTCATTGCCAGAAATGATCTAGGAAACATTCTAAGGGGGAATGGTCATTTTATTGCGTTTTTTTTAACGATGCACAAGACGAGTCTCCGCAAGGGGTGCTGACAATGCCGCCTCGAGAGGGGCACGGCCAAATCGCTCCTCCAGTAGATCCATGACCGTGCGGCCAAAGTCATTGGGATTGAGTCGCCAAGCCGCTAGGCACACTTCGCCAAAGACGGATCCCATGGGTTCTGGGTTCCAGAGGAGTTTCTTGGCCGTCCAAGGCATCAGGCTCATAGGGTTGTAGCCGGGGCGCAAAATGCCGTGTTCAAGGGCATATGCCTCAAGATGGGTGTGGGGTTGCAGACCAATAAAGAAAATGGCTGGCTCCACCTTGTCAGCGCCAAAGATGCCTTCTAGTTCACGGTGGTAGGCAATGGTCTGGGCGATGGTTTCGGGTCGCTCATCAATGACATTGAAGGAGTAGTTCACAGAGACGAGGGCGTTGAAGCCGGCGGCTTTCAAATCGCGGCAGTTTTGCAGCACGGTGCGCAGGTTATAGCCCATGCGCATTTTTCGCACCAATTCTTGGGAGCCACTGGTAATGCCGATTTCAAAGTAATTCATCCCCGTTTGCACCATCAGGTCACACAGTTCGGGGGTGAGGTTGTCAGCACGAATGTAGGCTGCCCAGTGAATATCATTCATGCCTGCTTTCAGGATTTCCTGCAGCAGGGCGATCGCGTCGGGGATAAATTTGCGAGCGGGGATAAACTGGGCATCGGTAAACCAAAAGTTGCGCACACCGCGATTGTAGAGCTGGCGCATTTCGGCGACGACTTCTTCAGCAGGGTTGATGCGCACCTGTTTGCCTTCAACCACGGTATAGACGCAGTAGCAGCAGTTGTGGGGACAGCCGCGCTTGGTTTGCACGCCAATATAAAAGTCACCCCCCTGAAGGTAGTATTCAAATTCTGGCCAAATCGTCTCGATATAGTCGTAGTTGCAGGCGGTTTTTTCGATGGGGGTTGGCCATTCGTGGATCAGGCGATCGCGGGGCTTTTCCACACCCGCAATGTAGCAACGCTCCCCGGCAATTGGCTGGTTCGTTAGGACTTTGTGCAGCAGCGTTTCCCCTTCACCAACGGAAACAATGGTGCCTTTGGGCAGTTGAGAACCCAATTGTTCATAAAAGACACTGACCGCACCGCCACCGACGATGGTCGTGACTTGCGGATGGTGACGCTTGGCATGGTGGAGTCCCAAACGGATTAAATTGAGGTTTCGCCAGAGTTCACCATAGTAGGCACTCATCACCCGCAGACCCCCGATCGCCCCCCGCAGCTTCACCAAGGGATTGCGGGCGTAATAGACCTCAAAGGCATGTTGCAGTGGATTGCCGCCCCGTCCCCCCACAGGGGCATAGATTTGAATATCCCGCCAAGAAAAAACCAGATGCGTGGGTTCAAAGTCATCAATCACTTGGGCAAGGGCACGACGAAAATCCAAGGGCGGTACCGTCCCCAGATCAAAAATCCGCTGCTCGATGCTTGGCAGTTGCTTGTGGATGTAGTCAGCCAGATAAACCACGCCAATGGGAAAAATCGGATTGCAGGGGAGACGGACGTAAAGGACACGCGGGGACATAGGCTAGTCCAAGATCTATGGAAACGCTAAATTCTTAATAAATCTCTATCGCTGTTTAGGTTGTAACACATTTGCGCCTTTCCAACAGGGGATCACGGGAACTCAAGGAAAGGATGAACTGTCCATCCTGTAGTTGAGTTTACAACTGGATCGAATTGGCAATGTTAGGCTAACAAGGGTAAAGACACGTCCCTATAAGAAACCATTACTTCCTATGCCGCAAATCTTTGATCCCGTCCCTAGCGATAGTTGCGATCGCATCCTCTGCTGTTATGTCAACGCCACCAGCAAAATTCAGGTGGTGCGCATTACCAATATTCCCAATTGGTATTTTGAGCGAGTCGTTTTTCCAGGACAACGGCTTTTCTTTGAATCACCGCCAGCGGGACAATTGGAGGTTCACAGCGGCACCATGGCTAGTGCCCTTCTTGCCGATACGATTCCCTGTTGTAAGCTGCAAGTGCAAGAAAGGGCAGATCATGTTTTTGTCCATGATGGCAACCCCCAGCCTTGGCTACAGTGGTATGATGAGTCCGCTGCAGCAACGGAAAAAGTGATGCTCCATTGAGTCAACCCAATAGTTATCGCCCCTACACCATTGCAGTTTTGGCCAGTAGTTTAGATGGCCGCCTTGCTCGTGCCGATGCTTTGGGTCAGCGCATTGCCTCGGCCTATGACTTTCAGCACCTTGAGCAGCAGGTGGCACAGGTGGATGCGGTACTCTTTGGGGCGACAACATTGCGTTTGGGGGGGACAGCGATGCGCCTTCAGTCTCCCCATCTGATTGCTGAGCGTGAGCACCAAGGGCGATCGCCCCAACCGCTGCAAATTGTCTGCTCTGCCCGTGGTGAATTAGACTTCAATCTTCCCTTCTTTCGCCAGCCGATTCGCCGTGCCTTACTGACCACCGAGAAAGGCGCCAGCCGCTGGCAAGGATCCACTGCCTTTGATCACTGTTGGTCTGCTGGAGTGGCGGAGATTGACTGGCCACAGGCGTTTAGGCACATTCAAGGGGCTGGTGTACAAACCTTGGCCGTGTTGGGAGGAGGACAGCTTTTCGCCTCCCTGTTGCAGATGGCTGCCATTGACGAATTGTGGTTGACCCTCTGCCCCCTCCTCCTAGGGTCGGTAGCGCCTAGCCTCTATCCAGAGGAGATTGCCTTCTCAGGGAGGTTGACGCTCCTGAATGTCTTGCCTGTGGGCAATGAGGTTTATCTGCACTACCGCCTTAATTATGCTTGACTCATTGCGAGTAACCCTCAATCACCACTGAGTCTAATTAGTTCTCAGTCAGCACTAATCTGCATCTCCAAGGGTGAGGCAAGGATGCAATCACAGTAATTGAGCACTGGTGGCCGATGCCAACCCCACGTAACACCAATGCTGCCCGCTGCACCCCCCCGCTGTGCCATGAGGCCATCACTATCGGCATCGCCAATAACCACGGTTTGATCGGGTCGCACCCCAAGGCGATCGCACACCCTCAGGAGTACCTGCGGATCGGGCTTCGTGGGTGGCTCATCTCCCCCCTGCCAGCATTGGAAAAAGGGCTTCAGGTGATAGGTGTCTAAAAAAGCCTCGATTTCCGACCTGCGATCGCCAGAAATAATCGCCAAGGCACAGTTCATTCCATGCAACTGTTGTACCAATTCAATCACCCTCGGCAGGGGAGGGGTTAACGCTGCTTTGGTTGTAAATTTTAGCTCTGCTGCTTCAAAGGCGGTGCTCACCAGCTCTAGGGCGGCAATCCATGAAACCCCTTGGCTGGCAACAAGGGCTGCTGCGGCAATCAGATTCTCCTGCCGTGTTCCTACAGCTTGCAATCCCCCGGCATCCAAGTGCTCCCCCCTCACACCAAAGGCTTGGAGCAACAATTGCTTGAGATTGGGGAAATGATCAGCAACTGCCGCAGCGCGGGCGATCGCCAGCTCTTTCAAGTACTCAGCAACATCTGCTAATGTGCCATCTTTATCAAAGATCACCGCTGCCACAGGTTCAAAAGCGTGTCCGCGACAGGAGAGCCGTACCATTCAGAAAACCTCTGGGTAGTAGGATCATAAAGAATAAAAACGATAGAGGACGTTGCCCCCTTGCTTATCGTTATTGATAACTACGACAGCTTCACCTACAACCTTGTGCAGTACCTAGGAGAGCTAGCGCAGGAGTTCCCAATTGCTGCGGATCTGCGGGTCTTTCGCAACGACAAGATCACCCTCGATGAGATCGCTGCCCTCGCCCCTGCGGGTATTGTGATTTCTCCTGGTCCGGGTCGCCCTGCGGACGCTGGAATTTCTAAAGCCCTGATCCGCACCTATGCTGGCACACTACCCATCTTGGGGGTTTGCTTGGGACATCAAGCGATTGGTGAAGTTTTTGGCGGCACGGTGACGCTCGCACCAACCCTCATGCACGGCAAAACGTCAGAAATTTACCACAGTGGTGTGGGGGTGTTCCAAAATTTGCCCCAACCCTTTACCGCAACCCGCTACCACAGCCTTGTTATTGATCGTGACAGTTGCCCTGATCTATTGGAAATTACGGCTTGGACAGAGGATGGCCTGATTATGGGGGTGCGCCACCGCCACTATCCGACGCTGGAAGGGGTGCAATTCCATCCGGAGAGCATTCTCACCACCTGCGGCAAAGACCTGCTACGGAACTTTTTGCGACGGCTGTCCAGTCCATCATTGTGAGCCAGCCACTTTTCGGTACACTGAGCTGGAAATAGGAGTGTGGGGAGAGAAAATGGAACGGCGGCAGTTCTTGCGTTGGGCACAAATTGGGGCGATCGCCAGCCTGAGTGGACACTGGGCAGCCCATGCCCAAGGGGGGGGTCTCTCTCTGCAATGGTTTGGCCACACCTGCTTTCTCTTCACCGGCAGTGGTCAGCGGGTACTGGTGAATCCCTTCCGTCCCATTGGTTGCACCAAAGGATTGCGGCCTCCCCGTGTCACTGCGGATATTGTCATGATTAGCAGTCGCCTCCTGGACGAGGGTTACATCGAAGGCTTACCCGGTCGGCCTAAACTGCTTTTTCAACCCGGTTCCTATAAAGTCAATGGTTTGAGTATTCAGGGCATCCGCACCAGTCATGATCGCGTCGGTGGCTTGCGCTTTGGCGTCAACGTGGTTTGGCGCTGGCAGCAGGGGGGCATCAATCTTTTGCATATGGGCGGCATTGCCATGCCGATCACGATTGAACAACGCATTCTCATGGGACGGCCTGATGTGATGATTGTGCCAGTGGGAGGAAGTGACAAAGCCTATAGGGCTGAGGAGGCCAAGGCAGCCATTGAAGTTTTGCAACCCCGTTTGGTCATTCCTTCCCACTATCGCACGGCAGCGGCTGACCCCAATAATTGTGATCTGACGGGGCTAGAGGACTTTTTGAAAGTTATGGAGGGAACCCCGGTTCGCCGCAGTGGGGGTGCCTCCCTCAGTCTATCGGCAGCCAATCTGCCCCAAAATACCACTATCCAAGTCCTCAGTATTTGATGAGGAAAACGGCTATATTGTGTGTCAATGTTTCCCGTAGAACGAGTTGAGGAAACGCCATGATTCAGGTCGAACACCTGACCAAGGTTTACGGTACAACCGTCGCGCTGCGGGATGTCAGCTTTTCAGCGGCCAGTGGTGAGATTCTCGGTCTCCTTGGCCCCAATGGCGCAGGCAAAACCACCACAATGCGGATTTTGGCGGGGTATCTACCGGCAACGAGTGGCACAGCATCTATTGCAGGCTATGAAGTCCACACGAATCCGATGGCGGTGCGGCAGCGCATTGGCTATCTGCCAGAAAATCCCCCCCTCTATACGGAAATGACGGTGGCGGGCTATTTGCACTTTGTGGCTCGCATCAAGGGCGTCAGTGCGGGCGATCGCCCCCAGCGGGTGGAATATGCCCTCAAAAGCTGCGGCCTCTGGGATCGGCAACGCACCATTATTCGCAAACTCTCGAAGGGTTATCGGCAGCGGGTCGGCATTGCCCAAGCGATCGTTCATGATCCGCCAGCCATCATTCTGGATGAACCCACGGTGGGTCTCGATCCGCGGCAAATTATTGAGGTGCGCAACCTGATTAAAAACTTGGCGGGACAGCATACAGTGATCCTTTCTACCCATATTTTGGCGGAAGTGAGCATGACCTGCGATCGCGCCGTGATTATCAATAAAGGCGAAGTGGCGGGCATTGGCCAACTGGATGAACTGCTGCAACGCCTCAGCAGTAGCTACACCTATGACCTCGAACTCGTGGGCGATCGCGCCGCTATTGAATCCCTCCTCCAACAGTTGCCTGCTCTGCAACAGATCACATGGGGCAATAGCACTCCCCAAGGGCGACAGCAACTTCAGGTCAGTAGTCCTTCAGAAATCGGTGCCGATCTCGCCAGTCTCCTTGTCCAAAATGGGGTGCAACTCTTTGAAATGCGCCGCTCCCGTGCCAACCTAGAGGAGGTGTTCTTGAAGCTAACGACCGATGAACCCACCGCAGAACCCAGCGATACCACCGAAGAAGCCCGTGCTTAGCGTTTCCCTCCACGGGCTGCGTGTCCTCCTTGCTAACATTCTTGCCATCTATCGCCGCGAACTCCAGAGTTACTTTAGTGCCCCCTTCTACTATGTGATTGCCGGGGTGTTCTGGCTGCTCAGCGGCCTGTTTTTCCTCGTTGTGATGACGACAATTATTAGCCAAGTGGCTCAGCAGGATTTGCTGCAACAACAGTTTGGGGCGCCGAGCCAAGCCATTGACGTTCCCAAGCTCATCCTCGAAAGTTTCCTTGGACTCCTCGGCTCCATTTCCCAAGTCATTTTGCCCATGCTCTCGATGGGACTGTACACCGAAGAACGCAAACGCGGCACCCTCGAACTTTTAGCCACCTCACCGATTACGAACTGGTGTGTGGCAACGGGTAAACTCTTGGCAGTGCTCACGTTTTATACCACGCTGTTGCTGCCCGTGATTGTCTATCAGTTTGTGGCGCTCCAGCAGAGTACGCCCCCCCTCTCCCCTTGGCTAATTCTGGCGGGCAATGGCGGATTGATTCTTTTAGCAGCAGCCATTCTCTCCTTGGGGATGTTTCTCTCATCGTTGACGGATAGCACGATCTTGGCGGCCATTTTGGGATTTGCGGTGTTGCTGATTCTTTGGGTGCTGGATGTCTTGGCTAAAAATACTGGCGGGAATCTCAGTGATATCCTCACCTACGTCTCACCCCTAGAGCACTTTACCAACCTGACACGGGGAATTTTCCGCAGCAGTAGTCTTGTTGTCTTTGGTAGTTATATTTTCCTCGGCATTTTCCTCACGGCACAGTCCATTGATGCCTTTCGTTACCAGCGCAATTAGGGGGTACCGGTCATGAAACGCTTTGCCCTAGGCTCACCCGAACGATTGACCACGGTATTGCTGTGGGCGGCGCCACTTTTGATCATTGCTGGCTTGAGTGCTGGCATCGTCACCAATCGCTGGAATTGGTTACCCTTGAGCCTTTTAGCTTTGGGGGGGATTGCCCTACTGCTGTGGCTGATCCAGCAAAGTCGCGTCTCCACAGGGTTTTGGGGGCGGCGTTCTACCCAAACCAGTACGAATGCCCTCCTGACTGTGATTGCGGTGATTGCTCTATTGGGCATCGTCAATTTTTTGGCCGATCGCTACAGTGTTGAAATCGATCTCACCGAAAACCGTGCCTTTACCCTAGCGGCAGAAACCCGTGATGTTCTGCAAACTTTGGATCAGCCGGTGCGGGTATTGGTGTTTGATGCCAATGCTGCCAGTCGCGATCGCCTGTTGCTGGAACAGTACCGCCGTCAGGCCAACAACCAGTTTTCATTTGAGTTCATTGACCCCCAAGAGCAACCCGCCCTTGCTAAAAAGTACAACGTGACTCAAGTGGGGCAAGTGATTGTTGTGGCGGGCGAGAAAACGCAGCGCATTGATGAAGACCTTTCCGAAAGTAACCTCACCCCTGCCCTGATTCGGGTGACGAGCGATCGCACGATCCGTGCCTATTTCACTACGGGGCACAATGAACTTCCCCTCACAGGTGGCTCCGCCAGTCTCAGTGAAGTGGCTAAACTCCTCGAACAGCGAGATGTGGAACTCCTGCCCCTGAATTTGCTGGAGAAGGGCAAAATTCCTGAGGATGCGAATGTCATTGTGGTCGCTGGACCGCGGCAACCCTTTTTGCGTCTGGAGCAGGATCTGCTCAAGGCGTACCTGAATCGGGGTGGTAGCCTTTTGCTAATGCTCGATGTCGATGTCAACGCCGGTCTGGATGATTTACTGAAAAACTGGGGACTCACCCTCGATAATCGCTGGGTGATTGACGGCTCTGGTGTGGGTCAACAGGTGGGACTCGGTCCCGATACGATTATTGTCACCACCTATGGCAATCACCCGATTACTCAACGCTTTGCCCAAGGTCCGAGTGTCTTTCCCCGCGCGCAAGCCATTCGCATTGATCCTGTGAAGGATGATGACATTGTGGAAATTGCCCTCTCGGGCCCGCAAACTTGGGCGGAAACCGACTGGCAGTCGGGCAACCTTGAATTCACTGAAGGTGTAGATACCAAAGGGCCGCTGCCGATTGGTGTAGCGATTACCCGTCAGTTGAGTGATAACCCACCGAAGGAAGCCCGCTTGGTGGTCTTTGGGGATTCGGAATTCGCCACCGATGGTGTGATTGCCTACCAAGGGATTAATAGTGATCTCTTTGTCAATTCCGTGCTCTGGTTGGGCGATCGCGACCAAAAGGCACTCTCGATTCGTCCGCGCGAAACCACCAATCGCCGCCTGCAACTCAATGTCACCACCAGTCGTTGGCTAGAGATTATCAGTGTCTTTCTGTTGCCCCTTGTCGGGTTTGGCTCAGCCGTTTTTGTCTGGTGGCGGCGCCGCTAACTTTTCACTGGCGATCGCGCGAGGACACCCCTGATCCCTGAGAAATTATTAACAGAATATAAAATTTAGACACAACCCTTTACATTTTCCTGAGAGATTGGTTAATATAAGGTTACATTCCGTTGCACAACACCAGCGGGTGCTCCTAAGGTCTCTCAGGGACTCGATTTGGGAGTGTAAACGGTTTGTAACATTCATTCATCTTGTTCAACAGGACTTATCACTATGACGACTGTTTTACAACGTCGCGAGCAACTGAACCTGTGGGAGCAATTTTGTAGCTGGGTTACCAGCACCAACAACCGCCTCTATGTGGGCTGGTTCGGTGTGTTGATGATCCCCACTCTGCTCGCTGCTACCATCTGCTTCGTGATTGCTTTCATCGCTGCTCCCCCTGTGGACATCGATGGCATCCGTGAGCCTGTCGCTGGCTCCTTGATCTATGGCAACAACATCATCACTGGTGCGGTTGTCCCCTCCAGCAACGCCATTGGCTTGCACTTCTACCCCATTTGGGAAGCTGCTTCCCTTGATGAGTGGCTCTACAACGGTGGCCCTTACCAACTGATCATCTTCCACTTCTTGATCGGTGTCTTCTGCTACATGGGTCGTGAGTGGGAACTCAGCTACCGCCTCGGTATGCGTCCTTGGATCTGCGTGGCCTACTCCGCTCCTGTGGCTGCCGCTACCGCTGTGTTCTTGATCTACCCCATTGGTCAAGGCAGCTTCTCCGATGGTATGCCCCTCGGTATTTCTGGTACCTTTAACTTCATGCTGGTGTTCCAAGCGGAGCACAACATCCTGATGCACCCCTTCCACCAACTGGGTGTGGCTGGTGTCTTTGGTGGTGCTCTGTTCTCCGCCATGCACGGTTCTCTGGTGACCTCCAGCTTGATCCGTGAAACCACCGAAACCGAGTCTCAAAACTACGGTTACAAATTCGGTCAAGAGGAAGAAACCTACAACATTGTGGCTGCCCACGGTTACTTTGGTCGCTTGATCTTCCAATACGCCAGCTTCAACAACAGCCGTGCGCTGCACTTCTTCCTCGCCGCTTGGCCGGTGATCGGTATCTGGTTCACCGCTCTGGGTATCAGCACGATGGCCTTCAACCTCAACGGTTTCAACTTCAACCACTCCGTTGTGGATGCTCAAGGCAACGTGATCAACACTTGGGCTGACATCATCAACCGTGCCAACTTGGGTATGGAAGTGATGCACGAGCGCAATGCTCACAACTTCCCCCTCGACTTGGCCAGCGCTGAGTCTGCTCCTGTGGCCATGATTGCTCCTAGCATCAACGGCTAATTCCTAGAGCAACGCTAACTAGCGTTTAGTTAAAGGAACCGCCTCTTCATCGGGGGCGGTCTTTTTTTATGATGATGGTCAAAGGGTAGAGACTTTGTTAATGAATGGTTGGACATCCCTCTTGGCAGTGGCAGTGCCTCTTGTGGTGCAAGCAGCAACACCAGCTCCAGAGATCATTACGCGGGCGATCGCGATCGCTGCCGAGCAGTTTGGTGAGGAACCAGAGCAAATTAGCGTGGTCCAAGTTCAGCCCAAAGTTTGGTCTGATGGCTGTTTGGGCTTGGGGGGGTTGCGGGTTGATTGTGCTGAGCGTTTAACCCCCGGTTGGGAAATTACCCTGACGAATCCCAATGCTCCCTATCCCCAACAGTGGGTCTATCGCACCAATCAAAGTGGTTCCCTGATTCTTTGGGATGCCGCTGGCAGTCGGATGATGGGTACCCTGATTCAGCGCCCCCAACGCCTGAGTCTAGAGGAGTTACCACCCCCCCTTCCTGAGGACGTGAGTTTTCGCGTGATTCGGCAAAGTGATGCCTCTGGGAGCCGTCCACCCGTAACGACAACGACACTGCTCTATAACGATGGTCGGATTGTGCAGCAAACCACCAATGCTCGCGGGGAAACCCTCAGCCGCACCCTACGCACAGTGACACCTGCTCAAGTCAGTCAATTTAATCAATTGTTGAGCGATCGCCGCTTTGAGCGCTTCAATGGCTTTGATTTTGTACCCACACCCCTAGAGCGACCGGTGCCTATTCATCTCGTCTCGACCCCCACCGCAACGGTGCGCTTTGCTGAAGCCAATGAATACCGCCTTGCCTCTGATTTGGTCGCTGTTTTGCGGGCATGGGAGTTATTGGTTGCCAAAGGTCGGCTGCCTGACCAGATTTCATCACAAACCAGTTAAGAAAACAATGACTAGAGCCGCATACATTCATCTGCCCTTTTGTCGGCGCCGCTGCTTCTACTGTGACTTTCCGATTACGGTAGTGGGAGATTCTCCGACGCTGGCAGAGTCACTTATCCAAGAGTATGTGGCTGCACTCTGTCAAGAAATTGCCCACACCCCTGCTGAGCCGCCACCACTCCAAACGATTTTTTTTGGGGGGGGAACACCGTCTCTAGTCCCGCCTCAATACATTGGCCAACTGCTGGAAGCCCTTGATCGCCAAATAGGCATTGCCCAAGGGGCAGAAATTTCTATGGAAATGGATCCGGGAACCTTTGACTTAAAACAATTGCAGGGCTATCTCAAAGTAGGGGTGAATCGCGTCAGCTTGGGTGTACAGGCCTTTGACGATGAGCTATTGCGGGTATGTGGCCGTAGTCACGATGTGGCCGATGTTGAGCAGGCAGTTGCGATGCTTCATAGGGCGGGGGTAGCAAACTGGAGCATGGATCTCATTTCAGGCTTGCCGCAACAATCCTTAGCAGATTGGCAGTTCTCCCTCGAGCAAGCGATCGCCCTCAACCCTGCCCATCTATCCATCTACGACCTGATCATTGAACCCAAAACCGTCTTTAGCAAACGCTATCAACCCGAAGCAGACCCCCTACCCACTCAAGAGCAAGCCGCTGCCGCCTACTGCCTTACCCACAAGAGGCTAACAGCAGCAGGGTATGAGCACTATGAAATTTCCAATTATGCCCGACCGGGGTTTGCCTGTCGTCACAATCAAGTGTATTGGCGCAATCAACCCTACTATGGCTTTGGCATGGGCGCCACCAGTTATCTCGGGCATCGTCGCCTCAGCCGTCCGCGTACCCGCCGTGAATACTATCAATGGCTGCAAAGTTTACCCGAGAGCCTCAATCAAGTCAGTCCAGATGCCCGGTGGGATCGCTGGCTGGAAACCCTCATGCTGGGCTTGCGCCTCAGGGATGGCCTCTCTTTAGCTGCTCTAGCGGATGAATTTCCGATGTCGTGGGTTGAAGCCCTACAAGCAGCAGCGGCAAACATGTCTCCAGAGACGCTTTCTTTGACGGGCGATCGCCTGCACTTGACCCAGCCAGAAGGATTTCTGATGGCCAATACCGTCATTGTCACTCTTTGGGAGGCGATGGAGAGATCGGTTTTCCGCCAACAGGAAGCGCAACCCCTACCGATACACTAGAGGTTGTCTGACCAAGAATACACTCACGGGAAGCATCATGTTGGAACAGGGAACCATTTCAATCCATACTGAGAACATTTTTCCAATCATTAAAAAGTGGCTCTACTCCGATCATGAGATTTTCCTGCGGGAACTGGTCTCCAATGCGGTAGATGCAATCCAAAAACTGCGGATGGTGGCACGTTCTGGGGAATATAGCGGCGATGTGGATCACCCGGAAGTGACGATCACGATTGACAAAGAAAACAAAAAGCTGGCGATCGCCGACAACGGCATTGGCATGACCGCCGAGGAAGTCAAAAAATACATTACCCAAGTGGCCTTTTCCAGTGCCGAAGAATTCGTTCAAAAGTACAAAGGGGAAGGGGAAGACGCAATCATTGGTCACTTTGGCCTTGGCTTTTACTCCGCCTTCATGGTCTCAGAACGGGTGGAAATTGATACCCTCTCCTACCGCGAAGGTGCCGTCCCCGTGCATTGGACCTGTGATGGTTCCACTGAATTTACCCTCTCCGATGGTCAGCGCACCAGTGTTGGGACAACCGTCACCCTAACCCTGCAAGAGGGTGAGTTGGAGTACCTAGAACCCGGCCGCATTCGTGAATTGGTGCGCAAATACTGTGACTTTTTGCCGGTGCCAATTAAGCTAGAGGGTGAGCAAATTAATAAACAAATTGCCCCTTGGAAGAGTTCTCCCAATAGCCTCAGCAAAGAAGACTATCTCGAGTTTTACCGCTATCTCTATCCCTTTCAAGAAGACCCGCTGCTTTGGGTTCACCTCAATACCGACTATCCCTTTGTGGTCAATGGCATTCTCTACTTTCCCAAACTGCGCCCCGATATTGATGTCACCAAAGGGCAAATTAAGCTCTACTGCAACCAAGTCTTTGTCAGCGATAACTGCGAAGAGGTGATCCCGCGCTTTTTGCTGCCTTTGCGGGGGGTCATTGACAGCAGCGACATTCCCCTGAATGTGTCCCGCAGTTTCCTGCAAAACGATCGCACGGTGCGCAAAATTGCCGACTACATTGCCAAAAAGGTGGGCGATCGCCTGAAGGAGCTATACCGCGAAGACCCGGCGGCCTACGTACGCTCGTGGCAAGACTTGGGCACCTTTGTCAAATTCGGTTCCATCAACGATGAGAAGTTCAAAAAGCAGGTGGAAGATATTCTCATCTACCGCACCACGGCCGAACTCATCTCCAAAGAGAGCGAGGATGTCTGGGCCAGTGAGGGGGGCATCCAAGTGGATGGCAAAACCTACACCACCCTCAAGGAGTACCTCGAGCGCAACCAAGAGCGCCAAGGCAAGCGCGTCTATTACTGCACCGATGAGGTGAACCAAGCCACCTACGTGCAACTGCTTAAAAGCCAAGGGATTGAAGTTCTGTTTATGGACAGTTTCATTGATACCCACTTTGTGCCGTGGCTGGAGCAAAATTACCGCGATGTCAAGTTTCTGCGGGTGGACGCTGAACTGGATGAAACCCTGATTGACAAGAGCAAAGAGAGCGAAATCATTGACCCAGCTACCAACAAAACCCGCAGTGAGCAGATCAAGGCGCTCTTTGAATCTGTGCTGAAAAAGCCGAAACTGACCATTCGCACCGAGGCCCTCAAGGCCGATGCCCCCCCGGCAATGATCCTGTTGCCCGAAACCAGTCGGCGGATGCAGGAGATGATGGCGATGATGCAGCAGCAACCCAATGCGCAGTTGCCAGAGGAGCATATCTTGGTTGTCAATACCGCCCATCCCTTGGTGCAAAATCTCCTCAGCCTCAACCAAGGCACGATTATTCAAACCAGCGGCACCTCAGAAACGGGTGCATTGGTCGAAAAGCTGTGTCAGTATATCTACGATTTGGCTCTATTGTCACAGCGGGGCTTTGATGCCAATGGTATGCAGCAATTTACAGAGCGTGCCAGTCAAGTTCTGACCCAACTGACCACTATGGCCACGCGCTAACGTTTGCAAACGCGGGAGGTAACGCATGATTATTACGGTAGGCCTATTGGCGGGGGCGATCGCCCTACTGGCGTGGGGACTGTACCGCAACCTGCCCTACGGCAAGCTGGGGATTGTGGCTTGGCTGCAAACCCTTGTCCTGATGCTCCCTTGGCTAGTGGTTTTTGGCAGCCTCAGCTTTGGGATTGTGATTAACTTTGCTGCCGTGCTCTTTGGGCTGGTGTTCTCGATTGTGGCCTATGTTGCCCTTGGCCGTTGGTTGCGATCGCTGGCGGCCACCGCCGAATTGCCCCTACCCTCTGCTCCCTCTGGCCGTTCGGAACTAGAGCAAGCCACCACAGAGCAGACGACCCCAGCCCAGCCTACTGCACGACCCAGCCTTCCCGCCGAAGACCTACAAGCCATTCAAAGTATCTTTAGCGTGGATACCTACTTCGCCACCGACTACATTCCCTACAAAGGGGGCGTGATCTGCCCGGGGAATCTGCGGGGAGAGGCCAAAGTGGTGCATCAGCAACTCACTGAACGCCTACAGGCCGCCTTGCCCGATCGCTATCGCCTTTTTATGGTGGCCAATGGGGAGGGCAAGCCGATGGTCGTGATTTTACCAATGACGACCGAACCAATTCGCTCGGGCAATCTTCAGAAGCTGGCAGCGGTTTTCTTGGCGGTGGCCACCCTTGGAACCTGTCTCGAGACCAGTGCCATCCTGCAGGGGTTTAGCTTACTGGGAAATCCAACCACTGGCCTCTTCCAGCGATCGCTCCCCTTTGCCTTGGGTCTCTTTGGCATTGCCGCTATACGGGAAGGGGGTCACTGGCTAATGGCCAAACGCTATCGGGCACGCTTGGGGCCGCCCATCTTTTTACCCGCGTGGCAGTTGGGGACTTTTGGAGCCATGACCCGCATTGAATCCTTCCTTGCCAATCGCAGTCAACTCTTTGACATTGGTGCAGCAGGGGCGATCGCGGCTGGTAGTGTTTCGCTGCTGCTGTTGGCCATTGGCCTTGTTCTCTCGCCCACGAGTCAGGGGTTAGAGGTGCCGACCCTCTTTTTCCAAGGCTCGATTTTGGTGGGGACGATCGCCAAGCTCTTTTTGGGGCAGCAGTTGCAAAGTGAAGTGGTGGTGGTGCATCCCTTTGTGATTTTGGGCTGGCTGGGCTTGATCATGACGGCCTTGAACTTGATGCCCGCAGGACAACTGGATGGGGGGCGGATTATTCAAGCCATTTACGGTACCAAAACCGCCAAACGACTGACGATTATTACCCTTGTGGTCTTGGGCTTGGTGGCGATCGTCAACCCCTTGGCCTTGTATTGGGCGTTGGTGATTCTGCTGTTGCAGCGGGATATGGATCAGCCCAGTCTCGATGAGATCACCGAACCCGATGATACCCGTGCTGGTCTTGGTCTGCTGCTATTGTTCCTGATGGCCGCTACCTTGATCCCGATGGCGCCGGGGCTAGCGGGTCGCTTGGGAATTGGAGGCTAAATGCCCGATTCACTGCGGCAGATTTTGGCGGCAGTCGCCCAAGGGCAACTGAGCGTAGAGACCGCCTATCGCCAACTGCAACATCTGTCCTACGAACCCATTGGCGATTTTGCACGCATTGATCACCAGCGGCAGCAGCGCACCGGCTTTCCAGAGGTGATTTGGGGACCCGGCAAAACCCCGCAGCAGATTGTCGAGATTCTGGAGCGGATGCGTCCCCACTATCCCTGTGTGATGGCGACACGGATTTCCCCAGAAGTCTTTGAGGCAGTGCGATCGCGCGTTGGTGGACTGCACTATTTTGAAAAGGCACGGATTTGCAGTACAGCCCCCATTTTGCCGCCGCAGTTTCCCCTGCCGGTGGGCTTGGTCTGTGCCGGCACAGCGGATCTACCCGTGGCCGAAGAGGCAGCAGTGACGTTGCAACTGTCAGGATTTGGGGTTGAGCGATTTTGGGATGTGGGGGTGGCGGGAATTCATCGGCTGTTGAGTGTGCGCGATCGCCTAGAGGAGATGGCCCTGCTCATTGTGGTTGCGGGCATGGAGGGGGCACTGCCCAGTGTGGTGGCGGGGCTAGTCTCGGTACCCGTGATTGCTGTACCCACCAGTATTGGCTATGGCGCGAATTTTGGCGGTTTGGCAGCGCTACTGACAATGCTCAACTCCTGTGCCCCCGGCATTGGTGTCGTCAATATTGACAATGGCTTTGGGGCGGCAATGCTGGCAGCCAAGATCTTGCGATCGCTCAGTCAACGGTTATAATGGTTATTTGTTCTTAACGTGTGATTGATCATCAGGTGACCTGTGGCTAACATCAAATCTGCCGCTAAACGTGCCCAAATTGCTGAGCGCAACCGTCTTCGCAACAAAGCCTATCGCTCGGCAGTGCGGACGCTGATTAAAAACTACTTGACGGCTATTAGTCAGTATGCTGCCGATCCCACTCCGGAAAAACTGGCGGAAGTCCAGCAGCGACTCAACTTGGCCTTTAGCAAAATTGACAAAGCGGTTAAGCGCGGTGTGCTCCATCGCAACACCGGTGCCCGTCGTAAAGCGCGGCTGACCCGTATCCTCAACAAAACGCTGCAACCGGCTGCCTAATCCCCATGTTGGTGGATACCCACGTCCATCTCAACTTTCCAGAGTACGCATCCGATCTGGACTCAGTGGCTGAACGCTGGCGATCGGCGGGAGTGGTGCGGCTGGTTCACTCCTGCGTTGAACCCAGTGAATTTCCCACCATTCAGAGCCTTGCCGCGCACTTTCCCGAACTCTTTATGGCAGTGGGTCTCCATCCCCTAGATACAGAGCAGTGGCAGCCGGATCTCAAGGAAAAAATTGCCCGCCTTGCCGCCAGTGAACCCAAGGTGGTGGCCATTGGCGAAACAGGTTTAGATTTTTACAAAGCCACGAATCGCGAAGAACAGGAAGCGGCCTTTTGGGCACAGTTGGAGGTTGCCCACAGCTTGAATCTGCCAGTGATTATCCACTGTCGGGAGGCAGCCGCTGCCGCGCGGGATCTACTTCAACAGTTTGTGCGCGATCGCGGGTCGGTGCAAGGAGTGATGCACTGCTGGGGCGGTACCCCCGAAGAAACGGAGTGGTTTCTCGATCTGGGTCTTTTTATCAGCTTTAGCGGCACCGTCACGTTTAAGAACGCCAAACAAATCCATGCCTCGGCACAAATGGTTCCCAGCGATCGCCTACTGGTGGAAACGGATTGCCCCTTCCTTGCCCCTGTGCCCAAACGCGGCGAAAAACGCAATGAACCCAGCTATGTGCGCTTTGTGGCTGAAGCCGTCGCCCGTCTGCGACAATGTGACCTCTTGGAATTAGAACAGCAAACCACCCTCAACGCCTGTCAGCTCTTTCGCCTCCCCCTGCCCCCAGAAGTTGCCGCATAAATTGCTCAGGCATTGGGAAGTTTACTGAATTGAATCAACGTTAAAAAATCTAGCGCATTTGCGAGCCTAGCCGTTTCAGCATCCTAGGATGGGGCTGTAGGCTAAAGACGATAGTTTAGGATGTGTCTCGATTAGTAAGTAGGCAATTCGTGGATTCTTGATCAACGCCGTTAGCACTTTGATCTATATGATCTCGGTTGATTTTCTTGATACTCATGCTGACTTGACGAGGATACTGTATGGTTAGCTCTCCTCCCCGTCCCACCGAACTCACCGCTGATATTCATGCTTTTGGTTCTGCTCGCGCCACGATTCAAGGACAGCCCTTGAGTGATAGTGAAGTTGAGGCCATGGATGCCTTCTTCCGTGCCTGTAACTATCTGGCCGTGGGCATGATCTATTTGCTCGATAACCCCCTACTCAAGGAACCCCTCAAGCCTGAACACATCAAAAAACGCCTCCTTGGTCACTGGGGATCGAGTCCGGGTCTGTCCTTTTGCTACCTTCACCTCAATCGCATTATTAAAAAGTACCAACAGGAGGTGATTTTCCTAGCGGGTCCCGGTCATGGGGCACCGGGGGTTTTGGCACCTGTTTACCTTGAAGGCAGTTACACCGAGATTTACCACAACATTAGTGAGGATGCCCACGGCCTCAAAAAATTCTTCAAGCAGTTCTCCTTCCCCGGTGGCATTGGCAGCCACTGCACCCCAGAAACGCCCGGCTCGATACACGAAGGGGGAGAATTGGGCTATGTCCTCTCCCATGCCTGTGGTGCTGCCTTTGACAATCCTGATTTAATTGTGGCGGCAGTGGTTGGCGATGGGGAAGCAGAAACGGGGCCTTTGGCCACCTCATGGCACATCAATAAATTCCTCAACCCGGCGCGCGATGGGGCAGTCTTGCCGATTCTCAACTTGAATGGCTACAAGATTAACAACCCGACGATTCTGGCACGCATTCCCCATCAAGATTTGGAAAGCTACTTCCGCGGTTTAGGGTATGAACCCTGCTTTGTGGAAGGTTCCGATCGCCCCTCAATGCACCAAGCAATGGCCGCCACCCTCGATTACTGCGTGACTAAAATTAAGGAGATTCAACGGGCGGCTCGGCAAGAGGGCGTTACCACCTTACCCCGTTGGCCGATGATTGTGCTGCGTACCCCCAAAGGTTGGACAGGCCCCGCGGAAGTGAATGGCCACAAAGTGGAAGGCTTCTGGCGAGCACACCAAGTGCCCATGGCCGATGTCCACACTAACCCTGAAAACCTTAAGCTCCTTGAAAATTGGCTGCGCAGCTACCGTCCCGAAGAACTCTTTGATGAGAATGGCACATTTCGTCCTGAACTCAAAGCCTTGGCGCCAACCGGCAACTACCGTATGGGCATGAATCCCCACGCCAATGGTGGGCTATTGCGCAAGGATTTGAAAATGCCCGACTTTCGGCAGTACGGCATTACGTTTGAGAAACCCGCCCAAATTGAGGTGGAAAATACCCGTCCCCTTGGAGTCTTCCTGCGGGATGTGATGCGCAATAACATGACCAATTTCCGTGTCTTTGGTCCCGATGAAAATACCTCGAATAAGCTCAATGCCATTTACGAGGTCAGCAAGAAATTCTGGATTGCGGAATACTTTGAGGAGGACGCCGATGGCGGTGAATTGTCCCCTAATGGTCGCGTCATTGAAATGCTCAGCGAGCACACCATGGAGGGGATGCTGGAGGGCTATCTGCTGACGGGTCGCCATGGGTTCTTCTCCACCTACGAGTCCTTTGTCCATGTCATTGACTCGATGTTTAACCAACATGCCAAATGGTTGAGCATCTGCAATGAACTCTCGTGGCGGGCGGATGTGGCCTCGTTGAACTTGCTGATTACGTCCACGGTGTGGCGGCAGGATCACAATGGCTTCACCCACCAGGATCCGGGATTTTTGGATATTGTCTGCAACAAGAGTGCAAAGGTTACGCGCATTTACTTACCGCCTGATGTCAACTCACTGCTGTCGGTGGC
The DNA here is from genome assembly GCF_031583295.1 of Thermosynechococcus sp. PKX95. Lineage (NCBI taxonomy): Bacteria > Bacillati > Cyanobacteriota > Cyanophyceae > Acaryochloridales > Thermosynechococcaceae > Thermosynechococcus > Thermosynechococcus sp. PKX95. The sequence continues at coordinate 778,783 of NZ_CP134171.1, read as the reverse complement.
GGATCACTGCCTGCGGAGCAAAAACTATGTGAATGTGATTGTCTCCGACAAGCAGTTGCACTTGCAGTACCTGACGATGGATCAGGCGATTATCCACTGCACGAAGGGGCTAGGCATTTGGGATTGGGCCAGCAATGATCAAGGCTGTGAACCCGATCTGGTGATGGCCAGTGCCGGGGACATTCCCACCCAAGAGGCGTTGGCGGCGATCGCCCTCCTGCGGCAGGAGTTTCCAGAGCTGAAGATTCGCTATATCAATGTGGTGGATCTCTTTAAGCTGCAACCGGAAACCGAACACCCCCACGGCCTGAGCGATCGCGACTTTGATAGTCTCTTTACCCTCGATCGCCCGATTATCTTTAACTTCCATGGTTATCCGTGGTTGATCCACCGTCTCACGTACCGCCGTCACAATCACCGTAACTTGCACGTGCGCGGCTACAAAGAAAAGGGCAACATCAACACCCCCCTTGAGTTGGCCATCAATAATGAGATTGATCGCTTTAGTCTTGCCATTGATGCCATTGATCGCCTCCCCGGTCTTCAAGTGGCGGGTGCCCATGCCAAGGAGAAATTCCGCAACATGCAAATTGAAGCCCGCAACTACGCCTACGAGTACGGTGTGGACAAGCCGGAGTTTAGCCACTGGACTTGGCCATTTTAGCTTGATCCTCTAGGTTGATGCTCTGCCCCTCTCTTCGCTTATCGGCAAGGGAGGGGTTCTTCTTGGCGCACGGGCACTTGGTGCTGATGGAGATAGTCCTTGATCTGGGCGATCGTCAGTTGGCCATAGTGTAGGAGCGAAGCCAACAGTGCCGCCTCTGCTTTCCCTTCCACAAGAGCCGCGCGAATATGCTCACAGGTACCCGCCCCCCCAGAGGCAATCACAGGAATCTCCACCCGCTCAGCGATCGCCCGCGTCAATTCGAGGTCGTAGCCCGCCTGTGTCCCATCGGCATCCATACTGGTCACCAGCAGTTCGCCCGCACCCCGTTTAGCCATTTCCACCGCCCATTCAATCGCATCTAGCCCCGTAGCTTCCCGTCCGCCGCGCACATAGACTTGCCAACGGGGGTTTTTAGGATCCCAATGGGGTTCGCGCCGCGCATCAATGGCGACAACAATACATTGGGCACCAAAGCGATCGCTGGCCTGATTCACGAGATCGGGTTGCCGCACTGCCGCCGAATTCAGGCTGACTTTATCTGCCCCGGCGCGCAATAGATCTTTGATCATCGTCAGGGACTGAATCCCGCCCCCCACCGTCAGGGGAATGAACACCTGATCCGCGGTGCGATAGACGACATCAATAATAATGTTCCGCTCTTCATGGGTGGCCGTAATATCGAGAAACACCAGCTCATCCGCACCCGCTGCATTGTAGGCTTGCGCCAGTTCGACCGGATCGCCGGCATCGCGCAGGTTGACAAAGTTCACGCCCTTGACGACGCGACCCGCCTTCACATCCAGACAGGGCAAAATTCGTTTGGCAAGCATTTAGCCTCCTTGGGACTACTGCACAGTGACACGGCGACCCCCGCCACTGACAAAGATAATGGCGCGACCCTCCGCCATCGGTTCCCAACCGACATCAAAGCCACTGCGCCAAGCCACTGCACGGGCTGCCCGGAAACAATCAAAGCTATCGGGACGCACAAAAAAGACAAGGGAATAGCGGCTGGGGGAGAGGCGATCAATGGTACGCCGAAAGTTGGACGCGGGTTTTTCCAGCGTGCTAAAGGATTCGCCACCGCTGCGATCGCGGGGTTCAAAAAGGGTTTGCAAAATTGGTTGCCCTTGGCTGTGCACCAGACTCAGGCGCACATCGTAGTAGCGGGTACGGTGGCGAAAGGACTCTAGTTGTTGCTGAATTTGGCGGGGATCTGCAAAGGGATTTTCTGTAATGCGCCGCAGGTGGCGATCGATGGCCTCACTGGCTTGATCCTCCTCAAGGGGCAGGGCACGATTTTCACGACACTCAAAGAAATACACCTGCTTGCGGGTTTCGCGGGCAATGGGCGTGCGCACAAGAGCAGGAGACACCGCTGCTGTCAAGCTGGCAAAGAGGCAGACAAAGATCATCACCCCCACGGTATTGGTGAGGACATCGAGGAACGAGTCGAGATTTTGACTGGGGGCTTGGACTTGGGGACGGCAGCGCGATCGCTTCATGAAGCGGCAGTACAGAGACTTCTTCTAGGGTATCGGAATTCTTGACCTCTGGTCTTAGCGCATCTGATAGAGTGGCAATACAGTGGCAATTAGCATAGATCACTCATCAACTCCTCGCAACTTATGGCAATGCTAAAAACGCGCCCCCCTCGTCCCCTCACCTACCAAGCCTACGATCGTGTGGTTGGCAAACAGGGGCGGGTCTTGGTATTGCTCTCGATCATGACCGTATTTTTGCTGGGGGGTATTGGGAGTCGCTTGGCCTACCTGCAAATTGTCGAGGGCGATCGCAACCGCCAGATGGCCGATGAAAACCGTATTCGCCTGATTCCCAAACCGCCGGAGCGAGGGAAGATTTTGGATCGCAAAGGGCGGATCCTCGCGGGAAATAAGTTCTCCTACTCGGTATTTCTCTGGCCCCTTGCGGCGAAAAAGCCCGAATGGCCGCAGACGGTGAACATTCTCTCGCGGGTGCTCAATATCCCTGCCAGTGAGATCGAAGCGCGAGTCAAGCAAGCAGGGGTGAATTCTCCTTCGTTGATTCGCATTGCCCAAGGGATTAGCCAAGCCCAAATCATTGCCCTTGAAGAACACCGCAATTTCTTGACAGGGGTGGAAATTGACCGCGAAGCCCTGCGCTTTTACCCCCATGGCGAAACGGCGGCTCACATCATTGGCTACATCGGCGAACTGAATGAGGAGGAACTAGCGGCTCGTCGAGATCAGGGCTACCGCCTTGGCGATGTCATGGGCAAAATGGGTGTCGAAGCCACCTACGAAAACGTATTGCGGGGGACATGGGGTGGTCAGCAGGTGGAGGTGGATGGTCAAGGCAAAGTGATCCGCATTCTAGGCCAAAAGGTGGCTCGACCGGGGAATGACATCACGCTGTCAGTGGATTTGGACTTGCAAAAAGCGGCGGAAGCAGCCCTAGGGAGTCGGCCGGGGGCGATCGTGGCCATGGATCCCCGTGATGGAGCGATTCTGGCTCTGGCCAGTTACCCTGCCTTTGATCCCAATTGGTTTGCCCGCCGCATGACCCAAGCCCAGTGGGAGGAGCTGCAACGGCGGCAGTTTCCCTTTGTCAACCGTGCCCTTCAGGGGTTTCCTCCCGCGAGTACCTTCAAAATCGTGACAACGGTGGCCGGCTTGGAGTCAGGGAAGTTTAGCCCCGATACCGTACTGATGACCTATCCTGCCCTCTACACAGGGGGCTTTGCCTTCCACGATTGGAACCGGGCGGGCTTTGGCCCTCTGGGCTTTGCCGGTGCCATGGCATGGAGTAGTAACACCTTTTTTGGTCAAGTGGCGCGCCGCATTGGACCTGAAACCCTGATTCATTGGGCGCATCGCTTTGGAATGGGGTCTAAAACCGGCATTGACTTACCCGGTGAAGCTCCCGGATTTGTGCCAACCCCCCAGTGGAAGCAAGAAACCTTTGGCGAGGGGTGGTACGACGGCGATTCCTTGATTACCGCCATTGGTCAAGGGGCCTTGCAGGTGAGTCCGCTTCAAGCCGCGGTCATGTTTGCAGTGCCTGCCAATGGGGGCTATAAAGTGCGGCCACACCTGATTGCTTCCGACAATCCCCATCGCTGGCGGCAATCATTGAACCTAAAGCCCTCTACCATTCAAGTGCTGCGCCAAGGGTTACGGCAGGTGGTGACCAGTGGTACAGGGGCTGCCCTAAATGTTCCTGAGGTGGCGATCGCCGGCAAAAGTGGTACCGGGGAAGACCCACCTCGCCCTAACCACACTTGGTTTGGTGCCTATGCCCCTGCAGACAAACCGGAAATTGTGGTCGTTGCCTTTGCCGAAAACTCTGGTGGTGGGGGTGGGTCTGTGGCAGGTCCGATGGTGCTCAAAGTGATTCAGACCTATATGAAAATTCGCGATCGCTAGCCCCTTGCGGCCAAGCAGATTGTCATTCCCCAAGGTTGCGCCTAGAATTTGAAGGAATGCGTGTGATGGGGTGAACCATGATCGAGCAGCGCGTCCTTGCCCTTGGGCTGACAATAGGTCTCTTGACAACCGCCTTGGGGACTCGCCAGAGTGTTGCTGAAACGATTCCTGCTGAACCAGAAGCGGCTGCACCGATCCTTGTCAATCCTGTTCAACCGGTGGACAGTGAGCCTCTTGTTTTTTCCACAGAACCCGTGGATCCGCCCCCTAGCAGTGAACCCCTCGAAAACCTTAAGCCCGCCCGCTCCATCCCCGTGGTGATCCAAGAGCGCTCCACAGGCTGTCAAGCGATCGTTAGCGAGGGCGTTCCCCCCAACATTTGCCAAGCCCAAGGTGCTCCACAACCCCTAGTGACCCCCACGGCTACATCACCTTCTGCTCCAGCTTCTCATCGCCCCTTGGTGGCTGCAAACCCAAGAAATTTTGTGCCATCTGCCCAAACGGCTGCACCGACCTATGTACGCCAGCCCTTTCCGGGACCGAATCCCTTGCGTTGGCTAAAGGTCAACAATGGCCAAATGCTCTTTCCCTTGCCGTTTCCGGTGCCCATTACCTCAACTTTTGGCTGGCGCATCCATCCCATTTTTGGCGATCGCCGCTTCCATTCGGGAACGGATTTGGGCGCCCCTGAAGGCACACCCGTGTTGGCGGTTTTTGATGGTCGCGTGGTTGAGTCCAACTGGCTAGGGGGCTATGGCCTCACCGTCATTTTGCAACACCCGCCAGAGCAGCACCAAACCCTCTATGCCCACCTCTCACAGCGCTTTGTCAATCCCGGTCAATGGGTGAAGCAGGGGGATGTCATTGGCCTCGTGGGTAGTACGGGCAACTCCACTGGTCCGCACCTGCATTTTGAGATCCATGAGATGACGGCTCAGGGGTTGATTCCTGTTGCCCCCGAAGCGCGGTTAGAATTGGCCTTAGCACAGTTAAAGCAGGCGATCGCCCAAGCGCGTCAGCAATCGAATCGCAGTTAGTAGGATACCGATGGTTATTGCGACTTCCCCTCACACCGATAATCCCCTCTTGCGGGGCGATGGTTTTCCCCCCTTTGATCAGATTGAGGTGAGCCATGTTGAGCCAGCCGTGCGCCAACTCTTGCAGGAACTCACCCAAGAATTAGAGACCCTCGAGCAATCCTTCACGCCCACGTGGGAAGGGCTAGTGGAACCCCTCGAACGTTTGAGCGATCGCCTCGGTTGGACATGGGGGATTGTCAGTCATCTCACCGGCGTCAAAAATAGTCCCGAATTGCGTCAAGCCTACGAAGCCGTTCAACCCCAAGTAGTGGAGTTTTACACCCGTTTGGGTCAATCGCGCCCCCTCTATGAAGGCTTTAAGGCACTGGCTGCCAGTCCAGACTTTCAGAGCTATCCCCCTGCGCGCAAACGCATTGTTGAGGCCGCCATTCGTAACGCCGAACACAGTGGCGTCAGTTTGACAGGAGCCGCCAAAGAGCGCTTCAACACCATTCAACTGGAATTGGCGGAGCTATCTACCCAGTTTTCCAACAATCTTTTGGATGCCACCAAGGCCTTTCGCCTCAAGCTCACCCAACCCGATGAAGTGGCTGGACTTCCCCCCAGCTTGCTGGCGCTGGCTGCCCAAACCGCTCGCCAAGATGGCATTGAGACCGCCACCCCCGAAACAGGGCCATGGCACATTACCCTCGACTTCCCCAGCTTTGGTCCCTTTATGCAGCACAGCCAACGGCGGGATTTGCGGGAGCAGGTCTATCGCGCCTACATTTCCCGTGCCAGCAGTGGGGAGTGGGATAACCGTCCCATTCTTGAGCGCATCCTTGCCCTGCGGATCGAAGAGGCACAGCTTTTGGGATTCAACACCTATGCTGAACTCAGCCTTGCCAGCAAAATGGCCGATAGTGTGGCCAGTGTGGAAAAGCTCCTCGAGGAACTGCGGCAAGTCAGCTATCGTGCGGCGGCGCAAGAACTGGAAGAACTGAAAGCCTTTGCTGCTGCCCAAGGGGCACCTGAAGCCACCGATCTGCAGCACTGGGATATTCCCTATTGGGCTGAACGGCAGCGGGAAGCCCGCTTTGACTTCAACGATGAGGAACTGCGTCCCTATTTTCCTTTGCCCCAAGTGCTGGAGGGCTTATTTGGGCTAGTGAAGCGACTGTTTGGGGTGACGGTGGTGCCTGCGGATGGTCAAGTACCCGTTTGGCATCCTGATGTGCGCTTTTTTGCCATCCTCGATGAAAATCATCTGACGATCGCCCACTTTTATCTTGACCCCTACAGCCGTCCTGCCGAAAAACGCGGTGGGGCATGGATGGACGATTGCCTTGGCCGTGCCAAATATCGCATTCAGGGGGAATGGCGCACCCGCTTACCCGTGGCCTACTTGGTGTGCAATCAAACCCCCCCAGTGGATGGTAAGCCCAGCCTGATGACCTTTAGCGAAGTGGAAACCCTCTTCCATGAGTTTGGGCATGGTTTGCACCACATGCTGACGCGGGTGGATGAAATGGGGGCAGCGGGCATCAACAATGTGGAGTGGGATGCCGTCGAACTTCCCAGTCAATTTATGGAAAATTGGTGCTACCATCGGCCGACACTCTTTGGCATGGCACGCCACTATGAAACGGGGGAACCGCTGCCAGAACACTACTATGAAAAACTGGTTGCCGCCCGCACCTATCGCGCAGGCAGTGCTCTATTGCGGCAGTTGCACTTTAGTTTGTTAGATTTAGAACTGCACCATCGCTATCAATCGGGGCAAGGAGAAACCCCCCAACAAGTGCGCGATCGCCTAGCGCAGACCACAACAATCTTGCCCCCCCTGCCAGAAGATGCCTTTCTCTGTAGCTTTAGCCACATTTTTGCCGGTGGCTACGCAGCGGGTTACTACAGCTATTTGTGGGCAGAAGTTCTCAGTGCCGATGCCTTTGCTGCCTTTGAGGAAGCAGGCCTAGACAACGAGCAAGCCATTGCTGAAATGGGACGACGCTATCGCGAAACCGTGCTTGCCCTTGGCGGCAGCCAACCCCCGATGGAGATCTTCAAAGCCTTCCGCGGCCGTGAACCGATCACTGAGCCTCTCCTACGGCACCGAGGATTGTTGTCGAACACTTAGTTTGCCACTTACGGAGCCTTTGGCAGGCGATCGCCCCGCGTTTGATCCAGCCACTCAAAAATCCGATCCAACTGCTCCAAGGTAATCAATCCATACTGCCAAAGAATAATCGGCAACGATCCCCGTTGCTGTTGCCATTGCCGCACCGCCATTGCAATGCTCTCTGGTGGCAGTGCCAGTTCCTGTTCGAGATAGTGCAGTAGCTGAGAAGAGTAGGGCATCGTAGGTGAGGAGTGGCTGATGAAACAGGGATATAAGGTTTAGGTATTTAGACTTGCAGTATAGCAATGGGATTCTCAGGATAGGGTGAGTTTAACAAAAGCTGCATATTGTCTGAGAAGACGGCAGCGCTGATTGCAATGTTTCGCAGCATACCCTTAAGATAATTAAAAAAGATGCCCTATTTGTAAATTTTTATTACGATGCTTCAGCAATTGCGGCGCTTGTTTTACCAAGTTGGTTTAGGGATGGTGCTGGTTAGCCTCTGCTGGTTGGGGGCGATCGCCCCTGCCCACAGCTTCAACAATCCAGAGTTGTTGCCCGCGGAGCCAACCAATGTCGTTGACTTAGCGCAGATTCTGACACCCGTTCAAAAGGAACGGCTTGACAGCGAACTGGCAGAGTTTGAAGCCCAGACCGGCTGGAAATTGCGGGTTCTCACCCAGTACGATCGCACCCCCGGCCTCGCAGTGCGGGATTTTTGGGACTTAGACGATCGCAGTATTCTGCTGGTGGCCGATACGCGCGGTGGCAATCTTTTGAACTTCAATGTTGGCGACACCGCCTACCGCGTCCTCCAGCGCACCTTTTGGGTTGAATTGCAAACCCGCTTTGGCAATCAATACTTTGTCCGAGACAACGGCGAAGATCAGGCCATCCTGCAATCGCTTCATGCCATTGAAACCTGCCTCTCCCAAGGGGGGTGCCGTGCCGTACCGGGATTACCCCAAGAGCAATGGCTGCTCACCCTTGCCACCTCCATCTTTGGCGGCATCATTTTGGGCTTTGTGGCGCGTCCCCGCCGTGCGGATCAAAAAGTGGCTTGGACGTGGATTCTTCTTTTTTCACCGCTGTGGGGCATGCTTTTCTTTGCCTTTGGTTTAGGGCCAGTGGTGGTGCGCACCCAAGAATGGCTACCGGTCTTGCGCAATGTTGCTGGTTTTGCCTTGGGTGCCATTGTTGCCTTTTTAATTCCTGCCCCCAGTGAGCCGCCGCCCGTTCTAGAAGAGTAGGCGCCGTCAGGCTCTCAATTGGAAAATCGCGTAGGATTGAGGTTAACGACATTAGCTCTCTTTACTCTCTTTGGGTTACCCGTCCTGTGCGATGAACAGTAGCCACCCTTCTTCTCGCCACATTGTCGGCATTGTCAAAGGCCCCGGTGATAGCGGTAGCGAGTATGTTTTTATTACTGCCGATGCCCAGCCAGTGCGCATTGGTGAATTTGTCTATTATGAGTTGAGCCATTCCCCAAGTGTGGCCTCAAACTCCCATGCTGCTGCGGTTCACCAAGTCTTGGGCAAGATTACTGGCTGCCGTCTGATTGAGCATCTACCGGATCGGATGTTTGCTGATCACGAACTGAATCCCGGTGCGGTGGCTGCCCTGATTGGTTTTACCTGTGAACCGGCGGAACTCTACGAAATAACCGTAGAAGTGATGGGGGAATTTCATGAGGTCTTTGGCTTTAATAATTTGCGGCGGCTTCCCCTGCCGGGTGCCAAGGTCTATTTGGCTGACGACGCGCTGTTGCGGCATGTCCTCAATAAGAAAAAGCCAGAGGAGGTGGGGGCTGCCCATATCGGTTCACTGTTGTTGCGGCAGGAGGGTGCTGTGCCCATTGCCCTCGATGTCAAGGAACTGGTGAGTACGCATGTGGCCATCCTTGCCGGGACAGGTTCCGGGAAATCCTATACCGCAGGGGTTTTGGTGGAGGAATTGCTTTTACCGAAAAATCGCGCCGCAGTGCTGATCCTCGACCCCCATGGTGAATACCACACGCTGGCGCAGCTGAGGGGACACCCCGCTTTTCAAGGGGCGGATGGCTATCAACCTCAGGTGAAAATTATTACGCCCCAAGAGGTCAAAATTCGTGTTTCTTCCCTAGAGTTTCACGATATTCTGACGCTGCTCCCCCCGATGAGCGATCGCCAGCAGGCCATTCTCAAAAAAGCCCACGATGCAGTACGCCGCCTCTATCCCAATGGCCATTGGAGTACGCGGGACTTAATTACCGAAGTCTATGCTGTGGATCGCGTTGAGGATGAAGAGGGCAATGTCAAGCAGGGCTCCTCTGCCGATGCCTTGGCTTGGAAGCTAGAAAAAATGCAGCGCTCTGACTATTTCCATGCCAATGAGCATTTGCCCCCTTGCGAGTTGTTTGCCCCCGGCCAAGTCACCATCCTGCAAATGAATGAGATTCCCCTTGAGGAGCAGCAGGTGATTGCCACGGCAATTTTGCGCCAAACCAACCATGCCCGCATGAATACCCAAAAAGACCGCGTCTTTGAGGGGGATGAGCAGTACCTCCCCTACCCGGTGTTTATCTTAATTGAGGAGGCACACCGCTTTGCCCCTGCCCATGAACCTTCCCAATGTAAGCAGGTGCTGCGGACAATCCTCAGTGAGGGTCGTAAATTTGGCCTTGGGGTAGGACTGATTACTCAGCGTCCCGGCAAACTGGATAGCGATGTGCTCTCCCAGTGTATGAGCCAGTTTATGCTGCGGATTGTCAACCCTGTCGATCAAGAGAGCCTCAAGCATGGGGTGGAGGCCGCTGGCCGAGATTTGCTCAAAGAACTGCCTGCCCTGAGTAAGGGGCAAGTGATTATTGCGGGTGCCTGTGTGAATACGCCTGTCCTCTGTCGGGTGCGGCAACGCTTAACAACTCATGGGGGTGACACGCTGGATGCTCCTGACCTGTGGCAAAAGTATTTTGCCCAACACAAACAGTTGGATCGCATGGTGGCGATGGCAGGCCCGGCACCCCGTCCTAAACCGCGAACCATTGGCCGGCGATCGCTCGAATAATTAGCCGTTGTCAACTCCAAAAAAATGCGCTAGCTTAGGAGTAGCTCTATTCAAGGGGCTGAAACGGCTTCGACGTCCTAGTGAAAGTTGGGCTGTGATGCAGGTCGAGAGTGGGCTATCTCTCGTTAATCCAGAGTCCAAACCAAAAGTAACTGCGAACAACATCGTTCCTTTCGCTCGTAAAGCTGCTGCGGTAGCCTAAGACCTCTATACAGGTTCGAGCACTCGTTGTCCGACTCCGTTAAGGGCAGCGGGTTAACCCCAACGGATGCGCTAGGCAGTTCTCTCTGGTGGGCTGTTTAGCAAAGACTCTACCAGAGCATCCTACTGTTCGGGATAAGGAACAGTTCCCGCCTGAGGGTCAGAAAGGCTAAACCTGTGAAGGAGCAGTCGATGAATAGCTAGGGCGGACACGGGTTCGACTCCCGTCAGCTCCATCATCTTCCATGCAAAAAGTTCAAAATGCCTTGGGCGATCGCCCGTGCCATCTGCGTCCGCCACGCAGGATTCTTGAAGTTTGCGGCATCCTCTGCGCCCGTGACAAACCCTGTCTCGACAAGGGCAGAATCCATTGACGTATTGCGAATCACATAGAATCGTGCCGCCCTCACCCCGCGATCGCGAATGTTCAAGGAATTGAGAATACTATTGTGAATGGCAGATGCCAAACGACTGGAGCGTCCGGGGGCAAAGTAGGTTTCTAAACCATTGACATCGGGGCGAGCCAGACTAATAGCATTGGCGTGAATACTCACAAAGGCATTTGCCCGTGCCCGTTCCGCAATGGCGACCCGAGGAGCCAAGTCTAAGTCAATGTCTGTGGTGCGGGTCAGAATCACCTGTACCCCCTGCTGCTGCAAAAATTGGGAAACTTGCAGGCTGATATCGAGAACAATATCCTTTTCACGAATGCCGCCAATACCAATGGCACCGGGATCGCGTCCGCCATGTCCGGGATCAATGACCACCACAAACCGGCCGCGGGGGACGGGCTGATTGGGGGGCTGAGGGGTTGCTGTGGGGGGAATATCAATTGGGGTGGGCGTACTGCTCGGAGGGTCATTTGCTCCCTGAATTTGCACCACAAACGCTTCAGCTGACAGGGGACGAGGGCCAAGGATGCGAAAGTTGGGCGCTGGGGTGAGCAGAATCGAGACGGTTTGGTTATCCTCTTGGCGAAATTCAATATTGCTGAGGGGACTACCGGTAACTAGGCGGGGTTCGCGCAGATTACTGTCCAACTGTGCTTGCCGTAGGCGAATGCGATAGCGATTGCCTTCCCAGCCCACGTTATAGAAAACGGTGCGATCGCCCTGAATCAGCAACTCTCGTCCCCCCAAGTCAACGCGCTGAATCGTTGTGACAGGAGTTTGCGCACTGGCCGCAGGAATCACACTAGGGCGTTGGGACGGTGGCGGAGGTGGGGGTGTAATGGCCGTGGTTGAAGGCACAATCAAAAAGCCATCATAACGGGGCGTCACTTGCCAATCGGCATCTTGAGGGTCAATGTCGAGGGTAATTTGGACTTGGCGATTGCTCTGAGTCCGTACCTCTGCCCGGACACGATCCCGACCAAAGCGGCGCAGTTCCAAGCGCCGAGGACTAAAGTTGCGAATCAATTCACTATTGCTGAGGAGAATTTCAATGCGATCCCGACGGGGGCGGCGCAGGGTGTAACTGCCTTCGGGTAAGGGGCGATCGGCTAGCACTAGAAAACCTGTGGCATCTGCTCGCCAACTTCGCACTTGCAGCGGCCCTGTGGGCGTTACGGGAGGAGCAGAAGGAGGAGACGGTGGGGGTGGCGGCGGTAGCGAAACTGTTTGCTGCTGGGGGGTGGGCAGTTGCACCAACCAGTTATTAGCCGTGACTCCCCGAAAGCGCACCTGCTGCGGATCAATTGTAAAACCGTCCGCATATTCCACCACAATCCGCGTCGTTTGGGGGTCAAACTGAGCAACCCGCACTTGGCGAATGGCACCACTGTAGTTTTGACTGATCTGGGGGCTACCGAGAACGACACCCGGCAAGTCAATGACAAGGCGGGTCGGGTTATAGACCAACTCAGCACGGGGCTGAACAGCACGCTCCGTGCGAATTTCCAGTTGATTGGTGGCAGGGTTAAGTCGCCACAATTGTAGACGGCTGGCTGAAGCAGGCTGAGCCATGACCAGTGCAGCGGCAGGTGCCCATAGCAAACTCACTACAGCTCGAAATTGCCAAGAACGCCACGGTTGATCCATTCACGCTTCCTCCACCAGCGATGCACAATACCCTGCCAAGTTGGCTAGCCAAGCCGCTCGCTCAAACGTGCTCAGCATACTTGATCGGGGACAGGTATGTGAACTGGCACACCCTGCGATTTAGTTTTGCGCGATCGCCCTTCATCAGATTCAAATTTCAGCCGAGTTGCTTCAAGCTCACTTAGACGCCCACCGCACTCAATAAGTTCGCCGATTGCATGATCTAGCCCGTTTTGCCGTAGCTTTGCCCTAGGAAATATCTGCGGAATCCTCAATGCCCAGTGGCCGTACCCACGATCGCCTGACTTGGATCGGCATGCCCCTTGTGGGCTTCACCGCCAGTGCCCTCACCCGTGACTGGATCTGGGGGGCAATTGCCAGCAGTAGCTTTGGTATTGGCGGCTTTCTCCTCAGTCCAGACCTCGATACCCCCTCTTTACCCTACTACCGTTGGGGCTGGCTGCGGGCAATATGGCTACCCTACCAAAAAGCCTTTCACCATCGCTCCTTTTGGACCCATGGCCCAGTGGTGGGCACGCTGATTCGGTTGCTCTATCTCAGCTTTTGGTTGGGGTTAGGATTGGGTCTGGTGGCCGGGGTCGCCGCATTCACAGGCCACCTTTCCCTTGTGCAGGAATGGCTACATCGTTGGCAGGGAATTGACTGGCGCTGGGGAGTTGCGATCGCCCTTGGCCTAGAGCTATCGGCACTGCTTCATGTCACAAGCGATCTGGTGGTTTCTCGGTGGCGACGCTGGCACCGCTAATGGTGGTGCGTAGGGCAAGGCGGCGCACTAATGGAGCGATCGAGCCAACCCACTGCCTGTTGGAGATGCGCCAGTGCCTCAGCATCATTTTCCTTGAGGAGATAGACCAGAGCAGCAGCCGCCTGTTCGAGGGCGCGGGCACGGCGATTTCCCTTGAGGCGATGCCAATCTTGGGGAGCAATCCTAACCGCATCAAGGAGGGCAGTGGCTAGTTCTTCTGCACGGGGGGTCGTTTGCACCATGACTTAAACTTGATCTAAGGGGAGAACTATCCTCTAGTTTAAGCAGTGGGCAACTGCCCCTAAGGCCACAGGCACTGGAACTTTACCCTTGAATCATAGCGTCTAAGGTAGAGGCAGGTGCATCCCGCCAAGGAGAGATCGTGATGGTAGCAAAAGTCACCCGCTCCCGCCCCGCCTTGATTGTGCTGGCGGTTATTGGCCTTGCCTCGGCTGGTACAGCAGCATGGCTAACCTTGAGTCCCCCCCGGCAGGGAGATCCGGTTCCTAATCCGGCGGAAGTTGCCCAGCAGCAGGAAACTCAAATTTTTTGGGTCAAGAATGAAGGGGATAGCCTCGTTTTAGTGCCCTCTACGGTACGGATCAATACCCCGGCAACGCGGCCAGAACTCTTTATTCAATCTCGTCTGGAGCGACTTTTGGCGGGTCCTGCCAATCAAGATGTCACCACCAGCATTCCGGAAAATACCCGTGTCAATCGTGTAGAAGTCAAAGCCGATGGCATCCATGTGGATCTCTCTCCAGACTTTACCAAAGGGGGGGGAAGTGCTTCAATGCAAGCACGTCTAGGACAGGTACTGTACACAGCAACAGTGAATGATCCCAATGCGCCAGTTTGGATTTCCATTGGGGGTGAACCCCTGCGCGTCCTAGGGGGTGAGGGGCTAGAGGTGACGCAACCGATGACCCGGCAAGACTTTCAAACGGCCTTTGCCCTCCGCACCCAGTAGTGCCAAGCAAGTCCAAGAAGAATGAGACCACACCCCGACAGCCACACTTGGACTTCGACCCAAAAAGCCAGCCCTAGACAACCGATTAAACCTGCAACCGCAAGCCAGCGGGGAAATTGTGGCTCCTTCAGTTGCAGTGTGGCAAGGTTGGTAATGGCGTAGTAAATCAGCACGCTAAAGGCACTAAAAGACCACGTAGTTTTTACATTGCCAATCAGGATCAAGAGGGCAATCCCCCCACTCACCGCAAGAACGGCAGCAACAGGTTGTTTTCCTTGGGCTGGAATCTGAGCCAAAATTGCCGGTAAATCTCGCCGCCGCGCCATTGCCAACACCACACGGGAGAGGCCGAGCAACAGATTGAGCAGAATCCCGACCATGGCCGCGATCGCCCCCAGCGTAATCAGAGGCGGCAGCCAAGAGACACCCAATTCACTGGCGACAATCTCTAAAGAGGCAGCCGTAGTCAACTTTCCAGAGCCATGACTCCCCAGAACAATCAAGACAACACTGAAGTAGAGCAGGACAACAATACCAATGGCTAGGGCAATGGCTCGTGGAATGGTTCGCCGAGGAGTCTTGACCTCCTCCGCCAGCACAGCAATACGGGCATAGCCGGCATAGGCGACAAAGAGCAGTGCCGTTGCTTGGAGAAGATTCTTGAGCGAGAGTGGTTGCGATGCTGCCGACCAAAGTAGCCCTCCCTGTTGTTGGACGTGGCCAATGCCGACAAAGAGCAACAAACTGGTGAACGTGACTAGGAGAATCCCCAGATTCACTTGCGCCGATCGCCGGATGCCCAAAAGCACCACACAGGTCAAGACCGCCAGTAGCCCCAGAGCAGCCATGATTTGCCAGCGCCCGCTATTGTCCTCTAGGCCGAGCCATTGGAAGAGATAAGCCATACAGCCAAGGGCAGCAGTGGCTGCAGAAGCCGATTTGGCCAGTAAAAACATCCACCCCGCTGTAAAGCCCAAAGGGGGAGAAAGATAGCGATACCCATACTCGTAGGTGCCCCCACTCACAGGATGGGAGGCCGCCAATTGGGCACTACTGAGGCCATTACACAGCGCGATCGCCGCGGCAAGGATCAAGGCTATCAACACCCAAGGGCCAGCGAGGTCGGTGGCAATGCCTAAACTGACAAACAGCCCCGTACCAATCATTGAGCCTAGACCCGTTAAAATGGCGCCCCACAGTCCTAGTTCGCGTTTGAGCATGGAGTTTCATTCGAGAACTGAAGAACGCCTTCTAGCCTAGAGGATAGGGACGGCGATCGCTATAATTGGAGCAATTCTTAGCACGCGCGCAGGTATCAGGATCATGGCCAGTCCAGAACCCCCTAGCAACCAACCCGACGATCTCCTAGAAAACATCATTACTGATTTGGGTGAGTTGGACGAGCCTCCTGCACAGGATATTGATCTCAACTCCCTGACGGCTGAATTGGAGTCACTCACCCTGACTGCAGAACAGCGGGCGATCGCCCAAAACCAAGCCCTACAGGAGCAAATTAGGCAGCTCACCGCAGAACTGGAAAACGTTCAACAGCAGCGAGATCAACTGAGCCAAGACCTTGTCCGCCTCCAAGAAGAAAATGCCACCTTGAGCGGCCTGCGGCAAAATCTTGAACAGGAACTGGCACAGGCGCTCATTCAGCAAGACGAACTTCAGCAGCAACTGGTGACACTGCAACTGCAAGCCTCCCAGATTCAGGAACTGCAAAGTCAAGTGGCAACCCTGCAATTCCAAGTCTCACAAATTCAAGAACTTCAAGATCAACTTGCCTCGCTGCAAACAGAAAAAACAGCTCTCGAACAGCAACTTCAGGCGGTATTGGCTGCTTCACCCCCCGCTTCTTTGGAGGATACCGCCCTTCTCGGTAATCCCCCAGACGCCGGCCTTGCCCAACAACTGGCGGAGATAACGCGGCAACTCACCCAAGTGGAAAGGGAGCGCGATCGCCTGCAAGAGGAACTTGCCCAAGCGCAAAATGAACTGCTCGGTCTGCAGCACGATTTAGAGGTGCTGCGCAACCAATCCTCAACCGTTGTCCCCACTGAACTCACCCTTGCTGCCCAGGAAAATCACCGCCTGAAGCGACAACGGTGGCGGCGTGACACCGTGCTTTGGATCAGTGGCATTGCGGCAACGGTGGTTTCTGCTTTGAGCGTCAGCTTAAATCTGCCGCAGCCCATTGGCCGCATCATTCCCCCTGTCGCCGCTTTGGCAGTTCCTGTGATTACAACGCTGGTTGGTAGGGGTGGGTCAAGTGAAAAGACTGCTTAGGCGATCCCCCTCTGGGCTAAAATCTTAGGGCAGGGACGCTTTGCTTAGGAGTTTAGATTACCGTGCCCAATCTCAAAGCTATTCGCGATCGCATCAAAACGATTAAAGATACCCGCAAAATTACCGAAGCTATGCGCCTCGTGGCGGCAGCAAAAGTTCGCCGTGCCCAAGAGCAGGTCATGGCGAGCCGTCCCTTTGCCGATCGCTTAGCTCAGGTGCTCTATGGCTTGCAAACCCGACTACGCTTTGAGGATGCCAATTTACCGCTATTGGCCAAGCGTCCTGTGAAGACGGTGGCGCTGCTGGTGGTGACGGGCGATCGCGGGCTGTGCGGCGGTTACAATACCAACGTTATTCGCCGTGCCAAGGAGCGTACCCAAGAACTCGAAGCCGAGGGCGTCAAGTATATTCTGGTGATTGTTGGTCGCAAGGCAGCCCAATACTTCCAGCGCCGTAATTATCCCATTGATGCCGTGTACTCTGGCCTAGAGCAAATCCCCTCCGCCAGTGAAGCGGGTCAAATTGCCAGTGAACTGCTCTCCCTCTTTCTTTCGGAAACGGTGGATCGGGTGGAACTCATCTACACCAAGTTTGTCTCCCTCATTAGTTCAAAGCCCGTTGTCCAAACCCTGCTCCCCCTCGATCCCCAAGGGCTAGAGGCGCCCGATGATGAGATTTTTCGGCTGACGACGCGGGGTTCGCATCTGGAAGTTAACCGCGAGAAAGTCACCTCAACCTTGCCCGCTTTGCCCTCCGATATGATTTTTGAGCAGGATCCGGTGCAAATTCTCGATGCCCTGCTGCCCCTGTACTTGAATAACCAGTTACTACGGGCACTGCAAGAGGCCGCCGCCTCGGAATTGGCAGCGCGGATGACGGCAATGAATAACGCGAGCGATAATGCTCAAGCGCTGATTGGAACCCTCACCCTCTCCTACAACAAAGCGCGTCAAGCTGCCATTACCCAAGAGATTCTCGAAGTGGTGGCGGGTGCTGAGGCTCTGCGCTAGGAGTTGACCTCTGAAGCTGCTTTTTGTTTCCACTTCGGTTGGCCCTCTGGGTACAGGAAAAGGGGGCGGTGTTGAATTGACGATCCTCAATATGGCTCAGGCCTTGGGCGATCGCCAGCATACCATTCACATCCTTGCCCCCGAGGGTTCCCACTTGCCAGTAACGGCAACCATTGAACCAGTAGCGGGTGCCCTTCAAGTGCCAGCGCAGCATCAAACCCGCGATCAACCGATTACACTGCCCCCCAATAGTGTGTTAGCCAATATGTGGGCACGGGTGCGGCAGCTTCAACAGGAATTTGATGTCATTGTCAACTTTGCCTACGACTGGCTGCCCTTTTACCTGACGCCTTTTCTCAGCCGTCCTGTGGGGCATCTGGTGAGCATGGCCTCAGTTTCCGATGTCATGGATCAGGCGATCGCCCGTGTCATTGATGACTATCCGGAAACCATTAGTGTCTATACCCGTACCCAAGCCGCCACCTTCCCTTTTGGCGATCGCTGCGTGTGTTTGGGCAGTGGTCTGGATCTGTCCCTCTATGACTTTTGTGCAGAGCCAGAGGATGCCCTGTGCTGGCTGGGGCGCATTGCTCCTGAAAAGGGACTCGAAGATGCTGTCGCTGCCGTCAATGTCACCCGTACCCCTTTGAAAATCATGGGGCAACTGCAAGATATAGACTATTGGCAGCGCATTCAAGCAGATTACCCCAACGCCCCCATTGAATATCTGGGCTTTTTGTCAACACGGGAAATGCAAGCACAGCTGCGGCGCTGTCGCGCTTTGTTGCTGACCTCCCGCTGGGTCGAAGCTTTTGGCAACGTTGTCATCGAAAGCCTTGCCTGTGGCGTTCCCGTCATTGCCTACGATCGCGGTGGGCCGAGTGAAATTGTCCGTGATGGTCAAACCGGGTTTCTCATTACCCCGGATTCTGTCGAGGCCTTAATTGCTGCCATTGGCAAGATTGATCAAATTGATCGGGCGGCCTGTCGGCAGCAGGCGGAACAGGAGTATAGCTTAGCTGTTTATGGGGATAGGGTGGAGCAATGGCTACAACGGGTAGCAGCCTCCTCTCTGCCCTAAACCAGCAAATGTTGCATGGCAAATTCCGTACTCCCCTATACAATAGGCAAGGTGCTAGTGGAGATGACACCTGAATGGGCTGGGTTCTGTTCCAAGGGACAAAGCGAGGACACTCACCCTTGCTCATTTCCTTTACGATGGCCACGATCGCCAGTGCCGGCCTAGGGTTCTGGTTTTTGCGGAACCTATCCCCGACACCGATTGCTCTTTCAGAGCCAATTCCTTTACCTGACCCAATTCAACTTGAACGACCTCTGCCTCGGCCGATTTTGGATGGCCGCGATCCCCTATTAGCAACTGTCCCCAACAAAGTCCCCCAACCACCAGCGGCTGCCTCTACCCACGCCAAGGCAATCTTGCCCACAGTGCCCCCTCCTGCCCTGCAACCCGTGCCTCCGAGCCAAGGTCCTGCCCCTCAAGTGCGGGTGGCGATCGCCCGCGATCAAAGTCAACTGACCGTTGGCACCGCCGTAGCTACCGCTGTCACCAATGATCAACAGCAAGTGATGACGCAGCTTACCCCTTCCCAAGGGGTCGTGGTCACAGCCCGCGATGGCTTTTTGCTCTGGAATGGCCAACCCCTTGCCCCCTCCCTCTGGATTCGCCCCAGCAATCAACTTGCGTTTGTTGCCGGTAAATGGTATCGCGGTGTGGTGCGCCTCATTGCTCAGGGAAACACGGTTACAGCCGTCAATCAAGTGGACTTGGAACAATACCTCGTGAGTGTGGTGGGTTCAGAGGTCTATCCCGACTGGCCAATGGAAACCCTCAAAGCCCAAGCGATCGCTGCCCGTTCCTATGCCCTTGCCCAAATGTTTCAACCCGCCAGCCGCTTTTTTGATCTGGGGAACGACGAGCGTTGGCAGGTGTATCGTGGGATTGAAACCGAGTGGAACACCACTCAAGCGGCAGTCCAAGCCACGCGGGGCATTGTCCTCACCAAAAGTGGACGAGTGATGGTTTCGATGTATGCAGCAACCGACGACATTGTGCGCGATGTTTTTGGCGGGCGTGGAATGAGTCAGACGGGTGCCTATGAACTGGGCAAGCGCGGCTACAACTACCTGCAAATTTTAGGCACCTACTATCCGGGGGCGGGTCTATCGCAACTGCAAACCCAATAACTCTTTGGAGGCCAAGTCCATGAAATCTCCTCTTTTAGCGACTGCCCTTGCTTTGACAACGGTGGTCTGCCTTCAGTACAGTGGGCGAGCAGATTCGCCCTTGACCTCCACCCCCTTCTACGAAGCCTATACCGATGTGCCCATGGTGATGCGAGCCCAGCGCAGTGGCCGCCTTGATCTGAAAATGTCGGAGTGGCTCTCTTCGCCGCAGGTTTCCACAGATCACAAAGCTGCCCTGATCAATGCCCTCGGCTGGGATTTCAACGGCAAAGCCAATGGTCAAGCCTACCGCGCCTATCTTGCCCTAAGACAGGGTACGACCCCTGAAAATATCCCGCTGGAAAGCCTTACCGCCGATGAGTTAATGGCCCTAGGGTATCTCACAGCAATGGACAACTACTTTCAACCACAGCGGGGGATGTCTTTTCTCAATATGGCACAGGAACGTGACCCCGAAAGCTATGCGATCGCGATGGTACGCGGCCTTGTGGAAGCACAAACCCTCTTTGATGTCAGTTGGTGTCAAGTCTGGCAAGCGGTGAATTGCGTGGATGAAAATCCGCAACTGAAGCGGGATTTACGCCCGAAGGCACGGGAGATTATCCTCAAATACATGCGCTTATACCGTCGGGATTGCTAAGTTTCAGGTTATGGGGTGTATCGAAGAGTTCATTGCAAGAACGACTCAACAAAAAGGCCACCTTGCCTTTGCCAAGGGGTGGGAAAAACTGGCGATTGATAAGTGGAGGATGAATGAGTATCAAGCAGTGATCTCAGCCCTCAACCATGCCTTAGCAATGGATCCTACCATGGCAAGATGTTGGTACCTGTTGGGCATGATCAGTGGTGTTGATAGTGATTTACAACAGGCACTAGCAGCCTACGAAAAAGCGATTGAACTGAGACCTGACTGGCAAATTGGCATTGACTTTCTCAAGTGTACGAGGTACTTGATTTACGTTTATAAAGATGTAGAAGAGCTACAGGATTGCCGTCAAAAAATCAGAGAATCCGTTGCCGAGTTCTATCAAACGTTTCAGAGTTTCTCTTTAGATAAGAAACAATATCTCTCGAAGTGGCTGGGGAATGTGAATACATTTTTACTGCCCTATCAAGGGAAAGAAACCCGCGATGTCCAACAACAGTATGGGCAGATGATCTACGAAATCATGACCAGTGTGATTCCAGCCGCCAAAGAACGCCCCCCAATGCCACCAGTGAAGGCCAATGAACCTCTACGGATTGGGTTTGTTTCAGGGCACTTTCGTGGGCATACGGTTTGGAAGTTGCTGCTCCACGGCTGGCTTAAACATCTTGATAAAGCACAATTTCAGCTTTATGGCTACTACGTGCGAGATGATGGCGATCGCTGTACGGAGCAAGCAAAAACCTACTGCCATCGCTTTGTCATGGGCACCAAATCACCTGCAGAATGGTTTGAGCAGATTCGTGCCGATCAATTACATCTAGTGATTTTCCCCGAACTGGGCATGGATCTGGAACTGAGCAAGATTGCCGCTCTGAAATTAGCGCCGATTCAATGTATGTCTTGGGGGCATCCCGACACCTCTGGGCTGCCGACAATTGATTATTTCCTCAGTAGTGAGTTGATGGAACCACCTGATGGCGAAACGTATTACCTAGAAAAACTGATTAGGCTAAAAAATCTGGGAATTGCCTTTAGTCCGCTGCCCCCCGACCCGCGATCGCCCATTACGCGGGAGGAATTCGGCCTCAAAAGCGATGCCGTTATCTACGGTTGCCTGCAAAGTGTCTTCAAGTATCTCCCCCAGTTTGACGACATCTATCCCGAAATTGCCGCAGCAGTGGGGAATTGCCAATTTGTCTTTATAAGCCACCTTATGACCAAAAACAGCCGCCAGCGGTTTGAAGGACGTCTAGAACGAGCTTTTGCTGCCAAAAACCTTGACTATAGGGCGTACTGCTTCTTCTGCCGACCCTTAAACTTCTATGGTTTTACCTCAATGCTGCATTGTCTCGATGTTTTCCTAGACAGCCTTGAATGGTCAGGGGGGAATTCTACCCTTGAAGCCCTCTACTATGCCCAAGTCCCTACGGTGACCACACCAGGACGCTTTATGCGGGGGCGGCATACCGCTGGTATTCTCACACTCCTAGAGCTACCGGAATTAATTGCACCAGATGTTTCTGCCTATATTCAAAAAGCCATTGAACTGGGTCAAAGTGCTGAGTATCGCCAATTTATCCGCGAAAAAATCCAAAACAATCTGCCGAAGGTGTTCGAGGATCAAGCCGGGGTACGCTCCCTTGAAGACTTTATGCGCGCTGCGGTGCAGGAGTTTGCCACCTCTGGCCGCCTCCTATAACCAATTGGAGTTCTAGATTCAGAAGCGGCTCAAGAAGCCCTTGGCATCCCTTGCAAGGCGGTAACAATCGCGAAGATTAAAAATAGGGCACCACCGCCCAAGGTCAATGTCCGTTCGGAGATGCGTCCAGCCATCAGGCCGCCGCCTAGAACCGCGATCGCCACACAAATGCCGTGACCAAGAATCGCGCCGAGGGCAACCCCTAGGGCATGGCTCGCGGCAGCAAGGGTAATCGTTGCAATTTGGGTGCGATCGCCCCATTCAGCAATGAAGGTGAGACTAAAGGCCTCCACAAAAGTCGCCCAAGCAGGGTTACTGCCCCAACGGCTGAGATTGGCTTCCGCCTTTTCAACGGTTTCCACTGCCGCTTCACACTCATCCTCACAGGGGCTATCCCCCATTCGCCAGCCTTGAATTAGCATCTTGAGACCAAAAACAGTGAAGAGCAAAATCGCCGCATAGAAGGTGAACTCTCGCGGTAAAAGTTGAAAGACCTTGCCCACGGCCACTGAAAGCAGTGTCATCACAATTAAAGCCGCCCATGACCCTAGGAAGACCCACCGCTTGCTGTGACGGGTCGCCAAAATCATGGCAATAAAGAAGGTCTTGTCTCCCAGCTCAGAAATCGTGATGAGGGCCAGCCCCGCAGTAAAAGCCGTTAGCATGGAAAAGAATTCAAACTTTACCATGCCTCAGATTAGCACGCTGCCATGACGACACCGAAGAATTTCACCGCCCTTTTGAATCAGGTGAATTTACCCCTTGATTGGCTTGGGCTGCGTTATGTTGAGGAGATTGTCACGACTCGCAGTGCTCGGGATGGCTACCCCGAGGTGAACCAGCGATCGCGCCAGCGGGGTGTCATGGTTGAGGTGCTCGTCGATGGTCAATTTGCCTATACAGCAACCCCAAATTTGCAACCCAGTGCTATCCATCGGGCGATTCAGCAGGCCTATCAACAGGCGAAAACCGCTGCCCATTGGCGAGTCTTTAACTTTACGCCAGCGGCACGGGGCAAGGGCAAGGGACACTATCGATCGCCCCAGCGGCAACCTTTTGACCAACTTTCAGCCGCTGAATTGAATCACTTACTCCAAGACCTTTGCCATTGGCTCAAGGTTAGTGACGACATTGTGCAAACCCGTGCCTTTGTGCAAACTGTAGAGACCACCACTCAGTGGTTGACCAGTGATGGCAGTCAAATTGAACAGCAATTTTATCAAGTGCTCACCGATATGAGCGCCACGGCTCAGGGGGCAGGGGTAGTGCAGCAGCGAACCGATCATGGTTGGTTAGCCCGCTGTTATCAAGGGGGTCTGGAATGGCTGACGACTGATCAATTGAGCGATCGCGCCCGCCACATTGGCGAGCAGGCCGTTGAACTCCTCAGTGCCCAAGAGTGCCCAGAAACAACGACAACACTGGTACTCGCCCCCGATCAAATGATGCTGCAAATCCACGAGAGCATTGGTCATCCCCTAGAGCTAGACCGCATTTTGGGGGATGAGCGCAACTATGCCGGCAGCAGCTTTATTCGCCTTGAGGACTTTGGGCAGCGGCAGTACGGCTCCCCCCTCTTGAACGTCACGTTTGATCCGACCGTTGCCGGTGAACTGGCCAGCTATGCCTTTGATGATTTGGGGGTGGCGGCTGAACGCATCTATCTCATCAAGGAAGGACGCCTCCTGCGCGGTCTGGGCAGCCTTGAAAGTCAGCAGCGAGCGGGTGTCCCTGGTGTTGCCAATGCCCGTGCCTGTTCTTGGAATCGTCCCCCCATTGACCGGATGGCGAACCTGAATATTGAGCCAGGGACACAGTCCTTTGCCGAGATCATTGGCAACATTGAGTCGGGGGTGTACATGGAGTCCAATCGCTCTTGGTCAATCGATGACTACCGTCTCAAATTTCAGTTTGGCTGTGAATATGCCAAGCGCATTGAAAATGGCCGCCTGACCCGCACACTGCGCAATCCCAACTATCGCGGTACCACCCCTGAATTTTGGCATAGCCTCATTGCGGTGGGAGATGCCTCCACCTTCGGTATTTTTGGTACACCGTTTTGTGGTAAAGGCGAACCCAATCAAGCCATTCGTGTCGGTCACGCTTCACCGGTGTGTGCCTTTGCCAATATCCAAGTCTTTGGCGGGGGTTGAATCAATGGGCGAGGTCAGACTCGAACTGACATGGGGAATTCCCGCTACATTTTGAGTGTAGTGCGTCTACCATTTCGCCACTCGCCCTCAGACTTATTACTATACCATGCTTTAGGACGACTGAGTCATCTCCAGAGCGTGACAAGCGCGATCCACAAGGGTCTGTAGGGCAGGCAGTTGCTCGGTGTGTTCTGAGTAGTACAAATTGGCATTGCCGCGATCGGTGTCCTCCCAAAACTTGGGCTGAGCCTGGCGCAGGCGATCGCAATTTTGCTGAAAGAGACGCTTAAACCCCGCCAAGCCGAGAACCGCTGCATCCTCCACCATATCCTCAACAATCCGCTGCGCAAACTGAGGTTGCTGCCGTGCCAAGTAAAAGAGGGCGAGTCCCATTTGTAGGAGGCGAACCCCTGTACTTTTGCCATAGGGGCGATCGCCATTTTGGGGTTGACGCAGTTCCGGTGGATTATCTAGGCGAAGCATTTCCTCCAAGAGTTCCAGTTGCAGTCGCTCCTCCCACTGCTGCTCGTTCACCAAGATTAAGACCTTCTTTAGCTCAGCGGCAAAGACATCAACAATGAAATACAGTGCAGGACTATTCTGTGCTAACTCATAGACTTCATTCCCGTAGGCACGTAGATAATTCACACACTTTTGGGTGAGCTGGGGGCGCTGGTAATGCACCAGACTCTCAATAAACCGCCGATAGTGAAAGGCCAAGTTATAGAGATTGCGTGCCTCGTTGTGACGACTGCCGTGTTTAATGGCAAAGCGCATCATTGTATTAAAGCGAATAATGATTAGGTCCAGCAAAATGTCATCCCCCATACTGAGAATGCGGTGGGCGATCGCGCACATCTCAGAGCCACACAGCGACGCGAGAGGAAACTGCTCCTCCTCCAAAAAGCGCACATAGGCATTGCCGAGGAGCCGAAAACACTTTTGCTCATAGAAGGTATGGTTCTCTTCAATCTGGCTAAATTGGTCAAACATCGTCTTGAAGGCAATATCCCCCATCACCGCACCGCTGAGGCGAAAGAAATAGGCTGGGTAGTCGGGCTTGCAACTGATGTAGTGCTGAAGCAGTTCACTGACTGCACCAATAATCTCGGCCTGCGCTCCCCGAAACGCCACATAGGCCAGCAAATCATCCAATTGGTTCAATCCCGCGATCAGGTGAGCCTGACTACGGCGCAAAAACTGCGGTTGATAGGACACCCCATCCTTGAGAACAATGCCCAGTTGACTCATGTAGTGATACTGGCGGCGGTAAATTTGCTGAGCCACACTTTCTGGCTGGATGGACTTGAGAATGTAGAAGATGTAGGGGAGGGCCGTCAAAATTGCCAAGGGCAAGAGGCCGTATAAATTCAACAGGATGCTGCCGACAGGATGCCGTCCCAAGTCCTGCAAAACCTTGATGTAGAAGATATGGGCACCCCCCAAAACCAGACACCAGACATAGATCAGGCTCGTCCAGTCCTGCATGTACAGTTCAGTAATTTTGGGGATATTTTGCGCCGCAATGGAAATCACAATGATTAACGTACCGAGGGTGAGGCCGATGACCGAGAGCCACACCTCTGGGGCAAAGCCAGTATCAAAGGTACCAGCAACCAAGCCAGCAAAGAACCTTGGGGCAGTTGCTTTTAGATGAGCGAGGACAAGATTAGCACTGCTATCCAAGAGGGCAAGGGCAGCCAGACTCAGACCAAAAGCCACAAGCGATCGCGGCAGATGGGGAGTGGTCAAGAACCAGCGGTGGAGTTTCTTCAGCATCTATCCGTTTGAGTCAAGGGTCTCCGCTCCCGACTATGACACACCCGCGCGCAAATTTCCTGTCGCCCCTTTGATCTCTCTGGGAATTCATGCTAGGATAGTGTTCCTGACTTGGGCTTGTAGCTTAGTGGATTAGAGCGGCTGACTACGGATCAGCAGGTCGGGGGTTCGAGTCCCTCCAAGCCCGTTGAGTAAAGCTGAATAAAACTATAGAGCTATTATTTTTTATTCAAATCAAAAAGGGTGACCGTAGCCACCCTCTATCACGTTACTTATCGTTGCTCAGCGATCGCAGAGTGCCTAGACCACCACGGTTTTCTGAGTCACTTGTTTCAGTTCACCTTTGGCATATTTGGCAGCATAGTCATCAAGGCTGAGTTGCTTAATTTTGCTGGCATTGCCGGCGGTACCAAATTGCTGATAGCGTTCAGCACACACTTTTTGCATGTATTTAATGGAGGGCTTGAGGAAGTGACGGGGGTCAAATTCCTTGGGTGCCAAGGCGAGAGCTTCACGCACCGCAGCGGTAATGGCCAAGCGGTTGTCGGTGTCAATGTTCACTTTGCGGACACCGCTTTTGATGCCTTTTTGGATCTCTTCCACAGGCACGCCGTAGGTTTCAGGAATTGTGCCACCGTACTGGTTGATGATGTCAATTAATTCTTGGGGCACTGAGCTAGAACCGTGCATCACCAAGTGGGTGTTGGGCAAACGACGGTGGATTTCTTCCACGCGGCTGATGGCGAGGATTTCACCCGTGGGTTTGCGGCTAAATTTATAGGCACCGTGGCTGGTACCAATGGCCACTGCAAGGGCATCCACTTGGGTACGCTCCACGAAGTCCACAGCTTGATCGGGGTCAGTGAGCAGCATTGAGTGATCGAGGGCACCTTCAAACCCATGACCATCTTCGGCTTCCCCTTTACCGGTTTCCAAAGAACCAAGGCAGCCGAGTTCCCCTTCCACGGAAACACCAATGGAGTGCGCGACTTTTACCACTTCGCTGGTGACGGCCACGTTGTACTCATAGCTGGCGGGAGTTTTGGCATCCGCTTCAAGGGAGCCATCCATCATCACACTGGTAAAGCCGTTGCGAATGGCGGAGTAGCAGGTGGCAGGCTCGTTACCATGGTCTTGGTGCATCACAATGGGGATGTGGGGGTAGGTTTCCACCGCAGCCAAAATCAGGTGACGCAGGAAGTTTTCCCCAGCATATTTACGGGCACCCCGCGATGCTTGCAAAATCACGGGACTGTCGGTTTCATGGGCCGCCTGCATGATGGCTTGGATTTGCTCCATGTTGTTGACGTTGAAGGCGGGAATGCCGTAACCATTTTCGGCTGCGTGATCGAGCAGCAAGCGCATGGGTACGAGTGCCATAGGGTTATGTCCTCCTTAGTAGAGCGGATGTATCGCTTCGTTAACCTTACCGATAATCTTAGGCTATGTTTGCTCGTTTATGTTACAGGGGAGCGATCGCTGGCCTATTGAGAATACAGTCCTTTTCTATAGATCAGCCGTACCCAAAGAGGGTGAGGTTCAAAAAATCTCCCGTACGGGAACTTCAATGCCGTTAATCATGGGTACGGCAATGCCCCGCGAGACATGGAAGTAGATCCAATCCTCTAAGAGTTCGGAGAGATGCTCGCGGCATTCAAGCACTGTCTTGCCATGGGCCTTGACCCCCTCAAGGTCTGGAATTTCACCGTAAATCAGGCCATCCTCTGCATTGAAGTGATAGATAGCCCGCTCAAGAGCCGCATTCATATAGTCCGACAGCGACATCCCTAGGGCTGGCCTCCTGAAAGGTAGGCAGCAACAGCAGCAGCGGTTCGATTGCCATGTTCAACACGATCGCCCAAGGCGACACCCTCAGCATAGTTACTACACAGGAAAAGGCCGGGGGTTTGACTGAGGGCATGGGTCACCTGCTGCCACTGCTCAGGGTAGCCGACAATATATTGGGGAATCGCCCGTCGCCAAACCTTCATACCGAGTAAGCGTGCCTTGGCTGCGGGTAAATCAAGGAGGCGGCTCAAATCCTGCTGCACCTGCTGGACAATGGTTTCTTCGCTGAGGCTTGCCAAATCAGGATCCGTGGCACCGCCAATAAAACTCGTAAAGACTTGCCAACCGGCGGGAGTGCGTTGGGGAAAGAGACAGGACGACCAAATGGTGCCAAGGGTGCGGATGCCCTGACCGCGAGGAATGAGTACCCCAAAGCCGGGGCGGACACTGCGCCCGAGTCCAGCGGGGTAGGCCAAGACCACACAGGCCACGGTGGGATAGGGGATGGTAGCCAAAACACGGGCGATCGCTGGCTGAAAAGGCGCTACCAACTCTGCAGTTTGATAGGCGGGCGTTGCCAAGACCACACTGCGGGCGTGCCACGTTTGCTCACCACTGCGCAGCAGGTAGCCACCCTTGGATTCTGGGGTAATTTCCTGAACCGGGGTTTGCAGGTGAATCGGTGCCTTCAATTGTTGGGCGATCGCCCGAGGTAGCACAGCCAAGCCTTCCTTAAAGGAGCCAAGTTCCCCCGGTCGCATCTGCACACCCGTAGGCGGCTTCGGTTTAGGGGCTTGTTGACGCCGTAGGCGCAGGGCACCGGCAATGAGACTGCCACCCAGTTTTTCCAGTTGGGCAATACGACGAAAAGCAGCAGCGGCACTCAGTTGTTGTGGATCACCCGCATAAACCCCAGAGACAAAGGGCGCCACCAGCCGTTCAGCCACCTCTTGCCCCAAATGGCGACGGAAAAATGAATGAACTGATTCATCGCCACTGCCCAGATAGGGGGGCACAAACCCCAAGGCACCAAGGGCTGCCCGCACTTTTCCCCAAGGGCTGAGCAGATTTGAAGTAGCCAAGGCAAGGGGACGGGTGGGTTCTAGGGGGTAGAGGTGTCCCCGCCAGTAGATGTAGCGCGGTAGGTGGCGATCGCCCCGAATGAGTTCCGACTGCAAGCCCAGCTCAGCAATGAGTTGTAACAGGGCAGGGGTCGGTGCAAAGCTATTGGGACCCAGTTCCCAGACAAAGCCCTCCGCTGCTTGTGTCGTAATATTCCCCCCAAGGCGATCGCTGGCCTCTAGGACAACCACACTGTACTGGGGGGCGCTTTGCTGCAACCGCCAAGCCAGACTCAGGCCACTGAGGCCACCACCTACAATTGCGACATCTACCTCACTCACCCGTTTTGCTACCCTCCAACGTGTTTAGGATCGCTTGAACAACGAGTCGAGATAGACCCGTGCTGTGCGGCGATCGCATTCTCCATTTTGCAGCAAAAAGAGGGACAGTGCGGCCACAAAGACGCGATCCTGATCCCAATCGGGATGCCGCTCGAGGTAGTATTTCAGGGTCTCGTGTAGCTCCTCTGGAATCTCGGCAAGAATACTAATCGTGGCTTGAGCGTTCATACCGTGAGTTACCTCAATAAAACCAAGACAAAATTGCAGGCGCCATCAGCTCGCCCTGGGTAAACCTGTGGAAAACTCCCATAAAAGTTCTGACCAAATCCCCAGACCCCTGACTCAGAGCGGGATTTAGCCCTACATTCACAAGGTTTCAGAGCAAGTGAATCTCTATCCGTGGAACTCCATTGTCTGGGTTGTCCTAGGGTCTGTCAATCCTTGTTTTCACCGATCTTGGCGATCGCAATCCACGACAGAATCAGCGTTTCCGGACTTTTGACGCTCCTTGCGTTTTCCCCAAGGCTCCAGCAGCAGTTATCCCCAGAAATGCCTTGAAATCCGATCACACCGTCAAGGCCTGTGGAAAACTTTGCCCCAATCTGTGGAAAACCTTGGGAAAATTGGGGAATTTTTGGGGAAAGTTAGGGGAAAATTAAGGTTCTATTAAGATTCGCTTCAGAGAAAATAAAAGCAGCAAAAGTCAGGGATTCATGACTTTATTAACTTTTGCGGGATTCGCGCAGCGATAAGTCCTTCCCTGTACCCGATGGCCTGAGAGGTCATAGACGGGCTTCAGGGGGCGGCCAGTCATCATCTTCAGGGGGAGTATGTTCTGGATTTTCGATGGTTGTCCCCTCTGACGTTGCCTCATCGTCAATATCACTACTTTCGGGAATATCCCCTAGGAGATCGGCAGCAGCGGTGCGCGATTCTGGCACTGGAGGCGGCGTTTCTGTCGGTTCAGCATCGGGAGCAGATTCAGAGACTAGAGGCGGTTCAACCACTCCTTCAGAGGTCGCCGTCGGTTCTGGAGTCTCAACCACTGTTTCAGGAACTGCCTGTTCTGCCACTGGCTCAGGAGTGGCCGTGGGTTCTGGGGCATCAACGACTGTCTCAGGAGGCGTCACTGCTGCCGTTTCAGGAGGGGCTGGTTCTGCCACTGCCTCAGGAGTCACCGTGGATTCTGGAGTCTCAATTGCCGTTTCAGGAGATGCGTGCTCTTCTGGTGCTTCGGCCGTCACTGTGGGTTCTGGAGCGTCAACTGTTGTCTCGGGAGGGGCTGGTTCTTCTGAAGCAGTAACCGTTGCTGGTTCTGACTCCTCTGGGGTACTGGCAGTGGGCGGCTGCAGCGTTTCAACACTAGGCGTTTCTGGGGGAGTCATTTCGGCAACCCCTTCGGACGGCAGATCAGCCGGTGCGTCTGTGGGAGTGTCTGCGGTGGGGCTGGCTGTTGTTTCTGCGACTGGCGCTGGTTCAGCAGATTCTTCTGGGACGGTGGCTGCTTCCTCAGTGGCTGGGGTGGGTTGTTCGGCAACGGTACTGGGGGTGCTGGTTTCCCCTGTCCACAGATCTTCTTTAATGTCGCCAGTATCCATCGGCGGTGGTGGGGTATCCACAGGAAGCTGGGGGCGATCCGGCTGTTTCTGGAGGCGATCGCGCAAGCTACTGATGAAGCCTTGCAGTTGCTCACCGATTTTTGCAAAGGTACCTTCGGGCAGCAGAGACTGGACTTTTTGCCAGAGGGCTTGAGCTTTTTGGGTGTCGGTGCGATCGCCCGGGTAGGTGAGTTGCCAGCGATAGCTGAGGGTCTGCCAACCCAACCAGAGAATTAAGGCCACTGCGGCTGCTGTTCCTAGGAGCAATCCACCGCCAATGCGATCGCCATAGATCCACAGAGTCAGGGCAAAGAATAATCCCGCGCCACTGGCCACCAGATCAAACCTACGGTACAGTTCCGGTAGGAAGAACCCCAACAGATACAAGCCTAAACTGGCGATCGCCATACTCCAAGCCAGCAAGTTCGTCAGCATTCCCAGTCCTCAGAAAGATAACGGCACACCGACAAGGCGGTATCAACCTTCTACCTTACACCGCACTGAATTTGTCTCTGCTAAAGTTTATTCTTTGTCGAACTGCTGATCCCCAAGGAAGAGGGTGCCACGGGCTGAATAAACTGTTTGCAAAAAATTTTTGGCTCAGGGTGACATATTTGCCTTGGATCTGCCAGTATTAGCCCATGAGGATTGAGGGTGACCTGCTATGATGAGCCTAAGAATTTATGCCTATTGATACTAATCTATTGATATTAATTATTGATTCAACGTATTTCTTTTTGGTGGAGCGAAGGAGTTGTTTGTGGCAAATCAGCCAGTGATGGAGTTTAGTGAGCGTCCATTCCACTTCATTGGCATTGGTGGTATTGGTATGTCAGCCCTTGCCTACATTCTCGCCAAGCAGGGCTTTAGGGTGTCTGGATCCGATTTGCGTCCCAACCGCTTGACCGAGCAACTGGCTGAGTTAGGCGTGCAGATCTTTATTGGTCAGAGTGCGGCCAACCTTGAAACGTATCCCTTTGCCCCGCTGCCTCAAGTCATCTGCTCCACCGCCATTCGTAGCGATAACCCTGAATATCAAGCGGCTCAACGGTTAGGCTGTCCCATTTTTCACCGTTCCGATGTGCTCGCGGCACTGATGCACCGTAGCCAAAGTATTGCCGTTGCCGGCACCCACGGTAAGACAACCACC
This sequence comes from Thermosynechococcus sp. PKX95, assembly GCF_031583295.1. Lineage (NCBI taxonomy): Bacteria > Bacillati > Cyanobacteriota > Cyanophyceae > Acaryochloridales > Thermosynechococcaceae > Thermosynechococcus > Thermosynechococcus sp. PKX95. The sequence goes on along the minus strand of NZ_CP134171.1, from coordinate 746,827 downwards.
AGCAGCATGATTGCCTATTTGCTGTTGCAGGCCGGGCTGGATCCAACGATTATTGTCGGGGGTGAAGTGGCGGCGTGGCAGGGCAACGCCCGCGTGGGTCAAAGTCCTTACCTTGTTGCTGAAGCGGATGAGTCCGATGGCTCCTTGCGCAAATTCCATCCCCATATTGGCGTCATTACGAATATCGAGCTTGACCACCCCGATCACTATAATTCCTTGGAAGAGGTGGTGGCCACGTTTCAGCAGTTTGCTGATCAGGCAGACATTGTGATTGGCTGTGCCGATTGTCCGAATATCCACGATCGCCTGCATCATCCGCGCCTGTTGACCTATAGCCTGCAGCGACAAGCGGCGGTGGACTACTGTGTGGATCATATTCAATACACCTCTGAGGGCACCACGGCACGGGTTTGGGAGCGGGGCACCTCCCTTGGCATTCTACAACTGAGTGTCTTAGGTGCCCACAATCTCCAAAATGCTCTGGCAGTGATTGCTGTGGGACGTTATCTTGGCATTGACTTTGCCACCATTGCTGCTGCTTTATTGGAGTTTCGCGGTGCCCGCCGCCGCTTTGAAGAACGGGGACAGGTGAATGGGATTCGCTTTATTGATGACTATGCCCACCACCCCAGCGAAATTAGTGCAACCCTAGAGGCAGCCCGCCTGCAAGTGGGGACGCAAGCTCCTTGGCAACGGGTCGTGGCCGTGTTTCAACCCCATCGCTATAGCCGCACCCAAACCTTTCTCGAGGCCTTTGGCCAGTGCTTCACCGCAGCGGATCACGTGATCTTGACGGATATCTATAGTGCGGGTGAACCCAATCCCGGCACAATTAGTGGTGCTGATGTGGCCGCCTGTGCCCGTCAGTATCATGCTGCAGTGGATTATTGCCCCACCCTTGAAGCGGTACAAACTCGCTTGGCGCATCTGCTGCAACCGGGGGATCTGGTGATCTTTCTTGGGGCTGGCAATCTCAATCAACTGATTCCGTCTGTAATGGCGGATCAAGAACAATTAAGTGTCTCTTCCCTCACTGAGGCGATCGCCCTATGACCTTGTCCTGCTTGCCCCAAACCCAGTGCCCTCTGCAACGCCACATCTCCCTTGCCGAGTTTACGACCCTGAATGTGGGGGGCTGTGCCGAATGGTTTGTGGAACCGCGTACCGTTGCTGAATTGCAGGCAGCCTACATCTGGGCGCAGGAACAGGAACTGCCAATTACGGTTTTGGGGGCAGGCTCTAATCTGCTGGTGAGCGATCGCGGTGTGGCGGGTCTTGTGATCGCCACCAGGCATCTGCGCTATCTCAACAGTGATCTAGAAACTGGACAACTGACGGTGGGTGCGGGGTATCCCTTGCCCAAGTTGGCTCACTATGCTGCAAAACTGGGCTGGCGCGGTCTGGAGTGGATTGTTGGCATTCCCGGTACGGTGGGGGGGGCAGTGGTCATGAATGCCGGTGCCCATGGTGGCTGTACAGCGGAGCGACTCGTGTCAGCGGTGATTTTGGAACCCGATGGCACATTGGCGGTGGTGGCGGCACGGGAATTGGGCTATGGCTACCGTACCTCTTGTCTTCAAAACAGCCAGCGATTGGTGCTGCAGGCCACATGGCAGCTGGAACCGGGACATGACCCAGCCCAGGTGAAAGCAGACACCCAAAAACACCTGAGCGATCGCCTGCGGACGCAGCCCTACGATTTCCCCAACTGTGGCAGTGTCTTCCGCAATCCCCAAGAGCGAACAGCGGGTTGGTTAATTGAGCAAACGGGCTTGAAGGGCTACCAGATTGGCCGCGCCCAAGTTTCTGAAAAACACGCCAACTTTATTCTCAACTGTGGCGGCGCAACAGCGATGGATGTCTATCGCTTGATTCGCCATGTACAAGCTGCTGTTGCGGATCGCTGGTCCGTGTGGTTGCAGCCGGAAGTGAAGCTGATTGGTGACTTTGCCTAGTTGCTATGGCCATTACCCTCTGTATGATTGTACGGGATGAGGCGGCACGCTTACCCCAATGCCTTGCCAGTGTGGTTGGTGTGGTGGATGAGGCGGTGATTGTGGATACGGGGTCTCAGGATGAAACGGTGGCGATCGCCCGCCAGTGGGGAGCACGGGTCTATGAAGTTCCTTGGCAAGAGGATTTTGCTGCCGCTCGCAACATTGCCCTGCAATATGTCACTACCGAGTGGGTACTGGTTCTCGATGCGGATGAAACGCTGACACCGTCATTTGCCGCCGTACTGCCTGAGATCTGCCGACAACCGAATTGGCTGGTGGTGATATTGCTGCGGCAGGAATTGGGCGTTGTGCCCCCCTATACTTATGTGTCGCGCCTCTTTCGTCACCATCCCGACCTCTTTTTTCAGCGTCCGTACCACGAAACGATTGATGACAGCGTTCTTGCCCTGCAGCAGCGGGAACCCCATTGGCAAATTGGTCAAGTTAACCGTGTGGCCCTTGTGCACAGTGGCTACCTTGGTTCCCAGCGACAACAAAAGCAGGAACGGGCGGAGCGGATCATGCGCCGCCACCTTGAGCAGCACCCTGAGGATGCCTACCTGTGGACTAAATTGGCAGGGGTGTATCTGGCTAAAGGAGCTTGGCAGCAGGCTCAGCACTGTCTGGAGCAGGGGCTAAAGGTCAAAAGCGTCCCCCCTGCCGTTGCCTACGAACTCCACTATCAACGGGGCAATCTCTACGCCGAACGCGGTGAGTGGCTGGCAGCAATCCAAGCCTATGAAACCGCCCTCAGAACCCCCACCCCTGAGGTGATGCATCTGGCAACCTATCTGCGGCTGGCGGAGGCTCAAAAGCAATTGAAACGCTGGGGCGATGCCCTTGCCACCTACGATCGCCTGCAAGCCGTGGATCCCACCTGTGCCTTAGCCTATCAAAATCAGGGAGCCCTGCTGCTGCGTTTAGGACAACTCAGACCGGCCCTTGACAAACTGCGGCAAGCCATTCATTTACTGCAGGCTCAAAATCCCCAAGAAGCGCAACGCCTCAGCCAAGAACTGCAAGCCATGGGACTGCTGTAGCTTACCACTGGGCGGCAATCGGCATCCGCCAACCGGAACCAAAGGCGCGATCGGTCACTTTCAACCCCGGTGCCGCCTGCTGACGTTTGAATTCTGCCCGTTGAACCATGCGGCGCACCCGCTGCACTAAGTCTAGATCATATCCGGCAGCGGCAATTTCCTGATCTGACTGGTGGCGATCGATCATTCGTACCAAAATGCCATCGAGAATGTCGTAGGGCGGTAGGCTATCCTGATCCGTTTGGCCGGGTTTGAGTTCGGCACTGGGGGCTTTGGTGAGAATGTGGGGGGGAATGACAACGGCACCAGCGATCGCCAGATCGGGAATCGGATGCCCTTGGGCGGCCTGCTGATTCAGCCAATGGCAGAGTTCATAGACACGGGTTTTGGGCACATCGGCAATGGCTGCAAGGCCACCATTCATATCGCCGTAGAGGGTGCAGTAGCCCACCGCTAGTTCAGATTTATTACCCGTGGAAATAAGCAAGTGGCCAAACTTGTTGGCGATCGCCATCAGCAGCGTACCGCGAATACGGGCTTGGATATTTTCCTCGGCAACTCCACTGGGGGTACCAGCAAATAGAGGCGCCAGCACCTCACTGTAGGTCTGCATCAGGGGCGCAATCGGTAAGATCTGCGTGGCAATGCCCAGATTTGCGGCCAATTCCTTCGCATCGGTTATCGAGTGATCGGAACTGTAGGGAGAGGGCATCAACACCCCCAGCACCTGTTGGTTGCCCAAGGCTGCCGTCGCGATCGCTGCCACCAAGGCGGAATCAATCCCCCCACTGAGGCCAATGACCACTTGTTGAAAGCCACATTTGCGGACATAGTCGCGCACCCCTAAAACCAAGGCTTGCCAAATTTCCTCAGGTTCGCCCGTGGCTGCAGGGGCGATCGCCGTTGGTTCGAGGTCTCCCCTTTCCCAGCGCACGGCTAGGTAGTCCTCACGAAACCCCTTGGCTTGGCTAACGATCTCACCCTGACGATTCACCGCTAAGCTGCTGCCATCAAAAATCAAATCATCATTGCCTCCCACCTGATTGGCATAGATTAAGGGACAGCCATATTGGCGAGCCGTATGTTCAATCAACGCCTGCCGTAACTTCGGTTTCCCCACACAGTAGGGCGATGCCGAAAGATTCACAATCAGATCTGCTCCCTGGGCCACCAATTCAGCAACGGGATTGCGCTGGTAGTGCCGCTCTCCCCAAAACTGCTCATTGTTCCAGAGGTCTTCACAAATGGTGACGCCAATTTTGAGTTGATCGCTGGCCGTCGTTAATGTAAAGAGATTCTCCGTACCGCCGGGGGCAAAATAGCGACATTCATCAAAGACATCATAGGTGGGCAATAACTGCTTCGCAAAGGCCTGCTGCACCTGTCCCCCCTTCAGCAGGGCTGCGCCATTGTAGAGGGGCTTTTCTCCCTTGACGCCAGCGGCGGGATTGGCTAGCACTGTGCCCACTAAAACCGCCACATCAGCCGGTAAGGCAGCGGCAAGGCGGTGCAGTTCTGCTTGAATCGCTTCAACAAAGTAGCGGTTGAGGAGCAGATCCTTGGGGGGGTAGCCACAAAGGGCGAGTTCAGAGGTGATCAGCAAATCCAGAGGGTGCTGGCTACGGATCTCTTGGACTGCGGTGAGAATTGCTTGGGCATTGGCTTTGAGACTGCCGACGGTGGGGTTGAGTTGCGCAATCCACAGATGCACGGCCATAGGAACTCCTCAAAAAGTTTAGACAAAAACTAGGGGCTTATCCTTAAGCGGCGCAAAGGCCTCGCGATCGAAACGGTAGAGGGTTGCCGGTCGGCCCGCGCCGCGGATCACTTTTTGGTGCGTATCCTGCAAAATGCCGAGTTTCAAAAGCCGTGAGCGGAAATTGGAGTAGTCGGAGAAGTTGGCTCCCAAAACGGTGCTGTAAAACTGATAGAGATCATTGAGGGTGAAATACTCAGGCAACACATCAAAGGCAACGGGGCTGTACTCCAGCTTATTGCAGAGGCGGCGGTGACCATAGGCCAAGATTTTGCTATGGTCAAAGGCCAGTTCTGGACAGGTACTTAGGGCAAACCACTGCACGGGACATTCGCCGGCGGCAATCAGTTCCGCATCAGCAAAGCGCACCAAGGCAAAGTAACTCACAGAAAGATAGCGCTTGCCATAGGTGCCCTCGCGGGGATCTCGCGCCGGTTCGCCAAAGGTGTACAGTTGCTCCAGATAGAGGTTACGGACGCGAATTTTTTCCGCTAGGGTGCGATAGGCAGCGGCTTCAAGGGATTCCCCCTGCCGCACGAGGGTACCAGGGAGGCTCCAATACCCGGCAAAGGGCACCTGTTGTCGCTGAACCAGTAGCACAAGAAGGCGATTTTGATCCGTATCCACAGAGAAAATAACGTTGTCCACGCCAACAACAAATTCCGCAAGGGGTAAAGGGGAGGCGCTCATGGCTGGGAGTAGAGTCCTTGCTGCTGAATGTACTGGGCGATCGCCGGCAGGAGTTGTTGTTCATCCCGCTGTTGCCGATAGGTCGTCGAGGAGACCGCCGGCCCCCGATAGTCAGCCAGTTCCACTTGGGGACATAGTGGCTGCACGGCTTGCCAGTCCTTGGGGTCAATGACAACACCGGGACGCTGCAAGACCAACAGTTGCACCTGTGCAAGCAGTTTCTCCGCCTGATACCACTGCGGCAGTTTAGCGAGAACATCACTGCCCACCACTAGGGTAAGGGGTTCATTCGGCCACTGCTGCTTTACCTGCTCCACGGAATGGATGGTGTAGGGGTGGCTGAGTTCGGGGTGATGTTCGACATTAGCACGGTTGAGGCTGCGCACCAAGAGATTGAGCATGGCTTGGCGATAGGGCAGGGGGGTTTGCTGCCCTTTGAAGGGATTATCGGCTGCCCACACCAGCACGCGGTCATAGCGATCGCTCAACCACTGGAGAATATCCCCGTGGGCGGCGGTGGGTGGATCAGCACTGGTACCAAAAAGGGCGATCGTCATGGATGCTGTCGCAACTGTTGAATCAGGGCTTCCAAGGCAGGGGAATAGACCACTGGCTGGGTGACATCGAGGAGCGTCTCTGGCAATTCTGCCAAACTGGCACGGTGGCGATCGCGAATTGTCGCCAAGGACTCCGGGGGAGAGAGGGGGTGCCCTGCCTGCATGACCAGTTCGAGGAGCGGTTTGCCCCAAACATTTTCCTCGCTGGCAAGGGCAAGGCAATCCCCACTGGGACGGCGATAAATTTGCTTGCGTCCTGGCAACGTCATTTTGCCACTGGAGGTCTTCATGACTCCCTGACCATTGATTTCCACGAGTTTATAGACCCCGTTGACAGGATCCCCCGTTACCAGCTTCGTGCCGATGCCATAGGTATCAATACAGGCACCGGCTGCTCGCAGGCGGCGAATTTCCCCCTCATCGAGATCCCCACTGGCAATAATTTTCGCTTGGGGCAGGAGCTGGCGAATTTTCTGGGAGAGGCTAAGGAGATCCCCTGAATCAATGCGAACAGCCTTGACAACAATTTCCCCGGCCGCTTGGCGATCGGCGAGGGTGGCAACGGCAGCGAGGGTGTCGTAGGTATCGACCAACAGTGCGCCTTCGGGATAGTAGCGCAGGAAAACCGTAAAGGCATCCTGTTCTGTACCAGCAAGGGTGGCGATCGCCATCACTAGGGAATGCGCCATCGTGCCTGTGGGGGAAACCCCCAACTGCTGTGCTGCTAAGACATTCGAGGTGGCTGTAAATCCGGCGGCGAGGGCTGAGCGTGCTGCCCATAGGGAAGCTTGGGGACTAAAAGCACGCCGTGTGCCGAATTCCAGCAGATCTACCTCTTCTCCCACCAACTGTCGCAACCGTGAAGCGCGGGTAGCCACAAGGGTTTGGTAGTTCACGATATTGAGCAGACAGGTTTCTAGCCACTGGGCTTGCCAGAGGGGGGCTTCAATCCGCAGCAGGGGTTCTTGGGCAAACACCACTGTCCCTTCCGGAACCGCCCAGACATCCCCACGAAACTCACTGTGGCTCAACAAGTCCCAAAATGCTGCAGGTGCCCGCTCAAAAACCGCTAGACTTTTCAAGTAATCAATTTGCTGCGGGGTGAATTGCACTTGTTGTAGGTATTCCAGTACCTGAGCCAACCCCATGGCCACCAAATACGTATATCCTCGGGGTAGTCGCCGCACACTGAGTTCAAAGCTAGCGGGTGTCCAAGCCAAATCCTCACCTGCGTAGGTGGCCACCATTGTCAGTTGGTAGAGGTCCGTCAGCAAACTGTAATCACTGGCGGCCAAGGTGAAACCTGTCATGGCTTTGAGAGGTGAAGGATGTTTTATTTATAGTAATTTTTACCATAATTGTCAAGGCAATCCCATATCGCTGTGTAATCCGCAAGAGTGTTCAGTAGGCGAGCCGATCGCCAGCGTTCGACGCCAAAGCCAAGGGCACGACAGGGTTGCCACGTTTCAAAGCACTGAAAAATTGCCGTGCGGGCGATCGCCCCTTCGAGGGCAGAGGAAAAGACCAGCCGTTGCGGTTCTAAACCTTGACGCAACAGGACACTCAAGCGTTCTGGAGAGCCAAACAGCGCTGGCTTAATCACAAAGCGTCCCGGCCAGCCGCGCTCTAACCAACGCTGCAATTCTCTTGCACTCACTACGCTCTCATCGAGGGCGATCGCGGTTGTCACCGTCTGAGACAGCCTCAATAGGGCTTGCCATTGGTCAGGGGGTAGCGGTTGCTCCACATACTCAATTTTGCCGTTCCCATGGCGATCGAGCCAAGCAAACCACCGCTCTGCAGTGGCCAAATCCCAACCCCCATTGGCATCAAGGCGTAATTTAGCCCCCTGAGGCAGGGCTGCCAGTAAGGTCGTGAGGATTCCTTGCTCCTCCTTTGGGGACAGGACACCAACTTTCCACTTGAAGGTGGTTTGCCCCCGCTGCCAAGGCTGCTGCCACTGCTCAAGGGCGGCTCGACCACTGCCTAAAAGGGCGCAGATTGGCCAAGGGTGAATCCTATAGGGCAATTGCCCGACACTTTGCCATGCGGTGGCAAAACCAAACTGGGCGGCGGGTAAGTCCTCAGGAATTGCGGCAATGATCTCTGGGCTGAGGTGACAAGGCAGTTGCTGACACAGGGCAATAGCGGCACTGAGGGTTTCGCTGCCCCAGCCGGGAAGGGGGGCAATTTCACCGTAGCCCACTTGACCTTGTTCATCTTCAAGGCGTAGATAAATTCCTGAGCGCGATCGCCAGACCCCCTGCGCCGTTGCCAAGGGTTCTCGAAGGAGTTCCTCATACACCCGCCATTGCCAGCGCATCCGTGCAGGCCGCTAAACCCGTTCAAGCGTTGCCTCGAGCAAATGTTTGAGCTTATGGCTGTTGTGAATCCCACTCAGCAGCGTGTAGTGATTAGCATCCAGTTGCCAGTAGTGCTCGAAGCCTGTACAGCGGTTGGCATCCCCCAGCAAAATAAACTGCTGCACGATCGCATGGGGCGTAATCCATCCCTCTCCCTCCAGCCGACCCAAGAGACTATGTTGGAGCACATAGGTAAACACCTGCTCATCCACTTCCAACTTCCCCCGCGACTGCAACACTAATTCTGGCTTAACTTGATCGGGAAAGGTGATCTTGGCGGCCATTGAAAACCAGTCATCTTGGCCGTAGGAGACGAGAATCCTCCCCGTCACCGGAATCGGCTCCTGATTTGCCTCTAACCACATTCCCTTGAGCAGCCACCGCCCCCCATCAACTAAAAACGTATGATTCACGTTTCTCATATCCCCAATGGCTGTCCTGATTGTAGCCTTCCCCAATTTTCAGTGCTAGAGAGCAGCAGCAATTTTTGGAAGTCTCTCTGGCCGCAGGGGGCGATCGCTATGATTAAAGGAATAGTCAAAGAATATCTTTGCTGCCCTTCCCTAGAAACTGAACTTCCATGCAGCGTCCTTGGCAATCCTGTTCTGCTCACCCTGCCCCCTTAGAGTTTATCGAGCAAGTCAAGAGCCTCCACCCCGATGCGGGGGCAATCACTGCCCAGTTGCTTTGGCAGCGGGGCTATCGCGATCTTCATCGGCAAGTGCCCGCTTTTTTAAATTGGCGACACTACCAACCTGCCTCTCCCTTTGAGTTTCCAGAAATGCAAGCTGCCCTAGCCCGTTTGCAGAAAGCCCTAAACAATCAAGAAAACATTGCCATTTGGGGAGACTTTGACACCGATGGGGTCACGGCCACCGCCGTTCTCTGGGAAGGGCTAAAACCCCTTTTGGGGGCGCAATTGGTGGACTTTTATATTCCCAATCGCCAGCACGACTCCCATGGTCTCTCGCGCCATGGCCTTGAGGAGCTTCAAAAAAAGGGGGTCTCCCTGATCATTACCTGTGATACGGGCTGTACCAACGGTGCTGAAATTGCCCTTGCCCGTCAGTTGGGGATGGAGGTGATTGTTACCGATCACCACACCCTTGAACCCGCTTCCTTGGGGGCTGTGGCGCTGATCAATCCGCGGCAGTTGCCTTTGGAGCATCCGCTGCGCCATTTATCCGGGGTCGGCGTCGCCTACAAATTTTTGGAAGCCGTTTATGCAACGTGGCCAGAGAAAACCCAGGGGTATGCCCTCGAAAACCTCCTTGATTTGGTGGCCATTGGCCTGATTGCCGACTTGGTTGAATTGAGGGATGAGTGCCGCTACCTTGCCCAGCGCGGCTTGGAACAACTCGGCAAGCGTCAGACCCTCCGCCCGGGGATTGCTGTCCTTTTGCAGGGCGCGTCCAAAGACACGGCTCGGCAACGGCAGATTAGTTTTACCGTCGCACCCCGCCTCAATGCTGTCAGTCGTGTAAAGGGAGATGTGCGGCCTTTGATTACGCTGTTGACTACCCAAGATTGGCGCCAAGCGCGGCAGTTGGCACAGCACATTGAAAAAGTGAATGCAGAACGGCAGCGACGCCAAAAAGAGATTGCTCAGATGGCCCATGCCAAGGTGGCTCAGTTGGACCTCTCAGCATCACGGGTGATTCTCCTCACCGATGACAGTTGGCCCTTGAGTCTTTTGGGGCTGGTGGCAAATGAGATCGTGAAAACCTATGGCCGCCCGGCAATTTTGCTTCAGACCAATCCAGAAACGGGCATGGCCGCAGGTTCAGCGCGCTCCGATGGCTTTGTGGATCTCTATGAGGCACTCCACAGTCAACGGCACTTATTTGAGGGATTTGGCGGGCATCCCTATGCAGTGGGCTTTCGGCTGAAGGTGGCGCATATTCCCCTTTTGGAAGCCGCCCTCAACCAATTCTTGGCACAAAAAGAGGGCACGGCGATCGCGACACCAAAACCCTTGAGGATTGACTTGGAAGTGAGCTTGGATCAACTCAATGAGCGATTGCTCAAGGAACTAGAAGTGCTGGCTCCCTTTGATTCTACTCACCATCCTCTCCCCCGCTTGCTGGTGCGAAATGTGAAACTTACTGACCTCAAAGATAACCAGAACAGGGGGAATCAGAACATCAGAAAATACGTCTCAATGCTGCTCCGCGATCCCCAAGGGAAGTCCTCCTTTCCTGCCAAGTGGTGGGATCATCAAGTGGCGGATTGTCCCAAAGAACGCTGTGATCTGGTGATTGAGCTAGAGCAGTGGCAAAAGTCCCTATCAGCCATCATTAAAGAGCTGCGACCCAGTGCAACCAATGTCATCCAATCGGCCTCTTTTCAGTCCCTCATGGATTATCGCGATCGCCCCCACGAGGCAAGCGGCAAGGGTCTGCGCGTCGAAACTTGCCCGACATCACGGGAAAGCTGGCGCCAGTGGATTCAGCGAGCGAAAAGGGAACAGCAACCTTTAATTCTGGCCTACTCTCTCCCTCCAGAGCAGGACGCCCTAAAAGTCTGGCAGGCATTTTTGACGTTATGCCAACAGGCCAGTCAGCAGGGAACATCTTTACAACGCGAGGAGTTGCGGGAACACCTTGGCATTGAAATGGCCACCTTGAACTATGCCCTCAATGTGCTGGAGACACTGGGGGTTCAAGTTATGCAGAGCGGAGAAGAGTTTTGGTGTGAGTGGCCACCTGAAGTGAAATCTTCCCGCCATACGGCAGTGGCCTTAGAGACCTTCACAGCAGCGATCGCCGAGGAAAATTTCCGTCGTCGCTATTTCGCCGCCGCCCCCCTCCCAGCGCTTCAGGAAACACACTAAAAACTGGCTACAACTTTTTTCAGCAGGGAACCTGAGGAACACACACGAGCCGACAGGGGAAACACACAAAGGCGGGAACACACAGGCAATCAACGTTGATTGAGAGAAGAAGAGCGATCGCTCTAAGGAGAGCCTCAGTCTGGTTACACACAACGTGCCTCGGTGCAATGCCTGCAACCGTACTTTTATGCTCCCACGGCTGCCTTTGGGTGCCTACCGTGTTTCCACTCAATTTTTTGCGTCTCAGCAGCGCAGAAATCTTTGCCAAAATCCCGTAAAACCACGGATGCCTAGACGTACATCGCCTCCATGAGGGCATCGCTCATCGTGACGTTGGTGGCCACACTTTGAATATCATCGAGATTTTCGAGAGCATCCATCAACTTGAGGACGCGCCGCGCGGTATCTTCATCGGTGATTTCTACCGTATTCATTGAGACCCAGCGGCTTTCGGTGTCGAGGACAGTGTAGCCGTGTTCTTTCAGGGTTTCGCTGACGGTTTCTAGGGCAGGCACGGGACAGCGCACCTCAGCTACATCCCCTAGCATTTCATAGGTTTCCACATCAGCCGCTAGGAGTGCCTCAAGGAAGGCTTCCTCATCTGTAGGGGCGGTAACAGTAACAATGCCCCACTGCTCAAACATCCAGCCCACACAGCCGGTTTCGCCGAGGTTGCCCCCTTGCTTATTGAAGGCTGCCCGCAGATCCGCTGCCGTGCGATTGCGATTATCTGTGAGGGCCTCAATCAAAAACGCCACACCCCCCGGCCCATAGCCTTCGTAGCGAATTTCCTCTAAGGGGGCATCACTCTCAAGCGTACCCGTCCCTTTGGCGATCGCCCGCTCAATATTTTCACTAGGAATCCCCGCGGCTTTTGCCTTCTCAATCGCACTGCGCAGTTGAAAGTTGCCCGCTGGATCCCCTCCCCCATGCCGCGCCGCGATAATAATCGCTCGCGATAGCCGCGCAAAGGTCTTGCCCTTTTGGGCATCCACCCGCGCCTTTTGCCGTTTAATGTTTGCCCACTTACTGTGACCTGCCATAGGGGAAACACATGCCAAAAGTCAAGAAGAACCCCGCTGAAATCAACGGGGCAAGTCAACAGGGTTATTTTGATCGAAGCTATCTTTAACGGAAACCGACAGCGGCTTGCCAAACAAAGGCCAAGGCCAAAAAGAGCACAGGAATTACCGGCAGCACATCCACGAGGGGATCAAAAATGGCGTAGGCTTCCGGGAGTTTAGCAACCAAAACTAAAGCATCAATCATGGTGTTTTCCTAAAAGAATTCAGCGATCGCAAGAGAACTGAAAAAATAGTACCATAGCCACTGCGGCAACGGGATCGCCATGCCAGACATTCTCCCTTTATCCGAAACAGACCCGCATGACTTTTGGATGCAACAGGCGATCGCCCTCGCAGCACAGGCAGGAGCTGCCGATGAAGTGCCCGTAGGCGCGGTGATTGTCAGTGCCGAGAATGAACTCATTGCCACGGGGGAAAATCGCCGCCAGCGAGATCATGACCCCACTGCCCATGCGGAAATCATTGCCCTCCGCCGCGCGGGTCAACGTCTAGGTACGTGGTATTTAACGGGCTGCCGCCTCTATGTGACCCTAGAACCCTGCCCGATGTGTGCCGCTGCCATTGTTCAAGCCCGCATTCACACCCTCATCTACGGGACGACCGATCCAAAAGCTGGGGCCATTGATTCAGTGCTGCAACTTCCGCAAAGCCCAGCGGTGTTCCACCGGATTCAGGTGATTAGCGGGGTTCAGGCGGCGGCCTGTCGGCAGCAGTTGCAAACGTGGTTTCGCCAGCACCGTCAGAGAGAACGGCAATAATGCCCGCATCCCCCACTCGCTCCCGTAGGGTTTGGATGGTGTCACCCAGTAGGGGGTGTCGCCAGTGGGGGGCGATCGCTGCAAGGGGCACAAGGACAAAGGGTCGCTCGGCCAAGCGGGGATGGGGCAGGGTGAGTTCGGCAGTGGTCATGACGCGATCGCCATAGAGCAGCAGATCCAGATCAAGCGTGCGGGATCCCCAATGCTCTTGCCGTTGGCGACCAAACTGCGTCTCAATCCTTTGCAGCGTTTGCAGAAGTGCCCAAGGGGAAAGTTGCGTTCGGGCAATCAGACAGCCATTCCAGTAGTCCGGTTGCGGGGGGCCTATCGGGGTCGTGCGATACCACGGCGAGCAGGCTAAGACATGAATCCCCGGCGTTTGGGCAAGCACTTGGACGGCTGAGCGCAGTTGTAGCAATGGCTCACCAAGGTTGCTTCCGAGGGCGATCGCCACGAGGGGGGGGTCAGACGGGGATATACTTAAGTCAGTGCATTCTGCCATTGTGCCTGTGTAGAGTGCCTGCCACTCCTCCTGTTATACCTGCACTGTTCACCTATTGCCGAAATCGTTGTGGATCTCCGGACTCTCTTTCACACTGCAACCCCCGTCATTGGTGTTGTCCACCTCCTGCCCTTACCCACCTCTGCCCGTTGGGGGGGGAGCCTGAAGGCCGTTATTGACCGCGCAGAACAGGAAGCCACAGCCCTCGCCTCAGGGGGCGCCAATGCCATTATTGTTGAGAATTTCTTTGATGCTCCCTTCACCAAAGATCGGGTGGATGCCGCCGTCGTCAGTGCCATGACCTTGGTGGTGCAGCGGTTAAAGAATCTGGTGGCCTTGCCCATTGGCCTGAATGTGCTGCGCAATGATGCCTTCAGTGGTCTGGCGATCGCTGCCTGTACCGGGGCACAATTTATCCGCGTTAATGTGCTCACTGGGGTAATGGCGACAGATCAAGGCATTATTGAAGGCCAAGCCCATCAACTCCTGCGCTACCGCCGCGAACTGGGGCAAGACATCAAAATTTTTGCCGATGTGATGGTAAAGCACGCCCAGCCGCTCCACAGTCCGAACCTCGCCACTGCGGTACGGGACACCTTTGAACGGGGACTCGCCGATGGGGTGATTCTCTCCGGTTGGGCAACGGGACATCCGCCTACTGAGGAAGATCTATCCGTGGCCGCCAGTGCCGCCAAGGGACAACCCCTCTTTATTGGCAGTGGTGCCTCTTGGGACAATGTGGAGCAATTAGTGCCCTACGTCAACGGTGTCATTGTTGCCAGTTCTCTGAAGCGCAATGGCCAGATTGAACAACCCATTGACCCCATTCGTGTCAGCCGTTTTGTCGAAGCATGGCAGCGAGCCCACCACAAGATTCAGGAACTCAATCGCGCCAATGGCAACTGCCGGGGGTCGATCAATGAACCCCTGCCAGCCATGGTTGTGCACGGCCAAAAATGAGATCAGGCGATCGCTCCTGTTAACTGCGGAACGTAGTGTCCAAGACCATTGAGGTTGAGGCGATAGCTGCGGGGATGGGCAATCAAGTAGGCTGTGCTGCTAAAAATTTGCTCTAACTCCACAAGGCCATTTTCCTTGAGGGTGCGCCCCGTCGAGACCAAATCTACAATCGCCTCTGCCATCCCCGTAATCGGCCCCAGTTCCACTGAACCATAGAGCGGCACTATATCCACGGGCAAATCCAACTGCTGGAAAAAGGCATCGGCACAGCGGACAAACTTTGAGGCGACGCGGCAATGGGGGGGCAAATCGCGGGCACTGCGGTAGGGGCTAGAGGCTTTGACGGCCACCGATAGCCGACACTGACCAAAACCGAGATCCGCTAGCTTGGCCACGTGGGGATTTTTTTCCCGCAGCACATCGTAGCCCACAATGCCCAACTGCGCTTGACCATACTGCACATAAACCGGGACATCTTGGGCACGTACCAAAAGGGCGCGGGCACGGCCATCCTGAGAAAGCACCTGAAGTTGGCGATTTCCCGGCTCGAGGAGCGCTTCAAAATTTAAGCCCACCCGTTGGAAGTAGGCAATACTATCTTTGAGTAGGGCACCTTTGGGTAGGGCGATCGTTAGCATGGCCTAAACACTCTGAATCTGCAAATAGGTTGCCCCATCACTGAGGGCTTCGATCTGCGGTGGCGCATCACTCTCAATCCAAGCAATATAGGGAATCTGGCGATCGCGGGCATAGGCGCGGATTTGTTCTGGCGTCAGATCTAGAAGTGCCAACTCCACCCGCGTCGAGCCATCCAAGCGTAGGGTTTGGGCATGGTGGAGGGCAGCAGCGAGGGCGTTGCTTGTGCGGGGAACCACCAGCCATTGACTACGGGGAGCTAAGAGGGCGGCTGGGGGAATGGCGATCGCCTGCAGGAGCGCCTCGACATTAAAGACAAAACCAATCCCCGGCACCGTGGCACCGTCCGGATGATAGATACTGAGCAGTTGATCATAGCGCCCCCCTTGAGCCACCAACCGCAGTTCCGTTTCCGTGGGAATTAAGACCTCAAAGATAATCCCCGTGTAGTAATCAAAGGACTGCACAAGGCTGAGATCAAGGGTAATCGCCAAAGACTCAGCCACCAAGCCCAACAACTGTTGCAATTCCCCAAAGCGATCGGCCACCCCTGCCACGTCAGACCACTGCGCTAAGCGTTCCCCCACTTCCCTTGGAGTGCCCCGCAGATCAAAGAGGGCAAGGGCGCGATCGCGCCAAGGGGTAGGGAGAGCCTGCAAACTCACGCGGTCTAAATTAGCCAAGCACTGGCGCACCGTTTTTTGCAGCTCCGCTGGAAAGGGACTGAGCAACTGTTGCGTCAGGTGGGCATCCCCCACCAAGAGATAGGCCTCCTCAACCGCTAGTGCCCCAAGGCACTCCTGCACCAGCCAGAGAATTTCTGCATCCGCCGCTAAACCTGTTGCCCCCAGTAGCTCCACTCCCGCTTGGAAAAATTCCTGCTGGTTGCCCAACTCTGCCACAGTTGTCCGCCGAAAGACATTGGTTTTGTAATAGAGCCGTTGGGGCAGTTGCCTGCCTGCCATACGAGTCACAGCAGCACGAGCGATCGAAGCCGTTAATTCTGGCCGCAATCCCAAGGGTTCATCACCGCTTCCTTGGACTTGAATAACTGTTTCTGGATGAACGGTTCCCCCTGCCGTCAATGTGGCCAAGGTCTCGATCGTCGGCGTAATAATTTCTTGATACCCCCAGCTTTGAAAGACGCGCTCCAAGCGCTGCTCTAGCCACCGTTGCCGTGCCACATCAAGGGGCAAAATATCGCGGGCACCACAGGCAGGTTGATACACCATAGTGAATTATTTTTTCCCAAAAAGACCAAAGAAGGAGGATTTCTTTTTCTCCGGTTTTGGCGGCTCAGTATTTTTTTGCTGTTGCTGGGCTTTACGCTCCCTCTTGCTAATTGCTTCGAGTCCCTGTATGGCCGTCACCTCTTGAGGATTCAGCTTCAGGGCTTGATTAAAGTGAATTTTGGCCATACTGAGGGAGCCTTGTTGCAGATACACCTTGCCTAGGAGAGCATTGCAGCGGGCACTGCGGGGGTCAATTTTCAGGGCATCCTTCAATTCTTTGATGGCTTCCAGATAAATGCCTTTATTAAAGAGTTCTTCTGCGCGTCGGAAGTATTGCTCTGTAAATTGCTCTGTTTTGGGAGCCTCTGTCGGCGGTGTCGTCCCTGTGGCGGCTGCTGGTGTGGCACGCACTTGGGTTTCATCTGATTTGGGTGGGGGTGCAGGCGTAGAAACCGTGGCTGTGGTTGCCTTGCCGCCTGCCGATCGCCACAGATAAATCAAATTGAGTTCACTAATTTGTTCGCTAATTTTCAGGACATTGTTTAAGTCTTTGTACTGATCTTGGGCAAGGGTATTGAGCGCCTTTTGATAGGCTTCTTCAACATTGGCAGCGTTAAAGACTTCCTGTGCCAAATCAAAGGTGGGCGTTGGCACAATATTGGCCGTTAGCAGTTGCTTTTCAAGCAAGCGCAAAATGACTTGATATTCTTCCCGCTCTTTTTCTTGGGAAAGCACCTCATAGGCAGGATTCACAAACTTGGAGAGCAAATCACTGGCCATTTTTTTGCCCGATTCATCATCACGGCTGTCGGGGTGCAGTGTCTTGGCAATTTTGAGATACCGCTTGCGAATTTCCCCGGGTGCTGCCGACAATGGAATCCCTAGGGCAGCATGGAGATCCCGTTTGGAGTTAAAGCGACCCAGACCGTGATTGATCTCGAAGGGCATAATCAGTGAAACCGCAGGGGCAGAACATCATTAGATTATACCTGCTGATAGAGGGGGTTGGTGGCCAAACAATTGGGTACCTTCATGGCTCCGCCACGCTAGCGCGAAAGGGCAGCTTTGAATCTCTGAAATGCTCCAGAGTACCGCATTTTGGTGGTTTTTAGGGAAAGCGGACGATGGGACTCGAACCCACGACGTTCAGCTTGGGAAGCTGACATTCTACCACTGAATTACGTCCGCAGTCTTGCAGTCTATAATTTTAGCACGAACTGTCCGGCTGGCGATGGTGTTCGACTGTAATAACGGTATGCACATTGCCACGGGGGGCAAAGTCCCCTTTGATTTTCATGTAGAGGGGGTCGCAGGCGGCCACGAGATCATCGAGGACTTGATTCACCGCTTCTTCGTGGGAAATGTAGCGATCGCGATAGCTGTTGATGTAAAGCTTAATCGCTTTTAGTTCCACCACCTTTTCATGGGGAATATAGCTAACGTAAAGCGTGGCAAAGTCAGGATAGCCAGAAAATGGACACTTACAGGTAAACTCCGGCAGGGTAATCTCAATGGTGTATTGCCGACCGGGACGTGGATTGGGAAATGTAATCAGTTGCCCTTCTTGAATGGCGCGTTCGCCGTACTTCATTTCTGATACTTGCATTGTTTGGTTCCAACAGCTTGAGAACGACTCAGAGATTCTCTTTAGACCATAAGTAAAGTTTATCAAGATTTAAGTTCCTAGCCCCTCGACACCAACGTTGCAGGGTGAGAATAGGGTAGAGAGGTTGTTGAGGCGAGAGTGCCATGGAACGTTATCAGCCAAATGGAACCCCTCTCTCAGAGGCCGATAAAGCAGAACTAGCCCAACTCAAACAACTGCTAGAGCGAGCGATCGCCGACGGCGTATTGACTGCCGACGAAATGGCGCAAATCAAGCGACAAATTCGCGCCGATGGCAAAGTCACCTATGAAGAGCTAGAGCTTTACCGCCAGTTTGTGGAGGAGAAAATCCGCCAAGGGCTTTTGGTGCGGGAAATTCGCTAACGCCCTAGACTTTGTAGGGGATGTTGGTGTCCTGAAAGGAGTGGGCTGGATTCAGACCCATCAAGATCACGGTGTCAATGACATGGATAATACCGTTCTCCGCTTCAATATCAGCGGCAAGGACAGTGGCGTTTTTGACTTCCAAGGGATGATCGCCATGAATCGGAATAGTGGAACCTTCGAGGGAAGTGACAATTTCCATCTTTTTCAGGTCGGCGGCTTTGTAGGCACCGGCAACCACATGGTATTTGAGAATCCGCGCTAACTGGGGAGGATTTTGCACAAGGGAGGTAATGGTGCCATCGGGCAACTTGGCAAAGGCATCATCATTGGGGGCAAACACCGTAAAAGGCCCCGGCGATTGCAGGGCTTCCACCAGATTGGCCACCTTGACAGCAGTCACTAGTGTGGAAAAGCCGCGAGTATTCACTGCAATATCAACAATGGTTGCCATAAAAGCGTGCCCCACAACTGCGATGAAAATGCACAACAATGGTTTGCGATCGCCCCATTCATCAAGAGGATGGGGACTGTAACAAACGCTAGAATTAGCATACTGAACCCACGTCCTAGGCGCTAGCGATCGCTGGCGTCAGCCAGATAGGGAAATTTAATCATGGCAATCGCGTCGGTTAATCCCACAACCGCTGAGGTCTTAAAAACTTTTTCCCCCTTAGGGGCTGAGGAAGTGGAGAGGGCGATTGCCCAAGGGGCGACGACCTTTGAGACCTATCGTCTGACAGCCTTTGAGCAGCGTGCCCAGTGGCTAGAAAACACAGCAAATCTCCTGCAACAGCAGCGGGATGCGCTTGCTCGCCTCATGACCCTTGAGATGGGTAAACCAATGACAGAGGCGCGGGCTGAAATTGACAAATGTGCGTGGGTGTGTCGTTACTATGCCGAGCAGGGAGCAGCTTTCCTGCGGCCTGAATTAATTCCCACAGAGGCAAGCTACAGCGCGATTCATTACCAGCCCCTTGGCATTATTTTGGCCGTGATGCCGTGGAATTTTCCCTTTTGGCAGGTGTTTCGCTTTGCGGCCCCGGCCTTGATGGCGGGGAATGTGGTTCTGCTCAAGCATGCTTCTAATGTGCCTCAGTGCGCGCTGGCGATCGCCCAGCTCTTGAGGGAAGCGGGCTTTCCTGCGGGGGTCTTTCAAACCCTGCTGATTCCCGGCAGTGCCATTGCTGATCTGGTGGCGGATCCGCGTATTAAGGCAGCGACTCTCACGGGCAGCGAAGCAGCGGGCAAAAGTTTAGCCCAAGCAGCAGGTCAGCACCTCAAGAAAACCGTTCTGGAACTGGGGGGAAGTGATCCCTTTATTGTCATGCCCAGTGCCAATATCCCTCAGGCGATCGCCACCGCTGTCCAAGCCCGCATGATTAACAATGGCCAATCCTGCATTGCGGCTAAACGCTTTATTGTCCATGAGGCTGTCTATGACACCTTTGCCGAAGGCATGAAAGCTGCCTTCGAGACGTGGGTAATTGGCGATCCCTTGGAACCCACCACACAACTGGGGCCTCTTGCTACTGCCGCCATCCGTGATGAACTCCACGCCCAGGTTGAACTTGCCCTTGCCCATGGTGCCAAGGTCTTTTACCGCCGCAACCTTGATCTGCCGAGCCATTGTCAGCAGGGGTATTTCTTTGCGCCGACGATGTTGGCAGAGGTCACTCCAGATAACCCCGTGTTTCATCAGGAGCTATTTGGACCTGTGGCGATGCTCTTTCGGGTACCGTCCCTAACTGGGGCAATCGAACTGGCCAATGCCACACCCTTTGGTTTAGGCGCCAGTGCTTGGACACAGGAGAGCGATGAAGCGGAGATCCTCGTGCGGGATCTCGAAGCGGGTGCCGTCTTCATTAACGCGATGGTCAAGTCGGATCCACGTTTGCCCTTTGGCGGGATCAAGACCTCTGGCTATGGCCGTGAACTGGAACGGGCAGGACTGTTGGAGTTTGTCAATATTAAAACAGTGTGCCGCTACGGCGATACCTAACTGAGGGCATAAAATTTCCATTCGCGATCGCCCTTGAGTTCTAAAACGTACTTGTGGTACTGCATCAGGCTCTCACGGTGGCCAACACTAATGTAGTTGCGGGTGGTGCGCTGAATATGCTCATAGACCCGTTTTTCGTTGGCTAAGTCTAGGGCGCTGGTGGCTTCATCCAAAATGGCGTAGGGGCGGTGATTCAGCAGCAGGCGGGCGATCGCCAGTCGTTGTTGTTCCCCAAGCGACAGCACATCATCCCACGCTAATTCCACATCCAGACCACCGACGCGATCCGGCAAATGTGCCAAGTTGACTTCGTTAAGGGCGTGCAAAAGCACATCGTCTGGGGTTTGGCGATCGCCACTGGGGTAGAGCAGTTGGGTGCGCAACGTACCCAGCACCATATAGGGGCGTTGGGGCAAAAAGAGCACTTCATCTACGGGGGGACGAATAATACGGCCACTGCCACTTTGCCAGAGTCCAGCGATCGCCCGCAGGAGCGAACTTTTACCCACCCCACTCGGCCCCATAATCACCACACTTTCCCCCGCCTCAAGGGCAAATGTGACATCTTCCACCAGCCGCCGTGCCAAGTTCGGTGTATCCACAGCCACGTGTTCTAGGGCAATGTAGGACTTCTCCACCAATTGAATTTGGGATTGGGGGGGCACTGGGGGCGTTGTCAAAACCTCATCAAACTCTGCCAAACGCTCAATACCCGCAATAAAGCCCGTGAGGTTCGTAAACTGGTTCACAATGATTGAGAGTGCCCCCAGCACCTGCGAGAAAGCAAAGCTGGCTTGGCTAATAGCACCAAAGTCAATCTCACCAGCAAAGTAGCGGGGAGCAACCACAGCTGCTGGCACAATCACCACAAAGTAGTTGTAGGCCGTGGTGAAAAACTCCAGATTGCGCTGCCAACCAATCAAGAGGTTAAAGTTCCGCAGCACCTCGAGAAAGCGCTGACGCACCTGCACCGACTCTTGGCCTTCACCGCGATAAAAGGCAATGGACTCGGCATTATCGCGCACATGAACCAAGCCATAACGAAAATCGGCTTCGCGCCGCAGTTGGTTAAAGTTCAGCCAAATCAGGCGTTGTCCAATCAAAACGGTCACAATCGTACCGACAATGGCATAGCCAACCAAGGTCAGCGTTAGGGTTTGGGAGATACTCCAGAGAATGCCACTAAAGGCAATGAGGTCAATAATTTCGCCCAGAATGATCAGTAGAAACTGGAGTGAGGTTTGGGTAAAGGAGCGGATATCCTCGGTGATCCGTTGATCAGGGTTATCAATCTCGCCTTGGTTTTCGATGGTGTAGTAGGCTCGATTCTGGAAATAGCGATCCAAAAAATGACGGGTGAGCCAATCCCGCCAGCGCAACCCTAGATATTCGCGCACGTAGCGATAAATGACGACAATCGGCGTCCCCACCACAAAAACGCCAGCATACACCAAGAGGAATCGCCAGTAGGTTTCAGCATTTTTCTCCGCCAGTGCCGTCTGGAAGAAGCGCCCGACAAAGCTAATGATCACGTTGAGGCCACTCACGGAGAGGGAAAGCATCAGCAGTAACCCCAAGAGTGCCCACGCTTGCCACCGAGGCAGCAGGGGTTGCCGCAGCAGCGCAAAGACGCCCAAGGGGAGAATCACCGTCCCCAGCAGAATACTACGGCTGAGGGGCTGTGCCCACAGGGATTGAATCATCTCCATGAGACCACCGGCAATTTGTCCCATCAGTTCGGGGGCAAGGGCATTGAGGCCAAAGGTCACGGCTGCCGTCAGACCGAAGAGGAAGCCAAACATGAGGGCAATGACCAGAAAAAGCAGCAGGATAAAGATCACACTGCTGCCCCAGCGATCGCGGGGAAAGAAATAGGGTTGGGCAATCCGCAGAAACTGCCCCCAAACACGGAGATTAAAGCGATGGGTCGGCTGCGACATTGGCTTGTTCCTCGACAGTGGCAAGGGGCTACAGGCCTACTATTGTAGTGGGGGCAGCTACAGAGGAGAACGGATGCGCCATAAAAAAACGGCACCCACCACATCTCATATCTCACCGTGGCTCTATTGGGGGTTATGGCCAATTCATCGCCTATTTTTGCCCCTTTACTTTTCGCGGATTACGATTGTCGGTCGCGAGCAGTTGCCCAAGGAGGGTCATTTCTTGCTTGCCCCCAAGCACTGTAGCCGTTGGGATCCGGTGATTTTGCCCTTGGTGTGGCCTTATCCGCTACGCTTTATGACCAATGCGATCGAGTTTGGCGGGGTGCAGGGCTGGTTTATCCGTCGTCTGGGTGCCTTTGCTGTGAACCTCAACCGTCCTCAGCCCAGTAGTTTGCGCCATGTGCTGGAGATTCTCAATGCAGGTCAGCCCCTAGTGATCTTTCCCGAGGGTGGGATTGTGCCGGATCAGGTAGTACGTCCCCTGAAGCCCGGTCTTGCCCGTCTTGTCTTGCAGGCCGATCGCCCCCTGCCGATTTTTCCCGTTGGCATTGCCTACGATCCACAGCCGCAGTTTCGTGCGCGGGTAGCCCTTTGGATTGGAGCGCCCCTGTGGACGCCCGCTGAGCGCGAGGGCAACCTCAAACAACAGGCACAGGAATTGACCCAGCAACTGGAAGCAGCCTTACATGCAGCCGTGCTTGAGGCCCGCAAATGTGCGGGATCGCAGGGCGAGTAGAGCTACTTTGTCACTAATCACACAATTGGCCTAGATCAAGAGAATTTTGTAGAATAAAGACAAGATTGAACAAGTCCTCAAAAGCCTCAATCTTGATATTTTCCAAGCTTTGAGCAAGCGATCGCCCACCAATAGGGGTGTACTTAAAGACTCTTTATTAAGTTAGGCAACGTTGCGAAACAACCACCAATCCTAAAAGTTAATTAAGACAGCGGGCAAATTGTGTTTCTGCTTTTATGCTGAAATTATAGTTTTACCAAGCGCAGCACTGTACTGCTCTTTTCCCAAGAATGGAGCACGTTCAAAATGGCTACATAACAGATGTACCCCCTAGGCCGTAGGCAAGACGTAGAGAGGAATTGAAAACAGAGTTTTTGTTAACTGGGATACTTTCTTAAGCGATTAAAATTTTAGCAAATTTTTTAGAAAGTTCTCTTTAAATCCATAAACGCTATCTCAAGCAATCTGTTGTCACCGAGGTTTCAATGATGGTTTCCATACTCCCTGAAAAACAACCCGAAAAACAAAAGGTGACAGGTTACATTCACTCCGTTGAGACCTGTGGCACGGTAGATGGCCCCGGCATTCGCTATGTGATTTTTACCCAAGGGTGTCCACTGCGCTGTCTGTACTGCCACAATCCCGACTGCCGCGAACCCCATCAGGGCAAGCTCGTAACCGTGGATGAACTGATTGCCGATATTCAGCATTACCAATCCTATCTGCGCCAAGGGGGCGTAACGGTTAGTGGCGGCGAACCACTGATGCAGCCGGAGTTTGTGCGTGAAATTTTTGAGCGCTGCCACGAATTAGGATTGCACACCGCCCTAGATACGTCGGGCTATGTGGTCTTGGAGGCGGCTAAACCGGTTGTGGCGGCAACGGATCTGGTTCTGCTGGACATTAAATCCTTTCTGCCGGAGACCTATCGGCGGGTCACCAGTGTCACGATTACCCCCACCTTGGAGTTGGCCAAGTACCTAGATGAGATCCACAAACCGACGTGGATCCGCTTTGTCTTGGTACCGGGGCTGACGGATGATCCCGAAAATATTCGGGGATTGGCGCAATTTGTGGCGGGTCTGCGTAACGTGGAGAAAGTGGAGGTGTTGCCCTTTCACAAAATGGGGGAATACAAATGGCAGCAATTAGGGTTGCCCTATGAACTGTTTGATACGCCGGCAGCGAGTCCCAAAGATGTCCAACGGGCGATCGCCCTTTTCCGTGAATATGATCTCAACGTTCAATAACTTGCCCATTTAAGAAATTTCTTTCCTAAGGAGTCGCCCATGACTGCCCAAGCCTTAACTCATTCTCAACCCGTTCAAACCATTGCCGATCTCGAAGCACTCATTGAGCGCGTCCAAAGGGCACAAACCCAGT
This sequence comes from Thermosynechococcus sp. PKX95, assembly GCF_031583295.1. Classification (NCBI taxonomy): domain Bacteria; kingdom Bacillati; phylum Cyanobacteriota; class Cyanophyceae; order Acaryochloridales; family Thermosynechococcaceae; genus Thermosynechococcus; species Thermosynechococcus sp. PKX95. The sequence continues at coordinate 722,365 of NZ_CP134171.1, read as the reverse complement.
ATGCTCAGTTTACCCAAGAGCAGGTGGATCACATTTTCCACCAAGCGGCCATGGCGGCCAACCAAGCGCGGATTCCCCTTGCCAAACAAGCCGTTGCCGAAACGGGCATGGGGGTTGTCGAAGATAAAGTCATTAAAAATCACTTTGCCTCGGAATATATCTACAACAAGTACAAACATGAGAAAACCTGCGGCGTAATTGAGGATGATCCCATTTTTGGCATCCAAAAAATTGCTGAACCCGTGGGGATCATTGCCGGTGTGGTGCCGGTGACGAACCCAACTTCGACGACCATCTTTAAGGCCTTGATTGCCCTGAAAACTCGCAATGGCATTATCTTTTCGCCCCACCCCCGAGCAAAGGGCTGTACGGTGGCCGCAGCCAAGGTGGTGTTGGATGCAGCAGTCGCCGCTGGCGCACCCCCCGATATTATTGGCTGGATTGATGAGCCAACCATTGAACTCTCCCAAGTCCTGATGCAGCATCCCCAAATTAAATTGATTTTGGCCACGGGTGGGCTAGGCATGGTGAAGGCCGCCTATTCCTCTGGTCATCCGGCGATCGGGGTCGGGGCGGGGAATACCCCGGTGCTCATTGATGCCACAGCCGATATTCCCACAGCGGTGAGTTCGATTCTCCTGAGTAAGGCCTTTGACAATGGCATGATCTGTGCCTCGGAGCAGGCGGTGATTGTTGTTGATGAGATCTATGATGCGGTCAAAGCGGAGTTCCAACGGCGGGGGGGCTACATTCTCTCCCCTGAAGAACGGCAGCGGGTAGCACAACTCCTCCTGAAGGATGGTCGCCTCAATCCTGCGATTGTCGGTCAATCAGCAGCCACTATTGCTGCAATGGCCAATATCCAAGTGCCGCCAGAAACGCGGGTACTCATTGGTGAAGTGAGTGAAGTGGGGTCGCAGGAGCCATTTTCCTATGAGAAACTCTGTCCCGTCTTGGCCTTGTATCGGGCACCCCAGTTCCATAAAGGGGTGGAAATTGCCGCACAGTTGGTGAATTTTGGCGGCATGGGGCACACCTCTGTGCTCTACACCGATCCCCGCAACCAAGATGACATTGCCTACTTCAAATACCGCATGCAGACGGCACGGGTTTTGATTAACACCCCTTCTTCCCAAGGGGCGATCGGGGATTTGTACAACTTCAAGTTGGATCCCTCGCTGACCTTGGGGTGTGGGACGTGGGGCGGTAATGTCACGTCGGAAAATGTCGGTCCCCATCACCTGTTGAATATCAAAACGGTGAGCGATCGCCGCGAAAATATGCTCTGGTTCCGCGTGCCGCCGAAAATTTACTTCAAACCCGGCTGCCTACCCATTGCCTTGCGAGAGCTAGAAGGGAAAAAACGCGCCTTCTTGGTTACCGATAAACCCCTCTTTGACTTGGGGATCACTGACCCGATTGTGCACACCCTCGAAGAACTGGGCATCAAGCACGACATCTTCCATGAAGTGGAGCCAGACCCGACCCTGAGTACGGTGAATCGCGGCCTAGAACTGCTGCGAGACTATCAGCCCGATGTGATTATTGCCGTGGGGGGTGGCTCACCCATGGATGCGGCCAAGGTGATGTGGCTGTTGTATGAGCATCCAGAGGTGGAGTTTGACGGCTTGGCCATGCGCTTCATGGATATTCGCAAGCGGGTGTATCAACTGCCCCCCTTGGGTCAAAAAGCCATGATGGTGGCAATTCCCACGACCTCGGGGACGGGTTCCGAAGTGACGCCCTTTGCAGTGGTTACCGACGATCGCGTGGGGATTAAATACCCCTTGGCGGACTATGCCCTCACGCCCACCATGGCGATTGTGGATCCCGACTTGGTGCTGCACATGCCCAAGAAACTCACGGCCTATGGCGGCATTGATGCCCTAACCCATGCCTTGGAGTCCTATGTATCGGTGCTCTCGACGGAGTTTACTGAGGGACTGGCATTAGAGGCAATCAAACTGCTGTTTACGTACTTACCCCGTGCCTATCGCTTGGGGGCGGCTGACCCAGAAGCTCGCGAGAAAGTTCACTATGCCGCCACGATCGCCGGCATGGCCTTTGCCAATGCTTTCTTGGGGGTCTGCCACTCGATGGCCCACAAACTTGGCTCCACCTTCCACGTGCCCCACGGCCTTGCCAATGCGCTGATGATTTGCCATGTCATCCGCTATAACGCCACGGATGCCCCCCTGAAACAGGCAATCTTCCCGCAGTACAAGTATCCCCAGGCCAAGGAACGCTATGCCCAAATTGCCGACTTTCTTGAATTGGGTGGTAGCACGCCAGAGGAAAAAGTGGCGCGCCTGATTGCCGCTATTGAAGACCTGAAGGCGCAGTTAGAGATTCCAGCCACCATTAAGGAAGCCCTCAACAGTGAGGATCAAGCCTTCTATGAACAGGTGCAAAGCATGGCCGAACTGGCCTTCGACGATCAGTGCACGGGGGCAAATCCTCGCTATCCGCTGATTCAAGACCTGAAGGAGTTGTATATCCTTGCCTATATGGGGTGTCGGCGGGATGCGGCAGCCTACCATCCGGCAGAAGCAGCTTCTCAATGAAGTGGCGTTATATTCCCCCCTTTGGGGCGCCGGGAAAAGTGCAAATGGCGGTGGATCGGTGGTTGTGGCAGTCTAGCGATCGCCCCTGTCTGCGGTTTTACACTTGGTCACCGCCCGCCATCTCCCTTGGCTACAGTCAGCGGCAAATTCCAGAGCACTGGCAACATCTGCCCTGGCAGGGGCAAGCCATCGAACTGGTGCAGCGACCCACGGGGGGGCGGGCTGTTTTGCACCAAGGGGATCTCACCTACAGTCTAGTGGTGTGGGGGTTGGGGCAACGGCGGCGACAGGTTTATACCGATCTGTGTCAATTCCTGAGGGTGGGGTTTGAGCGCCTAGGGTGGCCTCTGCAGTTGGGACAAGACCCCTATTCCTCTCAAGCGCCGATCAATTGCTTTGCCCAAGCCACCGTGGCCGATTTGGTTTTACCTACGGGCGAGAAAGTCATTGGTAGTGCCCAAGCTTGGCGGGGCGATCGCGTCCTGCAGCATGGTTCAATTGTCCTGACCCCTGACCTCGATCTATGGCAGCAGGTATTTGGCAGTGTTCCCCATCGGCAGTCCCTTCCCCCTTTAGAGGTGGTGCAAACGGCTCTCTTGGACGCCTTTGAGGCGCAGTGGCAAGTGAAACTGACCCCGGAACCCTTGAGCGATCGCGAGTGGCAAGAGATTAATGCAGAAATTAACAAAGTATCAAACTAGGGCTGTGGCTTCCCCCTCTAGGCTATGATTGGCTTGTTGTCTTGGGGATTCACATGGCACGCTGGCTGACTGCGCTTATTTTAACCCTGACGCTTCTCATTACCGGTTGCGCCCCTACCCCGCCCTCTCCCTATGAGCAGGTGCAACAGGAAAGCACTCAGCGCAATGCACCACCGGCAGTGAGTCGTGAAGCCACCCAAGGGAGTGAATTTAATCGCTTCTTTCCGCCCGAGGGGAATGGCTTTGAGCGCATCTATGTCCAAGAGAAAAAGGGCTTTGCCGAGGCTAAGCTGAAAAAAGAGGGCAAAGAACTAGCGATGCTGGCCATTTCCGATACGATTAGCACCCCTGAGGCTGCCGCCAAGTTTCAAAACAGTACGATGCAGATTGCTGGCTATCCAGCAGTAGAGGTGGGAACCACACAAACGGCCATTCTGGTGGCCAACCGCTATCAGGTGAAGGTACTCTCCCGTGATCCCAGTTTTACCGCCAGCGATCGCCGCGAATGGATTGAAAAATTTGATCTTGCTGGTTTAGCCCAACTTGCCCCCTAAGGAGACCACCGTGAGCGCAGCTATCTACAAAATTGTTGATCAACTCCCCACTGGGGGCATCACCGTTATGGCCCTCAAGTCCTTGGATTTCATCATTCCCGGCCAGTGGCAAAATATCGTTGGTTTTGATAACACGATCCGCCATGTGACTGGAGAAACGGATCCTGCCTTGATTCGCCAAATTGGCGATCGCGCCGTGCGGCTCTTTAATGACAAATCCCAAGGCTATCAGCGGGCACTGTGGCTCTATCAAACCGTGGACAACACCGATGCTCTCCTAGGAGCGGCTGCCCTTGCCAACAAAGTGGGCGAGAAAATTTCCTTCCTCGGCTTCTTGGATAAAATGACGCCCAAGCCAGAGCGGGCGCAGTCCATTGATCTCAGCATTAAGCTGATTGTGGAAATTCTGGCCTTTTGTCAAATCAATGGCATTCCCGGTGACAGCCTCGGCGACTTCCTGCGTGCCCTTGCCGACTACAGTGGTGAATCCCTGATGCGGATGGCCGCCCTCATCTGCTTTGATGGCCTGATTCCCCTAGGGCCTGACTTTCTTCTCAAATGCTTGGGCACACTGCAAAGCTTGCAACCCAATGATCTACAGGAAAACCCCACCTTCAAAGCAATTGGCAGTGTCGTGCCGGGGGGCAATCCCAGCGGTCAATTGGGCTTTATTGTCGAAAGTTTTAATGCCGTGCAGGGGTGGATGCATCAATTTGTCAGCAGCCACGAGTTAACGCCGCAAAAGGTGATCAATAGTCTGCAAAGCTTTATTGAACTCTCGAAGGATAACCTCGACTACTTGGGAGCCTTTTTGGACATGAGCACCAACTACTACTACCATACGGGCGTTCAGACCCTAGCTCGTCGCCTGATTGAGCGAGCAGTTGCTGAGATTTAAGGGAGCTGACACCCTTGGTTTAGGACATTTCCAGCATGCGTTGGATGGGTTTGAGCGCCGCAAGGCGGATGTCTTCTGGTAGTTCAATCTGGGGCTGGCGATCGCGCATACACAAATAGAGTTTTTCTAGGGTATTCAGGCGCATAAAGGGGCACTCATTACAATTGCAGGTCTGATCCTGAGGGGGCGCAGGGATAAAAGTTTTCTCTGGGTTGCGCCGCTGCATCTGGTGGAGAATCCCTGGCTCGGTGACAACGATAAAGGTATCGTGATCTTGGCGTTGGCTATAGTTGAGCAAAGCCGTTGTCGAACCAATAAAATCGGCATGGCGGAGTACGGCTTCTTCGCATTCGGGGTGGGCAATCACCTGGGCCGTGGGGTAGGCGGCCTTGAGTTCGAGGATGCGTCGCTCGGAGAAGGTTTCATGGACAATGCAACTGCCGTCCCACAGCACCATCTGCCGTCCGGTTTGTGCCATGACATAGCGACCAAGGTTGCGATCGGGGGCAAAAATCAGGGGCTGATCCGCAGGCAACTGCTGCACAATTTTCACTGCATTAGAACTGGTGCAAATAATGTCACTCAGGGCTTTGATTTCAGCAGTGCAGTTAATGTAGGAAATCACCCAATGGTCAGGATACTGCGCCTTAAAAGCAGCAAAGGCGTCCGCAGGACAACTGTCTGCCAAAGAACAGCCCGCCGCCAAATCCGGCAGCAACACCAGCTTATCGGGGTTGAGAATCTTGGCGGTTTCGGCCATGAAATGCACCCCAGCAAAAACAATGACATCGGCATTGGTACTGGCGGCCTGCCGCGACAGCCCAAGGGAATCACCAATGTAATCGGCCACATCTTGAATGGCGGGGTCTTGGTAGTAGTGGGCTAGAATCACTGCATTCAGTTCCCGCTTCAGGTCTTGGATGGCCGCAATTAAATCCAACGGCAGGGACGGTTGGGGGGCAGCGAGAGTCGCAAACACAGGCAGTGGGTTCCTTTCGCAATTGGTAACGAGTCTCTCTATTATAGTGATTTTCACCAAAATAGGAATCCCTTAGGCATCATTGGCGAGCAGTTGCTGCACAAGGGCACGGGCACCATAGCTGACACCGGCCGTACCTTCCCCCGGATGCACGGAATCTCCCACTAACCACAGGTGAGGAATCGGGGTGCGGGTGGCCAAGCCAAAGGGGCCAAAGGTGCTCAGGCGTTGACTAATGCCCCCGACAATGCCATCTAGCCGCGCGGTATAGCGCCAGAAGGTGCGGGGGGTCGCCGCTTCACAGTGGACAATGTGCTCAGGCCGCAGATCAAAGAATTCCCCGAGGTGTTCAAGAGCTGTTTGGGTGTATTGCGCCTTGGTGGCGGCATAGTCTAAGTCAGGCTGACGCCAAAAATTCGGCTCAGTAAAGCTGGAGGCAATCAGGGTACGATAGCCCCTGGGGGCACGGCCATCCTGCGGCTGACTCACAGAGACAAACAGGGAGTTATTTTCGCCAATCGGCCCTTCCGCATCGTAGAGAAACTGCAAGTGGAGCGGACAACTTTCGGGAATGGCGGCCTCTTTAACGCCAAGGTAAATCACAAAGGCACCGGCGGCCGGCGGCAGCCTTTTGAGGCGGCGGGCATAGCCAGTGGGAATGGCATCGCCAAGGAGTTGGGGCAGGTTTTGGGCAGGGACATTGGCCACAATGTGATCCGCTGCAACGCGCTGCAAGGTTTTTGTTTTCAGATTCTCCACTTGGACGGCGACGGCACGCCCCCGCTCGACTTCAATGTGACGCACCAAATGCCGGGTGTAAATTTGACCGCCATCGCGCTGCAAGGCATTGGCGAGTAAATCACTGAGCACCTGCATGCTGCCGTGGAGATGGTAGAGGCCGTGGGGGTCTTGGGACAGACAGAGGGCGGTGGCGGCATAGAGGAGTGCGGTTTCACTGGCATCTACTTGGGAGTAGAGCTTGAGTTGAAGATCCAGAAATTGCCGCAGCCGGCGATCGCCCCCGACACCGCAAAGACGCATCCAATCGGTCACCGTCATCAGGCTAAAGGGCAACGTGAGAAGCGTCTCCGGACGCAGGGCTTGCACCAATTGCCACAGATCAAAGCCATTGCGCGGGGGCAAAATGGGCTGCCGCTGCTGAAATCGCCAACTAATGGCAAAGAGGTGTTCAAGGCCTTGCCAAAACCGCTCACTGTGGGGAAAGTGGCGTTGACGTTCCAGTTGCCAGCGATCGCGATCGCGCCAAACATTGATGGGCGTCATTTCCTGCGGCAGATACACCGCACAGGCAGGATCGCAGGGGGTTGCTGCCGGCAGAGGCATCTCCAATTCAGCAAAAATCGCCGCGTGAATCCCCCCCGGCTCAAGGCCAGCCACTTGGGTGGCGCCAACATCAAAGGTAAAGCCCCGCCGCTGAAATGTGGAGGCACAGCCCCCCAGTTGGGCTGCCTGCTCAAACAGCTGAACCCGATAGCCCCGTCGTGCCAACAATGCCGCTGTGGTCAGACCCCCAATGCCGCCGCCAATGACGACCACCTGCTTTGCCATTTGTATAGTTATGTAAATTACCTGTATCTAGCACTTTAACGACGTTGAGCCAGTGCTGACAAGGAAAACGGCAAGCAACTAGCGCCGCCGCAACTGAAGCTGCTCATAGACCTGCCGCAGGGACACCCCATGATAGGCAAGGGCAACTAGCGTGTGGTAAAACAAGTCCGCTACCTCACCGGCGATCGCCTCGGGGTCATCGTCTTTGCAGGCCATCACCACTTCTACGGTTTCTTCGCCCAGCTTCTTGAGAATTTTATTATCACCGGCTGTGAACAGGCTGGAAGTGTAGGACTGTAGCTGCGGAAAGTCGCGCCGCTGACAGACCACGTTATACACTTGCGAAAGGGTATCTGCTGGTGGGTCTTCTACCCGTTGTCCGGCCTCCCCATGGCGGTGGAAACAACTGCGCTGCCCCGTGTGGCAAGCGACTTGGCCCACTTGCTCTACTGTTAACAACAGGGCATCACTATCGCAGTCGTAGCGGATACTTTTGACCCACTGGACATGGCCAGAGGTTTCGCCCTTGGGCCACAGTTCTTGGCGCGAACGACTCCAAAACCACGTACGACCGGTTTCAAGGGTTTTCTGTAGCGATTCCCGATTCATCCACGCCAGCATCAACACGGTGCCGTCCAAATAGTCTTGGACAATTGCTGGCACTAAACCCCGTTCATCGTAGCGAATCTCATCGAGGGGGAGGCTAAGGGTAGTGACAGGCATGAATCGTTCGCAGGTCTCAAGAGGGTGACCCGGAGATCACGCCTACCGCAAGCATCCCGTATTGCTGCTTCCTTCCGGACCTGACAAGGTTGAGGCGTTGCGATCGCATGATTCCGAGCCAACTTGTATCCTAGCACACCCCATCGAGGTACATAAATCGCCCTATTAGGAATCTTTATCTCTCGTTTCTTAAAGAAAGTTTATATTAAAGAGGTAACAGCGTAAGATTTGGTAATGCCTATGACCCTTGCTGCACTGATGGTGACGCAGGCTGAGACTCTCCGTGGTCTCTTTCGGATGTTGACGGCAACCAGTTGTCCCTATCGCTATAACTTTCATCTCCATACCATCTGCTCCGATGGGCAACTGACACCGCAGCAAGTGGCGCAACAGGCAATGATCCATGGCCTCAAGGGATTTGCCATTACCGATCACCATGCCCTAGAGGGCTATTTTCAGGCTCGAACCTACGTAGAAGCCTATCCAGGAACGGATCGCCCCCAAGTTTACACGGGCATTGAAATTACGGCTCAACTCTTGGGTACTGAGGTGCATATTCTGGGCTATGGCTTTGACCCCTATGCGCCGATCCTGCATCTCTATACAATGGGCACTGCCCCCCAAGGGGACTTGGCACAGGCAGAACGGGTGATTGCCGCACTCCATGAAGCAGGAGGCTTGGCGATTTTGGCACACCCGGCGCGCTATCGTTTGCCTGCTGAACAATTGATTCCTGCAGCTGTGGCGCGGGGGATTGATGGGGTGGAAACCTACTACTGTTACAGCAATCCCGATGTGTGGGAACCCACCCCTGAAACAACCGCCCTTGTGCATGCTTTGGCCGTTGAACACCAGTTGCTGGAGACCTGCGGCACGGATACCCATGGCCAAGATATCTTGGTGCGGCGATGACCGTGACTGAAATCCTGATCACCTTAGGGGCGATCGCCATCAGTTGGTTCGTGCTCCGCTGGCTGATCACTGTCCTCAAGGTCACTCTCGGTACGGCGATTAAAATTGCCCTGATTGTTTTCCTGTTGCAACTCTTTTTTGGTATTGGTCCCGATCGCCTGTGGGAGCAAGCACAGTTTCTATGGTCACAGGTGGCGAGTTATTTGCCGATGCCTTCTTTGCCCTCCTCGCAATAATGATAGGTTTCTGCGCCGGTTGAGCTTTGGCGGGCGTCTTTTGTCAGATCGGCCAGAATCCAGTAAACTGACTGGCATCAAGCCCCTTTGCCCCAAGGTCATGACTCAAACAGCATGGTTAGAACTTGTCAAATCCGTCAGTGAGCAGGGGGTTCAGCTACCCGCCAGCGGCCTCAAAATTGGCCGTGCCCCCGATAATGACATTGTCCTGAATGATCTTTCCGTCTCCCGCTACCACGCTTTCTTGGAGTGGCAAGAAGGGAAAGTTCACCTCGTAGATCTCGGCAGTAAAGCGGGCACCCATCTCAATGGCCAACCGGTTGTGCCTAATACCCCCATTCCCCTTGAAGATGGCGACTTGATAACGCTGGGCAACTCTGCTGTGCGCTTTCGCCTCATCTGGCACTACCACGACTATCAACCCCGTACCACTGAGGTCAGCAAAGAGACTGAAGTCCCTGTGATTGAAGTGCGCACCAAAACATGGCAGCAACGCTGGGGGCTACAGGAGCAAACGACGCTTTTAGGCACCCATCCCGCCTGCGATGTGGTGGTGGATACCCCTGAACTTTTGCCCTGCCACTTGAAATTACGCTTTGCGGATCAGCATTTGCAGGTGGTAGATCTCAGTGACCCGCAGCCGGCAATGAATGTGCATTTGGGAATCGGGGAGAGTTATGCCCTGATGGAATTTGTGACGCTGACCTATGTGGGGCAGGAGTTGCCCGATCGCATTGACACAGAGCGTCATGCCGTTGTCTTTAGCCCCGCGACGGAGTTGAGCACAGCAACAGTACTGGCGATTCCTGAGGCCGATGCGACATCCACTGTCCCCGTGAAGACGATTTCGCTGGTGGGATACAACACGTTCACGATTGGCCGCGATCCAAGCAATGATCTGGTGATTGAGCATCCAACGGTGTCCCGTCACCACGCCAAAATTGAGCGCCGCAATGGCGATTTCCTGCTCACGGATCTGGGGTCGAGTAATGGCACGTTTGTCAATGGCCGCGAGGTAGAAGAACCCACACTGCTGCGGGTGGGGGACAGTATTCGCATTGGTAGCGATCGCCTTGTCCTCAATGTTGATGAAACCCTGACCCAATATGCCGAATCGGGTCACATGCGCCTAGATGCCATCAACCTCAGTAAGGTGGTGGGCAAGGGAACGCAAATTCTCCACGATATTTCGCTATCGATCATGCCCAAGGAGTTTGTGGCCATCTTGGGGCCTAGTGGTAGCGGCAAGTCAACGCTCCTCGATGCCCTCAATGGACTGCGGCCAGCAACAACGGGCACGGTACTGGTCAATGGCACAAATTTCTACCGCAACTATCAGGCCTTTCAAGCGCAATTGGGCTATGTACCGCAGAAGAATATCATCCACGAGGAACTGACGATCGCCCAAGCCTTGGAATACGCGGCAAAACTACGCATGCCCCCCGATACAACCCCAGCGGAACGCCAACAGCGGGTGACCGAGGTGTTAACAGAATTGGGACTGAACCATCGTCGCGATGTGCCCATTTCCCGCCTCAGTGGCGGTCAGCAGCGGCGGGTGTGTATTGGTGCCGAATTGCTCACGCAACCCAGTCTCTTCTTCCTCGATGAGGCCACCTCTGGCTTAGATCCGGGCACGGAAGCCGACCTGATGTTTTTGCTGCGGCAGTTGGCGGATCAGGGGCGAACGATTCTGATCATTACCCACGCCACCCAAAATATTCGGGAGTGTGATCTGGTGATCTATCTAGCGGAGGGCGGCCGGCTGGCCTACTTTGGTCCTCCTGATCAACTGCTGCCCTATTTCCGAGCTACCTTTGGCGATCGCTTTAGTGGCATTAAGCTCGAGGATTTTTCTGGCATCTATCGTGCCCTAGACAAAGAGAAAAACCCCAATGCCCCCACTTCGGCAGAACTAGAGGAAGCCTACCGGCGATCGCGCCTCTATCAGGAATATGTGGTCGGGCGACAGCAGGTGCTAGCTCACATGCCCGATGAAAGTCAACGGCGCACCAAGGGCAAATCCCGTCGCAGCAGTGAACCCAAGTCGAAAATCTCCCCTTGGCAACAATTTCTCATTCTCACCCGCCGCAATCTCACAATTCTTGGCCAAGATCGCAGTAACCTGCTGCTGACCCTCTTAATAGCCCCCCTCTTGGGGAGTTTGAGTTTTGTTTCTTGGCAGCGGGATCTCTTTAATCCGGAAACGGGGAATGCGGGTCAAGCCCTGACGATGATTTTTGTCACCAGTCTGATTGCCGTCATGATTGGCGCAATGACAACGATGCGGGAATTGGTTAAGGAGGTGGAGGTTTATCGGCGGGAGCGGATGATTGGCCTGCGGCTGTTGCCCTACATTGGCTCCAAGGGGGCGATCGCCCTTGGGCTAGCTCTTTATCAAGCGGCCACTTACCTTGCGGTGACAAAGCTGGCGGTGGATTTACCGGGAGATTGGGGGGTTACTTTTGCCATGTACGTCACCCTTGCCCTTGCCATTTTTGGCGGTATGGCGATGGGTCTTTTAGTCTCTGCCTTTGCCCCTAGCCAGAACATTGTGCCGCTGCTGGTGCTGATGTTTTTAGTGCCCCAAATTATCTTTAGTGGCGGGATTCAGCCCGTTTCTTCCTTCGGGTTACCGGGGCAGATTATTAACCATCTGACGGTCATTAAGTGGCCCTTTGAGGCGATGGTCAAGCTCACAGGCATCGGGGATGACATTGCCAATGACCCCTGTTGGCGCGAACCAGAGGAGGAACGGGAAAAAATGACCGAGGAGATGCAGCGGGATTTTTGTCTGTGCTATGGTCCCGGTCTCTTTAAGACCTGTAACTTCCCCGGTATCCGCGCCAAGTATGTCCCCGAAGTGGATGAACCCGCACCGCCGCGGCCAGAGTCTCCGGGCGATCCCCCCAATGATCCAGCAGCGCTCCAAGACTATCTGCAACGGCTGCAAGCCTATCAGGCAGCCATGGATGAGTGGGAACTAAAATATTCTGAGTGGAACCGCCAACGCAGTCGTGCCATCAATGAAGCCCAAGGCATTATCAGCCGCTTCCAACGAGATCAAGGCTACATGTTTACCGTAGATGTGCAACGCCATTGGCGCGATCAAAGCATTCTCATCTTGGCAATGCTAGTGGCTTTGCCCTTCTGCCAAAAACGCCGTGACTTTAGCCGTTGATACGCTGCCATTTTCAGGGGTGGGGTTTTAGACCAATTTTTTGAATAATGGAAAAGTTATCCCCCGCCGTTTCCTGTCCCCATGCCTTCTGCCAATCTCTTACTCATTGATGGTCATTCCTTGGCCTTTCGTGCCTACTACGCCTTTAGTAAGGGGCGAGAGGGGGGGTTGCGTACCTCCACGGGGATTCCCACTAGTGTGTGTTTTGGCTTTCTTAAGACGCTGCTGGAGATTCTGGAGCAGCAGCAGCCGGATCATGTGGCCATTGCTTTTGACTTGGGGGAGCCGACATTTCGCCACACAGCCGACGAAAACTACAAGGCGGGGCGGGCAGAAACGCCCGAGGACTTTATTACCGATATTGCCAATTTGCAGGCGTTGCTGCGGGCACTGCGTCTACCCCTGTTGAGTCAGCCGGGCTATGAAGCCGATGATGTGATTGGTACGGTGGCCCATCGCTTGCGACCCCAAGGATGGCGGGTGTCCATTGTCAGTGGCGATCGCGACCTCTTTCAATTGATTGATCGCGAAGGTCAAGTACAGGTCTTGTATCTGGGGAATACCCTTGGCCAACGCAAGCAGGGTCTGGAGGTCTTTGATGCCCTCAAGGTCAAGGAAAAAATGGGGGTTTGGCCCGAGCAAATTGTGGACTATAAAGCCCTCTGTGGCGATGCCAGCGATCGCATTCCCGGTATTAAGGGGATTGGCCCAAAAACAGCGGTGCAGTTACTCAATCAGTACCCCACGCTAGAGGAAATCTACGCCCACATCAATGAGATTACGCCCCCTAGCCTAAGAACGAAGCTGATCAATGGGGAGGCCGATGCCCGCCATTCCCGCACCCTAGCTCAAATTATCCTCGATGTCCCCTTGGAACTCCCCCTAGAGGAACTGCATCTGAGTCCCTTTGACTGGCCAACGCTGGATCAGCTATTGGATCAGTTGGAATTTCGTACCCTGCGGATGCAACTTCAGGACTGGCACCTCCGCTTGGGGGGGACACTGCCGGATGTAGAGAGCGATGCGGATGCAACATGGTTTTTTGCGCCGACGGACACCCCCGATCCAGTGAATGTGCAACTCATTGAGACGCCAGAGCGACTGCAATGGCTGATCGCCCAGTTAGAAACCTGTACCGATGCGAACCATCCCGTGGCTTGGGACACAGAAACCACGGCCTTGAACCCCCGCGATGCTGCCTTGGTGGGCTTGGGCTGCTGTTGGGGCGCAGCGCCTGATCAGGTGGCCTATCTACCGTTGGGGCACAAAGAGGGGCAGAACCTACCCCTACCAGAGACCCTCGCCGCTTTGCGACCGATTCTTGAGGGCGATCGCTACCCCAAAGTCTTGCAAAATGCCAAGTTTGACCGCTTGGTGCTGCGGTTTCAGGGGATTCAATTACAAGGTGTCGTATTTGACACGATGCTGGCGAGCTATGTGATTAATCCCGAAGCCAGTCACAACCTCAAGGATCTGTGTCAACGCTATCTGCCCCTTCAAGCCCAAACCTACCGTAGTCTGGTGGGCAAAGATCAAACCCTTGCGGATCTCCCCCCTGCGGTGGTAGCGCAATACTGTGGCCTCGATGTCTATACCACCTATCTTCTCAAGGACAAACTAGAGGCCGACTTGCCCCCCCGCCTGCGCCAACTCCTCCTAGAGGTGGAATTGCCCCTCGAACCCATTCTGGCGGAAATGGAAGCCACGGGGATTCGCATTGACAGTGACTATTTGCGGCAACTCTCCCAAGAACTCGAACAGCAACTGGCAGCACTGCAACAACAAGCATGGGATGCCGTGGGACAACCCTTTAACTTGGCCTCCCCCAAGCAACTGAGTGAACTGCTCTTTGGCATTTTGGGGTTAGATACGAAAAAGACCCATAAAACAAAACTGGGCTACTCCACCGATGCCGCAACCCTCGAAAAACTGCGGGGAGATCATCCTGTGATTGAACTCATTTTGAACCATCGCACCCTCGCCAAGCTCAAATCCACCTATGTGGATGTGTTGCCAACCTTGGTGCGTCCGGACACAGGCCGTGTACATACGGAATTCAACCAAGCGGTGACCGCTACGGGGCGCCTTTCCTCCTCTAATCCCAATCTGCAAAATATCCCCATTCGCACCGAGTTTAGTCGGCAAATTCGCCGCGCCTTTATTCCCGAGCCGGGCTGGTTGCTGGTGGCAGCGGACTATTCCCAAATTGAGTTGCGCATCCTTGCTCATCTGAGTCAAGAGCCGGCCCTACTAGAGGCCTACCAAAAAGGGGAGGATGTCCATCATCTCACAGCTCAGTTTCTCCTAGAAAAAACCGACATTAGTTCCAGCGAGCGACGCTTGGGCAAAATTATTAACTTTGGCGTCATTTACGGGATGGGAGCGCAGCGGTTTGCCCGTGAGGCCGGAGTGAGTGTGGCCGATGCTAAGGTGTTTATTCAGCGGTTTTACGATCGCTATCCACGCGTCTTTGACTATTTGCGGCAAATGGAACGGCTTGCCCTCAGCCAAGGCTATGTGGAAACCATTTTGGGACGGCGGCGCTATTTTGAATTTCAGAGTTCTGAACTGCAAGCCCTGCGGGGCAAGCCTTTAGAGGCGCTAGCCGATGTCGATCCCAGTAAACTAAAAATGAGCAATTACGAGCGGGGGCTATTGCGGGCGGCAGCCAATGCCCCGATTCAAGGTTCCAGTGCCGATATTATTAAGTGTGCGATGGTGAAACTGGCTCCCCTACTTTCCCCTGAAGAAGTCCGCCTGCTGCTCCAAGTCCACGATGAATTGGTGTTGGAGATGACCCCTGAAGCGTGGGAACAACTGCAAACTACAATTCCCGAAGTCATGAGTACAGCAGTACCCCTGAGTGTGCCCCTTGCGGTGGACATTTACGCGGCGGCCAACTGGCTGGAGGCCAACTAGGTTTGTTGATGCGGCAGCAACGCCACTGGCAAGTTTATTTCTGGCAAATTCTCCTCTGCCTTGTTTTGGGGGCGATCGCCCTCTCCTTGCCGGCCGACGCCCAAACGATTCGCCCCTACATTGACCGTGCCATGGATCAAATCAGTGAATTCTATCTTGACAATGGGATGCACTTCATTGTCATGGAGCAACACCAAGCCCCGATAGTGTCATTTCTCACCTACGTGGATGTAGGGGGCGTTGATGAACCGGAAGGCCAGACCGGTGTGGCGCACTATCTGGAACACTTGGCCTTTAAGGGCACCCGCCGCATTGGGACGACGGATTATGCCGCTGAAAAAGAAAAACTTGCCCAACTGGATCGCCTCTTTGAGCAACTGCAAGCCACGACGGATGAGCGGCAACGTCAGGCATTGATTACAGAATTTGCCGCTGTGCAGCAGGCTGCCGATCGCTATGTGATTCGCAATCAATATGGCCAAATTGTCCAGCAGGCCGGGGGCGTGGGTCTCAATGCAACCACATCTGCCGATGCCACCCGTTACTTCTACAGTTTTCCCGCCAACAAATTGGAACTGTGGATGTCCCTAGAGTCGGAACGCTTTTTGGAACCCGTCTTTCGCGACTTCTATCAAGAAAAGGAAGTCATCCTTGAGGAGCGGCGGCTACGCACTGAAAATTCCCCCACTGGCCAACTCTTTGAGGCCTTTTTGGCCACCAGCTTTCGTCAGCATCCCTACCGCCGACCCGTCATTGGCTACCGTGAGGATATTCAAAACCTGCGCCGCGCCGATGTGGAACGGTTTTTTCGCCAGTATTACACACCTGACAAAATGACCATGGTGCTTGTCGGAGATGTTGATCCCCAGAAGGTGAAGGAATTGGCCAAGGTTTATTTTAGTCGCTATCCCAAGGGCACGGGCAAAACCACAGCCATTCCCCCCGAACCGCCGCAAACGGAATCTCGGCAGATTACCCTCGAATTGGCCAGTCAACCCCTCTATATTGAAGCCTATCCCTGTCCACCTTTGAGGGATCCCGCGTACCTCACCTATGAAATTTTGACACGTCTCCTCAGTGGCGGTCGCACCTCCCGTCTCTACCGTTCCCTTGTCCTAGAGCAAAAATTAGCCCTCAACGTGCAAGCCTACGTGGGGTTTCCCGGCAATAAATACCCCAATCGCTTTCTCATCTACGGGGCACCGGCGCCGGGTCAAACGACGGCTGCCCTTGCGGCAGGTATTGCCCAAGAACTCAAGGCACTGCAAACAACACCCGTGACGGCGGCAGAGCTGGATCGGGTAAAAGCGCAACTGCGGATGGAACTGCTGCAAAACCTAATGTCCAATGAGGGGATGGCCAAGCTCTTGGCGGAGTATGCTGTAAAAGGCGGCGGCTGGCAGCAACTCTTTGCCCGTTTAGAGGCCATTAATGACATTACCCCTGCCGACATTCAGCGGGTGGCTCAATCCCTGCAACCCCAGCAGCGGACAGTGGCGCAAATTCAAACCCGTTCATGAAGACCCTTTGGATGGAATGGTTGGGGGCGATCGCCTTCTATACCTGTTTGCCCATTCCCCCTAACTGCCCCATGCAATTGGCGGGAGCTGCCAAGTGGTGTCCTTGGGTGGGGCTACTGTTGGCAATGCTTCTCTGGGGGGCGCAGTGGCTGCTGGCATTTTTGCACGTTCCCCCCCTCGTGGCCAGTGTCTTGGTTGTGGCACTTTGGCTAGGATTAACTGGGGGATTGCACTTGGATGGTGCCATGGACACGGCCGATGGTTTAGCCGTCAGGGATCAACAGCGGCGCCTTGAGGTGATGGCGGACAGCCGCACGGGTGCCTTTGGCGTCATGGCAGGACTCGTCATTTTGCTCTTAAAAGTAGCGGCCTTGAGCAGTTTAGAGAGGGGTCAGGTCTTGGTGTGGGTATTGGTAATCGGGCGCCTTGCTCAGGTGTGGGCGATCGCCCGCTATCCCTATTTGAAACCCCAAGGCACGGGTCAGATCCATAAAGCCAGTAGTGCCTTTCCCCGCGATTTTTGGCCGAGTGGTTTACTGGTGCTGTTACTCAGCTTCCTGCTACCGCTTCCCTTCGGACAATTGCTTTTTGGTTTGCTCCTCATCCTCTTGATCCCGGCATGGTTTCAGTGGCAGTTGGGCGGTCACACGGGGGATACCTATGGTGCGGTTGTTGAGTGGACAGAAGCCTTGATGTTGGTTGCCTTCACGGTGGAATCGACCAGTTGATCCGGCAGCGCCACGGCCACGGTGATGATCCCCAAGACCTTGTAGCCAGCCCCCCGTAATACTGCGGCTGCAGTTCGTGCCGTTGTCCCCGTGGTATAAATGTCATCGCACAAAAGGAGCCAGCGCCGTCGCTGCAGCCCCTGCCCTAGGCGAAAGGCATTCTCAAGATTGGCTTGGCGTTCTGTGAGTGAAAGCTGAAACATGAACTGGGTTGCTCTTTGGCGGATTAGTCCCACTGGGGCAAGGGGTAGCTCAAGGGCACGGCAAAACCCCTCAGCAATGAGCGCTGCTTGATTAAAGCCCCGGCTCTGCAATTTATCGCGATGGAGAGGAATAGGCACAATCTGCAACGGGAGGCGTTGGGCGATCTTTGCTTCCAACCAACTCAGGGCTAACCATTGGCCAAAGAGGGTACCTAGTTCGGGGTGATTGTTGTATTTCATGGTGGCGATCGCCCGCTTGAGGTCTTGCTGATAATACCCCCAGGGAAAAAGGGGGAGACTGCCCCGCCAGTAGCGTTGGCGTTGGCGCACTTCCCATGACCTCAGCCGCCGTTCACAATCCCTACAGATCGTTTGGGGACTGGCTCGACCACAACAGGAACAGGGCTGTTGCCCCAAAAAGGAGGTGAGCGATCGCCACACCAGCACACCCCCTAGGCACTAACAGTAGGCACTAATATCCTCATGGCACTCATCCGCCAAATAGCAGAGGGCACGGTAGCGCAACACCATCAACTCCTCATAGAGAGGATTTAGGTGGCACAGGGGCGGAATGTGAATATGCCATTTTGCAACCACGATATCGCGTTCAAAGGGACACTGGGCGGGGATCAAGCGGCATAGACGATGGGCAAGCTGGCGATCGTGCACTTCTAGATGCTCTAGCCACTGCCGGACAGGCCACAAAATTGTGCGGAGCATGCGTTGCCCCAACGTCAAAATTGTCATCAACTCAACACCTCAACTCAATCATTGAAGTTGGCAGCGAAATCTCCCCTTCCTCAACTGTTTAAGAAGGCAATTTCAGTTACTTAAAACCCTCTCTTGAGAAGGGCAAATGTGTCGCTGCATTCGATGGGAAAAAAGTCGTTGCGATTCTGATTTAACAGCTCTTAGCGAGGAGCGAAATCCCAGAAACATCTCAATGAAAATCGCATCACGATAGACAATCTCCTTGTTTCACAGGGATTTAGTAGTAATGGATACATTATTGAATTTAATGATGACTCTGTACCCATCCCTATTTTAGTGACTCCTGTTGAAGTTGACGATGGGGTTTTCCGAAAAGTTGCCCCTAAGCAACCGTTTTCTTCTCTATCAGTTGTCTGTATAGGGTCGCGCAACTGCCCCCAAGACTTTGGCAGTGTCCTTGCCATTTGCCAGCAGCGACCCCTGCGGCTTGCGAGGGGGTAATTATTTTATTCCTTAAAAAGAGAAAAGAACTGAGTAGCGCGCCTCCCCCTTCTAAGGTAATCTGCAATTAGAGTTTGGCATTGGGGAGCACTGGCATGTTCAAGAACATATTGATTCCAACAGATCTCCATGATGGTCTCCCCAAACTGACCCACTACCTTGAGGCACTGAAAACAGCGGGTGCTCGCAAGTTGATCTTCTTCCATGCCCGCCCCATTGACGAGGATGGCGATAAGCCTCGGCTGCGGGAAAAAAAGCTGCAACAGGCACGCGAATTACTCAAAATCGATGCCGCAAAAGTTCCAGCGGATCTTAAAGCAGAAGTGATCATCGAAAACCGCCGCCCCGCCGATGCCATTCTGGACACCGTTGAAAAGCATCAAATTGACTTGGTGCTGGCCAGCCGTCCCATTCGCAATCTCTTGGACGAGAAGCTCTTCGGCAGTACAACCATTGAGGTGCTGCAACGGATTAAAGTGCCAGTGATGATTATGCGCCCGCAACTGTTGTGGGTGATGACAACCGCAGAACTGAATCTCCGCTGTCAAAATCTCTTTCGCCACCTACTAGTGCCCTACGACCACAGCCCCTCTGCCCAACATCTTGTTCAAAAACTGCGGGAAGGCGTGCAAAAGCGCGATCAAACGAGCATTGCTGCACTGACCTTCTGCTGGATTATCAGCGATGCTGGCAAAGGGGAACTGGGAGTTGGCGAGCAACGTCCGAAGGCTGAAAAAATTCTTGCCGAGCTAAAGCAAGAATTCACTGGCTATGGCCTGAGCATTGAAACCGAGATTCGCTTTGGTAGTCCGGTGGTCGAAGCACAATTGGCAGCCCACGATCGCGACATCTATGGGATTGCCGTTTCCTCTGGTTCCGTCGGTAAAATTTGGGAATTATCAATCCCTAGTTTTGCCGGGGAGATCATTCGCCGTTGCGTCTTTCCCGTGATCTATTTCCCGCCCGCTGGTCGCTCATTAAAATAAAAAAGATGGGGCAGCAGAACTACCCCAAAGGCATTTCAATTAGGCACTAAAAGTAAAACTTAGCTAATCGTCACTTGGCGGGGTTCCTCAGGCGCGGCGGCCTTTGCTGCTTTTTGCTCCATCATTTCTGAGCGGGCTTCGGCAACCAAGTCTTGGAAAGACTCACTGGCTTCAGCGACAGCCGTCTGTGCCTTTTCATAGGCTTCAAACGCCCACATCAAGCCTGATTTTGCCGCATTGCGAGCTTGCTCTGCCAAGTTGTGACCAGTCATTGAGTCAACGGCACCCACAACGGGGGCAACAGCAACAGCACCCACCCCAAGGGCAAGCACGGTAAGTGGTTCTAAACCAAGTAACAGGGCTTCAAACTCCATTCTGCGGCATCCTCCAAAGGAAAAGCAATGATGAGCACATCGCACCCATGATAGCAAAGGTGCAGAGAGGGCAACGTCCCCACTGGCTTAATCGCTCCACTGAGATTCTTATGCAGGGCTGAGCCAAAAGATTAGCAGAGCTTGAGGGCAGTACTGGGAACCTCATCCCAAGAGGCCACCGTACGCAGACGCACTTGCCAACCGGCGGCTTTTTGTTCTGTTGTTAAGTTTTTCTCAAAAGACTGCACACACTCCCTCGCCTGAGCTTCATCACGACAGGCAATACAGGCATAAAGCAGGCCAGAGGGATCAATTTGCTCGCTTACCCAAATCCTCATCGCTCACTCCTTGGCGCAGTTTGCCGATTTCACAGAACTATCTCCAGCCTAGGCGAAATACACCGAGACCGTCAGCCCTTCTTAACAGCACTTTAACAACTCAGCCAATGCTGCCAGCAATTGCGCAATGTGCTCAGGGGTGTGATCGGCTCTTAGGGTGATGCGCAGCCGACTAAAGGGCACGGTCGGTGGCCGTACCGCCGCCACCCAACATCCAGCCTCTTGTAATTTCTGACCCCATTGGAGAACAGTGGCTGGATCGGGAGCAGGCAAGCAAAAGATGGGGGTCGGTAGCGGACGGGGCAAAACGGGGCAACCCAATTCTTGCAGTCCTTCTTCGAGTTGTTGAATGCGCTCCTCAAGGGCTTGGCGTAGGGAAGGCTCTGTTTGTAGTTGCTCAAGGGCAGCAAGGGCAGCAGCAGTGTCCGCCGGTGAGAGTCCAGTGCTATAGATCCATGTGCTGGCACGGTGTTGCAGATAGGAGATCAGAGCTTGGGAGCCAGCAATGTATCCCCCTAAACTGCCAAGGGCTTTGCTGAGGGTACCCATTTGAATGACGATCGGACTCGATTGCCCCAAGGCGACTAAGGTACCGGCACCGTTGGTTCCCAAGACCCCTGTGCCGTGGGCATCGTCCACTAGCACCATGGCTGTGTAGGTCTCGGCTAGCGCCAATATCTCCTCTAGGGGGGCGACATCCCCATCCATACTGAAGACACCATCCGTGAGGATCAGACAACGGCGGTATTGGCAGCGATGGGTTTCTAGGAGTTGGACAAGGGCAGCGACAGCGTTGTGGGGGTATTCATAGAACGTCGCATGACTGAGACGGGCACCTTTTTTGAGACAAGCATGGTTGTAGGCATCCCCAAGCACCAAGTCCCGTTGATCCACAAGGGCAGCAATGGTACCGAGATTGGCGGCAGTACCCGAACTAAAGACTAAGGCAGCCTCTGTACCTTTCCACTGGGCGATCGCCCGCTCTAGTTGTTCATGAAGACAACGTTGACCACTCAGAAGGCGAGACCCGGTCGCCCCAGTACCCCATTCGTCAATCGCCTTAATGGCGGCTGCTTTCACCTGCGGATGGTTGGCCAGACCCAGATAGTCATTGCTGCAAAAGTTAATCAATGGTCGGGGCGGCTCGCCAACACTCACCACTGCCCCCGGTGCGCTACTGAGAAGGGGTTGGCGATACCAATGGGCACGGTGCAGGGCATCTAGGGCAGGTTCTAGCCACGCAAAGGGATCGCTCATTTGAGAGAGAATATTTTAGGAAGACTGGACAAAGTCTAAACCAATACGTGGCGGGGCGATCGCGGGGGACGGGAATGGGGTTTATTGCCATTCTGCTGGTAGCGCCCATTCAATGGCTCAAGGTGCAGTCGATAACCGACATTGCGCACGGTTTGAATTAGGCGCGGCTGCTGCGGATCCACTTCGATTTTCTTACGCAAAGATAAGATATGCGTATCCACGGTGCGAGGGTTGTCAATGCTCTCTGGCCAAGCTCGCCGCAGCAATTCCTGACGACTCAAAGGTGTGCCCCCCATTTGCGTCAGAACATAGAGTAGGCTAAATTCCTGCGGTGTCAAATCCACTGGCACATTGCGTACCACCACTCGCCGCTGCACTAAATCGACTTGTAACTCACCCAAGTTCAGGACACTGGGTAAACAGGGGCGTGCTCGCCGTGCCAAGGCCTCGACTCGGGCAAGAAATTCCTGCATCCCAAAGGGTTTGGCCAAGTAATCATCGGCACCCGCCCGCAGCGCCGTCACCACATCCGCTTCATCCTCATGGCCAGAAAGAACTAAAATCAAAACAGTGTTTTGGTAGTGAAGCCAGCGGCATAATTCCAAACCATTGCCCTCATTCAAGTCCAGATCGAGAACAACCAAATCGGGATGTCGCAGTTGAAATACTTCCTGCCCCTGTTGACAACCACTGGCAAGATGAACGATGTGCCCCACTTGCTGTAGGTGCCAGCCAAGGAGGGAACGCAGGTGGGGGTTACTTTCAATAATTTCAACGTGCATCAACATCAATACATCCCCACAACAACGGCGGAGTACAGGAAAAAGAGATTTCTTCTACATGTCTGGGAGAAGGTGCAACAGAGTGGCAATGTCTGGATGAATTGGATGCTAATTTAGCAAATTTAATCCCAATGATTTCGTAACGACTAATACTTTAGGGTTTTTTCTTGTTCCTGTAATAGAAAATTCTTACTCTGGCTCTAGTGACAAAATGAAGTGGGGTTTCTAAACAAGCGGTATGGCAGTGCCCATTCTCAACCTTTTAGCGGCTGATGGTTCACGACAGCAAATTCAACTGGGGCGCGATCGCCTGCTTATCGGTACCGACCCCCAAAGCCAAGTGATTCTCGTCGGTGAGGGGATTTCCCGCCACCATGCCTTGATTATTCCCACGGAGACGGGTTATCAAGTGGCGGATCTCGGGAGCGCCAGCGGCACTTTTTTGAATGGTACGAAGCTGCGGCCACGCACCCCTGTGGCGCTGAAGGCGGGCGATCGCCTACAAATCGGTGAGTTTGAAGCCATTTTTGATCCAGATGGCATAGCAACAACGGAACTGCCGGGCACGGTGGTGATGGGGGCTGCCAGTACGCCGATCTTGCAGGTGGCGACGCCCCAGTGGTTGCAGGAGTTTCCGCTGCTGAAGGAGGAACTGGTTCTCGGTCGGGATCCGAAGGCGGACATCACCATTGACCATCCCTTTGTGTCCTTTCACCATGCCAAGCTGGTGCGATCGGGAGAGCATTACAAAATTATTGACTTGGGCAGCAAAAATGGTCTCCACTGGCGCGGAAAAACGATTAGCGAACATGCCTTGGCACCGGGGGATGTGATCCATGTGGGGGAATTCCTGCGGCTGACCTACTTGTTGATGCCCGCCACGGAGGTTGTGGAGCAAACGCGCCCCCTCCAACTGCGCGATCGCCAGCAGATTCGGATTGGCCGTGACCCCAGTAACGATATGGTGCTGGATCATCCGGTCGTCTCGCGATTTCATGCCCGCCTCTACCTTCAGGAAGGACAGTGGTACATTGTCGATCTCGACTCTGCCAACGGCACCTTCATCAATAACCAGCGCCTTGAACCCCGCAAACCTATGCCTTTACCCACGGGGGCCTTGGTGCGCATTGGCCCCTATAGCTCGCTGTTTACCCCCGATGAAACCATTGTTCCCCACAACGACAGTGGCAATCTGCGCCTCGATGCCATCCACCTCAGCAAAACCACCGCCAAGGGGGCAAAGCTGCTGCAAGATATTTCCCTTTCAATTTTGCCCCGCGAGTTTGTCGCGATTGTTGGCGGCAGTGGTGCCGGTAAATCAACGCTCCTCGATGCCCTCAACGGCTTTCGTCCTGCTACGGCGGGTACGGTACTCGTCAACGGCTATGATCTGTACCGCTACTTTGGCACCTATCGCACCCAGATTGGCTATGTGCCTCAGGATGACATTATCCACAGTGAGCTAACGGTGGCTCAGGCCTTGGACTATGCGGCACGACTGCGCTTACCTGCTGATTTTAGCGATCAAGAGCGACAGGAACAGGTGAACCGCGTCCTTGCGGAATTGGAGTTAACATCTCGCCGCAATGTACTGGTGAAACAACTGAGTGGCGGTCAGCGCAAACGAGTGTCGATTGGTGTGGAATTGCTCACCCGCCCCAGTTTATTTTTCTTGGATGAGGCCACTTCTGGCTTGGATCCGGGCACGGAAACCCAGATGATGCGGCTGTTGCGGCAGTTGGCAGATCAGGGGCGAACAATTTTACTGATTACCCATGCCACTAAAAATGTGATGCTCTGCGATTTGGTGGTGTTTTTAGCACGGGGCGGCCACCTTGCCTATTTTGGGCCACCGGATCAAGCCCTCAACTATTTTGATGTCCAAGATTTTGATGAAATTTACCTCAAGATTGAGAGCGAACCTAATCCAGCCGTATGGCAGCAGCGCTATCGCCAGTCTCATCTGTATCAAACCTATGTGGTGGAGCGGCAGCGTCCCCTCAACGTGGATACGGGGGCAACCCGACAAGTCCAACCCCAACGCCAAAAAGCAACGATTCCCCAAGTGGCACCGTGGCGGCAGTGGTGGATTCTCACTCAGCGAAACTTGGCCATTTTGCGACAGGATCGGGCGGCACTCATTCTCATGCTCTCCCTCGCGCCGATTTTGGGAGCCTTGGATTTTGTCCTCTGGAAGCCAACGATTCTCGATCCGGATCAGGGGGATGCGGGGCAGGCATTTACGATGGCCTTTGTTACTGTGCTGATTGCGGTGATGGTGGGCAGCCTAGCGACGATGCGGGAAATTGTTAAGGAACTGGAGATCTATCGCCGGGAGCGGATGGTGGGGTTGGGGCTGTGGCCCTATATTTTCTCCAAGCTTGGCCCAGCAGTGGTGCTGGCACTGTACCAAGCAGCGGTTTTTTTGGCGGTGAAGTTTTTGGCGATCGATCTGAGCCTCGGTATTGGGGCGATCGCTGGCTTGTATCTAACGCTGTTTCTGGCCACCTTTGGTGGCATGGTGATGGGGTTATTGGTCTCTGCCCTCTCGCCGACGCAAACCGTGGCTCCCTTGTTAACGATTCTCTTTTTGGTACCCCAGATTACCTTTGCTGGAGCAATTATTCCTCTGAAGGATCTAGGGGGCGTGGGCAATTTGATCAGCGATGTCACCCTGACCCGCTGGAGTTATGCCAATGTGGTGTCCCTGTTCGGCTTTGGTCAGGATGTGGCGCGGGATGCCTGCTGGCAGCAATCCAAATCTGAACGGGAGAAACTCAGTCCTGAAGCCCTAGAGCAATGTCCGTGTTTTGATGATAACCTCTTTCAACGTTGCCGCTTTCCCGGCGTGCGCAAGGAGTACCACCCCGCTGTAGATGAACCCGAACCCCCACAACCTCCGGAACCGGGTGATCCACCGCCACTGCCCAATTCGGTCTTAGAGTTTGATCAGGCCTATCGCGATCGCGTCGAGGAATACAATCAACGGGTCAAAGACTATCAGAGGGCCATGGATCGCTGGCAAGACCAATTTGCCCTCTGGAAAGAGCAGCGGGGGCGGGCGATCGCCAGCGGTGAAGCTCTTATTGATCGCTTTTGGAGTCTTCAGGGGCACACGTTCAACGCCAATGTCACCGTCAATAACCTGCGCTTAGGGGGCATTATTGCCCTCATGCTGGGACTAGTGGGGGTTTTTCAAAAACGCAAGGATGTGCTTTAGGCTGCTAAGTGGGCAAAGGCTCGGCTCACTGCCCCTAAGGCCATATCAATCTCGGCAGCACTGACAATGAGAGGAGGGACAAAGCGCACCACCTGCGGCCCCGCGGGCACCAGCAATAGCCCCTCAGCAAGGGCAGCTTTGACGACTTCAGCAGCGGTGAGGGGGGTGTCGGGTTGCAGTTCCAGACCGTTGATCAGTCCCCAGCCGCGCACCTCAGCAATGAGCTGAGGATAGGTTGCTGCTAGTTCGCGTAGTCCTGTCCGCAGTTGCTGCCCGCGATCGCGCACATTTTCGAGGAGATTCTCTTTTTCAAGGGTTTCACAAACCGTGAGCGCTGCTGCCGTGGCCAAGGGGTTACCGCCAAAGGTACTGGCATGATCCCCCGGCTGAAAGACAGCACAAAACTCCTTGGCAATCATGGCACCAATGGGAACTCCCCCCGCTAGGCCTTTGGCCAAGGTGAAAATATCGGGTTCAACACCGAGGGTTTCATAGCCCCACAGGGAACCCGTGCGCCCCATACCCGCTTGTACTTCATCAAAAATCAGGAGAATGCCTTTTTCGGTACAGAGTTGGCGTACCTGCTCAAAGTAGGGGCGATCGCCAGGACGGACTCCCCCTTCTCCCTGTAACGGTTCCAACAGAATAGCGGCCACTTGGGGCTGGGACTGATCTAGTTGCTCAACAAGAGTCTGCAATGCCGCAAAATCGTTGTAGGGAACATAGGCGAAGCCGGGCACCAAGGGGTCAAAGTGTTGTTGGTATTTTGGTTGACCCGTAGCAGTAATCGTGGCGAGGGTGCGTCCGTGGAAGCTAGCCTGTGCCGTAATGATGATCGGGTTGGCAATGTGGCGAACCGTATGGGCATATTTGCGCGCCAGTTTAATGGCTGCTTCGTTGGCTTCGGCACCGGAATTGCAGAAAAACACGCGATCGCCACAGGAGTGATCCACAAGCCACTGCGCTAGCGCCCCCTGTTGAGGAATGTAATAGAGATTGGAAACATGGTGCAGGGTTTGCATTTGCCGACTGACCGTCTCCACCAAGGCCGGATGGGCATGACCCAAGGTACAGGTGGCAATCCCCGCCACAAAGTCCAGATAGCTGCGGCCTTGATCATCCCAAACGCGGCAGCCTTCACCGCGCAGCAGCGCAATGGGAAAACGACCATAGGTGGTCATCACCACTTGGTCAAAGGCATCGGTACTGAAGGACGTTGGGGGAGCAGCAACCATTGACTCTGGACTCAAAGCAAAAACTTCCTGCTATCTTAGCATCTCCCTCTCGCTGTGGCAGGGGAGTTACGGGTCGCTCTAGAATTAGTGCTTATTGACCCCCAAGGATTGCTTCGGTACACTACACCTAGTATTCCGCCATTGAGTCCTGCCCCTATGGTGCAAAATCCTCCCCGTCCTCAAACTAGCTTCCCCGCTACGGCTCCCACCGCCTATCCCGTGTTTTACCGCACCTACAGCCGCCAAAATGAAGCGGGTGAGCGGGAAAATTGGCAACAGGTGTGCGATCGCACCCTGCAAGGACTACAGGAAGTGGGGCACCTCACTGCAGCAGAAGTTGCCCTTCTTCGGGAAATGCAGCAGGCGCTAAAGGCGTTGCCCTCTGGGCGCTGGCTGTGGGTCGGAGGAACGGATTGGGTGCGCCAGCCCGAGAACTTTTCCGGTGCCTACAACTGCACCAGCACCAATGTCGTGGATTGGGATTCCTTTGGCCTGATGATGGATCTGGCCATGCAGGGCTGTGGTACAGGGGCGATCCTAGAGCAGAAATACATCTCCCAGTTGCCGCCGATTTGCAATCGCCTTGAGGTGACTGTCATTGGTCAAATTGGTCAAACCCCCAAGGAAGCGCGTCAAGAGCAAACAACTGTAATACTCACGGGGCAGACCTGTCACATCAAAGTGGGGGATAGCCGCCAAGGGTGGGTGAAGTCCTACCAAACGCTGCTTGAACTCGCCAGCAACCCTCAACTCGGTGGTTTAGTTCAGGTGACGATTGACATTAGTGATGTGCGTCCCACCGGTGAGCGGCTCAAGGGGTTTGGGGGAGTTGCCAATCCAGTAAAGCTGCCAGACCTCTACCATCGCTGCGCGGCACTGTTGAATGCGGCGGTGGGTCGCCAGTTGACCTCTGTGGAGTGTTGTCTGCTGATTGATGAGGCAGCCGTTGTGGTTGTTGCTGGCAATGTGAGGCGTTGTTTGCCTGAGGATGCTTTGGTACACACAAGCAAGGGACTGATCCCGATCAAAGACATCCAAGTGGGGGACTGGGTGCAAACGCCCTTAGGGTTTCGGCAAGTAACCCAGAAATTTGACCAAGGCTACCAAGAGGCTTATGAAGTAATAACCAATGGTCCCTTGCTGCGAGCTACCCTAAACCATCGGATTGCAACTCTTGCGGATGTTTCAGGGGGAATTCACTGGAAATTTGTCAATGCCTTAAACCCGGGCGATCGCCTGCTTCACAACACTCAAGTTTTACCCGGTACAGTTACTCATTTGCCATCAGACTTGACTGATTCTCGACCACGCGGTAGTCATACTTCTCAAGCAATCACTATTCCAGAACTGACGGCTGATGTTGCTTGGTTAATTGGCTTTACCCACGGGGATGGTTATGTTAGCTTGGGACGCAACAAGTACAACAAACCCTTTGGTAGCATTTGTTGGGTTTACAACAGTTTAGATTCCAAGCTTGCTCAGCAGATTCATACTAAAATCAACTGTGCTCTTACTCTCTTCGGTGTACAAGCCAGACAAGAGTGTATTGAAGGTGAGAATACCTTGCGATCGCGAGTAACCTCTATTCATCTTGCAGAATACTTTCACCGCTATATTAAGCAACCTAAACAACCGTTAGAAGTCCCTAGCTTTATCTTGCAGGGAACGGTTGAGGTGCGTTGCGCTTACTTAGCAGGTCTAGTGGATAGTGA
This sequence comes from Thermosynechococcus sp. PKX95, assembly GCF_031583295.1. Lineage (NCBI taxonomy): Bacteria > Bacillati > Cyanobacteriota > Cyanophyceae > Acaryochloridales > Thermosynechococcaceae > Thermosynechococcus > Thermosynechococcus sp. PKX95. Next base: position 693,562 of record NZ_CP134171.1, on the reverse strand, counting down.
CGGTTCTGCCTGTGGGCGGCCACCTTACCTATTAACGACTGTATATCCTAAATTTGCTCGTCAAGTTAGCGCTCTTTTATCTAGTTTGGGAATTGCTACTCGAATCGGTGTCACACTCCCCCAAAAAGAGCATTGGCAACTCAAATATCACCTTAAACTACCGGCTTTTAAGGCTCGCTACAACAGTCTCATTGCACCGTATTCCTTGAAAGGCAAAATTCATCAAGGACAGGAAGCCCATGGCTTTACAATTCCTGCAACTATGATGCGGGAAACCTATACCTATAGCCAAATGCGGGAAATGGGTTTTGAAGGTTCCCGAAGCGTGGATACCAATTACAAGAGGTATATTGCTGAAGCTGAAGTTAGTCTTGATATTCCCGTAACAGTAAAAGAACTAGGCAGCTATGACTATGTTCAGACCTATGATATTGAGGTCGAAGATGCCCACTGTTTTTACTGTGATGGTTATCTGATGCACAACAGCGCTGGTATGCGTCAGGGGGCAAGTGAGGATGAGGCTTTTGCCCAAGCTAAACAAAATCTCTGGCAACAGGATGAGCAAGGCAATTGGCGAATTGATCCGAAGCGGGATGCGCTGCGGATGGCCAACCACACCCGTGTCTTTCACACCAAGCCCAGTCTCGAGGAATGTATCAATGCCGTGCGCAGTCAGTTCTATTCAGGAGAAGGTGCCATTCAATGGGCCGGGGAGGCGATCGCCCGCGCCAATGCCGATCTTTTGACTACAGCGGATCTCAAGCAGGCCTTCCTCCGTGCCTATGAAAATCAACAGGGGGAGGCGTTTTTGCGGCAACTGTTGCCCACTATCGATCAGCGGGAGCTGGCTCACCGCTTGGGTCGTTATGGCCTCAATCCCTGTGTTACAAGCGATACGTGGGTACTCACAGAAGTAGGGCCGCGCCAAGTCAAAGATTTGATCGGCCAACAGCACGGCACCTATGTCAATGGCGAATTGTTTAGTACCACCGCCGCTGGCTTTTTCCTGAGTGGTATCCAGCCAGTTCTCAAACTTACCACCCGTGAAGGCTATACCCTACGGCTCACCGCGAACCATCGTTTGCTGAAAGTGACCGCCCAAACCCCGAAAAGACAATACACGGAATGGGTAGAAGCAGGTCAATTGCACGCGGGCGATCGCCTTCTTTTGCACAATCACCGTGATCTAACCCCTTGGGGTGGTAAGGGAACTTGGGAAGAAGGCCGTTACGCCGCTCAAGCCCTTTATCAAGTTGCCATAGGAAGCGCTGCTGTGCAAACCCAAGCAGCAGGCTGTTTCACAGGGATTAAACACCGCCAAAACGACTGGATAGCTGTACTCCCCCATAGCTTAGAAAAGAACTTTCGCCTAATCACGATCGAGGAAGGCAGCTATGCATTCTACTGCGGGTTCCTCCGAGAGATTTTCGTTACGACTCAGTTAACATCAATACCACGGCTGCATGTCACACTGGGGGATCGACAACTAGCCTCACTTATTCAGCGCATGCTACTGCGTTTGGGAATCGTTTCGGTGGTTGCAGAATCATCCCTAGTTATCCAAGGGGATAATCTCACAACGCTGGCTCGGGTTCTGGAATTGGGGGCGATCGCCCATAATGACTCCTTACCTCCCGAACGCTTTACAGTTGTCGTTGAGTCAATTACTCCCGATGGCATTGAGCCAGTGTATGACTGTACCGTGCCCGGCCCGAATTGCTTTGATGCCAATGGCTTTGTTGCTCACAATTGCGGTGAAATTATTGGTGCTGATTTCCACTGCAACCTTGCGGAAATCCACCTGAATCAAATTGATCCAGCGGATACGATCACACAGGAAAAAGCCTTCAAGGCTGGTGCGGTCTCAGTGGCAGCGCTGTTGAACCATCGCTTTGTTGTCGATCGCTATCAATACTCCCGCGCGATTGATCCCATTGTTGGCGTCAGTTTTACGGGGCTATTTGACTTCTGTGTTCATGCCTTTGGTGTGCCTTGGCTGGAATGGTGGGCCGCAGGACGACCGGATACCCCCCAAGGGCGCGAATTCAAAGCCCAAGAGGCAGCCTTCCTACAACACTGGCGGCAAATTGTCCATGAGACCGTCTGGGAGTATTGCGATCGCCACGGCCTCAAGCGCCCCAATCGCTGTACCACCGTCCAACCCTCCGGTACCAAATCCCTGTTGACGGGTGCCTCTCCCGGCTGGCATCCCCCCAAAGCCCAACGCTTTATTCGACGGATTACCTTCCGCAAGGGCGACCCCGTGGCCATGGCCTGCTATGACTTTGGCTACAATATCATTCCCTCCCAGTCCGATAAGGATGAGACAGGGAAACTTCTTGATGATCCCTTTGATCCACGGTGTACCGAGTGGCTAGTGGAAATTCCCGTTGCCGTCTCTTGGGCAGATCTGCCGGGGGCAGACACGATTGATATTAGCCAGTTTTCGGCCTTGGCGCAGTTTGACTTCTATATGCAGGTGCAGCAGCACTACACCACCCACAACACCAGTGCCACCATTGAGCTACGGGAACCTGAAGTCGAACCCCTTGCCACGGCAATTTACACGGCGATTCAGCAGGATCAAGGGTATATCTCTGCGGCGCTCTTGGCACGCTTTGATGCCCATGAAACATTCCCGCGTCTGCCCTTTGAGCCCATTAGCAAAGAACGGTACGAGCAAGAAGTCGCTGCGGTTGCTCGGCGCAAGCGGATCCATGATTTCCATGCAGCCCTTTCCCGCTATACCCAGCCCGTGATGGAAGCAGGGCCTGCCGGCTGTGACTCCGACAAGTGTCTCACATCCTAGGACAGCTGGGGGGATGCCCCCCTGATTGAGTTCGGGTTTAGTATTTAGGCAACTTTGTAAACCAATTCTTTTTGGCGCGATCGAGTTGGCCTTGAACCATTCCAGAGACCATACTGAAGTCTGCCCCAGAAATATCGGCACCGGTAAAGTTGGCTCCTGAGATCGAGGCATCCTGCAATTTTGCTCCCTTCAAATTTGCCCGCTCAAAGTTGGCTTGCACCAGATAGGCACCGCAGAGATTGGCATCACTCAGGTTGGCCCCCTGAAGATTGGCTTCCCGCAAGACCACATTGGTGAGGATACAACCCTTCAAATCAGCATTGGTAAAATTGGCATTGGCAAAATTGGCACCGGAGAGATCGGCATTGCGCAATACCACATTGGAGAGATCGACATCCACAAAATCCCGTTCTCCCCGCTTATAGGCCGTTAGCACTTGGGCAGCCGTCATCCGTACGGTGACTTTGGGGCGCAGATGCTGACCCGAGCCTACCCCCACAACTGGCGGCCCACCCCATGGAGATCCTGTCATCCGCGATTGCCGCAACCGAGCTGCTGCAGCATTTTGACGCACAGAGGAGGCATAACTAGAGGACTGAGCTGATCCACGGGGTCGGCCTTGGCTGGGAGGGGCTGCAAGGGCATTACTGAGGTCATCATCCTCTGCTGTAACGGTAGGGGCAGCCAGCGCAGGTGTTTCTTGGCAATCAAGGAGCTGGAGATCGGCTAGGACATCGATCGCGCTTTGGTAACGGTTTTTAACGCTATCCTCCAGCATTTTGTCGAGGAGAGCGGCAAACTCAGGGGAGATATTTTTGACGTAGCGCTTCCAATGCCATTCCCCCGTGTGCGGATCTCGCTCAATCTCTTTGGGTGATTTACCAGTGAGCAGATAAACACAAGTGACACCCAGAGCGTAAATATCGCTGGCATAGATGGGACGCATGGCCATTTGCTCCGGCGGCGCATACATGGGCGTTCCCACGGCAAAGCTGGTAAATGTGGATAGCTCTGGGGCATTTTCCACCATCGCCTGGGTGACTTTGTCTTTGACTGCACCAAAGTCAATGAGCACTAGCTTGTTGTCAATATCACGGCGGATCAAGTTGGCAGGCTTAATGTCACGGTGGATCACACCATTTTTGTGTAGGTAATCAAGGATGGGCAGCACTTCCTGCAAAACCTGCTTCACCTCTTCTTCGCTTTTGGGGCCAAAGCGTTTGACCTCCTGTTGCAGGGTGAGGCCACCCACATATTCTTGGATGAGATAGAACTCATTTTCATTTTCAAAGTAGCCAAGCAGACGCGGCAGTTGGGGGTGGTTGCCAACTTTGCCGAGAGTGGTCGCTTCCCGCAAAAAGAGTTCCCGCGCCATAGCCAAGATATGGGGGGCGGTGGCGGCTGGCCGTAATTGTTTAATCACACAACTGGGATTGCCGGGCAACTTTGTATCAATCGCCAAGAAGGTCGTGCCAAACCCCCCTCGCCCCAGCACTTTAATGGCTTTGTATTGATCGTTGAGCAACAATTTGCTGCCACAGGATTGGCAAACCTCTACATCATCGGGGTTTTCTGGCTTGACACAGTTTGGGTTTAGGCAGTAACTCATAAGCAGCCAAGGGGATGAACAGCACGTTCAACAGGGGGAAGGGTGATAGGGTGACCTGTTTTCAAGTCACAGCTCACAGGAATGTGCCCCCACCGCTAGTATGATTCAATAGCTTCCACAGGACGACTCCGTACTTTTACGATACTCTTTTTTCTTTGCCTTACCCTATCCGTGAAATTACGGAAGTTGGACAAAACGCTTACAGCCTTTTCTTAAAAAAAATATGGGATGCATAAGGAGAAAGTTTATCCTGCTCTACAGTTGCTTTGACGGTTTCAAGAGTTTCCCAACCTTGTGAAAAGAGCCTTCGGTATGATACAAGGGTAGCACTTCATCATCCCTGCTGTGGCTTTGGCTATGACCCCGCTTGTGACAACTGATGCTAAAGATTCGCTGTGCGATCGCCAGCAGGTTTTGGCGTGGTTGACGGAGAATGTGCCGGCACCCCGACTCCAACATATCCTGCGGGTAGAAACGATGGCGGCGGAGCTGGCTCTCCACCATGGCTTGGATGTGGATCGGGCGGCGTGGGCGGGGTTATTACACGATTTGGCAAAGTACTTTCCGCCGGAGCGGCTATTGAGCATGGCACGGGAGGCGGGGCTGCCAATTACGGAGGTGGATGAGGCGGATCCCCACCTGCTTCACGCGGATGTGAGTGCCCTTGTGGCGCGACAGCAATTTGGCATTACCGATGAACAGGTCTTAGCAGCCGTCGCCAACCATACCTTGGGTCAACCGGGAATGGATGCCTTGAGTTGTGTTGTGTTTCTCGCGGATAGCTTGGAGCCGGGGCGAGGCCAGACAGTGGAGCTAGAGGAATTGCGCAAGGTGGCTCACCAAAATTTACAGGAGGCAGTGTGGCGGGTGTGCGATCGCACGCTGTTGTGGTTGGTTGACCAGCACCGCTTAATTCACCCCCGCATGATCCTCACCCGCAACTGGGCAATGCAGGTGGCACCAGCAAAACCGAAAAAGAGCGAAAAGAAAGGCGCCGCCAAGGTTTAGAGGCCTTGCTACCCTAGAAAACAGGTTTGATCTCGGAGTTGCGTTATGACCACCGCTTCAGCAAGGGCTGTTCCCGGTATTTTCTCAGGTGAATTCATTCAGGAAACGCTCGCTTTGACCCGTCGCCTGTTTATCCAACTGCAACGGCGCCCTTCAACACTGGTGGCGGGGGTGGTACAACCCTTGATTTGGCTGATCCTCTTTGGTGCCCTCTTCCAGAATGTGCCGCAGGGTCTGTTTGGCGAGAGTACCAATTATGGTCAGTTTCTCTGTGCCGGTATTATTGTCTTTACCGCCTTTAGTGGCGCCCTCAATGCGGGGCTGCCGGTGATGTTTGACCGTGAGTTTGGCTTTTTGAATCGGCTGTTGGTGGCGCCATTGGCTTCGCGGTTTTCAATTGTGTTGGCCTCGGCTTTGTTCATCACAACCCTGAGTTTGATTCAGGTGGTGGCGATCGCCAGCCTAGGGGTGCTGCTAGGAACGGGGCTACCGAATTTAGCGGGCATTGGAGTTGTCTTGGCCACCGTACTAATCTTGGTTTTTGGTGTGACAGCCCTAAGTCTGGGACTCACCTTTGCCTTGCCCGGTCACATTGAACTGTTGGCGGTGATTTTTGTGATCAACCTGCCGTTACTCTTTGCCAGTACTGCCTTGGTGCCCCTGTCGTTTATGCCGCGCTGGTTGCAGTGGATTGCCAGCCTCAACCCCCTCAGTTTGGCGATTGAACCGATTCGCTATGTCTATTTACATCCTGACTGGCAGTTTAGTGATGTGGTCATGGTAGCGCCTTGGGGATCCCTAAGCTTGGGAGCAGCGCTGCTGATTCTTTTGGCGGTTGCCGTGGGGATGAGCCTACTCATTCAACCCCTGTTGCGGCGGCGCTTGGCCTAGACCACCCGCAGCGTGAAGCCTTGGGTACACCACTCCCGCACATCCAAGCAAAACTCATTCCCTTCCGGTTCACTGCTGAGATCCCCTAGCAGACCGAGAACCAAGGCAAGACTATCTTCACCAGAAATTAGCAATGGCTCTGAATGGCTAGGGTGGCTACTCAGTTGACTAAAACGAGTCAGGGGGCGGTGGCTGCTGATGATAAAAACCTTCAGCCATTGGCAAGGGCGATTCAGCGTCCACGTATAAAGGGGAATATTCAAGCCCGGCGCAACCGCCAACTGCCACGACTGTGTTTGCAGCGGCAGGAGGAGAATGCCCTGACTGCTATCCCATGCAAAGGCGACAATGTTGAGGGGGCGATCGCCATAGTTGTAGAGGCTCCAGCGGCAAGTATCCCCCTTGGCCAAGGTGAGGGGCGTGTCTAAGTTCGTGGCTGGCAGCTTGGTGCTCAGGACATCTGGCAGGGGATTGGGGCTGCGGGGTGGGGATTGGCGGCTTAAGAGTTTTGCCATTGGCGATAGTTGCTCAAGGGTTGTACACACGGCCACCTGACTAGAGGTGGGGTTCAAGGTCAGTGTCAGCCATTTTTGAGCCAGCAGGGCATTCAGCAGGGGGTTCAAGCGGCGGATGCCGGCTTTAGCAGCTTCATTGGTACCACTACAACTGTGTTGAAGCAATGTTCCCACCGGCCATTCCAATCCATAGCTACCCCCTGTGGCACTTCTAGTGAGAACCACATCTGGCAGCGACTCACTGCCGTTGAGCACAGCAACGTTCTCTTCGTTGGTCAGGGCATTGATGGCATCTACGCGCTCAATTTTGCTCAGCTTGGGGTCTAGTGCCACTTGTACCTGCAGATTTTTCCCTAGGCGCCGTTGTTGCTCATAGAGGCGATCGCCCACTTGCAGGGGCTGACCACTTACCCCCTGAGCCATGATGCCATTAAAACTAACCATGTCAACGACCGTGGCACCGTCAGCAGTGCTCCAACGACTGTGGGGATGACAATGGGCTAATAGCCAAGGACTGAGGCCGCCACACCAAACCTGAAGGGCGCGATCGTGACCGGTACTTTGCACCACACCGTCAAAGCCGTGGGATAGGGGGACATTCCCCGGCAAGCTATCGCTGACGAGATGAATTTCTGCCCCGGTTTGCCAGCGCAGTTCATCGGCGGTGTACATCAGGCTCGTCGCCAAAGGGCGATCGCCCCCCAAAGCCGCTAGATAATGGCTCAAACTAGCAGTAAAGAGTCCCATAGGAACGCCATTCAGGTGCGTTTCTACCCCCAAATCGGCCCAAAGCAGATGATCCTTGGGAACTCGGCCTGCGCCACGGCTCTCTACAGGCTGCAACGGCACAAATCGCCAGCGCAACATCTCCCCCTCAATGGGTGGCGGGCTAAAGCGGGTGTCGAGCCATACCTGTACCCCTTTGGTACGCAGTAATTCAGCAAGCGGTAAGATGCCCTCACCTGCTGCTGTGGCATCGGCGAAAACCAGTGCTGGTTGTTGCTGCCAAAGCGTGCCGTAGCCACTAAAGTAAACTAACAGGGGCTGACCCGCGTGCTCCAGCACCCCTAGGGTTTCTTGAACCGCATCGAGGGTTGCCGCCTGTTCCGTCAGTAGCGTAATGTCACTGTCCGCTAGCCCCCAGCCATCTAGCAATAGGTTTTTCACTAGCTCAACATCCGTTAGACAACCGCCTAAAGGGGGCACACCCACTAACTGGGGATAGTGGTTAATGCCAATCAGGAGTGCTCGCCACGGACGAAGAGAGTCTGCCAAGGAGCCGCCTGCCGTTTGCCAAACCCACGGCATCAGTGTCAGTGCCGCAGCACCGTACAAAAAAGAACGACGGCTTAACCTCATGCCTTACCTCCCAACAGGCCCATCCTCAGATTCGAGCACAGGCACGACAACACTTATGAATTAGGACTAGTTCTATTCTCAAAGGTTGTGGACGCAATTCAGCGCACAGCGAGCATAAAACGTCAATTTTTCCTAGGGGTCTTCCCCCCGCACAATGAAGCAGACGCGCTGGCCAATGGTTACCGCATGATCACCAATGCGCTCTAGGTTGCGAATCAGCAGCAGGAGGATTAAGCGCAATTCCACTGGTTCTTGCGGATCCAAAGGGGTGCAGAGTCGCTCATAAAGACGTTGATAGTCGGCATCGACGGCATCATCGCAGTTGGCAAGGGCTAGCCCCACCTCAGGATCCAAATTGGCAATGGCGGATAGGGCTTCCGATAGTAACAGTTGCGATCGCTGGAACATCAAGCGGATGTCCTCAAGGTAGGGTGGGGGTGGATAGCGCAGCAGCGTTTGACCCGCACGGCCAATTTCAAGGGCATAATCGCCGATCCGCTCTAGATCGCGGCAGAGGTGCGAGAGCATGACCAAAAATCGGAGATCCTCGGCCACAGGAGCTTGCAATGTCAGCAGGGCGATCGCCTCACGATTGAGTTCCTGGGCGCTGCGGTCAATGTCCCGCTCCCTTTGGATCAACTGCTCGACACTGAGGAGATGTCGCTCAATCAAGACACCATAGGCCAACTGACAGGCACTTTCCACCAGTGTCCCCAGTCGCAGCAAGTCACTGCGCAGACGTTGTAATTGCCGTTCAAAATGGGTGGCCACGGCCTCAGACCAGCTCTTTGTAACATTATAGCTATTTCGAAAGGGAGTGAGATATTTTCAAGAGGCATAGGCTATACTCAAAGCATCATGAATATCACTCAAGAATATGAGCTATAGCTTGGACTGACGAGAGCGGGTTGTCTCCTACATCAAGCAAGGTGGCAAAATTAGTGAAGCAACTCAAATCTTCTAGGTCAGTTGCGCCACCATCCATCGCTGGCTGAAGCGAGAGAACTTAGCGCCCACGGTTGTCCCCCGTCGTCCTTGGAAGCTGGATTGGGCGGCCTTAGCAGCCGATGTTGCTGCCCATCCCGATGACCGTTTAATCGACCGTGCCCAGCGATTTGGCGTCCAAGTTTCCACCATTAGCTATGCCCTCGCCCAGATGGGCATCACCCGAAAAAAAAACAGATGCGTTACCAAGAACGGTGTGAAGAAGAGCGGCAAGCGTACCAACAGCAGCTCGACACATGGGTAGAGAGCCATGGGGAGGAAACGGTGGTGTCTATCGATGAGAGGGGGTTTGACTCTCGGGTGGAGTGTGAGTATGGGTGGTCAGCGCGAGGCCAACGAATTGATGGAGAGCGAGCGGGGAAGCGTCAGAAAAGAGAGAGTTGAGTCGCAGGACGGTATAGACACCAGAAAGACTTCATCGCCCCAATGCTGTTTTGCGGATACTTGAATGCGGTAGGGTTTGTGAGTTGGCTGAGTCAGTACTGTTTGCCGACGTTAAAGAGACCGTCGTTGTTGATGATGGATAATGCACCGATTCATCCAAAAGGGGTGATTCAGGCAGTGGTGAAAGCGGCGGGTCACGAGGTGTTATTTTTACCGAAATACTCTCCTGATTTGAATGTGATTGAGCACGACTTCAGTGCGTTGAAGCGATCGCGGATGTATGCAGGGTCAAACAGTTCGATTGATGAAGTGATTCGCAAGTATTGTGCTGGATGATATCTCATTCCTTATTGGAATAGCTATATCTGTCCACTGGTGCATCAATGGAGCCGACAATGTGTCTTTTCATCCGCCTAAAGTCATTAAAGAGGGATATTCCTAATAGGCGCGACCTAAGGAGGGTGTCCAAGGGGTCTCCGGTGTTGTGACTACCGACAGGAGGCTGCCAATGCCTTCAATTTCGACGCGCACGCGATCGCCCACCTGTAATGCACCAATTCCTGCGGGTGTCCCCGTCAATACCACATCCCCCGGCAGCAGTGTCATCACATAGCTAATGAAACTCACCAACTTGGCGGGTGAGAAAACCATTTGATCAATCGTTGCTGATTGGACGGGTTGCGCGGCCTCATTAATAAAGGTTTGCAACCGCGCATCGCTAGGAACCTCTCGCACAATCCAAGGCCCTAGGGGGCAAAAGGTGTCAAACCCCTTGGCCCGCGTCCATTGCTGCTCCCGCTGCTGCAGATCCCGAGCCGTGACATCGTTGGCGATCGTGTAACCCCAAATATGCTCAAGAGCTTCATTTTCAGGGCAGGCACGGGTACGACGACCAATGACCACCGCCAATTCCCCCTCATAGTCCACCCGCTTTACTTGGGGCGGATACCAAATGGGACAGCCGGGGGCTTGAACCGTTGTCGGCGGTTTTAGAAAAATTAATGGCTCAGGGGGCACGCTATCGCCCATTTCGGCAGCGTGCTTCACATAGTTGCGTCCGACAGCAACAATTTTTGAGGGGGAGCAGGGAGCCAAGAGTTGATAGCTATCGGGACTGAGGACTTGGTTCGTGGGTTGGCCGTGGAGCCACGGTGCCGCATCCCAAATCATCACTTCGCGGTTGAGTTGCAGTGTGCCGTAATGAATCTGTCCCCCCGTGGTCTGTACCCGCACAAACCGTTCCACCATAGTGAATTAGTCCCCTTTTTTCCTTGCCAAGAATGGCAAACTGCGGTGCTAAAATTATAAAGCCTTGCTTTTTGCATCCGTCAAAAGGCCATTTGTCCAAAGGGAGTTGACCTCAGTGATTACACGGAACTACGAAACGCTCTATATTGTTCGTCCTGATGTGGGCGAAGAACAACTGGAACAAACCATTAGCCAATTTCGCACTTTTTTAGAAGAACAGGGTGCGACAAAGCTTAAGGTGCAAAATCGCGGCAAGCGTCGGTTTGCCTACCCGATCAAGAAACTGCGGGAGGGCTACTACATTCTGATGACCTATACCGCTGCTGGGACGGCGATCGCCCCCCTAGAACGCGCTATGCGCCTCAATGAAAACATCCTCCGCTTCATGACGATTGTCCTTGAAGAAGAGGCCGACACCGAAGATGCCGAAGACGACAATCCTGTTCTTGCCCGTGCTTAGGACAGTACACTGATCCAAATTCACTTGAAAGGGGGGCATCATGGCACCATCTCCCGGTTCTTGGAAGTGCGATGGCGTACCTAAAAACGGTAAATCCTACCCCAATGCCAGCGGTGCCCACCCCCCCTATGAAAACTTTGGCCCCGACTGTGACATCTGTGGACTACCCCGTGAGGCCATGAATCCTGCCAGTGGTAATAGTGCTGCTGGGGCTGGAAAGTGGAAACTACCGCTAGTTGCTGCTGCCCTTGGGGTGGTTCTATTACTCGCGGGTGGTATTGGTTTCCTTGGCTATCGAATCTTTATTGCCAACCGCAACGGCACTACGCCACTGCCGATAGGAGGGACAACCAGTGGCAACCACTTGGTGAGCAAAACCACTGCCCGCAACACAGCCTATATTAGCCAAGGGGAGCGCATCCTGATCAGTGAACCCAATCCGCAGCGAGCAGCCCTGAAGCAAGAAGCCGCCCTTGCCTTTGATCAGGGAGATTGGGCACAGGCGATCGCCAAGTATCAAGAACTCGTCACCCTCGATCCCAATGATCCAGAGGCGCGCATTTATCTTAACAATGCCCGTGCCCGCCAAGCCGGCAATCCGATGACGATGGCCACCGTTGTTCCCATTGGTACTAGCCCCGATACTGCCAAGGAAATTCTGCGGGGGGTCGCTCAGTACCAAGAGCGCTTTAATGCCAGTGGCCCCAGTCGTGCCCTTGAAGTCGCCATTGTCAATGAAAACAGCCCCAATGGTGTAACCAGTTTGGCCGAAGATTTGATCAACAGTTCAATCCAAGGGGTACTGGGTCATGGCACCGACGCCAATAGTCGTGCCGCTCTACAGGTTTATGAGCAAGCGGGGATTGCGGCCCTTTCTCCCCTGACCACGAATGTCATCCCCCAAGACAACGGCACGGTTCAAGTGCAAACCCTATCTTTGAGTGAAAAGGGGCAACAACTCCTCAATACCTACCTTGACAATGCCGCCAATACCCTCGCCCAAGCCGCTGCGAAAAAAGTCCCTAATGCCAAAGTGGCTGTTCTCTACAACAGCGATAGTCCCTACAGTGATGAACTGAAAACTAAATTAGTCGCTGCTCTGCCTCGGTTTGGTGCGCAAGTGGTGCAACAGATGGATGTGGCCGCCCCCGGCTTTAATGCCAATACAGCAATGACCACAGCACAGCAAGCGGGAGCCAATGTGGTCATTTTGGCCATGAGTCGCGCCCGGGTGAATGATGCCGTTGCCCTTGCTATTGCCAATCAAACCCAAACTACCCCCCTGCAGTTGTTTGGTAGTGATCAACTCTACAGCCCTGATTTACTGATCAAGGGGGATAGCGCCATCAATGGCATGATTCTAGCAGTGCCTTGGAGTACTAACCCCAATGATCCCTTTGCGCAGCAGGCCGCACAAGCGTGGCGGGGGCAAATTAGTTGGCGCACCACAACTGCCTACGATGCAACTCAAGCCCTTGCCCAAGCGATGGTTCAAGGGGGCGATCGCGCCAGCACCCAACAACTGCTCCGCCAAGGGGTACAAATTCAGGGGCAAACCGCCAGTGGTACCTTTGATCGAGTTCCTCTGGTGCAAGCAGCACCGGGACCCAATGGCCCTAAAGGCTCCAACTACCAGTTCAACCCCCTCGGTAGCCTCTAAACCATCAAAATTGGGGCAACTAGTGCTAAGCTATTGCCGATTGGTGTTTTAGGAATCTCCATGACTGCAAAAATTGGCATTATTGGCGGTAGTGGTCTCTACAAGATGGAGGCCCTCACCGATGTCGAAGAGGTACGTCTGACTACGCCCTTTGGTGATCCTTCCGATGCCTTTATTTGCGGCAAGATTGCTGGGGTTCCAGTCGTCTTTTTGGCACGTCATGGCCGCGATCACCATCTACTGCCGACGGAGATTCCCTTTCGTGCCAACATCTATGGCTTCAAATCCCTTGGGGTCGAGTACCTGCTTTCTGCGTCTGCGGTGGGTTCCCTACAGGAACAGGTGAAACCCCTTGATATGGTGGTGCCCGATCAGTTTATTGACCGTACCCGTAACCGCATTTCCACATTCTTTGGGGATGGCATTGTGGCGCACATTGGCTTTGCCGATCCGGTGTGTCCTGCCCTTGCTGGCGTTCTCGCGGATGCAATCGCCGATCTCAACCTGCCCGATGTCACTCTGCACCGCCAAGGTACCTATGTGTGTATGGAAGGGCCTGCCTTCTCGACACTTGCGGAGTCGAATCTCTACCGCTCTTGGGGCGGAACGGTGATTGGTATGACCAACCTACCAGAGGCCAAATTAGCTCGCGAAGCGGAGATTGCCTACGCAACCTTGGCTCTGGTGACTGACTACGATTGCTGGCACCCAGAACACGACTCCGTTACTGTGGAGATGATTGTGACCAACCTGCAGCGCAATGTCAAAAATGCCCAAGCGATTATCTGTGAAACCGTCAAACGCCTCCATGCCAATCCACCAGCCTCTAAAGCCCACCGTGCCTTAAAGAATGCCATTCTCACTCCCCTTGACAAGGTACCCGCAGCCACCAAGGAGAAACTGCATCTGCTCTTGGCTAAGTATCTCTAGGTCATAGACTCTGCTGTATTCTGATCACCCTCAAAGCTGATCTGCTCACACAGTTGCGGATAGGTGGTCTTGGGACTGAGGCAGCGACAGCGGTTGAGGGCCGCGGCAAGGGCTTCAATTTTAATCGGTTTACTGATGTAGTCATCCATCCCCGCCGCAAAGCAGCGTTCGCGATCGCCAGCTAGGGCATTTGCCGTCATGGCAATAATCCAAGGACGCTGGCTGGGAGGCCATTGGGCACAGATGCGTTCGGTGGTCTCGAGGCCATCCATCTTTGGCATTTGCACATCCATCAGCACCACATCGTAGGGGCGCTGTTGCAGTGCTTCAAGCACCTCGAGGCCATTGGCCGCCACATCGGCACGGTAGCCCATCCGCTTGAGAATATGCAGTGCCACCTTTTGGTTAACAGCATTATCCTCGGCAAGGAGGATACGCAGCGGAAAGCGACTGCCCAAGTTGGGATCAATGCCTGTTTTTGTCAGGGCAGGTTGAGTTGCAGATTCACTGCTAAGGGTCTTAATTAGGGTTTGCCGTAGGGTGAGAGGGCGAATGGGTTTGGGGACGTGGGCTGTGATCAACTCCTTGCGACTAGCGGTTTCCAGCCAACTCAGGGGTGTGAGCAAAATAATCGGCTGTTGATTGAAGTGCGGCTCTGATTGCAACCGCTCTGCTAACTGAAGCCCAGTCATCTCGGGCATATTCAAATCAATTACTGCCAAATCCCACTGGGGAGCGGCCTCTAGAACCAGTTGGGGATTGCCATACCCGATAGGCACCATCCCCCAGTTTTGCAGTAATGTGCAGAGATTCTCACGGCTAGCGGCATTGTCATCAACAACGAGGACACGCTTGCCCTCCAAAGCCGGATGAAGCGTTGGCGGTACATAGGGTTTTTGCCCCTCAGCGAGGATCGTAAAGGTAAAGGTTGTACCTTGACCTTCAGTACTCTCAACGGACATATCGCCGCCCATTAGCTCACAGAGGCGTTTGCTAATGACTAGCCCTAGGCCTGTGCCGCCATACTCGCGCGTCGTCGAGGCATCCACTTGACTAAAGGGCTTGAAGAGCCGATCCAAGCGATCGCTAGGAATGCCAATGCCCGTATCCTGAACTTGAAATTGGAGAAAATCCTTGCCCTCGTGCTTGACCGCGCTCACATGGACGACGACTTGGCCTTCGTGGGTAAACTTAATGCCATTGCCCACTAGGTTAACGAGGATCTGCCGTAGCCGGGTCACGTCCCCTTTAACTTGGGCAGGGGTTTCGGGGGTACAGGTGTAAAGTAACTCTAACTCCTTCTCCTCGGCTTTGCTGGCCAATAGGCTCAGGACATCCTCCACGCACTCACGCACATCAAAGGGCTGCTGCTCTAGCACCAGTTTGCCCGATTCAATTTTCGAGAAGTCAAGAATGTCGTTAATAATTGTCAGGAGTGCCTCGCCGGCTTGGTGTAGAGTTTGCAAAAAGTCCCGCTGCTGCTCATTGAGGGGCGTATCCAAGAGCAAATTCGTAAAGCCCAAAACCGCATTCATGGGGGTGCGGATCTCATGGCTCATGGTGGCCAAAAACTCACTCTTGGCTCGGTTGGCCAGTTCTGCTTGCAGGCGGGCTTGTTCGAGTTCTTGGTTTTGCTGAGCCAATAATTGGCGCTGCTGCTGTTCATGGCGCAGGAGTTCCGCTTGGGCGATCGCAATCCCCACTTGCGCGGCCACTGCTTCCAGAAGTTCAATCTCATCGGGAGTCCACTGCCGCTGGCGATCGCACTGATGCAGGCCAATAATGCCATTGGGTACGCCTTTATAGGAGGTGCGAATAGCCAGCATTGACTGGATTTGAAATTGAT
Organism: Thermosynechococcus sp. PKX95; assembly: GCF_031583295.1. Lineage (NCBI taxonomy): Bacteria > Bacillati > Cyanobacteriota > Cyanophyceae > Acaryochloridales > Thermosynechococcaceae > Thermosynechococcus > Thermosynechococcus sp. PKX95. Next base: position 677,838 of record NZ_CP134171.1, on the reverse strand, counting down.
GACACAGCTCAATGGCACTGCCAAGTAGGGGCTCTTGAGTCACATCGTGGGAAACAACGGCGGCATCACTCCTGATAACCTCCAAGGCGTGGGGGTTGTTTTCCACGGGCACACTGACCCCCCTCATTGAGGGGTAGCCCGGTTGCAGGTATTCAGCCACATCGGGAATACGCGGCGGTGGCCCCGGCTCGTAGCGATGAATTAAACAGCGACTGACCCCAAAGGCCTGACCAATTTGGGTGACGGTTGTTTCAAACACCCTTTCCGTATCGAGGCTCTGGCGAATCTGTTCGGTAATTTGATTCAAGAGTAATGCCCGCTGCATTTGCTGTTGCAGTTGCTGACGTTGGCGGGTTTCCTGTTCCAAAAGTTGTACTTGGGCAAGGCCAATCCCCACCTGTGCCGCCACACTCTTGAGCAAACTTTTAATGGCCGCCGTCCACCGCCGCTGGCGATCGCACTGGTGCAAAATGAGCAAACCATTCGCTTGATTGCGATAGGCCGTGCGCACAATCACCGCAGATTTCACACTCAGGGCTTCGCAGTACTCATGAAGTGAGGTTAGACGACTGTCTGTTGCCACATCCTCGCAGCTAAACACCTCATCGGAGGCAAAAACCGATTCCAAAAACGGTCCCCGCATCTGGCTCAAATCGAGAGGGCATTCCTTGACGGAAGACACCCCCGGCGCACAATACTCTGCCACCAATTCCATCGGCGAAGGGGCATTCTCCTGATAGACAAATAAGAGGCAACGACTGACATTGAGGGTTGCTCCCACCTGCTGCACTGCTGTACGACAGATGTGTTCCCGTTCAATTTGCTGGCGAATTTCCTCAGTAATGCGATTGAGCAGGAGCGTGCGCTTCACCTGCTGCTGTAAAAACAGCTGTGCCCGCTGCCGTTCGGTGACATCACTTTGAATGCCAATGTAGTGGGTAATTTCGCCAAACTCGTTATAAATCGGGGAGATGGCCAGTTCATTCCAGAAGGGTTGGCCGTTTTTGCGGTAGTTGCGCAGCACCACCCGGCAGGATTGGCCTTTTTTAATGGCATTACGAATGGCTTCAGCCCCCGGTTGATGGCGATCGCGCCCCTGCAAAAAGCGGCAATTTTTGCCAATCACCTCCGCTGCTCGGTATCCTGTCATCCGCTCAAAGGCGGGGTTCACATAGATAATTGGATTATCGGGTTGGCGGTAGTCGGTAATCACAATGCCATTAGTACTGGCAATGATCGCTCGCTCCCGCAGTCGCAGCTCTGCCTCAATTTGCTTCTTGTCGGTAATATCAACCGCTAACTCCAAAAAGCCAATCAGTTGCTCTTGGCTATCATGAATCGGGGTGACTGACAGAGACACAGGGAAGTGAGAGCCATCCCGCCGTACAAATGTCCACTCCTGCTCATCGGCCAAGCCCCGCCGCGCCCGAGCCACGAGAGTCTCAAACCCCGCAGGAATGGGTTCTCCCAATTGCGCACTGAGGATCTGGGCATAGCGCTCCACCTCTTGAGGATCATGGAAACGTTCTGGCGTTGCTTTACCCACCAGTTCTGAGGCAGAATATCCTAGCCATTCCTCAGCAGCTCGATTCAGCAGCGTGATAATGCCATCGGTACGGGTGGCAATGATGGCGTGATTACTACTATTGAAGACCGCCTCTTGGAGGCTGCTCATCTGCTGAATGTAGGCCAGTTGTTGCTGGGTAACCTCTAAGTGATGGCGGATTTCCAGTTCACTAATGACTTGGCGAGCAAGGGTGCGCAGGGTTTGCTGTTGAACGGGGTTTAGCTCACGCGGCTTATAGTCCACTACGCAGAGGGTACCAATGCCATAGCCATCAGGCGTCATCAAGGGCATCCCCGCATAGAAGCGGATATAGGGCGGCCCTGTAACAACGGGATTATCGGCAAAGCGGGGATCCAGCCGAGCATCCGGCACAATGACGAGTTCTGGTTGCAGGATAACGTGAGCACAAAAGGCAACATCCCTAGGGGTTTCACAGGCATCAATGCCTACTTTGGCTTTAAACCACTGCCGTTGACGATCAACAAGACTAATGAGGGCAATCGGCGCTTCGCAAATTGCCGCCGCCAAGTTGGTAATTTCATCAAAGATCGGTTCCGGAGGCGTATCTAAGACTCGATACTGCTCAAGGGCACGTTGCCGTTCCGGTTCATTTGCTGGCAATGGGGCAGCAGGCATAGCCCAAGTGTACCGCCTTTTTGTAGGAGCAAGTCTTTCATCATTATATGAATTGCACTGGTTCTAGAGAGGATTCCCTAGGGGATGCAGAACACAACATCTATCTTTGCAGGACTTGGAGGGCAGTCACAGAATAAAAAAAGGATGTAGCACCTACGCCTACACCCTTCATCAATCGTTTTTTCAGACGGTGGCAATCTTAGCCTGCCCAACCCTTGGCGGCTTGATCGAGCACGTAGGCAGCCACATCTTGAATTTGTTCATCGGTGAGACGACCAGCAAAAGCGGGCATGGCATTTTTGCCGTGCTGCACTTGGTAGATAATGGCATCCTCGGAGTACATGCCAAATTGCTCAAGGGCTTCTTTTTTCAGGGTTTTGTTGGCCATCACCACATTGCCACCCCCCATGTGACAGGCTGCACAGTTGCCGCTAAAGACTTTGGCACCATTGGCTAAATCTGCTGCAAAGGCCGCAGGGGTGAGGCTGACAAACAGCGCGATCGCGATCGCGCAAACACGAATGAATAGCTTTTTCAACGGAGTTCTCCTTTCATGGAATGCGTCAGGGTATGGATAAAGCCCCAAAAATCAAGGGGTGCAAGGTTCACCAAAGGTCAGTGTAGCAAAGTTCCCAACCTAGGGGACACTGTCCGGAAAGCTTTCTACGCCCCAACCGGGCGCCACGGCTGCCGCTCGCAAAATAAAGGCAGCTAAGGTCTCAAGCTGTTCCGTGGTCAACCAGTCCTCACTCACGCGGCGGCAGGAATAACTCTCTTCGCTGCCATCGTACGATCTCGGCGATCGCTGGAAGGCCACCAGACTGGTAATTGTATCCCGTGGGGGGGTGGCTCCCTTGAGATCCTTCAGGGAGAGGGAGACCAACGGATTGGGGAGTGTACTGCCGCCAACGTGGCAGTTTTTGCAGTTTTCCTCAAAGAGCCGTTTCCCACGGGTCAAGTCCACGGCTGTAAAGGTTTTGGTCTCACCGCCGTCATTGAGGGGCAGTTCCACCGTATCTGTGACCTTCAGGTATTGGATCACATAGTTATCTACCCCAGAGGCCGCCAGCGCCGTTGCCGGGGCGATCGCCCAGCCCAGCAGCAAGAACAGTAGGCCACTGCAGAGCCAGACAACAGGCCGAAGCCGAGAGTGAGGTTGGTGCATGAGTTGGGAAGATCCTTCTTGAGTTGTGACTAGTAGTAAATTTTACCGCCTCCCCATTTATCCCCAAGAATCTTGGGTTCGACGAGGATGTGACCGGCGATCGCCACCAGATCTTTTTCGTTCAAATTCCGCATTTTGGGAAAAATGTCGGCACTGCGCAGACTGGGGTGCACCTCAGCAATTTCTTGCTCACCATCGTAGGTGGTGGGGTTTTTCATATAGTCCACCAAGCTTTCGATGTTATCCCGTGGCGGTGTGGCCAAAGCCAAGGTTTCAGTGCGCAAATCCAAATTGGGGTTGGTTTTGGTGATCCCCCCCACATGGCAGGAGGCGCAAGCATACTGGAAGAGACGCTTACCCTCAACGTATTGCTTTTCCGTCAGGGTAATGGTTTTTCCTTCACTGTTGAGGGGAACGGTCAGGACGTCAGGGGTCAGTTCAGCGGCCAGTGCTGTACCTAGGGTCAGTTGCCAGAGGCAGAGGCAAAGGGCGACCGCAAGCCAAATGGATTTTCTTAACATAGTTCTCCCAATAAGCAGGTCTTACGAGTGCGGTGATGTGTCCCGTTGATCGGTCGGTGTAGCAGAGTCCGTCAAAGCCAAAATGATTGCTTTGGCATCTTCAAGGGGCAGGCGCGTTTGCGGACTGGTATAGCGAATACCCAAGCGATCGCACAACCCACAGACGGTTTCGACCGAGACGCCGTAGTCCGCTGCCAAATCAGCGATCGCAATATCCACAAATCCCATGCTGCTACTCTCCGCTTGGGATCAACGACCAAGTATCATTATCATGCCATTGCGCGGCTTCTTTACCAAAAAGCGTCCCCTTCGCAAAGAGAAGTGCCACCACAGCGTACACTGTTGATGTGGCCGTTCAGATGGAGTTTTCAATGAAACGAGTCTTGGCGATTATCCTTGGGGGCGGTGCCGGCACACGTCTCTATCCCTTGACCAAGCGTCGAGCCAAGCCTGCGGTTCCCCTTGCTGGAAAATATCGCCTCATTGATATTCCTGTGAGCAATTGCATCAACTCCGAAATCAATAACATTTACGTCCTTACCCAATTCAACTCGGCCTCCCTCAACCGTCATATTGCTCGTACCTATACCTTCCCCGGCTTGACGGGCGGCTTTGTCGAAGTGTTAGCAGCGCAACAAACCCCAGAAAATCCCAACTGGTTTCAGGGCACTGCCGATGCGGTGCGTCAATACCTGTGGCTGTTAGCCGATTGGGACGTGGATGAATACCTGATTCTTTCAGGAGATCACCTCTACCGCATGGACTATCGCCTTTTTGTGCAGCGCCATCGCGAAACGGGCGCCGATATTACCCTCTCCGTCTTGCCCGTCGATGAAAAAGCCGCCTCTGGCTTTGGCTTGATTAAGGTAGATGGCACAGGGCGAGTTATTGAATTCCGCGAAAAACCCAGCGGTGATGCCCTACGGGATATGCGCGTGGACACAACCCGCTATGGCCTTAGTGCCGAGGAAGCCCATTGCAAACCCTACATTGCCTCAATGGGGATTTATGTCTTTAAGCGGCAAGTGCTGATTGATCTGCTGCAACAGATGGCCGATGCCACCGACTTTGGCAAGGAAATCATTCCCGCTGCGGCCCGTTCTCATCTTGTCCAAACCTACGTCTTTAATGGCTACTGGGAAGATATTGGCACGATTGGATCCTTCTACGAGGCTAACCTTGCCCTCACCCAACAACCCCAACCGCCCTTTAGCTTCTACGACGAAAACGCCCCCATCTACACCCGTCCCCGCTATTTGCCCCCCAGTAAGATTCTCAGTTCCACCATCACAGAGTCGATCATTAGCGAGGGCTGCATTCTTAAGGAATGCCAAGTTCACCGTTCCGTTTTGGGGGTGCGATCGCGCGTAGAATCCGGTTGTGTCATTGATCATTCCCTGCTGATGGGCGCCGACTACTACCAAGACTCGGCGCAGCGCAGCCAGCTCCTGTTGCAACATAAAATTCCCATCGGCATTGGTGCCAACAGTGTCATTCGCGGGGCAATTGTCGATAAAAATGCCTGCATTGGCCATGATGTCAAAATCATCAACAAAGACCATGTTGAAGAATCCAACCGTGAGGATCAAGGATTTTATATCCGCAGCGGGGTGGTGGTGATTATCAAAAATGCCGTGATCCCCGATGGCACCGTTATCTAAGCCATAAGCAAATTTGAATTGGCAAGCGGGGAAAACCTGTGTAGCATATCAAAAGAACAGCCCTTTTCACAGATGGAACAGGCTTAAAACCGCGAAAGCCACTATGGGAGGAAATTGCACTTCCTTCATGTATGCCACATTTTAGAAAAGGGCTGTAAAGTAAGCGTCCAACCCTCTAGCGGAACTGCCATCTATGCCCACGATAGAGACTCGCACAGAACCCATGGTCATCAACATGGGGCCGCACCATCCCTCAATGCACGGGGTTTTGCGGTTAATGGTGACCCTTGATGGCGAAGATGTCATTGACTGCGAGCCGGTGATTGGCTACCTCCATCGCGGCATGGAGAAAATTGCTGAAAACCGCACCAACATTATGTTCATCCCCTACGTCAGTCGTTGGGACTACGCCGCCGGGATGTTTAACGAAGCGGTTACCGTCAACGCTCCCGAAAAGTTGGCTGGTATTCCTGTGCCCAAACGCGCCAGCTATATCCGCGTGATCATGCTGGAGTTGAACCGCATTGCCAATCACCTGCTGTGGTTAGGCCCCTTCTTGGCGGATGTCGGTGCCCAGACGCCCTTTTTCTACATCTTCCGTGAGCGGGAATACATCTACGATCTCTTTGAAGCTGCCACAGGCATGCGCTTCATCAACAACAACTACTTCCGCATGGGGGGAGTGGCCGCCGACCTCACCTATGGCTGGGTAACCAAGTGCCGCGACTTTTGCGATTACTTCCTGCCCAAAGTGGATGAGTACGAGCGCCTGATCACCAACAACCCCATCTTTGTGCGCCGCTTACAGGGGGTGGGCAAAATTAGCCGTGAGGATGCCATCAACTGGGGGCTATCGGGGCCGATGCTCCGTGCCTCTGGGGTGAAGTGGGATCTGCGCAAGGTGGATCACTACGAGTGCTATGACGACTTTGACTGGGATGTACCCGTGGCCACCGAAGGTGATTGCCTTGCCCGCTACATTGTCCGTATTCAAGAAATGCGCGAATCGGTGAAAATCATTCGCCAAGCCTTGGATGGTTTGCCCGGTGGTCCTTATGAAAACCTCGAAGCCAAGCGGATGCTCGAGGGTGCCAAGTCAGAGTGGAATGGCTTTGACTACCAATACATCGGCAAGAAGCTGGCTCCCACCTTCAAAATTCCCAAAGGCGAACACTATGTGCGGGTTGAATCGGGGAAAGGGGAGCTAGGGATTTACCTGATTGGGGATGATAATGTCTTCCCTTGGCGCTGGAAGATTCGTCCACCGGATTTCAATAACCTGCAAGTCCTGCCCCAGTTGCTGAAGGGGATGAAAGTGGCGGATATTGTTGCTATCCTTGGCAGTATCGATGTGATTATGGGATCTGTTGATCGCTAGGAAAATGTTGAGCCACCAGCGAGGGCGCCATGGCTGTTCAATTACCGTTTTTTACCTCCACCAACTTCAGTGGCCTCTTTAATGAGCGGTTTTGGCAGAATGCGTGGCCACTGCCGCCCCAAAATCAACTACAGCGGGGTGCACTAGTGCCTGATGGGGAGCTACCCGGCGTAGGGCTAACCGTGCCCGTGCGCCTCTCAACGGTGTGGCAAGAGCAGCCGCTCCTACTGGTGTTTACTCGTATCTTTACGGAGCATCAATACTGTCCGCTGTGCTACCCCTATCTCAAGGCCTTGAATGAACACTATGAAACATTCCAAGGCAAGGGAGTAGCCGTTCTTGTGATCACCAGTACCGATGCCCAGCAAAGTCAAAAGGTCAAGGACGATATGGGCTTGAAGATGCCCCTGCTCTATGACCCCAGTTGCCAAGTCTTTCGCAAATACCGCACGGGTCAAGCCTTGGGGGCACCACTGCCCGCACAGTTTCTCATTGATCAGGAAGGTAAGCTGCGCTACAAGCATCTCTTCTCGTTTTTAGAACCCAATGCTCCCCTAGAGCGCTTGTTTCAGGAAATTGATGCCCTGAGGGCAACAGTGGCGACAGCAGCTTAGGGGCGATCAAAACTCGCTAGGATAGAAGGTATCTCTTTGGGGCTGTAGCTCAGTCGGATAGAGCGAGCGCCTCCTAAGCGCTAGGTCGTGCGTTCAAATCGCACCAGTCCCGTTCTTGCCCTTAGAATAAAAAGCAAATCTTTGTAACGTCAGTGTTGCATCTGTGATAGAGCGATCGCCAGCGAATTCTCTGCTGAAGGAACTTCAAGGCACGATTGATGACCTTGAGGCCTACCAAAGCGCCCGCAGCTACGAAGCGGCCAAAAGTGCCCTTGAAAAACTCCTGTTCGAGTGCAAAGCGACTGGCAGCGAAAAAGCCTCCCTCGCCCGCGCGATCGCTGACCTCGAAGCAATGCTCGACAAGCTCCACTATGGTGTCGTGCAAATTGCCGTCTTTGGTATGGTGGGGCGGGGAAAGTCCTCCCTACTAAATGCGCTGCTAGGGGAACCCTACTTTGCGACTGGGCCGATTCATGGCGTCACTCAAGAAGAAGCCAGTGCCCTGTGGCAAATTTCGGAAGCTCAGCGTGGCAATCCCATCCGCCTCATTGATACACCGGGGTTAGACGAAGTCAATGGCGCCGCACGGGAGCAACTAGCACGAGAGGTAGCGGCTCAAGCGGATTTGATTCTCTTTGTCATTGCTGGCGACTTGACCCGTCTGGAATACCAAGCCCTCAGTGAGTTGCGGCAGGCGGGCAAGCCGATGATTCTGGTCTTTAACAAAGTGGATCAGTATCCAGAGGCGGATCGCGAGGCCATCTATAACAAAATCCGCGATGAGCGCGTCAAAGAACTCCTCTCCCCCGAAGAGATTGTCATGGTAGCAGCAGCGCCCCTTGTCCCCCAAGTGAACCGCGATCGCCAAGGACGAGTACAGGTGAAAATGACCGTCGGTGCTCCCCAAGTGGAACCCCTGAAGCAAAAGATCTTGGAGGTGCTCAATCGCGAAGGGAAGGCCCTGATTGCCCTGAACTCAATGCTTTTTGCCAATAAAGTCAGTGAAGAATTAGCCCGCTACAAGCTGGAACTGCGGGATCAGGAGGCCAACCAACTGATTTGGAAAGGAGCTGTCGCCAAGGCGCTGGCGATCGCCCTCAACCCTGTTACCGTGCTCGATATGGTCAGCAGTGCCGTCATTGACTTGACCACGATTCAACTACTCTCGCTCCTCTACGGCATTGAACTCACAGAAGCAGGCGCCAAGGAGCTATTACAAACAATCGCCCTCGCCATGGGCAGCATCAGTTTAGGGGAATTTGCTGTCAACTTAGGACTCAGTTCCCTCAAGGGACTGTTGGGATTAGCTACGCCCATGAGTGGCGGCATTGCCCTTGGCCCTTACCTCTCAGTCGCCATGACCCAAGCGGGGATTGCTGGCTTTGCCTCCTATACGATGGGGCAAGTAGCCAAAACCTACTTTGCCAACGGCGCAGGCTGGGGAACTGCTGGGCCGAAAACCGTAGTGCAACAAATCCTCAGCCAGTTGGATCAGCGCCATATCCTCAATCGGCTGAAGTCAGAAATTCAGGCTCATTTGAATTTAGCTTAGTCTAGTGTTTAGTGCATTCTTGCAAGCGTTTGGTGGCTGCTCGCTTTACTTCTGCGTGAATATCCTGACTGAGAGCCTGCAAAAGATGGCTAGGGCATTGGGGGTTATTCACTATGGCTAATCGCACTTGCCAGTCTTGGTCATTAGCCAAAGTCTCTAGCAGGTGGGATAAGAATCCTACTCGTTCTGCGATTGCTCGCCTTACCTGACTTTCCTTATCTTGGGTAAGAGTAGCTAAAATTTGAGGAGGACACTTCGGGTTTTTCACTACAAGTTCGCGCACAACCACATCTGGATGTTTAGCAAAAGAGCATAAAATCTGCTCAGAACACTCCGGATTGCTAATGACTGCTCGCCAAACTTCACGACAGCTATCTTGGGCTAGGGCTAACAAAATGTTGGCAGGACAATCGAGTCGCTTAGCTACTGCTGCTCGAACATGGGCATCCTGATCTACCGCTAGCTTCTCTATGAGTGATAAGGGACAATTCAAACTGCTAGCAACTGCTTGGCGCACGTGCCAATTAGTATTCTGAGATAAACCCTCAAGAAGAGAGGGGGGACAATTGGTATGATGAGCAACTGCCAAATACAAGCTCAGCTTCTCATCGTCAGTCAGAATCTGAAATGGATGGGGGGTAGATACATTTCCACTCGCTATCACTGTATCTAAAGGCTGATGCGCACCTTTAACTAATACCTCTAAAAGATTGGGAGGGCAATTCGGATTTTGAATAGCGGCTAAGCGTACTCTAGCAGAGGTATCAGCGGCTAATATCTCTAGGACAGAAGGTGAACAATTCAGGTGCCGAGCAATAGTCTTGCGGACAAACCAAGAGTCACTCGTCTGAGCACCTATAGCCAATGTCTGCGGTGGACAGTCTGGGCGCTGGACAACAGCTAGTTGAACGTTAATGTCTTTATCTTGAATAAGAGTGTGTAGCACTTCAGACCAAAAGGGCAGGGTTCTGACTACCTGTAACCGCATCCTTTGATCTGGATCTTTCGCTAATGTTCTCACCAAAGCCTCAGACCATCCCTTGGAACTTTTAATCACCCAATTGGCTACTTTTTCTTTGAGAAAAAATGGTAACCACCTTAAAAAAGAATAGATGTATTTCTGTAGAAACCGATCCAAAAGAATAGTTTTTTCCTGATTGAGCATCGCTTCCCAAAGCTGATGAGGACACTGTGGATTCCTTGACACCTCTAACCATAAAAACCGTTCTCTTGCTAGAATTTCTATAGCAGTAGAAGGGCAGTTTACATTTTCAGCAACTGCTTGTCGTACTTGCCAACAAATATCTTGGGAAAGTCTTTCTAACAAATGTGCTGGACAGTCAGATCGCTGTGCAATAGACTGACGCACTTCACTGCTCTTATCTTGGGCAAGCGTCTCTAGAAGATAAGAAAGACATTGAGGATGACTAGCAGTAGCCTGACGCACTTGCCATGAGCTGTCCTTGGCTAGATTCTCTAAAACAGATAGGGGACATTTGGGATGTTTGGCAATAGCTTGACGCACTCTCCAATGTTGATCCTTTCCTAGCTCCTCAATAATCCAAAGAGGACAATATCTGCACCCAGCAAGCAACCGTTTTACAAAGAGAGAAAAACCCAGTAAACTTAAGTGTCTGTTTAGTATTTGGTGAAGAATAAAAACTCGTCTGTCATGTTCAAAAGTCTGCTTCAGGCTAAGGGGGCATTGAGCATTTCGAGCGACAGCTATACGTACCTGCCAGTACTGATCCTTAACAAGCTGAGCTAGGATAGTTTCGGGACAGTTGGGATGGGCGGCAACAGTGGCTCGTACTTGCCAGTAGTCATCCTGTGCTAGCTGCTCAAGGGAAGAAGAGGTAAGTTTTTGCAGATTGCTAGCAGCAGCCTGCCGCACTTGATAGTATTGATCTTGAGCAAGGCGGTTGAGAATGGCGGGGGGACATTGAGGATGAGCTGCGACCTGCTGACGCACCTGAAAATAGCTATCCATTGCCAGTGTTTCAAGACAGATTTGAGGGCAATTAGGATTGGCAGCAACTGCTCGTCGGACTCGCCATTCAGTATCTTTAGCCAAGGTTTCCAAGAGTAAAGGTGAACATTCCGGATTTGTTGCTGCTGCTTGACGCACTTGCCAGTGAGTATCTCTAGCTAGGGTCTCTTGAAGGAATATAGGGCAATCATGCTGGTGAACAATCCAGCGTTTGAGGAAGCTAGGTATAAAAACAGATTCGAGGTGGGTAGCAGTAAACTCAAACAGAATTTTTCTGCGCATAGCTTCTAGGAAAGACATGATCTTCAGAACATAGGAGTTCTACTTTTTTTGAGGATAGACGATCCTTTGTCACTATCGCAAAGTCTGATACAGCTCTTTTGACAAGGATAGAAGACACACAAAACCGCACAAGTCACCCTAGAAGAGGATGACATTCATTTTATGTGCTCAACTTTTATAGTAATTCCAATAAAGAATGAGACATCATCCAGCACAATACTTGCGAATCACTTCATCAATCGAACTGTTTGACCCTGCATACATCCGCGCTCGCTTCAGCGCACTGAAGTCGTGCTCAATCACATTCAAATCAGGAGAGTATTTCGGTAAAAATAACACCTCGTGACCCGCCGCTTTCACCACTGCCTGAATCGCCCCTTGGGGATGAATCGGTGCATTATCCATCATCAACAACGACGGTCTCTTTAACGTCGGCAAACAGTACTGACTCAGCCAACTCACAAACCCTAACGCATTCAAATATCCTGAAAACAGCATTGGGGCGATGAAGTCTTTCTGGTATCTATACCGTCCTGCGACTCAACTCTCTCTTTTCTGACGCCTCCCCACTCACTCTCCATCAATTCGTTGGCCTCGCGCTGACCACCCATACTCAGACTCCACTCGATCGCTGGGCACGGTCGATTAAACGGTCATCGGGATGGGTAGCAACATCCGCTGCTAAGGCCGCCCAATCCAGTTTCCAAGGACGACGGGGGACAACCGTGGGCGCTAAGTCCTTTCGCTTCAGCCAGCGATGGATGGTGGCGCGACTGACCTGAAAAATTTGAGTTGCTTCACTGATTTTGCCACCTTGCTTGATATAGGAGACAACCCGCTCTCGTCAGTCCAAGCTATAGCTCATATTCTTGAGTAACATTCATGACGCTTTGAGTATAACCTATCCTTCTTGAAAATATCTCATCTCCTTTCGAAATGGCTATATGTATCCAATCTTTGTCAAATAATTAAGAAAAGGGTTGTAATTTATCAAAAAACAAACATAACTTTATGATTGAGCGAGACGAGCTGTTCCATAGGCGGCCTCTGTTTGAGGTGAAACGGCCACGGGAACCCCTAGGTATTGCTGGCGGAGGGCTAACCATGCGGGATTACGGGCACCGCCCCCAGCCGTCCAGACCCGTTTCAAGGGCGAGGCACCCAGACGTTGTAATTGTTGATAGCCTTGGGCTTCAATGCGGCTGAGACTTTCGAGAAGTCCCTGCAAAAAGAGGCGAGGGTCGTCGGGTCGGGGTTCTAGGCGCGGTTCAAGATGCGGATCGTTGATGGGAAAGCGCTCACCCCGCTTGAGCAGAGGATAGTAGTCCAACCCCGTGGGTTGATTGACATCTATTTGGGCGCTGAGGCGCTCTAGTTCCGCTGGGGTAAAAAACTGGGCTAAAATTGCGGCGCCACAGTTGGAGGCACCCCCCACAAGCCAGCGATCGCCTACGGCGCGCGAGCTGCGATCGCCCAAGCGATGACTGTAGATACCTGCTGCCAAATCCTCTACCCTAGAGGCACTCAAGAGCTTGAGCACAAGGGTTGACCCCAAAGATGTCACCGCCTCACCCACCTCCGAGGCACCACTCGCTAAAAAGGCGGCAATGCTATCGGTGGTACCGGCACACACCTCACACTCTAAAGACAAGCCTAAATCGGTGGCTGTGACCTTTCCCAGAACTGTACCGGGGGGAATGACCTTAGGGAGCAGGGGCTGCAAGGACGCAAGCGTGGGGTGGCTGAACCAGTCGGGGTAAGCTTCCTTTGCCGGGTCATAGCCCAACTTCAGGGCATTGTGCCAGTCGGAAATGCCCAGTTGACCATGGAGCAAAAAGGCCAGCCAATCCGCTTGGTGTACCAAAACAGCGTTGACCGTGGGGTAGTGGGTCTGGAGCCACAACAGCTTAACGAGACTACTGGTGGCACTCAGGACTAGGTGATCCGTGGTTAAAATCTGCCGCAGCGTTTGAACCTGATCTTGGGCGCGATCGTCGTTGTAGAGGAGAACGGGTGAGCAGGGCTGCCCCTGAGCATCACAGAGGAAAACGGTGCTAGAGGTGGCATCAATAGCAATCCGCTGAATTTGCTGACGGATAGCGCTTGGAATATCTAAAATCAACGCCCGCAGAGTTGCCGCCCATTCTTGGGGGCGATCGGGCTGGTGCAACGGACGACGGGCAGTGGCGAGAATCTTGCCTTCAGGATCGATGGCGATCGCCCGCGCTCCCGAGGTACCAAAATCAATCCCCAGTGCGATGACCGCCATAGCGCTAGGGAGCCTTCAAAACTCAAGGAGGTCAAAAAGAGCCGTATCTAGCTCATAGCCAAACATCGCTGCCATGCCTTTAATTTTTTCAGCAGCAGGATAGCCCTGTCCCTGAAGCCATTGCCAAAGGGTAAAGACCTTGGCCATCACAAAGATATCAAGGGCTTGGGGGTTAAAGATAATGCCCTGCTGCGGATGAAATTCGTGGGGCACCAGCATTGCCCCATAGCGCACCAACTCACCTGCTGACCAATCCAGTAAATAGGGCAACCATGGGTAGCAGACATCAGCACGAATGAACCACAGGCGCACAGCTGGCAATTCCGAAAGCTCTAGATCAGGTTCATCCGCTGGCCGAGGATAATCAATAAGAAAACGCAGCGCTTGGTGATGCTCTAAAAGCCGCCGCTCTGCAATCAGAGGAGCAAGGACTTGTTGCAGGGGAGATAAATCGAGACGATCAATCTGATCTGGCGTTAACTGGATCGCGATCGCCACGTTCTATCTCTCCCCAGCAGCCAGCGAGATTAAAGCACCTGTTGGACTTCAGCAATCTCTGGAATCGCTTCTTTTAACTTGCGCTCAATACCCATGCGCAGTGTCATCGTCGAACTGGGACAAGCACCACAGGCACCCTGTAAGCGCAGCCGTACCACCGGCCCTTCGATTTCCACCAATTCCACATTACCGCCATCGGCCATCAGGTAAGGACGGAGCTCATCAAGGACTTTTTCGACGTTTTCTTGACTGAGTTCAAGGGTTGCAGCCATTGTTAGTGTCCTTGGATCATGAATGAGATTAACAGCTTCAGTTTATCATCCCCATGGGCGATCGCCCTTTGGGAATTGCAAGGGATGGCAATGGATCTGACTCTAGGGAAATCTGCTGAACAATGTTTAGGAAGGGCAACGCTCAAGGATACAATAATAGCTTGGTGAACTGCACGGTAGGACATGATTTCCAGTAATGATTTTCGCCCCGGTGTAAGTATTGAGCTGGATGGTGCCGTCTGGCGAGTCGTCGAATTTTTGCACGTCAAACCCGGTAAAGGCTCAGCCTTTGTGCGCACAAAATTGAAGAATGTGCAAACGGGCAACGTGATTGAGCGCACCTTCCGCGCCGGCGAGACCGTTCCCCAAGCCACCCTTGAAAAACGCACCATGCAGCATACCTACAAAGATGGCGAAGACTATGTCTTTATGGACATGGAAAGCTATGAAGAGGCTCGCCTCACGCCCGCACAAATGGGCGATCGCGCCAAGTATCTCAAAGAAGGCATGGAAGTCAATATTGTCAAATGGGGTGAGCAAGTCCTTGAGGTGGAGCTACCCAACTCCGTTGTTTTAGAAGTGGTGCAAACCGATCCGGGGGTTAAAGGGGATACTGCCACTGGTGGATCGAAACCCGCCATTGTCGAAACCGGTGCCCAAGTCATGGTACCGTTATTTATCTCCGTAGGCGAGCGGATTCGCATTGATACTCGCTCAGATACGTATCTTGGCCGCGAATAGGAGTAATGGGTGTGGAGCTTGACCTCAACCAAGTACGCGAACTGCTACTAATGTTTGACCAAACCAGCGTCACCGAACTCAACCTTAAGAGTGGCGAACTGGAACTTCAACTCCGCAAGCGTGAGCAGATCAGTGGCAGCGCCCCCGTGGTTGTGGCTCCAGCTCCTGCATCAACCGTCACGCCCACCCCTGTGCCCCCTCCAGCCGTTACCCCCGATCCGGAACCAACGCCACCTCCCGCCAACCGTAAAACCGTGGATATTGTGGCGCCAATGGTAGGTACCTTTTATCGTGCCCCTGCTCCCGATGAACCCCCTTTTGTCGAAGTGGGCGATACAGTCAAAAAAGGCCAAGTGGTTTGCATCATTGAAGCCATGAAGCTGATGAATGAAATTGAAGCCGAAGTTAATGGCCAAGTGGTGGAAATTTTGGTGCAAAATGCTGAACCAATTGAGTATGGCCAAACCTTAATGCGCATTTTACCTAACTAAATCAACAGCGTTCTTTCAGCAAGGAGAGGCAGCTACTAATTGCAAAGATATGTTAAGCATTGAGGAGTTTAAGGCCAAGAATTCAATGCTTTCAAGCCTTTGCGCTCTTGCCGAGACCCTAATTGAAAAATTAGAATTTAGAAACATCTACCACCACTGCCTGACGAGGTTGGCCTGTGCAAGCAACTGGAGCATACATTCTTATTGATACCCTATGCCGTCACGGCGTTAAGCATATTTTTGGCTATCCTGGTGGCGCAATCTTACCGATTTATGATGAACTGTACCGTGCTGAGTCAAAGGGAATCATTCAGCACATTCTGGTACGCCACGAACAGGGGGCAGCCCATGCCGCTGACGGCTACGCTCGTGCCACAGGTCAAGTGGGGGTGTGTTTTGGTACTTCAGGGCCGGGGGCGACGAACTTAGTGACAGGCATTGCCACAGCCCACATGGATTCCATTCCGCTGCTGGTAATTACCGGTCAGGTGCCTCGCTCCGCCATTGGTACCGATGCCTTTCAGGAAACGGATATCTTTGGCATTACGCTGCCGATTGTCAAGCACTCCTACGTCGTGCGCGAAGCCAAGGACATGGCACGGATTGTTGCTGAAGCCATTTACATTGCCACCACCGGTCGGCCAGGGCCTGTGCTTGTGGATATTCCCAAGGATGTCGGCCTAGAAGTCTGTGAGTATGAACCGATCGAGCCGGGGCAAGTCAAGCTAAGGGGCTATCGTCCCACGATTCGCGGCAATGTCCGCCAAATTGCCCAAGCGGTTCAACTGATTCGTGAGGCCAAGCGACCCTTGCTCTATGTGGGCGGCGGTGCAATTACAGCGGGTGCTCACGAGGAGGTGCTCAGGTTAGCCGAGCTATTCCAGATTCCGGTGACAACAACCCTGATGGGCAAGGGGGCGTTTTCTGAGTCCCATCCCCTCTCCGTGGGTATGTTGGGGATGCATGGCACCGCCTATGCCAACTTTGCCGTCAGTGAGTGTGATCTATTGATTGCCGTGGGGGCGCGGTTTGACGATCGCGTGACCGGTAAGCTGGATGAGTTTGCCTCCCGCGCTAAGGTGATTCACATTGACATTGATCCTGCCGAGGTGGGCAAAAACCGCGTGCCTGATGTGCCGATTGTTGGCAGCGTTAAACCCGTGCTCCAGCAACTCCTCAAGCACATTGAAGACAGTGGTGAAGCCGTTGAACCCAAGACCCAAGCGTGGCTCGAGCGCATCAAGGTCTGGAAAGAGGACTATCCCCTTGTCGTGCCGCAGCCCAGTGGTGAACTCTCACCCCAAGAGGTGATTGTTGCCTTTGGCCGCCATGCGCCTGATGCCTACTACACGACTGATGTGGGTCAGCACCAGATGTGGGCAGCGCAATTCCTGAAAAATGGCCCTCGGCGTTGGATCTCCAGTGCTGGCTTGGGCACGATGGGCTTTGGCATGCCCGCAGCAATGGGGGTGAAGGTGGCACTACCCGATCAACAGGTGATCTGTATTAGTGGCGATGCCAGTTTTCAAATGAATTCCCAAGAGTTGGCCACATTGGCTCAGTACGGTATTGCTGTCAAGACGGTGATTATTAACAATTTTTGGCAGGGAATGGTGCGCCAGTGGCAGCAAGCCTTTTACGAGGAGCGTTATTCCCATTCCAATATGGCCAAGGGGATGCCCGATTTTGTGAAATTGGCGGAGGCCTACGGGGTTAAGGGGTTGCGGGTGAGCGATCGCCACGATTTGGATGCAATTGTCCAAGAGGTTTTGGCCTACGATGGCCCCGTGCTACTGGATGCCCATGTCACCCGCGATGAAAATTGCTACCCGATGGTGGCCCCCGGCAAGGCCAACTCCCAAATGCTGGGGCTGCCGGAACGGAAGGTGCTGGAAAAGGCTGCCGAATTGATCTACTGCGCCAACTGTGGGGCAAAGACAATTTCGACCCATCGCTTTTGTCCAGAGTGCGGCAGTAAGCTCTAGGGAGTTGGACAGGCTTGAGCAAACAATCGCCTTGGCAGGGGCTGGCGAAAATGGAAGCGAAGTGTATTTTGGCGGCGATCGCGCGGTTCAGGACCACGCCCCCATAACGTCTCAAAGGAGAAAAAGGACACCCCTAACCCTGATCGCAGCGCGGCTTCTACCTTAGCATCCACCAGTTCGATGGGCACAGGGTTGGTACGTAGCCCTGTAAGGACACCAACGGCGGTGGGAATTTTGGCTTGGGCGTGGAGCATCTCCGGCTGAGTCAACTGCTGTACAAAGCTGGCAAGATTGTAGCGATAGACTTGTACAATCACTTCATCGAGGAGTCCGAGGGCGACCCACTGCGGCCAATCTTGGAGAAATGTCTGGTAGGCGGTGGGCAATGTGGTCGGTGAGACGGAAAAAATGGCATTGGGAAATTCTTGTTTGACCTGCTGCCGCAACGTTTGCACAAAGGCGGTGAGTTTGTCGGCACGCCAGCGCATCCAGTCTGGATCACGGGGATTATCGGGAACGGGCTTTTGGGTTTCCTGCTGATAGAGGGCACGGGTATAGGTATCGTAGCCAAACTCCACGGGCAGGCTGAGGTGGTCATCAAACTGTACACCATCCACTGGATACTGCCGCAGCACCTCAAGGACAATACTAGTGAGAAAGGCTTGTACCTGCGGATGAAAGGGATTGAGCCACGCCACTTCCCCGGCCGCCGTTAAGCGAGTGGTTTGACCATTGACCCCTTGGGTAAGCCAGTCTGGATGGCCAAGGGCGAGTTCTGAGGTTTCTGGCACCATGAAGCCAAATTCAAACCAAGGAATGACCAAGAGATTACGGCAGTGCGCCTGCTGGGTGAGTTCTCCGAGAATGTCGTAGTCTTGGATTCCCCGCAGGACAAAGGGCTGAATGCCCAGATTCCTAGCCGTGGCACTGGGGAAACTGACATAGCCAGAGTTCCAGACAACGGGGTAGAGGGTGTTGAAGTTCAGGCGCTGTAAATCATTGAGGGTTGCCTCTAACCGCGGGCGATCGCGCAGGATCGGTAAATCATTGGTTGTCAGCCAGACGCCGCGAATCAGCGTTGAGTTTTGTGCCTGTACTGGCCAAATCGTCCAACACAAACTCCAACAGAAGAGAAAAAATAACAGCCAAACGCGACGATGCAGCATAGGTTACAACGCCAGTGGACGGAGATGTCCTGACTCTAGGAGAAAAATCTGAGTACAGACTCTGCGTAAAAATGCAGGGTCATGACTGACGATGAGACCGGGGGTGGTATCCGCCTGCAAAAACTCGATCAACGTGCCACAACTTCGCTGATCCAAAAAGGCCGTGGGTTCATCATAGAGAATCAACTGGGGCTGCATGGCTAAAATGCCCGCGATCGCCACCATGCGTTGTTCGCCTCCCGACAGTTGATGGGGCATGCGATTGGCCAAGTGACTGGTTCCTGTCTTGGCCAAGGCTTGGTCAACTCGCTGCTGCACTTCTGCGGTCGGACAGCCCAAGTTTTCAGGGCCAAAGGCGACATCCTCGGCCACGGTAGCCCCAATTAACTGATCCGCTGGATGTTGCAGCACGACCCCCACCGCCGGTTGAAACTGTCCAGCCACCACTGACTGTCCCAAGCAGGTGATCGTTCCCCGCTGTGGCGCAAGAACAGCCGCACAGAGCAGCAGGAGTGTGGTTTTGCCAGAACCATTGTCCCCCATGATGCCTAGGCGATCGCTCCCCTGCACCGTGAGATCAATCCCTTGGAGTAGTGAGGGGGTTGCCCCATAGCCAAAATGGAGATCCCTGATTTCCAGCAGGGCAGTCACAGTTTAGAGCGTCAGGGCTTGGGGATTGGTTTCAATCAGTTTCGCCAAATCCTGAAGGAAAGCGGCAGCATCGGCACCATAGATCACACGGTGATCACAGGTGATATTCACCTTCATCTGCCGTTTTACCCCCAGCAGGCCATCCTCGGTGGCAACCACCGTTGGACGCGACGCCCCCACCGCCATAATGGCTCCTTGACCGGGGGTGAGAATGGCGTCGAAGAAGTCAACCCCGAACATGCCTAAATTGGAGAGACTAAAGGTACCTGTGCTGTACTCCTCAGGTTGCAGTTGCTTGGCGCGCGCCCGCTCCACCAAGTCTTTCCAAGTGCGCGAGAGGCTGTAGATGTCAATTTGATCAGCGTTCTTCAACACTGGTGTAATCAGCCCACCCCCCGGCATCGCCACAGCCACAGCAATGTTAATGTCGCGGCGATATTGAATCCCTTGCTCTGTGTAATAGGCATTCATGATCGGGTGTTTTTGCAGCGTCAGGGCGATCGCCTTGGCAAGGAGCGCCGTCATTGTCACCCCTTTTGACTTGATTTGCTGGTACAGCCGATCCAACGCATCCGTTGTAATCGTGTAGGCCACATGGAAGTCGGGAATGCCAAGGCTGGCCACCATATTTCGCACAACGGCATTTTGTAGCGTTGTCAGGGGCACCAGATCCTCTTTGGCGACGACCGGGGCAGTCGCAGCGGCGGCTGTGGGGACAGGGGGTGTCGCTACTGGTGTAACGGGAGTTGCAGGCGCACCAATCAAGGCTTCCACATCAGCCGCGGTAATCCGACCATTGGGGCCCGTTCCCTTGAGCGTCTGCAAATCAATTTTGTGTTCCTTGGCCAATTTGCGGGCACGGGGGGAAGCAATCACTCGCCCAGTAGTTGCAGCGACAGCACTGGTGGGAGAAGCCACTGCCACAGGAGCCGTTGCGGAGCCATTACTTGTGGCCGCAGCGGGAGTCGAGGCCGTTGCCGCAGAACTCGTCGTAGAACTGGTCACCGCCCCAAGGGACTTGGCCTTTGCCTCTGCTTCCGCAATTTCTGCTTCTGTTTCTGCCACAAGGCCAATGGTGGAACCGACGGGTGCCACTTCGCCAGCAGGCACGGTAATCACCGCCAAATAGCCGTCGTAGAAGGACTCCACATCCATATCGGCCTTGTCGGATTCCACAATCAGCACGGTTTCCCCTTTGGCCACCTTATCGCCGGGAGATTTCACCCAAGAGACAATTTTCCCTTCGGTCATGGTGGAGCTGAGGGCGGGCATGAACAGTTCACGAATCATAGAGGCTGCTATCCTTGGTTGGCAATCGAGAGGGAGTCAAATTCACTAAAAATGAAAGGTAAAAGTTAGAGTGTGCCGCGAATTTCTTCGATGACGCCATTGCGCAGGAGAATCTCCACCTGCATTTTTTGGATCAAGTTGTCTCCTTTAGTGA
This sequence comes from Thermosynechococcus sp. PKX95, assembly GCF_031583295.1. Classification (NCBI taxonomy): domain Bacteria; kingdom Bacillati; phylum Cyanobacteriota; class Cyanophyceae; order Acaryochloridales; family Thermosynechococcaceae; genus Thermosynechococcus; species Thermosynechococcus sp. PKX95. Next base: position 656,955 of record NZ_CP134171.1, on the reverse strand, counting down.
CATAGAAGAAATTATCCACTTGACCTTGATCCACTTCCTGCCCCATTTGGAGGCGTTGCACCTGATCCAATTGTTGAAGAATCAGATTTTTTTGCTGCAACAGTTGCGCCTTTTGGTTGTTGGCTTGCCCTTGAACCTCTTGAATGCGGGCATTGATTACGTCTGGCGCTTCAGTGCTTTTGCGCAGTTCCTCAATCACCTGCTGCAATTGAAAATCCAACTGCTGAATTTGGCTATCCACTTGATTTAGTTGTGTCTGAAGCTGCCTTTGGGCATCGTCTTTCCACTCGGGAGTGACGATTGCTTTCACCATAATCTGGCGCCGCAGGAGCAGTTTAGTATCCATAGAGTCTGTCATGGAGATTACTCAAACATGGCGTTAATCATATCGCGGTAGCGATCGCTCACGACATGACGACGAATTTTTAGGGTTTGGGTCAAAAGACCATTCTCTATCGTAAAGGGTTCGAGGACAAAGCGAAATGTGGCAATGCGATCATCTGGGCGATAGCCGGGGCGATTTTGCACTTCCCGCAGCAGTTCTTGGCGGTAGAGATCAATAATCACTTTGCTCTCCAGCGTCACCAGTTCACCCGTGCCTGCTGGTGCCGGTCGGTTCGGCAACTCTAGCCGGTACCCCTTGGCAGCCACCCACTGCTCCAGCGCTTCCAAATTAGGCACAATCAAGGCACCCAAGGCTTTTTGATCTTGACCCACCAGCATAATCTGGTCAATGTAGGCGCTGCGGATACAGGCATCCTCAATGGGCTGCGGTTCAATATTTTCGCCGTTGCTGAGAACAATCGTGTCCTTCTGCCGCCCCGTCAGCACCAAATCGCCATTGGGGGTGAGGTAGCCCAAGTCGCCCGTGTCAAACCAGCCCTCACCATCCAGCACCTTGGCAGTGGCCTCCGGTTTGTTGTAGTAGCCGCGCATCACTTGTGGCCCTTTGGCCATCACCAGTCCTTTTTGGCCAAACTCAACGGGGGCTTTAGTTTCGGGATCCACAATTTTAATCGCGGTATCGGGAATGGGACGGCCGGCGGAGCCGCGTAGATTTGCCCAAGAGCGGCGAGCGGTCAGTACCACAGCCGTTTCTGTGAGGCCATAGCCCACTAGTACTTCTAGGTTGATGACTTCATAGAATGTGTCCAAATGGGGGGCAAGGGCACCGCCACCACTAATCACCTGTTTAATTTCACCGCCCGTGGCTTCACGAATTTTGCGATAGACACGCTTCTCCCCCAGTTCGTAGAGAGGCTTGAGGAAAAAGGTTTGCAGACGGGCAACCAATTTTTGCCAACCGCTGGGATGGGGGTTGGTCAGGCTGAGGCCGGTGAGCAGTCGCCGTTGCAGGACATATTGCTGGCCAACACTGAGGAAAAACTGGGCAAGGCGCCGTTTCATGGCCGGGGCATCGCGCAGTTGCTTTTGCACGCCTTCATAAAAGCTTTCCCAGATGCGGGGCACGGCAATCAGGTAGTGGGGCTTACACCGTTTTAAGTCATTCTTGAAGTGGCGGAGGTTGGTGTAGGTTTGGCTACAACCACAGGCAAAGAGAAAGTACTCGGCCACCCGTTCGTAGGCATGCCAAATGGGCAAGATACTGAGAATGCGATCGCCCACCTGCGGTTGCACAATTGCCCAGAGATTGACAATTTGACTCAGTAGCCCCCCATGGGTGACCATCACGCCCTTGGGTTGACCTGTGGTACCGGAGGTGTACATCAGCGTTGCCAAGTCATCGGGGGTAATGGCGACTGCCCGCACTGTGCCATATTGTCCTTCCGTAAAGACTTGACCAAAATTCAAGAGCCGCAGGGGAAAATGCTCAAGTTCTGGGGATTCTGCACTTAAGAGCACAACAGTTTCCACCCCTGTCTCTGCTAAACCCTCTTGAAGTTTGCGCAAGGTGGCCAAGTTTTCAATCAGCAGCAGGGTTGAACCACTATCACGGAGAATGTAGAGAAGTTCTTGGGCCTCTGCGGTACCACTGCGCACCACATTAATGGCACCGGCCATCATACTGCCTTGATCGGCAATCAGCCAGCGGGGACTATTGTCAGCAAATAAGGCCACGCGATCGCCGGCAGCGACACCCAGCGTTTGTAGGCCAGCAGCAAAGCGTTGAATGCGTTGATAGAGTTCACTGTAGGTAATGCGAGTGGCCGGCTCTTCGTAGGGCGCATCAACAGCAACCACCTCCCCATGGCGTTGCGCTAGGAGAGGCCAAATTTCCGGCAGCGACTGGAGGGTTTTGTAGGCCAAAAAGTGATCGGGTAACGAGGCATCTTGGGGGAGGCCGCCGGGGGGAGTGTAGGTGTAGGCCGCACTGGTCATTGGTTTGGCTCCAGACGCAACACCTAGATAATAAACCCTCAATGGGACACCTCATGCAGGTTTAACAATTTCAATGTGAGATCATAAGAATCGGTTACTTAGCAAGCAGTCCTATGGTGCCCTTTGTTCTTGCCTCTGCCTCGCCGGCGCGCCGCCAACTGCTGCGACAGGTTGGCATTGATCCCATTATTCAACCCAGTCACTTTGATGAATCCGTGATTCAGGCAACTACTCCCACGGAACTGGTGCGATTACTGGCACGGTGTAAGGCAGAAACAGTGGCTCAAACCTACCCACCCCCCGCCCTCATTTTGGGCTGTGATTCTGTGCTGGTTCTAGGGGGAGAAATTTATGGTAAACCAGCCTCGCCAGAGGTGGCGATCGCCCGCTGGCAACAAATGCGCAGTCAAACGGGAGAATTGCTGACAGGCCATGCCTTGATTGACTTGGCACAGGGGCGCACCTGTGTTGAGGTCGAGTCCACCCAAGTTGTTTTTGCCGATATTAGCGATGCCGAAATCGCTGCCTACGTCGCTTCTGGTGAACCCCTTGCCTGTGCTGGTTGTTTTGCCCTCGATGGCCAAGGTGGTGCCTTTGTCGAGAAAATTGTCGGGACTCCTAGTAATGTCATTGGCTTGAGCTTGCCCCTACTGCGGCGGATGCTGCTGAGCTTGGGATACACCCTTGGCGATGTGCAAGGCAAGAAATGAAAAACTAGCCTAGACAAGTCTAAATGCTTAGGGTATGCTAAGAGATTGCGAGTTAAGGAACTGTCATGAACGCCCAAGAGATTATTCGCTCGATTGAAGCGGAGCAAATGAAGACTGACTTGCCCGTGATTCATGTGGGCGATCGCGTTCGGGTCGGAGTCAAAATTCAAGAAGGCGGTAAAGAGCGCGTCCAACCCTACGAAGGGGATGTGATTGCCATGCGCAACACGGGCATTAACCGCACCATTACCGTGCGCCGTGTCTTCCAAGGAGTGGGCGTTGAGCGCGTCTTTTTGCTACATTCGCCACGAATTGATAGTATAAAAGTAATCCAGCGGGGTAAAGTCCGCCGTGCCAAACTCTACTACCTGCGCAACCTCGTGGGTAAGGCCTCGCGCATCAAAGCACGGTTCGATCGCCCTCTGTAAACAGCCTTGCGTCCTTAGTTCAGTTGGTAGAACGTCGGTCTCCAAAACCGGATGTCGGGGGTTCGAGTCCTCCAGGGCGCGTTAGTTAATCTGATCTGAAGGTTTTGGTGTCTTAAAGTCCTTTGCAACAGGGATGTACTGGACTAAATGCTTGAGTATCTGGGCGACGCGGATGAGATTGCGATCGCTATCGGAAAGCAAAGTAAAGTTATGAGATAGCGCAAATTCATTGCCAATGAGTTTCACAAAAAGATAGTCATAGCCATTCGTCACCAAGCCAAAAATAGGGAGATTGCGGTCGGGACAGGCAGACATATAGGCAAGGGCTTGGGGCACAGCCCGTAAGACACTAAAGCCACTCCGTTTACCTTCAATCACGACTAGCCAGAAGTTGTCCCGAATCGTCAGCGCATCTATCCGTCCCTCTAGGCTGACTTTGCCCTCCTCACTATCAACTTCCGTTTGGATTTCTACCCATGTTTCACCGCGAATGCGATAGGGGGGGTCACACAGGCCTAATGCGTCTAGTAAGGGGGATAGCAAGATAATGTTTAGCGTTCCCTCGCTCACTTCACTTTCTTCTAAGTAGAGTAAATACCGTTGGGATAAGCGGTTTAATGCCTCTATTTCCCTATCGCTGAGCTGTGCTGTTTCCGATTGCCACTCAGGAAAAAAGTTAGGGTTGGTGGATTTAACGAGACCTAATTTGGTCTCTAAATCCCGAAAGTTGATGATTGCTCGAGCGATCGCGGTTGCAGTAGCCATTATTACCCATTAAAAACGATACCTAGCGAACTTCAGAGACGAGGGGTGTGCCGCGATCGCTCCCCTGAAATTGCAGCGCTGTTTTTGCCAGTTCCAATAATTGCAGTTCAGGGGGATAGTGCCTTTCTTGCTTGAGGCGTTGAATGTCCTGTTTCCCCAGTTGCCAGTGCAACCGTTTGGCTAGAGCCAGTAGGACATCGCCGCGATCAATGACGCCCGCCACGGCATCGGCAGGGGTTAAAACCGTAACAAAGCGCTGTTGCTGCTCCTCTAGGGTGCAAACCGTCTTGGCGAGAGAGTCTGATTCTTTGACGGTGGCGATCGCCCGCAGGGGGACGGCTAACTCTTCGACTGGCGTCACTTCCCAGCGGCTGCGCTCCACATGGTTCAAGGCTTGGGGATCCAAATAGCCGCGGTAGCGACCATCGGTGGCGACAAAGTAGGCTGTGGGCTGGCGATCAGCTAGGAGGAGATAGCAATCGGCAAACTCCCGCAGAGAGAGCGTGCCCTCAATGACGCGAAAATCCCGTGTCATGGCCTCGGCAGCCGTTAGAGTGAGCAGCGTTTCTTGGAGCTGGCTGAGACGGTGGTAGAGTATCGCATTTTGCAGGGCAAACCAACCCAACAGTCCCAACCACAGACCATTACCACTGCCAAGGAGTGTCAGCAATAGCCCAAAACTAATAGCTAACCAGCCCAACACCTGCCCCGATCGCGCCGCCCAACGCATCCCCTGAAAGCGATTGCCTGTCAATTTCCAAACGGCTGCCTTGAGCACTTGACCCCCATCGAGGGGAAGTCCCGGCAGAAGGTTAAAAACCCCCAAGACAAAGTTAATATTGGCCAGATAGAGCAACAGTTCATGGAGGGGATGATCCCCCGGCAGTACCACGGCTGCCCCTTGCAACAGGGCAAAAAGGGCAAAACTCACCAAAGGCCCCGCGATCGCCACCTGAAAAGCTTGACCGGGGGTATTGGATTCCCGTTCAATGGCCGCCATGCCGCCAAAGAGAAAGAGGGTAATCGAGCGCACCGTAATCCCTTGGGAACGTGCCACCAAGCTGTGTCCCAATTCATGGAGCAAGACTGAGGCAAACAACAGCAGGGAAACGACAAATCCCATTCCCCATGCCAGTGCTCCCCACTGCGGGTAGGTGGCTTGCCAGTCACTGCCATTGAGAAAGGTAAACAGCAGAATCACCAGAAACCACGACCGATCAATGTAGAGGGGAATGCCAAAGACACGCCCCACTTGCCAACCTTGTCCCATGCCCACCTCAGTGCATCGCGCTCTATCTCCATTATCGCCCCAGATTCTGAATACACATGATTTACAAAAATTTGCGTCTCAAAACGTGACCTTCCCATCTCTGGCCTAAAATAAAGGCAACGCTGCTAGAGGATGGTGCGATGTCTCAAGCCCCTGTACTGGTGTCTGCCAATGGCCATGTCCTAGACGTGTCCTTTGATTCCTTTTGGCAAGGGTTGCAGGAGTTTGGCTCCCATTTGCTGTGGTCATTGTGTCTCTCACTGCTCCTGAGCCTTCTCCTCAGTCTGATCAGCTACTGGCTTAGCGTGACTTTTGGGATACCCGTACTGCCCTTCTTTTTGATTGTTGTTTAACTGGTGAGGAGCTGCGTATGTGGGGTTTACTCATTACTTGGATTGTGACCAGTATTAGTTTGTTTATTGTGTCGCGCCTCTCATTTTTGGGTGTGGAAATTGATAAATTCACAACCGCGCTGTGGTCGGCGATTGTCTTCGGCTTTTTGAATGCCACGTTGGGGGCTATCCTGAAATTCTTTGCATTCCCCTTTATTTTTCTGACGTTTGGTTTGGTTGCGCTGATTATCAATGCCGCCATTTTTGCCCTTGCAGCAGCCCTTGTCGATGGCTTTAGACTACGCAATGGCTTTTGGAGCGCCTTTTTTGGCTCGATCGCCCTCAGTATTGTCAACTGGGCTTGCTTTAGTCTGCTGGGTCAGGCCGGCTTGCTCTAGGATGCCTTTCCTAGATAGCCACGAGGGGTAATCAGCCAATCATGGAAGCGGTGGGTACTGGCATTGCCGATCAGCACCAAGCTGAACATATCCACCGTTTCCGGTTTCAAGGCGCCAAGGGTGGTGAGGGTGATCTGCTCCTCAGGGCGATAGGCGGCACGGACGATCGCCACGGGTGTTTGCGGTGAACGATATTTTAAGAAAATGGCTTTGGCGTCCACCAATTGCTGCTGGCGATCGCGCGAACGCGGATTATAAAGGGCGGTCACAAAATCGGCTTCAGCCGCCGCCCGTAAGCGCTTCTCAATCACTGGCCAAGGGGTCAGGCGATCGCTGAGGCTAATGGTACAAAAGTCATGCATCAGGGGTGCCCCTAGGCGGGCAGCGGCAGCATTCACGGCACTCACCCCCGGCAACACCTCTACGGGTAAATCGCTGATACCCGCTTCTGCCAATAGCTCTAGCACCAGACCCGCCATGCCATAGATGCCACAGTCCCCAGAAGAGACCACGGCGACATTGAGTCCCCACTGGGCTAGATCGATGGCATCTTTGGCGCGTTGTCGCTCTTGGGTAATGGCATAGGCAGCAACCATCTGTCCTGGTCGCCGCAGGGGGGCCAGCAATTCTAGGTAAAGCCCATAGCCCACGAGAATATCGGCGGCCAAAAGGGCAGAACGGGCTGCGAGGGTGAGTTGATCCAAGGCTCCCGGACCAGTGCCAATCAGGCTCAAGGCACCTTGGCGGGGAATGAATTCCCGTTCAGACTGGGCAATGGCGATCGTCACCGCACCGGGTTCACCCCCTTGGCGGTAAATCTGCTTAGGAACAATTAAACGCCCCCCCTCACTGGCTAATACTGCTGCGGCTTCAGCCACACTGGGCGTTCCCATTTCTGCGGCGACAATGGTTGAGGGGGTGGGTACGCTAACAGGCGCCAATTCTTGAGCGGAAAACCAGCGGCTTGGCCAATGGTGCGCCGCAGCCACCTGACATAACCCCACTTCATCGGCTTTGCGATCAATACTGGCAAGGCCGGCGATCGCCAGCGGGCTTAACCCGGCTTGGGCAAGGGTATGATCAATGGCCTGCTGGATCAGGGCTGCGGATGTTCCCCGTTCACAGCCAATGCCGAGCCACAGTACCCGTGGATGCCAAGCCACACCTGAGGTCAAAGAGGCGGGCAACGCTTTTTCGGTAATCCAAACCGCATTTTCTAGGGGTGGGGTGCTGACAAACTCAAGGGGGTGATCTGAACTAAGAGCCGTGCGCCACAAAGAGCTACCGCAGGTTTGATACACTTGCAGCGGTTTTCCTTGAGCTTGTTGGCGGGCGATCGCGTTCCAGTCGCCGCTGCCTCGTTGCCACCCCAAGGCCGTTCCCCAGGTATCCACAGCAAAGTAGCCTTGGGCATGACTTGCTCCCGTGAGAATGGGTGTCGCGCCAATGGCGGCGCTGAGCATTTGACACAGGCGATCGCCCCCAGCCCCATGACTACCTAGCAAACTCACGATCCATTGACCATCCTCAGACAGAACGCAGACCGCCGGATCCTGTCTTTTGTGGGTCAACAGGGGCGCGATTAACCGCACCACCGCACCGCAGGCTAGGGCAAAGACCCAAGCGCGATAGTGGCACCAGTGTTCCTGCAAATGGGCTGCAAGGGGGCGATCGTAGGTTTGTACCCTAGGGTGAGTGGATGCTAAATGGCTGGGTACCCAGATGTTCAGGGGAATCCCCGTGTCAACAAGGCGTTGCAGTTGAGCCAGCCCTTGGGCAGTGGTGGCGATCGCCCCAATGGGTTGAAACTGGTCTAACCGTGGCATGAACTAGACATCAAAGCGATAGCGCACTGCGCCCGTTTCTGGATCGTTAAATACTGTGGCGTAGCCGAGGCGTTGGGCTTCAAAGAGCAGTTCCTCAACGGTTTGGGCATCAAAATGGGTATAAAGTGCGGCTTGGGCGGCAGAAAGGACGCCACCGTGTTCCTTAGCCACTTGCAGTAAGCGGTGCATGGGCGTCGTGGGGTTGAGGTCGGCTTGTTCCCATGCGGTCAGATAGCGCCCCCGCAGGTAGGTATTGCGGTGATCTACCATCCCCGGAATTAAAAAGAGATCAATGAATTGGCCAATGCCACAAAAGCCAAAGGTGATCAGGTACAAAAAGCCAATCATCGGCTGGCCGACATAGAAGCGTTGCAGGCCACAGAAACCCCCAAAGCTCAAGCACCACAGCAGATAGGCAACCCCCACCTTGAGGAATTTTGGCTGCGTTTGCCAGCGTTGGCGATGACTGGAAAAGGAGAGTGTTTGCCCCATGATCTCAGGAGGATTCCGCTATTTCTCATCCTAACCTAAGTTTCTGAAAACCACTGCGGGGGCTAGCGATCGCCCCCCAAGGATACGTCCTAGAAATTCGGCTGATGACGAATCAGATTCAGAAACTCCTCACGGGTCTTTTGATCTTCACGGAAAACCCCCAGCATCGAACTGGTCACCGTCCAAGAGCCGGGTTTTTGGACACCGCGCATCACCATGCACATATGGCTGGCTTCCATGACCACAGCCACCCCCTTCGGATCGAGAACGGTTTCAATGGCTTCGGCCACTTGACGGGTCAGGCGCTCCTGCACTTGCAGCCGCCGTGCATACATTTCGACAATTCGTGCCAATTTGCTGAGGCCGATCACCCGCTGATTGGGGATATAGGCCACATGGGCTTTGCCAATGAAAGGCAACATGTGATGCTCACAGAGGCTAAAGAAGTTAATGTCGCGCACTAAGACCATTTCATCGTGGCCTTCATCAAAAATCGCGCCGTTGACAAGGGTTTCAAGGGATTGACTATAGCCACTGGTGAGAAATTGCATCGCTTCAGCAACCCGCTTGGGGGTTTTCAGTAACCCCTCGCGATCGGGATCCTCACCCACATTGAGTAGAATTGTGCGCACTGCGGCCATCATTTCTTCTTTGGCAACCTCAGGGGGGGGTGGGTGGGGAATCGCTTCTTTGCCTTGGTGGGTGTTGCGATCGGGCAGAATTGCCGGAGTGGTCGCTTTACCGTTGATGATCGAATCGGGCATATTGAACGTTGTCATAGAAAGAGTGACAAGTGAAGGACAAAGGGAGCCTAGAGGGTTCCGCCAAGGGGCATCACCACTAGCTCTTCCACAAAAGCCGTTTGCGGCAATTGAGTCGTGTACAAAATCGTGTTAGCAACGTGTTCAGGGGTTAACATCCCCGTGCGGTCAAAGTTTCCTGCTACGTCTTCCCAAATGGGGGTATCAACGGCGCCGGGACAGATGGCAATCACGCGGATACCGTGGGCGCGTTCTTCAGCCGCCATCGTTTTGGTCAAGGCCATGAGGGCAAACTTCGAGACACAGTAGGCGCCCCAGTCGGGAAAAACTTGGCGTCCAGCAATTGAAACAACATTTACTATCGTACCGCACTGGCGGGATCGCAGTTGCGGCAGTACCGCTTGCGAGCAAATGAGGGCACTGGTGAGGTTGACGTTAAGAATTTGCTGCCAGTCCGCCAAGGGTTGATCAATCAGGGGCGCAGTCCTAGCCATCCCCGCATTATTCACCAGTACATGGACATCGCCAACACGAGCGAGAATCTCATCAAGGCGCGATCGCAGGGGTTCAGGATCGCTAAAGTCCACGCTAAAGGTATGGGCTTCAACCCCACAGGCCACCACTTGGGCATGAACGGCAGCAAGTTTGGCGGGCGATCGCCCCAACAGCACGACATTAAACCCCGCTTGGGCAAAGGCAATGGCCGTGGCGGCCCCAATGCCACTACTGGCGCCCGTGATTAAGACTTGTTGGGTCATATCGCTTCACTAAAGACGCCCATGCGCCGAAACTTCTGATAGCGCAACTCCCGCCGTTCACTACTGCTGAGGGCTTGCACTGCCGCCAAATTTCGCAGGAGAGCCGCCTTGAGATTTTCCGCCGCTTCTACAGGGTTGCTATGGGCAGCGCCGACAGGCTCGGGCACAATTTCATCAATAATCCCCAGCTTCAGCAGATCGCGGGCGGTGATTTTCAGGGCTTCCGCCGCTTGGGGCGCTTTTTGGGCATCGCGCCAGAGAATCGCCGCACAGGCTTCTGGGGGCGCCACACTATAGACGGCGTGCTCAAACATCAGCAGGCGATCGCCGACACCAATGGCCAAGGCTCCCCCTGAGCCACCTTCACCAATCACGGTACAGATGATCGGCACCTCAAAGCGAAACATCTCCCGCAGATTGTAGGCAATCGCTTCCCCTTGGCCAAACTTCTCCGCCTCTACCCCAGCCCAAGCCGCTGGTGTATCAATAAAGGTGAGGATGGGCATCTGAAAACGGTTCGCGTGCTCCATCAGACGCAGGGCTTTGCGATAGCCCCCCGGTGAGGCCATACCAAAATTGCGAGCCACATTATCCTTGGTGTCGCGACCCTTTTGCTGCCCCAGCATCACGACGGGTTGACCATTGAGGCGACCAATACCACCGACAATCGCTGGATCATCGCTGCCTCGGCGATCGCCATGGAGTTCAATCCACTCTTCGCTAATGGCTTGGATGTAATCCAGCGTGCTGGGACGGCGCGGATGACGAGCCACCTGCAGGGTTTGCCCCGGCGTCAGCTTACTGAAAATTTCATAGCGCAGTTGCTTGGCGCGCTCTTCCAATTCACGGATTTGCTCCGAGACATCAACGCCAAACTCCGAGGACTTATCCCGCACCTGCTGAATTTGGGCTTCTAGCTCCACAAGGGGCTTTTCAAACTCCAACAGAAGCGTGCGACGTTCGTTTGCCATAGGCGATTGGGTTCCTTTTGGTTTTACTGAGGGTTCAACAGTAGGGGCTGAAATCCGTGTTTACGGGAGACCTCACCAATTTGCTGCATCTTTTCCACCGTGATTTGATTGCGCCCCCAAGAGAAATTGGTGTGCCAGCCCTCAAACTCCAAAAGCATGGCTTCCGCAAAACAGGCAAACATCTGCCGTGAGGGCACATCCATATTCACAATTTCCATAATTTTCCAGTCAATATCGAGGGCATGCTCAACAATGCCACCATTGAGAACATGAATCTCTGGGTGCTGAATTTTGGTGCCCATATTTTTCGGGTAGCCGCCATCAATCATTAGCGAGGGGCGTTTTAACTGCTCAACACTCAGCTCGACGCCCTTGGGCATACTGGCCACCCAAACCACAATATCGGCAAGGGGCAGGGCATCCATTAAGTCTAGAATTTTCCCCCGTCCCAATTCCGCCTGTAGATCTAGCAGGCGATCGCGATTTCGTGCCACCAGTAAGAGATCCTGCACATCCAAGCAGGTATTCAACCAACGGCAGACAGCACTGCCAATATCCCCAGTAGCCCCACAGACAGCCACAGTTGCCTGACGCAAATCAATCCCCACTTGGGGCGCCGCCTGCTCAATTTGTTGGCAGATGATATAGGCGGTGTGGGTATTCCCCGTGGTAAAGCGGCGAAAGTCTAGCTCGATATTGCGAACGTGGGACATTTTCTCCAGATCAAAGTTCTCAAAGATGATCGAGGAGAAGCCCCCCAGCGCCGTAATGTCAATATCATGCTTTTGGGCATGGGCCATGGCGTTAATGATTTTGCGAGTCGCCGCCTTCACCCGCTGGTTGGCCAGCATTTCCGGTAAGAAGCAGGACTCGACGTATTTGCCATAGATAGTTTTGCCCGTGACGCTTGTCACCGTAATCTCATCGACGATCTGCGGCGGTGCCATACACCAAAATTCCAAGCCTTGATCGGCGTATTCGGGATAGCCTAACTGGTGGGCAACGGCTTGGGCGTGCTCCAGATTCGTCAGATGACCAATTAATCCAAACATACAAGCGTGCGGTGACTAAAATGTAACGATATGTTAAGCCACCCTTATGCCGCAGTTAGGCCATAAACCGACATCTTCATAATTTCGCGGGTGGTAAAGCCGATATTTTCTAGGGCACCACTGTACTGAATCATGAAGTCTTCCACAAGGGCGTCTTTTTCCATGCCAAGCACTTTGGCATCTGCTTCCACTTGGTTGAGCATTTTCCAGACCAAGGGCAGGTTGGCGCGATTGGCTTCTTCAACTTCCGCTTTGACGCTCTCAAAGTTTTCCTTTAACCAGATTTCGCCAAAGTTGAGGTGGCTGTACTCATCTTTGACCACACCCTCAGTAATTTTGCGGGCAAAGGGATCTGCCATCGGGATGTAGATGTTGTAGGCGGCGATCGCGAAGCACTCGATGATTAAAGCTTGAATCAGTAAGCAAGTCGCAATTTTCCCCTCTGCGAGTGCCGCTTGAAAGTTACCGTGCAGTTTTTCAAAGAAGGCCTTGGCAAATTCCATATCTGGGGTCACGCTCAGGTTGCGACCACAGGCCTCAAACCCCTTTCTGTGGCGCGCTTCCATCTTGGCAAGGCGGGTGAGTTCTTCTTGGTGCTCGGGCAGCAGCTTGGCTAGGTCAATGTAATTGTCGTGAGCTTCCTGTTCACCTTCAATGACAATGGCGTTGATGCGGCTGTAGGCATCCTTGTAGCGATCGCTATGGTAGTCCAACTCAGGGGTAGCGGTAGCCGTTGTCATTGCGAACTCTCCTAAACACAAATTTATTAGAAGTTATGAGGTAGCAGGGCTTCCGTTATCATAGCGCAGCAGCGATCCCCTGACGAGGGGCAGCGTGCCAGAGATTTTCGAGTTCCTGAATAGGCGAATCTCTATGCACCGATAGCACTAGAAACTGCCCATATTGCTTGGGGGTGGCACTTCTGGCAACGGCTGAGGGGGAGGAGCGACCGACTGAATAGGGCCATTGTAGTCAATGCGAATCATCGGATTGCTGGGGTCGGGGTTGACCGTGACAATACTTTCAATAGTTGGTGGTTCCGCAGGTGCCCCCCCTAGAAAGCGAAAGGTAAACGTACCATCACCATTGTCCACGTAGGGGGATTGACTCGCAGGCCCAAACATGGATGCTTCAGCGCGGTAGCGACTCAACCCGCCATTCGCCCGCTCTGCTGCCTGTCGTGCCCAATTCCGTGCCCGCTGGAGGACTGGATTATCTACCCCAAAGGGATTAAAGTTTTCCCGTGGTGGTGGCTCTGTCTGTGCCAGCACTGGACTGATACCTGTCAACGCGCACGCTAGAATCAGGCTGAATGTCATGGGGTGAAAGGACATCAACGCAAACTCCCACTCCTAAACTTTGCTTTGGCAGTCATGCCCTTAAGTGACGAGCAACTGAATCTTTCAGTTCCAAACCCAATATGAACCTTGTCCTAAAATAGGGGATCCATAAAGGGGAGGCAATCCTCTTCCATAGTGCCCCTCAGGTTTTTGGCTGCGTGCCAGCCTTGGGAAAAGAGCCGTAGTAGAGAAGTCCGTAATAGACGGATGCCTCGCCCCTATTGATACAATGGGTAAAGTGATAGGCTAAAACGATTGCACGAGTTAAACGCACTGCGGTGCGCAATCCACAGTCTAGAGGGCATAACCTGAGTCAACCTATGAGTGATGAAACCCTAACCAACCCCGCTGCTGAAGCCCAAGAAGGCGAAATTACCCCCGATGTCGTTGAGAATCATGCAGAGGCCACCACGAGCGAAGAGGGTCAAGCATCTGAGGCGACCTCTACGGATACTTCTGCGGATGCAGCGGACTTGCTAGAGAAAATTGCTGCCCTTGAAGCTGCCAAGGCTAGTCTTTCGCAGGTGGTGGAGGAGCGCAATAGCCAATATATGCGCCTTGCCGCTGACTTTGAAAACTTCCGCAAACGCACCCAGCGAGAAAAAGAGGAACTAGAGCTACAGATTAAGTGCAGCGTCATTGCTGATTTACTGCCGGTGGTGGATAGCTTTGAGCTAGCCCGCACCCACATTCAAACCGAAACAGAGGCGGAAGAAAAAATTCACCGCAGCTATCAGGGGGTTTACAAGCAACTGGTGGAATGCCTCAAGCGCATTGGTGTTTCGGCGATGCAGGCCAGAGGCAAGCCCTTTGATCCCAATCTCCATGAGGCTGTGCTGCGGGAAGCAACGAATGAGCACCCTGAAGGCACGGTGATTGAAGAACTCAAGCGGGGGTATATGCTGGGCGATCGCGTGTTGCGCCATGCCATGGTCAAAGTGGCCGCTCCTCCTGAAGAGGGTAGTGCCAGTGACACGAATCCCACCAATGATGTGACGGACGTATAGGGGCACTTCAAGGGAATGCCACGCCGCTACTACATCACCACCTTTGGCTGCCAAATGAACAAGGCCGACTCCGAGCGCATGGCCGGGGTCTTAGAAGCAATGGGCTTAGAACCGGTGGCCGAGCCGGATGAGGCCGATGTCTTGCTCTACAATACCTGCACGATTCGCGACAACGCCGAGCAGAAACTCTATTCTTACCTAGGGCGGCAAGCCAAGCGCAAGCATCAAGACCCCAACCTAACGCTGATTGTGGCCGGTTGTGTGGCTCAACAGGAGGGGGAACAATTGCTGCGGCGAGTGCCTGAAGTGGATCTGGTGATGGGGCCGCAGTATGCCAATCGCCTTGGCGAGCTGCTGGAGCAGGTGTGGAATGGCAGCCAAGTGGTGGCAACGGAGCCACTGCACATTGTTGAGGACATTACCAAACCCCGCCGCGATAGTACGGTCACTGCTTGGGTCAATGTGATCTATGGCTGTAATGAACGCTGCACCTACTGTGTGGTGCCGGGGGTACGGGGGCAAGAGCAATCCCGCCGCCCCGAGGCAATCCGCGCCGAAATTGAGGAACTGGCGGCTCAAGGCTACAAGGAAGTGACGCTCCTTGGGCAAAACATTGATGCCTACGGTCGCGATTTGCCGGGAATTACCCCAGAGGGGCGACGGCAGCACACGTTTACGGATCTGCTCTATTACATCCACGATGTGGCCGGCATTGAGCGGATTCGCTTTGCCACCAGCCATCCCCGTTATTTTACAGAACGCTTGATTCGAGCCTGTGCCGAACTGCCCAAGGTGTGTAAGCATTTCCACATTCCCTTTCAGTCGGGAGATAATGAGATTCTTAGGGCAATGGCACGGGGCTATACTCGCGAGCGTTACCTACAAATCATTGAAACGATTCGCCGCTATATGCCAGATGCCGCCATTAGTGCCGATGCCATTGTCGGCTTTCCCGGCGAAACAGAAGCCCAATTCCAACGCACCCTAGATCTGGTGGCGGAGGTGGGCTTTGACCAACTGAATACGGCAGCCTATTCACCGCGCCCGAATACGCCAGCGGCCACCTGGGACAATCAAGTACCGGAAGAGATTAAAGAAGATCGTCTGCAACGGCTGAATCATTTAGTGGCCACGATCGCCAGCGATCGCTCCCAACGCTATCTTGGACGGGAAGAGGTAGTGCTGGTGGAGGGGGTCAATCCCAAGGATCCGCAACAAGTCTATGGCCGCACGGATGGCAACCGCCTGACCTACTTACCCGGTGAGATTGAGACCCTACGGGGACAACTGGTGCGGGTTCGCATTACCGAGGCGCGAGCCTTTAGCCTCAGTGGCGTGCCTCTTACAGCTCATTCCTTGGTTGGCTGATTCCGTGGGGTCTAGATCGCACAAATCACTTCATCGCGGCAAAGAGTGGGATCAACATAGGGCAGCATCGGCTGATCCCCGACATAAATGCCCAGCCCTTGAGCCGTGCGAATTAAAAAGCTATTGGGATCTACATGGCGTGGGCATTGAGCCACCACATCGGCAATGGGAACAGTGACCACCTGTCCTGCCTGCCAAGCTACCATGCGATCAAATGTCCCTTGAGCGGCTAAATCCACAGCGGTATGACCCATGCCCGCTGCCAACAGCCGATCTATGGCCATGGGGGCACCGCCCCGTTGAATGTGACCTAGGACTGAAACCCGCAGCTCAATGGGGATGGGACTGTGCTGGGCAATTTTATCGGCAATGTACTGACCAATACTGCAATGGCGGCGCTGGTGGGCGTCCTGCTCCAGTTCTTTGACACCCTCGGCAACGACGATGAGGGCAAACTTACGTCCCCAGCGATCGCGCAACTTTTGCAGATGCTGGCAAATGCCTTCAATGGAGTAAGGAATTTCTGGGATGAGGATCATATCGGCACCCCCAGCAATCCCCGAATACAGAGCCAAGTGACCGGCAGTGCGCCCCATCACTTCCACCACAAAGACGCGATCATGGCTAGCGGCGGTGGAGGTAATCCGACTCAGGGCTTCCACCACAATGTTGACGGCGGTATCAAAGCCAATGGCGCGATCCGTAAGAGCAACGTCATTATCAATGGTTTTCGGAATGGCAAGGAAATTCCAGTTTCCCTTTTGCGCCAGTTGATGCAAAATCTTCAAGCTGCCATCGCCACAAATGGCAATAAGAGCATCCAAGCCCAATTCATAGTACCCAGCAATGACTTCATCGGCATGGCCAAGGGTATCGCCCTTATTAATTGCTCCGAGAATGGTTCCCCCCATGTTGAGCAGTACATCCATTCCCCCGAGACCCTCGGCATTGAGGGGGATCGCCTTCCGCTCAATTAACCCCTGAGTGGCGTGGAGAATGCCAAGCACCTCCCAACCGTAACTTAAGGTAGCATGGGCAACAATAGCACGGATGGCCGTATTTAGACCCGGGCAATCTCCGCCACTCGTAAACACACCAAGTCGTTTGCGGCTGGTACTCATGAATCCTTGCTCCCTATGTGAACGGTTATGGCCTCAAAGCCTGCCTCTGCGCCTAACAACGACACCGTCAACATCCTAGCGAAGGTCAATCGCCCTTGACTGCTTGAGTTAAGAGCTTGCAACATCCTTAGGAATCGTTGAATTTTGCAGTGGGGAATATCTGATTAAGGGGATCGCTTAGACTAGTAATCTATGGAAATTCCTCGCCTACACCCCGATACGATTGAGGCGGTGCGCCAAGCGGTCAACATTGTCGATGTGGTGGCCGAGCACGTTGTCCTACGCAAGCGTGGGCAAGAATACGTGGGTTGTTGTCCTTTTCATGAGGAGAAAACCCCCAGTTTTACGGTGAGTCCCCTGAAGGGCTTTTATTACTGTTTTGGCTGTGGGGCGGGCGGCAATGCCATTAAGTTCCTGATGGAACTACAAAAACGCTCCTTTGCCGAGGTGGTACTCGACCTTGCCCAACGCCATCAGATTCCAGTGCGCACCCTCGATAGTGAGCAAAAACAGGCCCTACAAGCGCGGCTCTCCCTTCAAGAGCAACTCTACGAGATTCTGGCGATCGCCACCAGTTTCTATGAACATGCCCTGCGGCAACCCATTGGCCAAGCCGCCCAAGACTATTTGCAGCGACAACGCCATCTCAAAGAGGAGACGATTCAGCAATTTCGCTTGGGCTATGCCCCTGCGGGTTGGCAAGTGCTCTACACCTACCTTGTGGAGCAAAAAGGGTATCCCCCTCAGCTGGTAGAACAGGCCGGTTTGATTATCCCTCGGCGGACAGGGGACGGCTACTATGACCGCTTTCGCGATCGCCTGATGATCCCGATTATGGATGCCCAAGGACGGGTGGTGGGGTTTGGCGGTCGCACCCTCAGCAACGAAGAGCCAAAGTATCTCAACTCTCCAGAAACCCCGATTTTTAACAAGGGGCAGTTGCTCTTTGGGCTGGATAAGGCGCGGCAGGCGATCGCCCGCAAAGATCAAGCAATTGTTGTCGAGGGTTACTTTGACGTGATGGCGCTGCACCAAGCGGGGTTTTCCCAAGCGGTGGCCAGTCTAGGAACGGCCCTCAGCCAAGCTCAAATTAAATTACTGCTGCGCTACACCGAGTCGAAGCAAATTATTCTCAACTTTGATGCCGACCCAGCGGGAGAACGGGCGGCCGATCGCGCCATTGGTGAGGCTGCCGATTTGGCCTATCGGGGTGATCTGCGACTGCGAATTCTCACATTACCAGCGGGCAAAGATGCGGCTGACTTTTTCAGCGCGGGTGAAGCACAGCGGGAGCACTACCAAGCTCTCTTGGATCAAGCGCCCCTGTGGCTGGATTGGCAAATGCAAACCATTGTGCAGCAGTACGATCTCAAGCAAAGTGATCAATTTCAGCAGGCGAGCCAAGCCCTGAGCCAACTGTTGGGAAAACTGCCCAATGCCACACTGCGCAGCCACTACATTCACCACTGTGCTGAGCTATTGGGAGGCCATGATAGTCGCTTCGTTCTCCGTTTAGAAGAATCCCTGCGGCAACAGGTGCGGGGTCAACGTTGGCAGGGGCGATCGCAAAAATGGCAACGTCCGGCGGACTATAACCTCCGTCAAGCGGCGGAAGAACAACTGCTGCGCCTCTACCTCCACTGCGGCGACTATCGTCCCCTGATTCGCCAAGCCCTGCAAGCGCGGGACATTGAATTTAGCCTCTCCCACCATCGTTGGCTGTGGCGGCAGATCTTGGCCATTGAAGAAGCGTACTGTGCCGGTCTGCCAGCGCCCGATGATCCCTATACCACTGAGTGGCCCCTTCATTCGCCCACGGAAACAGGAACCCAACTCACGGATTTAGATTTGGTCACGCACCTTTTTGATCGCCTCGATGAGGCGGAGGAGGCCGCCCTCATTACTCCACTACTCCATTTGGATGAAACGACTGCCGTGAGTCTGGATCGTCCTGAACTCGTGATCCAAGCAGCGGCAGCAGCCCTTGAGCGCATTGCTGTTGAAAAGCGATGTCGCTATATTCTCCGGGCTTGGCAGGAAACTGTCGCGCTGATTTTAAGTGAATCCCTTGCCAGCGAAGCCCTGCGCCAGTATTTGGATCGCCTACTCACCGACAACGAACCTGCGATTGAGGACATCCCCGGTGTGGCGCCAGAGCGACTGCAAGTGCTTGCCCAACTGCGCCGTGACTACTACCAGCATCGCCAATACCTGCAGCAATTGGATCAGCAGCGCTGTCCGCCGTTGGCCGCAATTCGCAGCTATACCTAGGTCTAGTTCTGGCGCTGTTCAATACTGAGCCCCTTCATCGCTCCCCAAAATTGTTTCTGAAGGTTTTGAGCCGGTTGAGCCTTGGGGAAAAAGCTCGACTATTCTTCACTCAATCTTTGTAGCCGCTGGCGATCGCAGATGGTAATCTCATTGCCCTCTATCCTCAGAATGCCTTGGGTATTCAGGTCGTAAAACGCCCGCGACAGCGTTGCAGGAATAGTGCCTAGCAAAGCGGCCAGCTCTGTTTTTTTCAAATCTAGGGTAATGCTATCTGGGCGATCGCTAGTGGCCAATCGTTGCAACAAATAGGCTGCTAGGCGTTGGGGCACCTGTCTAAAGGAAAGGTCTTCTATAAGACTCACCAAATGACGCAGATGCCTAGCAAAGCTAGCTAGCAAACGAACACTTAGATCCGCATCTTGGTGGAGCAAATTCAAAAAAGCGAACCGCGGCAAAAAGATCAGTTCAACGTATTCAATTGCTTCTGCCGAGGCAGGATAGGGCTGGTTATCGAAGGCCACCACCTCCGCAAAGCTGTCGCCCGGTTCAAAGATATTCAGGATTTGCTCCTTCCCTGCCGCTGAGAGATTAAAGACCTTGACCCGCCCGGTTTTCACAACAAAAAACCCCGCAGCGGCATCGCCTTTTCTAAAAATGATTTGCTGCCGTTGCCAAGTCTGTAACTGCGAAATTGCAACCAACCGCCCTAGCTGGGGTGGCGAAAGTTCACTAAACATTGGTGACTGGCGCAGACATTCCTCAATACCCGCTTTCATGACCCACCGTAAAAGTTAAATATTTCTCAAGGTTCCTTTTGACCTAAGTCAAGGCGCTACCCCCCAAGCCGCAGCTACCTTAAGTCTCAATAGCTGCCGAGAGGAAGTGTCTATGGCAAACGTCCCCTTCAATATTACTCAAGCAGCTCACCTAGAGCGAGGGTGGCACTTGCGGCTACCCGCTTGGTTAGTGCTAGTCTGTGTCATTACCTTTAGTGTGCTGCTGACAGCAGGCGCCGTTATTTACCGGCATGCCCCGCCAATACCGACAACGATTGTCTCGCCCCAACAGGAGGTGCTTTTTAGCCGTGAGAACATACAGCGAGGTCAAGAACTGTATCTGGCACGGGGCGGCCAGCACATTGGCAGCATCTGGGGTCATGGCAGTTATCTGGCTCCAGACTGGACAGCGGATGTGCTGCACCGCTGGGGTCTAGCCACCGCTGGAATTCTCTACCGCGGCGATGCGAGCTTTAGCCAAGCAGATTGGGAGGCACTCTCTGCCTCTGAGCGGGCTCAACTACAGGTGCAAGTCCAAGAGCAATTTAAGCCCAACCGTTACAATCCTGAAACAGGAGTGCTGACGCTCACCCGTGCTCAAGCCCAAGGACTGCGCCACGTCTTTGAGCAGTACAAAACACTGCTATCCCAAGGTGCAGCGGCGCACTCTATTCCGCGCAACTGGTTTACTGATCCCGCGCAAATCCGCGATGTGACTGCTTTTTTTGCCTGGACCGCTTGGGCAGCAGTCGCCACTCGTCCTTTGGCGCCCTTTTCCTACACGGCGAATTTTCCCCATGATCCACTGGTGGGCAACCAACCCCCAGGGCAGTTTGTCATTTGGTCGATTGTCTCAGTCGTTGTGTTAATTGCTGCGATCGCCGGCTTTCTCGTTGTCTATCTGCTCCAAGGGGAGGATGCGGTTCAAGCGGTAACAGAGCGCCCCGCCATCCGCCTTGCCACCCCCAGCCAAAAAGTGACTACCCTTTTCTTTGGGGTGGCCATGGGTCTGTTTCTCCTGCAGATCCTCATGGGCATGGTCACTGCCCACTATGCCGTGGAAGGGGATGGATTTTATGGTGTGCCAATTCAGCAGTATCTCCCCTACGCTGCCTCACGGACATGGCACCTGCAACTGGCGGTCTTTTGGATTGCCACCTGTTGGCTGGCGGCCGGTCTATACTTTGGTCCTCGCTTTGCGCGCCATGAACCGAAGTTTCAGGCTTGGGGAAACATGGGGCTTCTGATTGCCCTCACCGTAGTGGTTCTTGGTTCCCTTGGGGGAGCTTGGGCAGCCGTTCAGGGCTATCTGGGTGCCCAGAGTTTTTGGTTGGGCCATCAGGGCTATGAGTATGTGGAGCTAGGGCGACTTTGGCAACTCTTGCTGATTGGTGGCATGGTATTTTGGTTATGGTTGATGTTTCGGGCGCTGCGACCTGCCCTTCAGGCAGAAGGGAGCAAGACAGGCCTCAACCACTTTTTCCTTTACAGCGCCATTACCATTCCCCTCTTTTATGGGGCAGGGCTGATGTACACCAACCATACCCCTCTCAGTGTGGCTGAGTATTGGCGCTGGTGGGTGGTTCATCTGTGGGTAGAGGGCTTCTTTGAGGTCTTTGCCACGGTGGCGATCGCCTACTTGTGCAGTGAACTGGGATTCCTAAGGCGCTCCGCAGCTCTGCGGGCCACTTACTTGACCACCATTCTCTACCTCGGCAGTGGTGTCATTGGCACACTCCATCACCTCTATTTTGCGGGTACACCGGTTCTGATCACTGCTTTGGGCGCTGTGGCCTCAGCGTTGGAAGTGGTTCCCTTGACCCTGATTGGGTTTGAGGTTCTGAAGTCGCTGCAGCTTTCCCAAGAAGCCCAAGGGTTCTATCGGCTACCCCTGCGATTTTTCATTGCTACCTGCTTTTGGAATTTGCTGGGGGCAGGGGTTTTTGGTTTTCTAATCAATCCACCGATAGTTCTCTACTATTCCCAAGGACTGAATACGACGCCAATTCATGCCCATGCCGCCCTCTACGGCGTATACGGCTCGCTGGCGATCGCCTTAATGCTCTTTGTTCTGCGGGAAATCACCCCGGAAACTGCTTGGGATGAAAAGACCTTCAACTGGGCATTTTGGTGGCTCAACGGTGGCTTGGTGGGCATGCTGGTGCTCGGTCTGATTCCCAATGGCTTCTATCAGCTGGTGCAATCCATTAACCACGGTACTTGGTATGCCCGCAGTGGAGCCGTCATTCACTCCCCCTGGATGGAATGGACCGTCTGGCTGCGGATTCCTGGGGATGTCATCTTTGCCGTTGGTGCCGGACTGCTCATCTATGGCGTAGGACGCGCCCTCTGGGGGATTTGGCGGCAGCCCAGTGTTGCGGTCTCCCTCGACCTTACCCGCTAGATTCTCTCTCCACCTTGCATTTGGAGGCCTGACCATGACATCTTTACAACTGACGGATACGGTGGGTGCCCTTGTGCGGGATTACCCTTCCTTAGCGGCCTTGTTTGAGACGGCAGAGATTGATTACTGCTGTGGTGGTCGGCAAACCCTTGCTGAAGCCTGTGCCCAGCGGGGCATCGATGCCCAAACCTTCCTTAAGGAGCTAGAAGCTGCCATAGAAACTGCTCCTGAGCCGGCGATCGCTGACCTTTCACTGACCGCCCTCGTTGACCACATTGAAACAGTGCACCATGCCTACTTGCAGCGGGAACTCCCCCGTCTCGAGGCGCAGGCGGAGAAGGTGGCGGCCGTTCACGGCTCGCGGGATGCCCGTCTCCAGCAACTGCACGCAACCGTCGTGGCCTTGGCCGCAGAGCTAAAAACCCACCTCCAAAAAGAGGAGCAAGTTCTGTTCCCCAGGCTGCGGCAGTTGGAGAAAAACTATGATCAGGCAGTCGATGTCTTGATCCCAGCTGCGATTGATTGTATGCAACGGGAGCATACAGAGACAGGCGTAGCCCTCACCCAGTTGCGGCGCCTGAGCGATGGTTTTACGCCGCCTGAGTGGGCCTGCAATACGTACCGCGTGCTTTTGGCAGGGCTGTTGAGCCTTGAGAAGGACTTGCACCAACATATCCACAAGGAAAACAATCTCCTGTTTCCCAAGGCGATCGCCCTCCTTGAAGCCAAGCGTCTAGCCTGTGCGTCGTGATGTTATTCAAACTCCTGGTGATTCTCCATACCCTCGGCGCAACTGTATGGGTGGGCGGGCACCTTATTCTTGCCCTAACCGTTCTGCCCAAGGCCCTCAGGCAGCAGGATGCAACGCCCATCCAGCAGTTTGAGCAGCCTTTTGAAAGGTTGGGTCTGGGGGCATTATTGCTGCAGCTGCTGACGGGTATTGCCCTAACCCTCATTTATTTTCCCGGCGGGGTGGGATTTTGGCCACCGCAGTCTGTGGTCTCCCAATATGTTCTCGTGAAGTTGGGACTGTTGCTGGCAACCCTTGCCCTCGCTGTACAGGCTCGGTGGTTCATTTTGCCCAAGCTGACAGCAGAAACACTGCCCCGGCTGGGGTTTCACATTATGGGGGTCACAGTTCTGGCTGTTCTGTTGACTATTTTTGGTGTTGGTATTCGTCTAGGGGGATTGGTTTAGTGGAGGATGCAATCATGACCATTTCAGAGCCATCAGCGGTTACGGAAACTGCATCAGCAGCAAGGAGGGGAACACCTTGGTACGTGCCCACCTTCTCCCCAGAACATGGGGTTTATGTGATGTTGATTGTGGCGTTTCTCACGGGGGCAGCAGCAGCGCAGCACTGGAGTTGGAGAACCACGCTGGCTCTGGTGACTGCCTTTAGTGCCTTTCAGGCGGAGCATCCCTTAACACTACAAATCAAGCAGCGGCGAAGTTGGAAACCCCGTTGCCTGATGTGGGGAGGCGTCTACAGTGCCCTTGCCCTTGGCCTTGCTTTTTATCTTTACCTTGAGGTGCCACGGTTACTTTGGATTTACCTAGGGGCGATCGCCATTTTTGCGATTGATAGTATTGCCGTAGTTTATCGTCAACGCAAAGCCATCTGGAACGAGTTACTCACCTTTGCAGGGGTCTGCTTGGTGGCTCCCCTAACGGAGATGGCCACCACTGAAGAGGTCTCTTTCCTGTCTGTTGGATTATGGCTGTTGAATACCCTTTTCTTTGGCAGTGCGATTTTTGCTGTGAAGCTGCGTAAGCACAAAACCGCCTTTTGGCTCCCTGGTTTGATTTATCACAGTGTTGCCGCTCTCCTCATTGGTCTTTTGTGGTGGCTAGGGTGGTTGCCCCCCTTGGCAGCGGCGGCCTTTGCCATTGCACTGCTCAAGTTTGGCCTCATTGTTTGGCAAGCCAACTGGTACAGAAACACAGCCATAAAAAACGTTGCCTTGCTGGAAACAGGCTCAGCATTTTTATTTCTCAGCCTGATCCTTGCGGCGCTGTTGCC
Organism: Thermosynechococcus sp. PKX95; assembly: GCF_031583295.1. Classification (NCBI taxonomy): domain Bacteria; kingdom Bacillati; phylum Cyanobacteriota; class Cyanophyceae; order Acaryochloridales; family Thermosynechococcaceae; genus Thermosynechococcus; species Thermosynechococcus sp. PKX95. The sequence continues at coordinate 632,542 of NZ_CP134171.1, read as the reverse complement.
TGCCCATTTGCCTCGACCTTAGCTTTTTTAGCGGTTTTGGCCCAATGCGCCGCCCTTCAGGAGGGGGAGGATTCAAAGCTGTGGAGAGCCTCAGGGGTGCCAACGATCCCCAAGGCTGTAGCCCCTAATGGGAGTAGGAACTACTGTCCGAGGTAAGCGGTCAGAACCTCAGGATTGGTTTGAATCTCAGTGGGGGAACCATCAGCCAGATTTTTCCCCTCTGCTAAGACCCAGATGTGCTGACACAGGGACATGACCACGTCCATATTGTGTTCAATAATCAAAAATGTCACGCCCTGTTGGTTCCACCGCACAATGTGCTCACAAATTTGATGGATCAAGGTGGGGTTAACACCTGCTGCTGGCTCATCGAGGAGCACCATGCGGGGATGGTGCATCATCACCCGTGCCATTTCTAAAAGTTTGCGTTGCCCTCCCGACAAGGCGCCAGCGTAGTCATGGGCCTTAGCGGTTAACCCCACAGACTCCAAAATCTCCCACGCCCGTTGCCGCAGCTTTTGTTCCTCTTGACGAATGCGCAGCGGTTGTAGCCAACTATTCCAGAATTTCTCCCCTGTTTGCAGCGGCGCAGCCAAGAGCATATTTTCGAGAACCGAGAGGCGCGAGAGCACACGGGGCACTTGGAATGTTCGCAGGAGTCCTTGGAGAGCAACTTGGTGGGCGGGCAAATGGCTAATTGGGACGCCGTCAAAGATCACGCGGCCTTGATCGGGGATGAGGAAGTTGCACAACAGGTTGAATAGGGTGGTTTTGCCCGCACCATTGGGGCCAATGAGACCGGTGATGCTGCCGCGGGCAACCCGAATTTCCACATGATCGACAGCGCGAATACCACCAAAACTTTTGCACAGCCCCGTGGCCACTAGGAGATCCGAAGGCAAGACTTGACTGACACCGCTAGAGACGGGCGCAAGAGAAGATTCATCGACCAAGGCTGAGTTCCTCCTTTTTGCCCAAAATACCTTGGGGTCGCCACATCATCAAGATAATGAGGACAAGGCCAATGAGCATCATCCGCAAGGCCTCTAGGCGACCGCCATCAAGGGGAATAAAGCGGGTCAGGGCAGTGTAGGCCCAAAAGAGGGCAGCGCCGAGGAGGGTACCCATGTTATTGCCTGCGCCCCCCAAAACCACAATGGTCCACGCCTGAAATGTAATCAGGGATACAAAGCCGTCGGGGTTAATAAAGGTCAGCTGCCACGCATAAAACGACCCGGCCACCGCCGCGATCGCCCCCCCCAGAAGGAAGGATTGCATTTTGTAGGCAAAGACATTTTTACCCAAGGCCTTGGCCACTTCTTCATCCTCACGGATGGCTTTGAGCACCCGTCCCCAAGGAGAACGGATCAAACGCTCCAACTGCCACACCACCAAAGCAAGCACCAATACCAGCAGCCACAACAACCCAGCGCGGTAGCTAAAGGCCCACAGACCAAGGGTCAGGGCTTTGACCACCAGACCCACCAAAGCAGCGGCCAAGGTATTCAGGGCAATGGGAACCACGGCTCGTTTTTCTGGATGGCAATCATAGCTCACAAGGGCGATCGCCCCACCCAGCGTCACCAGTGTCAACCCAAGAGGAAAAATGGCCATTCCCCGGCCTAAGCTTAAGGGGAGTAACGTGGCCCAAAGGCTGAGGGTACCGGCAATGAATAAAGCTGCATAGCTAGGCAGTAACCAGCGGGGGTGCGATCGCCCATACTGCCGCTGTAGCCATTGCCACCACTGCCCTGCAGCCACCCCCACCACAGCCCAAAAAAGAGCAATCATCCCCAGTTTGGTCGGCAGATTGGGATTGAACTGAGCAAGGGGCAGCGGAAACCCATACACCCCCCGACCGCCTCGGGTTAGCCAATCCTCATTGAGGGCAATCAAGCGGACAATTTCTGCCATGCCGATCGTCACAATTGCGAGGTAATCTTCCCGCAGCCGCAGCGTCGCAATCCCCATTAAAAAGCCCAGTCCCATCGCCAGCACCACGCCAGCAAGGACAGCAAAGAACATGGGGACGCCAGCAATCCCCAACAAAATCGTGGTGTAGGAACCAATAGCCAAAAAACCAACATGGCCAAAGTTAATTAGCCCCGTATAGCCCCAGTGCAAATTCAGCCCCAAGCTAAAAAGGGCAAAGGTGGCAGTAAAGATACCAAGGGAAATGAGATAGCCAACCATTTAGATCATCGAAGTTAAGGGCGAGACAGTTGCGCTGCGCTGTTGCGATCGCGCCAGTGGATGAAGGAATCAAAATGAATATATTTTATACACCTGCCTAGCGATAACCATAGAAGCGGGTGGCAAAGTTTTGCGATCGCGTCGGGGACAGTTGACGCGCTTTCAAAATCGCGGCGGTGAGAAATACATAGGCCAAAATCCCCACCACTGCCAAACCCATCGGACCAAAACGGGCGGCAGCCGTATTCCAAAGGGCATGCAGAAAGGCCGCTAGACCTAGGCCAACCATTAAAATCAAGGGCGCTCGATGGGGGCGCAATACACTCAATCCCACACAATAGCCCAAGTAGCCCGTGTAGGCCATGTGCCCCGTTAGGGATCCCAAGACCCGAGGAATCAGTACTTGCAGACCAGCTAAATTACCAAATTGACCGGCAATACTAGGGACATACTGCCCAAGGGTTTCTATCCAAGTAAAACCCAGACCGGCAGCCGCTCCCAAGAGAATGCCATCGAGGGGTTCCCATACGCCCACCTTTTGTTTCCACGGACTCGGCAGCCATCGCCCTAAGCCATAGGCCACAACAATGGGTAACGCCTTGAGGAGTTCTTCCATTAAGCCGGCACCAATGAAGTTGCGGCTGAATAACACCCAAAATGAAGGATGGGGCGGATGCAGTTGGCCGGGTAAAATGGTGCGAAAGAGATAGATCATGGCTGGCAAAATTGGGCTTTGCAGAATCAACATTTCCAGCGTTAATGTGCCCAGTAGAACCCATGCGGGTTTGCGCTTGCCACAGAGTTGATAGATAAAGTAATAGGCAGCACTGCCCAAATAGAGCGCCAAGATGACCTTGAAGGCATCGGGGGAGCCAGCCGTGGCGAAAAGGAGGATAACCGCAACAACCGTAACAATCCCCGGTACCAGATAGGCTTTGCGTACCCAGTCGGGATGAATGGCAAAAATAGGCAGGAGTTGGGTAAGGGTGAGGGGTTGATCGGGCTGGGTACTCACGACTTCGGTGAGGGGAAGATATTCTAGGACAAATTCAGGCCCTTGGCGCCCCAATTGAATGCGATCGCCCGCATTGAGCACAGTTAATGTTTGCACTCGCTGTTGATTGACATAGGTGCCATTGACACTGCCGAGGTCAGCGATCGCCCACACAGGAATACTGCCACGCTTTTGACAGGTGAGTTGGGCATGGTGGCGGGAAACAGAAGTATAGATGTGAGCGTCAAGGACAATGTGGCAGGTAGCGGGGTCACGACCAATAATGGTCACATCCTCTTGGGAGAGCCAAAACTGCCCCATTTCAGGGGAAACTTGCCGCAGCACACCCGCATACTTCAGCGTTGGATGGAGGGGGGAGCGATCGCGATTCATTGGTACCCGTATCAACTGCAAGGGGGACGATGAGACTCCCAAAGTCCGACCTGCTCAGCACTCACACCCACTATACACTGGGTACTTGATACTTCCTTTGAGCGAAAGGGCGATCGCGAGGGGAAACCATGGTTGTCCATCCTAGGCAGAGGGTTACTTTGGGGGCAGGAGTTGACAAAGGGCAGCATTTTGCGCAATGATAAAGTTCTGCTGATGCGGGGCTATAGCTCAGTTGGTAGAGCACTTCAATGGCATTGAAGGGGTCAGCGGTTCGAATCCGCTTAGCTCCAGTGGAAACGCAAACCATGCTTTTTGTTAGACCGAGGGGTGCAGTCAGTATAGGCTGTCACTTCAAATTAGCACTGCAATGAACCATGGCACCCGCGATCGCATCCACCCGAAACAAGGAGCGCTTAATCCTCCCTTCCAGACCGACCCACAGGCCGAACCGTTGCCCATGGGTCGAGATTCAGGTTTGACCAATCCGCCCTTCGGCGTAGACTGGAAGAAGCAGCAGAAGGAGATCAAGCGCGAGCACGAAAAACAGGGCTTCAGCGCTGGGCTGCCACGCGTCAACGATGGCTCGCTGCCCTTTCTCCAGCACATGATCGCCAAGTTCGAGCCGGTGCAACCGGGAACGCACAGGCACGGCTAGCAGGTGGACAAGCTATTGCGGGATGCACACAATTTTTTGCCGGGGAGGAACATAATGAAGCCCATCAACGAGGACGAAGCTGAACTCCTCATCGAGGAGCACCTGCGCGAGCGGGGATGGAATCTTACCGACTTTACAGTAACTCGCAAACGCTGGCGTGAGCATCTGAACGGGGAAGAGGCAGATCGCATCTTCTTCCACGAGGAGCATCTTGCGGCGATCCTAGAGGCGAAAAAGCCCGGCAAAGACCTGTGGGCTGCGCTGGAGCAGGCCAAGCGGTACGCACGAACCTACAAGGAAAACACCGGGCACAACGTACCGCTGATCTTTGCGAGCGATGGCCAAATCTTCCTCCGTCAGAACCTCAAGGCGAACACCCTACCTGAGCGAATCACCCGCTTTCCAACTCCAGCCGAGTTTGGCGAGTTCTTCCGCCCCCAGGCGGTCGAACTTCACGGCACTCTGCGTGACTATCAGCGCATGGCAGTCTCCCAAGTATTGGCGGCGGTTCAGGCGGGTCGGCACCGCATGTATCTTCAAATGGCCACAGGTACGGGCAAGACCATCACGGCAGCCGGCATCATTGCCAAGCTTTGGTCTGTGGGGCTCATCCGGAGGACGTTGTTTTTGGTGGACCGCGATGCGCTGGCGGTTCAAACCGTCAAGAAATTCAAAACGCATCTGGGCGATAACTTCAACATTGAACGAGCGACAGGCGGCAAAGAAGATAAGCACCGCGATGTCCTCGTGACGACCATCCAGCACATGGCCGTGCGAAACAGGTACCAAGAATACGACACAAGCCACTTTAGCTTGGTTATCTTGGATGAGTGTCATAGGTCCTACTTCGGCGAGTGGTATGGCGTGCTCGACCATTTCGCAAAGGGCGGAGCCATTCTGTTGGGACTGACTGCCACCCCCGCCGACAAGGAAACCGTCAACACCGACCGCTTCTTTACCGACCCCGGCCAGTATCCTGGCCCTATCTACCGCTACACGATCCGCCAGGCTGAGACCAACCCCGAGGTGCCAGAGTGGGAGCGCTTGGCTCAGTGCATTCACTTCAAATTCCACACCAACGTGGATCTAGAGGGTGTGCATGACATGGGTTTTGACTTCGAGCCCGAACAGTTGGGTCGTGCCGTGGATGTGCCCCAGCGCAGCCGCCTCATTGCCGAGAAGTACTTTGAAGACATCCTCGGCACCCGGCAGCCGGTCAAGACGATGGTCTTTGCAGCGTCCATCGCTCACGCCAAGAACTTGCGCTACGCCCTCATCGAAGAGTACAACCGTCGTAACAACCTACCGCCCAACGATGCGGCCGCCGAGAAGTTCATCGTCGCGGTCCACAACGAAATGCCGGGGGCAAGAGAACTGATCGAGGAGTTTCAGAAAATCACACCCCCCGAGGAGCGCAAAGCCATCATCGAGCAGGCCCACAAAGACCCCAACATGGCCCCCCGGCCCATCGTACTCGTGGGCGTTGGCATGCTGGATACCGGCATAGACGCCCCGGATGTGGAAGTGTTGCTCATGGCGCGCCCTACGAAATCCAAGGTGCTCTACGTTCAGATGAAGGGCCGAGGCACGCGCAAATGCCGGGATACGGGCAAGGAGTTTTACAAGCTGGTGGACTTCGTGGACATCACCCGCCTTGAGCCGGTCGTCACCAACGACACGCCGGGCATCGTGGATGAGCCCCTCGAGCAGGAAGAAGAGAGCCTTATCCAGCGCGAACGGGGAGAAAGAAACGGGAAGGAACCTTCTGAAAAGGATCCCCGCGCCGAGCAGCAGATGGTCATTGCGGATGTGCCCGTCCATCTGGTTTTCTCCGAGACCATCTCGCCAGCCGTCTTGGAAGAGCTGAGGCGCCAGGTCGAGGCCCAGCTCAAGGGTGGCATGGAACGCGAGGGCCTCAAACACCGCTTCGTGCAGACGCTCCTGTGCTGGCGCTATTTCAAAGGCGCAGCGCCACCAGACCACTCCTTCCTCGCCACCATGGGCTTCGACCTCTCTGCCCTTCGGGATCTCTACGGCGAACCCGAGGCTACCTTGGAGGATTTCATAGCGGTAGCGATGGGCGAGGCGGACTTCGAGACGCTCCGGCGTCGCCGCGAATTCGAGAAATGGGCGCTTGGCAAGAATCTCAACGCTGCCCAGCGGGAGATGGTCCTCATGGTTTTGGACTTCAAACGGGCAAATCCAGAAATCACACCGGAGCAGATTCTCAGAAGCCATCTGCTCGAACAGGCCGGCGGACTTCCCGCCATCAGGAAGCTTTTCGGTGGCTTGGATAAGCTTATCGCGCTGGCGGATGAAGCCCTTTCCATAGAAACCGGAACACCTATCGAGGAGGAAAACGATGGCAACCGTACCTGACTTCAACCAGTTTGGCGAGGAGCTTTGGGAAATCGCCAACGTATTTCGGGACGATGCCCTCCACGCCACGGAGAGACTGGAAACCTTCAGCCTGTTTCTTTTCCTCAAGCTGTGGGACGAGATGGCCTTGGAGCAGGAAGAAGCCCTTGGCCGCCCGCTCAAGGACGAAGAGCTGGCCATCCCGAGCAAATACCGCTTCCACAAGTGGGTAGGCGACCCAGATGGCTATGCCAAACAGAACGACTACGAAGACAGCGTGGATTTTTGCCGGCGTATGTTCGACGATCTTGCCACCCGCAAGGTTGTGGACCAGTATGGCAGGGACATCACCTTTGATGTCCGGCGGCTCTTCGGCGGAACCGTGTTTCGGTTGCGCTATACCACCACCATCCGGACGCTTGTCTCCAAACTCAACGAGCTGAACCTGCGCGAGATCATGCTGCGCGGTGTAGGCGAGTCAGGAGAACGGTTCGATATCTTCGGCCGCGCCTACGAGTACCTGCTCCAGCAGTTCGGGCAAAACAAAGAGTTCGCCGAGTACTTCACACCCCGCCACATTGTGGACCGCATGGTTCAGATCATCGACCCCGAGATCGGGGAAGTGATCTACGACCCTGCCTGCGGCACTGGTGGCTTCATCGTGCGGGCTTTTGAGTGGGTCAAAAGCAAAATCCACCGCAAAAACATTCCCGCTACCGAAAAGGAACGGCTGCTGCGCGCCTTGAAGGAAAAGCACCTCATCGGCGTGGAGCACGTCCCGCTCGTCTTCAAGCTCGCCCTCATGAACATGATCCTGCACAAAGACGGCTCGAGCCAGCTTCAGAACGACGACAGCCTTTCCAACAAGGCGCAGGATGTGCACAAGAACAAGTACGACGTGATCCTCGCCAATCCCCCGTTTGGTCCAACTAAGCAGGAGCGGCTGGCGCAGTTCGAATATCACATCAAGCTCTACGAGGCGCTCTTTATCCAGCACATGATGAATGCCCTGCGCCCCGGTGGGCGCGCCGCTGTGGTGCTCAAGGAAGGCTTGCTGTTTGACTCCAAGAAGATGCTGCGCAACATCTGCCGCAAGCTTGTGGAGCAGTTCGAGGTCCTGGCGGTCATCAGCCTGCCCAACGGCGTCTTCAACCCTTACAGCGGAGCCAAGACCAGCATCGTGGTCTTCCGCAAGCCCCTTGGCAAGGACCACGTGCGCACGTCCAAGGTGTGGTTCTACCGGGTGGAAAGCGACGGGCGTGACCTCGGCGCCACCCGCCGCCCGCTACCCGATTTCGTCGAAACCGACGGCGACCTTGAGGACATGGTCTCACTCTGGCCCTACACCTGGCGGCACGAAAAAGAGGGTGGCGTGCGGGCCATTCTCAAAGCCGATGATCTCAAGCAGTTCGAAAGTGAAAAATCGTGGTGGGCAACGGTAGACCAGATTCGCGCCACCGACTACAACCTGACCGCCGGCCGCCACTGCCCGCACCAGGCCGGGGCCGTCGAGCACGAAAAGCCGGAGGTGCTCATCAATCGCCTGCTGGAGCTGGAGGAGGAAATCACCAAGGATCTGCGCCAGCTTCTGGCGATGGTGTCGGGAAGTAATTTTGCCGAAGCATCACAAACACAACTCAATGGAGGTGAAGCATGAGCATCCAGATTGTGAGCTGGACGTTTGAAGGACCATTCGCTTTAAGCGAAACATGGCGCCTGCAAGACCGCTCAGGGGTCTACGCGATCCTAGATAAACAAGCAGATGGGTATTACATCGTTGACGTAGGCGAGTCGGCACAGGTTAAAACACGAGTTGAGAACCATGATCGCAAGGATTGCTGGCAGATCTGTCGCAGGGGCACACTGCATGTGGCAGTCCTGTACACGCCGAATAAGCAACAACCCGAGCGCTCTGCGATTGAACAGGAAATCCGACGCCAATACAATCCACCCTGTGGTCAACGATGACAGTTTACAGCGCGTCACCCGGTACCAGGCTGCTCTGTGAGGACGGCGAAGCCAGATACCTCAAGCCAGCAGAAACACGGCAATTTCTTGACGTTGCCAACAACGTGCTCGGATGGGAGGGCGGACGATGACTGAAAAGCGCAACAGATCGGCTTGGCCTATGCGACGATTGAGAGAAGTTGCGGAGGTCGTTAAAGGCAAGAAGCCGGTTAGATTTGTCACTAAGCGTTCTGGGACGGCGGTGCCGTATCTTGAGGCCTCATTTCTGCGCACTCAAACCGAGTCCCAGCTTATCGCGCTCAGTGACACGGATGCCCTGATTCTCGCCAATGAGGCTGACACGCTAATCCTTTGGGATGGGGCAAACGCGGGCGAAATATTCCGCGGGCAATTTGGGGTTGTTGCTTCGACGATGGCACGAGTGCGACCTGTAGATAGACGACTCCTTTCTGATTTTCTCTTTTATTGGCTCGCCGTGAATTCTTCAAGGCTACGAGAGACTGCAGCAGGGTCCACTGTTCCCCATGTGCGCGCTAAGGTAGTTGATGAGCTCCAAGTTCCCCTTCCTCCTCTCCCCGTCCAGGAGCGGATCGTGGAGATTCTGCAGAAGGCGGACGAGATCCGTCAGAAGCGCAAGCAGGCGCTAGAGTTGGTGGACAAAATCCTGCCGGCGCTGTTCATGGAGATGTTCGGCGATCCCGCAACGAATCCGAAGGGGTGGCCAATGATGCAATTACGCGAAGTCCTCGAAAGTTGGGATAGCGGAGTCTGGGGAGAGCGTGCTTCCAATAAAACTGAAGGAGTTTATGTACTAAGATCAACAAACATGCCTCTAGACGGACGAATAGATTTTAGCGACGTCGCCTTGATTAAGGTGGATGCATCCAAGATCGCACGGTTCTCTTTGCATGATGGAGACATTCTTCTGAATCGGTCTAGCGGTAGCCTCGAACACATCGGCAAAGTATCGCTTTTTAGGCAGCCCAAGTATTTAGATGGACCGTTCCTTTTTTCTAACTTCGTCCATAGGCTAAGAGCAAAGAAGGGTGTCGTAACCTCAGAATATCTTTTCCATTATCTACGCTCCGACTTTGCTCGTATTAACCTGCAGCAGCTTCATGCCACTTCGTCCGGCCTCCGCAATCTTCAGATGAGCGACTACCTGTCTCAGCCTGTACTCGTTCCTCCCATCGCACTTCAGGAATATTTTTCTAATATTGTGGCCGCGGCTGAAACAACACGGAGCTATTGCGAGACGGCCGTACACGATCACGAATGCCTTTTTTCTTCGCTCCTCTCCCGCGCCTTCACCGGCGCACTCACCGCGGAATGGGAGGCGGCCAATGCGGAGTGGATTGCAGCGCAACAGGCGTTTTATGAACGCCTCCCGCAGCTCCTGATCCTAGCCCTCATCGCCGAAAGAGCCAAACGCGCACGCCGCGCGGCTGAGGTGCTGGTGACGGCGCTGATGAAATACGTCTTCCTAGTTCAGATGGAGGGAAATGCCAGCCGCAGGCGACTCTACCACTTCGTTCCCTACCACTACGGCCCCTTCACCAAGGAACTGTACGCGGATCTCGAAAGGTTGGAACAGGACAACCTTATTGTGGTTGACAGGGAAAGCGCAGAAGAAAAGACCCGAATCCGTCTCGCCGATCCCGCCAAAGCCGAGCAGATGCTTGCCGAGCTTCCCGACGACTTCAAAGAGGACATCGCCGCCGTTATCGAAACCTACGGCGATCTCGAACACAACGCCTTGCTTGAAACCATTTACGCGAAGTATCCGGCTTATGCCCAGAAAAGCCGCCTGCGCCGTCGCAAGTCGAGCAAATCCCAATAAAAAGGGAGCTAGCTGTGACGGGCAACGAAGTGCATACGGCTTTTAAGATCCTCCTTGAGGAGATCGAGCAGGTAGCGAACGCGCTTAACGAAGAAGCTGCTCAGGCCTGTAAAGCAGGCAATTACGATACGGCTCGCCGCGCCATAGAAGAAGCGACCCGTCTGGCGGAATTCCGCGAGAAGGTCAAGGCGCTGCAAAAAGAATGGGATTCTCTTCTGACCAAGAGACCACAGCGCCCGAAAATAGTAGGCCGCGCGGTCAAAAACCACCTGCGGGGTCTTCGCACACCAGAGGACGCTTTTCGCCGGCCCATTCTGGAAGCGCTCGTAGAGCTTGGTGGAAAAGCACCCGTGGGCGAGGTCTTGGATCTCGTCGAAAAGAAAATAGGCGCCAAGCTTACGAAATACGACCTTGAACCGATCCCTTCGGATCCCAAATCCATTCGCTGGCGGGATACGGCTCGATGGTGCCGCAAAGATCTCGTCACTGAAGGATTGATGAAGGCAGACTCGCCCCGCGGAATATGGGAGATATCAGAATCTGGGCGGAGGGCATTGCAGGATGAAAGATCAAAGTCGTGAACTGCTCGATCGCGCCATTGCGGCCATGGTGGCCGCCATTTTACAACAAGCCCGACTTCCCCTACCGTACCGAATCGTTCGCAATCCTAGTGCTCAATAGCTGCGAGCTTCTCCTCAAAGCCAAATGGCTGGCGATGAATGGCAACCGTCTTAGCAGCCTCTATGTGCGGGGAGGTAAAGGCAGCAAACGCCCCCGCTACAAGCGCACGCGATCGGGGAATCCTCTCGCGCACAGCCTCGACTACCTTGCCAAGAAGCTGACTGAAGTGAGCTGCGTCACCATCCACTGCTGGCTGAAGGGAAGCGTCAGAAAAGGGAGAGTTTAGTTGCAGGACAGTATAGACACCAGAAAGACTTCATCGCCCCAATGCTGTTTTGCGGATACTTGAATGCGTTAGGGTTTGGGAGTTGGTTGAGTCAATACTGTTTGCCGGCGTTAGGGATCGTTGTTGATGATGGATAATGCACCAATTCATCCGAAAAGGGCGATTCAGGAAGCGGTCAAAGCGGCGGGTCACAAGGTGTTATTCTGGCCCAATATCCGCAGTAGTTTTTCTAAATGCTCTGGCAGAGGGGCGATCGCCACGATCTCTTGGCCAGTACGGGGGTGCTGCAACGCTAAGCGATAGGCATGGAGCGCTTGGCCGGGCAGTTTTACTTTTAGCGGTGCACCGCGGCCATAGACAGGATCCCCCAACAGCGGCCAACCCAAGTGGGCGGCATGAACGCGGATTTGATGGGTGCGACCGGTTTCAAGGCGAAACTCCACAAGGGCACAGTGGCGGAAGCGCTCCTGCACGTACCAGTGGGTAATTGCTGTGCGGCCTTTTTCTGGAGGCACCACCGCCATCTTTTTGCGATCCACCGGGTGACGACCAATGGGCGTAATTACCGTTCCACTGTCCTGCGGGGGCTGGCCATAGACGACACCAAGGTAATGGCGCTGCATTTGCCGTGCTTTCAATTGCTGTTGCAGATGGTGTAGGGCAAACTCCGTTTTGGCAACAACCATCACCCCAGAGGTGTCTTTGTCTAGGCGATGCACAATCCCCGGTCGCTGGACACCGCCAATGCCTGTCAACTCAGGGCAATGGGCTAACAGACCATGAACCAAGGTGCCGTGGTGATGACCGGGCGCAGGATGCACCACTAGATCCACGGGTTTATTGAGAATCAGTAACTCATCATCCTCATAGAGAATACTCAGGGGTAGGGGTTCAGGGATTAAATCCAACGGCTCTGGTTCAGGGAGCACCACCTGCAGTACCTCACCACCACTGAGGGGCTGATTTTTGCGATCGCACACTTGGCCATTAATCCGCACATAGCCCTGTTGGATCAGCTGCTGCCAGCGCGATCGCGAGAGTTCAGGATGCCGCTGTGCAAGAAACGTATCGAGGCGATCGCCCCCCTGTTCTACCTTGAAGGTCAGCGATGTCGTCATGCCCCCAACTACACCAGTGTATGCCCAAGGGCTAAACCCACCACTAACATCCCTAAGACGAGAAAGGGTTGAGCACTGGCTTGGTACTTGACATCGTTTTTCAAGGGATCCCGCAGGAAGTACATATCCTGAAAGACGATTTGGGGAATAATCAGCAAAATCAGCAGCACTGCATAAAGATTGGCATGAATCGCCATCAGGTAGCCCGCAATCCCCAACTGGAAAATGTCAATCATCAGAACACAAATCCATGCGGCGGTAGTAACGCCAAACATCACCGGCAAGGAAGCCAAGCCGAGTTGGCGATCGCCCTCAACGCTTTTGAAGTCATTGACAATGGCAATACCCAAGCCCGCCAAACTGTAAATCAACGTCAAGATCACAATCGTCGGTGTCAATTCGCCAAAAAGGGCGTGACCTGCCCACCACGGTAAAGCAATGTAGCTGGCTCCGAGGGCATAATTTCCCAGCCAACCATTCTTTTTCAGCTTCAGGGGCGGTGCGGAATAAATATACGCCAAAAAGCCTCCCAGCAAAGCAATTTTGGTCACAGGGAACGTGGGATGGTCAGCCCATAGATCGAGTAGAACAGCTAGACCCAAACCTGCGACAACGAGGAAGATAATCTGCGCCCGCACTTGGTTAAGGGAAATCGCCCCTGAAGGAATGGGACGGTAGGGTTCGTTAATCGCATCAATCTCGCGATCGTAGTAATCGTTGAGCGTTTGCGTATAGCCCGCCATCAAAGGTCCCGACAGCAGCATACAGGTCGCTGCCTTGAGCACATCCTCCAGACTCCAGGTAAATCCCCCCGACGAGGCTGCACCACAGACCACGCCCCAAATGAGGGGGATCCATGTAATCGGCTTCATTAGTTGCAGGCGAATTTTCCAGATATTGGTCTCGCCGCTTTTGGCACCCTTCATGCCCAGCAGTTGCCGTGCGGCTGCAGTAGTGGTTTCCGTGGATGTTGAAGTCGTCGTTGAATCGGGGGTTTCCGTCATAGCGCTTGTTGTGCTCAGCAATCACCTCAATGATTATAGTCGTTTCACCTTCCGCCACCTAGGGGGATCATGTTGCCCTCTAGCGTGGGCAGGATGTTAAAAGTTGTCCTCGTAAATTTGCCGATCGCCCGTGGTGTAGGTCAGGATAGAAGCGAAACTCCTTTTAGAATCCTTCTAGAATCCTTCAGCGTCAGTGGAACAACCGCAGATTGTGCCATGACCCCTGTCTCCATCCCTGATTATCTTAAACGCGCTCTACCGGCGGCCATTGCCACGGCGATCGCCACGGTGGGTGTCCTTGCGCTGCGAGTGGGGGGCTTGCTCGAACCGTTGGAATTAAGAGCCTATGACCAATGGCTGCGCTGGCGATCGACACCGGCCACGTCCCAGCGACTGCTGATTGTTGAAATTACCGAGGCTGATATTCAAACCCTCAAGCAGTACCCCATTCCCGACGAGGTGCTCATTCAAGCTGTCAATGAATTGCAGGAGCACCAACCCAAGGTCATTGGCATTGACATTTTTCGCGATTTTCCGGTGCCCGATCGCTTCAAGCTGCCAAGCGATGTGCTGCCCTCCCTCGGACGGGTGATGATGACCCAGCCCAACACCGTTATTGTCTGTAAAGTGGGGGGCGAAACAGATCCCGGAATTGCCCCACCCGCTGGACTGCTCAATGATCAGGTGGGATTTGCAGACATTCCCATTGATGAGGATGGTGTGGTGCGGCGGGCGATTTTGGCAACTCAACCCGAAGCCAGCGATCGCTGCTCTACCCCTCAATCTTTCGCTTTAGCTTTGGCGCGTCTTTTTTTAGGGGTGAATCCCCAAGCAGTAACGCAGAACCGCCTTGACTTGGGAACGGCTCGCTTTCAAGCCTTAACCAGTAACTGGGGAGGCTACAGCCACTTAGATGCAGCCGGGTTTCAAATCCTGATCAACTACGCCCGCCCAACCCAGCCCTATGAAACCGTGACCCTGAGCGAGGTGCTCAAGGGGCAAGTCTTGCCCTCTAAGGTGCGCGATCGCGCCGTCCTCATTGGCCTCACTGGCAGTAGTAGTAACGATAAGTTTTTGATTCCAATGACACTGCCGGGGCAAACCAACCGCCTGACCCCCGGTGTTGTGGTTCAAGCAGCGATCCTTGAAGATTTGCTAGCAGCGGCTCTCGATAACCGTTCTCCTATGGGTACATGGCCGCAGGGGGCGATCGCCCTTTGGATTCTGGCTTGGTCTGGCCTTGGTGCCCTGATCATCGCCAAGGGACAGCGCTGGGTGATTGTGCCGCTGCTGGTTGCTGGGGGACTGGGTCTCAGTGGCCTGACATTCCTCCTCTTTTTACAGGGGAGTTGGATTCCGCTGGTGGCACCTCTGGTTGGCTTTGGCAGTGCGGCGGTTTTGATGCTGGGCTATCGTGCCTTCAGTCCTGCAGAATCCACCCCTACCCCCTCTACACCGACGGCTGTTCCCAGTGGCCGCTCAGCAACTCCCTTGGAGTTTATGACTGAAGGCATCAGTCAATCAACCACACCTGAATCAGCCCCCATTCTGGAAATCCCCGAAACCTCGCCAACAGAAGTCTCTCGCCTAGAGACGGATGCCAATGCAACGGTGCTGCAACCGGAAACAGCAATTTCCTTTACCCCCATCGAACCTACCCCACCCCCTAGAGATCAACCCCACACCGCACCTACCCTCCTCACCTCCGTCGTTGATCAAATTCCCCCCACAGAGATCCGCGAGACACCACCACAATCCATCACTGAGAGGGAAACCTTCTTAGTGGTTCACCCTGAGGACGCTGCCACTGCCGCCACCGAATTGCCAGAAACTCCCACAACTGCTCCTGAACCTACCCATATTGATCTTCCTGAAACCCAGAGGGTGGTTCCTACCCCGCAGCCAACAGTTCCCTCAGAGATCCCCTCGACACTGCGCCCTGATTTACCAGAAACCCAACTGACGGTTCCCGAAGCCTTAACAACGATGCCAGAGACCCCTAGCATCCCTACTGTTGATTTACCCGAAACGCAACTCACCCTACCTGAGCCACTAACGACCCCAGAACCGACCTCGACGCCCTCAACCCAATTTGCAACCAGTGTGGACTTGCCTGAAACGCAACTATCCATTCCTAAGACGGCACCGGACATCACCTCAACTCCACCCACCCAATTTACAACCAGCGCAGATTTGCCCGAAACCCAATTGTCAATCCCAGCCACCCCCAAGGGAGACCTACCAGCAACCCAGCCATCCAACCCTGACCCCTTAACCGCGGCGCCTGTGGATCCCACCCAGCGGCCAGAGGTGATTCCCACCACGACAGTCCCCTCGCCGCCCCCCCCAACGACAGAGACGCAAACACCGAGCGGCACCCAACCCAAAACCACCGTCATTTCTGACATCAGCGAAAAAGCCAGTGAACCCTTACCACAAACTGTGGGGGGACGCTACCGTGTCCTCAGTCAACTCGGCGAAGGGGGATTTGGGCGCACGTTCTTGGCTGCGGATTTACATCTGCCAGATCATCCGATCTGCGTGGTCAAGCAGTTGGTGCCCTCCCGTAAGGATGAACGTTTTTTGGCCATTGCCCGTCGCCTCTTTCAGCGGGAAGCAGAAACCTTAGCCCAATTGGGTCAACATGAGCGTATCCCTCGATTACTGGCTTACTTTGAAGAGGGGGGATATTTCTATCTCACCCAAGAGTATGTGGATGGGGAATCCCTCAAGGAGGAGTTTGAAAAGAAAATTACCCTCTCCCAAGCCGAAGCCCTCACCATTCTCAAGAGCATTCTGGAAATTTTGCAGTATGTGCATCAGTTTGGGGTGGTGCATCGCGACATTAAGCCTGCCAATATCATGCGCCGCCGCAGTGATCAACAACTGTTTTTGATTGACTTTGGGGCGGTACGCCATGTCCAGCCCGAGGAGTTGCTCCAGCACGGCAAATATACGATCTCCATTGGTACCCGTGGGTATGCCCCTAGCGAGCAAATGGCAGGACGACCGGTGATTGCCAGTGATATTTACTCTTTGGGTATGGTTATTGTTGAAGGTCTGACGGGACTCGCCCCGATGGATTTGCCCTCTGATCGCAACACGGGTGATATGATTTGGCAGCCGGGACAGCATCTTTCGCCGCAGTTTGTTGCCATTATCAATAAAATGATCAAGTATAACTTTCGCGATCGCTACCAGAGTGCTGCAGAGGTGCTCACCGATTTGGCCAAGGCTGGACTTTAGGCCTATAGACCCAAGTTTTAGCGCTGTAGAGGGGGCTTGCAGTTCTTATTTATGCGGCTCAATCGTTGTGAAAAAAGGCTGTATGATAGATAGTACCGTTTCCTTTTTTTAACATTAGACACTTTGGAGGCATCGCAACGTGGCTGGAACGACAGGAGAACGACCATTTTCCGACATTATTACCAGTGTCCGTTATTGGGTGATTCATAGCATCACCATTCCGGCGTTGTTCATTGCTGGCTGGCTCTTTGTCAGCACCGGTTTGGCCTATGATGTGTTTGGCACACCACGCCCCGATAGCTACTATGCTCAGGAACAGCGGTCGATTCCTCTGGTGACCGATCGCTTTCAAGCTAAACAACAAGTTGAAACCTTCTTAGAACAGGTGAAGTAG
This sequence comes from Thermosynechococcus sp. PKX95, assembly GCF_031583295.1. Taxonomy (NCBI): domain Bacteria; kingdom Bacillati; phylum Cyanobacteriota; class Cyanophyceae; order Acaryochloridales; family Thermosynechococcaceae; genus Thermosynechococcus; species Thermosynechococcus sp. PKX95. The sequence continues at coordinate 615,472 of NZ_CP134171.1, read as the reverse complement.
GATTGCCATGACCAGTAATACCCCCAATCAAGAACCCGTTTCTTACCCGATTTTTACGGTCCGCTGGTTGGCCGTTCACACGCTTGCTGTGCCCACGATTTTCTTCCTCGGGGCGATCGCGGCTATGCAGTTTATCCAACGTTAGGAAGGTGCAGCCATGGAACCGAATCCCAATCGTCAGCCGGTCGAACTGAATCGCACATCCCTGTACCTAGGGTTGTTGCTGATCTTCGTCCTTGCGTTGCTCTTTTCAAGCTACTTCTTTAACTAAATTTCTTCTCTATAACTGAATCTGCTTAGGAGGAATTGATCATGTTGTCTGAAGGCGGACGCATTCCCCTATGGGTTGTGGCCACGGTGGCTGGCATGGGGGTCATTGTGATTGTCGGGCTGTTCTTCTACGGTGCTTACGCTGGTCTTGGCTCCTCTCTCTAAAGATTGGGGTCTTGGCGCGTACGCAATTGTAGCCAGATCAGTCCTAGGGTGACTCCCAAAAGAACCGTTGCTGCGGCAGCGGCATAGCCAAAGTCAAATAACGCAAACGCCTGTTGGTAAATATAAAATACCAGCAGGTTTGTTGTATCTAAGGGGCCGCCACCGGTCACCACATAGACCTGTTCAAAACTGCGCAATGTGAAAATCGTTGTTGTGACAAACACCAAAATTAAGGTGGGTCGCAACCCCGGCAGCGTAATGTAGCGAAACTGTTGCCAAGCATTGGCACCATCGAGAAGTGCCGCTTCATAGCGATCGCGAGGAATGGTTTGCAACCCCGCCAAAAAGACCACTAAATTAAACCCCAACTGCTTCCAGCTACTGAGCAAAATTAGCACTGGCATTGCCCAAGCGGGATCACTCAGCCAAGCAATCGGTTGTCCCCCCAAGGTTTGCACCAGTTGATTCACGGGGCCATCGGTTTGAAACAGCCAACGAAACCCTAAACCCACCGCCACAATCGAGGTCATTGTTGGCAAAAAGTAGGCCGTGCGCAGCAGATCCCGTCCCCTGATCCCTTGGTTGAGACCCACCGCCAAGAGTAAGGGCAGCACAATCGTGGGGAGCACCGTTGCCCCTGTGAAATAAACGGTATTGCCAATCACCTGCCAAAAGTCTGGACTCAGGAGCAATTGCTGATAATTTTGCAGGCCAACCCAACGCACCCCTTCTTGACTAAAACTCCCCGTCGTAAAACTAAGATAGACAAGGTACAAAATCGGCAAAAAAACAAAAATTGTCAGAAACAAAAGTGCAGGTAAAAGGAATAACCAAGCGACTCCTATCGGTGACAAAAAAACATCCCCCAATCGTGGGAGTTGCGATCGCGCCATTGGCAAAGGTGATGACCTCAAAATTCATCTTTCTATAAATTCAATCCTAGGGTAGTGGCTCCCAAAATTGGAAATGATAAGATCAAAATCAAAATGCACGCCATCTTGGGGAGATGCTGTGATTCACACTGCGCCATTGCCCACGACTACCCCCTCTCACATTTCTGATCATAGTCGTCTAAAGCTGTTTTCGGGTTCTGCCAACACTGCCCTTGCTCAGGAAATTGCCCGCTACCTCGGTATTGATCTCGGCCCAATGGTGCGCAAGCGATTTGCTGATGGCGAGCTGTATGTGCAGATTCAAGAATCCATTCGCGGTTGTGATGTCTATCTGATCCAGCCCTGTTGCCGACCCGTCAATGACCACCTGATGGAACTGCTGATCATGGTGGATGCCTGCCGCCGCGCTTCAGCCCGCCAAGTGACTGCGGTGATTCCCTACTATGGCTATGCCCGTGCCGATCGCAAGACCGCTGGCCGCGAGTCCATTACCGCTAAACTAGTAGCCAACCTGATTACTCAAGCGGGAGCGAGTCGCGTTCTGGCCATGGATCTGCACTCAGCGCAAATTCAAGGCTATTTTGACATTCCCGTGGATCATGTCTATGGTTCACCCGTGCTCCTTGACTACCTGCGCAGCAAAAATCTTGAGGATATTGTGGTGGTGTCCCCCGACGTGGGTGGGGTGGCTCGTGCCCGTGCCTTTGCCAATAAGCTTGATGATGCGCCCCTAGCCATTATTGATAAACGACGCCAAGCCCACAATGTGGCTGAAGTGATGAACGTGGTGGGGGATGTTAAGGGCAAGACAGCGGTGCTCGTGGATGACATGATTGATACAGCCGGCACGATTTTAGAAGGAGCACGGTTACTGCGGCGGGAAGGTGCCAAGGAAGTCTATGCCTGTGCCACCCATGCGGTTTTTTCACCGCCAGCGATCGAGCGACTCCAAGGAGGCGATTTTGAAGAGGTGATTGTCACCAACACGATTCCTGTACCGGAGACGCAACGCTTTCCCCAACTCACGGTGCTGTCGGTGGCGAGTATTCTCGGCGAAACCATTTGGCGCATCCATGAAGATAGCTCTGTGAGCAGTATGTTCCGCTAAAACCGCTAAAATAGGTGTTCTTAGTCGCCTAGGAGGATTGCAGGCATGGGGCGAATGGCCTTACTCAGCACCAGCAATAAGCAGGGACTGGTGGCGTTGGCTACGGCCTTGGTGCAGGAGTTTGGCTTTACGCTCCTGAGTAGTGGTGGCACCGCAAAGACCTTACAGGCAGCGGGGATTCCCGTGACAACGGTCTCGGAGTACACAGGGGCACCGGAAATCCTTGGTGGGCGGGTCAAGACCCTGCATCCCAAAATTCACGGCGGTATTTTGGCACGGCGCGATCGCCCCGAAGACGCGGCTGATCTGCAAGCCCAAGGGATTCATCCGATTGATCTGGTGGTTGTCAATCTCTATCCCTTTGCCGAAACAATTGCCCAGCCCAACGTGACCCTTGCCGAGGCGATCGAGCAAATTGATATTGGTGGGCCGACGCTGATTCGCGCTGCTGCCAAAAACCATGCCCATGTGACAGTATTGGTGGATCCCAGCCAGTATGAAACTTACCTTCAGGAATTACGATTACACGGGGAAGCTCAACCTGCTTTTCGCCTTGCCTGTGCCCAGCGGGCGTTTGCGCTGACGGCCAGTTACGATCAGGCGATCGCGGAGTATCTCCAAGAAATCACGTCCCCTGGTACTGAACCAGAAATTCTGCCGCCGGTCTTCCACCTGACGGGGCAGCAAAAACAAGTCCTGCGCTATGGCGAAAATCCCCATCAACGGGCTGCTTGGTACATCAGTGGGGCACACCCCAGTGGTTGGGCAGCCGCCGACCTGCTTCAGGGCAAAGAACTTAGCTACAACAACCTGCTAGATCTAGAAGCGGCACGGGCAGTGATCAGTGAATTTTTAGGGGAGGGTGCCCCCGCTGCCGTCATTATTAAACACACCAATCCCTGTGGCGTGGCTGAGGGCAAAACCCTTGTGGAAGCCTACGAACGTGCCTTTGCAGCCGACAGTGTTTCTGCCTTTGGCGGCATTGTTGCCCTGAATCGCCCCTTGGATGTGGCCACCGCTGAAGCCTTAACCCGTACCTTTTTAGAGTGTGTGGTGGCTCCCGCCTGTGAGGAAGCAGCGCTACCGATCCTGAAAACCAAACCCAAGATGCGGGTTCTCACCTTACCTGAGTTGCAGACGGCTCCCACGACGGCGATTCAAACCATTGCTGGCGGCTTTCTTGTCCAAGATATTCACCCCGTCCCCATTGATCCAGAGGCGTGGCAAGTGGTCACCGCCACCGCACCCAGTCCAGAGTTGATGGCAGAACTGATCTTTGCTTGGAAAGTGGTGAAACACGTTAAGTCCAATGCCATTGTGGTCAGTCGCGATCGCCAAACCCGCGGCATTGGCGCCGGTCAAATGAATCGGGTGGGTGCTGTACACATTGCCCTCAGGGAGGCCGGTGAGGCTGCCCGCGGCGCTGTACTGGCCAGTGATGGCTTTTTCCCCTTTGCCGATTCTGTGCAAGCCGCTGCCCTTGCTGGTATTGCGGCGATTATTCAACCGGGGGGCAGTTTGCGGGATAATGAGTCTATCCAAGCAGCCAATGAAGCGGGAATTGCCATGGTCTTTACCAACCGGCGACACTTCCGCCACTAGGAAATAGCGATGGCGGTGCGGCTCGGTATTATCAGTGATCCCCACATTGCTCTGCCGGAGACGATTCCGACGGATCATCCCCCCATTTTTCTCTATGAAGTGAGTATTCCTGCTTTTGAAGCAGCCGTCACTCATCTTCTTGATCTGGGTATTGATGCTTTGTTGATGCCCGGTGACCTGACACGGGATGGCGAAGTCGTTAACCACCGCTGGCTCAGTCGCTATCTGCAAACCCTGCCCATTCCCTGCTATGTGATTCCGGGGAATCACGATGTGCCTCTGCCGCTAGGAGATCACAAGCGTATTGGTTGGGCTGACTTTCCCCAGTGGTATCCCCATGCGGGCTATGGCAAGGGCGCCAAGCATTACTATCAAACCCTGCTTGCAGACAACCTACAACTGATTGCCCTGAATTCCAACCAATTTAGCCCGACAGGTCAGCAGATGGGGGCAGTCGATCAAGGACAACTGGCATGGTTGGCGGCTCTATTGGCAAAACCTTTTGCCGGACTGCGCCTTGTAATGATTCACCACAATGTCCTTGAGCATTGGCCACAACAGAGCCAAAGTCCAATGGGGCAGCGCTACCTCTTGGAGAATCGGGTGGAACTCCTCAACCTCCTGCGATCGGCGGGGGTGGCCTTGGTCTTAACCGGACATCTCCATGTCCAAGACATTGCCTATGAGCAGGGGCTGTTTGATCTAACGACGGGTTCCCTCGTCAGCTATCCCCATCCCTATCGCCGGCTCATTTTGCAGCAACATCCCCAAGGGGGCTGGCAAGTGGATGTGGAATCCTACCGCATTGAATCTCTGAAGACCTATCCCACCTTGAGTGATCTCTCCCGCCAATGGATGCTGCAGCGGGGTGCGGGGTTTATGGTGCGCTTTCTCACCTTACCGCCCTTTAATTTATCGGAAACTGAGGCCCAGCCCCTCGCCCAAGCCCTATCGTCCCTCTGGCCAGAAATTGCCCAAGGAGATACCCAAGTCACACTACCGACCCTACCTGAACCCTTGGCCGCCTACTTTGCCCAGTTTAACCACAGAGCACCAGCGGAGTATCCCCAGCTGCGGGACAACAATACGGTCTTTGTCATTTAGCACCTCGCAATTCCTTTGGTTGGGATGGTAGAGTCCCAAAACCTGCTCTAATAGGGGGTTGAGGCACGAATTGGACGCAAAGTAGTGACGTTTGGTCAGTGGATTGGCTTGCTGGTACTGGGGGTGTGTCTCTACATCCTCTGGGAAATTCGCCAAGTGTTACTCTTGGTCTTTTTGGCAGTGGTCTTGGCAACGGCACTCAACTGGCTGCAACTGCGACTCCAGAGCTGGGGACTACAACGAGGCCGGGCGATCGCCATCAGTATTAGCTTGACTTTCCTGATCATCTTTGGTTTCTTTTGGATGATCATTCCCCCCTTTTTGCAGGAAGCGCAGCAACTGGGTGTATTGATTCCCAAGGGGTTAGGACGGGTGGAAGCATGGCTGGATGAGATGGCTTACCTTTTGCCAAGTAGCGGCTTTGATGATACCCCTGTCATTAATCGGCTGATTACCCAGTTAGAGCCATTCCTTGAGCAAATCTTTAATAACTTCCTTGCCCTCTTTTCCAATACACTGGCGGTCTTACTAAATACGCTGTTGGTCTTGGTGCTGACGGTGATGCTAGTGATTGATCCTCAGTCCTACCGTCGGGGATTCATTCGCCTCTTTCCAGCGTTTTATCGGTCTCGCATTGACACGATTCTCACCGAAAGTGAACAGGCGCTCTTGGCATGGCTGGCGGGCACAGGCTTGAATATGCTGGCCATTGGTGTGGTCAGTGGCATTGCTCTTGCGCTACTGGGGGTGCGGTTGGTCTTGGCCAATGCTTTCTTGGCCGGTCTGCTGGAGGCGATTCCCAATATTGGCCCTGCCCTGAGTGTGATTCCGCCGATGATCATTGCTTTTATTGACAATCCGTGGCGGGCGGTGGCCGTTCTCATTGCCTACATTGTGATTCAACAGTTGGAGCAATACCTGCTGGTGCCTGTCGTCATGGCCAAACAGGTGGCTCTACTGCCCGCTGTGACGCTGGTTTCACAAATTATTTTTGCCATTTTCTTTGGCTTTCTGGGCTTACTGCTGGCACTGCCTCTGGTGATTGTGGGTCAAATTTGGTTTACAGAAATTGTGCTCAAGGACATTCTCGATCGCTGGCAGCCCAGCCCGCCACCTGCAGGGTCAAATCCACCAATTTTGCCGCTGCCCCCGCCGCCCCCACCTGCTGCCGCAAATCCTGCCGCATCTGATGCAATTTCTGAGGATGGCTCAATAGAGACTTAATCTGATCAGCAACCACCGCCGGCTCAATCGGACCCACCAGTTCTGGTACAATTTCTCTGCCTGCCCAGATATTCGGCCACGCCTTGTAGCCGAGACCCTGTTTCACTAAGTCCCAATCCATCTCTGGCGATCGCCACAACTGCCAAAATCGCCGCCAGCCCAATCCCTTGGCCACCAGTGCCCAAAACACCAATGCCGTCCACTGTCGCCCGATCGCTGGCAAGCCCACCAGCAACCCGGCTAACCCATCCCAAGGGTGTGCCCGCTGTACCCGCAGTTGTTGGGCCGGCAAAAGAACAATCATCGGCACATTCAAGGCGGCCAGTTCAGCGGTATTGGCGCCAACGGTCGTCACACAGAGGGCAACCTGCCGCAGCAGGGGATAGTTGGGTAACTGCTGCCAGAGATAGACCTTCGTACCCCTCGGCGTCTCCAGATAGGGTAGCCCCTCACTGGGTTGGATGAGTGTCGCCGTCGTGCCCTCAACGTGCTTGAGTTCGGGGTTAAAGCGGGGATCGGCGTAGCAACTGAGGGTCTTGAGCGTCAGGGTGGGTGCCACTGGAATCACACACTGAATCGGGGGATGAGCAGCAGCTAAATGGTCGGCGATCGCCAGCGAAAGGGGCACCCCCAGCTTGAGCTTATTGGGCTTGGAACCCACCATCAGACCCACAAGGGGAGCATCTGCAGCAACGCCTAACTGTTGGCGCACATCAGGCAGAGAATCGAGGGCAAGGGCTTGCACATCGGTCATCAGATCCCCCACCACCGCCACCTTAGCTCTTGTTTTGCCCACGGGGAGAGGACGCCGCAACCCAATGCCATCCACCCACCCTTGCCAGCGTGCCTGCCACTCACAGTAGAGCACACAACGATAGCCCAGACGCTTGGCCAACAGCACCGCAAAGAGTTGATCGCCCCCCAAGAAGACCACAACCCCTTGGGCAAACCAATCCCAATTACTACGGGTGGTCTTTGTGCGCAGGAGGTGCCAGAACTCTGCCGCGGGCAGCACCCGATCCACCCCCGCATAGCGGCGCGCAATCTCCGCTTCTTGACCACTGGCATGGGGACAGGGAACAATGACCACTGAAACCCGCAGCCCCTCTCTGACCTGTTGCCGCAGCGTTGTTACAAAGGGATACACCCAAGTGGCCAGTTCACCGGGGCCATTGCTGACAACCACAATTTCAAGGGGAGATGTCATGGGTTATGTTCCCCTTGAATGCAAAATTGGCTGCCGTCAGTCTCCCTAAGACATTTCTTGAATAATGTAGTCAAAGTAGGGTGCCGCCACTTCAGCATCTTCAGTGCTGAGCAGTGCCAAGGAGGCGTCCTTGAGGCAACGAATGGCTTCTGCCATCCCTGTCATCGGCACACCAAGGGAGTTGTACATTTCCCGCACCCCAATAATACCCGTGCGCTCAATGGGGTCTTTGTCACCCGCGAGGATGCCATAGGTAATCAGGCGCATGTACCAGCCATAGTCACGCAGACAGAGGGCACGCTGTTTCTGGCCGTAGGCATTGCCCCCCGGTGAGATGAAGTCAGGCCGCTTCTGCCACAGTTGTTTGCTGGCTTGCTCAACAATGCGTTTCTCATTTTCGGCCAGTGTCGTGGCAATGCGGAGGCGTTGCTCACCCGTTTGGAAAAAGTCACTAATCGTCTGGAGTTCGCCCGTGGTGGGGTAGCGCAATTCATCGTCCGCTTTAAGAAGAACCTGACTAATGACACTCATATTGCTAACACCGCTTAATACATCCCTCATTTTAGAGGACGGCGACCCCTTGTTGACGCCACTCCTGATCAAAATCTCGACGGTTGATAGAGGAATTTAGCGGTGTCGATGGCAAACCACAGCAAGACAGCCCCCTAGAGCCAATCTGCTCCCTTGGTGATAGGATCAATGCGGTTTGCACTGGTTTTCGTTCACCTGTGATTGATCTCAAACAACTGCGAGAAAATCCCCAAGCCTTTGGCGATCGCCTGCGGCGGCGCGGCGGTGACTTTGACCTTGACCGCATTTTAGAGTTGGATGCGCAACAGCGTCAGCTGGAACAACAGCGATCGCACCTCCAAGCCCGCAGTAACGAAATTGGTGCCCTCGTTGGCAAAAAGATCAAGTCCGGCGTTGCCGCCACTGACCCCGAAATTCAAGCCCTCAAGGCCGAGGCCAACGATCTCAAGCAGCAACTCAGTGATCTTGAACCCCAAGAACGGCAACTTAAGGAAGAATTGGAACGCCTGCTGCTAACGATTCCCAACCCCCCCAGTGAGACCACCCCCATTGGCCGCGATGAAACCGAAAACGTTGAGGTACGCCGCTGGGGTGAGGAGTATAAACCGAGCCAGCCTTGTCAGCCCCACTGGGACATTGCGACTCAATTGGGACTCTGGGATGTGGAGCGATCGGTGAAAGTAGCGCAGAGTCGCTTTGTTACCCTCTTGGGCATGGGGGCTGCCCTTGAGCGAGCCTTGATCCAATTCATGCTTGATACGCACCGCGATCGCGGCTATGTGGAGGTCTTGCCGCCCTTGTTGGTCAATAGTGCCTCACTGACGGGAACGGGGCAGTTACCCAAATTTGCCGAGGAAAGTTTTCGCTGTGCCGATGATGATCTCTGGCTGATTCCGACAGCGGAAGTGCCGGTGACGAATCTCTACCGCGATGAAATTTTAGCTGCCGATCAATTGCCCATTTACCACTGTGCCTACACCCCCTGTTTTCGCCGTGAAGCGGGGAGCTATGGCAAAGATACACGTGGCCTGATTCGCCTACACCAATTCAACAAAGTGGAGTTGGTCAAGTTTGTTCACCCGGAAACCTCTGCCGCTGAACATGAAGCCCTTGTGGCCGATGCCGAGTATATTCTCCAAGCCCTGAAGTTGCCCTATCGAGTGATTGAACTGTGTACTGGCGATTTGGGCTTTGGCGCCATGAAGTGCTACGACTTAGAGGTGTGGCTGCCCGCTGCCGGCTGTTACCGCGAAATTTCCAGTTGCTCGAACTTTGGCGATTTCCAAGCGCGGCGTGCCAAGATTCGCTTCAAAGCTGCCAAGCAAAAAGGGACACAGTTTGTCCACACCCTCAATGGCTCTGGCCTAGCCGTTGGACGAACCATGGCAGCCATTCTCGAAAACTACCAACAACCCGATGGGACGGTGCGGGTACCAGCGGTGCTGCAACCTTACTTGAAGTGTAGCCACATTGGCGGGGCAAAATCGTGAACACCACTCTCGGGGCGATCGCCCAAGCTTTGGGGTTAGATACAACTCATCCAGATCTGCCAATCACAGGCATTTCCACTGACTCCCGCCAAATCGCAACTGGCAATCTCTTTGTTGCTCTGCGGGGGGAAACCTTTGATGGCCATCAATTTGTCGATCTGGCCGCCGCCGCCGGCGCGATCGCCCTAATTGTCGAGGTGCCGGTGTCTTCTGCTCTGCCGCAACTTCAGGTAGCCAATACCCTGAGTGCCTATCAACGCTTGGGACAGTGGTGGCGGCAGCAATGTCCAGCCAAAGTCATTGCCGTCACTGGCTCCGTGGGCAAAACCACCACCAAGGAAATGATTGCCGCTGTTCTGAGTCACTATGGCGCCGTCCTCAAAACCGAAGCCAACTTCAATAACGAGATTGGCGTGCCCAAAACCCTTTTACAACTGGAACCCCACCACCAATTTGCCGTGATTGAAATGGGGATGCGGGCGCGCGGTGAAATTGCCCTTTTGAGCCAGATTGCCCAACCGGATGTTGCCGTGATTACCAATGTTGGTACTGCCCATATTGGCCGCCTCGGTTCCCGCGAAGCCATTGCCCAAGCCAAATGCGAACTGCTTGCCGAAATGCCCCAAGGGGGAACAGCCGTGCTCAATGCCGATAGTCCCCTACTTTTGCCGACAGCGGCGCAGGTCTGGTCAGGGCCCACAATTACCTATGGCCTTGAGGGGGGCACCCTACGGGGAATCTATCAACCGCCCCAAACCCTCCACGTGGCTGGACGCACCTACACCGTTCCCCTTGCGGGGGCACACCATGCCTTGAACTTTCTGGCTGCCCTTGGGGTGCTGCAAGCCTTGGACTTAAAGAGCGATCGCCTGCCCCGACAGTTGACGTTAGAATTGCCCAGTGGTCGGGGCGGTCGCTATCACCTCGAACCCGATATTTGGCTACTCGATGAAACCTACAATGCAGGCTTGGAATCGATGGTCGCCGCCTTGCACCTGTTGCGATCGCTCCCCGGTCAGCGGCATCTGGCAGTTCTTGGCCCCATGCGGGAACTGGGGGACTTTGCGGTTGCCTTCCATGAGCAGGTGGGAGCCACGGTTGCCCAATTAGACCTCGATGGCCTTTTAATTCTCGATAAGGGCGATGAGGGAGCAGCTCTTGCGCGGGGGGCAGGGCGCGTTCCCAGTCAGCAATTTGCTTCCCATGAAGAATTGGTGGCCTATTTGCTGCAGCATTTACAGCCGGGCGATCGCCTCCTCTTTAAGGCCTCCCATGCCGTTGCCTTGGATCGCGTAGTGAATGAACTGCGGCAGCGCTGGCCAAAACTTCAGTCCGGTTGAGACTTGCCAAGAGCGGTGAACTACGCTACATTAAAAAATCGTCAATATTCCTCAGTAGCTCAGCGGTAGAGCGGTCGGCTGTTAACCGATTGGTCGCTGGTTCGAATCCAGCCTGGGGAGTTTAATAACTTGAGCCACGATAGCGACGGCGGCGCTGCCCATCATGCCCATATCTAACAGCAGCAATTGGGGCAACGCTAGGCCAGCCGTCTCCATGCCCTCTAGCACAGCAAGGATGTCAGCATCAAGGTTTTCCCAGATGACCGTAAGGTTTTGACTGCTGAGGATGTTGTGCCAAATTTCTCCCTGCCGTTGGAGGGCTTGTGTCATGAGTATCGTTGTCATCAATGCCTAAATCCTTCGACGGTTGCGAGGGCGATCGCGATGTTAAAAAGACTTAACACTACAATGACAGGTTGGCGATCGCAGAAATGTTCATAGAGAACAGTCGCGCCAACTCTCCCTAGGGAACGGCTACCGTTTCCAACAATTCTGCCACACAGGCCCGCCCTGAGCGCCCTGCTGCTGTAATCAGACGATGAGCTAGAACATGGGGCGCCAATTGCTTGACATCATCGGGGAGGACATAGTCACGGCCATTGAGAAAGGCCAAGGCCTGAGCTGTGCGCTGGAGCATCGCGGTACCGCGAGGACTCACCCCCAAGGTCATGCGATCGCTCTCGCGGCTCGCCCGCACAAGGGCAAGAATGTACTTTTGCAACACTGAATCTACCCGCACCTGTAGCACCTGCTGCCGCAACTGTTGGATCTCCGCCAAGCTGAGGCACGGTTCCAGTTGATTGACATCTAAGCCCCCCTGCACCCGTTGCAGCATTTGTAGTTCCTCTTCCTCGGTGGGGTAGCCCAAGCTAAAACACAGGGCAAAGCGATCCAACTGGGCTTCGGGCAGCGGAAAGGTGCCTTGGTATTCCACGGGGTTCTGGGTGGCAATGACAAAAAAGGGCTGGGGCAGGGGGTAGGTGACGCCATCAATGGTGACTTGGTACTCCTCCATGACCTCTAGGAGTGCCGATTGGGTGCGGGGTGTGGCGCGGTTAATTTCATCCGCCAGCAGGATATTGCAGAAGACAGGACCTGGGCGAAACTCAAACTCCGCTGTTTTGGGATTCCAGATATTGGTGCCCGATAAATCCGTGGGCAGGAGATCGGGTGTGGCTTGGATGCGCTGAAAGGTACCCGCCAGCGATCGCGCCAAGGCTTTGGCCAAGAGGGTTTTTCCCACCCCCGGTACATCCTCCAGCAAAACGTGTCCCCCCGCCAGCAACCCCACTAGCATGAGTTCAATGGCAGCTTTTTTGCCCACCATGACCTGTCCAAGGTTATTGATCAGTCGCTGTAGGGGTTCACGCATAGGAGACCACTCGTTCAAGAAGATCAGCCGCTACTTGGCAATCGGCAGCAATTTGCGCCTGTAGGGCAGCCAAACTGGGAAACCGTACCTCTGGGCGAATAAAGGCCTCTAAATGAAGTGTGATCTCTTGATTGTAAAGATTCCCCTGCCAGTTGAATAGATGCACCTCTGTGGTCACTTGCCGACCCGTCACCGTCGGTCGCATCCCAATATTCACCACCCCCAATTGCTCAGTGGCGAACGCTGCCCCCGTAACGCGGCAAGCATAAACGCCGTGGCGAGGCAATAATTTGTCTGGGGGGAGGGCTAGATTGGCGGTGGGAAATCCCAACTGCCGTCCCAACTGTTCCCCTTGAATCACGGTGCCGGTCAATTGGTAGGGGCGTCCCAAAAGCTCCCGTGCCAAGCCCACATCTCCCTCGGCGAGGGCGGCCCTTACTGCTGAGCTACTGACGCGATCGCTCCCCCGACAATAGGGGGGCACAATATGCACTGGAATACCAAAGGCAGCACAGAGGGTGCGCAAATCCGCCGCTGTCCCCGATCGCCCACGGCCAAAGCCAAAATTAAAACCCACACTCAATACCTTGGCCTGCAACTGCTGTACCAAAATCTGCTCAACAAACTCCAAGGGCGACAGTTGGGCAAGAGCATGGGTAAAGGGCAGGACAATCACCTGCTCAATGCCATAGTGGTTCAAAAGGGCACGTTTTTCCGCCTCTGGGGTCAGCAGCAGGCGCTCTTCTCCCGTAAAAAATGCCTGCGGATGGGGCGAAAACGTAATCACTGATCGGTAACAGTCGGGAGGCGCTGCTTCAACAAGCGTACGGATAACCTCCTGGTGCCCGCGATGGACACCGTCAAAATTGCCAAGGGCGATCGCCGTAGGAGTTTGCAAGGGTAGGCCGCTATTCAATTGACACAGGAAACATTTTGACACATTTAACCAAGGAGCAATAGTCCGGGAAAGCCTTCATTAAGATTTTCTATTCACGTCATAGAAGAACTTCTCTTGAATCCCCCAAGAGGCCTATGCTACGTTGAGTAGCAATTTATCTTTTTGTGCCTAATCTAAGCCTTGGCAGCTTGGAGCGGAGGAACCAACGAATCAGGGGCGCATTCTCCACCGAGAAAGGATACCACTGAATCCTAGCCCGTCAGCTAACTTCGTCGGCATTCAGTTGGAGACTGGCTGTTTTTCACAACTGCTCAGTGTTCCAGTGATTCGGTTTCGTGGGGTTGACCGAATTTGTTACCTTAGAAACTTTTAGGAAGCCCAATGCTGATTGAACACTGGCATACATTCGCTGCTGGCACGATCTTCCTAGGCGTGATCCTCCTGATCATGACCGAGTGGATCAACATTACCATTGCAGCCTTTTTGGGCGCGATTCTCCTTGTCTTTCTCAACATTATGACCCTTGGGGAGGCCATTAGCTACATTGGCCGCAGTCACGGTACTCTCGCTCTCTTTTTCGGCGTCATGGTTCTGGTGCGAGCCTTTGAACCCACTAAGGTGTTCGAGTATCTGGCCACCCAAATGGTTCTGCTTGCCCGCGGTCAGGGAAAACGCCTGCTGCTGGGGATCGTGGCTCTGACAACCCCCATCTGTGCCGTACTGCCCAATGCCACAACAGTGATGCTCCTTGCCCCCCTGTTGCCCCCCATGGCGGCTGAAGTGGGGGTGGACTTTGTCCCCCTGATTATCTTGATGGTGATTGTCTCCAATAGTGCGGGGTTACTCACCCTCGTGGGCGATCCGGCAACCTACATTGTGGGGGATGCCATCAACCTCAGCTTTAGCGATTATCTGTTGCGGTTAAGTTTAGGGGGTGTGCTGGCGATCGCCGTCATTGTCTTTTGTCTGCCGGTTCTCTTTCGCCGCATTTGGCGCAAAGAACTCAACTCCCTTGATCACTTGCCCCACCCCAAAATTAATCATCCCCGCACCCTAGCGGTGGGTTGTGTGATCATCGTCTTTGTCTTGACCTTCTTTGTTATTGGCGATGGCATGGTCGTCAAAGTGTCTCCCCCTGCGGTCGCTTTAATGGGGGCTGCCCTTGCACTCCTTTTATCCCATCAAAGCAAAATCGATACGGTGACCCACATTCTGCGGGATGTGGACTGGGCCACCCTGATCTTTTTTATGAGCATTTTTGTCTTGATCGGTGGCCTAGAAAAAACCGGCATCATTGGTCAACTCTCCCACCTCCTCGCCATTCTCATTGGCCAAAATATCTTTTTTGGCTCACTGCTGCTCTTATTTGCGATTGGCATTCTCTCTAGCGTCATTCCCAATATCCCCCTTGTGGTGGCGATGGTGCCACTGCTGAAAAAATACCTTGTCGATGTGGGTCTAGCAGGTTCAGAAATTCTCCACCCTGGTTATGGGGGTGATTTGCCCCCCCAGGTGCTGCCCCTGTTCTATGCCATGATGCTAGGGGCAACGTTGGGCGGCAATGCCACACTGGTGGGCGCCTCTGCCAACATTGTTGGTGCGGGTGTGGCCGAACTCCATGGCCGCCGCATTAGCTTCAAAACCTTTCTGCGCTATGGGGTGCCGATTACGGCCTTGCAGTTGGGGGTTTCAGCACTCTTTCTAACTGTGCGCTTTCTCATTTGGCGCTAACAGCTCTGGCCTTGGCTTACCATGTGGGATCCCGAAAGAGATAAGCGGTAATGGAGCCATCCTGCTTGCGATCGCCCGCAATCGTAGAAATACAGGCGCGAATTTCCTCGCCATCCTCCAATTCCAACGTACAGGCGCCACAACTGCCCATGCAACAACCCGTGGGAATGTCGACCCCAGCGCGCGCTGCAACGCTCAGCCAACTTTCCCCCACTTCGGCCTCAACGGAAACCTGATCCGGCACAAAGGTGACCTTAATCATGGCCTGCCTCCATGATACGTTCCCATCAAATACAGTAACGCCATCCGTACCGCCACCCCACTGGTCACCTGCTGATTCACTAAACTGAACTGCGGATCATCCAGCAATGCCGAACTCAATTCCACGCCGCGATTCACCGGTCCCGGATGCAAAACCCGCACCTCCGGTCGGCACAGGCGCAGCCGTTCATGGGTGATACCAAACTGCTGATGGTACTCCCGCAAACTGGGAATCAGGTGCTGATCCATGCGTTCCCGTTGCAGGCGCAGCGTCATCACAATATCGGCATCAGCAAGGGCAGGTTCCAGTGTCCAGTGGAGCGTTGCTCCATAGTCTGCAAATTCTGGCGGCAAGAGGGTGGGGGGGCCGGCCAAATGCACGTCAGCACCGGCCGTTTTCAGGCTGTAGAGGTTCGATCGCGCCACACGGGAATGGCGAATATCCCCGACAATGGCAATTTTCTTCCCCTGCAACAGGGCACAGCGGGGCTGACGCGGATCGTAGAGTTGACAAAGGGTAAACAAATCTAGCAGGGCTTGGGAGGGATGCTCGTGCAAGCCATCACCGGCATTGAGAACCGCCACCTGACCGCCAAGGCGATCCATTTCTGCTGCAATCGTATGGGGCACCCCCGACTGCTGATGGCGAATCACCATGAACTCTGCCCCCATCGCCCACAGGGTCTTAGCGGTATCGAGGATCGTTTCCCCTTTACTCAGGGCCGAGGTACCGGGCGAAAAGTTGAGAATATCCGCAGAAAGACGTTTGGCCGCCAGTTCAAAGCTATTGCGGGTGCGCGTCGAGCTTTCAAAGAAAAGATTAGCAACCACCCGCGCTTGCAGGGTGGGGACTTTTTTGGTGCGACGATTCAGGACTTCCTGAAAACTGAGCGCTGTTTGCAGCACAATATCTAGTTCCGCCACCGTAAAGTCTTGCAGGGAGAGGACGTGGCGACGCTGCCATTGGAGGGGGGGAGTGAGGGTAGGCGTCATGGACAGGGGGTTAGGGTTTGAGCAAGATCAGCCGCTGTCAGTTGTTCGTAGCGTTCAAAGGGTTGATGGATCCACGGATTTTCCGGCAGGTAATGAACATAGTAGTCCGGACGAATACAAGAGGCCGCTTTGTACCAGAGAACGGCAGTGCGCACTTCCTCCACCGCAAAGCCATATTTGACCTCTAGCCAGCGCAGGGTTTTCTGCAAGGAAAGGCCAGAATCTACCAAATCATCCACTAAGAGGACATGACTGCCAAGGGTAGCGGTGGTCATGGTTAAATCTCGCGCAAAGGTGATGCGACCCCGCTCTTGGTTATTGACACCGCCATAGGAGGACACCGCCAGAATCGCGAGGGGTTGATTAAACAAGCGGCTGAGAATGTCCCCTACCCGCAGCCCCCCCTTGGCCAAGCAGAGGATTTGATTGAACTGCCATCCCGATTCATAGATAGCGATCGCCAACTGTTCAATGGTGCGATGATACTCGTCCCAATCCACGTACAGATCTGCCATGGTGCCTAGAAGCTGGCCTTGAACCAAGAAATAGGGATAAACAGCAGCTTGCGCCAGTCAGAGACAAAGGCGCGCCGATTAAAGACATCGTAATCGTTGGCTTCGATGACATCAAGAATCTGGCGATAGAGCATCAATGCCGACCACACGGGCCAACGGGCATCCCGCTCTAGGTAAGCCACCCCCACTTCGGCTTCCCGATAAAATTGCCGTGCCCGCTGAATTTGAAAGCGCATCAATGCCCGCCAGCGATCGTCAATCACTCCCCGCTGCAAGTCTTCTGCGGTGTAGTTAAAGGCAGCCAAGTCCTCTAAGGGCAGATAAATCCGCCCCCGCCGCATATCTTCGCCCACATCCCGCAGGATATTGGTCAGTTGATTGGCAATGCCAAGGGCAATGGCTTGATCCTTGAGGGTACCTTTAGCCTGATAGGGATCCACCCAAGGGGAACACAGGCGATCGCTGTAGGGGTTTCCCCCCATTACCTCAAGGGACATGAGGCCGACGGTACCGGCAACGCGGTAGCAATAGAGTTCCAATTCAGCAAAGGTTTCATAGCGACTGCGGTGCAAGTCCATCCGCTGGCCAGCAATCATGTCCCGAAAGGGCTGGATGTCGAGGGGGTACTGTTCCAGCGTTGCCGTTAGAGCTAAATCCATGCCATCGTGGGGACGTCCAGCAAAAATATCCTCAAGGCGCGCTTCCCACTCATCAAGGGTGGCCATGGTTGTCGTTGCGGCTTGGGGGCCATCCACCAGTTCATCGGTGCGCCGACACCAGACGTAAATTGCCCAAATGGCGCGGCGCTTGGCGGGGGGCATCAACAGCGTGCCGAGGTAAAACGTCTTGGCATAGGCGGCAGTGACCTGACGACACAACTCGTAGGCCTCGTCGAGGGAAATCAGGGGAGGGACGTACTCGGCTCTAGGCAGTTGCAGCATTGGCGGCAGTTTGAATAGAGGTTTTAGGGGGCTGCGGGGCGTTGCTCTCTGCGAGCCGCTTCGCGATCGCCTGCGCTGTCAGCTTACCAGAAAGTACCGCACCTTCCATACTCCCTAGGTAGGGCTGCATCGTGTAGCTCCCCGCAAGGAAGAAGTTGGGAATGGGTGTGGCCTGATCCGGACGAAAGGCTTGGCGACCGGGGGTGGCTTTATAGACTGAGCGGGGGGTTTTCACCACCGCCGTTTTCAGCACTTTAGCAGGTTCCGGTAGGTGATTGGGGAAGAGTTTGGCCAGTTCCGCAAGGGTCGCCTCAACAATCTCCTCATCGCTGCGGCCAATCCACTCCGCAGCAGGCGCCAATACCAGCTCTAGCATTGACTTGTCGGGATCGGCATAGCCCTTGCAGGTTTCGCTCATGTCGGCATAAACACTCAACAGGGGCGATCGCGAGAAGAGGAGATGATCCACTGTCGGCAATTTGCGATCAAACCAGATTTGGACGTTAATCACCGGGACGCCTTCGAGGCCATTGAGTTTCTGGAAAAAGGATAGGTCTTGCCACGGCTTCGGCAGCAGCAGTTTAATGGCATCCACCGACATTGCTGAGACATAGGCATCCGCTGTGACTTCAAAGCGCTGTTGTCCCTCGCGATCGGCCATGACAAAGGACTGCACCGAGAGATCCTCATTGAGGACAATCTCCCGCAGAGCCACATTGGTGTGCACTTCACCGCCCCGCGCGGTCACATAATCCACAATGGGCTGACACAACCGTTCGGGGGGTGCCCCATCCAAGAAGGCAATTTTTGAACCATAGCGTTCCCGCAGAAAGCGGTTCATCGCCGTCAGGGGAATCGTGGCCGAGACCTCATCGGGGTTCAGGAAGGTCAGTGCCTTTGAGGCCGCAATAAAAATGTCGGAGTTTACCCGCTCATCAATCCCTTGGCGTTGCAGCCATTCGAGGAGGGTGTACTTGTCCATTGCCTCGACGTATTTTTGGCCGCGCACGATCGCTGGCCACAGCCCCAAGGCAAAGCGGAATTTCTGCTCCCACGTCAGCATATCGTTGTTGCGCAAAATGGAGAGCAGTACATTAAAAGGCGCAGGAATATCGGGAACATCAAACCACGAGAGCACCCCCGGCTTTTCCGGTTGGTTAAAAATCAGGGCATGGCGTTTCCATTGCAGGCGATCGCTAATCCCCAATTCCGCTAGGAGTTGCAGCATATTGGGGTAGGCACCAAAAAAGGCGTGCAAGCCTGTTTCCACCCAATCCCCATCGGCATCCTGCCATGCCGCCACCAAGCCACCAAGGACATTGGCACGCTCAAACACCATGGGGGTATGTCCTGCATCCACTAGATACTTGGCGCAAGCTAAGCCCGCTAAGCCACCACCGGCAATTGCAACTCGCATGAATGACGCTACCCTAACTGACGAAGATGAACGCAACCCCCTAGGGGGACAAAAAGCTGTTCATATTATATTTACAAAACGTTACGGAGGCAGCCGCTTTAGGCTAATGTTGAGCCTGAATTTGCCAAATAGGCCGTACTTCCCATCGGACCAAGGTAGCGGCAGAGGTAGGGCGAAAAGACTTCATAAATCAGCGTAATGGGACGGCGATCGTGCCAAAAGAGATAATGCCGCCCCCAAAAAGGCCCCGCCTCGCCAAAGGCTGCCGCCAAGGTTTCAGAGTGCCCGAGATACACCGCCTGAATGTCGCGATAAAGCTCCACCTTGCGTTGGGCGAGGTTCGTCCAAATGGGCATGGCACGGTTTTGCAAATACTCATCCACATGAGCCGCTTCCCACCAAGAGGTGGCATAGGCCAAACGCTGACCTGAAGCGGTGCGTAGCCACACTTGACGCCGCAGCCGCGGGCCGGGAATGAGTTGCAGTTGCGCCGGGGCGCGATCGCTGGCATGGCCAATGGCGGACATATCTATCACGTCCACTTCCGTGGTTTCACCCGTCAGCAGTTGCAGGTGGCGGGTGGGGGAGCCATCCCCAAGAATCAGGATTTGCCACGCCGGCGCTAAAAGATCATGAGGTAATCCTTGGGCGATCGCCGCCGCATCCCCCTGCCAAATGGGATCAAGGGCATACCAAGGGGTTGAGCAGGTGGAGGGCAACAGCGAAACAGTCAAGGACGGGACACAGTGCTTAACAAAACTTCGTCAATTGTAGCAAGGATTTTATCTGTGGTTCAGGATGGCACGAAAGACCCAGACCTAAAGTACAGTCGTAGTGAGCAGCAATCTTGGGGCAATCTCTATGGCAACCACTGCAGCATCTACCTTGGAACTAACACCCGAACAAACGGCCATTTGGATTAAGGGTCTCTTGAGCATTGCCGGCGCCGATGGTCATTTTGATCCCGAAGAGAAGCAACTGATTGCGAGCCTGATTCGCGAGGAAATTGCCCCAGAAATAGATCTTGAACATTTTGCTCCAGTCACTAATGAAGAACTGGTGGCCACCTTTGGCGGCGATCGCGCCCTTGCGGAAAATTTCGTGCGTACAGCCGTGATGGTGGCGCTTGCCAATGGCATTTACTCCCAATCGGAGGATGCCGAACTGCAACGCTTCTGCAACGCCTTGGGACTGGAAATTACTGCCCTTGAGTCCCTGAAGCACACCCTTGATGGTCAGCACGAGAGCAATGAACAAACCCTGCGCCTATTGGATCCCGTGCGCCACTGGCTGGATGGTTTAGAGGTCAAAGATGCCAAGGTAGCTCGCTTTCTCTGCCGCCTGATTCCCCCCCAATGCCCCTTTGAGCGCGACATTACCCTTTTTGGTCGCAAGATTGTCCATATTCCCCCCCTCTGTAAACTCAATCCCCTTTATGATCAATTAGTGGGGTTGCGCTTTCGCTCGCTCAGCTATTTGGCCGACGAGTGTGGTGAAGATATTACCCCCTACTGTTAGATGGTGCTGACCCGTTTAGATGCCAAACCCAACCAAACCGAAAATTGCCTTTGCCCACCTTGGCTGTGATAAGAACCGCGTGGATACGGAGCACATGATTGGTCTCCTTGCGGCAGCGGGCTATGGGGTGGGTACCGATGAAACCGAAGCCGACTACGTTATTGTCAATACCTGTAGCTTTATCCAAGCCGCCCGCGAAGAGTCGGTGCGCACACTGGTAGAACTGGCAGAAGCCAATAAGAAGATTGTGATCACAGGCTGCTTAGCGCAGCATTTTCAAGGGGAACTCTTGGCGGAGCTTCCTGAGGCGGTGGCCGTCGTTGGCAGTGGCGATTACCAGCACATTGTTGAGGTGATTGAGCGGGTAGAAACGGGTGAGCGGGTGCAACAAATTAGTGCTGTGCCCACCTACATTGCCGATGAAACCGTTCCTCGCTACCGCACCACGCCGGAACCGGTGGCCTATCTGCGGATTGCTGAGGGCTGTGACTATCGCTGTGCCTTTTGTATCATTCCCCATCTGCGGGGCAACCAGCGATCGCGCCCCATTGAGTCCATTGTTAAGGAAGCCCATCAACTCGCCAGCGAGGGCGTCCAAGAAATCATTATTGTTTCGCAAATTACCACCAACTATGGCATTGATCTCTATGGTCAACCCCAACTCGCGGCGCTGATCCGTGCCCTTGGGGAGGTGGATGTACCTTGGATTCGGTTGCATTACGCCTATCCTACGGGGCTAACGCCTGAGGTGATTGCAGCGATACGAGAAACCCCCAATATCTTGCCCTATCTCGATTTGCCGTTGCAACATTCCCATCCAGAGGTGCTGCGCGCGATGAATCGGCCGTGGCAAGCGGGGGTGAACGATCGCCTGATTGAACGGTTACGGCAGGAATTACCCGAAGCAGTGATGCGGACGACGTTTATTGTTGGCTTCCCCGGTGAGACTGAGCACCACTTTGAGCATCTTTGCCAGTTTGTGCAGCGCCATGAATTTGACCATGTGGGGGTCTTTACCTACTCCGCTGAGGAAGGGACTGCCGCCTATGATCTGCCGGATCAGGTTCCAGAGGAAATCAAAATGGCGCGGCGCGATCGCCTGATGCAACTGCAACAACCCATTGCCCAGCGCAAAAATGCCGCTGAAGTGGGCAAAACCATGCCTGTGCTCATTGAGCAGGAAAACCCGCAAACTAGGGAATTGATTGGACGATCGCCCCGATTTGCCCCCGATGTTGATGGTGTGGTCTATGTGAAGGGAAGAGCCACCTTGGGCACAATTGTCCCCGTAGAAATCACCGCTGCTGATATTTACGATCTGTACGGCATCATCCCCGCCTAAGTTCGGTTTTACTCCTAGGCAGATTGGAATTATTGGGGCTATGGTCAAGGCAGTTGGGGACGTTGCATCGGCTGCTATGGGACGCTCTCATTCCACCATTGATCGGTATGATACCCGTGCTGGCGATCGCTTTTGGCAGTGGCAAGCGGGGGTTGCTGCCTTAGAAAGATTATTGGCAGTCACGCATCCCATTGAGGGCTTTTTAGTCTCCTTCCCCAGCCTCATTCTTCAAGATTGTCCCCTAAAAACCTATGTCCTCATGCCCCAAGGGCGATCGCTGCCCTACCTGCCTCCTACAGACGCCAATCCTGCTTTGCCAGCAATGACCCTTTTGCCCGCAGCGCGAGAAGGCATGAATCCCTTTTGCCTGCTTCTGAGTCCAGAGGTCAATCTTTTACTGATCTATCAAGGGGAGCGCGGACTGCACTTTTCCTTTGCTCCTGAGGAAATTCATGCTTTTTGGCAGCAATTGCGGCAGCAACTTCCCTTAGCTGATCTCGACCCCATTGATCAGTGGCTGGCCAGTGTCGAGATGGTGCCCCCCAGCTATCGTTTGGTGAGTCAGTTTGCTCAATGGCTGCTGGACTATAGTCAACCGGCGGCCACGCCCCTGACTGTGACTTCTACCCCCATGGCTGCGGATATTAGCCTGCTGCAAGCCCTTTCCCACGAGGTGCGCACTCCCCTCACCACCATCAATACCTTTATCCAATTGCTACAACGGCAAGAGAATCTACCGCAGCGCACGTACCAGTATCTGCAAAAGATTGGTCAAGAGATTCAGGATCAAATCACCCGCTTTAATCTCCTGAGTGATGCCGCCGAAATCTTCACTAGTCCTAGCCCCAAACCCCCCCTTGCGTTTGGGCAAACCCACTTGACGGAACTCTTCACGACCAACTTGGCTCGCTGGCAAAAACAGGCGGCGCGTCGTCAAGTCAAATTGGTTCTCGACTATCCGCCCAATTTACCCCTTGTTCTCAGTGATCCAGCGTCTTTGGATCAGGTCTTGACTGGGTTAGTGGAATACTATAGCCAAACCCTTGCCCCAGAGAGTGAACTGAAATTGGTGGTGCAGCGGGCAGGGCAGCACGTGAAGCTAGAATTGCGATCGCCCCAGTACAAACACCGCAGCGATCTGGCCGCCTTGGGGCACCTGCTCCTGTGGCATCCCGCAACCGGCCAACTGAGTCTCAACTTTCAGGCGGCAAAACTCTTAATAGAAGCAGTCGGCGCTAAGGTCATTCAACGGCGCGATCGCCAAGCGGGCGAAATTCTCACCCTTTATTTGCCCATTGCTGAAGACAGCGGCTGACAGCGGGGACAATAGTGGCTGGAGCGTCCTGCCAAGCGCAGCCGTTCAATCGTTGTGCCACAGACGCGGCAGGCTTCCCCCTTGCGACCATAGACCCATGCTTGACCCCCATAGCGACCATTCACCCCCGCCGGAGTGACGAAGCTACGAATTGTCGTACCGCCTGCTGCAATCGCTTCCCTCAGCACTTGGCGAATCACCTGATGGAGGTGAACGATCTGCTCAATCGTTAGGGTGTAGGTGGGTAGGGCGGGGTGCAGACCACTCAAGAAAAGACTTTCATCGGCATAGATATTCCCCATGCCGGCAACAACGGTTTGATCCAAAAGTGCCGTTTTTAGCGCGCGACGATAATGCACCAACCGCTCCGCCAAGAACCAAACTGTAAAGGCCTCACTCAGGGGTTCTGGTGCCAAGCTGGCCAGTGTGGGAATCGCCGTCTCGGGGCGGCAGTGTGCAGGAATCCACCAACAGCGACCAAACGTCCGTTGATCCACAAAGCGGAGTTCCGCCCCCGTTGCGAAAAACCAGCGTACACGGGTATGGGAACAAAGGGGCACCGGATCAGTGAGCCACAGTAACTGACCACTCATGCGCAGATGAATGACGAGGTGGCTGCCGTCATCTAGGGTGGCTAAAAGATACTTGCCGCGCCGTTGCCATTGTTGCAGGGCGCGATCGCGCAGGTGATCAATAAACGCTTGCGGCTCTTCAGGAAGCGCAATAGAACGGGCTAGAAGCACCTCCACCCCCACAATGGGTTGCCCAAGGGTGACCACCTCTAGCCCACGACGTACGGTTTCAACTTCCGGTAATTCCGGCACGGTCTGAGAAACTATTTACCTTTTTTGGGCGGAGCCACTTCTTGCACTTCGTGCAGCGCAAAGTTATTGGTGTTCACACCGCTGGCACTGCCGCTGTAGCCGGTGTAATTGACTTTGTCGAAGCGCACAATCACAGGATATTTGACGCCGGGGGTTTGATCCACAGAGGCGACGGTGCCCACTTCGTTGTACCAGTAGGATTCAGGGCGGAGAATCTTGACTTTAGAACCACG
This sequence comes from Thermosynechococcus sp. PKX95, assembly GCF_031583295.1. Taxonomy (NCBI): domain Bacteria; kingdom Bacillati; phylum Cyanobacteriota; class Cyanophyceae; order Acaryochloridales; family Thermosynechococcaceae; genus Thermosynechococcus; species Thermosynechococcus sp. PKX95. The sequence continues at coordinate 591,178 of NZ_CP134171.1, read as the reverse complement.
TTGCACCATGAGTTATCGTCCTAAAAATTTCTCAACGGCTAGAGTTAAGCCTACTATGACTACTACGGCTTGTTACGCTCACTCCACAAAATTTCACAGAGCACCCCATCTCTGGAACCCAGCAAAGGGCGGTTATGGGTTGGTCGCGTGACGAATCTCGGTGAAAAAAAGGCTGTATACTAGCGGGGAACTCCTTTCCATCATCCTGTTATGGCTAATACTGTCGAAGTGATTAAGCTGTCTGGGGTCTTTGGTGGCCCCCAAGCTCAGGAATTTCGTCAAACCATTGGTGAGCTGGTTCAAGGGGGGACTCAAGCCCTATTGCTGGATTGTGGTGAGGTCACCTTCATTGACAGTTCTGGCTTAGGCGCTCTTGTTGTTGCCCTAAAAACCGTCCGGGCAGGTGGGGGACAGCTTTACCTATGCAATATTCCCAAGCAGATGATGATGCTCTTTGAACTCACGAGCATGGATAAGGTCTTTCACATCCTCAAAAATGAGGAAGAGTTCTTTTCATTGAATCTACCTTCCCAAGGGGCAAGTAACTAGCTTCCCCTGCTACAATAGGCGATTCAGTTATCTGGCAACCAGTTGTGACCCCACCGCACTAGCCAATTGTTCGAGCATCGTTACTGTTGTCGCAAAGTCCACGCAGGGATCGGTAATACTTTGGCCATAGACCAATTGCGAGAGATCCTTGGGAATCGGTTGATTACCCGCCTTGAGATGGCTCTCGATCATCACACCCGCCAAATAACGGGAACCTTGCTGTACCTGCTGGGCAAGATTTTCACACACTAGCACTTGGCGTTGGGCATCTTTGGCAGCGTTGGCATGGCTACAATCCACCATCAGGCGGGGGGTGAGTCCCTTACGCTCTAGGAGGGCAGCCGCCATTTCGATGTGAGCGGCAGAATAGTTAGGGCCCTCTTTGCCGCCGCGCAGTACAAGGTGAGTATCGGGATTCCCAGTGGTGGCAACAATACTGGCACGGCCTTCAGCATTAATTCCCAGAAAATGGTGTGACTGCTGTGCCGCGATCATGGCATTAATTGCGGAATCTAAGTGACCATCGGTGCCATTTTTGAAGCCTACGGGCATCGAGAGACCCGACGCCATTTGACGGTGGGTTTGGCTTTCCGTCGTACGAGCACCAATGGCGGTCCAACTCACAACGTCAGCAATGTACTGGGGAATGATTGGATCGAGCAATTCTGTAGCGGCGGGCATCCCCAAGTTGGCCAAATCCAGCAGCAGCTTCCGTGCGAGGCGTAAGCCGGTGTTGATATCATAGCTGCCATCGAGGTGCGGATCGTTGATCAGCCCTTTCCAGCCTACAGAGGTGCGGGGTTTTTCAAAATAAACCCGCATGACAATTTCAAGACTATCCCGCAGGCGATCGCGCAGCCGCGCCAACTTTTCCCCGTATTCCAAGGCTGCCTTGACATCGTGAATTGAACAAGGCCCCACAATGACCAGCAGTCGGCGATCGCGCCCCTTAAAAATGTCACGAATGCGATCGCGGGTTGTGGCCACAAGGGTGGCTTGGGATTCGGTCAGCGGTAAATCCGCCAGCAGGGTAGCAGGCGTCAACAAGGGTCGCGTCTCAACAACGTGAAGATCAAACGTTTGCGGCATGGATCAGCAATCAGCACTTTTTTCATCATACCTCTCTAGCTACGATCCGCGCGCCACAGTAGGGCGATCGCCACCACCAAGCCAATACCGTGGGGCAACCACGCTGCTGCCAAGGGTGAGAGGGTGCCAATCGTCCCCAGTGCACCGAGAAAAAACGTGAGCACGTACTGACCAAACACCACTGCCACACTAATGCCAAATCCTTGGCGCCCCCGTCGTTGGGAGGGACTGAGGCCAAACCCCACCCCCAAAAGGGCAAAGACCACCGCCAAGAAGGGTTGGGCATAGGCCTGAGCCAGATGAACCTTGAGGGCACGCACCAGTTCTGGCTCTTGATTGGGATCGAGACGTTGCAGGGCACGGCGTGCTTGGGTGATCGAGAGTTCATCCACATCTGTTGGCCGCAGTTGTTGAGATTGGGCAGGCCGCGGCAAGCGGATCTCCTGTTGATCAAATTGCAAGAGATTGCGGCTGACTCCCGTGTGGCTAATCAAATAGGCTACCCCCTGAGAGAGTAACCAGCGACTCTCACGCACATTCCACTCAGCGGATTCAGCGCTAATGACCTGAGTCACCTGTGGTTGTGAAAAGTCCAAAACCGTGATTCCCTGAATGCGGCTGCCATCAAAGCGATGCCCATAATACAGTCGCCGCACATCTCCTTGGCGATCGTACTCAGGGTAGAAAATATCGGTGCCTGAGCCGAGGGTACGCTCCTGTTGCAGTAACTCCCGCATGAGTTTTTGCGATTCATACTTGGCGATGGGTACGGCGATTTCATTGAGCGCAAGGGTCAACCCACTCACAAACAATGCAAAAACCACTACAGGGACGAGGACACGGCGCAGACAAATCCCCACACTGCGCAGCGCAATCCACTCCCCCTCCTCTGAGAGCCGACTCATCGCCCCCACAACCGCGAGCAACACGGCCATCGGAAACACCAAGACCAAGACGCTGGGCAGTTGATAGCCAATCAATTGCAGCAAAATCGTTAGGGGCAGTTGAGCATCGGCAATTTGTCGCACCAGATCAAAAATCGTGCCGACGGTCAGCGCCAAAGTGGTAAAGATTGTAACGCCAAAAACAAACCCCGGCAGCAGTAGCGAGAGAAGATACTGATCTAACTTGGGAAGGGTCGGCAACCAGATCCGCCGCAGTGCTCTGATCATGTCTAGAAGCGAAAATCCTCACCGAGGTAGTATTGCCGCACTTTGGCATCCTGGGCCAATTCCCAGCTATTCCCTGCGGCTAAAATCTGCCCTTCCCGTAAAATGTAGGCGCGGTCAATAATTTCCAGCGTTTCCCGCACATTGTGATCGGTAATGAGAATGCCCATTTGGCGATCGCGCAGCTTGGCAATCATGTCCTGAAGGTCATGCACGGCAATGGGATCCACGCCCGCAAAGGGTTCATCGAGCAGTAAAAAACTGGGTCCTTGCTTACCTGCTGCCAAGGCACGGGCTAATTCGGTGCGCCGCCGTTCTCCCCCTGAGACTCGCCGACCGAGGGTGTGGGCAATGTGGGTGAGGCGGAATTCCGTGAGTAGTTGATCCAAGCGATCGCGCCACTGCCGCCGCGGCACTCCCGTCTCCTCTAAAACCAAGAGAATATTTTCAGCAACCGTCAACTGGCGAAAGATACTCGGTTCTTGGGGCAGATAGCCAATGCCCCGCCGTGCTCGCTGATGTAAGGGAGCTTGGGTAATATCCTCATCATCCAGCCATACTCGGCCATCATCCGGTCGTTCAATCCCCGTTGCCATGTAAAAGGTTGTCGTTTTCCCTGCACCATTGGGCCCCAGCAGACCCACCACCTCTCCGCGAGCCACCGAGAGACTGACGTGATCCACCACCCAACGACTGCCATACCGTTTACATACCCTCTCTAGGCGAAGCGTGGTCGGTAGCGCAAACCGCCCATTAGGGCTGCACAGGTGTAAGAATTTGTTGGTTAGGGTCATCGGGGATCATTAAAATAGATTCGACTTGGCGGCTGGGGGCGGGCAGAGCGACAAATTTTGCTTCCTCAATAAGATATGTGATGGTGTCAGCGCGGAGACTGTTCCCCTGTTGCAAAACATACACATTCCCACTGAGGACAATGCGCCCCTCCCGGCTAAAGTATTGTGCTTGTGCCGCCGTGGCCTGAATTTGGCGGGCGGGATAACGCAGTTGCACATTGCCCCGTGCCGTGATCACGCCTGTGACGGCATTCGCCTGCTGCACATCGGCCAAAATGGTAAGTGCTTGGGAAGGCGTTTCTTGGGAGTCTGCGGGCTGCCAGAAGAGGGGAGCGATTGCTAACCCTACCCCCAGTGTACCCAGCGCCAAAAGGCGGGATGGCCATCGGGAACAAGAGTGCAACATTTCCTTAAAGTCTCCGCCACAATGTCTTTATCCTAGTGGATAAGGGAAAATTTCCGCATCATGCCCGTTTACTTCTATTGGGGGGAGGATCAATTCCGACTCGAGCAGGCCGTGAAAGACCTACGGCAACAAGTGGTCGATCCCCTGTGGGAGAGTTTTAACTTCGAGAAATTTGCTGGGGAGGATGCTGAGGCCGTTCAAGCCGCGTTGGCGCAGGTGATGACGCCGCCCTTTGGAGAAGGCGATCGCTTGGTGTGGCTAGTGAATACAACGCTAGGTCAACGCTGTAGTGCGGAACTATTCGCAGATTTAGAACTCACCTTGCCACAAATTCCCCCGAACTGTCATTTTCTTCTTACCAGTCGCCAAAAGCCCGACAGCCGCAGTAAAGCCGTCAAGCTGCTGCAACAGCATGGCACGATTCAGGAATTTAGTCCGATTGCCGCTTGGAAAACCGCTGAGATTGAACAGCAAATCCGTGAGGTAGCTCAACACTATCCAGTTCGCCTGCCCCCAGAAGGAATACAACTCCTTGCCGAAGCCGTGGGCAATGACAGTCGCCAACTCCACAATGAATTAGAAAAATTGGCCTTGTTTGCGGGCGATCGCCCCCTTACCGCTGAAGACATCACCACCCTTGTTCATGCCACCCAACAAAGTAGCCTCACCCTTGCCAGTACGCTGCTGCGGGGAGACACAGCCACTGCCCTGAGCCAACTGGAGGACTTGCTACTCCAAAATGAACCCCCCTTGCGCCTTTTGGCCACCCTGACGAAACAATTTCGCACCTGGTTGTGGGTCAAGTTGCTCAGCCATGAGCGCGACCATCAACGCATTGCCAAGCTCGCCGAAGTGGGAAATCCGAAACGGGTCTATTTCCTGCAAAAAGAAGTGAACGCTGTTGCTTTGCCGGCCCTTCAAGCCTGTTTGCAGATTCTCTTAACCACGGAGTATCAACTCAAGCTAGGGGCTGAGCCAGTGGCGACTCTACGCCAAGGGATGATTCAGCTTTCCTTGGCCTGCTCACGGCGTTCTTGGGGCGATCGCTCGGGCGGCGGTGACAATTGACTCGGCGGCAACCGCGAAGGTTTGCGACTGGGACGATTCCACGTTTGCCATGCGGCTTTTACCCCGGCAAAAACACTACGGGTGGTCACTTTCGCCTCTTGAACTTGGCGTTTTGCCGCTGCAATTCCTTGATCCACCTGCTTGACGACATTGCCTGCACTTTCTACCCCTTGGCTAATGTCGTCGGTGAGATCGCTAATCTCTAGACCCGTCAAGCGAATTGCTTCTAGGGTAGGGGGCAATTCACGCCCCAAGGTATCAAAGAGCTTTTCGGCACTGCGCGCCGCCCGTGCCAATTCCATAAACGCCGGAATCGCAGCAACCAGAACGGCTGCCAAGCATACGGCCACTAATACCAGTGACACCGCCAACCAAAAAATTGGTTCTGTCACGTTGGTTCGTCCACTGAATCCTGCGGGGGATGTGTCCCGATACTATCACGACTTTCCTAGGGACAACAGTTACGGGAGTGACGCCCAAGGCAAACGCCCACTTGAAAATTTAGGAAAGAGCCGTCACATTCATGGCCAAAACCAAGCGCAGCTAGCAAGTTTGCTACCAAAATTCGCCGCAGTGCTCCGTCTATACCGCAAAGCGGTTAGGTGGTGGTGAGGCGGCGGGCGACCGCAGGGAGCAGCCACTCAATCTCAGCTTGTTGCTGGATATATTGAGCTAGCACCGAACATCGGGCGTGACTAATCGCTATAATGCACTCATGCTCACCCTGACGTACGAGTACAAACTCAAACTAACCCAGCAGCAGGCCAAGCAGATCGACCACGATCTAGACGTGTGTCGCCAAGTTTGGAATGATCCGCTGAGGGAACGCAAAGACTGGATTGCTTCGCGCAAATGTCCAGTCAATGCCTGCTCTGTGCGTAGCGAGTACATCATCCCAGCGGATGCCCCTTACCCCAGCTTCAACGTGCAGTGCCAACGATTGACTGAAGCAAAGCAGTTCAACCCTGATTTAGCGTCGGTTAACGCCCAAGCATTGCAGCAAGTCTTGAAGCGGCTAGACCAAGCGTTTGAGCGGCGGCATTGGTGATGAGCTTACGGGAGATGCTGCAACGAACACATTTTGCGGCTGCTTTAGAAGTCCAACAAGTTCTCAGCCCTGCTCAGCGCCAACAACCGGCGGCTATGAATCGCCAACGCTTAGTGAATTTAAGAAATTATTTTCAACAGGGAGCAACACAACCCTAGTTCCTAATCTGTTGAATATTCTGTTGAATAGGTTGATTGTTGTACTGATTGTTTAGGACTATTTGCCGTGGGCACTGAATTCCATTCCCATTCTTCTCCTTCCCTGCATTCCCATCCCCATCATCACAGTGAGGAATCGCTGCGGGCGATCGTTAATCGGCTCTCGCGCATTGAAGGGCACGTGCGTGGTATCAAAACGATGGTGCAGGATAGTCGCCCTTGCCCAGAGGTACTGATTCAAATTGCCGCAGTGCGGGGAGCGTTGGATCGGGTGGCACGGCTGATTCTCGATGAGCATTTGAATGAATGTGTGACTCGTGCCGCTCAAGAGGGACGCATTGATCAGGAACTCGCAGAACTTAAAGCTGCCCTTGATCATTTTTTGGGATAATGATTTGGGATAGTGTAAGCGATGCCAATGCCTGTGGTTGTTGTCATCAATTGGGTACTGGGAATCATCCTCGCCATTTTTACCCTGATCTTTCTGGTGCGGATTGTCCTCACGTGGTACCCCCAGATTAACCTCACCCAAGGGCCATTGAAAGTGATTTACTGGCTTTCAGAGCCTGTGCTGGCACCAACTCGCCGCGTTGTGCCGCCCCTTGGGGGAGTGGATATTAGTCCCATTATCTGGGTGGGCATTGTCACGCTCCTACGGGAATTGCTCGTGGGGCAGCAGGGACTGTTGTTCATCCTGTTTCCACCGGTCTAGTGGGGACAACAACAATCCTCAGCCCGAAGCCATTTCTCAAGTGGGCGGGGGGCAAGTCGCAATTGTTGAGCCAAATGGCTCCCTATTTACCCCATCAATGTCGCTGTTATGCTGAGCCGTTTTGTGGCAGTGCAGCGCTCTACTGGTATCTCTTTGGCCAAGCCCAACAGGGGGAATTTCAGTTTCAGCAGGTGCGGTTGAGCGATCGCAACCCTGAACTAATGAACTGCTACCAAATTGTGCGCGATCGCGTGGAGGACTTAATTCAAGAACTCACGGCATATCGCCAACAGCACAGCGAAGCTTTTTACTACCACATTCGTAGCTTAGATCAGCAGCAACTTGATCCCCTCACGCGAGCAGCTCGCTTCATCTATCTGAACAAAACCTGTTTTAACGGCCTCTATCGTGTTAATCGTGCCGGGCAGTTCAACGTTCCCATGGGTCGTTATCGCAATCCCCAAATTTTTGATCCAGAGGCTCTGCGCCAAGCGAGCCTTGCTCTGCAAAAGGTGACATTGAGTGTGGCGGATTTTCAAGAGGTCTTAACTTGGGCAACGGCGGGGGATTTTATCTACTTTGATCCACCTTACTATCCTCTTTCTAAAACAGCCAGCTTCACCAGTTACACTGATCAGCCCTTTGGCGAGGCAGAACAGATTGCCCTGGCCAACGTTGTCGCTGAGTTGGCTCAACGGGGATGCTACGTCATGCTTAGCAATGCTTGGGTTGAACCCATGCTGCACCTGTATCGCTCTTGGCGCTGTATTGAACTCAAGGCCAGCCGTGTGATCAACTCCAATCGCCACAAACGCGGTAAGATTAGCGAGCTGCTGGTTGTCACCTATGGCTATTTCGAAAGGGAGTGAGATATTTTTAAGAGGGATAAGCTATACTCAAAAATTCATGAATATCACTCAAGAAGCCACGGAATGTTGTGCCTGTGTTTGCCCCCAAGGTCAATCCCATGGAGCAGCATGAGCATGGCAGTCGTTCGAGACGCTGGAAGCCCTGCGTCAAAACCTGCAAGCTGTATTGTTACAACTGACGACGGCAGTGATTCGTTCTTTACACAGCCTTTATTAACCCTATCTTCAAATTGAATTGGTATTATAAAGCAAATATAAAAACAAAGATTAAAAACCATAATATTGAATCTCTTTATTTGATAAGATTAGAAAAAATTATTAAAGTTTTTAAGCGTTAACCAATTTCTTGAATTCCAATTACTTAATAGCCTTCTTAATAACCCTGCGATTTGAAAAATCATCAAATAAAACATCAATGATCAAGAATAAAAGTTTTACTGGTAATTCCCTATGCGATTAAACTACGTTATAGTGGCAGTGCTATTTCAATATTTTCGATAGCAGTACCGCAGATAGGTTTTCAGGAGGTGTCCAATGCTCACGGAAACTCGTCCCCGTGATGTTCAAGTCGCAGAAATTGCGCCCGGGGTTTTGGTCTTGCGATCGCGCACTTGGGATCGGCTGAAGTTTGAAGTGGAGTACGGCCGTCAGCAGGGAACCACCTCCAATTCCTACCTGATCCGAGCACCCCAACCCGCCCTGCTGGATCCGCCAGGGGAATCCTTTACCCAAATTTATTTGCAGGAACTCCAGCAGCACATTGATCTGAGTCAACTGCGGTACCTGATTCTCAGTCATGTCAACTCCAACCGTCTGGCGACCGTCAAGGTTTTGCTGGAAAAAGCGCCCCAGATCATTATCGTCTGCTCTAAGGCAGGGGCAGTAACCTTGCGCTCCACCCTTGGCGAGCAATTGAATCTCTGGATTCCCCGTGCGGAAACACCCCTAGAGTTAGGGGGCGATCGCCAACTGGAGTTTATTGCTGCTGCTACGCCCCGCTGGCCCGATGGCTTGATTACCGTTGATCCTCAGAATCAAATTGTGTTTACCGATAAGCTCTTTGGTGCCCATGTCTGTGGCGATAGCCTCTACGATGAGCAGTGGAAAAAACTCGATGCGGATCGTGCCTACTACTTTGAATGTTTGCATGCGGCGCAAACCCGCCAAGTGGAAAGCATTTTGGATCGCTTGGTAGAACTGACACCGCCACCGCGCCTCTATGCCCCCGCCCACGGCCCGATCGTCAAGTTTAGCCGTAGCCGCCTCTTTCAGGACTATCGCGACTGGTGCCAAGCCCAAACGGAACAGGACACCAAGGTAGCACTTTTCTATGCCTCTGCCTATGGCAATACAGCAATTCTAGCCAACGCGATCGCCCAAGCCCTAACGGCAGCCGGTGTGCAAGTGGAGGCCATTAACTGTGAAACCACACCCCCAGCAGAAATGCAAGCCCTGATCCACAGTAGCGACGGCTTTATTATTGGCTCGCCCACCCTAGGGGGACACATGCCGACACAGGTGCAGACCGCTTTGGGGTTTATTTTGGCGGAGGGCAGCCAAACCAAGCTGGCGGGGGTCTTTGGCTCCTACGGCTGGAGTGGTGAGGCCATTGATGACATTGAACAAAAGTTGCTTGATGCTGGTTATACCCTTGGCTTTGAAACGCTGCGGGTGAAGTTTACCCCCACGGCGAGCGATCTTGAAAAATGCCAAATTGCCGCCAACGAGTTTGCCCAAGCCCTGAAGAAACTGCGCAAGAGTCGCACCGTCCGCCCCCCCAGTCTCGTCGAGGCACAGGTGGATCGCACCGAGCAGGCAGTGAATCGGGTCGTGGGTTCCCTGTGTGTTCTGACCACCCTACCGGAAGGGTGTTTTCACCTCACCCAAGCGGCAGCGATTTTGGTGTCGTCGGTCTCCCAAGCCTCGTTTAATCCCCCCGGTATCACAGTGTCCTTGCCGCAGGAATGGGCAGAAAGCCTCTGCTTGGTGGGCGATCGCTTTGTCTTGAATATTCTCAAGGAAGGCAGTCCCCTCGTTCGCCAATTTCAGCAGGCACAACGCCTTGGTGAGCAACAATTAGCCACCCTTGGCCTCAAAAGCGCTGAGAGTGGTGCCCCGATTTTGCTCGATGCCCTTGCCTATTTGGAATGTACGGTAGAGTCCCGCATGAACTGTGGCAACCACTCGCTGATCTATGCCGTGGTCGAGAGTGGTGAATTGCTGCAAACCAGTGGCTTAACGGCCATCCAACATCGCAAAACCAGTGGTTAGTCCCGAGATCTAAAAGGCAGTTTCCGCCGTCAACTCAGCCGCTTGTTGCTGTGCTAGCTCCTCGGGATGGGTGAGCAGGTAGAGCATTGGCAGATCTTCTTCGCGAATATGGCGCACGACTAGAGCACCAATCGCCTCAATCGTCTCTGGCGTCAGCTTTTCGGGATGACCCTGCACCTGCTCAAGCACCCCACTCAAATCCCGTAGCAGATTTTGGTGAGCCGCACGGTGGGAGAGATAGAGGGGATGGTTGGCAGCAGCCATCAGAGTTTCTTCGTGCTGGAAGTGGCGTTCCGTTTCGCTGGCGCACTCTAGTAATTGCGGCTTCACTTGCGAAAAGGTTGCTCCCTCAGCGATCGCCGAGCGTAACTGCTGTAACATCGCCAGCAGTGCCTGATGTTCCTGATCGATTTCCGCCAAGCCAGAGACAAACTCCGCTTGCCATGCCAGCCCATCCATCAATTAACCCTCCAGACTGCCACAGGGAAAAGACATTTTGACGTACTGTGTTCAGCCTAGCAGCCCCACATCGCAGGAGGTGGGCACCGTTACAAAGTGTAGCGGACTGGTACCTTTGGGCTAAGAAGCCTTAACGGCCACCCAATACTTACTCATAAAGTGGTGCTGCACCTCTTTGACCACTAGGCCTGCTTTTTCTAAGCGGATGTTGAGATCATCTTCAATGTAATTCCGGTAAAAGGGCTCGTGGAAAAGGTTGGCAAAGTTTTCCATCATCGGGCGCTGCTCTGGGGAATCCAGGGCTTGAATCGAGTCACAGATGACAAAGACACCCCCCGGCTGGAGAACGCGGGCGCATTCATTGATCACGTTTTGGCGCACTGGGGCGGGCAGTTCATGGAAGAGAAAGACACAGGTGATGGCACTAAAGTAGTTGTCCACGTAGGGTAGGGTCTCGGCATTCCCTTGAATGAGTTGTGGCAAATCCCCGGTCTGGGTAGCAAGAAGTGAGTTGGCCTTGCGCAAATAGGTGGGCGACAGATCAATGCCAAAGAGGGCTGCGGCCGGGAAACCATAGCGCAGTTGTTTTAGGGTGCGACCAGTGCCACAGGCAACATCGAGAATGCGTACAGGTGGCGTAGGAGGATGAGTGGCGAAATGTTGGGCAATGGGAGCAATCACGCGCCGCCGCATCGCATCTGCCGTACCGCCAAAGAGCAGTTCCACTTGAACATCGTAGAGGTTGGCGGAGGTTTCACTGAGGTAGCCGTCGGTTTGGTAGTGGAAGTTTTGGCGATAATACTGCGGATAGTCCTCAAGGCGCACGTCCTTGGCAAATTCCTGAAATTGGCGCGATCGCGCCCGCTGCCACATCTGCAGCAAATCTAGCCACAGTACCGGATAAAAGCGCAAAAATTCTTCCCAAGGGGCATCAAAGAGAAGTGTGGGGGGATACAAGCCAGCCACCGCATCCTGCCAATCCTGCTGGAGTAGGGCTTCATAACGTTCCTTGAGCCATGCTTGCAACTCAGGGCTGAGGGGTTGCGTCCGCTCTTCGGTGGGAAAGAGAGTATTGAGAAGACGAGCACTCAGGGTTTTGTGGGCGATCGCGAAAATGTTTTTGCCCCATTGCAGGGCTTGGTAGCCACGATGAAGCGTCTCTTCCACAAGCGGCAACTGCGAGGTAAAGGGCGCAACCAGCATAGTTCTTAACTAAACTTCATAATTTCCATTCCTCACTATATCGCAAACCCTAGGGGCAGTAGCCGCGTTCACGGTACCAAGTCACGGCGTCTCGGAGCGCCTCCTCAATCGGCGTCTGGGGCAGTCCCAATTCGGCCACGGCTTTGCGGGCATCGTAAAACATTTTTTGCTGTGCCATGCGCACTCCGTCAACGGGGATGGTTGGTTGTTTTCCCAAAGCCCCCAGCACCACTTCATCGAACCAGGCTACTACGAGGGGAATCACCACAGGAATTTCGCCAAGGGGACGCGGCAATCCAGTCATCGTGGCTAGGCGTCCTAGAATTTCTGCCAGTGTGAGGTTTTGGTGGCCAAGGATGTAGCGTTCACCGGTTTTGCCCTTTTCCAAGGCCAAGAGATGACCGATCGCCACATCCCGCACATGGATCAGGTTCAACCCCGTGTTGACATAAAAGGGCATCTGTCGCCGCAAAAAACGCAGGATCATCTCGCCAGTGGGGGTGGGCTTCGCATCCCAAGGGCCAATGGGGGTACTGGGATTGACAATGACAATATCTTGCCCTTGGCGGATTGCCTCGTGAGCCACCTGCTCTGCCCAGTACTTGGAGCGCTTGTACTCGCTAATCAGCTTTTCGGGGGGGCTTTGGTAGGCTTCGGTGGTGGGTTGGCCACTGGGATCCACACCAATGGCGGCCACGGAACTGGTGTAAACGGTGCGCTCAATGCCAGCCTCACGGGCAGCAGCTAAGATGCGACGGGTGCCCTCTACATTGACGGCATAGAGGAGGGGGCGATCGCGCCGCCACAGACTGTAATGGGCGGCAACATGGAAGAGCACTTGGCACCCTTGCATCAAGGGCACTAAGTCACTGGTGCGGAGATCCCCCTGCACCAACGCCACATCCCACGCTTTGAGATGGGCAGCCTGCTGCGGTTGGCGCACAAGGGCACGGACACGATACCCCCTCTCGGCAAGGACTTGTGCCACATGGGTACCGACAAAGCCACTGGCACCCGTGAGAAAGGCGGTGGTGCTCAATCTTCCTCGGCCTCCATGCTACCGGGGGGCAAGACGGCTGCCGTGACAATCACATCATCCTCATCTAGGCGTTGCAGACGGACGCCCGTGGCCGATCGCGACTGCGAGGAAATATCCATGACCTTTTGGCGAATAATGATGCCGCGACTGGTGACAATCATCAATTCATCCTCGGCATTGACAATCCGCAGAGCCGCCAGTTGATCCTCGTTACTTTTGGCTTTGAATTTGGTGGCGGTAATGCCCATACCGGCGCGGTTTTGCAGCCGAAACTGTTGCACGGGTACCCGCTTGCCGTAGCCATTGGTGGTAATCACCAGTACCCAAGGGCCTTCACTGTGCGCCACCGTCTCCTCAACGTCTTCCATCTCGGCACTGTCATCCTCCGGGGGGGTAGCAAAACGGTTGGCGATCGCCGCCGGCAGAATATCCATCCCCACTAGTTCATCCCCCGGACGCAGGCTCATGGATTTGACCCCCCGCGTGGCACGGCCAAGGGGGCGCAGTTGATCGTGACTGGCGCGAAAGTGAATCGCCATGCCCTGCCGCGAGCCGATGATAATGGTGTCCTCTTCGCGGGTACGCCGCACCCACCGCAGTTGATCCCCCTCCTCAAGGGAAATGGCAATCAGGCCATTGGTGCGGATATTGCTAAAGGCCGCTAGCGCCGTTTTCTTAATGAAGCCCTTGCGGGTGAGCATCACCAGATACTCATCTTCCCTAAACTCTTGGACGGCAATGACGGAGGTAATTTTTTCCTCGCGGGGAATGGGCAGCAGTTGGACAATGGGGGTGCCGCGGGCTTGGCGCGAGCCACTGGGAATTTGGTAGGCGGGCAAGGCATAGACTAAACCGCGATCGCTAAAGAAAAGAATGCGATCGTGATCATTACAGCTAAAGAAGTGCTCAACGGCATCATCCTCTTTAATCTCTGCCCCTTTGCGTCCCCGCCCATCGCGACTTTGGGCTTCAAAGGTATCCACGGGCATCCGCTTGATGTAGCCCTGCTGGGTAACGAGAATGACGGATTTATCGTTGGCAATTAAATCGGTGTCGCTAATCTCGCCATCCGCTTGCACAATCAGCGATCGGCGGGGCGTGGCAAACTTGGCCTTGAGGTCGGTGACTTCTTTTTCAATAATCTCCAGTACCCGCTGGCGATTGGCCAAAATATCGCGATAATCGGCTATTTGCCGCTGAAGGTCTGCGTGCTCCCGCTCAATTTTTTCCGCCTCTAAGGCCGTGAGGCGCCGCAGTTGCATCTGCAAAATGGCATCGGCTTGGGCTTCACTGAGGGCATAGGTTTGCATCAATTGCTGACGAGCAAGGGTCGTGTCACTCGCACTGCGAATGAGTTGAATCACGGCATCGAGATTGGCCAGCGCCACCAGCAACCCTTGGAGCAGGTGATCCCGTTCTTCAGCCTTGCGCAGGGCATAGCGGGTACGGCGGGCGATCGCCGCTTCACGGAAACTAAGGAACACCTCTAAACTGCGTTTGAGGGTCAGCAATTGCGGCTCGCCGTTGACGATCGCCAGCATATTGGCACCAAAATTCACCTGTAGGGGGGTTTGCTTGTAGAGATTGTTGAGTACCACCCGTGGGTAGGCATCCCGCTTTAGCTCAATCACCACCCGAATGCCATCGCGATCGCTTTCGTCCCGCAGATCGGCAATGCCCTCAATTTTTTTCTCGTTGACCAACTCGGCAATTTTTTCCATCAGCGCTGCCTTGTTGGTTTGGTAGGGCAACTCCGTCACGATAATCGCCTCGCGGGGTTGGCGACCCGGTGCTTCAAGGGTTTCAATCGTGGCCACTGCCCGCAGCGTCATCGAGCCGCGACCGGTGGTATAGGCCTCTTCAATGCCCCCTTGGCCGAGGATATGCCCCCCAGTGGGAAAATCTGGCCCCGGAATGTAGCGCATTAGCTCGCGATCGCTAATCTGGGGGTTATGAATTAAGGCCACCAGCCCATCCACCAGTTCTCCCAAATTATGGGGTGGGATATTCGTCGCCATCCCCACGGCAATGCCGGAGGTGCCATTGAGCAGCAACTGGGGAATCCGCGCCGGTAAAACTAGGGGTTCCTGCTGCGAGCCGTCAAAGTTATCAACAAAGTCAACGGTTTCCTGCTCGATGTCCTGCAAGAGGGCTTCTGTGGCTAGGGCTTGCAGCCGACACTCGGTGTAGCGCATCGCGGCCGGCGGATCATTGTCAATCGAGCCAAAGTTGCCATGGCCATCAATGAGGGGGTGACGCATAGAAAAGTCCTGCGCCATCCGCACGAGGGCATCATAGACCGCTGAATCGCCGTGGGGGTGATATTTCCCTAGCACTTCCCCCACCACACGGGCACATTTGCGGAAGGGGCGATCGCTGGTCAGCCCCAACTCATGCATGGCATAAAGGATGCGGCGGTGTACGGGTTTGAGACCATCGCGGGCATCGGGAAGGGCACGCCCAACAATGACGCTCATGGCATATTCAAGGTATGAGCGCGAAATTTCGTCCCGCAACTCAGTGGGAATGATCCGAGAAGAATCAGCAGCAAAGCTCATGGGCGTGTTTTACCAAGCAATTAATCGGGAAGCCTTGTTGTTCAGTTGGAAAATTTAATGATATCACGCCAGCCTGAACGCCAACCTTAACCCCTCTCTGCTGCGGCGTTCTAGCCCTCAAGTCAGCCTCAGCGATCGCTGGTTTGCCGGCTCCTATGGCCAAACCTTAACAATCTCTTGCTTTGGCGTTTCTGGATCCAAGCGAAGCCCCTATAATAGCGAAAGACCCTATACGTTGCTCCATCACCAGCACTCTCTAATCTCTGTATACTGTCGCCTTGGCTCCTCCCTTCGAGTCGTGGCGTTTTTCAGTCCCTAGAGCTGGTTGCTGTTGTCAAGACAACGTTAGACCCCTCAGTCGATTGAACGCTTTCAGACCCATGCAACAATCTGCCTTTTCTTCCCCCGTGCATCAAGTTGGTTACCATGGACAGCCTTGGCTTGTGGCCGAGCGAGATGCCTGTGGTGTGGGTTTTGTTGCCCATCGCAAGGGGATAGCTAGTCATCGCATCTTGACCCAAGCCCTTGAGGGATTGACCTGCCTTGAACACCGCGGGGGCTGTAGTGCCGATCGCGACTCTGGGGATGGGGCTGGCATCATGACGGCGATTCCGTGGGAGTTGTTGCCGGAGTTTGGCATTCCCCGCCAGCGGATTGGGGTGGCGATGATCTTTTTGCCCCAAGGGGCGGCAACGGCAGCGGCAAAGGGGATTGTGGAACGGGTGCTCAGTGAAAATGAACTGCGCCTGTTGGGCTGGCGAGCAGTGCCCGTGAATCCCAGTGTTTTAGGGCGCCAAGCAAGGCAAAATCAGCCCCAAATTGAACAGCTCTTTGTGGCTTCCAGTAAAGCCAGTGGTGATGAACTGGAGCGGCAGCTCTACTTAGCGCGCAAGCGCATTGAGCGGGCGATCGCCCAAATCAAGGCGGACTGGCGACAGGACTTCTATATCTGTTCCTTTTCCACCCGCACCATTGTCTATAAGGGCATGGTGCGCTCGGCAGTACTGGCCCAGTTTTATGAGGATTTGCGCAACCCCAACTACATCACCCCCTTTGCCCTTTATCACCGCCGCTTTAGCACCAACACCATGCCTAAGTGGCCCTTGGCGCAACCGATGCGGATGCTGGGACACAACGGCGAAATCAATACCCTCTTGGGGAATATCAACTGGATGCGGGCACGAGCCGCCCAACTGAGCCATCCCTATTGGGGCGAAGCCTTTGCGGATCTCATGCCCATTGTCAATGCCGAAAATAGCGACTCCGCCAACCTCGACAATGTGCTGGAATTGCTGGTGCAATCGGGACGGCAGCCCCTGCAGGCAATGATGATGCTGATTCCCGAGGCCTACCAAAACCAGCCCGATTTGGCGGATCACCCCGAGGTGGTGGACTTTTACGAATACTACAGTGGCCTTCAAGAGGCGTGGGATGGTCCAGCACTAGTGGCCTTTGCTGATGGCAAAATTGTCGGCGCCACCCTTGATCGCAATGGCCTGCGACCTGCACGCTACACCCTCACTAATGACGATCTGGTGATTGTCTCTTCCGAGGCGGGCAGCATTCAAATTGATGAAGCAACGGTGATTGAAAAAGGCCGCCTTGGCCCTGGGCAGATGATTGCCGTTGACTTAGAACACCAAGAGCTGCTCACCAACTGGGAAATCAAACAGCGGGTGGCACAGCAGCAACCCTACGGCGAATGGCTGAAAACCTATCGCCAAGAACTTGCCCCTCAACCCTATGGCGAAACCCCCACCCTCGAAAGCCAAACCTGCCTACAACAGCAAATGGCCTTTGGCTTCAGCGCCGAAGATGTGGAAATGATCATTGAGGTCATGGCCAAGGATGGCAAGGAACCCACCTTCTGCATGGGGGATGACATTCCCTTGGCGGTGCTGTCGCAACAACCCCACCTACTCTACGACTACTTCAAGCAGCGCTTTGCCCAGGTCACCAATCCGGCCATTGATCCGCTGCGGGAAAAACTGGTGATGTCCTTGGTGACTCGCCTTGGTGCGCGGGGGAATTTGCTCGTTGAAAGCCCAGAAGATGCCCGCCTGCTGCAACTCAATTCTCCCCTCATTAATGAAGCAGAGCTAGAGGAAATTCTCAAGGCTCCCTTTGGTACCACTCGGCTCTCGACACAGTTTGCGATCGCCCAAGGGCCTGCGGGGCTTGAGGCCGCTGTGAATCGGCTCTGTGAACAGGCCGCTGCCGCCGTCAAAGGAGGCGCCGAAATCCTTGTGCTCAGCGATCGCCACAACCTTGCTGGCGAACCCCATCTTTTGGATGCCGACACGTCCTATATCCCACCCCTATTGGCGGTGGGGGCAGTGCACCACCATTTGATTGCCCAAGGCATTCGCCGTCGCGTCTCCCTTGTCGTGGAAACAGCCCAATGCTGGAGTACCCATCACTTTGCCTGCCTGATTGGCTATGGCGCCGGAGCAGTGTGTCCCTACTTGACATGGGAAACAATTCGCCAGTGGTGGCATAGCGATCGCACCCAAAACCTGATGGCCAAGGGCAAACTGCCGCAACTGACACTGCAACAGGTGCAGGCCAACTATCGCAAAGCCGTGGAGGAGGGACTCCTAAAAATCCTCTCCAAGATGGGGATTTCTCTGATTGCTAGCTATCGCGGTGCCCAAATTTTTGAGGCCATTGGTATTGGTGATGACCTGCTCAACAAGGCCTTCATTGGCACTACGTCGCGGGTGGGGGGTCTGACGCTTCAAGACTTGGCTCAAGAAACCATTGCTTTTCACCACAAGGCCTTCCCCGAACTCACCGCCAAGAAACTGGAGAACTTTGGCTTTGTCCAATTCCGTCCCGGTGGCGAGTACCACATGAATAATCCGGAGATGGCCAAGGCACTCCACAAAGCCGTGAGCAGCAATAGCTATGACCATTACGAGGTCTATCGCCGTCAACTCACCGGTCGGGTACCCACAGCCTTGCGGGATCTGCTGGACTTCCAGAGCGATCGCCCCAGTATTCCCCTCGAAGAGGTTGAACCCGCCAGTGAAATTGTCAAACGCTTCTGCACCGGGGGGATGTCCTTGGGTGCCCTCTCGCGGGAAGCCCATGAGGTGCTGGCGATCGCTATGAACCGCCTTGGCGGTAAATCCAACTCTGGCGAGGGGGGCGAAGATCCGATTCGCTTCCAAGTGCTGACGGATGTGGATGGTGAGGGGCACTCTCCCCAATTTCCCCATCTGCGGGGCTTGCGCAACGGTGATACCGCCAGTTCCGCCATTAAACAGGTGGCCTCTGGGCGCTTTGGCGTTACTCCAGAGTACCTGATCAATGCCCAGCAAATTGAAATCAAGATTGCCCAGGGCGCGAAACCGGGGGAAGGCGGTCAACTGCCGGGCACGAAAGTCAGCCCCTACATTGCTATGCTGCGGCGATCAAAGCCGGGCGTGTCCTTAATTTCGCCGCCGCCCCACCATGACATTTACTCCATTGAGGATTTGGCGCAACTGATCTTTGATCTGCACCAGATCAATCCCCAAGCGCAAGTCTCCGTGAAACTAGTGGCCGAAATTGGTATTGGTACGATTGCTGCTGGGGTGGCAAAAGCCAACGCCGACGTGATTCAAATTTCCGGTCACGATGGTGGCACCGGTGCTTCGCCCCTGAGTTCGATTAAGCATGCTGGCAGTCCGTGGGAATTGGGGCTGACGGAGGTGCACCGCGTTCTTTTGGAAAATCAACTGCGCGATCGCGTGATTCTGCGGGTGGATGGTGGCCTCAAGTGTGGCTGGGATGTGGTCATGGGGGCTCTGATGGGTGCCGAGGAATTTGGCTTTGGCTCGGTGGCAATGATTGCCGAGGGCTGCATCATGGCGCGGATTTGCCACACCAATAACTGTCCCGTGGGCGTGGCCACCCAAAAAGAAGAACTGCGCCAGCGCTTCCCCGGTATGCCTGAGCATGTGGTGAACTTCTTCCTCTTTATTGCCGAAGAGGTGCGCTCAATTCTGGCTCAACTGGGCTACCGCAGCCTGAACGAGATCATTGGCCGGGCGGATTTGCTGGTACCGCGCCAAGATGTTACCCTTGCAAAAACTGCACCCCTAAATCTGGATTGCTTGACGAAGCTGCCCGACACGCGGCACGATCGCCAGTGGTTGCAGCACGAAACAGTGCACAGTAACGGTGCCGTTCTCGATGATGAAATTTTGGCACGCCCAGAGGTGCAAGCCGCCATTGAGAAGCAGCAAACCGTTGAATTAGAGCTGCCCATTGTCAACACCGATCGCACTGTCGGGGCACGCATCGCGGGTGCCATTGCCAAAAAGTATGGCAACACGGGTTTTGAAGGTCAGATTACCCTCCACTTCCGAGGCAGCGCTGGCCAGAGCTTTGGCGCCTTCAATCTGCCGGGGATGATCCTCAACCTCACCGGCGAAGCCAATGACTATGTCGGCAAAGGGATGCATGGGGGTGAAATCATTATCAAGCCGCCGGCCAATGCTCCCTATGCGGCTGCGGAGAATGTGATTATTGGCAACACCTGTCTCTACGGCGCCACGGGGGGGTTTCTCTTTGCCAATGGCCGCGCCGGTGAACGATTTGCTGTCCGCAACTCCAAAGCCTCTGCCGTTGTCGAGGGCACAGGGGATCACTGCTGCGAATACATGACCGGTGGGGTGGTCGTGGTCTTGGGCACTACGGGTCGCAATGTGGGTGCCGGTATGACCGGTGGCTTGGCCTACATCTTGGATGAAGCGGGTAACTTCCCCGCCAAGGTCAACCCCGAAGTTGTCAAACTCCAGCGGGTCACCTCTGCCATTGGTGCCGCCCAACTCAAACAACTGATTACTGCCCACCACGAGCGCACGGGGAGTGCCAAGGCCGCAATGATTCTGGAGCAGTGGGAGCACTATTTACCCCTCTTCTGGCAGGTGGTGCCGCCTTCGGAAGCCAATACCCCGGAAGTGGTGGGTGAAGTGGCCACTGACAGCGACAGCAAAGTACTCAGTCCCCTTTCCTAGAGGATTGGTCTTTTTAGGCAGCCTAAAATTAAGGGGAAAGCCTAGGGAGGTCGAGGCCGCCATGCTCAGCAAGCTATCCTTTCGCCATAAGCTCTTGCTGGGGACGCTCCTGCCGATTGTTGTCATCTACACCGGCCTTTTCCTCTACATTCGGGCGCGCCTGATTGGCCGCAGTACTGCCGATTATGAAAAGTGGCAGGGAACGCTGGTGTCCCTCTACGCCGATCAATTTAACGACTCACTGGCGCAGGTGGCGCAACTGGCAACCACCACTGCCTATGCCCTAGAAACCTTCCCCAAGGTCGATGAACAGCAGCTGTATGCATTTTTGCGCCGCAATGTCACTGTCAATCCCTTGGTCTATGGATCGGCGATTGCCTTTACTCCCTATAGCTTTTCTCCCCGCAAGCGCCTCTTTTGCCCCTATATTTATCGGCAGGGGGGCACATGGCGGCAAAAGGATACGGGAACAATTTACGACTACACCCAACCCCAATGGAACTGGTACACAGAGCCAATTCAAAGCGGTCAGCCCCGCTGGAGTGATCCCTATTTTGATCGGGGTGCGGGGGATAGTTGGATGGTAACCTATTCGGTGCCCTTCCGCCGCCAAGGTCAAATTCGGGGAGTCGCCACGGTGGATGTGGCTCTAGAAAGCCTGCAGCAGACCATGAACATTCAAGCCCTCCAAGAAGGCCAGTTCTTTGTCTTGGATCGCAAGGGACGGATTATCTTTCATAACGATGTCCAGTTCATTGGTCAATCTATTTTTTACATTGCCAAGGAAAACAACCACGGCGATCTTGCCGCCCTAGGCAGAGCAATGGTGGCGGGTCAAAGGGGACAGCAATGGGTCACTGATTGGCTTTCCCAAGAGCGCCAATGGGTCTTTTATGCGCCGATTCCCGAGGCACGCTGGAGTCTGGCCATTCGTATCAATGAAGACACACTGCTTGACTTTATTCATGAAGAAACGTGGGCGGGTCTGTGGATTTTGGGGATGTCCTTTGGCTTGATTAGTTTGCTGACTTGGGGAGTGACAGGCTACATCGTGCGCCCCCTGAAGCGGCTAAATGCTGCAGCCCACAAAATTGCAGTGGGTGATCTAGACATTGCCGCTGAGGTGGACACCGCAACTCAGGATGAGTTGGGCAACCTCGGTCGCACCTTTGTGGATATGGCAGGGCAATTAGAGGAAAGTTTTAGTGAACTCCACCGCTTTAATCAACGCCTCGAAGAGGAAGTGGCGCACCGGACGGCTGCCCTTGAGGCGGCCAATCGACAACTGACCGAAAAAGAACGGGTACTTCATGACCACAATGTTGCTTTGGTGCAGCTGAGCCAATCTCCCCATGTGCAACAGGGACACTTTCGTATGGCGTTGCAGGAGATTATCCAAGTGACGGCAACAACACTGCGCGTCCAGCGGGCTTCGGCATGGGAACTCCAGGGCGATCGCCTCAAATGTGTTGTCCAGTACGACCCTGCCGCCAACAACCCTACTCAATCCACCTACCTCACCCAGCCCCCCTATCCAGAGTACTTGAAACTGCTGCGCACCGGGGAACCCCTCGTGGTCAATGATTTACTCACGGATCCGCGCACCCACGAACTGCGGGACTATGCCAAACTTCAGCGGGTGTATTCTCGGATTGATGCGCCGATCATCTTCAATGGTCAATTATTGGGGGTGATCTGTGTTGAGAGTATTGGCGAGCATCGGGTTTGGCTGGTGGAGGAACGCAGTTTTGTCTCCAATGTGGCGGATATTGTCACAATCGCCCTTGCAGCCCATCAACGTCATCAAGCGGAGCGGGAGTTACTCAAGGCCAAAGAGGCAGCAGAGGCAGCCAACAAAGCCAAAAGTATTTTCCTTGCCAACATGAGCCATGAACTGCGCACCCCCCTCAATGCCATTCTCGGCTTTAGTCAAATTTTGCTCAGCGATCGCACCCTTGCACCGCAGCATCGGCAAACCCTTGAAAAGATCAACCGCAGCGGTGAACACCTTTTGGGTTTGATTAACGATGTCCTTGACATGGCCAAAATTGAAGCTGGGCGTATCACGCTTCAGGAAACCACCTTTGATCTGCGGCGGATGCTGCAAACCCTCGAAGAAATGCTCAAGGTGCGAGCTGAAGCTAAAGGGTTGCGTCTGGTCTTTGATTTGCCCGCCAATCTGCCGGTGGCGGTAACCACTGATGAAATGAAGCTGCGCCAAGTATTGGTGAACCTCTTGGGCAATGGCATTAAATTCACCAAAGAGGGGGGCGTCTCCCTCAAGGTCAGCTATAAAGCCCAAGAACCCCCGCGACTCGCCTTTGAAGTCAGTGATACGGGTATTGGCATGACCGCGGCAGAGTTGAAAATGCTCTTCCAGCCCTTTGTCCAAACCGATAGCAGTAAAAAAGTCAGTGAAGGCACTGGGCTGGGGTTGGCCATTAGTCGCCAGTTTGTGCAATTGATGGGGGGGGATATTCAGGTGCGCAGCACCAAGGGGCAGGGAAGTCACTTTTACTTTGAGATCAACATTGGCCTTGGCGATCCCCAAGCGCTAGAGGAGGAAAGGGCACAAACCGTTGTTGGCCTGCGATCGCCCACCTCAGCAGTCCGCATTCTGGTGGTAGATGATATTCCCGAAAACCGCCAACTGCTCACCCAACTCCTAAAACCCGTGGGCTTTCGCTGTCGAGAAGCCGGCAATGGTCAAGAGGCGGTGCAGATCTGGCGAGAATGGCAGCCCCATGCAATTCTCATGGATATTCGCATGCCCGTGATGGATGGTAAAACGGCAACGCGACAGATCAAGAAAGAAGTGAGCGATCGCCTCCGACGCGGCGAAGCCGTCTGCGCCCCGAAAATTCTTGCGGTGACCGCCAGTGGCTTTGAGCAGGACAAACAGGAACTGCTGAATCTCGGTTGTGATGACTACATTGCCAAGCCCTTCCGTCCGCAAACGATTTTTGAACGACTCGCCGCCCAGTTAAATCTAGAGTATGCCTACGAGGATGCTCTGCCCCCCGCAAGTGCTCCCCGTCCTGAGGTGCTGGATCCAGCCGCCCTAATGGTGATGCCCCGCCCTTGGATTGCTGAACTCCAAGAAGCGGCCAAAAAGCTCAATGCCAAGCGCATTCGCGAACTGATTGCTGAAATCCCATCCGAAGAAGCCGCCTTGATTGCAGGCCTTCAGCAACTGGTGAAAACATTCCGCTTTGATAAAATTGTCGAGTTGACGCTGGTTTGATGTTCAGGCTGACGCAACTTTGCCCTACAACATTGGAAAATGCCCGTCAGTTGCACCTCTCATTGACCGCAGAGGAACGCTGTCGCAGTCGTCTCCATTGCCACAGTGATGAGGGGGAATCTCTCTATCTGAAGTTGCCGCGCGGGATGACGTTACAGCCGGGCGATCGCCTTCAGGACGAGGACGGCACAGTAGTCGTCACGGTTCACGCCAAACCCGAACCCACGCTAAAGGTGATGGCTACCACTCCCCTTGACCTTCTACAGGCCGCCTACCACCTTGGGAATCGCCACCTCCCCTTGGAAATTCACACCGATTATCTTCGCTGGGGGGCAGATTCCGTGTTGCAAACCATGCTGGAACAGCGGGGCTTAATAGTAACGTTTGAAGTCGCGCCCTTTTGTCCCGAGCGCGGTGCCTACCATGTTCACTGAGTCAGCGCTGTTAACCTTGTTGCAGTGGGTGAGTCCCGCTTTGCCCATTGGCGGCTTTAACTACTCCGAGGGCTTGGAGACCCTGATTGCCCAAGGCAAGATCACCTCAGCAGCCGCCGTACAGGATTGGCTCACCTTTGAACTGGCTTTTGGCAGTGCTCACTTGGAAACAGCAGTGATGGGGCGGGTTTATGGGGCGATCGCCAAGGGCGATTTTGACGCTGTTCACCAGTGGAATGCGTGGCTCTCGGCTGCCCGCGAAAGCGCCGAACTGCGTGCCCAAAATTGGCAAATGGGAACAGCATTGATCAACCTCGTCGCTGCCCTCGATCGCCTACCGCCAGAACTTCAGACTGGTCAGCCCTACCCTTGGAATGTCAGTGTTGCCTTTTGCATTGCCGCTGCCCTTGCCGACATTCCCCTAGAAACCGCACTTCTAGGCTATCTCCATAGTTGGGTCACTACTCTGATCAATGCAGCGGTGAAACTGATTCCCCTTGGTCAGACGGCGGGTCAAGTGCTTCTGCGCCAACTTCAGCCCCAGATTCAGCAAACCGTGCAGCAGAGCTTAAATGTGACTGACAATGATTTAGAAAGCTGTACCTTGGGCTTAGCCCTCGCCAGTATGCAGCACGAAACGCTCTACTGCCGCCTATTTCGCAGTTAATCCTGTCTAGAAAATGATTTCCGTCGAAACAGCCGTTGACCTGATTCAGCAGCATTTGCCCGATTGGGGCACAGAGACCATCTCTTTGACTGAGCCTCAGTACAGCCGACTAGCAGGAGCCATTACCAGCGATCGCCCCTACCCACCCATTGACCGCATCATGATGGATGGTATTGCCCTGCGGTGGGCCGCCTATGAATCTGGTCAGCGTGCCTTCCCGATTCTGGGGGTTGTCCCTGCTGGTGAGGTACCCCCCACGTTGACGGATCCACAGGCCTGCTTGGAAGTGATGACTGGTGCCGCGTTGCCCCAGAACTGCGATCTGGTCATTCCCTACGAGGCTCTGGAAATTCGTGACGGCATTGCCCATATCCGCCACGCCGAACTGTGGTCGCCCTATCAATTTGTTCACCGCTGTGGCAGTGATGCGCCGGCGGGTCAACAGGTGCTGGCGGCAGGCACCCCTCTACACAGTCCGGCTTGGGGCATTCTTGCCTCTGTGGGGCAGAGCGAAGTTTGTGTCCAGCGCACCCCCCGCACTCAAATTGTTGCCACCGGCAATGAACTGATTCCGCCAGACCACGTCCCTCAACCCCATCAACTGCGCCTCTCCAATGCCTACGCCCTAATGGCTGCCCTCAAGCGCCAAGGGTACAGCCACGTCAGCATCACCCATTTACCCGATGATCCGCTGCAACTGGCAACCCACTACTGCCAAGCGAGCCAAGCGTACGATCTCCTGATTTATTGCGGCGGCGTTTCCAAGGGCAAGTTTGACTATTTACCGCAACTGTGGCGCGATCATGGCGTGCAGCAATATATCCACGGTGTCGCTCAGCGCCCCGGAAAACCCCTCTGGTTTGGGGTGGATCACACGCAGCAAACGGCAGTCTTTGGCTTGCCGGGGAACCCCGTCTCCAGTTTGGTGTGTTTACACCGCTATATTTTGGACATGCCACGCCTCTATGCCCGCTTGGCCACTCCCTTCTCTTTTGAGAAGCCCTTAACCTACTTTTTACCCGTTAAACTAGAAACCACGAAAACTGCTGAACTGATTGCCCACCCCCGTCCGATGCAAAACTCTGGTGATTTTTTGGCCTTGGCTGACAGTGATGGCTTCTTGGAACTACCTGCCTCGCAAGGGATATTTGCCGCTGGGGAGTGCTATCGCTATTTTCCGTGGAGTTAGGGCGGATGGTTGTCACCACAGCTATCCCTAGCCAACGTTTGCTGGATAACCAAGGGCGACACATTCGCAAGTTGCGCCTGTCGGTTACCGATCGCTGTAATTTGCGCTGTACTTACTGTATGCCCGTGGATGCCGCCTTTATGCCCCCCCAGACCTATTTAAGCCCCACAGAGTATGCCACGATTGTGGCTGAACTGGTGGCACTGGGGATTGAGTCGGTGCGCCTAACGGGGGGTGAACCGCTCCTGCGAGCCGAGTTTGCTGAGATTGTCGCAGCCTTGGTGGCAGTGGGGGTGCCAGAGCTAAGCTTAACCACGAATGGGATTCGCTTGGTGCCCTTTTTGCCCCTCTTGGAACAATATGGGGTACGGCGTTTGAATATCAGTCTGGATAGCCTAGACCCCGAAACCTTTGCCGCCATTAGTCATGGCCACCACTTGGAAACGGTGAAGGCGGCGGTGGCCACTGCGGTTCACCAAGGGTTTCAGGTGAAGCTGAACATGGTGGTTATGGCGGGTGTCAATGATCACGAACTGGTGCCGATGGTGGAGTACGCCAAGGGGTTGGGGATTGAGGTGCGCTTTTTGGAGCTGATGCGCATTGGCTATGCTTGCCACTTGGGGGGCGATCGCTTTGTTAGTGCTGCCACGATGATTGAGCGCTTGCGTCAGCATTATGATCTGCGACCTGTGCCACGTCCTTTGGATTCCACTTCGTTTAACTTTGAGACGGCCTGTGGCGGGCAGATTGGTTTTATCGCTTCAGAATCCCAACCCTTTTGTGGCCACTGCTCCCGTTGGCGCTTGTCTGCGGATGGTGTCCTGCGAGCGTGCCTGTTTAAGGAGGCGGGGGTGTCCCTACGGGGCTTAAGTCAAAGGGAACGGTATGTCGCCTATGAGCAAGTGTTGGGCATGAAACCCAGCTTGCGCGGAGCAGAAGTTCACCATGCGATGCACCAGATTGGAGGCTAGGAGGATGCTCTCCCACATCAATGAGCACCAACAACCCCAGATGGTGGATATTAGCGAGAAGGCCGTGAGCGATCGCCGAGCGGTGGCAGAAGCCCTGATTGAATTGCCACCAGTCTTTCAGGCCTATGTGCAAGGGGGAGATCTCTTTCTCACGAAAGGGCCTGTGGTGCAAACGGCGATTATTGCTGGCACAATGGCGGTAAAACGCACCGCTGAAGTCATTCCCTTTTGCCATTCGCTGCCGATTACTAGTTGTCGCTTTGAGACGGATATCGAGTCACTTGAGAGTGGCCTTAGAATTCGCCTGCGCTGTGAGGTCAAAACCCGCGATCGCACCGGGGTGGAAATGGAAAGCCTGCATGGGGTGGCGATCGCAGCCCTCACAATCTACGACATGGCCAAAGCCCTCAGCCCCCATATTGTGATTCGCGAGGTGCGCCTGCTGGCGAAAAGTGGTGGCAAGAAAACCCTCGGCCAATATCCCCTCTACGGCCTTGTGCTCACTGGCGGCCAGAGTCAGCGCATGGGTCAGGCCAAAGCCCTGCTAGACTACTACGGCGAACCCCATGCCCAGTACCTCTACAATTTGTTGGCTCAATCCTGCGAACAAGTCTTTCTCTCAGCGCAACCCAATCAATGGCAGGGGACTCCCCTTGCCGATTTGCCAACCCTCCCCGATACCCTGCCTCAGATTGGCCCCATTGCCGGCATCCTAACAGCTTTACGTGCCTATCCCCACGTGAACTGGTTAGTGGTGGCCTGTGACTTGCCCTATTTGACCACAGAAACCCTTGCGCCCCTGTTGCACCATTACCGCGAAGATGTGGTGGCCACCTGCTATCACCATCCCCAAGAGGGTTTCCCAGAGCCATTGTGTGCCATTTATACCCCCCAAGCTCTGCCGGTATTTGAGGCCGCCTATGCAGAAGGGATCTACTGCCCTGTGAAAATTCTCCAGCGATCGCCCTGCCAGCGGATTGCCCCACCCCAGCCGACCATTACTGCCAACATCAACACCCCTGAAGATTATCTGGAAGCCCTACACCATGTCCGACAGCCCTAAAACTATTCATCTACACTACTTTGCCCAGTTACGCGAGCAAAGCCAACGGGAACAGGAGGAGCGAGTGACCACCGCCCAAACCTATGGCGAGCTATACCAAGAACTAAAGACCCAGTACGGGTTTACCCTTGATCTGACCCATGTTAAGGTTGCGGCTAATGATACGTTTGTGACACTGGATCAACCCCTACGAGCTGGAGATAAGGTCGTCTTTATTCCCCCTGTTGCCGGGGGTTAACTAAGCGATGGTGATCAAGCAATTTTCCCTAACCAATACTCCCCTAGAGCCAGCTCAGTTGTGGCAGCCCCTAGCCAACTTGCGAGCCGGTGCCTTTGTTAGCTTTGAGGGTTGGGTGCGCAATCACAACCACGGCAAGATCGTCACTGCCCTAGAATACGAGGTCTATCCTGCCTTGGCTCTTAAAGAAGGAGAACAGATCCTAGCAGAAGCCATTGGGAAATTTGACTTGCTGGGGGCGATCGCCAGCCATCGCTATGGAACGCTAACTCTTGGCGAGATTGCTGTGTGGGTAGGGGTGACGGCGCCTCATCGCCAACAAGCCTTTGCTGGTGCGGCCTACATCATTGATGAAATTAAACACCGCCTACCCATTTGGAAAAAGGAATACTATCTAAATGAGCCAGCTACTTGGGTGTATTGCCGTGAGCATCACCATTACGGTCTGTTTGATGACGACGGGGGACAACCGTGGGGGCTAAGTCGTCTCGCTTCAGCCAGCGATGGATAGTGGCGCAACTGACCTAGAAGATTTGAGTTGCTTCACTAATTTTGCCACCTTGCTGGATGTAGGAGACAACCCGCTCTCGTCAGTCCAAGCTATAGCTCATATTCTTGAGTAACATTCATGACGCTTTGAGTATAGCCTAACCTCTCAAATGCGCACAGAAGAAACAGAACTGGCATGGGAGGGCAAGTATGACCAATCAGTTTACCTCATTCAGCGCTGGAACCAAGAGGGTATGCTGTAGGACATTCTCAAGAAACTGTATCAATTAACACCCTTTACTATCCGAAAGTTGCATAAGATGAAGAGCCACAAGAGCCACAATTGCATCAATAGACATAGACGCAGAGGGAGAACACAGCAAGTATTATGCGACTTGATCAGTTTCAATCTTTTTTAGCTGTTGCTGAAACGGGGAGTTTTCAAGCGGCAGCGCGGCGGTGTGGGGTGACGCAACCCACAATTAGTCGGCAAATTCAAGCTCTAGAAGAAAGTTTGGGGATGCAACTTGTTCACCGCTCGAATCGCGCCAAGTTAACTGTGGCGGGGGACTTGTTTTTGCGCCGTGCCCATCGCATCTGGCAAGAGTGGCAGGCCGCCAATGCTGAACTCAAAGCCATGCAAAATGGCCAGCAGCAGGAACTCTGCATTGCCGCTATTCACTCCATTTGCCGCTACTTTTTGCCCACGCTGTTACCGACGTTTTGCCAAGCATTTCCCCAAATGCAGTTGCGGGTGACTGCCCTAGGGAGCGATCGCGCCCTCAAAGTCTTGCAGGATAGCCTAGTAGATCTAGCAATTGTCATGGGCGATCGCCACCTCTTAAAACAGGCGGAATGGGTGATTGAACCGCTGTACAGTGAGCCTGTGCAAGTGCTAATGGCGGCTGAACATCCCCTCGCTGTTAATGAGACCTTGACATGGCAAGAACTAGCTCGCTTTCCCCATGTGGTATTTAAGGATGGCTATGGCATGCGCCGCTTGGTGGCTGAAGAATTTAGCCGTCGGGGTTTACCTTGGCAACCCGCTCTTGAACTCAACACGCCTGATGCGTTTATTGCTGTGATCCGCGAAAGTGAGATGGTTGCCTTGCTGCCGCGCTCTGCCCTCAAGGAAGCGCTCCACGATCCTGCCCTAGGGATTCGTGATTTATCCACGCCACTGCCCCTGCGTCAGGTGTTGGCCATTACCACCCGCGATCGCCTGACCTTACCGCCCGTTGCCCAGTTGCTTACGTTGATCCGCCAGCAGGCTGCCCATGAGTCCTCTTTTTCGTGATCTCCTTAAAAAAGTCGGCAGTGGTGCCCACACCCACAAAGACCTGAGCCGCGCCGAGGCAGCCTTGGCGTTGCAACTCATGCTGGAGCAGGTGGCAACCCCTGCCCAAATTGGGGCGTTTTTGATTGCTCATCGGATTAAGCGACCCACCTCGGAAGAGATGGCGGGTATGCTCGATGCCTACAACGAGCTAGGGCCAAAGATTCCAGCAGTTGAGACCAGTTGCCCCGTGATCATCCTCAGTCAGCCCTATGATGGTCGCGATCGCACGTTTCCCCTGAGTCCATTAACAGCATTGGTTTTGGCGGCTGCTGGGATTCCAGTACTTCAACACGGGGGCGATCGCATACCCACCAAAGAAGGCATTCCCCTCATTGAGCTATGGCGATGTTTAGGGGTGGACTGGTCAACCCTAACCCTAGAACAAATCACCCACTGCCTAGAGCAAACGGGTTTAGGTTTTGTCTATCTCCCGCGTCATTTTCCAGCAGCCCAAGGGCTAGTCCCCTACCGGGAGCAAATTGGTAAACGTCCCCCCATTGCCACATTGGAATTAATCTGGAATCCTTACCAAGGGCGCAGTCACCTCGTAGCAGGGTTTGTTCATCCGCCGACGGAAGGGATCATGCGCGATGCCCTCTATCTCCACGGTGTTCATGAATTTACTACCGTCAAAGGTCTTGAAGGCAGTTGTGATTTGCCCCGCGAACGCACCGCCATTATCGGCCTTGCCCGTGATCAAGACCCTCCTTGGCAACGCCTGCGTCTCCATCCCCAAGAGTATGGTATGGCCAGCAGTAATGTGCCTTGGCCAGCGGACACAACAACTGCTGCAAAAATGATGGCTGCCGTCTTAGCTGCCGAGGAGCAGCCCCTCACCACCTCCGTTATCTGGAACAGTGGGTTTTACTTGTGGCAGGGGGGCAAAGCCGATAGTCTCAATTCCGGACTCGCACTCAGCAGCGAACTCCTCCGTAGTGGTCGGGTGGCTCAACACCTACAGAAATTGCAAACCATGTTGGAGAAGATATAGATGTTGCGGGAGCGACTGCGCTTTAATTGGCAAGAACTCAGTGGCAGTTTTGGTGATTTGGGTACGGATTTGCCCCTACTGGTGGGGATGATCATGGCTGCCCAGTTGGATAGTGCTAACGTCTTCACTTTGTTTGGCGTGGCACAAATTCTCACGGGGGTATTCTATGGCCTTCCCATGCCGATGCAACCCCTAAAGGCAATGGCTGTAATTGTGATGACGGAAAAACTCACTGGATCTATCCTTTGGGCAGGGGGACTGATGGTAGGAGCGATGATGTTGGTGTTAACGTCCACCGGAATCCTGACCCGACTGGCTCGCTGGATTCCCCAACCCGTGGTGCGGGGCTGTCAATTGGGACTGGGACTGTCTCTAGCCGCCGTTGCCCTCAAGACCTACTTGCCCGCGGGTGACCTCTTTGGTTATCTGTTGGGTGCCATGGGCTTTTTGATCTTGCTCCTTTTACCCAAGGAACGGGGAGTTCCCGCAGGGTTACTGGTGGTGTTGCTGGGGGTGGGTGTAGCGATTAGCCGTGTTCTGGCTGAGACAGAATTGCAGTTAACCATTGCTTGGCAGCTTCCCTACCTGCAGCCTTTAGATCCTCAGGCCTTGATTCCCGGACTCGTGCTATTGGCACTGCCGCAGTTACCCCTATCGATCGCCAATGCAGTGATTGCAACCCAGCAAACTGCCCACGATCTCTTTCCCGATCGCCCCCTCTCGATTCGCCAAATTGGCCTCACGTATAGCCTCACCAACTTGATCCTGCCTTTCTTTGGTGGTGTCCCCCTCTGCCATGGCTGTAGCGGTTTGGCAGGACACTATGCCCTTGGTGCCCGCACAGGTGGGGCGGTGGTGATCTATGGCAGTCTCTACCTTCTCTTGGGTCTCTTTTTTGGTTCCAGTGTGGATAAGCTGCTGGAAATTTTTCCCCTCTCGATTTTGGGGGTCATTCTTTTGTTTGAAGCGTGGGTACTCATGGGCTTTATTAAAGATCAAGCCGCCATGCCCGCAAATTGGATGATTACCCTCTTAGTGGGGGCGATCGCCCTCAGTGTGCCCCAAGGCTTCTTAGTGGGCACCCTTGTTGGTACAACTCTGTACTACCTCAGCAGAAAAATGCCACTACAACTCTCCTAGCCCTCTAGGCCAGACCAAATTCCTGCAATGCTGGCCAAAAATTGCGATTCTCGTGGCCGGGCTGGCTGAGCTTCACAAGGGCAAAGCGTTGGAGGGGGGTCAGGGCTGACCATTTTTCCACCGTCAGGCTGTGGTGAGGTACCTTGGTCAGTTGTTGCTGCACTGTCTCTGGCAGTTCAGTGGTGATGTCCCAAGGGTAGGGTTGGCGAATCTCTATATCACTCGGTGGGGTTCCATGGGTATGGGTCACCCAATCCCGCAGTTGCTGACGATAGTCTGCCTGAGCTTCGGGGGTGTCGCAGGGAGTCACCACAAGCCATTGTCGCTGTTCTTGGGAAAGTTGATGCCAGTGGAGCAGCTTCAGCTTGACCCCACATAAATCTAGTTTATAGCGAACAATCATTGGAATACAGCGTAACGAAGCCGTGAATTCAGCCTCAAACGCAAAGAAGTGGGACATCAATAGCCATAACCCTCCACAGGGAATCAGATTCTATTATTGCTTGAGGGCAGTGCCGCTTTCCTGCATGGTGGGGGTATGGGGCGTCTGCCGCAACTTCAGGGGCAGCACCTGCACCGCACAGGCTTTGAGTTCTGGCTGCTTTGAGACCGGACAGGCAATGGGATGGGTCAGTTGGTTTGCCTCACCGCTATCAGCAAAGAGAAAGCCCCAGTGCATGGGTACAAAGAGAGTGCCCGGACGAATGGCCTTGGTGAGGATGACCGGCAGGCACACTTGACCGCGACGCGATCGCACCTCCACCCAATCCCCGTCTTTGAGATGTAAGTTTGCGGCATCGTCGGGGTGCATTTCCACAAAGGGATCGGGGTGCATTTTTTGAATTTTGGCAATGCGACCGGTACGGGTTTGAGTGTGCCAGTGGCCGTAGAGACGACCCGTTGTCAGGGTAAAGCTATAGATGTGATCGGTGGGTTCCGCCACGCCCTGACTGTGGGCAAGGCAAAAATATGCCCGTTGATTGGGTGTGTGAAATCGCCAGTCAGTATAGAGGCGTTTGGGTTTGCGGGCTTCTTCATCATCCATACCGGCAGGACAGGGCCACTGCAAGGCGCCTAAACGGGCAAGGCGTTCGTGGCTCAGACCCGATTGATCGCAGGGGCGACCGGCAGTGAGTTGGACAAATTCGGCATAGACGGCAGCGGCATCGGCAAATGGGAAGAGATGCCCATATCCCAAGCGGCGCCCCACCTCAGCAAAAATTTCCCAATCAGGGCGAGCCAGACCGGGGGGCGATCGAAAGGCGGGGGCAAGGGTGACGCGGCGTTCAGAGTTAGTCATCACACCTGTTTTCTCACTCCATTGCGCCGCCGGCAAAATCAGATGGGCATAGGCTGCTGTTTCAGTGGGAAAGTAGGCATCCTGATAGACGGTAAAAGGAGATTTGAGAAAGGCCGCCTTGGCACGCTCTAAATGGGGAAAACTAACCGCAGGATTGGTGGCCGCAATCCACAGCAGACCCACTTCTCCCTGTTCTAGACCTTCGACAATTTGCCATGCCGTGCGACCGGGGCGATCGCTTATTTGCCCTCGCGGCAGTCCCCAAAAGTCCTCTACCTCTTGGCGATGCTGTGGATTGGTCACTTGGCGATAGCCGGGCAACAGATGGCTCAAGCCGCCGGCTTCGCGCCCCCCCATGGCGTTGGGTTGCCCCGTCAGCGAAAAAGGACCACTCCCTGGGCGGCCAATTTGCCCCGTCAACAGGTGGAGATTGATGAGACAACGAGCTTTGGCCGTCCCTTCAGCAGACTGGTTAATGCCCATTGACCAAAGGGAGAGTACCGCTTGGGCATGCCCCCAATAGCGAGCCGCCTGTTCTAGATCACTTTGAGCAATGCCACAGCGTTCCGCTACCCAGTCTGGGGTGTAGGCCGCCAGCAGCTTTACATACTGGGCAAAGCCTTGGGTACACTCCTCTATAAACTCAGCATCGATCTGTCCCCATTGCAGTAGCAAATGGCCAATGCCGTGGAGCAGATCAATATCCGTGCCGGGTCGGATGGCAAGGTGCAGATCCGCCACTTCCGCTGTCGGGGTGCGCCGCGGATCCACAACAATCAACTTGACGCGGCGATCGCGCTTGTGGTGGTTGCGCAGACGATTAAAGACAATGGGATGGCATTCGGCAGTATTAGTACCCATAAGGAACGCACAATCGGTAGCCTCCAAATCGTCGTAGCAGCAGGGGGGGCCATCAGCGCCGAAGCTAGCCATGTAGGCCGACACTGCCGAGGACATACATAGCCGCGAGTTGGCATCAAAGTTGTTCGTACCCAAACAGCCCTTGATTAGCTTTTGCGCCACATAGTAGTCTTCGGTTTGAAATTGGCCGGAACCGTACATACAAATGGCATCGGCGCCCCGCTCACGGCGTACCCATTGGATGCGTTCCACAAGGCGGGTCATGGCCTCGTCCCACGAAATGACCGTAAAGGGCTGATCCAAACGCTCCCGCCACAGGGGGTAAACCAAGCGATCGCGATCAAGGGCTTCTAGAATAGTTGCCCCCTTGACACAGACCATTCCTTGGGAGGAGGGATGCTGGCGATCGCCCCGAATTTTATAGGCTCCCTTGCCTTGAGGGACTGCTTCTAAGCCACAGCCCACCCCACAGTAGGGACACAGCGAGGACACTGGCTCACTTGGTTCAGGCACAGCACGCCCTTTTTCCTCAAACCGCAGGAATTCACAGGAACAGCACCTGACCCCTTGCTCTGAGCAAATGATCAGATCCGCTGTAGCATCGCCATGGAAAAAAAGCTCTTGCCTCGGAAACACTACCCGTTGCCAAGTGGGCTGATTTGACAAATAAATCTGCTGAACGCTCTTGCTGGTATTGCGGTAGTAGCAGAGGTAACGACTGGACTGAACGGCTAACGAGCCAACCCGTGGGGTACTCATACGCTACTTAGTGCCCAAACCGCGTGTACAGAAAGTCAACCACTTGGTTGCGGAGATGGTAGTACTGCGGATCCTCAAGGAGTTGCGATCGCCGCCGTGGCCGCGGAAAAGGCATCTTCACAATATCGCCAATGCGGGCGGCAGGGCCATTGGTCATCATCACCACCCGATCCGCGAGGTACAGCGCCTCATCAATGTCGTGGGTAATCATCAGTACCGTCAGTCGGTGGCTGCGCCAAATCTTTAAGAGTTCATCCTGTAACTCCTCCTTCGTGATGGCATCGAGGGCACCAAAGGGTTCATCTAAAATCAACACTTCAGGGCGAATGGCGAGGGCGCGGGCGATCGCCACCCGTTGTTTCATGCCCCCCGACAGTTGAGCAGGGCGTTTGTGGGCAGCCGTTGTTAGCCCCACTCGTTCCAAGTGCTCCTCGACAATTTGGCGCCGGCGTTGGCGAGTTTTCTGGGGATAGACAGACTTCACTGCTAGCTCAATATTTTGATAGGCCGTCAACCAAGGCAGCAGCGCGTAGTTTTGAAACACCATCATGCGATCCGGCCCCGGACGGCGCACGGGCACGCCATTGAGAGTAATTTCCCCTCGTGTTGGCGCTGTAAAACCCGCAACCATATTCAAGAGTGTGGTTTTGCCGCAGCCGGAATGGCCAATGAAACAGACAAATTCGCCGTTGCTCACCTCAAGGTGAATATCCTCAAGTACCACCTGGTCGCCATTAGCCGTAGGGTAGGCTTTGCTCACCCCATCAATGCGTAGATGCTGGGTGGCCGTTAAATGGGGGTCAAGACGATAGAGGGTTTCCATAGACTTCTCTCAAAAATACCTAGACAGCAACAACCTCTTGGGGATCAACAGTGCGAATATCAAGGCCACGGCGAATCGCAGCCGCCTCAATGTAGCCAAGGGGATTATCGGGGTCAAAGGGCAGTCCATCGAAAAGAGCAAAGGCAGAACGATCTGGCTCATTATCTACAACCTTCAGTTCCCGCGCTGCCGCCCCAAAGAGATCTACCCGCCGCACCTGCTCAACAATTTCTAGCCAGTTTTTTGGGAAGGGCGTAAGTTGCCAGCGAGCCAATTGGGTCATGATCCACAGCCCTTCCAACCGCCCAGGACAGGGAGAGCGATCCACGTAGAACTGGTGAAACCGGGGTTGAAAAGCAGCAACAATGCCATCCCCCCAATCAAGGGGATCCACAAAGCCGGCATAGGCATCCTCAGGAGTACACCCCACATACTCTGGCCGACAAAGCAGTTGGGCAATTTCGGGGCGATGTTTGATCGTATCGCAGTACTCACAGGCTTCGATCAATGCCTTGACCAACGCTTGGTGTAGCTGCGGGTTGGCCTGCACCCAATCGGAACGCATACCCACAACTTTTTCCGGGTGCCCCGACCAAATATCCAAATCCGTAGCGACAATCACCCCAATACCCTCGCGCACTGCATGGGAGTTCCACGGTTGACCGACACAAAAGCCACTGATATGGCCGGCCTTGAGGTGATAGATCATTTGGCAGGGGGGAATCACCAACAACTCGACATCGTAATCGGGGTCAATGCCAGCGGCGGCCAGCCAGTACCGCAACAGGAGGTTGTGCATTGATGCGGCATGAACCACTCCCAGCCGGGGGCGATCGCCCGTGCGCTGAATATAGGCGCGCAGATCTTCAGCAGTCTTCACCCCCTGCTGCCACAACTGGCGACTAAAGGTGATGGCATTGCCATTGCGACTCAGTACCAACGAGGTCATCAGCGGTTGTGAAGGCTGACCGTTTAACCCCAAGGTCATGGCTAAGGGCATGGCCGCCAACAGTTGAGCGCCCGTCAAGCGACCCGCGATCACCCCCATCACCAAGTCCTGCCAGCTTTCTTCGCGATGCAGCGTGACTGGCTCCAAACCATACTTAGCAAAGAAGCCCATTTCCTTGGCGACAATGAGGGGGGCACTGTCTATCAGGGGCATAAAGCCAAGGGTCAGACCTGCCGGCACTGTTGGTGCAACCATGGGCACCTCCAAAGGCGGGCAGCGGCGTTTCTGCTGATTGAGAAAGGCAATCATCTCATTGCGCAGGCCATAGTAGCTGGGATGGTTGAGCACGTCATGGCGATTGCGGGGACGGGCAAAGGGAATTTTGAGAATTTGGCCAATGTGGGCTTCAGGGCCATTGGTGAGCAGCACCACGCGATCAGAGAGCAGTAGTGCCTCATCCACATCATGGGTGACCATAATGCAGGTGGTTTGACTGCCTTGACACACTTGCATCAACTCATCCTGCAAAGAGCCTCGCGTCAAAGCATCAAGGGCACCAAAGGGTTCATCCAGCAGGAGCACCTCCGGTTGAATCGCCAAGGCACGGGCGATCGCCACCCGTTGCTTCATCCCCCCCGACAGTTGGGCAGGGAACTTCTCGCGGGCTTTACTGAGGTGCACCTGTTCCAGCGCCGCCTCTACCCGCTGTCGTTGCTCTGCCTTGCTCAAATGCCCCAGCACCGCTGCCACCGCCAAGGCCACATTCTGGTACACCGTTTTCCAAGGCAACAGCGAATAGTTTTGGAACACCACCATGCGATCGGGACCCGGTTCCGTCACTTGCCGTCCTGCCATCACCACGCCACCACTGCTAGGCCGCTGAAAGCCAGCAATGATATTCAAGAGCGTGGACTTGCCGCAGCCAGAGTGACCGACAAGGGAAATAAACTCCCCTTTTTGGATTTCGAGGTGGATATTCTTGAGAGCAATGTAGCGATCGCCCCCGGGCAGATCAAAAACCTGATCCACATGGTCAATTTCAATAAACGGTAAAGACTTGGCCATAGGGTTAAACAACCTAATGTTCGACAGTAAGGGGAAAAGAGGGGAGGATGGGTTACGTGAGGGAGCTAGGAATGCGCCTCTTCACCGTGGCTGAGCAGGCGACCCACAAAGGCCACCGAGCGATCCAGAACCAGGCCGACAATGCCGACATAGATCACGGCAACAATAATTTCACTAATCAGAGAACTGTTCCAAGCATCCCAAATAAAGAAGCCAATGCCGACACCGCCAATGAGCATCTCCGCTGCCACAATCGCCAACCAAGACAGCCCAATGCCAATGCGCAGCCCCGTAAACACATAGGGCACCGTTGCTGGTACGAGAATATTCAGGAAATAATCCTTGCGGGAAAGCTGCAACACCCGTGCCACATTCTTGTAGTCCTTGGGAATTTGCTGCACACCAACAATTGTGTTGATGATAATCGGCCAAATTGCGGTAATGAAGATCACAAAAATCGCTGCCGGTTCATTGTCCCGCAGAGCCGCCAAGGAAATGGGCAACCACGCAAGGGGGGGCACCGGACGCAACACCTGCAAAATGGGATCCACTGCATCGTAGAGCACTCGACTAGAGCCAATCAGCATCCCCAGCCCCACCCCAATGACTGCTGCCAAGGAAAAGCCAACGGCCACCCGCCGCAGACTGGAGAGAATTTGCCACCCCAACCCCACATCCGTGCCACTCCCTTGATAAAAGGGATCAACTATCAACCCCCAAGTTTCAGTAATAACAGTGAGGGGCGTTGGCAGGCGAAGTAGCCCCGCCATGCAGACAAACTGCCAAATGACCAAGAAACACAGCGCCCCCAAACTACCCAGTACCACTTTGCGGAACATCGCTGACTTCTTGAGATGCTTTAACCAGCGCCGCCGTCGAGATTGAGTGAAACCCATAGAAGAACTTGCCATTGCTCTTTACCTCTAAACTTTTTTCAAATCCAAACCACTCAAGTAGGCCTGAGGATTTTGGGGATCAAAGGCCACACCATCAAAAAAGGTCTCCACGCCCCGAGAGGTGGTGGTGGGAATTTCCGCTGCCGGCACCCCCATCGCTTGAGCGGCTTCGCGCCACAGATCCTCACGGTTCACTTTTTGGATGAGAGCTTTAGTGTCCATATTCGGCGGCAAATACCCCCAGCGAATGTCCTCCGTCAGGAACCACAGATCATGACTTTGGTAGGGATAAGAGGCATTGTCTCGCCAGAACTTCATCGCTAGATCGGGGTTGTCAAAGGTACGGCCATTGCCAAAGTCAAACTTACCGAGGGAGCGATCCAAAATATTCTTCTCGGGTACCTTCAACCATTGCCGCTGGGCAATTATCTTGACCATTTCTGGTTTATTTTCAGGTTGGTCACACCACTGTTGTGCTTCCATCACAGCCATCAATAGAGCTTTAGTGGCCTTCGGATGCTGATCAACCCAATCCGCCCGCAAAGTCAGCGATTTCTCAGGATGATCCTGCCAAAATTCACCCGTGGTAATAGCATCAACCCCCACCTTTTGATTCACCGCTTGTTGTGGCCATGGCTCACCCACACAGAAAGCTTCCATGGTTCCAGTTTTCACATTGGCCACCATTTGCGGAGGAGGCACAACGATCACAGAAACGTCCTTCTCAGGATCAATGCCGCCGGCAGCCAGCCAGTAGCGCATCCACAGATCATGGGTGCCCCCTGGAAATGTCACTGCCACTTTGATCTGCTCTTGCTGATTCTGGGCACGCCGTTCAGCACGGGTTTTAGCAAAGGCCTCCTTCAGGGGGCTACTGTCAGTCCTGATATTGAGATCCTTGTAAGCATTAGCCAAGACAATTCCCTGACCATTTGTGTTTAACCGCGCCAAGATATACATGGGTACAGGTTTGCCACCGGTAATGGTTCCCACGGTCATCAGGTAGGGCATTGGTGTGAGAATGTGGGCACCATCAATGCCACCCCCGGCAGAACCCAAGACCAAGTTGTCGCGGGTCACGCCCCAAGAAGCCTGCTTAATCACCTCCACATCGGGCATCCCATACTTGGCAAACAAGCCCTTTTCCTTGGCAATAATCAGGGGAGCCGCGTCCGTCAGAGCAATAAAGCCCAGTTTCGCTCCCATCACTTCTGGAGTTTCCGCTAGGGTGGTGGGTTGGGCAACATCACTAGTTTGCTGGCTATTACCACAACCGTGGGAGATCAATGTCACGGCCGTTGTAGCCGCAGCGGTCACGAGAAAGTGACGCCGGGAGAAAGTCACCATTGGTTTACAAATCCTTTAATTCCTAAACAATCGACAAGGCTAATTCAGCGTGTATCGGAACCTGCAGCGTATGTGAACTGATGGGCTGAGCACCAAAGTGATCAATCAACAGTTGGCGCAGTACCTCCGGCAGTTCATCACAGGGAATCGCTTTTTTCACACAGGTGCCCAGCTTGGCATCCTTACCGACCTTGCCACCCATGTACAAATCCACGGCATCCACGGTTTCGCCGTTACGACGGGCTTTTGTACCCATTAGGCCAATATCGGCTACTTGGGGTTGACCACAGGAGTTGGGACACCCGGTCCAGTGAATGCGCACCGGTTGAGAGAGCACCAGTTGTTGATTCAGCCAGCGGACGAGGGCAAGGGCACGATTTTTGGTTTCAATGAGGGCAAAGTTGCAAAACTGAGCACCCGTACAGGAAACGAGGGCACGTTCTAAAGGCGGTGGTTCCGGCCGAAACTTAGTGAGGAGGGGTTCGCGCAGCAGGCTTGGTAAAACAGCGCTAGGTACATGGGGAATGATCAGATTTTGCTCCACGGTCAGCCGCACTTCCGATTGACCATAGACTTGAGCTAGCCGTGCCAACTCGTAAAAATCAGTGGCATAGAGGCGCCCTACGGGCACATGCAGTCCCACATAGTTCAACTCCCGCTGTTTTTGGCAATGCACCCCCAGATGATCTCGCTTGTCCCAGTCAATTTCATCCTTGGGAGCGGCACTGAGGAGTTCAAAGGGGAGTTTAGCGGCGACTGCTGCCCGGAATTTCTCGATACCCCATTCATCAATCAGCCACATGAGCCGCGCTTTTTGGCGATTGCCCCGTAGGCCATGGTCACGGAAAATTTCAAGGATGGCACGTGAGAGGTGCACCACAGCATCATCGGGAGGCACCCAAGCATTGAGGGGGATAGCGGCAGCGCAACGCCGAGCAGAGAAGAAACCACCGACTAAAACATTGAAGCCCAAACGCCCTTGCCGATAGGCAGGCACAAAGGCAACATCGTTAATTTCCGCATGGACAGAGTTATCCCGCCCCCCCTCGATCGCAATGTTGAATTTGCGGGGTAGATTGCTGAATTCCAAATTCCCCTGACCATTGTTGGTAATCATGGCCTGCAATTTCATAATCAAGGGGCGAGTATCAATGAGTTCGGCCGCATCAATGCCCGCCACTGGCGATCCAGTGAGGTTGCGCACATTGTCCATGCCGGATTGCACAGAGGTCAGGCCACAGGCTTGCAGCCGCTCTATGATTTCAGGAATATCCTCAATGGGCAGACCCCGAATCTGAATGTTTTGACGGGTGGTGATGTCACCATTGCCGTTCTCACCATAGCGATCCACAATTTCGCCAAGGGTTCGCAGTTGTTGACTGGTGAGAATCCCATTGGGTACCCGCAGCCGCATCATGAACCTGCTAGGGGTAACGGGGCGAAAGAAAATCCCAAGCCACTTGAGGCGAACATCGCGGTCAGCTTCAGGAATGTTTTCCCAGCCCATGGCTGCGAATTTCTCTAGCTCTTGTTTAACCGCTAAAACATCTTTCTCTTTTTTAATGGCTTCAATTTTGTTGCTCACGGTTGTTGCCCTTGGTTTCAACGGGTTACTTGAACACCCAATTTAGGCAGGTCAATCATGAACATTTGTAAATTTTGCTACATTTTCTTTGTCGCTATACAGTTTCCGTATTAAAAATATGCCAAAACTGTATCTAACCTTAACTTCAGGGCGGGAGATTAAATCTGCCCAAACAACTAAAACAGCCCAAATTGCTCTATAACAAGATGACAGCCGGTAGCGGTAGCCACTATTTTAGAAAAAGGCTGTTGATGACAATAAATTAAGCGATAAATAAAAAGCTGCACCCTGAGGTTAGCCCTAGCTAGGACGCAGCACGCAACGTTCTAATGATTTTGCAGGTGGATGGGGGGTCTAAGTGCCAGAGGTCCAAGAGTTCATGTACTCCACCTGTTCGGGAGTGAGGGTGTCAATGGCAATGCCCATGGCTTGGAGTTTCAAACGGGCAATTTCTTGATCCACTGCTGCGGGAATAGGGTGGATGCCGGCTGCCAACTGACCTTTATTTTTGACAAGATACTCACAGCCAAGGGCTTGGTTGGCAAAGCTCATATCCATCACACTGGCGGGGTGGCCTTCGGCAGCCGCAAGGTTAATCAGGCGGCCTTCACCCAAAACAATGATGGATTTACCGCTGGGGAGAATGTATTCCTCGGTGAAGTTGCGCACGACGCGGACTTCCTTGGCGAGGGTTTTTAGGGTGGCAAGGTCAATTTCAATGTCAAAGTGACCAGAGTTGGCTACCATTGCCCCATCTTTCATGACGGCAAAGTGCTCGGCGCGAATCACATGCTTATTCCCCGTCACGGTAATGAAAATATCCCCAAGGGGCGCCGCCTCAAGCATGGGCATGACCCGGAAGCCATCCATGACTGCTTCAATGGCACGCACAGGATCAATTTCCGTCACAATCACATTGGCACCCATGCCCCGTGCCCGCAGCGCTGTCCCTTTACCGCACCAGCCATAGCCAGCCACGACAACGGTTTTACCGGCAAGCAGAATGTTCGTTGCCCGAATGATGCCATCGAGGGTAGATTGACCAGTGCCGTAGCGGTTGTCAAAGAAGTGTTTGGTGTCGGCATCGTTGACATTAATGGCGGGGAAGGTGAGGACGCCATCGCGGAACATGGCCTTGAGGCGGACAATGCCAGTGGTGGTTTCTTCGGTGGTGCCAATAATGTCACTGAGTTGGTGCTGGCGTTCTTTGACAAGGGTGGCAACCACATCACAGCCGTCATCAATGATGATGTTGGGACGGTGATCAAGGGCAATGTTGACATGGCGCCTGTAGGTGGCGGTGTCTTCCCCTTTTTGGGCAAAGACCGGGATGCCGTAGTTCACCACTAGGCTAGCGGCGACATCGTCTTGGGTGGAGAGGGGATTACTGGCAATAAGAACCGCGTCAGCACCGCCGGCTTTGAGGGCGATCGCTAGATTGGCGGTTTCTGTGGTCACATGGCAGCAGGCGGCCAAGCGAATACCGGCAAGGGGCTTTTCCTTTGCAAAGCGATCGCGAATCTGCCGCAGTACCGGCATCTCCCGACTGGCCCACTCAATGCGCTGCTGCCCTAAGGGTGCAAGGCTCAAGTCTTTGACATCGTGACGAACAGGGGCTTCAGATTTAATCGGAGAAGACACCATACTGCGGTTCCTTAAAAAAGGTTACGGCTCCCCATTATACGCAAGAATCGCCTAGGGGGAATTCTTCCGCAATACCCAACTGGTCACCGTGCCGCCGGGGAAAATGAGCAAATTCACGGTGCCAATTTC
The DNA here is from genome assembly GCF_031583295.1 of Thermosynechococcus sp. PKX95. Taxonomy (NCBI): domain Bacteria; kingdom Bacillati; phylum Cyanobacteriota; class Cyanophyceae; order Acaryochloridales; family Thermosynechococcaceae; genus Thermosynechococcus; species Thermosynechococcus sp. PKX95. Next base: position 547,657 of record NZ_CP134171.1, on the reverse strand, counting down.
CAAAAGATGCCCCTTGCGATTGCGAAACTGAAAGGTGCAGATATCCACCCCCACCATTAGTTGACAACCCATCAGTTCGCTATAGCCTTGACTGAGGAGATAGGCCACAATCGGGGTCGTTGTTGTCGGATTCACCATTGCCGGATTAACCACGGGTTGCCAACCCCGATCAAGGAGGCGTTGGCGGGCATCGGTATAGCTCATGCCTTGGCGTAAACGCGGCACCCGCTGCGCAAGGGCACTCGGCGCAAAGCCAACCCCTGCTGCCAGTAAACCAAGGGCAATGAAACGTTTCAGCAATACCATAGCAATTGCTTGTTAAATGCCAATCGCTATACGCTGCAAGGGTCAGGTTCATGCAGGTTCCAGAGGTGAAACTTAAGCCCCCACAGCTTCTTTGGCAGCGTAGAGCACTTCCACCGTGATCTCGGTAATGCCCTGTTCGCGGGCAAATTTTTCGGTGTTGCGCTTCACCTTGCCGCGCACAAAGCCGGGAATCTTGTTTAATTCCGCTAGCCCATCCGCGGTCCATGTCAAATCCGAGTCGGCGGAAAGCCCCTTGTGAATCACTTCCTTGGTGTCATGGCCACCAAAAATCTCTAGCAGGTGGTCTTCCATGCCCAAGGTAAAGGAGTTGTAGATTAAATCCACCAGTTGATTCGTGCCCTCATAGCCCAAGAAGGGGCGATAGCCCACGGGAAAGTCTTGGATGTGGATGGGCGCTGCAATGACGCCACAGGGAATGTTGAGGCGTTTGCCCACATGGCGTTCCATTTGGGTGCCAAAGATGGCCGCGGGTTCAACGCGGGCGATCGCGTCCCCCACCACGGTGTGGTCATCGGTAATGAGTACTTCGTCACAAAAGCCCGCCACCTCTGCGCGGAACCAATCGGCATCGTATTTACAATAGGTACCTGCCCAAACAACGTGGATGCCCATTTCCCGACTGAGAATTTTGGTCATCGCTGCTGCATGGGTATTGTCCCCAAAGACCACTGCTTTTTTGCCGGTCAGGTTTTGGCAGTCAATGGAGCGAGAAAACCAAGCAGCTTGGGACACTTCGCGAGTTTGGTGCTCAATAAAGGCCTCATAGTCCACATTGGCCCCCTGAGCATTGAGCACCGCTTGAATGGCACGGATACAGCGGGCGGTTTCCACCACACCCATCGGCGTAATGCTGACGCTTGGCAAACCAAATTCGGTTTCTAGGTACTGGGCGGTGAGGCCGCCAATTTCCCGATAGGGGACAAGGTTAAACCATGCTTGGGGCAGTCGGGCAAGGTCGTGGACGCTGGCCGCCGCAGGAATCACCAGATTCACCTCAATCCCAAGGTTGGCCATGAGTTGTTTCAGCTCGCGGCAGTCATGCTGATTGTGGAAGCCGAGGGTGGTGATGCCAATAATGTTGACGCTAGGGGTGGGGGTTTTGTTGGTCACTAAGGTGCCTTGGCGGCGGGCTTTGTCAATATAAAACTGCACGATTTGCTCAAGGGTGCGATCGGCGGCTTGCAATTCATTGACGCGATAGTGATTGACATCCGCCAAGAGGACATCGGCAGTGGTGCTGAGGCTGGCGCGTTGGACAAAGTTTTGTAAGTCTTCCTGAAGAATGCTAGAGGTGCAGGTGGGGGTGAGCACAATTAAATCAGGGTGCTCTTCAGTGTCTTTGCGGGTGATATTGTCCACCACTTTTTCTTGGGAGCCGCGTGCCAAGACATGGCGATCGACAATACTGGCGGTGACAGGCGTAAAGTCGCGCTCTCGCTCGAGCATCGATCGCATGACGTTGAAGTAGTCATCTCCAAGGGGCGCGTGCATAATGCCATGAACATTTTTGAAGGAACTGGCAATGCGCAGAGTACCAATGTGGGCCGGCCCTGCATACATCCAGTAGGCAAGTTTCATCGCGTCAACTCCTTGGGCAAAGGCATTTTGATGTCCGATCGCGATCGTAGCGAGGTTCCTTTTGTTGCCCGACAAAACGTTGGAAAACTTCAAGGAAGCGGGAATGCAGCTTAACATCTCAACATCTTTCCCCTCTCCCCTAAAATTGATAGATGTTGCAATTGCGATTCAGTTTGCCCCCTTTTAAGGACACCCACGCATGGTTGCTTGCGAATTTAGCCCTGGTCTTGAAGGGATTCCCATTGCCCAGTCGGCCATTAGCTATGTGGATGGCCAAGCCGGTATTCTGGAGTATCGCGGTGTCCCAATTCAGGAACTGGCGGAAAAAAGCACATTTTTGGAAACCGCCTTTTTGTTGATTTGGGGCTACTGGCCCACTAAGGAAGAACTGGCCGCTTTTGAGCACGATATTACCTACCACCGTCGCGTGAAATATCGCATTCGCGACATGATGAAATGCTTTCCCGACAGTGGCCATCCCATGGATGCCCTACAGGCCTCGGCGGGCGCCTTGGGGTTGTTTTACTCGCGGCGAGCCCTCGATGATCCTGACTACATTCGATCCGCGGTTGTGCGGCTGCTGGCCAAAATTCCAACGATGGTGGCGGCGTTTCAACTGATTCGCAAGGGGAATGATCCGGTCATGCCCTGTGATGAGCTGGACTATGCGGCCAACTTTCTCTACATGCTCAATGAGCGGCGTCCCGATCCCTTTGCGGCACGGGTATTTGATATTTGCTTGATTCTCCATGCCGAGCACACGATGAATGCCTCTACCTTCTCGGCGCGGGTGACGGCCTCGACATTGACAGATCCTTACGCTGTGGTTGCTTCAGCGGTGGGTACACTGGCAGGGCCGCTCCACGGGGGCGCCAATGAAGAGGTGATCAATATGCTCGAGGAAATCGGCAGTGTCGAGAATGTGCGTCCCTATGTGGAAAAGTGCGTTCAGAATAAGATCAAAATTGCCGGCTTTGGCCACCGCGTGTATAAGGTCAAGGATCCCCGTGCCACGATTTTGCAGAAGCTGGCGGAGCAGTTGTTTGATAAGTTTGGTGGCGATCGCTACTACGACATTGCCCTGAAACTGGAAGAAGTGGTGGGTGAATACCTCAGTTACAAGGGGATTTATCCCAATGTGGACTTTTACTCGGGGCTTGTCTATCGGCGGTTGGGCATTCCCAGTGATCTGTTTACGCCGGTGTTTGCGATCGCCCGCGTGGCCGGTTGGCTAGCCCACTGGAAAGAACAACTGGAGGCCAATCGCATCTATCGCCCCACCCAAGTCTATACGGGTGCCCACAATCAGCCCTATGTGCCCATGGAGGAGCGCAATCATCGCCCCTAGCTCTTGATCCTCAATTCCCCCCCCTGAAGACAGTCCTTTTCTGAAAATGCATATAGACCTAGGGCAATCAAATACTCTCCTGTACTTGCTTTCACAGCCTTGAGCGTGTTCCATCCTTGGGAAAAGGGCTGTAAGCTGCTTTATAGTGGCGGTACCCTTGTGGAGTTTCTGATGGCAAAGGCAAAATCAAGCAAACGGCAAGCATCGAAAACCTCAAAAACATCAAAAACGGCGAAATCCACCCCTGTGGATCCCGCCAGTCTCACCTACGAGGCGGTGATTGGCCTAGAGATTCACTGCCAACTGAGTACCCAAACCAAAATTTTCTCGTCCAGCTCAACCCAGTTTGGCGCACCCCCGAATACCAACATTGACCCAGTGTGTTTGGGTTTGCCGGGGACACTCCCCGTCTTGAATGAAAAGGTGCTCGAGTATGCCGTGAAGGCGGGCTTAGCCCTCAATTGTCAGATTGCCCCCTACAGCAAATTCGATCGCAAGCAGTATTTTTATCCCGACTTGCCGAAAAACTATCAAATCTCGCAGTACGACCTGCCCATTGCCCAGCATGGCTACCTTGAGATTGAACTGGTGGATGACAACGGCACCGCCCACCGTAAAAAAATTGGCATTACTCGCCTGCACATGGAGGAAGATGCCGGCAAACTGGTTCACGCGGGGAGCGATCGCCTGTCTGGCTCCACCTACTCCCTAGTGGACTTGAATCGGGCAGGGGTGCCCCTTGTGGAAATTGTCTCTGAGCCAGATCTGCGCACGGGTCAAGAAGCTGCCGAATATGCCCAAGAACTGCGGCGTATTCTCCGTTACTTGGGGGTTTGCGATGGCAATATGCAGGAGGGGTCGCTGCGCTGCGATGTGAATATCTCCGTGCGCCCCGTGGGCAGCACCACCTTTGGCACCAAGGTCGAGATTAAAAACATGAACTCCTTTAGTGCCATCCAGCGCGCCATTGACTATGAAATTGAGCGGCAAGTGGCTGCCCTTAAGGCCGGTGAACCGATTGTTCAGGAAACCCGCCTCTGGGATGAGGCCACGCAGCAAACACGCACCATGCGGGTCAAGGAAGGCTCCAGTGACTACCGCTACTTTCCTGAACCCGATCTCGGCCCCATTGAAGTCAGTGCGGAGCAACTGGCCACTTGGCGTGCGGATCTGCCTGAACTGCCAGCGCAAAAGCGGCACCGCTACGAGACCGAGTGGGGCCTGCCCCCCCAAGATGCCCGTGTCCTCACCGATGAGCGAGCCGTTGCCGAATACTTTGAAGCCACCGTTGCCGCCGGGGCACCCCCGAAATTAGCGGCCAACTGGATCATGGGGGATATTACCGCCTATCTCAAGGAACAAAAACTGGCGATCGAGGCACTACCTCTGAAACCTGCTGAATTGGCGGAATTGATCCAACTCATTGAGGCGGGCACTATCAGTAGCAAAATGGCCAAGGATCTGCTGCCGGAATTACTGGCTCAAGGTGGCTCCCCGAAAGCCCTTGTCGAGAAAAAAGGCCTCAGTCAAATCTCCGATGTGGCTACCCTAGAGGCAATGATTGATGAAGTGCTAGCAGCGCACCCCAATGAACTGGAACAATACCGCGCGGGCAAAACGAAACTTCAGGGCTTCTTTGTTGGCCAAATCATGAAGAAAACAGCAGGGCGAGCCGACCCGAAGCTGACCAATCAACTCTTGGCCAAAAAGCTAAACGCCAGCAGTTAGAGCAGCGTGCAGCGTCGGTAACAGGTGGGCAATCAGTTGTTCAGGATAGACCCCTAGAGCAGTGGCCTCTCGTTCTGCCTGAAGGCCGGCTTGGGCATGCCACCAAACCCCACCATAGGTGGCGCTGAGGGCTTCCTGCTGCGCCAAAAGGCCACCAATGAGGCCAGTGAGAACATCCCCACTACCCCCTCGGGCAAGGGCAGGGGTACTGTGGGGGTTGATCCAAAGCTCACCCTTCGGAGAGGCAATGGCTGTGCGTGCGCCCTTGAGAAGAACAATGGCATTACTGCGGCTCGCGGCGGCGGTCACTTGATCAAGGCGATCGCCGGTGACAAGGTCTGGAAAGAGCCGCCGAAATTCGCCATAGTGGGGGGTCAAAATGGTCGGACTTGGCAGCGGCCATGGCGAGAGCGTCGCTAGGACATTCAAAGCATCGGCATCCAAGACAAGGGGTTGCCCGGCATCGAGAACGGTTTCCACAACGGGCACCGCCTCAGGGGTTAGCCCCGGCCCACAGGCAATGGCTGAGAACTTGCTCAAGTCTAGTGGTTCCGGCAAGCCAGCGATCGCCCCCCTCGCTGTTTCTGGACAGCCAACAACAATGGCATCGGGGACTCGTGAGAGCACAAGGGACTTCAGGGACTGGGGCACCGCCACCACCAGCATTCCCACACCCGTACAGCGTGCAGCAAGGGCACTGAGGAGAATACTGCCGCCAAACTGGGCAGAGCCGCCAATGAGTAACAGTTGTCCCTGCTGATACTTGTGGGTAATGGGCGATCGCGACAGGGGCAATTCTTGCCAACAGGAAGCATCTAAGCAATATCGCCGAGGCGCAGTCGCCAACACCGCTTCAATCAGCGTCGAGGGAACATCAAAGGGAATTAACACCCCCTGCCCCACCCAAGGCTGTGCTTCCTCTACCAGTAGCCCCCGCTTCCAGAGTCCTAAACAGAGGGTGCGATCGGCCTGAATTGCCGTACCCAAAACTGCCCCGGTATTACTGTGTAGCCCCGAGGGGACATCAATACTCACCCGTGGTTGCCGCCACGTGTTGATTTGGTCAATGGCAGCGGCAAGTTCACCCGTCAGTTCCCGCTCTAGGCCAAAGCCAAAAAGACCATCCACGATCAGGTCAACCTCTTGCAAGCTGTCCACTGTCTCGACAAAGGGCAGACCGAGAAAGCGGGCATAGCGGGCATGATCTGCCGTCAGGGGTTTCAAACGTTCAAAGGGCTGCCAGACCTTCACCCCATAGCCGCGGTGCCATAGTTCCCGCGCCACCACCAGAGCATCGCCGCCATTGTGCCCCGGACCGGCCAAAACCCCAACACGGGAATACGGTGGAAACTGACGCTGGAGAAAGTCGCTGAGGCGTTGTCCCACCTTTTCCATCAGGGCAGCCACTGGAAAGCCGGCATTGAACATCGCCCCTTCGATTGCCTGCATTTCAGCCGTGGTGACAATGGCTGGAAAGGTTGTTTTCATGACTGTCCCACCCAACACTGACCCAAGGGAACCGCTTGGCGCGCACCTGTGACTTGGGGCAAATTCCCCGGCAAGCCCAACTCATGCCAGTAGGCGAGAATAGCGAAGGCGATCGCCTCTTTGGCATCCACCGGTACGCCCGCCGTCGCAGTGGTTTCCACGGGAATGTCTCCTAAATGCACCTGAAGGCGCTCCCTGAGAAAACGATTGTGGGCACCGCCGCCACAGAGGAAGAGCCGCTGCGGTTTTTGGGGCAAAAATTGGCGATAGCTCTCAACCATACTGCGAGCCGTAAATTCCGTCAGTGTGGCCAGCAGATCCGCAGGCGCCAGACCAGCAGCCTCAGTGCGGCATCGCTGCCAAAAGGGCAGACCAAAGTATTCTCGCCCTGTGGACTTTGGCGGCAGCTGCTGAAAGAAGGGGTCTTGCAGCCAGTGCTCTACTAGGGGATCGATAATTTTGCCCTGCCGCGCCCATGCCCCATCGGCATCGTAGGTGAATTCACCCCCCGATAACTCCGTTACGGCCAGATCAAGCAGCACATTGCCGGGACCTGTATCCCAACCCATGACCCCTTTGCCCTCAGGATCCTCTCGTTGAGGCGGCAAGTAGGTAACATTGCCGATGCCACCGATGTTTTGCACACAGCGGACTTCCGTGGGATGACTGAGAAGACACCAATCGATCCGAGGCACAAGGGGCGCTCCTTGGCCGCCTAGGGCAATATCTTGAGCACGAAAGTTAGCAATGGTGGTAATCCCCGTGCGCCAAGCAATCCAATCTCCCCGTCCCAGTTGTAGGCTGTAGCCGAGGCGATCGCCCGTGGGGGGGCGATGAAAGACCGTTTGGCCATGGGAGCCAATGAGATCTGCGCGGGGATATCCCTGTTGAACCGTTTGTGCTGCCAAAGCAAAGGCCTCGGCGATCGCCTCATCCAACTCCGCCAACGCTGCAAGGGTCAAGGGTTTTGCGCCACAAATGTCGAGAATCTGCTGCCGTAGGGCTGTGGGATAGGGCACCGTACAAAAATTCAGCACCTGTACCTCAAGGTCGCGATCGCCCCCCTGTAGCTCCACTAAGACCGCATCAATGCCATCCACCGAGGTACCGCTCATGAGGCCAATAACGCGCATCTTCACCGCCTACAGCAGTTGATACTTGGTTTCCGCCAAGCGGTAGAGGGGGCGCCAAACCAAGCGGTTGGTCAAAACCACCAATAGTGACATGACTGCCGTGGCGGCCATCAGTAGGGGAAAATCCCCCCGAACGCTAGCCTCAGAAATCGTGGCCCCCAAGCCAAGGGTTTGCTCCGTTTGATTCTGAAATTCCACATATTCACTGACGATGCTGGAGTTCCAAGCGCCGCCTACCGCCGTAATGATGCCCGTAATCAAATAGGGAAAAATGCCGGGCAGGATCAGGGTGCGCCACCGCTGCCACCAAGAGAGTTGATAGATCACCGCTGCTTCAAATAATTCCGTGGGAATCGCTTGGGCACCGGCAATGACATTAAAGAGGATGTACCACATCGTGCCCAGCATCATCAGCGCCACAGAGCCAATCTCCAAACCCCCACCCACATTGGCCAGCGCCAACAGCAGCACTGGAAACAGCGCCGTAGCCGGTACCGATGCCGCAATTTGGACAATGGGTTGCAACACTTGAGCAGCACGGGGATTGCGACCGATCGCCACCCCCACTGGAACTGTCCACAGTAGGGAGAGAACCAGTGCCACCGCTACCCGCACCGTGGTCAGAACCGCCCCTAGACCAATTTGCTGCCAATCTTGCCAACTGACACCAAACATTTGCCGCAAAAAGGCGATCGCTCCCCAACCCACGAAGGCGGCAAAAATCAGCAAAATGATGGGGGTTATCGGCCAGTTGCCTTGGTCATTCTGGGGGGCAACAGATTGACGTGGGTGTTTGGGGCGCAACTGCTCATCCAGTCGTTCCCAGGCGGGGGCAAAGATATTTTGGTGGAAGGCTCGCAACGTGGGCGATCGCCGCAGGAAATCAAGAACGAAGGATTTAGGCACATTCTCCGCCTCGACCATTTCCATCTTGAATTTTTCGCCCCAAGCAATGAGAGGGCGCCACACCAGAATATCAATTACAATAATGATGCCAATTAATACCGCCAGACCGTAGGCCAATGCTGCATAGTCCTGTTGGTTGGCTGCTTCCGCCAGATAGGAACCCAACCCCGGCAACGTAAAGGTTTTCTCGCCAATGGTAAAGGACTCGATTGCCATCAGGAAAAACCAGCCCCCCGCCACTGACATCACACTATTCCAGATCAGGCCAATGGCACCCGCTGGCAAATCCAGCGTCCACACCTGCTGCCACCACCCCAGCCGATAAATTTTTGCCACCTCCCGCAGCTCTCGAGGCACGCTAATCAAAGACTGATAAAAGCTAAACGTCATATTCCAAGCCATTCCCGTGTAGATGAGGATAATGGCCGCCAATTCCACGCCAATACGGCTCCCCGGAAAGAGGGCAATCAGTGCCAGCACCACCCCCGGCAAAAACGACAGCACGGGAATCGATTGCAGAATATCCAGCAGCGGCAGCAGGATTTTTTCAGCAGTGCGATTGTAGTAGGCAATATAGGAATAGAGGATGCTAAACACCAAGGAGATGATGTAGGCAATCAGCATCCGCAGCAGCGTTTGAGCGGTGTAACTGGGCAAGACCGCTGGACTCAGCTCAATGGTGATCGTGGGGTCATACTGTCCTGTAAACTGCGCCGCCGTGTTGACAATCCAAAAGATCAGGGCAATCAAGGCCAAAATAATCAGGCCATCTTGCCAAGTCCAAGCACGATTCAGCGTTTGATTATCGGGGGTAAGGGGGCGTGCCATCGCGGCCTCCAGCGGTAGTCTCCACGAGGCAAATTATAGCCACATCCCTGTAGCCACAAAAGTTAATGTCCAATGCAAGCCAGAACACCACCGGACTCCCTGACCTATGCCTAAGATTTAGGAGAGCAGGAAGTTATCCCCCTCTCCTATGCTGTTTCGTCGCACCAAAATTGTGGCCACCATTGGCCCTGCCAGTCGATCGCGGGAAGTGATTCAGCAGATGCTAACCGCCGGCATGAATGTGGCACGGTTAAATTTCTCCCATGGTGACTATAAAGATCATGCCGAAACCATTACTCTGCTACGACAAGTGGCCAATGAAGCAGCAACCCCCTTAACCCTGCTGCAAGACTTGCAAGGGCCGAAGATTCGCGTTGGCCAGCTTCCTGAAGGGAGCATCGAATTAGTGGAAGGGGAGCAAGTCCACCTCGTGCCGCTCACTGAGGAAGAGACACAAGGCATTGGCATTGATTATCCCTATCTTGCCGAAGAGGCGCAGCCGGGGATGCAGGTGCTCTTGGATGATGGCCTCTTGGAATTGGTGGTCGAGGCCATTGCGGGAGATCGGGTCACCTGCCGGGTGGTGCAGGGGGGCACGCTCAAAAGTCGTAAGGGGGTAAACTTGCCGGATCTCAATCTGCGGCTGCCTTCCCTCACAGACAAAGACAAGCAGGATATTCAATTTGGCCTTGAGCAGGGGGTTGATATTATCTCCCTGAGTTTTGTGCGCCGAGCTGAGGATCTCTGGGAGTTGCGGGAGTACTTGGCGGCCCACGGTGCCAGTGATATGCCCGTGCTGGCAAAAATTGAGAAACCCCAAGCAGTGGAAAATCTCTCAGCGATTTTGGGGGTGGCCGATGCAATCATGGTTGCGCGGGGCGATCTCGGTGTGGAGATGCGGGTAGAGAAGGTGCCGCTGCTGCAAAAGCAAATTATTCGCGAGTGCAACTACCGCAGTATTCCTGTGATTACAGCAACCCAAATGCTAGAGAGCATGATTCACAATCCCCGTCCGACGCGGGCAGAGGCCAGTGATGTCGCCAACGCCATTCTTGATGGTACAGATGCGGTGATGTTGTCGGGCGAATCTGCTGTGGGGGCTTTTCCTGGGCAGGCGGTGAAGATGTTGGCGCGGATTGCAGCGGATGTGGAGCCGCACCTTGAGTTTGACAATATGCCCGCCTACCGCAATGATGAGACCCATGCCCTGGGTGAAGCCTTAACCACCATTACTCAAATCCTCGATCTGCGGGCGATCGCCTGCTTTACGGAAACGGGCTATACCGCAACCATTGCCTCTGGGGAACGGGTGAAACCCATGATTGTCGCCTTTACCGATCGCCCCCGCGTTTATCACTGGATGAATTTGCTCTGGGGTGTGAAGCCGATTCTTTTGGAAACGCTGCCTATGACGTTTGAAGGGATGATTGCCGTGGCTGAAAACCAACTCAAGGAGCGCCAGATGGTCACTGAGGGCGATAAAATTTTGATTCTGGGCGGCATTCCTGCCCAAACTCCCCAAGGAACGAATTTTATTAAAATTCATACCATTAGCGCCTAAAGGGGAACAGAATCCGAGTGGGAGGCGGTCTGGAGAGAAACAAGGTTCATGAGTTTTTTGCTGAGCTGTGGTGAATACCGCTGTGAAACATCCGTTAACGCCTTTTTATACCCTCAGTCTTGCCGCGCTTCTTGTTGGGGGATCTGTGGTGGTTGCTGAGCGACCCGCCGTGAGCCAAGAAGCCCAACGTACCCTGACGGTTACAGGTCGAGGGACAGAAGCCATTTCAGCAACTCTTGCCCAAGTCAGCCTAGGGGTCGAGGTGCAAGGTCGCACGGCTCAAGAGGTACAGCAAGAGGTGGCGCGGCGAGCCAATGCCGTTTTGGCGGTTCTGCGGGCACGGGAAGTCAGTCAACTGCAAACCACGGGGCTGAGCCTCAGTCCCAATTATCAGTACACCAACAATCAGCGGATACTGGTGGGCTATATCGGGCGCAATACGGTGAGTTTTCGCATTGCTAGCGATCGCGTGGGGCCCCTTCTTGATGCTGCTGTCCAAGCTGGCGCAACCACGATTGACAATATTAGCTTCACCGCACCAGAGGCGACGATTGCCGCTGCCCAACGCACTGCCCTGCAGCGCGCGACCCAAGATGCCCAAAGTCAAGCCCAAGCGGTACTCAGTGCCCTCAATCTCCAACCGCGCCAAGTGGTGAGCATTCAAATTAATCAGGCGGCACCCCCGCCAAGACCCCTTGCCGTTCGCGCAGCAAACATGGCCGATAGCACCCCTGTGGTGTCCGGGGAATTACAGGTAGAGGCGAGTGTAACGCTGCAAATGAGCTACTAGGTCTCGGTAATGTCTGTTGATTTCCGTTGGTGGTTGGCGAGCGGTGCGGCCTTGGTTGTCATTTCCCCAGTGCTAGCTCAGGCGCCGGCAACAATTGAAAAACCGCAAAAAGTGCTCCCTTTACCGGGTGCCCTTGATCAGGTGCCTGTGTTGAATAGCAATAGCCCAGAGGTGGTGCAGCGATCAGGGATTCTCCTGTCCACATTTCCGCCAGAGGGCAAAGCAACTCCTAGTGCCCACTTGAACTTTGCTTTTCGCGATCGCTTTGATATTTTTGCCCACCATATTGCGAAGCCCCTCGACCCACAGGATCTCACGACCCTCTACCTAGGGATTCTCGCCTACAACCCCAGTTCTGAACCGGTAACGGTGAATTTGATCCATGCCGCCAGTTACTTGAGTCAGCCGGATGCGCCCTTTCGTCCTCTGCCCAATCAGCAGGCCAATGATCTCGGCCAAGTTTTTGCTGGTCCGGGCGATCGCGTCATGCTGGATATTTTGCGACAACGGCGGCAATCGGGATGGCCCGCACAAATCATGATTCCCCCGCGCAGTTATGCCCTGATCGCCAATTTACCGATTCCGGTCAAGGGACTCGACCCCCCCCTCAATGGCCGTTCGCTGCTGATTCGTGCCCGCAGTAGTGGCAACCTCTACCTCGCCAGTTTAGCCCGCTTTGGCAATGAACCGCCGACCCTAGAGCAATGGCAGCAGACACTGACGGCAGGGGAATTGGTCACCCCCCGCGATCGCGCCCCCACCCCCCCCGATCAAGGGGGCAGCATTATCTATGGCCGAGTGGCGGGTGTCGCCCTTGGCTCCCGCTGGCACAATCCCCAACAACAACCAATTCCGATTCCCGCCGCGGGGACCGCCTTCTCCTATCCCATTAGTTCGTTAGTGGCAGGGCGCTTGGGCACAGGACAAGTGCAAACGGCTCCCCTCGTGGTGCGCTATCCCGATACGGCCTATGCTGCCCATGGCAACTATGGCATTGAATATGATCTGGTGCTACCGCTACAAAACACCAGCGATCGCCCCCAGACCCTGCGCCTTGCCCTCCAAACCCCCATCAAATTCGACGCCCCCGCCAGGGGCTTACGGTTCTTTGCTGAACCACCCAACCGCATCTTTTTCCGAGGCAGTGTCCGATTGCGCTTCCGCGATGATCAAGGCACCCCCCAAAGTCGGATCATTCACCTTGTCCAACGCCAAGGCCAGCAGGGGGACGATCTGGTGCGGCTCACGCTACAACCCCAAGAAATCCGCTGGGTACAGTTCACCCTGCTCTATCCGCCGGATGCCACCCCCCCGCAAGTGTTGACAATTGAAACCTTGGCAGATCCTCTGTCGCGCCCCTAAGTAAAATAAGAAAATCCCCTCACCCTTGCTGATCGGGTTAGATCAGCCGCATTTGTTATGAAGGGCTACCATGCTAAATCCAGACCTTTCTACGATTGAACTCACGAAAGACGACTATGAACGCTATTCCCGCCATCTGATTTTGCCAGAGGTGGGTGTTGAGGGTCAAAAACGCCTCAAAGCTGCCAGCGTGCTTTGCATTGGCACGGGTGGATTGGGATCGCCTTTGCTGCTCTATCTCGCCGCTGCCGGTATTGGCCGCCTTGGCATTGTAGATTTTGATGTGGTGGATAGCTCCAATTTGCAACGGCAGGTGATCCACGGCACCTCTTGGGTGGGCAAGCCGAAAATTCAATCGGCGAAGCACCGCATCCTTGAGATCAATCCCTACTGCCAAGTGGATCTCTACGAAACTCGCTTGAGCGCCGCCAATGCCCTTGAGATTATGGCGGACTACGACATTGTGGTGGATGGCACCGATAACTTCCCCACCCGCTACTTGGTGAACGATGCTTGTGTGCTCCTGAATAAGCCCAATGTCTATGGCTCCATCTTTCGCTTTGAGGGCCAAGCCACGGTCTTTAACTATGAAGGCGGCCCCAACTATCGTGATCTCTATCCGGAACCGCCGCCACCGGGCCTAGTGCCCTCCTGTGCGGAAGGGGGCGTTCTTGGGATTCTGCCGGGTATTATTGGCGTCATCCAAGCCACGGAGACGATTAAAATTATTCTTGGCAAAGGCACAACCCTCAGTGGTCGCCTCTTGCTCTTCAACGCCCTAGAGATGAAATTCCGTGAACTCAAGCTGCGCCCAAACCCCGAACGGCCAGTCATTGACAAGCTCATTGACTACGAAGAATTTTGTGGTATTCGCCAAGCCAAAGCACAGGAGGCCGCCCAAATGGCAGAAATTCCCGAAATGACCGTCCAGGAACTCAAAGCCCTCATGGACAGCGGTGCCCAAGATTACGTTCTTGTGGATGTGCGCAACCCCAACGAGTACGAAATTGCTCGGATTCCCGGCGCTGTACTCGTTCCCCTCTCGGAGATTGAAAATGGCCCCGGTGTGGAGAAAATCCGCAATCTGGTGAATGGCCATCGCCTCTTGGTGCACTGCAAGATGGGGGGTCGCTCTGCCAAAGCCTTGGGCATACTGAAACAGGCTGGCATTGAGGGGATCAATATCAAAGGGGGCATCAACGCTTGGAGTCAGGAAGTCGATCCCAGCGTACCCACCTACTAACCCCAACTTGAGGGCGGGGCTGCGTAAGGGGATGTTGCGATACATGAACTTTCTTAAAGAGATGAACGCTCTCTCTCGCGCGATCGCCCGCCCTTGCCTAGAATAACCACTTAGGTTCGTGCCTGTGCGCGGACATGACGGAATGCTAGGGAAATAAAAATCATGGCAGAAGAACTGGTTAAGCCATACAATGGTGATCCCTTTATCGGTCACCTATCTACACCCATTTCTGACTCTGGCCTAGTCAAGACCTTTATTGGCAATCTCCCCGCCTATCGTCAAGGCCTCTCGCCCATTCTGCGGGGGCTAGAAGTAGGGATGGCCCATGGCTACTTTCTCATTGGTCCTTGGGTCAAGCTCGGTCCCTTGCGGGATTCCGATGTGGCCAACTTGGGCGGTTTAATTTCTGGTATCGCCCTGATTTTGATTGCCACAGCTTGCCTAGCTGCCTATGGCCTTGTGAGTTTTCAAAAGGGTGGCAGCAGCAGCGATCCCCTGAAAACCGGTGAGGGTTGGAGTCAGTTTACGGCTGGCTTCTTTGTGGGGGCTATGGGTGGTGCCTTTGTTGCCTTCTTCCTCCTCGAAAACTTTGCTGTTGTGGATGGCATCATGACCGGCCTCTTTAACTAGGGTCTTGGTCACACTTTACTTTTGATCACCCAGAAGGAGAACCGCTGATTATGATGGGATCTTACGCTGCATCCTTTTTGCCTTGGATTTTTATTCCCGTGGTGTGCTGGCTGATGCCCACGGTGGTGATGGGGTTGCTGTTCCTCTACATCGAAGGAGACGCCTAAACCGAGGGGTAGCTTATCCAGCTAAATACACAGAGTGAATTGCGAACTGGTTGGGGAATGTCCTAGCCAGTTTTTTATTGTTAACCAGTTTTTGCTTGACGAGGGATCCTCAAGCCGCCGCGCCACTCAGCCGTTTTTTCAGGGAATTCACCCGCCGTTGGGCGATCGCATTGTTGGGGTCGTATTTCAGGGTGTGCTGATAGGCCTCAAGGGCTGGCTGGGCTAGATTCTTTTTCTCATAGGCATGGCCTAGGTTGTTGGCAGCCGTGATGTACTCAGGCTGATTTTTCAGAGCCTCCTTGTACTGGCGAATTGCGAGATCATACTGCTCCTGCATGAAATAGGCATAGCCAAGGGCATTGTAGATGGGAGCCACATAGGTTTCACCTTCACTTTCAGCCGCCTTCAGGGCTTTTTGAAACAGGGGAATCGCTTGACTGGCCAGTTTCTTTGTCAGGTAGATGCTGCCGAGTTCAAAGTATTCTTGAGTGGTCCCTGGTTCCTGCTTGAGTTTTCGTTGCAGGCGTGCCAAAGTAGATTCAATGCGGCGGGTTTTGAGGATTTGTTTGACCACAAACCAAGCTGAGACGCCGAGTAGAATAATCAACACACTTAAATAAACCGCAGGTAAGGCATTCTCCATGGTAAGTCGTATCCCCAGTAACAACCGATCATTCTAAAATTGAGGCTCTACGCATTTATTCCTTAGGTCTATGATAAACAGAGGCGACCCCTTTAACCCTAGAAATCTCGCAATTTAAGCCACTGACTATGAATCCACCTGTGGTTCCCGGCAATCGTCCCCTCACCCCCCAGCAAAAGGACGGGTTGGCGTGGGTTGGGCGTTGGGGCGGTCGGGATGTGGTGCTGGCGATCGACCTCACGGAAAGTGTCGGCCTCAATGATCCAGGGCGGCTCCACCTACGGCAGATCATTGAAAAAACCTTAACCAAGGGGGACACCGTTCATATTCTGCCCTTTGCCATGACGGTGCGATCGCCCGTGGTCTTTGAATACCAAGGGTCTGTGGATATTCCCAAAATTTTAGAAGCGGTGCCCATGAATGCCGGCACTGAGCAGGGTACCGATATTATGTGTGCCGAACTCTTTGTCTATCGCTATTTGGCGCAACTCAACCAAGACCGCCTCCACAATCAGCAACCGATCAAAAACCAGTCGGTGATTTGGATTACGGATGCTCCCCTCAACCTTCCCCAAGGGCAAGCGGATCAATGGATAGAAGTCCCCAATAGTGTCTGTGGTCTAGCCGATACCCCAGAAGCCCAAGAGCGCAGCCAATGGTTTGCGGCTCTACCAATGCAGCAGCGCAGTATTCAGCCCGGCAACTTTCAGCTAACCGTTGTCGATGTGCCAGCCACAGTGCAGGAATTTTGTACCCCTAAACCCGGCGGCGGCGACATCTGTCTAGTGGACGCCTATCTTCGGGGACAACTGGGGTGGCAGATTCTGCTGGCGAGTGTCTTGGGGGTGTTGGTTCTTGGGGCTGGCTTGTGGTTCGCTGTGCATTGGCTGCGGCAGCAAATTCCTTGGTCTGTCACTGTTCAGGTGGGGGATCAAGAGTATCGCTTTGCCCTCAAGCATGGCCAAAAAATTGGTGTCGGCGGTAGTGTCGCTGGTACGTTCTTGGTGGTGCCTTTGCCCAGTATGATGGCGATCGCCATCCTTGAACGGCGAGATCAAAACCTGATCATTCATGCCCTAGAATCAGGAGAACTCACCTGTGATGGTCAGCCAATCTTTGGCTCGATCACCATTCCTAAACAGCGTAGCTTTGCTCTCCTTGCATACAAGGATAAAATCATCAGGATAACCCTATAAAGTGATTCCTTAAGGTTGATCTCTTTCGTTTAGCAGCAGACTCATAGGGGGCTGGATGTTTACCACAGATACCGCAGAAAACAATAATTTGACCGTTATGCCCGTTATCTGCGTAGGGCTAGGGGGCACCGGGCGAGATGTTCTGGTACGCATTCGCCAAAATATCATTGAAGAATTTGGTTCCTTGGCCGATCTACCCATCGTCAGTTTTGTGCAAATTGATACCGATCGCGGGGGGCCCATTCCCAGTTACCGAGGCCAAAGCATTGAATTTACCCCGGCTGAGGAAGTCCATATCCGCGTTTCCCTCAACGAAGTCAATGAATTTAAGCAGAACTACGAACGGCGGAAAAAAAATACCTATGTGCAAAATTCCGACGACCATATCCTTGAATGGTTTCCCGATCAACTGATTCGCAACCTCAGCGCCATTGAGCAGGGAGCAGGTGCCGTGAGGGCAGTGGGTCGTTTTGCCCTCTTCAAAAATTATGATCGGGTGGTGAGAACCTTGAACTTAGCCCATGGCCGTGTGGTTGGTGCTGATGCGGGTGCCCTGATTGCCCGTGGCATCGAAGTCAGGCCGGGGTTACGGGTTTTTGTGGCGGGTTCCCTGTGCGGCGGTACCGGTAGCGGCCTGTTTCTCGATATCGGCTACATTCTGCGGCGGCTCTTTGCCGAAAGTGTGCCCAACTTTGAAACCTACGGCTACTTTGTCGTCAGTCCCGATCTCTACGGTGGCAACGATGTCGTCAAGGCCAACTGCTACGCTGCCCTCAAGGAATTGGACTATTACACCCGCAAGGGCACCATTTTTAATGCCCAATACCCCGGCGAACGCCGTCTAGGGGAGTCTCGCCCGCCCTACGACTACATCTACTTGATGTCCAACGCCACCCCCGGCGGCACATTCATCATTCCCCCAACGGATCCCAACGCCAAGGGCAAAATCGCCAACACCATTGCTCAGAAAATTTGCCTCTTTTTGAGTAGTAGTGCGACGGCTGCCGCTGCAATCTCTGCCCGTGACAATTTGCGTTCCATTGATGCCACCGAAGAATACGATAAACACCCCCGCCCAAATCGCCAGCGCTACATGGCCACTGGACTGGCGAGCATTTACTTCCCCCAAGACAAGATCAATTTGCTGGCCGCCAACCAAATCAAAATTCAAGTGTTAGAGTTCTGGAAAAATGGTCTTGGTCAAGCCCCCACTAACAGCCAAATGCAGCAGTTCTATACAAGTCAATTTGACTGGGGGACGGATGATCTAGGGCAACTGCTGAAACAACGGTTAGAAAAAGTCCCCGTGCAGGGAGGAACGCTAAGTGCCAATTTAGAACGCTGGCGCAACGATCAATATAGTCAAATTAGTGCAGCCCAATCCCGTGGGCAACAAGATCTGTTAAAAACGCAATTTCCCCAGAATGCCATGGCACTGCTGAACTATGTGCGCCCTGCAGAGAACAGCAAAGAACGGGGGGTTTGGCTCACGCCAATTGTTGAGCACACGTCAGACGTGACCAATGACATCAAAGCCAGTATTGAAAAATTTCTAGAGCAAATCCTGCAACCAGATCACCAATTCTTTGGCCTCGACAATGCCATTAACTGGCTACAGGGACTCAAGACTAACTTCGAGCGTGTCCGTGCTCAATACGAGGCGAATCGTCCCCAAAATGCTGATGCGGAACTGCGCAATATCACTACCCAACTGCAAAATGAGGTGCAGGCAATTCAGGGGCAGCTTCTTCCCTTTGGCAAAACGGCAAAAATTCAAACTGCCTTTCGGGTGGCTGTGGATCAAGTGCTGACCCTCGCTCGCCAAAATTACCAATCGCAGGTGAGTCGTCAAGCCCGGGTGGCTACAGAAGACCTGATTGTATTTACGAATCAAAAAATTGCCCAGTTGGTGCAGTTACGCAACTTCATCCAAGAAAATATCCTCGTACTGCAACGGCGGGGTGAAAAGCTCTCGGAAGTCAATGTTCAAGAGCGAATTGGCTTGCCCATTGTCAATCCCCAAGACACCGAAAATGCGATTAATGCGGTGTTGCCCCCCAAGGAAGGGGAGCGGCGCTTGGCTCTGGAACAGCTTTCTACTGAGGTGATTCAAAAAGCAGTGGTTGTCAGCACAGAGGCGCCACCGAGCTTAGAACGCTTCCTCAAACCCCAGTTTACAGCGGAAGTTCCCATTGCCCTTGATCAAGTGGTGGACAGACGGATTTCGACCTTGATGCTGGCACTGCGGGGATCGGCAATTCAGCGTTTTATGGAAATGGGCAGCCGCGAGCAGTTGATTGCGTATTTAACATCGCTGAAGAATCAGTCGGACATTCTGCTGCCTCTGAATCTTAATGACGGCTATTTTAACAACGCCCCCCATAAGCGAACGGTCTTCATTGCCTATCACCAACCCCCCACAGAGGATGCCTATGTGCAGGCCTTTACCCAACTGCTGACGGAAACAGGGATACTGGGGAATGCACAGCGGGTGCAATTGCCGGCGTCAGAACAGCATCAAGTGATTTTCATGACGGAGTATGCCGGCTTTCCCCTGCGGTTGATCAATGATTTGACGGCCAAGAATTTCCAGTATGCCTACGAAAACCGAGGCGACGCGGGCAATTTTGACGCCCTGCATACCAATAAAACGATTACGCTCACGGATATTTTGCCGCCCCCGCCAGAAGTGGTGCGGGAAGTGCAGGAGCTGTTCTTTAAGTGCCTCGGCTTGAGAATGTTTGCCCTAGAGGGCGATAATCTTGTCTTTGATCCTAAAAACAAGGGCAGGAAAATTACCTTTGGGAATGATTGGTCAGTCGTTATTGATCAATTAACTTGGGTGCAGATTCGCAACCAAGATCAACGTACCATGACATTAACAGATGTCCTTCACCAACAACTGAATGGGGTAATTGAGCTTCTAGTGAGTAATCCCCCGCAATGGCAAAAGGACTATCGGCCACATGTGATGACACTCATTGAGGAAATTCGCGCCTACTCACCCGATCACATTAACTTTGCCATGGTGCCAATTGTGGCAGGGACAGAGATTCAAGGCCTCACGGAGATTGCCCAAAAGGGCATTCTTGAGGAGTTGATTGAGGAACTGGACAAACGCATTGAGGATCGCTGGAGCCAAACATTGACCTCGGGTACAACTCGGAGCGATCGCCTACTCAATCAGTCACCACCCCCTGAGCAACAAGATGTTGACGCGGCAGATGAGGATGATCAAGACAAACTAGAGCAATAACGCATTGTTTTCCCTGAGGTAAAAAGAATGGAGCTGTTTAGCCTGTTTCTAGAAGAGGTGCAGGGTTCGCCCATCCTCCAACTCTTTATTGGCACGCCGATCCTCATTGCCTTTATGAGTGCTGTGCTGCGGTGGCGCCTTTTTTTACGGTTAATGGAGTTTATCCGCTGGCAGTGGGCTGTGGCCAGTGAGACGACACAAGCGCCCGTTCTCATTCAGAACCTGCGGCAGCGGATGACGCGCTGCTTAGAAAAGTACGACGAGATCAATACAGTTACCTTGGTGGACTACATGCTTGGCCAAGAACGGCTGTGGGGCATGTCCCTAGAACAAATTGAGTACCTGACACGGGTAACCCCCAACTTACTGATTGCGATTGGGTTGCTGGGCACGTTTTTGGGAATCACGATCAATGTCTTTAGCATCATCGACAACTTGGGAACACTGGATATTTCTGCCCTTCAAGGGGAAAATCCTGCCCAACAGAATGTTGTGATTCAGGAATTGTTCACTCGGTTCCGTCAGCCGCTGCGGGGAATGGCGCTGGCCTTTGTGTCGAGTTTGGTCAGCCTTTCGCTGGGAATTTTGCTAACCTTTATCAATTCTATTTGGAATACCACTTTGGCACGGCGGCACTTTTTCACAGCTGTAGAACTGTATCTGGATCATGAACTAGCTAGTGAACAACGAAACCCCACTGGACGGTTGATTAAATCCATTGATGACAACTTTTCTATCTTTTTAGAGAACTTCCATGAAACTGTCACTAGCGCAATTAGAGAACCCCTCGAGCGGGAATTGGCCAATCTTAGGCAAATGTACAGCAGGAATATTGAGCTAGCGGAGAGGGTCTTTGCCAGAATCGATAACGCAGCGGGCAATCTTGTGTCTGGGGCAAATATCTTTCAGACCGCAGTGCAGACATTGGAAAATAGCGAGTTTGCGGAGAAATTTAGTACGGCAACACAGCAACTTGCGCAGTTTATTGATCAGTTGACGACAGCGGCGGCGCGATCGCAAGAACTGAATAGTCAAGTGATTGCCCTGACCACCAAGGTTTCAGAAACCCTAGAGCGGGTCAATCGCACCCACGTGAATTTTGAGGAAATTGCCAGCGATCTCAGCACCACCACGACCACCTTTAGACATATTCACGACATGGTTTTGGGCTTGGTCAACCAGATTGAGCAGGTGAATCGGCAAGTGGCGCAGAAGTCCACGGAACTGGCACAAGTCGCAGATCAACTGACGGAACTGCTGGCGATCGCCCAAAGATCACAAAATACCCTGAGCCAAAATCAACAGGAACTCCTAACGATGCTGCGCTCTATAGAGCGACTTAGTAATGATGTTGGCCAACACCTCCTCCAAGGGAATGAGGAACTGCGGCAAGTGCGTTTTGGTGTTAGCAAGTTTTGCACGGAAGTGTCCAATATTATTGAGCAGAACAAAACCAGTCAAGAGCAGTTGCTCACTCTTTTGAGGAAGAATACCTCCCATGTCGAACAACTGAGTACAGCCGCAAACCAAATTTCCCGTGTCACAGAGCAGTTGGATCGGCAATATAAATCCCTCACCGACCAGTTAACAACTCTCAGAAATAGCTTTGAAAACTATCGCAAGCAACGCTCCGCAAGCGATGGCGATCGCCAGAGCCAGATCAAAGCCCTTGAGAAGTGCCTAGAGCAAGTGACGGATCAAATTACCCAAGTGGTCAACGAGCAGTTAAGCCAATTGAAGAAACACAGCCAAGACTCTAGCCAATCAATGACCAAAGCCGTTCAATCCCTTGAGCAAATCAATGGCAACTTGGTGACTCTCTCCCAAAAAATTACACCCGCTCCCACGCAAACTTAGGTAATTGTCTATGCGCCCACTCCGTCGCTCTTGGCAACAGGAATCAGAGGACTTCAACCCTTGGATGTCCTACACGGATCTGATGTCTGGCAGCTTGCTGATTTTGAGCTTAATCACGTTTTTCATGATGATTTTTATGATTGTTAATCAAAAACAAGTGAATGAACTGAGAAAACAGCTTCAAACCCAACAGACTGTCCAAGGACCGCCGCCGATTCTCTTTATTCCAGATAATGAAAAATTTCGTTTCCCTGCGGGCAGTGCGCAACTCTCTGAACCGTTTCGCCAATACATTTGGGTAAATTTAGCCTCAATGGTTATGGATACCCGTGAAAAGTATGGTATTGACACCGTGGAAATCATTGGCCATACCGACGGCCAGCCCAATCAAGGCAGTGGCAGTAATCTCGATACATTGCTAGAGCAGGCGGCAGCCAGTAATACATTGAACCGCTTGACCCCCGGCTCGAATGCTGATCTCGGTCTAATGCGGGCACTGGCGATCGCCAACGAACTCCGCAAGGCCCAAGCAAAACAACCCAAACTGGCTGGCCTGAAATTTCGCGCCTACTCTGCGGGGCAGCTCTACTTGCTCAATGGTCAACTCGCACCAGCGAACCGCAATCCAGATGCTTCCCGGCGTCGTATCGAAGTGCGCTTTACCCGCACAGGAGAAACCCGAACAGCTCGTTAAAATCAACGTTACGGATTTTTACGTCGGGATTGGGCACGGGATATTTTGGAAAAGGGCTGTACTAAACGCCAATCCTTGCCTTGCTAGAGCAGGCGGCAGCCAGTAATACATTGAACCGCTTGACCCCCGGCTCGAATGCTGATCTCGGTCTGATGCGGGCACTGGCGATCGCCAACGAACTGCGCAAGGCCCAAGCAAAACAACCCAAACTGGCTGGCCTGAAATTTCGCGCCTACTCTGCGGGGCAGCTCTACTGGCTCAATGGTCAACTCGCACCAGTAAACCGCAATCCAGATGTTTCCCGTCGTCGTAGCGAAGTGCGCTTTACCTGTATGGGTAGCACAGAAACCGCCCGCTCAACCAATTGCCAACCTAGGGATCACTGGTCACGGCAGCTTCTTCCTCTTTGGGGGGCGTCGCAGCCACACTTGGACTCGGGGCAGGGTTGGGGGGTGGTGGCTGAGTTTCTCCTAGGGAAGTGGCATGGAGTGCCAAGAATTGCTGCTCAAGCTCCTCACTCGAAGCCAGTAGGCGGCTGAGGATTTTAATGAGGCGTCGCAAATCAGACTGGAACGATTCATCGCCCGTGAGTTTGAGCAAGTCATTCGTGAGTTTTTGGGCATTGATAAATGTTGCCCGTGCTGCATCTAGGGTTTGGGCGATCGACAGCATAATGATAGGACTGCTCAGTGTCCCAGAGACTTTATTGAGATTGGCTGCTGCCTCAGCACCATTTTTAATGAGGGCATCCAAATTGGCCAATAATTCCCCCTGCTCCAGCTGCTTGGTCAGGGGACGAAGGGCATGAAGCGTGGTTCTCAGATCGCGGGCCGCGCCATCAATGTTGCGCAAGGCGGAGTTAATCGTGTTGCGGTTGACCTCAACCATTTCACTGATCTGGTTGGCCGCACGGGTCACCGCTTGCGAGGCTGTGCTAAAGTTCCGTAGTTCAGCACGGGCTTCATTACTGAGGGCGTTGAAACTATCGAGGGCAGTGGTCACCTTCGTCAGGGATTGATCGGCACGATTGACGGTGCGGGTTGCGCCCAGAATGAGGGTATTGGCGTTATTGATAATCCCTGATTCTTCCAGCGCTAGGGTAAAGCGGGTAGCTGCCCGTATGAGGTCTTCGAGGCTGGCTGTTCGGACGCCCGTCACGCGATCGCCATTGCAGTAAATCAAGTCTGGTTGGCACTTGGGGGCAAAGGCAGTGACGCCCTCGGGAATCTCCGGTACTCGCTCCTTGGGGGTAAAGTCCAAGAAAGCCTGACCAATAAAGCCCGACTGGCGAATCTCCGGTACAGCACTACGGGGAATCAACACATTATTGACGCGCACACTCACTTGGACACCATTGGCGTCAAACCCAATGGCCGTGACGCGACCCACTTGGACACCGCGATAGCGCACCTGTGTCCCCACCGCTAAGCCGGGTGCTGTATCCAATTCCACCTCAAGGGTGTAGCTATTGGTACCGGCAAGGTTGCCCCGCAACCAGAGTAGGCCGACCCCTAATGTGGCTAAGCCCGCAAGGATCACCAGACCCACCAAACTTTCCTGCACACGCCGTGACTGCATCATAGGGATAGATCACCGCAAAAAATTTTTGGAATCTATAGCAACTATAGTTTACTCTGGACGCCTTGAATTGCCGCTTTTTGCCAGTGCTCTCCCCAAATTAGGGTGTGCATTTGCCAATTGGGATCGGGTTGGGGGTAGTCTTGACGGTAGTGGCCTCCGCGGCTTTCCTCCCGAAAGAGGGCACTTTTGAGAATTAAGTAGGCAATGTCCAAGAGATTGCGTAGCTCGCCCCATTCCCAAAGAGTTGTCTGGGCGGCTGTATTGCTGAGGGTATAGCAGTGATTGGGGTTGAGTTCACGAAGGGCGATCGCAATCGGATGAGCCAGCAATTCTTGGCGCCATTCTTTCACTTGGGAAAGAGCGGCCATCAGTGTGGGAGCATCGCGACAAATGCCAGCACTTTGCCACAGGAGTTCCCGCAGATCTTGGCGCCACTGCCGAAAACTCACTGGCTCAATTTCAAGGGCTTGCTGGCTAACAGGGGACACCGCCAAGGGAAGGGGCTGAGGGTGCAGATGTGCCAGTTGAGCTGAAAAGACAAAGCATTCCAAAAGGGAGTTACTCGCAAGGCGATTGGCACCGTGGACACCAGTACTGGCAACTTCACCAACGGCATAGAGGCCGGCAAGGCTGGTCTTGGCCTGTAAATCGGTGACGACTCCTCCCATCCAGTAATGGGCTGCTGGAGACACGGGAATGGGTTGCTGTTCAACATCAATGCCCCACTGCCGACAGACAGCAATGATTTTCGGAAAACGGTAGTGCAGGCGATCGCGAGAAATCGGTCGTAAGTCCAGCCAGACATGGGGGGCATGGCTCTGCTGAAGGTGACGGTAAATGGCGCGACTGACAATATCCCGTGGTGCCAGCTCGCCAGCAGGATGGTAGTCCGCCACAAAGCGATGCCCTGTGTGGTCTATGAGATGTGCCCCTTCACCGCGCACTGCTTCACTGATCAGAAATCGCGGTGCTCCCTCAACGGCAAGAGCGGTGGGATGAAATTGGAAAAACTCGACATCCCGAATGTGTGCTCCTGCCCGCCATGCCATTGCCACACCATCGCCAGTGCTTAAGGGGGGATTCGTGGTTTGGGCAAAAACTTGACCGCCGCCCCCTGTGGCGAGAACAACTGCCCCCGAGCGCAGCCACTGAAGTTGTCCCTGACGCAACAGACACACCCCACAGCATCGTCCCGACTCTAGCCACAGATCAAAGACAAAGCTATTGGGCAGAAGCGCGATATGGGGTGCAGCAGTGACCTGTTCGAGCAGTGTTGTAATCAGGGCTTGACCTGTGGTGTCAGCGGCATGAAGTACCCGAGGACGAGAATGAGCCGCTTCGAGGGTCAGAGCCGGGCGATCGCCCACGCGATCAAAAGCTACCCCCATCGCCAAGAGCCGCTCCACCTGTGCCGGTGCCTGCTCAACCAAAAACTGGACACTCACTGGATCACAGAGGCCAGCCCCCGCAGCAAGGGTATCTTGGGCATGGAGTAGGGGAGAATCCGCCGGGTCAATGGCCGCAGCCATACCACCTTGTGCCCAGCCACTGGCAGATTGTCGAAGGTCAGTTTTGGTAATCAGGCCAATGCGATAGCTAGGGGGAAGGGCAAGGGCAGCACTGAGACCCGCAGCACCACTGCCAATGATTAAGACATCAAATCCAGAAGTTGCGGGAGTCAACGCTAACCCAAAATTGATCTAATGAGGGTAGTTATTTGTATAGCCCATTATTATAGCGATCGCCACCCTCAACGAGAGCCGTTTCCACCTCGGTCACGGTAAAGTGATCCAAGTTTTCCCGCAGAATTTCCTTTTGCCGCTCCGTCAAGCCGGGAATATTCAGGACATCTTCAACGGATTGGTAGGGGGCATTTTTAACGATTAACTTAGCTAGGGTTGGGTATAACCCCCGGTATTGAATAAAGGCGGCAATGTTGGTATTGTTAAGGTCAATTTTTTCACCATAGGCAGTGCCAAGTTTCTCATCTATCACATTGACCAGTTCTTCCTCGGTGGATGCAGTTGCCGCCAAGGTTGGGGCACTCCAGTTGATCCAGCCCAACAGGCTAACGCCCACGAAGTAAGCCAGTGCTAGCCAGCGGCCCAAACGTTGCATAATTCCTTTACCTCCCAAATCTCACAGGTCATTACAAAAAACAGCGGTTCATTAAGAGTCAAAGCAAAGAACTGACCACATCGCACAGCGAGCGCAGGCGGCGGTAGCCGATCGCCAGCAGGGTGACAGAGGAAACTGAGGCATCACGCCCACAATAGACTGATGTCTAGACTGCCCCCTACAGGTGATTCAATAATATCAGAGGGAGGCCGTCCCTTAATCCCTTTTTTCAGGTGTTTAGTGCAGGGTGTCCCTACCTTTGATGGCTTGGGCAAGAAACCGATGGAGGTCATCAAAGCTGCCCACGTAGGCGGGTACAGGAGCATCATAGCCCTTGAGGTTCAGCACTTGGGGTCGAAAGGGGACAACGGTTGGACAAGACTGCACAAGGTAGTGGTAGGTGGTTGCCCCCATAGCCAGATCAGCGGCAATGGTTTTGGTGGCACTCTCAAGGCGAAAGGCAGCGTTAACGGTATCTCCCAGAGCAGTATAGTCGGGGCGATCGCCACTCCCCGTATTACCCACCATGGCATAGCCCGTATTCAAACCAGAACCAATGCGCAGTGGCCACGGCAAGGGATAGTGCTGGTGCAGTTCTCCCGTCATCAGCCGTAAATCCTCTAAGGCAGAGAGGGTGTGGCAAATTTCTTGATAGCCAATCTCCTCGCTTTCGTGGATCCAAACCGCCATGACCGCATCGCCAATGTACTTATCAACCCAACTGCCGTACTGACGAATAATCTCGCCCGCCCGATGAAACCACGTGCCAATTAGCTCCGACAGTAGCTCCTCTTCGAGTTGCCGCGTTAGCTTGGTAAAGTCACGAATATCCACCACCAGAACCGTCAACAGGCGGCGGACATGGAGCAGTGCTGTGGAGGAGCCTTCGGATTGAGGCAAAGACAGAGTGGCATTTTCGGCAAATAGGGAGGCAAAGGGTTCGTTAAAAAAGTCCAGTTCCGTTTGGCCAAAGGTAATGCGATCGCCATTGTGCAAGGCCACGGGAATACTGACGCGGCGACCATTGACGAACGTGCCATTGCGACTGCCGAGATCAATGAGATAAAACTCCCCCTGTCCCATGCGCTGAATCATGGCATGGTTCCGTGACATCCAGCGATCGCTGAGCACAATGGAATTGTCTTCACTGCGGCCAATGGTCCAGCAGTTCCCCCCTGTCAAGGGAAAATAACAAACCGTGTCCTCACTCACCAGTGCCAGATGGGGTTCTGAGGGGGGTGGGGTCTCAAGGTGAACGACCTCAGGGGCGCCGGGAATCTGCGAGAGGGTATGGCGGAGTTGATTAATAATTTGCTGCTGACGCAAAATAATCGCCACTAACTGTTGGGCAGGTAAGGTCTCGAGGATCTTTTGGTCGGGCAAGTTAAAGGTCAGGTCAGCATCCATGGGGGGTAAAATAGGAGAAACACTTTTCATGGTTGCGAAATCACCGTGGGTCAGCTCTCCCCCCAGCGCCACCGATGTGTAGATGTTTCAAAGTCAAATCCAGCAATAGATCCAGTCTAGCAAAGGAGCTTTGTCTGGCTCAATAGATGCAGTTTGTGCGGTAGCACCAATCAACCATAGAACGATCGCCAGAGGAAGCATTAGTCAGCATTTGCCCTCGTAAAAATTATTAACCTTTCCCCTAGGGTTGGGTTGAAGCCCATCCGCTAAAATGATGGCAGCTTTGGGAGGGATTGCTCTCTCCGTGAATGCACTTTGACCTGTCTGCATTTGAGGACAACACTCCATGCGTCGATTGTTAGCCCTACTCCTTGTCTTGACCCTGTGGCTAGGTTTTACCCCTCTAGCCGCCGCTGATGTGGCAGGACTCGTCCCCTGCAAAGATTCTCCTGCCTTTCAAAAACGTGCTGCCGCTGCTGTGAATACCACCGCTGATCCCGCCTCCGGTCAAAAACGGTTTGAGCGCTACAGCCAAGCCCTATGCGGCCAAGATGGTTTGCCCCACCTCGTTGTGGATGGTCGCCTCAGCCGTGCCGGTGATTTTCTCATTCCCAGTGTGCTCTTCCTGTACATTGCCGGCTGGATTGGCTGGGTGGGTCGCGCCTACTTGATTGCTGTGCGCAACAGCGGTGAGGCCAATGAAAAAGAAATCATTATTGATGTGCCCCTTGCCATCAAATGCATGCTCACGGGGTTTGCTTGGCCATTGGCTGCCCTCAAGGAGCTGGCATCGGGTGAACTCACCGCCAAAGACAACGAAATCACCGTTTCCCCTCGCTAGCTTCACTGTTTGTTGACTGTCATAAGGACGAGTACCATGAAACACTTTTTGACCTATCTTTCCACCGCGCCCGTGCTGGCCGCCATTTGGATGACGATTACCGCTGGGATTTTGATTGAGTTTAATCGTTTCTATCCCGACTTGCTCTTCCATCCCCTCTAAGTGAACCCTTAACTTTGGAACAAACTCGGTACAAGGGTGGAACAGCGTTCTGCCCTTTTTTTGTCGCAATTGCTGCCGAGAGGCTATAGAATACTTATTTGTCCTAAAATAGCAGCCGTAGCCACCAGCGCTGACGCTTGCTGTTAACCCATCCAGTTCAATGAAAGAGGATCCCCATGGCAAAGCGGGTGCAAGTTGTCTTGAATGAAACCGTCAATAAACTCGGGCGAATGGGTCAAGTTGTCGAAGTCGCCCCCGGCTATGCCCGTAATTACCTATTTCCAAGAGGGATTGCCGAGCCAGCAACCCCCAGTGCCCTGCGGCGCGTAGAGCGGCTCCAAGAAAAAGAACGGCAGCGGCTCGCCGAACTTAAAGGCGTTGCTGAAAAACAAAAAGCCACCCTCGAAAAACTGGCCACCATTACCATCTCAATGCCCGTGGGCGAAAAAGATATGCTCTTTGGCAGCGTTACACCCAAAGATGTGGCCGATGCGATTCAAGCGATTACGGGTGAAACCATCGATCGTCGCGAAATAACTCTGCCGGAGATTCGCAAATTGGGCACCTACACGTCTGAAATCAAGCTTCACCCCGAAGTGAGTGTCAAACTCAATATCCAAGTCGTTGCCGATTAGGGCTAGCCTCCTTGATGGTTCAGGAGCCAAGTTTTCAGCCCGATAGCCAACTGATTCCCCCCCAGAACCTCGAAGCGGAAGAGTGGATCTTGGGGGGTATTCTCTTAGACCCGGAAGCCATCAACCGCGTGGTGGATATTTTGCCGGTTGAGGCCTTTTACCTCAGTGCCCACCGCGAGATCTATCGGGCAGCGGTTTCGCTCCACAGTCGCGGCAGCCCCACGGATCTGCTGTGCGTTACCGCTTGGCTACAGGATCAGGGGCTATTGGAACGAGTTGGGGGGCACACCAAGCTGGCGGAACTGGTCGAGCGCACAGTGAGCGCGATCAATATCGATCGCTACGCCCTCTTGGTCAAGGAAAAATACCTGCGCCGTAAGCTTATTGAAGCCGGTACCCATGTGGTGAAGCTGGGTTACGATAGCAGCCTCTCATTGAATGTGATCTTGGATCAGGCCGAGCAGCAGATCTTTAGTGTGACGCAGGATCGGATTCAGCAGGGATTGACCCGCACCGATGAAATTCTTACCCGCACGTTTACGGAATTGGAGCAGCGGGCGATCGGTCATATTCAGCCGGGTCTATCCTGCAATTTCTATGATCTGGACAACATGACCCAAGGCTTCCAGCGATCGGACTTGATTATCATTGCCGGTCGTCCTTCAATGGGCAAGACGGCGATCGCCCTACAGATTGCCCGTCGCATTGCCGAAATTCATAATCTGGGGGTGGCGATCTACAGCCTTGAGATGTCCAAGGAGCAACTGGTGCAACGTCTCCTTGCCAGCGAAGCCCGCATTGACAGCAACTATTTGCGCGCAGGGCGCATTAGCCAACACCAGTGGGAACCCCTAAGTCGGGCGATCGGTATTCTCTCGCAACTGCCCATCTACATTGACGACACTCCCAATCCCACCCTTGGGGAGATTCGCTCCACTGCCCGTCGTCTCCATGCCGAGCATCCCAATGGCCTCGGCCTCATTTTGATTGACTATCTGCAACTAATGGGTGGCGAAGAAACTACCGAAGGTCGGGTGCAGGAACTCTCCAAAATTACCCGCTCCCTCAAGGGACTGGCGCGGGAACTCAATGTCCCTGTCATTGCCCTCTCCCAACTCAGCCGCAGTGTTGAATCACGGCAAAATAAACGCCCCCTGATGTCTGATTTGCGCGAATCCGGCTCCATTGAACAGGATGCCGACTTAGTGATTCTGCTGTACCGCGATGAATATTACAACCCTGACACCCCCGATCGCGGCATTTGTGAACTCCTGATTGCCAAGCACCGCAATGGCCCAGTGGGCACCGTCAAGCTCCTCTTTGACCCCCAATACACTCGCTTTGAAAACCTTGCCCGCGATTAGTCGAGTGGGGAGAGCGTTCTGTTTCCTCACCTTGGAGGTTCGGTGTCAACGATAATTGCTCGTATCTATACTGGGGTCATGTCCTGATGAGGAAACCCATCAATGCGTACGACTTTTGCTCAACCAGCAACAAAATGTGTCTCGGCCACCTTCAAGGAAGAGGCCAAAGTCAAAGAGGCGATCGAACGACTCTTGAATCGCGGTGTGCTCAAGGAAAATATCTCAATCATTGGCCGCAATTTTCAGTCTGAAGCCCGCATTAGTGGATTTATTACTAAGAAAGATATTATTTTGGATGGCGTCACCACGGGTGCCCTCTATGGCTCGGTGTTTGGTTCACTGCTGAGTTTGCTGACCGGAGTCGGCGTTCTGTTTATTCCTTTTATTGGCGTTGTGGCTGCTGCTGGCCCTCTGGCGGCTGCCCTTTTGGGGGCGACCAGTGGTGCGCTCTATGGTGCTTTGGGCGCCGGCCTAGGATCCGCACTGATTTCCTTGGGGATGCCGCAGGACAAAGCTGCCATTTATCAAACGCGGGTACAGGCAGGTGAATTTTTGCTGGTCGTTGAAGTCCCTGAGGACAAAGCCGGCGAGATTTTTCTCCTATTGCAATCCGCTGGCGGTCAAGAGGCAGCCATTACGGAGATGCAAATTCCGCGTCAGCCTGAGGGGCAGTTGTCTGGGCCAGAGGATATTTCCCCAGAGGTACGCGCAGATCTCTCGGAGGCCGCTCAGTCTAAATTTGTCGAAGCCTACAACGAGGCGCTGAAGGAGTCCAACGATGAAAAAAATGCCCTCATTAAGGCGTGGGAGCACATCAAACGCCTCTTCCAACGGGATGATAAAGGCATCTACGGCAGTTAGGCGTTAGCCCCTTCTTCCCCTTCATTGCGCTTGAGGGGGGACTAACAACTATTGAGTTTGCATGACTTTAGTTCTCCTGTGGCCGCGATCCGCCAAACAGCCAATGGAGGTTGACCCCCACCCCCGGCGACCCCTGACCGACAAGACCTGCATTGGGAATACTGCTGCCGACTGCCGTTGATCCATAGAGATCAATGCCTAGTCCCCACTGGGGCACGACGTAACGCAAGCCGGCACTATAGACCCCCGTTTGCCCAAAGACCGGCGTGGCTTCGGCAATGAATTGGAGGTTGCGGACTACCTCAACATTGAGGCCGACCCCCACACCACCGACGATTTTTTGGCTGGGACTAAAGATGCCCAACTTGGGATTCAACAGGAGTGCCACATTCTTGGTTGGCTCATACATAAAGGCCAGTTCCAAGCCGCCTAGGGAACGACTGCCACCTCCCCCCTGCTTAATGCCACGATTAAATGAGCCTTGAAAGGCCAAAGAAAAGGGATCCCCTTGAGCCTGATCGAGGAAACGCAACTTCGCTGCTAGCCCCAACTGCAAGTTACCGCTGTAGTTGATGTTTTCGATGAGGGTTTCGCCGCGTTCCCACTGTTCAATGGCAATGGCAAATTGGGCATCGTAGGCAAGACCAAAGCCCACCTGAAAACCGGTTCCTGTGGTGCCGCTATTGCCCCGCAGGTGCAGCATCCCCGGATCAAGGATGCTGGGGGAGGTAAGGGTGAGGCCATTGAGTAAAAGCTGGCGATCGCGATCCGTGAGGGGTTGCCGAGGCCCACTGCGAAAACTGGGCAAAAAGGGTGGCGCAAAATCAGGCCCCATATTGGGGGTATAGCTTAATCCCGCCATGACACCCACTTGATCCGCACCGGGCAAAAAAGCCAAGGTACGACTTGCAGGTGTAATGCCAAAGGCGTTGGTGGCTGCCAAATCAATACTCACTGAAGGGTTCACTAGAAAGCGCACACCGGCACTCCACACGGGCAGGTTGACGATCGCGCCATCGCTACTGCGCACGGCATTGCCCCCCGGACCGACGGGCATATTGACATCGGCAAAAAGATTAAAGCGAGGATGGGGCTGCCAACTGATGCCTGTGCCAAAGTTGAAGTTCGTGCCGTAAAATTCCCCTCCCTTGTTCACTGTGTCGGGAAAATAGGTGAGGTTGGGCGTAAAGTGCCACTGCAACTGGGGATTAAAGGAATAGGTCATTGGCGCTTGCAAGGAGGCGGCAACCGTCCACGTTCCGGCTCGTGCGGCACCCGGCACAAAGAGGAAATTGTCCGATCGCACCCGTACTGCCTCTAGGGAGCCAGCCACAGCCACCGATAGATTCTCGCCGCGATGCACTTGATATTTGAGACCAGCAGCGATCGCCCCAAACTGAAGGTCGGGCTGTAGCCCCTTCACCAAGCGTCCCAAGGGATCGTCGTAGTAATTGCCACTAAAGCTCACTTGCAAGCGATGATTGATCGCATAGTCAATGGAGCCATAGAAAATTTGCAGACCGCCGCCGCCCCCAGCCACTTGGGGATCATAGTTGCGAATTCCCCCCCGTAGTTCAAGGGTTTGCTCCGGCAGGATATTGGCGGTCTCCAAGTTAAAGAGACGAGTGGGCGGACGCATTAAGGGGGGAATGCGATACTGGGGTTCCTCGGCAATGACGGGTGTCGGTGCCTGCTCAGCTACAGGGGGCAAAATGGGTTGCGCCAGTTCTTCTGGCGTCGCTGGCTGCCACGGGCGATCGCCCCTAGGTTCGGGAACGGCTTGCCATTGGGGCAGTGCTTCCACCGTTGGTGCCACTTCAAAGGTGGGGTGAGTTATTGGCCGAGCCTCAATTTGCCATTGGGGCGGGCTAGATTGCGCCGTTGCCGCGAGGGGCAGCCATACACCTGCACTAAAGCCAAGGGCCAGCGTCCATTTGCCATTCATGCCACATCACTCACACCACCATCTCTCCCAGTTAAACCGATCGCTCCCCTTTCTGGCAAATTTATTCCCACTCAATGGTTCCCGGTGGCTTGGAGGTAATGTCATAGACCACCCGATTCACCCCCGGCACCTCGTTGACAATGCGGTTGGAAATGCGCTCGAGGAGATCGTAGGGCACCCGTGCCCAATCAGCGGTCATTCCATCTTCACTGGTGACAAACCGCAGCACCACTGGATAGGCATAGGTTCGCTGATCGCCCATTACCCCCACAGTGCGAATCGGCAGCAGCACCGCAAAGGCTTGCCAAAAGTCGTGGTACATCTCGGCGCGGTTAATTTCCTGCCGCACAATCAGATCCGCATCCCGCAGAATCTCTAGGCGTTCCGGGGTCACTTCCCCCAGAATCCGAATCGCTAAACCGGGACCGGGAAAAGGATGCCGCCGCACAATTTCTTCGGGCAGACCCAGCGATCGCCCCACTTGGCGCACTTCATCCTTGAAGAGCTTGCGCAGGGGTTCCACCAGCTTAAAGCGCAGGTTTTCCGGCAGACCGCCCACATTGTGGTGGCTCTTGATTTTCACCGCTACGCGCTCGCCGGTTTGCGGGTCAATGTTGGTATTTGCCGATTCAATGACATCGGGATACAGCGTGCCCTGAGCAAGGTAGTCAAAAGGCCCTAGCCGCTGCGACTCTTCTTCAAAAACGCGGATAAATTCATGGCCAATGCGTTTGCGCTTTTCTTCGGGGTCTGTGACGCCCACCAGTTGGGCAAGGAAGCGATCGCGGGCATTGACGTACTCCACCTTGATGTGAAACTGCTCTTGAAAGAGCTTGAGGAGTCGCTCCGGTTCGCCTTTGCGCATGAACCCTTGGTCAATGAACATACAGGTGAGTTGATCGCCAATGGCGCGGTGGAGCAAAAAGGCCAGTGTCGAGGAATCCACCCCCCCCGATAGGGCAAGGAGTACCCGTTTGTTCCCCACTTTGGCGCGCACTTCACGGATCGCTTCTTCGACAAAGGCAGCCGTTGTCCAAGTGGGTTCACAATCGCAGATGTGATAGACAAAGTTGCGGATCAGGGCAATACCGCCCACGGAGTGCACCACCTCTGGGTGGAACTGAACGCCATAGAGTTTCCGCTCTGGATGGGCGATCGCCGCCATTGGCGTATTGTGGGTATGCGCCAAGACGCGAAAACCGGGGGGCAACTCGGTGACGCTATCACCATGACTCATCCACATAATTGTTTCTTGCTCAACATTCGTGAGCAGATCCGTGGGGTCGTCAATAAAGAGCGCTGCCTTGCCATACTCGCCAGCGGTGGCTCGCTCCACAGTTCCCCCCAACTGTTGCACCATCAGTTGCATGCCATAGCACACGCCAAGGATGGGAATGCCGAGGTTCCAAATTTCTGGATCACATTGGGGAGCATTCTCGTCATAGACGGAGTTGGGGCCACCGGAGAGAATGATGCCCTTGGGGGCTAATTGGGCAAGTTGCTCAGCAGTGGTGCGGTAGGAAATGACCTCGGAATAGACTTGGGTCTCACGAATGCGGCGGGCAATAAGTTCGGAGTATTGCGACCCAAAATCAAGAATGACAATAAGTTGGCGTTGCAGGCCTTGGCCGGCGGCTGTGGCGGGTTGGTGGAGGGTGGAGTGAGTCAACGTTGCAATCCTTCTGATCCCAAATGGCTAATACTTTCCAGAATACCGCCCTTTTCTGAAATATAGTGTAGGCAAATGGGGGTGTGATCCTGTCTGAGAGCGGTCTTGGCTTGCATCGTTGGCTGTATCGCTGCTGTGGCTGGCGGAGGAATCTGCCCAACGATGGTACGATCGCTATCTAAGTAGCGAATGTAACGAATCACCTGCATGAGTGCCCCCCTTACTGTTGAGTCTGTGTTGGCCGTTCTCCGTCCTGTGGAAGATCCCGAGTTACGGCGATCGCTAGTGGAACTCAACATGATCCGCGATGTTGCCATTGAGGATGGCACGGTTCGCTTTACACTGGTACTGACAACCCCGGCTTGTCCCCTACGGGAATTTATTGTCGAGGATTGCAAGAAGGCCGTCTTTACTCTGCCGGGGGTGATGGATGTGCAAGTGGCGGTTACCGCTGAAACGCCGCAGCAAAAGAGCCTGCCCGATCGCACCGATGTAGCAGGAGTCAAGAACATTATTGCCGTCTCCAGTGGGAAAGGGGGGGTCGGCAAAAGTACCGTTGCGGTGAATTTAGCCCTTGCCCTTGCCCAAGCGGGGGCTGCCGTTGGCATTATTGATGCGGATATCTATGGGCCGAATGTTCCCACGATGCTGGGGCTAGAGGATGCCATTGTCGAAGTGCGCAAGGAAGCCAGAGGCGATGTCCTGTTACCTCCGGTAGCTCATGGTTTGAAAGTGGTGTCGATGGCCTTCCTGATTGATCGTGATCAGCCGGTCATTTGGCGCGGTCCCATGCTCAATGGCATTATTCGCCAATTTCTCTACCAAAGCGATTGGGGCGCATTGGACTATCTGATTGTGGATTTGCCCCCCGGCACTGGGGATGCCCAACTCACACTGGCGCAAGCGGTACCAATGGCAGGTGTAGTGATTGTAACAACGCCCCAACCTGTTGCCCTTGGGGATGCACGGCGGGGATTGCGGATGTTTCAGCAGTTGGGAGTCACAGTCCTTGGGCTAGTGGAAAATATGAGCTACTTTATTCCCCCCGATTTGCCCAATCGTCGCTATGACATTTTTGGCAGTGGGGGCGGCGAAGCCTTGGCGGCGGAAATGGGTGTACCCCTTTTAGGACAGGTGCCTTTGGAATTGCCCGTGCGGGAAGGGGGAGATTTGGGTCAACCGATTCTCATTGCGGATCCGCAGTCTGCTTCGGCTCAAGCCCTACGGGCGATCGCCCAACAGGTGGCGGCACGGGTCTCAGTGGCCGCCCTTAGTCCTGTGGGATGAGCAGTAAGCGGCTCAAGATCAAGAATCCCCTTTTTTGGTGGGCGGCTGGCCTCGCCTTAATTAGCGATCGCCTGACGAAAGCATGGATTGTGGCCACCTATGCCCTAACAGTGCCGCCGCAAACAACGCCCATTATCCCCGGTGTCTTTCACATTACCTACGTTACAAATACTGGGGCGGCTTTTAGCCTCTTTGCCAATGGCAGTGTCTGGTTGCGCTGGCTGTCTCTCATCGTGAGCTTGGGTCTGATCACTTGGGCGGTGCTCGGTCCGAGATTAAATCGCTGGCAGCAAGTGGGCTATGGCTGTTTACTGGGTGGCGCCTTAGGCAATGGCATTGATCGCTTTCTCACGGGCGAAGTCGTTGACTTCTTGGATTTTCGCTGGATTCAATTTCCCGTCTTTAACGTGGCGGATATTGCCATTAATATCGGCATTGCGTGTCTTTTGTGGTCGGCATGGCGCCAGCGCTAGCTCGTGCTCCAAGAGAAATCTGCCAAATCCACAAGGAATGTTTCCAGTTCCCCTTGGCGGGTACCGCCGTAGAGGACATTCACTTGATAGACCCATTGATTCGTCCAATCCAGCGCCGTCAACCAACCACTGCGGCGATGATAAGCACCGGTTTCAATGTCTATCCAGCCAGCACCCCGCACGATTTGTCCTGCTTCGACATTGGGAAACGTAAAGGTAATCGTGTGGCCGACCACAATTGTTTTATCCACAAAGTAGGGGATGGGGTGGCTTAAAAACGACTCGCGGATCCAGCAGCACTCTTTACTGGTTTGCTGTGCTAAGGGCAGGCTGGGATCAAGACCAGCATGGACAATCAACACATTGCCCAAATCCTGATAAAGGGGCAACCTGTGCAGCCAGTCGAGGTGCTGCCAAAGCAACTCTGTGGAGGTGTAGCTGGCAAGGGTCTCATCGCCACCACTATTGCACCAGACAAAGAGCCGCGCGGCATTGATTTGTTTGCCCTCGAAGGTGAGGAGCATCATGTCTTCGTGGTTGCCGCGCACAGCACCATAGCCACACTGGCGCACTAATTCCACGACAGCGGCACTACTCGGCCCGCGATCCACAAGGTCGCCAAGAAAGTACAGGCGATCGCCCACCCGAGGTGAGATGAGATCCAGTAAACGGCACAGGCCTTCATAGTGACCGTGGACATCCCCAATGAGAACAAGGCGATTGTCCTTTGGCCACGCGGCGCGATCGCCCACTCTCGTCACTCCTAGGGTGTCGTCACGGGTGTGAGGGACAAAGAATTGGGAGCGGCCGGCACTTGAGTCGTGTTCTCATAGCTAGGACCAAGCAATGTCGCTACTGTCAGCACTTGGGGTGGGGTGGCATCGGGTGGGTAGAGTAGATCCACAGTAACATCCCGTTTTTCACCTGGACGCATATTTAATGTCACTAATGGTTCTCCCCGCTGACCCCGCCGCTGTACCAAATGGACATAGCGCTCTTGCCTCTGTCCTAAATCATCTGTAAAGCGAACACGCACCGTTCCCCGGAAAAACACTTGGGGAGCCGGGGGTTCCAAAAATTGGAGGACGACACTGCGGTGATCTTGTTTGAGAGGGGTTTGCAGCGTTAGCACCACCGACTGGAACTGACGGGTATTGTTGACCAAGGGCAAGGTCAAACTATAGTGAACACCATAATTGCCATGGGCGTAGTAGGCGGTGTCTGGATAGCGTACCAACATGGGGGCACTTTGAATTTGACCCGTGCCAAGGGTGCCGCGGTGCAGCGTACTAATGCCATAGGAGATGGCTCGCCCCGGTGCCGGAATCGTTAAAGCCTGTCCATGGGTTTGGCCATCGGTGAGGGTGGCTTGCCAGCGAGAGCCTTGACTGACACCGGCCACACGGCCATAAAAGAAGCGCCCAAACTGACCACTATTGGGGGGCGTGGGTGGAATGTCGCGGGGGGTAACCAGTTGACCGCGATGGAGCATTGCCCACCATTCCTCTAGGGTGGGTGCCCGTTCGGTGCCCTGCTCGTTCATGCGGGCAAACATTGACATTTGCGCTAAGTAAATCGGGCCACTACTTTCTAAATACATCAGGGTGGAACGGCCATTGGAGGAGGAGACCTCACCAAAGGGATTTGTATCCGGGATTAGGGGTAACTTGGGGCCGACGCTGCCATCGGCATTGAGCATAAACTCTGCCCGAACCCGATTGAGTACCGCATTGGGAAATTGAGTGGGCAACGGCAGCGGCAAATTCGCCAGCATCCGCGCTTCGCGAGGGGGAATGGTTATCTGTGAGGGAAAGAACGTCTGCCGTACCCCCCGCAGCACTTGGTTGGTGACGCGACTCCCAGGCCCTGAAAAAACAAAGCCCGTGGGGTTATCGAGCATGGCGGGCAAATTGCGGAAGGGAGCATCTGGCGTACTTAAAAAACTAGCGGCTTGATGAAATCTCACCGTGACATAGCGATCCGTTGGGTTATAGGCAAGCAGCCCCAAATAGAGGGTTGGCGTACTCACCGCCCGATTGGATTGGGTAATGTGGTGGGCAAAGACATCAAAGCGCCCCTCTAAGGGATAGTTGAGGTGAGCCGCCGGTTGCCATTTCCCGTGGGGTGGAAAGGTGGAGAGGAGAATCCCCTCAGAGCGCACCATCTCTGGACTATTGCTGTTAAACACGGGGACATCGTCCAACTTGCCGGGTAAAGGACGAATGTCTTGGGGGAAGTAGGCAAAATTGGTGGGTGTGACGTAGGCCGTTGCCGCAGGTGGCGAGGGGACTTCAGGGGGTCTTAGATTGGCGGGTACAGTATTGGCTTGGACAACAACATTCGAGCGAAGCGAATATCCCTGTACCAGAGTGGATGCATGTTGGGGTGGAGTTGCTAGAGCGGCTTGTGCCACAAGAATGGGAGCAAGCATATTCGATCCAAACCACAGCATTACATGAGTGAGCAGTTCGCAAAAGTCAGGACAGGATCATCGTTTCTGCCCAAAAGTTGCATTCCCAAAGTATAGCCTAGGTTTGTAGAAAATCCGCTCAAGACCGCATAGAGCTCGCGGCATGAACGTAATTCCGGTTTAGCTTGCTGCGCGTAATGCCAGCCTAGAACTGGGTTTCAGACTGCGCCAAGTGCTGATTAGAAAGTGGTCTAGGCCAATTCTCGATTGTTCAGTGTCCTATAGATTGGCCACGCTCAGCACTGGACAAGTTGATGCAGGATAGCCTCTGATCTGCTGGAGGTATCCCTTATTTTAGAGTAAGTTCTGTATCCCTAGATTGGTGTCAAATATTCAGAAAATCTAAAGAAACTCAACAAAGTCTTAAGGTTTTTGCTGCCATGTTTATAATTCTCTCAGAAGCGGTAGTTGGCCGCCCGTGAGGATTGAGTACTGTCAATTTTATGAAGCCCCGCATCTTAATCATTGATGATGACCCTGCGATCGCTGACGTTTTGGCAATTAACCTGCAAATGGCGGGCTACGAGGTCACAAAGTCCTTAGATGGGATGCAAGGGCAAGCCCTCGCCGTGCAACTCTCTCCCGATCTGATTCTCCTTGACCTGATGTTGCCCCAAGTGGATGGCTTTACAATTTGCCAACGCCTGCGCCGCGATCCCCGTACTCAAGATATTCCGATTTTGATGTTGACGGCCCTCAGCCAAACCCATAATAAAGTGGAAGGATTTAATGCCGGTGCCGATGACTATCTCACCAAGCCCTTTGAATTGGAGGAAATGCTGGCCCGGGTACGCGCCCTCTTGCGCCGCGCCGATCGCATTCCCGCCACGGCAGGCCATCGCGAAATCCTCAGCTATGGGCCATTGACACTAGTGCCTGAACGATTTGAGGTCTCTTGGTTTGGCAAAATTATTAAGCTGACGCGCCTTGAATTTGAACTCCTGCACTGCCTGCTGCAACGCCATGGCCAAACGGTCTCCCCCAGTGAAATTCTCAAGGAAGTCTGGGGCTATGACCCCGATGATGATATTGAAACTATTCGCGTCCACGTCCGCCACCTGCGGACAAAACTAGAGCCGGATCCGCGGAATCCGCGCTATATCAAAACCGTCTATGGGGCTGGCTACTGTCTGGAACTGCCCAGTCAGATTGAGCCACCATCTGCATCCTAGGTTGGGTTGTTCGCAGTCGGTAGTTGTAGAGGCTTGAGGGGAACCGCTTGGGCAAAGACCTGCTCATTGATGGTTTCACCAATCTTGCTGAGGCGTTCTGCCACGGCTTGGCGAAAGCGAATTTGTAGCTCGATCGCCAAACTAGAAAAGTCCGTGATGGCAGGGTTGAGGGTGAGGGTGTTCCCTGTTCGTGTTAGAACGCCCGCTTTGACATAGTTGGCGATCGCCCGCTTAATCCCCTGCTGACCAATGCGCTGCTGCCGCCGACGAGCTTGCTCAAGAATAATATTTATCATTCTCTCAAAAGGGGCATTGCGGGGACGATGGGCAATTAACCACTGTCCCACCTGAGTCAGTAAAAAATCGGCCGCCACTTCATCGGCAAAAATACCACGATAGATCGAGACGGTGTGAATGGTTTGGGGACTGGAGGTGCGCAGGGTGTAGCGCTCAGGTAGGTTATTGCGCCAGCAGAGAATCGTTCTACCCAATTGACCATTCACCGCAACGCCAATTTGTAACTGATGGTGTGTGGTTAAGTAGGCCACTAATTCAGAGGGCTTGCAAAAGCCAAATCGCAGCGGATCCAATTGGGGGGCAACGGATCTCATTTCTAAAAATACGGTATTAAAGACCATACCCCTAGCCAATTCTCGCCGTCTTGTTGCATCAGTGGTGTAGTAGGAGAATAGCTCCAAAAGTTTTTCAGTTTCCCGTTGTTGAATCGCCGATGGCGGAATTTGTTCATAGTTCAACGGCTCAATGGGAAGACGCCGAGGTGAGAATGGCGCGGTGCGATTTTCTTGATTGGGTTGACGCGGGGGAGGCGTGCCGTTTCTGCCATTGGTGGCGGGGTCGGACTGAATGAAGGGATTCTCAAGGAAAATAAATCGGTGGCACACCCGCTGAAAACTATCACTGGCGGCATTACGGTAGGCACAGCCAATCACGGTTTTACCGTAATCCCGTAGGCGTAGGGCAATGGAGCCAAAGCCACCATCGCCGGAGATGAGCACAAAAGTATTGATGTCGGGATGCTGGTAGGCTAGATCAATGGCATCAAGGGCAAGTTGAATGTCCGCTGCATTACGCTGATTGTGATTGCGACCATAGACGCCAACCCGCTCGATTTGCGATCGCTCCAGTTGGGCGTTGAGGGCTTGGAGAATTTGATTTTGCCAGTTCCCATAGGCACGCTGGATGGCGATTTCCCCCAGATCAATAGTGCTTTTAATTGCCTCCAGAACGTTGTCTAGGGAAACAAGCTCATTCACTTTGGCGGGGTCTAGTCGCTGCCCTTGGTTAAAGACTAAGTTCTCAATGTCGTAGAGGACAGCGGTTTTTAGGGTGGTTGCTGGGGGTTGGGGTCTTTGCAGGAGTGTCTGAATGGTTTGCAGAGCCGCACTCTGGGCATGAATGGCTTCAATGAGCGGTTCAAGTTGCTGCGCCGTCGCCGTGTTAACAGCAGCGTCCCCTTGATTGTCCTTGAGGGTTTCCAGCCTCTGCATGATCTCGTTGTGAATTGGGTGCAGGGCTTCAGGAAGTGCTTGGTGCAGGTGCTGTTCAAGGTCAGTGAGTTGTCGGCGTTGTTGTGCCAGTTCTTGCAGCAGAAGTGCCTTGAGTTCGGTGCTCTCTGGGGAGGAGGAGAGGACGGTGTGAATGTCTCGAATGAGGCGATCGCTACGGCGTTGGTTCTTTTCAATGAGGGGTGCACCTGCAAGGGCACCGATGCCACTCCCTAAAAGGGTTGCTAAGGGTTGTTGGGGTTGAATCAGTGTGGCAATACCACCGAGGGCGATCGCGCTAACAGGAGCAATCAACCAAAGCTCTGGCTTCATTCAAAAGGGAAATGTGATAGGAATAACATGAATTAGAGAATCATGATAGCAAAAAATCTTTAGGCACTGAGTTGGGCTTGGCGCAGTTGGCCACAGGCGGCTTGCCGATCCAGACCCCGCGATCGCCGAATGCTGGCGGTTACCCCCAAGGCGTGCAGTTGAGCCAAAAATTGTCGCAATTGCTGATCACTGGGACGCTGATAGGCTGCTTCTGCAATGGGATTGTAGGGAATCAGATTGACATGGCTCTGAAAGCCCCGCAATAGCTGCGCTAGCTCCTCAGCATGCTGGGGGCGATCGTTGACCCCCGCCAGAACGGTATATTCAAAGGTGACGCGGCGCCCCGTTTGCTGCACATAGGCACGACAATCGGCAATTAGCTGTCTGAGGGGATAGTGCTTGGCGCTGGGAATGAGCTGCTCTCGCAGGCCTTGGTTGGGGGCATGGAGGCTGACGGCAAGGGTGATTTGCAACTGATATTGTGCCAGTCGCTGAATTTGTTGGGGAATACCAACCGTTGAGAGGGTAATGTGCCGCTGACCAATGCCAATATCGCGATTCAAGCAGGTGACCGCTGGGATAACAGCCGCTAAGTTTAAGAGTGGCTCTCCCATACCCATAAACACCACATGGCTGACGCGCCGCCTCATTTCACTCTGGATCGTTAGCACCTGATCGACGATTTCATGGCAAGCCAGATTGCGGCGATAGCCCCCTTTGCCCGTGGCACAAAAATCACAGGCCATGGGGCAACCCACTTGGGAAGACACACACACCGTCAGGCGATCGCCACTGGGAATGCCCACCGTTTCAATGGTTTCGCCATCAGCTAAGGTCAACAGAAGCTTCACAGTGCCATCTTGGGCATCATGGCGATAGCGAATCTCTGAGCGGCCAATCTCTACTCCTGCGAGGGTATCACGCCACCGTTTGGGAAAAACTGTAATCTCTTGGAGCGATCGCGCCCCCTTTTGATAGAGCCACTGATGGAGTTGTTGTGCCCGATAGCTAGGCTGCCCTTGGGCTTCGACCCATGCTTTCAACTCTACTGCGGACTGTCCCAGCAGCGCCATAGTGTTCAACCGCTTCACTTCCCCTTGATCCTAACAAACTGCCAACCTGCTCTTTTCTGGAATAGGGGCACAAGAAAGAACGCTGAGGCGCTGGGACAATTGCTTTGCAGTTTTGCTAAGAGCAGTTAATCTTTCTCTTGCTGACGGGTCAGCAGCACTAAAATTTGCGAGACCCCAGAGAATGCCAGCTGAGTTTTGTCCAAGATTGTGGCGCATGCAAGCACCTCTGGATTCAAATATTCTCTGATACGGCTGATATTCAAAGATAGCCCCTTGACTTGGTTTGAGAGTTTTTGTTAGATTTAGAGGTGCTTGAAAATCTCTGAACCTATTCCCCAGAGCGGGATTGACAACTGAATACTGGCCGAGGCTAAAAATTTTACAGTCACAAAAAAACCAAGTGCCAGAGGTGCTTGAAAAGTGACTGTGCTAAGCTAGTCCTAGAGGCATTTCTAGGGCGCCGCTGTGCCTCTACCTCTGATGCCGTAAGGCGTTGAGCACTTTGGCGCGAAAAAAAGTTTTTTCTAGTGTGTGGTCGTGCCTCTACCTCTGATGCCGTAAGGCGTTGAGCACTTCTCTGCCGTTCCTTGGCCGTTCCTTGGCCGTTGTGCGTGCCTCTACCTCTGATGCCGTAAGGCGTTGAGCACAAATACCTAAACAATAGCTTGGACGTGCGCATTTGGTGCCTCTACCTCTGATGCCGTAAGGCGTTGAGCACTTGAGAACCGAGACGTCGGCGCAATAGTAGGGGTGCCTCTACCTCTGATGCCGTAAGGCGTTGAGCACTATGTCGATCGTAAAACAGGTAATGTATACGATCCCGTGCCTCTACCTCTGATGCCGTAAGGCGTTGAGCACTTTGACAGAGAATGGAATCCGCCTTCCAGTCAGGTGCCTCTACCTCTGATGCCGTAAGGCGTTGAGCACGTTTTAATTGGGGAGAAGCGTTTATTAACACTTTACCCGTGCCTCTACCTCTGATGCCGT
Organism: Thermosynechococcus sp. PKX95; assembly: GCF_031583295.1. Taxonomy (NCBI): domain Bacteria; kingdom Bacillati; phylum Cyanobacteriota; class Cyanophyceae; order Acaryochloridales; family Thermosynechococcaceae; genus Thermosynechococcus; species Thermosynechococcus sp. PKX95. Next base: position 503,039 of record NZ_CP134171.1, on the reverse strand, counting down.
AAGGCGTTGAGCACAGCCCACAAAAAAAGCCATTGTAAAGAAAATAAAGGTGCCTCTACCTCTGATGCCGTAAGGCGTTGAGCACCTGTACGCCCCACGTGATTTGAGGGAAAACTTAATTGGTGCCTCTACCTCTGATGCCGTAAGGCGTTGAGCACTCGTTTAACCTCCAACACTTTTAACTCTGATTCTAGTGCCTCTACCTCTGATGCCGTAAGGCGTTGAGCACACAAGACTTTCACTGAACTCTTTGCCGCCCTTTTTCGTGCCTCTACCTCTGATGCCGTAAGGCGTTGAGCACGAAACAAGTATTTTTTGACTAACATAAATCTCCCTCGTGCCTCTACCTCTGATGCCGTAAGGCGTTGAGCACGGTAACCAAATTCTAGCCTAAGCTTTTTCTCGGCGTGCCTCTACCTCTGATGCCGTAAGGCGTTGAGCACTATGAAAACGACCTAAAAAAGGCTCTCCTGTCAAGTGCCTCTACCTCTGATGCCGTAAGGCGTTGAGCACCAAGCCGTGGCAGTGCATAAGCGCTACCTAAAACTGTGCCTCTACCTCTGATGCCGTAAGGCGTTGAGCACCCCAAGAGGGGCGAGAGGGTTGCCCAAGAGGGGCGGTGCCTCTACCTCTGATGCCGTAAGGCGTTGAGCACCAGTAGATTCAGTAACTTCAGCAGATTTAGCGGGTGCCTCTACCTCTGATGCCGTAAGGCGTTGAGCACGCGGGGAAAGGGGACGCTCGACTGCTGCCCTCGACGTGCCTCTACCTCTGATGCCGTAAGGCGTTGAGCACACAGCGTTGTGAAGTGTTGCGTCAAACCGCGTTGTGCCTCTACCTCTGATGCCGTAAGGCGTTGAGCACTTCTCATCTAAAGAGGCTTCGTCTTTATCAGAACTGTGCCTCTACCTCTGATGCCGTAAGGCGTTGAGCACAATAACCGCATTGAATCTATTCAAACAGGGGTAGATGTGCCTCTACCTCTGATGCCGTAAGGCGTTGAGCACTTTCAGGATGCAAATTTTCTTTCAAAGGCAATAAATGTGCCTCTACCTCTGATGCCGTAAGGCGTTGAGCACGAGTAGTTCGAGTAACTGATTTAAGAGTTACTCGCGAGTGCCTCTACCTCTGATGCCGTAAGGCGTTGAGCACTTGAACACCTAGTAATCGTAAACGACGCAGAACAGGTGCCTCTACCTCTGATGCCGTAAGGCGTTGAGCACTACTAAGAACAAGCTCAAATCGGGAACCTCACACGTGCCTCTACCTCTGATGCCGTAAGGCGTTGAGCACAGGACAGGGATGGCTAGGGCGAACAGGAGGACAAGGAGTGCCTCTACCTCTGATGCCGTAAGGCGTTGAGCACATATAAAAGAAAAAAGATATTTTAACGCAATGAGAAAGTGCCTCTACCTCTGATGCCGTAAGGCGTTGAGCACGTCTGTTCCAAAAAAAGTCTGCCATTTCAGAATTGTGCCTCTACCTCTGATGCCGTAAGGCGTTGAGCACTCCTTGGAAGGTCGTCCCACGTCGTCCTTGTCCTTGGTGCCTCTACCTCTGATGCCGTAAGGCGTTGAGCACGTCAAGGCGGTCGTTGGCTTAAAGTAGGGTAGTGCCTCTACCTCTGATGCCGTAAGGCGTTGAGCACCGTTGGGTAGACGCACAGTCAAATTTTGGCGAAGAGTGCCTCTACCTCTGATGCCGTAAGGCGTTGAGCACCTCTAATCGCGTATCCAGTCTAGAGAGGATTTCTAGTGCCTCTACCTCTGATGCCGTAAGGCGTTGAGCACATTATGGTTGAGATTAAATCAATCTGGTAAACGAAGTGCCTCTACCTCTGATGCCGTAAGGCGTTGAGCACTCTGAAGTATAATGATTGGTTCCATAAGGATACACGTGTGCCTCTACCTCTGATGCCGTAAGGCGTTGAGCACCTTATATTGAGCATATGCGGCAATTGGCCAAAGGTGGTGCCTCTACCTCTGATGCCGTAAGGCGTTGAGCACGATAAAGAATACCTCTAGAGAAATAATTATTCATGTGCCTCTACCTCTGATGCCGTAAGGCGTTGAGCACAATAACCGCATTGAATCTATTCAAACAGGGGTAGATGTGCCTCTACCTCTGATGCCGTAAGGCGTTGAGCACGATAAAGAATACCTCTAGAGAAATAATTATTCATGTGCCTCTACCTCTGATGCCGTAAGGCGTTGAGCACAAGAGGATGCAAAAGACACGGAGCGTTTTATGGAGCGTGCCTCTACCTCTGATGCCGTAAGGCGTTGAGCACTAAATGTTCTGCACATTTATACAATTGACCGAGAGTGCCTCTACCTCTGATGCCGTAAGGCGTTGAGCACGCAAAGATTTGGGGCATATACTATGGGGATTTCTGTGCCTCTACCTCTGATGCCGTAAGGCGTTGAGCACGTGTCTGCAACTCTGACCCATGTTGCGTTAGCCGGCGTGCCTCTACCTCTGATGCCGTAAGGCGTTGAGCACCACCAGGGCGTTGTACTTCTTGGAATATTTATCGTGCCTCTACCTCTGATGCCGTAAGGCGTTGAGCACAAACACAAAATGTTTTAATTAGTAATTTGGGTATTTTCCCGTGCCTCTACCTCTGATGCCGTAAGGCGTTGAGCACTTTTACAGCAAGAAGGGTTGCGCGCTGTTTTACCTGTGCCTCTACCTCTGATGCCGTAAGGCGTTGAGCACTAGTAGTGCACGAACTACTGCATATTCTTCTTTCTCGTGCCTCTACCTCTGATGCCGTAAGGCGTTGAGCACTCCCCTAGCCTTCAGCGGCCTTCCCTAGGCCTTCTCTGTGCCTCTACCTCTGATGCCGTAAGGCGTTGAGCACATTCTTACACAATCCCTGCAGAATTCTATCATCTGTGCCTCTACCTCTGATGCCGTAAGGCGTTGAGCACCTTAGGGGGCAGTCGTCCTCAAGGGACAGGGGCATGTGCCTCTACCTCTGATGCCGTAAGGCGTTGAGCACGACGGCCTTGCTTGGACGGCCTTGCTTGGACGGCCTTCGTGCCTCTACCTCTGATGCCGTAAGGCGTTGAGCACTGACAGGGGTAAAAGCAGGACGAGCAGAGGCGGAACGAGTGCCTCTACCTCTGATGCCGTAAGGCGTTGAGCACTGGATTCGCTCGGCAGCAGGGGCGGGAACTCGCATCACCCTTGATTTGCCGATGCCGTCAACAGTTGTTGCAGGTACATCTGCGCAGGGGAATAGTCAGGGTTAAATTCAAGGGTCTTTTGAAAATAGGCGATGGCGCGATCGCGCTCCTGAAGGGTCATGTAGGTAAAACCTAGACTATAGGCAGGTTGGGTGGTCATCCACTGGCGATCGAAGGGTTCAGCGCGATCGTAGGTTCCCTGCTCAAAGAGTTCTAAACAGCGGTGAAAGTAGGGCAAGGCTCCGCGATGCAAGCCCAATTCAAAGATGAGTAACCCCGCCACATAGAGTAGGGGCGGATAGCGATCAAAGAAGCGTAGGCCATAGCTGAGGTAATACTGAGCCGTTTCGTAGTCCTTGGCCTCAAAGGCACGGTAGCTCACCCAAAAAAGAAGATGGCGCAGCCAAGTCGTCTCCTGAGGCAGAATTCCCTGTGCCACGGCAGGGGCAATTTGCTCAAGGGCTTGTTCATACCAAGCTTGGGCGCGATCGCCATCGCCACAGGCGGCATAGTGATCTCCAAGACACACCAAGTTTTGCAGTCGGCGATCGCCCTGCTGCACCATTTTTTCGAGGATGGGAATATTGCGATCGCGAAGCTTTGCCAGAAACTGATCTGGCGTCTGTTGGTTGTGGTGAATGAGATAGACCCCCTGCAACTGACCCACCACCGCTGGGCGTTCGCGGTAATAGAGTTGCTCATGGAGTGCCCCGGCAAAGTGAAGATCAGGAAAACGGCGGCCAAAGCGGACATTCCAAAACTCACTCCAGTTGCGATCGCTCGCCTGTTCACGGCGCAGCAGACTCCACTGATTGATGGCATCCCCACTTGCAGCGCTCAACTGGTCTCGCCATTGGGGATCTGTAACCACCAATTCTTCATCGGCATCAATGTAAAAGACCCACTCCCCGCTTGCATGGGCTAGGGAGGCATTGCGGGCGGCAGCAAAATCTGCTTGCCAGACAACGGCGTGGACATGGGGGGTAAACTCGCGGGCAATGGCGATCGTCCCATCGGTGGAACCCGTGTCCACAACAATGATTTCATCCACCCAAGGCTGCACCGACTGCAAGCAGCGCCGTAATTGATGGGCTTCGTTTTTGACAATCATGCACAGGGACAGCAGCGGAGCCATAGCAGCGAAGGCACTACAGCCGTTTGAGATACTTGGCTTCCAGCAAAAAGGCACCCCGCGCTAGGCGCACGACCCAATAGTTCCCCGGTTGCTGGCCGAGGATCACCCCCTCTTCACCGAGGGTGAGGATACTGGCGGGACGCAACATTGGCATTGGCTCCGCTGTTTTCACATAGGGGGGCAGTTCCACAAGGCGAACGCGATCGCCCACCGCAAAGGCTTCTTCCATTCCCACCAAAGAATGCTCGAAATGCGTAATTCTGGTAGCACAATTTTCAATTTAATATACTGGTTTCGCCTGTGAGATTTTTGTCAAAAGTTTTAGAGTGTCTTCAAGTAGCTTAATAGGTCGGCCATGTCTTGGGGTTGGGCTTGAAACTTGGGCATGGGAGGGGTATCGCCGCTAATAATTTGCTGGATGAGCTTTGCTTGCGATCGGCGGTGGCTAATCTGCACAAGGCTAGGACCCACTTCGCCCTTGCCATCAATGCCATGACAAGCCGCACAGTTGAGAATAAAAATTTGCTCGCCGCGACTCGGATCGCCCACCGCTGCTCGTACCGATTGAATGTAGGGATCCCGCAGGGGCAATAGCAGAGAAACCCCCCAACCGCCACCCACCACCAGCACGACCAAGACAGGCAGCAGCCAGCGCCATACCGTTGATCGAACCCCAACCGTGTTGACTAAACTCATTCACTTATCGGGAAAGATTAAAAATTGTTTATTATTGTTACAACTGCATTCTAAACCCTGAGCTCAGCGAGATTCAAGCCACTAAGTAAAAATTCCTAGACAAAAGCAAGGGCTTGAGCTATCCACTAAGGACTGTGAAAGCGACGATACACCATGCGCAATGCCTCGCGATCGCCGACATTGCCGGGGAACAGCACCACTGGTAATGCGGGAAAACGGGGATGATCAGCACCCGTGCGCACCACGGAGCAGCCCGGAATCACTTGCCCCAAGAGGCGAACCGTGGCTAAGTTTAAGCCCTTACTCAGCACATCGTTGGAGGTGATGCCCCCCTTGCTGATCAGGTAGCGCAAATCGGCGGGCAACTGCTGGACGATCGCCATCAGCACTTCCGAGACTCGCTGCCCAAAGGCTAACCGTGTCACTGCATCCGCGAAGGTGAGTTCCTCACGACTGGTAAAGATGACGGGGGTTTTCTCACTGGCGATCGCCTGATCCACTGCCGCCAAGACTTCGTTGATAATGTCAGGTTCAGCCGCCCCACTGTCGCGCAATCGAGCCACGGGCACTTCAATGGGAAACACATCGGGTTCCTCCAGCAAAGCGGTCAGTTGTTCAGTGGTTTTGCGCACGTGGGAACCCACCAAAATCGCACCATAGCGGCCAGGGCGGCAATAGGTGGCCATTGCCTCTGGGGGGGTGGGCTGGGGCGGCAGCTGCGCTAAGGCCGTGAGCAAACTGGCAGCACTGCGGAACAAAAAGCGTTTTCCTTGGCTGGCAAGCTCAAGCACTGCTGCTGCAAACTGGTCTAAATCCTCTTGGCTCTCGGCATCCACCACCCCGCAGACATTGCCTTGTAACTGACTCAAGCGGCTGCGCAGGGTCTCTGGATTGCGCACATCGGCAAGGACAAAACGCTCTACGGCTGCGGCGGGGATGCGCCCTTGGGTCTTTTCGGCCACATAGTCGGGTAAGTAGCTGTGGTGATAGCCAAAGACGGAATCGCGGGCAAACTCCGTTTCATGAACGGGCACCGGCTGACCTGCAACAAGCAGATAGTGCTGGCTATCACGGGTAATGCGCCCCCCCTCTAAAAAGGCAGGCACCAGAAAATGGGCATCAAAGGGTCCCAGTTCAGCGGCAATCACATCGGTTTCAAGGGGGTAGTGGCCGCGGAGGGTGGAGTCGGAACGGCTGACAACCATGTAATCGGTGGTACCAGTTTGGGCGATCGCCGCCTTCAAATGACAGCAAACGGTGCGCGTGACCTCCGCTGCGATTTCTGGTGGCAAAGCACGGGTATTGGTGAGGATAAAGAAAATGGGCACAGGATCGGTGAGGCCACGACAGAGGGTATCCACATCCCAGCGGGTCAACAGCAGGCAACTGTGAACTGTCTGCGAACCGGTGGGGTCATCATCTAGAACAATCATTTTTGGGCGCGTCACCGAGGGCATCTCCGACACTCTTTCGTTTGCAGTTTATCATTGGGGCGATCGCGACAGTTCTTTTCTAAAACATGGGGTACCTAGGGTGATAAGAATTCTTGAGAACTCTTGAAAAATCCGATCTGGTTGCTCCCTATGAATGCTGAATATGTTGTCAATGGATTATTGGGTGCCTGTTTAGGGGATGCCCTTGGTGTACCCATGGCACCGTCTTTTGAATGATTAGTTTTAGCACGAAGAAAGCTGAGGCTTAGACGCTGAAATACTTGGCGGTGGGATGGTAGCAGATGATCGCCGTGGTGGATTGCTCAGGGTAGAGTTGTTCACTCTCGTCCATATACATCCCCATGCGATCGCTCTCGAGGAGTCGCAGTTGCGTATATTGATCCTGCATATTGGGGCAGGCAGGATAGCCAAAGCTATAGCGGGAGCCTTGGTAGCGCTGGGCAAGAATATCGCGAATCGACTCTGGATCGGGAGTGCAGCCCAATTCACGGCGAATGCGGGCATGACACCACTCTGCGAGGGCTTCCGCCGTTTGCACCGCCATGCCGTGGAAGTAGAGGTAGTCACTGTATTGATTGGCCGCAAATAGCTCCTGCGCCACTTGGGTAGCAATTTCACCAACGGTCACCGCTTGCATGGGAAAGACATCAATGATGCCCGATGCCGCAGGGGCAAAAAAGTCGGCAATACAGAGGCGGCGGCCACTCTTTTGGCGGGGGAAGGTAAACTGGGCGATCGCCCGCTCAGGGATGCAGGCACTTTTGTCACCAACCCGCTGCGGATCGTAGATATAGACCGTGTTACCCTCACTTTGGCAGGGGAAGTAGCCATAAATCAGTTCAGGATGGAGTAGGTTTTCCGCAAGGATGCGCTGTTTCCACTCCTCAAGGATGGGATAGACCTTCTCGGCAAGGAAAGCATCATAGGTGGTACGGTCTTGATCCTTGGGTTTGCGAAACTGCCACTGACCCGCAATCAGGGCTTGGAGATCCAGATAGGCAAAGACCTCAGAAAGGGGAATCTGATCCGCCTTGAGGTGACGAATGCCCCAGAAGGGGGGTGTGGGGCGGGGAATCTCCACCGCAACAGCTTCAGAACGGCGTGTATCTACTACTTCTGGCGTTTCGGGTTCAGTCACCGAGGGGGGTTCGGGGGCGATCGCCGGTGTGGCCTCTGCCTCTGGGGGAGAGACCGTTGTGCCATCCAAAAATCCTTGGCGATCGTCCCACTGCCCTGCGGCCTTTGCCCGCATCAACCGATCCATAAAGTGCAAATCGGCAAAGGCATCCTTGCCGTAGATCACTTGACCGTGGTAGGTGGCGCGGCAATCCTCGTAGACAAATTTGGGTGTGAGGGCCGCCCCCCCCAGAATCACGGGAACGGTAATGCCTCGCTCATTAAAGACCTCCAGATTCTCCTTCATAAAGGCGGTGGATTTCACCAAGAGGCCACTCATGGCAATGCAGTCTGCCTGATGCGCCTCATAGGCTTGGATGATATTTTCAACGGGTTGCTTAATCCCCAAGTTAATCACCCGATAGCCATTGTTGGTGAGGATAATATCCACCAAGTTTTTGCCAATATCATGGACATCCCCCTTCACCGTGGCAATCACAACCGTGCCCTTGGCGGTGTCCCCCGTGGCAGATTTCTCCATAAAGGGTTCGAGGTAGGCGACGGCGGCCTTCATCGTTTCTGCGGACTGCAAAACAAAGGGCAGTTGCATCTGCCCAGCGCCAAAGCGTTCACCCACCACCTTCATGCCATCGAGCAAGAAGGTATTGATAATTTCAAGGGGAGCATAGGTTTCAAGGGCTTTGGCGAGGGTGTCCTCAAGACCAAGGCGATCGCCATCAATAATGTGGCGCTTTAGCCGCTCCTCAATGGGCAGGTTCTCCACCTGCGAGCGATCCGGTTGGGTGGTTTTGCCCTCAAAGAGGCGGGTCAGTTCCGCAAGGGGGTCATAGACACACACGTCCCCCTCAAATCGCCGCCGATCATAGATCAGATCACGGCACACTTCTTGGTGCTCTGGCTCAATTTTCGCCAAGGGCAGAATCTTGGCAGCACTGACAATGGCAGCATCCATGCCCGCCTGCATCGCCTCATGGAGAAACATCGAGTTCAGGACTTGGCGAGCCGCTGGGTTCAAACCAAAGGAGATATTCGAGACCCCCAGCAAAATATGACAGCCGGGGAGTTCAGCGCGGATACGGCGAATGGCGGCAATGGTTTCCCGACCGTTGACCCGATCCTCCTCAATCCCTGTGGAAATCGGCAGTGCCAAAGGGTCAAAGAAAATCTCGTAGGGGGGAATGCCGTAGTCAAGGGCGGCTTTATAAGCCCGTTCAGCAATGGCAAACTTTTTCTCAGCCGTTCGTGCCATCCCCTCTTCATCAATCGTGCCGACCACAACGCCAGCGCCATAGGTTTTCGCCAGTTCCAAAACTTTGTAAAAGCGGGGTTCACCATCCTCAAAGTTGGTGGAGTTGAGCAGGCATTTGCCCCCCGCCACCTTTAGCCCCGCTTCCATCTTTTGCCACTCCGTAGAGTCAAGCATCAGGGGCAGGGTGACATTGGTAACCAACCGCGACACCAACTCGTGCATATCCCGCACGCCATCGCGCCCCACATAGTCCACGTTGACATCAAGGATGTGGGCACCTTCACGCACTTGGGCACGGGCAAGGGCAACGAGGCCATCCCAGTCTTCGGCATTGAGGAGATCGCGGCATTTTTTCGAGCCACTGGCATTGAGCCGCTCACCAATGATCAGGAAGGAATTCTCTTGGTCGTAGGGCTGCGGGCTGTAGATCGAGGCAGCCGCGGGAATCCGTTGGGGCGATCGCGCCTTGGGGGTCAGGGTGGCAGCAATTTCGGCAAGGGCAGCAATGTGATCCGGTCGAGTGCCGCAACAGCCGCCAATCACTTGCACCCCAAAGTCCTCGACAAAGCGGGTGAGGGCTAGCCGCAGTTCCATCGGTGTTAATTTGTAGTAGGCACAACCACCAATGTTCTCAGGCAAGCCGGCGTTGGGAATGCAGGAAATCACAAAGGGGGAGTGCTGCGAGAGGTAGCGGATATGCTCCGTCATCAGGTCAGGCCCTGTGGCGCAGTTGAGTCCCAAAATATCAATGGGATAGGGTTCCAGAATCGTCAGGGCAGCACCAATTTCCGAGCCAACCAGCATCGTGCCCTGCTGCTCCATCGTCACGGAGACCATGAGAGGGCGGCGTTCTCCCCGTTCTCGAAAGACGGCCATTACCCCATTGAGTGCCGCCTTGATTTGCAGCACGTCTTGGCAGGTTTCAATAATAAATAGGTCAACCCCGCCATCAAAGAGACCCGCCGCTTGTTCGCGAAAAGCTGTGTAGAGGGTGTCGTAGTCGATGTGGCCAAGGGTGGGGAGTTTGGTACCAGGCCCCATTGAGCCAGCGACAAAGCGGGGTTTTTCGGGGGTGCTAAATTCAGCGGCCACGGACTTGGCCAGTTCGGCGGCTTTCTTGCTAATTTCGTAGGCGCGATCGCCCAAATTGTATTCACTGAGAACAACGGAGGAGGCTCCAAAGGTATTTGTTTCAATGACATCGGCGCCTGCTGCCAAAAAGTCCCGATGCACCTTGGCCACCGCCTCTGGCTTGCTGATGACCAAGTATTCATTGCAGCCTTCGTACGCCTTGCCCCCAAAGTCCTCTGCCGTCAGGTTTTGCGCCTGAAGATTCGTGCCCATTGCGCCATCAAAGACAATGACGCGCCGCGGTTCTGCATGGAGATACTCAAGAAACGACATAGACATCCACCAAGGCCAGCCGATTTGCACCAGAGGGTTTTTCTGATTTTAATCTCTCCGGGAGCGGTACAGCCCTTTGCTCACGGATGGAACTGACAGCTCGGCCTTGACACTTCTTGCGACAAAAAAATTAGGGGTGCAGAAAAAATAGAATTCAACACCCCCCTTCAAAAAACTGAGTACTCAGCCTGTTTTTGATGACAGTATTTCTCTGTTCTTGTTGTTTCCATTTAATCTACTTCCCCGAAGGGAAGCAAGCCGAAGTCCAGCCTCTACCGAGCCCTGAAGGAATTAAAGTTTCCATTTAATCTACTTCCCCGAAGGGAAGCAAGTGCTAATGCGCTGGGTGTAGACACAGTGCAAAAAATCGATAAAGTTTCCATTTAATCTACTTCCCCGAAGGGAAGCAAGTGTCAAGATGAAGTTTGGGGCAGTAAGCAAACCATTAAGTTTCCATTTAATCTACTTCCCCGAAGGGAAGCAAGACGGGGTACCTGGGATTGGAAAATCCCAGACAATTCGGCAAATGTTTCCATTTAATCTACTTCCCCGAAGGGAAGCAAGTACTGGAAATGTACGAAAGACTAAAACAAAAAAGAATAAAGTTTCCATTTAATCTACTTCCCCGAAGGGAAGCAAGCAAACCGTTTCATCCATGTAAACTTCTGCCCATCGGCGTTTCCATTTAATCTACTTCCCCGAAGGGAAGCAAGCTGGCAGCGATAACAATAGCAATAACAGTGATAGTAATGTTTCCATTTAATCTACTTCCCCGAAGGGAAGCAAGATGAATGCCAGTATCCCCAAAACAATGGGGAAAGTGTTTCCATTTAATCTACTTCCCCGAAGGGAAGCAAGGTAGTGTTATTTTTTGGAAAAAGAAAGGAGGAGCTATGTTTCCATTTAATCTACTTCCCCGAAGGGAAGCAAGGAGAAGTTTATGAATAAAAAGAAGAAAACCAGAATTGGAAGTTTCCATTTAATCTACTTCCCCGAAGGGAAGCAAGGCAAAACTCTCATTAGATTCTTTACCGCCTTTTATGTTTCCATTTAATCTACTTCCCCGAAGGGAAGCAAGCTATTGTGGCTTTTCTGAAAAGCCACCCCGAACTTATGTTTCCATTTAATCTACTTCCCCGAAGGGAAGCAAGTTCTGTACGTTCCAACCGACTTTCGTCAAAACCTGACTGTTTCCATTTAATCTACTTCCCCGAAGGGAAGCAAGAGCATCTTCAATATAGCCTCTCCCTGAGCGGATTGCAACCCCCTGTTCCGAGGGATCCCCTGCGAGGGGTGTCAAATCATTTTCTACGAAGCCACTGAAAATACTCAAACCCTCTTCTAGAGCGACTCCGAGGGATTCTACGCAAGAATCAGAAATTGGGGCACTCGAATAGATCCGTCGGCAGAGAAAATTGACTAGCGTAACGCATCCCTCCCCGGAGAGTGTGCAGTCTGGGAGGCGGCTAATTCTTGAGCCAACAGTTGCTGGTAAATCTCTTCGAGGTGGGGTGTGATCAGGTTGCTTTCAAGGCCGTAGCCCAGACTAGTCCACGTATCCGACAGTAGGGCAAAAACTTCCTGTACACGTCCCTCCCGCAAGAGTTGGGGAATATCGGCATTCCAAGCGGCCGGATCTGTCAGCCAGCGATAGACCACCTGATCTTGATACTCTGGGGCAAAGCTATAGCCCTGCCAAAACCAGCTCGGCGGTTGGGGATGATAGCGGGCGGCTTTTTCTTCCCAAGTGGTGGTGAGAAATTGATAGCGGCCTGCGGCGGTGGTACATAGGTGCTGATTGGGACCGCGGCGAATGGGAATACAGCGATCGGGATGCTGGCTGAGGTCTTGGACGTGTTCGCCACCATAGAGCAGGGTGTAGGGATTGGCGTCGTTGGCCTCACTGGCAGAAATGGTGCGCATCAGTGCCCGTACATAGGGATCACCCCCCTGCATGACTAAGGGGGCAATTTGACCCGGCTGCCAGCGGTACCAGTACCACCAGAGGGCACTTGAACGCGACCCAAAAAAGAAATAGCCCATGCCCACTAGAAGAGCGATCGCCAGCAACCAACGGGAAAACCGCACCAACTGATCCTCACACTGCCGCAATTGAGCGGAATAACTCTGGATAGGCGGCTGGGGTTTGATCAGGACGGCTGACCACCTCAAAAATTTTGTTGTAGGCACTCGGCTCGCCCAAGGCTGCCACACAGATTTCCGCCACCCGCGATCGCGCGATACTCCCCTCAAAGAGGGTATCTGCTGGGGCAATGATCGGAAAGCCACCGTCATCGGTTTCCTTCAGACCCCCCGGCCGCACAATCGTGTAAGTTAGACCGCTTTCTTGGAGATAACGTTCTGCCTGCTGCTTCCAATACAAAATCAGCCAAAAAAGATTCAGGGGATGGAAAAATTGCGAGACACACAGCGACGAGACGAGAATAAACTGCTGCACATGGGCAGCTTTGGCGGCATCCACCAGATTCTTGGTGCCCAGATAATCCACACTTAGGGGTTCCAAGGGGTTGAGGCTGGGGCTGGCTCCCGTGGCACAGATGACTGCTTCACACTCTTTGAGCGCCGGGGGCAGCGTCTGCGGTTGGGTCACATCAGCGGTGCGAATCTCTACCGTTGGCCAGCGCCCTTGGGCTTTGGCGGGATTGCGCACAACAGCGATCGCCTGATGCTCAGATGCTTGTAGGGCACTCACAATGCGATGACCCGTGCGACCTGTGGCACCAACCACGGCAACTTTCACAAGCTGTTCCTCCGATGGCAACGCCTTTGATCATAGGGGAATATCCCAGTCTTCTTCATCCTCTGGGGGAGCGTCCTTGGGGGGTGGCGGCGTCAGAATGCGGTATTCGGCATCCACAACCTCTTCTGGGGGTGGCGGGGCTTTGGCGGTGGCTTTGCGGGAAGGGCGATATTGGTACGAGTAGGTCGTGCGGGGGCGATCTTGAATCTCTGGTTCGCGGGGGGCTGGCTCAGGCTCGCTAAACCAATCCTCCACATCGCTGGTATCGATCTCTGGTTCATCCTCCGGCGGACGCATCGAGGCATCCAGTTCTGGTTCAGGGGGTTGCGATCGCGGGGTTGGCCGCGCTACTGGCGCTTCTGCGGTTAGCCAGAGTAAACACTGCCCCGCCACGATTCCTGAGAGGGCTGCCACCACAAGCCAAGCGGCAAGGGGGAGCGCCGGAGTTTGCTGTCCCAAAAAGCGCAGCGAGACCAGCGGCTGCCAATTTTGGACGACCAGTGTACTGAGCAGGGCGATCGCCCCCAGATAAATCCAAGCGCGCATTAGGAAAGGGATCCTTGCCAACGTTGCAGCGGCACACAATCTAACCCTAACTGATCAAGGGCACGGGCGATGACAAAATCCACCAGATCCTCAATGGTCTGCGGCCGGTGATACCACGCAGGGATGGCGGGTACAATTCGCGCCCCGGCCATTGCCAATTGGGTCAGGTTTTGCAGATGAATGAGACTAAAAGGCGTTTCGCGGGGCACCAGCACCAACGGACGGTGTTCCTTGAGGTGGACATCGGCCACCCGCTCTAGGAGATCCGAACTCAGTCCTGCCGCCAACTTAGCGACCGTACTCATACTACAGGGCAGAATCACCATGCCCAAGGTGCGAAAGGAACCACTGGCGATCGCCGCTGCCACATCCGTGGGTCGGTGACAGGTGAGGGATCCCGTCCAGACTTGGGCTTGTTGGCGCCAAAACAGTTCCTGCTTCTCGGGCTGAATCGGCAGGGTGAGGCCATATTCTGCTTGCCACACCTGGTGCACGGCCTTTGATGCCACTAATTGAATAGGATAGTCCGCCTGTAATAGAAATTTAATGGCACGCACTGCGTAAATGAGACCCGATGCACCCGTTACACCCAAAACAATTGGCAAAGAAGAGGAGGTCACAACCGCGATCACCAAACAAAACCGTTATAAGGTTAACAAAGTTAGGGCAACCGTCCCCTTTTGATGCACTGCAATCCCGCCCAACGCGACTTGGTAAATGCCCATGACAGCGCCTGACCCTGCATTTTCTTCCCCCAGTGAGTGGGCAGCCGTCTCTCCCGAAGTGCTCGGGGAGTTATTTGATGCGGCCTTGTTGGAGGGACTCGTGAGTAGTGAAACCCCAGACATAGAAGCACTGTTTCAGGATTTGACTCCCCTCGATCTCAAACCAGCAGCGGGTGCGATCGCCCCCGAACAGTGGCAACAACTGCAAGCCCAACACCAGCAAATTACCCAGCACCTTGAGGAAACCCTGACCTACCTTGCCAAGGTGAAAGCATTGGCCTACCAGCTTCAGGCCGTAGCCAGTGAGTTTGTGCCCACTCCCAAATACCGCCGCCGCCAACCGCCCCCTCCCCATCCCTTGGAATATCTCACGGCTGAACTCCTGCGGGCGATCGCCCACACCCAAGCCAGTTTAGAACCGGTCTATGAACCCCTCCATCAACTGGGGGAAACCCTCAATGGTACCTCGACGCCACAGATTAGTGAATTTCCCCTAGAGCCTTAGTTAGGGGGCATGCGTGGCGGCTCCAATTGCGGTTCACTGGGGACGGGAGGGGTCGGTATCGGCTCAGGACTGGGCAGGCTTTCTGGGGTGGGAACTGGGCTTGGACTGGGTTTCGGGGTGGCAGTTGGCTCAGGGGTGGGTGTTGGTGTGATTGTCGGTGGAGGCGGAGGTGTTGGTGTTGGTTCAGGCTTCGGCGTGGGGGCTTTAACTGCCAGTTGCAGCAGTTCCGGCACAGTGACAAAGCGATAACCTTTTTGCCGCAGGCGACGAATCAGCGTGGGGAGAGCTTTGCGGGTAGTGGCGCGATCGCCGCCGCCATCGTGGAGCAAAATAATACTACCCGGTTTCACTTCCTTGAGGGTGCGCTCAACAATGTCCGCTGCTGTGGTGTTGGGGCGGGTGTCGTGGGTATCCACCGACCACAGGATGATGGCGTAGTTTTTCGACTTGGCATAATCCACTAGCCCCGTGGTCAGATTGCCCCCCGGTGGCCGAAACAGGCGCGTTTGCGCTTGGCTTTGCTTGGCAATGAGCGCAGAGGTGTTTTCAATTTCTTGCTTGGCGACTTCAGGACCAACGGGCTGATAGGGATGACTCCAACTATGGTTGCCAACGGCATGACCGGCTTTGACAATGTCAGCAATGATATCGGGGTACATGAGGGCGTGCTTACCAATCACAAAAAATGTGGCTTTGACCTCCTCCTCCTTGAGAATTTGCAGCACTTGGCGGGTTGAGGTTCCCCAAGGGCCATCATCAAAGGTCAGCGCCACCACTTTTTCGGGCTTCAAGGGTTTGACTTGAGAGACCAACTGCCCCCAAAACTTGCTAGGACTGAGAAAGCGTGGCACATCCGCTGCTAGCGTTGCCGATGCTGCAAACAAGGCCAAGACCACCGACAGGTACCACTGCCGTCCCATGGATACTCCTTGAGCGATGGTGACTTAGGGGGCGATCGGCGTTGGCTCCTTCAGCAGTGGAAATCCTAGGGCTTCCCGTTGTTGCACATAGGTTTGGGCGACGCGCCGTGCCAAGCCCCGAATGCGACCAATGTAGCGCGTGCGCTCTGCCACCGAAATCACACCACGGGCATCCAGCAGGTTAAAGGTGTGGGAACACTTGAGCACATAATCCAAGCTGGGTAGTACCAACTGCTTTTCCAGAAGCTGCTCCGCCTCCTGCTGGTAGAGACTAAAAAGGGTGAACAATCGTTCCGGATCTGAGGCCTCGAAGTTGTAGGTGGACTGTTCAATTTCCCCTTGCAAATGGACATCGCCATAGGTGAGCGTGGGGTTCCAGCGGATACTGGCGATCGCATCCACCTCCTGGAGGTACATGGTCAACCGTTCCAAGCCATAGGTAATCTCAATGGAGACCGGCCGACAATCTAAGCCACCACACTGCTGGAAATAGGTAAACTGCGTCACCTCCATACCATCGAGCCAGACCTCCCAGCCCACACCCCACGCGCCAACGGCCGCATCCTCCCAGTTGTCTTCAACAAAGCGAATGTCATGCTCTTGGGGGCGAATGCCAAGGGCGCGTAGCGACTCCAAATAGATCTCTTGGATATTCTCAGGGGACGGCTTAATCAGCACTTGGTACTGGTAGTAGTACTGATAGCGGTTGGGATTCTCGCCATAGCGGCCATCTCCGGGTCGGCGACAGGGTTCGACATAGGCCACTGCCCAAGGCTCAGGGCCGAGGGCACGCAAAAAGGTATGGGGGCTTTTGGTACCGGCGCCCTTTTCCACGTCATAGGGCTGGGCAATCAGGCATCCCTGAGCCGCCCAAAACTGGTGCAGTGTGGCAATAACGTCCTGAAAGTACATGGGCTTAGATGTGGATGCCGCACTCGGTTTTGCCCATGCCACGCCAGCGACCTGCCCGTTCGTCTTCCCCTTCGGCTACAGGGGTAGTGAGGGGTTCATCGCCAATGCTGGCATAGCCGCGATCGTGGAGGGGATTGTAAATTACTCCGTGCTCCATCACGTAGGCCCATGTTTGTTTGCGTGTCCAAGCAGCGAGGGGATTAATTTTCAGACGACCCTGCT
This sequence comes from Thermosynechococcus sp. PKX95, assembly GCF_031583295.1. NCBI lineage: Bacteria > Bacillati > Cyanobacteriota > Cyanophyceae > Acaryochloridales > Thermosynechococcaceae > Thermosynechococcus > Thermosynechococcus sp. PKX95. Next base: position 486,182 of record NZ_CP134171.1, on the reverse strand, counting down.
TGTCCAGTTCCACGTAGGGCATATTGGCGCGGGTAACCGCCTGATCGCGACGCCGTCCCGTAATCCAAGCCACCGTATTGAGTTCTGCTAAGCCCCGTTGCAGTGGTTCAATTTTAGTGAGATGGTGAAACTGCTCAACATTGGTTTCCCAAAGCTTGTCGCCATAGCGAGCAGCAAAGGCCTCACGACTGTCCACATCGGGGGTTTTGTAGGTGCGCAAATCCAGACCATATTTTTCCTTGGCCTGCTGCACAAATTCAAGGGTTTCTGGAAAGTGATGCAGCGTATCCAAAAAGAGAACAGGCACCGGCGGATTGGGGCGTAGATCACGGTAGAGCAAATCTGTAATCATCATGTCATCGACATTAAAGGCACTGGTCTGCACCAGCCCTTGGGGAATTTCAGCCACTGCCCACGCTAGAATTTCACGGGGATGTGCCCCCTCAAAGCGTTGGTTCAGGGCATCGAGGTCAAAGCTTACGGATGCAGCCATAGGAGGTTTTAGCACGGTTTTAGAAAGCATTCTTTAGCTTACCAAAGAATTGGGTCTAAAGCCCCGCCCTGCGACTCGCGATCGCCCCCCTGCCAACAATTTCTCCAACTTTGACACTAGCGAGGCATTGGGTACCCTTCAATCCAAGTCATGCCAGCATTTTTGGAAGTCGCATTATAAGACCACGTTTGCGGGCTGGAGGTCAACACTGCATACCGCCCCGGCGCTACCACAATTTCGGGTTGCACGACCCAATAGTAGCGATTTTCCAGCCGTGCAGGCCATGTGCCCACCACTTGCCGCGTTTCCACATTTCAGAGCATCACTTGTCCAGCAGGGGCACCCCGACCACCGTTCCAGTGATTGGAATAGCCATATAACTCTATTATGACTTTTGGCCTTGGCACTGCCTCTGTGCGAGTTCGCTCTGCCAACAACCGTGCTGCTGTCGGCATTTTTGCTTCGGGTAACACAGTGAGTTGCATCAGCGCTAGGCTCAATGGCAATGTCTCAAGTGACTCCAATTCATTCAGATAGACCCGATGCAGGTGATGACTATTCACCAACACCTCATAGGGTTCAAAGGACACCTGTTCCACTTGACGATGGGGATAGAAGCAAAAATTTTTTCAGGTTGCCAGTGTAACCGTTTGCCAAGACACGCCCGCCTTCATCGCACTCAACACGCCAATGGCCTCGGCATAGGACTGGCAAGGGATTGTCTCTATCCCCAAATCGACAGCTGTAACATTGAGGGTTGTGGTATTGTTAGTCACCGTTAGGATGGGGACGCCCTGTTGAGCCAAGGCCAGAATTCCCCGTCCACCAAGGGCAGTGGCGGGTACAATCACCGCATTCACCTCCTGTCGCCACAGCGCCTGCGGGGCAGTCGGGCTATAGCGGGGAGCACGACTCAACCCCACCAACACGGACGGCAAAAAGGTATAACCAATTTCTTCGGCAAGGGCACGGGGGTGCACAGTCTCCTCTAGGGGCAATGGTTGCAGGGCGGGGGCATGGGCTGCCGGAAGCTGAAAGTGCTGGACAACCAAATGACTAATCACCGCTTCTGCCCCGGCGAGGGGATCGACACCTTGGCCACTGCGATAGTGGTGCAATGCGTCTGTGCCCGGATCATCCGGAAAGCGGGTCACAATTGCGATCGCCTCTGCCTGAGCCACTTGAATCAGCTTTTCTGCCGCCCGCAATAAACTAGCGGGGTTCGCCAGAGTCCCCCAGGTTGCCCCCGAGGCAGCGGTTTGCAACTGCACGCCCAAGGGTTCATCTGTAATCACAGGTTCAGTCATCATTAGACCCAAGGTGGCAGAACAGGCCGCCGCTGCTTGACGATGGCGCAGTTGGAGATCCGCTTCAATCGCTGCATCCAGTAACAGGCCAATGCGATTTGGACGCGGTGGCAGCAATCCCCAACGGCCAACCGCAAATTCATCAAGGGCATAGCCTTCCACATACCAAACATTGGGCAGTGGCCAATAGAGCATCGCCCCATTGAGAACGTTAGGATGGGTAATCAGGCGATCGCACACCTGCGCCAAAGCACGAACAACTGGAATCGCATCACCCGCATAGCCACCAATGGCAGCCCCAATGCCCGTTGGAATGATCAGAACGGCCGTCAGCACGTCAGCGACTAGCCTGGGTAGGGAGGGGAGCCGGCTGCACGGCCACGGTCACCGTTTGACCCCTACGGCGCACTTCCAGTTCCATGGTGCGACCAATGCCTGTGCTTTCCACCATTTGCTGCACTTGATCCGCTTTGGTGATGTTTTGGCCATTGATACGACGGATCACATCGCCGGGTTGCAGACCCGCGCGGGCGGCTGGCGAGTTAGGCAGGACTTGAAAAATCAAAACCCCCGAACTTTCTTGGACGCGGACGGGACTATTGGGATTAGCGTTGAGACGTTGCTGCACCTCAGGGGTGAGATTGGCCATGCGAATACCCAAGAAGGGGTGATCGACGCGACCGTTGGCAATCAGTTGGTTGGCAATTCGTTGAGCCGTGTTGATGGGAATGGCAAATCCCAAGCCCTGGGCACCACCAATAATCGCGGTATTCATGCCAATGACTTCTCCCCGTTGATTCAACAGGGGGCCACCAGAGTTGCCAGGGTTAATGGCCGCATCGGTTTGAATGAAGCCCACCCGCTTATCGGGCACGCCAATATCACCGCTGGAACGTCCCGTCGCACTAATGATGCCCGCAGTCACCGTATTATCGAGACCCAAGGGATTGCCGATGGCGATCGCCCACTCACCGGGACGTAAATGATCAGAATTGCCAAGGCGCACCACCGGTAAATTGTTGGCATTCACCTTGACTACGGCCACATCCGTCAGACGGTCTTGACCCAAAACCTGCCCCTCAAACGTGCGGCCATCCTTGAGGGTTACTCGCACCCGGTTAGCACCATCCACCACATGGGCATTGGTGAGGATCAAGCCATCACTGCTAATGATAAAGCCAGACCCAAGACCCCGCTCCTCGCGGCTGCGGGGGGGCATCATTGGCCCAAAAAATTCCTGAAAGAAAGGGTCATTAAAGATGGCGGGCACACGGGTCTGCACCGTACGGGAAGCATCAATCCGCACCACCGCCGGGCCGACTTGCTCAACAGCACGGGCAATAAAGTTAATGTCATTTCCCGCTGGTAGCGGTGCCGGTAACTGCGCCAAGCTGGGGGTCACCAAGGGCGATGACGCTGGCATTAGGTGGGTGGCAAACATTGCAGCGGCTGCCCCCAATGCCATTAACGACAGATAAGTGACCGATTTACCAAGACGCACTGTCATAGGTGATTGCCCTTTTGCTGACACTGGTTCTTGAAAGTAGACGGCAATTGAGGCAAGCAAGTTCCGACTTCTAGTCTACCACTTCAGGAGGTTGAATTTCTCCATGTCAACAGTGTCACGGTTGCGATAGATGGCCAAAATAATGGCTAAACCCACGGCTGCTTCGGCGGCTGCTACCGTAATCACAAACACGGCAAAGACTTGCCCTTTGATTTGCTGGCCATCCAGATAGTTGGCAAACCCAATCAAGTTGAGGTTGACAGCATTCAAAAGCAACTCAATGGACATGAGCACACGCACAGCATTGCGACTGGTGACAAGGCCATAGATGCCAATACAAAACAGCAGTGCTGCCAAGATCAAAACATAGGTTAACTGCATCGTCTTCCCCTATTTTTCAGACAAGGCTACAGGTTCACGGGGACGTTCCGGCAACTCCAAGGGGGGTACCACCTCTTCCCCTAAGATGGGTTCAGGTTCCAAGACCAGTTCGCGCCGTGCAAGCACCACTGCCCCAATCAAGGCCATTAACAGCAAGACCGAGGCCAACTCAAAGGGCAGAAGAAAGTCACTAAAAAAGTGCTGGCCAATGGTTGTGATACTGTCAGTCGTGGGCGGCAGGGAACTGAGCTGCCAAGGAGTTTGCAAAATCATTTTTGTCAGCAGGGCAAAGACGCCAAGGGAGACTACTGCGGCACCCCCCTGACGCAGCCAACGCCCCGGCACTGGGGTATAGGCCTCACGCTTATTGACGAGCATGATGGCAAAGAGGATGAGAACGTTCACTGCGCCGACATAGATGAGAATTTGCGCCGCTGAGACAAAGTCAGCATTCATGAGGATATACAGCCCAGAGATGCTCAGGAACACGCCCCCCAGCAAGAAGGCAGAATAGACAACATTGTTCAGGAGCACAACGCCAAGGGCAGCAACAATCACTGCAGCGGCAAGGGCAAAGAAGGTAATCGTTTGGGTCAGGGTGGCTAAGTCCACAGCAACAACTCCTAGTTCTCAGATGATTCAGCAGTGTTGGCGATCGCCTCTGGACGCTCTCCCGCCCGTTGGGTACCCGCAGGCAAATCATGACCAGACATTACCCCCACCGGCAGGTAGGCAAACTCGCGGATCGGGGTCACCATCGGATCTTGGGTCACTTTATAGGGAATGCGTCCCATTGCCACACTGTCGTAGTTCAGCTCATGGCGATCGTAGGTGGCCAGTTCGTACTCCTCTGTTACTGAAAGGCAATTGGTGGGGCAGTATTCCACACAGTTGGCACAGAAGATGCACACACCAAAGTCAATGCTGTAGTGTTTCAGTTCTTTCTTCTTGATCTCTTTGTTGAAGACCCAATCCACCACCGGCAGGTTAATCGGGCAGACGCGCACGCACACTTCACAGGCAATGCACTTGTCAAACTCAAAGTGAATCCGTCCCCGAAACCGTTCCGAAGGAATGAGTTTTTCGTAGGGATATTGCACCGTCACCGGCCGCCGCCGCATGTGATCAAAGGTCACGGAGAGGCCTTGACCAATGTACTTAGCGGACTGCACTGCCTCTTTGGCATAGTTGGTAATCTGATGGAGGAATTTCATGGTGTCACCTCATGGAAATGGGGAGTTTCTTAACCGCCAAAGGCTACGGGAAAGGCGAGCTTCAAGCCAGCGGTCAGCAGCAAGTTCACTAGACCCACGGGTAATAGGAATTTCCAACCAAGGTCTAGGAGTTGGTCAATGCGCACACGGGGCACAGTCCAGCGCAGCAGAATCGCCAAAAAGACAAAGAAGTAGGCCTTAATCAGGGTCATCGTGATGCCCAGCACCGCAAAGGCAATCTGCAAAAAGGGATTGCTCTCACTCACCCCAAGAAGATTAGCAATGGTTTCTAGGGGAATGGGAAAGCTCCAACCCCCAAAGTAAAGAACACTGACCAAGAGTGCCGAAAGCACAAGATTAACGTAGGCACCGAGGTAAAAGAGGGCAAACTTCATGCCAGCGTACTCTGTTTGGTAACCAGCCACGAGTTCTTCCTCGGCTTCCGGCAAATCAAAGGGGAGGCGCTCACACTCTGCCAGAGCTGCAATCCAAAAGATCAAAAAGCCGATGGGCTGCCGCCAGACATTCCAAGTGAGGATGCCATACTCCGACTGCTGCTCGACAATTTCCACCGTACCCAAGCCATTGGACATCATGGCCACTGCCAACACCGCCAAGGCAAGGGGAATTTCATAGCTAATGGATTGTGCCGCTGCCCGCAGTCCCCCCAGTAGGGAGTATTTGTTGTTGGAGGCATAGCCCGACATCAGCAGGCCAATGGGCGCAATACTGGAGAGGGCAATCCAGAGAAAGACCCCCATCGCCAAGTTGGAGATCAGTAGGTTTTGGCCAAAGGGGACAATAATATAGGACAAAAAGACAGGAATCACGACCACCGCCGGCCCAAGGGTAAACAGCCAGCGATCGGTATTCGCGGGGAGAACATCTTCCTTAAAAATCAGTTTTAGGCCGTCGGCTAAGGGTGCCAAAATCCCCAATGGACCAATGTATTCCGGGCCAATACGCTGTTGCACAGCGGCAGAAATTTTCCGTTCTAGCCAAACGGCCACCAGTACGCCCACGGTGGCCACAATGAGCATCATTAACATTGGCAGGGGTAACCATAGCAACTTGGCCAGATCATGGGAGAGGCCAAGGGATTCCAATGCACGAATAAACTGCCCCTGTAAGTCAATACCAGATTCCATAGCGATTCGATCGCGCCCCACCTACAGACACGCTCTACAGTATAAGGGTTTTATTTCCGTTACGAAGATAGATCTGGGGCAAATTTTTATCACCACAAGTATTACAGATGTTTATAGTTTACACCTCGTGTCTTTGGGTCTCAGATGCCAGTAGGATCAAGGGAGAGAGCCAATTTTGCAGGAGAACAGGGTGGCGATCGCAATCCAAAATGCGGTGATTTGTACCCCAGAGGGAGAACTGCGACAACAACAGGTACGCCTTGAGGGCGATCGCATCACCGAAGTCGCAGAAACTGTCACCATCCACCCAGAGGATACGGTTATTGATGCGACTGGTCTCACTCTCCTGCCCGGTGTGATCGACCCCCAAGTCCATTTTCGTGAACCGGGCTTAGAGCACAAAGAGGATCTATTTACTGCCAGTTGTGCCTGTGCCAAGGGGGGGGTCACCAGCTTTTTGGAAATGCCCAATACTCGGCCACTGACCATTGATCAGGCCAGCCTCGACGATAAACTCGCCCGTGCTGCTGCCAAATGTGTTGTTAATTATGGCTTTTTCATTGGCGCCACTAAGGAGAATCTTGCCGTCCTCAACAGCGTCCAGCCCGTCTGTGGCATCAAGATTTTCATGGGGTCAATGCACGGCCCCCTTTTGGTGGATGAGGAGCCAATTTTAGACCGTATCTTTAGTGAGGGCAAACGCCTCATTGCTGTCCATGCCGAAGATCAAGGGCGAATCCGTGCCCGTCGCGAACAATTTGCTGGCATTAGCGATGTGGCCGTACACTCGCAAATTCAAGACGAGATTGCTGCCCTCAACGCCACCCAGTTAGCAGTGAAGCTCTCCCGTAAATACGAACGCCGCCTGCACATTCTCCATCTGTCTACAGGAATTGAAGTGGACTTTCTGCGCGAGCACAAGCTTCCTTGGATAACGGTGGAAGTTACCCCCCAGCACCTATTGCTGACCACAGAGGCCTATGCCAACATTGGCTCCCTTGCCCAAATGAACCCGCCCCTACGCACCGCAGGAGATAATGAAAAACTCTGGCAGGGACTATTGGATGGGGTGATTGACTTTATTGCCACCGATCATGCTCCCCACACCCTAGAGGAAAAGGCGCAGCCCTATCCCCAAAGCCCTTCGGGTATGCCGGGGGTGGAAACCTCTTTGCCCCTGATGTTGACCCAAGCAATGGCCGGTCGCTGTACGGTGCCCCAAGTGGTGCGTTGGATGTCCACTGCCGTTGCTGCGTCCTACGACATTCCCAATAAAGGCAAAATTGCCCCCGGTTACGATGCGGATCTGGTGCTCGTGGATTTGCAGACCTATCGCCCAGTGCGCCGCGGGGAACTGCTCACCAAGTGCGGCTGGAGTCCCTTTGAGGGCTGGTCATTGACGGGGTGGCCAGTTTACACCTTTGTCAATGGTGAGATTGTTTTTAGCCAAGGGCGGGTGAATACCGACGTGCGTGGCCGCCCCCTTCAATTTGGCAGCTAACGGGGAGCGATCGCGAACTGGAATGAGACATTACTGGGTTCCTATGAACTCGTGCTAATCTGAGGCAAAGGAATAGCGTAACTCTATTTAGGCAACACAATGCGTATTCTGGTTACTGGCGGTGCTGGGTTTATTGGTTCCCATCTAGTTGATCGGCTGATGGAAGCGGGTCATGAGGTCATTTGCTTAGATAACTACTTCACTGGTACAAAGCGCAACATTCTGCGCTGGATGGGTCACCCCAATTTTGAACTGATCCGCCATGATGTCACCGATCCGATTCGCCTTGAGGTGGATCAAATCTATCACTTGGCTTGCCCCGCCTCGCCAGTTCACTACCAGTACAACCCCGTCAAAACGATTAAAACCAATGTCATGGGCACCCTCCACATGCTGGGGTTGGCCAAACGTGTAAAGGCACGGTTTCTCCTTGCTTCCACCTCAGAAGTCTATGGTGACCCGCTGGTGCATCCCCAATCTGAGTCCTACTGGGGGAATGTCAACCCCATTGGTATCCGCTCCTGTTACGACGAAGGCAAGCGGGTGGCAGAGACCCTCACCTTTGACTACCACCGCCAAAACAATGTGGATGTGCGGGTGGCACGGATTTTTAATACCTATGGCCCCAAAATGCAAGTCAACGATGGCCGCGTAGTCAGCAATTTTATTGTTCAAGCCTTGCAGGGCATTCCCCTCACCGTTTATGGCGACGGCTCCCAAACCCGCAGTTTTTGCTATGTCAGCGACTTGGTGGAAGGGTTAATTCGGCTGATGAATAGCGATCACATTGGCCCTGTGAATCTGGGCAACCCTGATGAATACACCGTGCTGGAGCTAGCCCAAAAAATCCAAGCCCTGATTAATCCGGGGGTGGAAATTCAGTTTAAGCCCCTGCCCAGTGATGACCCCCAGCGCCGTCGTCCTGACATTACCCTTGCTCGCACGGTGTTGGGCTGGCAACCGACCGTCCCCCTCCTCGAGGGATTACAGCGCACAATTCCTGACTTTGCCGAGCGACTAGGCGTGCCCTATACGCCTATGATGGTGGAAGTTTAGGGAGGCCACAGGGAATGCGGGTATGTGTGATTGGCACCGGTTATGTGGGCTTGGTGACGGGAGTGTGCTTGGCACATATCGGCCATGAGGTGATTTGCATTGACAACAACATTGATAAAGTTAAGCTGCTGCAACAGGGGGAATCCCCCATTTATGAACCCGGTCTGACGGAGTTACTCCGTGGGTGCATTGCCAGTGACCACATTCGCTTCAGTAGTGATCTTGGCGCTGGGGTGGAGTTTGGTGACGTGCTCTTTATCGCCGTCGGTACACCCGCCTTACCCAATGGTGAAACCGATACCCGCTATGTGGAAGCGGTTGCCCGCGGTATTGGTGCCCATTTGCATTTGGGGTACAAAGTCATTGTCAACAAATCCACAGTGCCGATTGGCTCAGGAGACTGGGTGCGAATGATTATTCTCGATGGTGTGGTGGAGCGCGAACCGGATCTAGCGGATGCCATTAAAGGGGGGGCGACCCATCCGCCGTTGGATTTTGATGTGGTCAGCAACCCTGAATTTCTGCGGGAAGGTTCAGCGGTCTATGACACGTTTAATCCCGATCGCATTGTCTTGGGTAGTAGTAGCCGCAAAGCGATTCAAATCATGCAGGAACTCTATGCGCCGATCATTGAACGTAAGTATGCGGCTGATCCCACCTTGCCCCCCGTGCCGGTGTTGGTGACGGATCTCAGTTCGGCGGAAATGATTAAGTACGCTGCCAATGCTTTTTTGGCCACTAAAATCAGCTTTATCAACGAAATTGCCAATATTTGCGATCGCGTGGGGGCGGATGTGGTTCAAGTGGCCAAGGGGATTGGCCTAGATTCCCGCATTGGCGAGAAATTTCTGCAAGCGGGCTTGGGCTGGGGTGGTTCCTGTTTTCCCAAGGATGTTTCGGCGCTCATCCACACGGCGGAAGACTACGGCTACGATGCCCAGTTGCTCAAAGCAGCCGTTCAAGTCAACCAGCGGCAACGCTTTATTGTCATTGAAAAACTACAACAGGTGCTAAAAATCCTCAAAGGTAAAACCATTGGCCTTTTGGGGTTAACGTTTAAGCCCAACACCGATGATCTGCGGGATGCCCCTGCCCTGAATTTGATCGAGGAACTGTATCGCTTGGGTGCCAAGGTCAAGGCCTATGACCCCCTCGTGTCCCAGTCGGGTCTGCGATCGGGTCTCTCCCATGTGATTGTGGAAACGGATTTGCTACACCTCGCCGATGGCTGTGATGCTTTGGTGCTGGTGACCGACTGGCCACAGTTCCAAGAGGTGGATTATGGGGAACTGGCCAAGGTGATGCACCAACCCGTGATCATTGATGGCCGCAACTTCTTGGATCGCAAGGGGCTAGAGTCACTCGGCTTCCGCTATGTGGGGATTGGCCATTAAGCATGGAACCGCCCAGCCTGATCTATGAGCAGGCCTACTGGCAACAGGGCTATTGTCGCGTGGTCGGTGTGGATGAGGTGGGTCGGGGTTGTTTGGCGGGGCCAGTGGTGGCAGCAGCCGTAATTTTACCAGTAGACTGTGTGCCTCTTCCAGAGGTGCGCGACTCCAAACAGTTGAGTGCCCGCCAGCGATCGCGCCTCTTTGGGCAGATTTATAACCAAGCGATCGCCATTGGCATTGGTAGTGCCAGTGTGGCGGAAATTGATCAGGTGAATATCCTGCAAGCCACCTATCGAGCCATGGCGCGTGCCCTAGCGCGGGTTACCCCTTGGGATCATGCCCTGATTGACGGCAAATTAACAAAAACAGCGCCCTTTGAAAAGGTAACGGCCATTATCGGGGGCGATCGCCACAGCTATAGTATTGCCTGTGCCTCGATTATTGCCAAGGTACGGCGCGATCGCTTCATGGCACGCTTAGCTCGGCGTTATCCCCAGTATGGCTGGGAACGCAATGTGGGCTACGGCACCCCCCAACACCGTCAAGCCCTTGATCAGTACGGCCTGACCCCTTGGCATCGGCGATCGTTCTTGAAATCCTTGCTTCATACCGACTTACACTTGTGTAATGCCATCACAGGAGATTGACGCTCATCCCGCTAACGCTAGGCGTATAGCAGGAGATTCCCCGTTCACAGAGTCTTGACTAGATGACCCGAAAGTCATCCCCGCCAAAACCTCTCCAAGGGCATTTTCAAGACGGTACGCCCCACCGCCTATCAATCGATTCCGCAGCGGCAATATCCCTAGGCATTGAACAGCCACAGGGGCACTCATGCCAACGGATTGATAGCGTTTTGCGGACTGCTTCGCCACAGTTGGGACACTCTTGAGAGGTGCCCGCTGCTTTCTCCTTGACAACCACCTTGCCACGCTTGCAGGCCACCCAAGGCAACACCGAGTTCAGGAATGGCCCATGACCCGCATCCAGCATGTGCTTGCCCAGCGTCCCACGACTGAGGCCAATCAGATTCAAATCCTCCACCACAATCACATCAGCCCCGTCGCAAAGTTGGTGGGCAACCTTGAAGTGACAGTCCCTGCGGGTGCGGGCAATCTGTTCATGCAGCTTCGCCACCTTGCGTTGAATCTTCTTCCAGTTGGCTGACCCAATCTGTTTCCGCTTCAGTCTGCGTTGCAGCAATTGAAGCTTGCGTTGCATCTCTACGAAAAACCTAGGCCGTGCTAGTTGAAGTCCGTCCGAGGTGGAGAGAAAGTATTCTAGGCCAACATCGAGGCCAACCACCCGCTTCAAGACTTGCTGATGCTTGGGCGTTAACCGACGCTAAATCAGGGTTGGTCTGCTTTGCTTGGGTGAATCGTTGACACTGCACGTTGAAGCTGGGGTAGGGGGCATCCGCTGGGATGATGTACTCGCTAGGCACAGAGCAGGCATTGACTGGACATTTGCGCGAAGCAATCCAGTCTTTGCGCTCCCTCAGCGCATCATTTCAAACTTGGCGACACACGTCTAGATCGTAGTCGATCTGCTTAGCCTGCTGCTGGGTTAGTTTTAGCCTGTACTCGTACGTCAGGGTGAGCATGAGTGGACTATAGCTATTAGTCGCGCCCGATGTTCGGTGCTAGCTCAATATGTCCAGCAAGAAGCTGAGATTGAGTGACTGCTCCCTATGGTCGCCTATCACCTCACTACCACCTAACCGCTTTGCGGTATAGGCGGAGCACTGCGGCGAATTTTGGTAGGCTGAAGAAGAATGGCAAAGTATGACGTTTTGTTGAGGATTCCATGCGGGTTTCCCTTCGCTGGCTACGGGAATTAGTGGCTGTTGATCTCGATGTGATGACTTTGGCCGATCGCCTGACGATGGCGGGGTTTGAAGTCGAAGAAATTGAAGATCGGCGCACATGGGCGGAAGGGGTTGTGGTGGGTCATATTTTGGCCTGTGAACCCCATCCCAATGCCCAAAAATTACGGGTCTGCCAAGTGGATGTGGGTCAAGGGGAACCCCGCACGATTGTCTGTGGGGCACCCAATGCCGCCGCAGGCTTGTATGTACTTGTGGCACTACCGGGGGCATATCTGGCCAAAATTGATCTGAAAATTCGACCGGCAAAACTGCGGGGCGTGAAATCTGAGGGGATGATTTGCTCCCTTGCTGAGTTGGGGCTAACCAAAGCGTCTGAGGGCATTCACACATTCGCTGATGCAGTAACCGTCGGGGAAGATGTACGTCCTCTCCTCGGCTTGGATGATGTGATTTTGCACCTGACCTCAACTGCCAACCGTGCGGATGCCCTGAGTATGGTAGGCATTGCCCGTGAAGTGGCCGCACTTACTGGTGCTCCCCTGACGCTACCCGCCCCAAAGGCGATCGCCCCCAAAAAGTCTCGTGCTAAGGTGCCTGTACAGCTGGCGATCGCCGACTCCCAAGCCTGCCCTGCCTACTGTGGCACACTGATCACCAATGTCCAGATTGCCCCTTCGCCCCATTGGCTCCAGCAACGCTTAGAGGCTGCCGGTTTGCGTGCCATCAATAATGTGGTGGATATCACCAACTACATCCTGCTGAAGTGGGGTCAGCCCCTCCATGCCTTTGATTGGGATCGGTTGCAAGGGGTTGCTACCCAAACCCCAGTGAGTGTCGGCGTGCGTTTTGCCAAGGCCGGGGAAACCCTGAAAACCCTCGATGGTGAGCAGCGGGTGCTGAGTGCCGACAATCTCCTGATTACCGCCGGGGATGTGCCCGTTGCCCTTGCCGGAGTAATAGGGGGCGAAGAGACTGAAGTTTACGAGGGTACGCAGAATGTCTTCCTTGAGGCGGCACTCTTTGCCAGTCCAGTGATTCGGCGATCGGCTCGCGCCCAAGGATTACGCACGGAAGCTTCGGCTCGCTATGAACGGGGGGTGAACCCCGCAGAACTAGAGGCGGCCACCGCTGAAGCGATCGCCCTATTGACTGAAGTGGCTCAAGGGACAGTGACCTACACTACACTAGCGGATCAGCGTCCGCCCCTCGAACGTACCCTCACCCTGCGGCTGGAACAAGTGCACCGGCTCTTGGGGGCCGTGGTTGCTGACGAAGCGGAGAGCGAGGAAGTCGCCTATTTGGACGCAGAGACCGTTGAAGAGCTACTCAGCCGCCTTGGCTTTCACCTCAGCCGTCAAGAAACCTTTGAGGACGAGTTAGTGGTGTGGTCGGTGACGGTGCCCCCTTACCGCTTCCGGGATATTGAGCGAGAGGTGGATCTCATTGAGGAGATTGCGCGGCTCTACGGTTACGACCGCTTTGAGGAAACCTTGCCCGCTCAATCGGAATTGGGAGCACTACCGCTGGAACTCACCCTACTGCGGGAGCTACGGGCGGCCTTTCGCGGGGCGGGTCTGACGGAATTGATGCACTATTCTTGGGTAAAAGGTGGTCAGCCCAACCAAGTGACCGTCGTGAATCCGCTAGTGGCGGAGTTTTCCTCGCTGCGTACGGATCTAATTACGGGTCTCGTCCAAGCCTTCCGCTACAACCAAGAACAGGGGAATCCGCCCCTCAATGGTTTTGAAATTGGCCGTGTTTTTGGTCAAGATGAAGAGGGTCTCTGGGAAAGCGATCGCCTTGGGGGCATCATCGGTGGCGATCCGTGGCAGGGGAAATGGGTACGCCGCTCACAGCAAGCCCAACCCCTCACATGGTATGAAGCCAAGGGGATTCTCGAGAGTGTCTTTCAGCGGTTTGGTTTGCATGTGGAATATCAGAGCGATCGCCAAGACGAACGCTTGCATCCGGGGCGGACGGCGGCCCTTTGTTTGAATGGAGAACGGCTCGGTATTTTTGGCCAGTTACACCCGCAGTATGCGGCGACCCTCGACCTGCCGGCGGCGGTGTATGTCTTTGAACTGGATCTGGAGGTACTCCTGAGCCGCCTTGAGGAACGCTATCGCCAGATTATCTTTCAGCCCTTTTCAACTTATCCCGCCAGCGATCGCGACCTCGCCTTTTTTGCGCCGGCGGATCTCACTGTGGCAGAACTCAGCCGCACCATTTGGAAAGCTGCAGGCGGGCGCGACTCCCTCCTTGAGAGTGTCGAGGTTTTTGATGAGTACAGTGGCACTGGTGTTCCCGAAGGGCAGCGCAGTTTGGCCTTTCGCCTCACCTACCGCGCCAGCGATCGCACCCTCACCGAGGCCGAGGTGAATGAATTACATCAGCGCATTCGCGACAGCCTTGTGGAAAAATACGCCGTGACCCTCCGTAGCTAAGAAAAAACCATGAACACAGTATTGACGACCGATTGGCAGCACCTTGCCGATTTAGCCCTTGCCGATGAATGCCTCAGCCGCGATCAAGCGCGGGCGGTGTTACAAGCCGCGGATACTGAACTCCTGAATCAACTGGCGGCGGCCTATCGGGTGCGCTACCACTACTGGGGGAATCGGGTACGGCTGCACTATCTGCTCAATGCCCAAAGTGGTCTCTGTCCAGAGGATTGCCACTACTGCTCACAATCAAAAATCTCCACGGCTGAGATTGAAAAGTATCCCCTGCTCTCGCAGGAAAAAATTCTTGCTGCGGCCGATCGCGCTGCCCAACTCAAGGCTGGTACCTTTTGCATGGTCATTTCCGGGCGATCGCCCAATGAGAAGGTCTTTGAGCAGGTACTTGCTGCTATTCGGGCAGTTAAGGAGCGCTATCCCCTGAAAATCTGTGCCTGCTTGGGCTTACTCACCGCTGAGCAAACGGCACGGCTAGCGGCAGCAGGCGTCGATCGCGTCAATCACAACCTAAATACCTCGGAAAACTTCCACGGCGAAATTTGCACCACTCACACCTTTAGCGATCGCGACCAGACCTTGGCCAATATCCAAGCCGCTGGAATTACAACTTGCTCTGGCGGCATTTTGGGTATGGGGGAATCCGATGACGATGTCATTGATCTTGCCCTTTCCCTGCGGCAGCGTCAGGTGACCAGTGTACCAGTGAATTTTCTGATTCCCATTCCGGGGACACCCCTTGGGACACAGCACAACCTCAATCCGCGCCACTGTTTACGCATCTTGGTGCTGTTTCGCCTATTATTGCCGCGTCAGGAGATTCGCATTGCCGGTGGCCGTGAAGTACACCTGCGATCGCTGCAACCCCTTGGCCTCTATGCTGCCAACTCCATTTTTGTCGGCGATTATCTAACGACCCCCGGCCAAGCCCCCCACCAAGACTGGCAAATGATTGCCGATGCTGGCTTTGTCCTTGAAGACCCCGAAGGGCGGGCGATCGCCCCATAACATAATGGGCTACCCATCGCTAAACTAGGGATTGGCGGCGCTACTGTTGCGGAGTCTCCGATGGGCATTTTTGGTGGCCTTTTGCTAATTGCGGCGATTGCCCTCTTTTTTGTACAGCGCCACTATCGCCTGAAGCTGCGTAGTCTTAAGCTAGCCACGCCATCCACCACGGCGGATCTCCATCAGCTCCAACAGCAGGTGGCGCAGGAAATTGGCGGTGGCAACCTACGGGAATATGTGAAGGTCTCTGGTCAGATTGTTGTCGATCAGCCCCTGATCTCGGAGTTAAAGCAGGTGCCCTGCGTCCATTACCGCATGTGTGTCAGCCGCGAGTATGAAGAACAGGTGCGCGAAACCGATAGCGAAGGCCGCACCCGCTGGCGCACTGAACGCCGCTCCGACACGATTAGCAGCAATAGCCAAACCATTCCCTTCCGCGTGCGCGATCGCTACGGCGAGATTGAAGTGGATCCGCGGGGGGCTGATATGGAAACAGTCCAAGTCCTCGATGAATTTCGACCCGCCAATAACACTGCCCGCTTTGGCTTTGGCAGCTTCCAAGTAAACGTGGGCAGCCTCACCTTTGGCAGTGGCAATACCATTGGTTATCGCTATCAGGAATGGATCACGCCAGTGGATCGGCAGGTGTTGGTCGTGGGCACCGCCAGTGATCAAACGGGCACGCTACGCATTGAACGTCCCACCGTCAAGGGACAAAAGTTCTTTGTCTCCCTGAAATCAGAAGACAGCCTGAGTCAAGACACCAGTAATGCCGTGCTCTATTCAACCATTGGCGCTGCCGCCTGTGGTGGGTTGGGGATTTTGTTAATCTTGGTGGGGCTGCTGTAGGAGTTCACTGAGGGCTAGCCAGTCTTCCAAGCTAAGGGCTTCGGCGCGGCTATTGACATCTCGCCCCAACTGAAGCAGCGCTTGGCGCACTTGATCGGGTTCGACAAGGGACTTGAGGGCATTGGCCAGCATCTTACGGCGAGTGGCAAACCCCTGTTTCAGCAACGTTTCTAACCATTGGGGCGATCGCACCCTTGGCAGTGTCGCGTGGGGTCGCAGACAGATCACCACAGAATCCACCTTAGGCGGCGGCTGAAAGGCGCGGGGGGGCACTGCACAGACCGGCTCACAGGTGGCCAGAAATTGCATCCGTACGGAGAGGGCACCGTAGGCCTTGCTACCGGGGGTGGCCATCAGGCGATCGCCAATTTCTTTTTGCACCAGTAGAATCAACCGCTCAAAGGCCGGGCGACGCGGTCGGGCAATACTGCCAAGCAGATGCCCCAGTAACGGCCCTGTGATGTTGTAGGGGATATTGGCCACCACTTTGTGGCAGTTCAAGGGGGCTAAATCAACCTTGAGAATATCCCCCTCAATCAACTGAAATCGATCCCCGCTGAACCGCTGCCGCAACTTACTGCACAGATTCCGATCCAGTTCAACGGCCACCACCTCAGCACCACTGGCTAGAAGAGGGCGAGTGAGGGCACCCCAACCGGGACCAATTTCTAGGATGCGATCGCCCGCGTGCAGTTCAGCCGCTGCAATGATCTGAGCTAAAACCGATTCACTACGCAGCCAATGCTGGCCAAACCGTTTGCGGGCACGAATCACCTAGCGCGGCCCCAAGCCCACCGTGGGCGCATAGACTGCCTGATCCCCTAGTTCCGCTTCAATGCGTAACAGGCGATTGTACTTGGCAACCCGTTCACTGCGGCAGAGGGAACCGGTTTTAATTTGACCCGCACGGGTAGCTACAGCCAAATCCGCAATCGTGGTATCTTCGGTTTCGCCAGAGCGGTGGCTAATCACCGAGCGGTAGCCCTTGCGAGTCGCCAGATCAATGGTTTGCAGCGTTTCTGTCAAGGAACCAATCTGATTGAGTTTAATCAAGATGGCATTGGCCACGCCATTGTCAATCCCCCGTTGTAAGCGTTTGGGATTGGTGACAAACAAGTCATCCCCCACGAGTTGAATACGACTGCCAAGGGTTTCGGTCAAGAGTGCCCAGTGATCCCAGTCCTCCTCCTGCAAGCCGTCCTCAATCGAGACAATGGGATAGTTGCTCACCAATTCTTCATAGTAGCGAATTAACTCAGAGCCAGTGCGGCTGGCATTATCAAACACATATTTGCCGTCTTCATAAAATTCATTGGCGGCGACATCGAGGGCAAGGGCAACGTCAGTGCCGGGGGTGTAACCTGCGGTTTCAATCGCCTGAAGTAAAATATCCAAGGCCGCTTGGTTGGAGTCGAGGTTAGGCGCAAAGCCCCCTTCATCCCCCACCCCGGTCAGTAACCCCTTATCAGCTAGCACTTTACTCAGAGCGGCAAAAACCTCTGCCCCCCAGCGCAGTCCCTCCCGAAAACTAGGGGCACCAATGGGCATGATCATGAATTCCTGAAAGTCAATGTTGTTGGCGGCATGGGCACCCCCGTTGATCACATTCATCATCGGCACGGGGAGGACATTGGCCAGAGGCCCCCCCAAATAGCGGTAGAGGGGTTGACCGAGATATTCTGCGGCTGCTTTGGCCGTGGCAAGGGAAACCGCAAGAATGGCATTGGCGCCAAGGTTGGATTTGTTCTCACTGCCATCCAGTTCCAAGAGGCACTGGTCAATCACTGTCTGATCAAGGGCGTTGAGATCCACAAGGGCACTGAGAATCGTGGTTTCAATGTTTTCCACCGCTGTGAGGACACCTTTGCCACCATAGCGCTTGGGATCGCCGTCCCGCAGTTCATGGGCTTCAAAACTCCCCGTTGAGGCACCACTAGGAACCTGCGCCAGTCCAACAATGCCACAATCCAGTTCAACTTCTGCTTCTACCGTGGGGCGCCCCCGCGAGTCGAGAATTTCGCGGGCACGAATCGTTGCGATCGCCGTATCCATCATCTGCTTGTTCCTCAATATGCAGCTAGATTGTACGATAGATGCCCGATAAAACTGAAATGGCTTAAGGATGACCTAAGCTATAAAGTGTCCTGTATTGCATTGCCTTTCTTGTCTGAGACTGGTTTAATTTGACTCAATTTTGGTGTCTATCATCCACAATTGGGGGAAAACGATTACTAAGACTTTTAGCCAGCTTCACTTGCCCGACCATTCGTAGGAATCCATTATGACCACTATTGCCCGAAGTCGTTCCCCGCAGTCTGAAGTACCCACCCACTCTATCACCACAGAGACCGTTCACTATCAAGTTGTGCATTGGATTAGGGGTCGCTTTCGGATTCGCATTCCGCGCTTGGGCTTTGATGCTGAATATGGGGCACGGCTGCTCTACATTGTGGGCAGTTTACCCGCGGTGACAACGGCACGCATTAACCCCCCTGCCCGCTCCCTTGTGGTGGAATATAATCCCAAGCTCTTTGGGGAAGCCCTAGCAACGATTCAAGGGCAAATTTTTGAGTCGATTCAAGTGGCGGCCAATCCAGATCTTCCCGCCCTAAGTACTGAGAAGGCCACCCCTGCGGCGGAAGCTCACGAAATTAACTATTGGGAACGCTTGGGCTTACCGGCTCTGGGCTTGGGGTTGAGTGTGGCCTCCCTGATGGGGGTACCGATTCCCGGCTATGTGATTGCCAGTGTGGTGATTGCCGGGGCAATGCCGGTGTTTCGGCGAGCATGGGAAGCGATTCAAGAGGAGAAACAGTTAACGATTGACTTCCTCGATGGCTTGGCCATTTCCCTCCACACCATGCAAGGGCACTATTTTGCCCCCTCCTTTATGCTGGGTCTGATTGAGGGGGGGGAAGTGATCCGCGACCTCACGGCACGGGGATCGGAGCGGGCGAACCTTGATTTGCTGGATTGCCTCGGCAAAACCGCCTTTGTGGAACGGGACGGCGTTGAGGTTGAAGTTGAAGTGAAAGACCTTGTCGAGGGCGATCGCGTAGTTGTCTATCCAGGGGATCAAATTCCCGTTGACGGCATCATCCTGCGGGGTACAGGTCTCATTGATCAGTGCAAACTCACGGGCGAGTCGGTGCCGGTAACGCGCAGCGAGGGAATGGAGGTTTTTGCGTCAACGCTGCTGGTCGAGGGGCAACTGGTGATCTTAGCGGAGCGAGTAGGCAACAATACCCGTGCAGGTGTGATTGTGAACTTAATGCAGTCGGCACCGGTGCATGACACGCGCATTGAAAACTATGCTGCCATGGTGGCCAACCAAGCCGTCATTCCAACCTTGGCCATTGGCACAGGTGTTGGCTTACTCTCAGGGGATCTCAATCGGGCGATCGCCCTGCTGACCCTTGACCTCGGTACAGGGATTCGGGTCTCGGTGCCTACCACGATTTTGTCGGCGCTCACCTATGCAGCCCAACATGGCGTTCTCATTCGCAGTGGTCGGGCGATTGAAAAACTGGCGCAAATTGACACGATTGTCTTTGATAAAACGGGCACCCTGACCCAAGGTCATGCTGGCGTGACGGATATTAAAGTCATGGATCCGCGCTTCAGTGCTGATGACATTCTCAGTATGGCCGCTAGTGCCGAGCAGGGACTCACCCACCCTGTGGCTGAAGCCATTGTCCGCCATGCTCGCGAAACCCATCAGCCCCTCTTTGACTGTGAAGACTGGGAATACCGCGTTGGCCTCGGTGTGGCCACAAAAGTGCGGGGTGTGGATCTGCGGGTGGGCAGCCGCCGCATGATGGAGCAGGAAAACATTTGCCTGATTGATCTCAATGAACGTTTCCCCGATCTCGATTCTGGGCGGGCGTCAATTGTCTATGTGGCCGGGGATGGGCGTTTGATTGGGGTGATTCTCTACAGTGACCCAATCCGCAATGAAAGTCCTGAAGTCATCCGTGAACTCAAGGGGGCAGGCATTACTCCCCATATGCTGACGGGTGACATTGGCCGCGTTGCCCGTGCGGTGGCCAAAGACTTAGGCATTGCCCCTGAGCATATCTACGCCGAAGCCTTCCCGGAAAAGAAAGTGGAGGTGGTGCGTGCCCTCCATGACAGCGGTAAAGTCGTGGCTTTCTGTGGCGATGGTATCAATGACTCTGCCGCTCTTGCCTATGCCGATGTCTCTATTTCCTTTGCCGGGGCAACCGATATTGCCCGTGAAACCGCCGATGTGGTGCTCATGGAGGATGACTTGCGGGGATTGACCCTTGCGATTCGGATTGCCAAGCAGGCGATGGAAATTGTCTGGCAAAATACAGCGATCGTGGCCATTCCTAATATTGGTGCGCTGCTGTCGGGGGTCTTCTTTGCCCTTGACCCGATTTTGGCGGTGGTTATTAACAACGGCACAGCCATCTTAGCGGAGTTGAATGGATTGCGCCCCTTGGCGGGTCCCGGTGGCTCGTTGCCCTTACCGCCCGTCAAAGACACACAGGAATTTCTTGCCGAATGGGAAGCCACCCATCCCGATCATCCGGTGCAGCATATTCCACCCAAAATGACTGGCTCTCAGGCTGAGCCTTCGCGGTTGGCTGGATAAGCAAGGGCGGCCAATTCACGGCGGCTGAGGGGGCGAACGGCTCTGGGGCGAAGATTGCCGAGGTGAACTGGGCCGATCGCGATCCGTTGCAAGGCAACAACAGGATAACCCAGCTGATCGGCCACACGGCGAATCTGGCGGTTGCGACCTTCGTGCAGGATGATTTCCAAGAGGGAGCGATCGCCCTCGGTGCGCAGGAGCTTAACGGCTGCGGGTAGTGTCATCACCCCGTCCAAGGGAACGCCCTCTCGCCAGTGTTGCAAGACCCCTTCCGTAGGCTGTCCCTGCACCCAAACGCGGTAGGTTTTGGGGATGTGATGGCGGGGATGACTGAGATAGTAGGTAAACGCCCCATCATTGGTGAGCAGCAGGGCACCGCTAGAGTCGGCATCTAAGCGACCCACAGGATGAAGACCGGCCACACCCTGATACCTAGGCGGCAAAAGATCCAAAACGGTGGTGCGCCCTTGGGGATCGTGACAGGTACAGAGAACCCCCTTGGGCTTATGGAGCAGCAGGTAGAGCCGTTGGGGTGGGCGGGGTGGGTTCAGGGGTTGTCCTTTGTATTCAATGCGATCGCGCGTGGGATCCACTTTGTCCCCCAATTTTGCCCGCTGACCATTCACGAAGACCTGACCACTGCGGATGAGTATTTCTGCATGGCGTCGCGAGGCCACTCCCCAATGGGCAAGGACTTTTTGTAATCGCTCAGTTGTCATAGGGGGTATAGTTGCTTTCTAGGATGTGGTGGCACTTTTGAGGGAAATCTCTATAGACCAATCGTTGCCACAGAGTTGCCAATCCCCGAGCAGAATTGGTAGAAAAGAACTGTCCAATCCTTGCCTAATTATCTGCCGTGAGGAGTTCTATGAAATTTCTTTACAAACTCGCCGCCTTAGGGTTAATTTTAGTGGGCTTTTCGACAACGCTGGTTGCCTGTGGTGGTGGCGGCGGTGGTACCGATAACCAAACGCCAACCGAGTCCCCCAGTCCGCAAACACCAGGGCAGTAGTTCCTTTTAGCTTTTAGCGATATTGTCTATTCTTAATGATACTGAAGCTAGGGGTAGCCGTCAGGGTTGCCCCCTTCTAATGGGAAATTGGCATTCTCCAGCAGGCGATCCAGTTATCCAAGGGAGCTTTCTAACTGATACTGCTGCCAAAGGGATTGATATAACCCCCCTGCTGCCACCAGTTGATCATGGGTACCCTGTTGAACAATGCGCCCTTGATCCATGACCAGAATGCGATCGCAGGTGGCCGCTGCTGACAATTGATGGGAAATAAAGAGCACCGTGCGTGTGTGCTGTTGCTGCCGCAGCGCTTGTAAAATTTGGCTAGCCGTTTGGTTATCAACGCTGGCGAGGGCATCATCGAGGACTAAAATCGGCGCATCCACCAGTAGGGCACGGGCTAAGGCGGTTCGTTGACGCTGTCCCCCAGAGAGGGTAATGCCCCGCTCGCCCACAAGGGTGTCGTACTGCTTAGGAAAGTTGAGGATCTCATTGTGAATTTGGGCTTGGCTGGCGGCGGCAATCACCTTTAGCTCCGTGGCATCGGGTTCGCCGTAGCGAATGTTGTTTTTGATTGTGGTGCTAAAGAGAAAGCTTTCTTGGGGCACGTAGGCGATCGCCCCCCGCAGATCAGCAAGGCGCAGCTGCGTAATGTCGATGCCATCCAGAAAAATCTGATTCGGGGCAATCTCCAAGAGTCGAGGCAGGGCACTGGCCAGTGTGGATTTGCCGCAGCCAATGGGGCCAACGATCGCCACCATTTCCCCTGCTTGAATTTCAAAACTAAGTTGATTGAGGGCAGGGGTGCGGCGATTGGGATATGTAAAAGTTAGATTCTGACAACGCAGGTGTCCCTGAACGCAATCGCGGGGTAAAGCAATGGCATCTGGGGCATCGGTAATGCGGGGTTCCACGCTCAAGATGGCTTCAATCCGGTCAATGCTCACTTCCCCCCGTTGGTAGGTGGTAATCGTAAAGCCCAAGAGTGCCGTCGGGAAAATCAGCCGCTCAATGTACAGCAGTAGGGCAATAAAATCCCCCACCTGAATCGTATTGGCTGCAATCATGCGGCTGCCAAACCACAGCAAAATCAGCAAACTAAAGCTGACCATCCCCCCCAAGAGGGGAAAGAGAATGTTGCGAGTTTTAGCCAAGACCAAGTTATTGCGGAGTAAGTCTTGATTTAACTGGTCAAATTGGCGTTGTTCATTGGCTTCTTGGCTATAGATTTTAATCAGGGCAATGCCACTCATGTCCTCTTGAATGAGATCGCTGAGTTCCGCGAGGCTTTGTTGCACATCGAGCTGCTCTGCCCGCAGGCGATCGCTAAAGGTTTGGACAATAAAAAGAACCGCTGGATAAACGGCGATCGCCCCCAAGCTCAACCCCGGATGAATTGCCAGCATCACGGGCAGGGTCATACCGTAGGCAAACACGGTGTTCGCCGCACTCAAAAGGGCAAAACCCACCAGACGGCGAATATTATCCACATCACTGGTGGCACGGCTAATGAGATCCCCGGGGGTATTCTCCGCAAAGTAACTGGGTTCTAAACGCAGCAGATGTTCAAAGAGCCGTTGTTTGAGGTCAAATTCCACCAATCGCCCAGCCCCAAAGATCCACAGGCGCGAGGCCATGCGAATCAGCCACATCAGGGAGGCTAGGCCAATCAGCAGCAGGGCATAGAACACCACCCGCTGCAAGTCAAACTTAGCCTGCAATTCATCAACCGCAGTACCAATGAGCAGCGGCAAATAGGTGCCCAAAAGGTTGACGATAAAAAGCGCAACAATCCCCCCCCAAATTTTTGTTTGGTGAGGACGCAAATAGGCCAAGAGGCGACGCAAACGGCCAGAGCGGCCAGCCTTAGGAAGAGTAACCATATCCTCAACCTAACAGATGTTGTCCCCCTAGGGGGGAGCGCTTTCGAGAAACTGGTTGAGGTCTTCCACGAGACGATTTAGCTCTGCCTCTGTCGTCAGGCGCATGCGATCATCTCGCACGGTCAATAGAACCTTGGCGGCATAGGGATTGGGCCAGATATTGGGATTACAAAACACTTCGAGGAAGACCTCGCCCACGTGCTGATATTCCATGGCCGCTTGGGGAGACAGGGGAGTACCGCTGGCTTTGGCATGGGCGATCGCCCGCATGCGTTCCATTAAAGTCTGAATCTCTTGCCGTAGGGCCTCTGCGGCTGTCCGAGAGAAGCGAAAACTCACCGAGCCTTCGACCAAGTTCACCCGCATCCGATAGTCATCCATAGGCTCTGGCTGCACACAACTGTTGTCATTTGCTGTCATTATAGGTGTCCGTTCACAAAGGACAGCCCTAGGGAGCCTCCTCCCCCTGCGGGGGATCTACGCCCTGACCCACCAGATATTCATAGCGCAGCAGTTCAAAACTCCGCTCACCGTAGCGATCGTGAATGTGTTCGCAGCAGCACTGAATGGCAAACTCGTCTAGCTCCTCAGGCGTAATCCCATACAAATCCTCAAAGACTTCTGGCGTGACGCGGCAAAAGCGGGGGCGATTCTCGTAGATGCGGCAGCGGCGGCTGAGGGGGTCAAAGTGAATACACCAGCCATCGGCACCAATGAGGGATTGGTAGAGGGCAAATTCCTCTGCATTGAGAATGGTGGGCACTTCTGAGCGATCGCGCAACTCAAGGTAACAACAGGCGCCACACCCCTGCATGCATTGCCATTTTCTCATCGGGATCATGTTGAAGATAAAGCGACCGTTTCTGTTGAGGTCAGTGCATCTGGGGGCACTTCCTCCAGCCAAATTTGATCGCCTCGCGGATCAACCCGACTCACCCGCACCAGTACCGATTCTCCCAACTTTGCCTGCCGTTGAAAGCGCATGGCCAGTTCTAGCCCCAAATCCTCCA
Organism: Thermosynechococcus sp. PKX95; assembly: GCF_031583295.1. Lineage (NCBI taxonomy): Bacteria > Bacillati > Cyanobacteriota > Cyanophyceae > Acaryochloridales > Thermosynechococcaceae > Thermosynechococcus > Thermosynechococcus sp. PKX95. Next base: position 461,517 of record NZ_CP134171.1, on the reverse strand, counting down.
GCAGTACTAGCCCCAGTCCCTCTTCCGGACGCAACCAACGCAGCACAATGCCCCGCCACACCTCTTCGCGATGCCGCCGCAAGTACTCTAGGCACCAATAACGATTGGTCTGCCGCTCCACCAAAGCGGACTCCTGAACCGAAGACATCAGTCCCAATAAAATTTCATTGAGTTGTTCTGGTGTCAGGGGCGGCCTTTCTCCCCGCAGGTGGGCTTTAATCTGACGGTGTGCCAGCAGATCCGTGTAGCGACGAATCGGGGAGGTCACTTGGCAGTAGGCATCAAGACCCAGACTGGCGTGGGGATTGGGTTGGGTACTCATTTCACTGCGGGGCATACAGCGACGAATGGCACAGTCCCGCACCATTCCAGCGGGCAGTTGCAACAATTCCTCCTCTGGGGGCAGTTCTGGCGGTGATTGACTGCGAAAGGGCAGAGGGATGCCCTCACGGGCGCCAAAATGGGCGGCTACTTCACCGGCAAGAATCATCATTTCTGCCACCAGTTGGCGGGCGGGGGAGTCATGGAGGGGCGAGATTTCCACCTCTTCACCAGCCACTTTAATGTTGGGTTCAGGGATATTAATGCGAATCGCTCCCCGTTGTTGTCGCCACTCACTACGCCGCTGTCCCCATTGGGCGATCGCCAGCAGATCCGCTTCCCCAGTCACCCCCTGCTCCAAAATCATGTCCACATCGTCATAGCTCAGGCGATAGGTGGGGCGAATCCAACTGGGGCAAATTTCGTACTCCAGCACTTCGCCGTTGTCGGCTAAAAGAATGCCAAAACTCAGCGCACAACAGGTTTGTCCCGCGACCAAACTCATCGGTCCTGTGGCCAACTCCGTGGGAAACATGGGAATCATCCCCGTTGGTAGATAGACTGTTGTGGCGCGGCGGCGAGCCTCCTGATCCAAGACATCATCCACCATCACCCAGCGGGTGGGATCGGCAATGTGAATCCACAGCTTTTGGCGATCGCCCACGACTTCGAGGCTGAGGCCATCGTCAATTTCTTGGGTGCTTTCGTCGTCGATGGTATAGACCTTGAGATGGGTGAGATCGCGGCGCAGGGGAGCGTCAATATCTGTAGGGGGTGAGGTGAGGCGTTCATGGGCCACAGCAAGTACCTTGGCAGAGAATTCAACGTCAATTTGACTCCGGCGCAGGAACAGATTTTCGTGCTCTGACCAGAGGCCGAGATCCACCAACAGTTGGAAAGCGCCCAAGGGTTGGGTGGGACGCTGCAATTCACTGAGCAGATCAATCGCCGCTTGGTGTTGGGGACTGGGTTCAATGGCTATAGCATAACGTTCTAACTGCTCAAGGCGTTTGCGATCGCTGGCAGACCACGCCACAGTTTCCCCCTTCAGGGCTTGGGTCAAATGTTCACGGAAGCTAACTTCCTCCGCTAAGCGTTGGGCTTCCCGCTCGCTTTGATGTTTGAGTTCTGCCACTTGGGTAGCCGGTCGAGCCTCATAGGTTTCCCCCTTGAGCTTGAAGTAGAAACGATCCTCGCTAAGGAGATAGTAGGCCGCATAGCAGGCCACCGCCGATCGCTCCGAAAAAAGCAGCTCCGCTAGATCCGCTGGCGTAATGGGGCGGTTTTCCTCGCGGATAATTTCCCAAGCCACTTCTAGACTGTCGGCATCCAAGAGCGGCTGCACCTGCCGCCAAAATGTGGGAATCTCTTGGGGACGAAACCGCTCCTCGGGCACCGTAAAGGTCAGTTGGCGCGGATGAATGGTGTGGGCTTGTAAATGCTGATCAATGGCAATCCAATGCTTTTTACCTTCGGGGCGATCGATCACCGCCAAGCGACGCTGGTTATTGACCCGAAATTCAATGAGGGTGCCTTTCTCCACGGCTGCCGTGCTGTACCATAACCTGACAATTATAAAGTTTATTGCCTCTGACTGAGCAGCAGGGGATAACCACAGTAGCGTTCTAACAGCACAATGGCGACAATATCATCAATGGGTCGGGGGGGCAGGCGCAACCCCTTGGGAATCAGCCGCTGCCAACCCTGGGGCGGAAAGAGTTGCCAATAGCGATCGCGGGCATCTAGGGTACTATTGCGCTCATCCACTGGAATAATTTCTACAGCCAAAGCCGCTTGCAATTGCTGCTGCCACTGGCGGGAGGTGGTTTGATTGCCCATAATCACCTGTTCAAATGGATAGGCTTGATGCCACTCTTGGACACGGGCGATCGCGCGATCGCTGGCCACCACTTCATAGCGCACCACTTCTTGACCAAGGGCAAGGGCTAACCCACACTTGTCCCGCCCTGGATCAAACCCCAATAAATACTTAGTGCGACCCATTTACGTCATTTGCTAGAGTGGAAAGGTTATCGAATTGGGAGCGATCGCCCTGTGAGCCTACCCGCTGCGACCATCCGTCGTCTGTTGAATGTACCGCAAGTTGCCGCCATTTGGGTCGGTGGTGGCCGCAGTCTAGACAGCGAGAACGGCGAGGTCTTTTGTGCGGCTTGGCTCGATCCCAAGGATCAGGGGGTACGCAGCATGGAGGTGGGTCAGTTTCCACCCACCCCAGAGCAACTGATGCGGCTGTTGGTGCAGGCGATCGAATATCCCCGCCATCCCCAAGCTCAGCCCTGCCGTCCCCACACCATCATCGTTGATGACCGCGAGTTGCAATTTTTTCTGCGCGGTGTGGTGGCTCCCCTCGATATTCAGGTGGAGTATCAAGCCCACATTCCCCTGCTGGCTGAATTTTTTGAATTCATTGCGGCGGAACTCACCAGTGATGATGAAGATATCGAGGTGCTCCCCCCTGAATATGTTTCTCTGTACAAACAGAAAATTAGGGAATTTGCTCAACTGGACATCTGGCGGCGCCTAGACAGTCTTACCCCCCTTAAACTCCACTGCGACGCTTGGGACTCTTCCACCCTCTTTGCGGTACTGGTGAACCCCCAAGGGGCCAACCGTGACTTTGGTCTAATGCTCTACCGCGGGGAGGAGGCATTACGCAACTTTTGGCAGCAGATTGATCAAGAATATCCCTACATTGACGAAGACGATGATGAGCGCTTAGAGGAAACGGTTCTGCGCAACGATTGTCTCTTCTTGAATTTTTCCGAGGTTGACGAAGAGGATTTAGGCAATGATCTCTCTTTTGTCCTCAAGGGGCATCTTTACACCATTGAACCGGGTGTCATCCATCCTTTGGAGGGAATGCGACCCTTTTACGCCCCTGAAGAAGCGGAAATGGTCTATGTGGCAATCGAGGCTCTGATCAAATTCTGGAAAAAGACCAAGAAACAGTTTGAGAAGGAGGAGTGCCCTGAACTAGACCTGAGGTTCAAGATTCCTTCACCCCGCCATTCTGCCCTTAGTTATCAGGTGCACGTGGCAACAGTGCCAGAGATGATGGCAGAAATCAATGGTGACCCTGAGGAGAGCGAATCACAGCACCAGATTCCCATTGATACGGAAGCAATTCCGGGGGAAGCCTATATCCTCTTTAAGTTGTTTCCGCCGAAAGAGCTACAGGAATTACAAGCAGCCGTCTCTTACCATCAACGGGGGGAGATTCCCGAGGCGTTTGAGGGCTATCCCGTGTTGACGATTCAAACCAAAAAAGCCGCAGCGGAGGCGCTCGCCGCCAAAATTGCTGAGGAGGGCGGCATTCACCATCTAACGGTCTTTCCCCTCTCAGGTTCCGAGCAAATAGTCATGCTCCTTGCCCAAACCAATGCCAACCATCTTTGGCTTTTGGATACCTTTGACCCCGAAAGTGGTTCGCTGCTCCTCGATTGGATCAAGGAGGTCAATGACCTTGAGGGTGCCTGTGGCCTTGCTGTGGCCTATGGCATGACGGGCAAAACGCGGATGCAGCCAACCCTCAAGCAAATCGTGGGACTTTTTGAAACGTCTCTGGTTTTTAGTTTCGTGGACACCCAACGTCCACCGACCCCTCAGCCCATTGAGATTTCTAAACGCTAGAGAACGGTGAAGTCCCTACGGATTCTACTGCTTCAGGCACGGGGCGATCGCACTACGCAGCAGGAGGAATTGGCAGAATTTATCCGCTTGAGCGGTTTGGCCGCCGAGCAATTTACAGTGCTCAATGGCTTTGAGTGTGCTGACTTTACCCCCGACTGTATTCAAGGCTTTGATGCCCTTTTTATCGGTGGCTCCAGTGATGCCACAGTGCTCAAGCCAGAGATCTATCGCTTTGTACCGCCGGCAATGGACTTAATTTTGGCCTGTATTGAGCAGGAGATCCCCGTGTTGGCCTCCTGCTTTGGCTTTCAATTGGCAGTGCAGGCCTTGGGAGGGCAAGTGATTGTGGATCGCGAGGCCATGGAAATGGGCACCTACCCTTTGTATCTCACCCCAGCAGGGGTTGCGGATCCATTGTTTGCTGGCTTTCCCAATCCCTTTTTGGCCATTTCCGGACATCAGGAGCGCGCCTTGACTCTGCCAGCGGGAGCGACCTTACTGGCCTACAGTGAGTTGTGTCCCTACCATGCCTTTCGCTTGGAGGGCAAGCCCTTTTATGGCTTTCAGTTTCATCCCGAGGTGGACGATCGCGACCTGATTGCCCGCATTAGCCGTTATTGCGATCGCTATCAATTGGGCACTGCCGAACTGGAAAAACTCAAGCAAACAGCCCGTCCTACCCCCTACGCCAATCAGTTGATCCGCCGCTTTGTTGAGGTGGTGCTGGGCTATATTCCCAGTTGTGCTTGAATCTCTGCTAGTTGCTCCTCTAGGGTGGTGGCTTGCAGCCAATGGATGCCGGGTTCTGCCCGAAACCATGTCCGCTGTCGTTTGGCAAATTGTTGGGTGTGCTGTACCGTGAGGGCAATCGCCGCCTCAAGGGTGAGTTCTCCCCGCAGATATTGGCGCATCTCGCGATAGCCCAGTGTATCTAATAGGGGCAGTTCATCACCGTACTGCGCTTGCAGTTGCCGAATTTCATCGAGCCATCCCATGGCCAGCATTTGCTGGGTGCGTTCTTCAATCCGTGCCCGCTGCTGTTGGCGATCGCCCCCTGGCAGGGCAAAGTACCAAATCGGGTAGGGAGGCGGTTCGCGCCGCTGCTGCTGGCTGAGGGGTACCCCCGTTACGTAATAGACTTCCAAAGCCCGCAGGGTACGCACGTGATCGTGGGCATGGATGCGTTGCGCCGCCACAGGATCCACCTGCTGAAGCCATTGATAGCATTCCTGCTGACCCAGCGCCATCAACTGTGCCCGTAGATGTGGTTGCGGTGGGACTTGGGGCATTGTTAGCCCTTGGGTAATACTGCGGATGTACAATCCTGTCCCCCCCACCAAGAGGGGTGTGATCCCTTGGGCGTGGTAGTGGGCAATGAGGGCTTGGGCTTTGGCTTGGTAAATCGCTAGGGTCAAAGTATCGCGGGGGTCACATATATCAATGAGGTAGTGAGGCACCTGCTGTTGCTGGGCGGGGGTGGGCTTGGCGGTGCCAATATCAAAGCCGCGATAGACTTGGCGGGAGTCGGCACTCAAAATCACACTGTTCAATTGCTGCGCGAGGGCGATCGCCAGTGCCGTTTTGCCGGTGGCCGTTGCCCCCCCAATAACAATTAGCCCTGCATCCCCCACTCAAATACAGCCTGAAAATTTCCTAGAATCGCCTATAACCCTTATGTGCTAAAATTTAGGTCAGATTTGACATTTAGGCAAGTGAAGACGCATTTGCCTCGATTCTATAGCAGTTAGGGAGTTGCCATGACCGCCGAGTATTCCTCTGCCCAGTTGCGGGTACTCAAAGGCCTTGAACCCGTACGAACCCGACCGGGGATGTACATCGGCAGCACTGGCCCCAAGGGACTCCACCACTTGGTTTATGAAGTCGTGGACAACTCCGTTGATGAAGCCTTAGCGGGATACTGTTCCACCATTCTAGTTCAGATCAATGCTGATGGCTCCGTCACGGTCACCGACAATGGGCGCGGGATTCCAACGGATATTCACCCCGATACCGGCGTCTCTGGGGTTGAGACGGTGATGACGGTGCTCCACGCCGGGGGCAAGTTTGGCGATGGTGGCTACAAAGTCTCAGGGGGGTTGCACGGTGTGGGTGTCTCTGTGGTCAACGCCCTCTCGGAATGGTTAGAAGTGACGGTGTGGCGCAATGGTTTTGTCCATCATCAGCGCTATGAACGGGGGGTTCCCATTACTCCCCTCGAAAAGACCCCCGATAGTGAGGAACGGCGGGGTACCTCAGTGACCTTCTTTCCTGATCGCCAGATTTTCACAGAAACGATTGAATTTGACGCCAAGGTGCTGATGACACGGCTGCGGGAACTGGCCTATCTCAATGCCGGCATTCGTATTGATTTCAAGGATTTGCGCGTTACGCCCCCCTTGAGTGAAACCTACTGCTATGAAGGCGGTATCCGTGAATATGTCCGCTACATGGTGCAGGAAAAGGAACCCCTTCACCCAGAGATCATCTACATTCAGGGGGAAAAAAACGATGTGCAGGTGGAAGCGGCCCTACAGTGGTGTGCCGATGCCTACAGTGAAAACCTGCTAGGCTTTGCCAATAATATCCGCACCATTGATGGCGGTACCCACATGGAGGGGCTAAAGGCAGTCCTAACGCGGACGCTCAATGCCCTTGGCCGCAAGCGCAATAAACTCAAGGAGGGGGACGCCAATTTGGCGGGGGAAAACATTCGCGAAGGCCTCACCGCCATTATTTCAGTAAAGGTGCCCAACCCTGAATTTGAAGGGCAGACAAAAACCAAGCTGGGCAATACCGAAGTACGCGGCATTGTGGATGCCATTGTGGGCGAAGCCCTAACGGAATACCTTGACTTTCATCCGACCGTCACCGACACGATCTTGGAAAAAGCCATCCAAGCCTTTAATGCGGCTGAAGCGGCGCGGCGGGCACGGGAAATGGTACGGCGCAAGTCGGTGCTGGAGTCTTCGACGCTGCCGGGGAAATTGGCGGATTGCAGTTCACGGGATCCCGCTGTCTCGGAAATTTTCATTGTCGAAGGTGATTCTGCGGGTGGCTGCTTTGCTGGTGATACAAAGGTGGCTCTCGCCGATGGCCGTTGCCTCAGTTTTGTGGAGTTAATGGCAGAACAAGCGGCAGGCGAGGAGCATTTTGGCTACACAGTTCGCCACGATGGCACGATTGGTATTGAGCGACTGGTCAACGTCCGCAAAACCAAAACAAATGCTGAAGTCATTAAGCTCACCCTTGACAACGGCGAGGTGATTATCTGCACCCCCGATCACCGTTTCATGCTCCGCAATGGTGAGTATAAAGAGGCACAGGCGTTAACTCCCGATGATTCCCTAATGCCACTTTATCGAAAAGCATCTAGCAGCGCTGATTCGGGAATTACGATCGATGGCTACGAAATGGTTTGGGATCCTCGATCAAATTCTTGGCTGTTTACCCACATGCTTGCAGATTGGTATAACCGCTGGCAAGAAAAATACGCCTTAGAAAGTGGTGAGCATTGTCATCATGTTGACTTCAACAAGCGAAACAATAATCCCACGAATCTGATTCGTCTGTCTGCTGATGCACATCTTGAACTTCATCGCCAGCACATTGATAAAACCTTACATCGTCCTGAAGTTAAGGAGAAGTGCCGTCAGAAGCGGAAAGAAGCACTATCAAAGACCTACTTTGACAAGACAATTAAAGCCCTAAAGAAAATTGAGTTAGAACAAGGTAATATTGATTTAGAGTCTTATCGCGAATATCGTTGCCAAACACGTGATAAGTCGCTCCTACACTTTGAAACTTTCTGTAATCGGTACTTTGATGGCGATTCAAATCGTGCCTTAGAAGCAATCAAAAACTATAACCATCGCATTGTCTCAATTGAGGTTATGGGTGAAAAGATTGATGTTTACGATTTAGAAGTGCCGGGAACCCATAACTTTGCGCTGGCCAGTGGCGTTTTTGTTCACAACAGTGCCAAACAAGGGCGCGATCGCCGCTTCCAAGCAATTTTGCCGCTGCGGGGCAAGATTCTCAACATTGAAAAAACGGATGATGCCAAAATCTACAAGAACAATGAGGTGCAGTCCTTAATTACTGCCCTTGGTCTGGGCGTGAAGGGAGAGGAGTTTGATCCTGCCAAGTTGCGCTATCACCGCATCATTATTATGAGTGTGGCCGGGGATGAACCCACCCTTGTTATGAATGCCTACGGCCATGTGGAATTGGTCAAAATTGGCGAGTTTATTGATCAGTGCATTGAGGGGCAACGGATTGCTGAGCACTATCAGGTGATGTCCTTTGATCCCAAGACGGGTCAGACTCGCTTTCAACCCCTGAAGGCAGTGATTCGCCATTCCCATGAAGAGCCAATGTATGCAATTCAAACCCGCTACCATCGCTCCATTAAGGTGACGGCCTCCCACAGTGTCTATGTTTATGAAGACGGTCAGATCAAGTTGAAAAAAGGAAATGAGATTCAAGTGGGCGATCGCCTCGTTGGCAGTCGTCGTTTACCGCGTCCCCCAATTGTTGAGCGCATTGATCTGCTGCACTTGTTTTACCAAGCGGGTCTCACGGAGGGGCTGTATCTCAAGGGGGAAGGTGTCAAAGCCCTGTGTGGCCAACAACTCCTAGCACGGGTTGAGTGCTCCTCGGAGGGGCAAGAACCGCGTGTTGCCTATGATCCCCAGCTGTGGGAACCCCTACGGCAAGCGCGTCACGTCCAAGGGCTCAGTCAACAGGCCGTTGCTGCCCAAGTCGGGGTAAACCAAGCCATCACTATTTCCCAATGGGAACGGGGTCAAACCACGCCCACACTGAAGCACTTCCTCAATTATCTAGAGGCCATTCAGTGGCATCAGCCACTCCAATACCAAACGTTACCGTCGCGGCTTGAGAGGATGCAGCATCAAAGTGACGACAGCAAAAATGCCCCCTACCGCCAAATCAGCGGTTATCAGCCCCTCGATAGCTTTACCCTTGCGGAACTAGAGTGCCTCACTGGGGAGGTGCAACTCGTGCCCCATGCCCACCATGACAAAGCTTTTGGCCGATATTTAGAGGTCAATCGGGAGTTATTGTGGTTTTTAGGCTGGTATGTAGCCGAGGGAAGCCTGAGTCAACATCAAGTTAGCCTCAGCTTGGGGCGAAAAGACCAGCCCTTTATCCCTGAACTCTGCCGTATCATTGAAACCCTCTTTGGCGAGTCTCCTCACTGCGATGCTGACCCTGAAAGTCAAGGACAAAAACTCTACTTCCACAGTGTCTTGGCAGCCTGTTTACTCAAAGCCTTGGGGGTGGGGGGCAAAGCCCACGAGAAGTGCCTGCCCTCCTTGGTGTGGCGGGTGCCACTAGAGCTACAGTTGGCCTTTTTGGAGGGGTATTTCCTCGGCGATGGGGCGATCGCCCGCAGCCACATCTCTATGACCACCACTTCTCCTACCCTCAAAGATGGCCTCCTCTACCTGTTTGGTCAGTTGGGCTGGGTAGCAAGCTGGACAACCTTACCAGCAGAAGCAGTGGCGAATTCACAGCTACAAACCCGCCACGAAGTCTATTGCCTCACCCTGAGCGGCAAGCCCCAACTGGAAGCGGCGTTGCCCATTTGGCAGCGTCATCCCCACAGTGAATCACTGAAGGCCTATCTGGCTTCGCCCCACCATAAGCCACTGGCTTTTACCCCTATTAGTGAAGACTTAATGGCACTAGAGGTGACGCAAGTTGCGGAAATTCCACCCGTGGGTGAGTATGTCTATGACTTCTCAGTGGAGGGGGATGAAAACTTTATTTGCGGTGTCGGTGGGTTGTGTGCCCACAATACGGACGCTGATGTGGATGGTTCCCACATTCGCACCTTGTTGCTGACCTTTTTCTATCGCTATCAGCAGGAATTGATTAACCAAGGCTTTGTCTATATTGCCTGCCCACCCCTGTATAAGGTTGAGCGCGGGCGACAGCACTTCTATTGCTATAGCGATCGCGAGCTGCAACAGCAGATTGCCGCCTTCCCGGAAAATGCCAACTACACGATCCAGCGCTTTAAGGGTCTCGGGGAAATGATGCCGCAGCAGTTGTGGGAAACGACGATGAACCCAGAGACGCGCATTCTCAAACGGGTGGAAATTGAAGATGCTGCTGAGGCCGATCGCATTTTCACCATCCTCATGGGCGATCGCGTGGCACCTCGTCGCGAATTTATCGAGACCTATGGCCCACAGTTGGCCCTAGAAAACCTCGATATCTAAAGCCAGCCCCCAGAGTAGATGTGCTATAGTAGCTCTAGTTTGGCTGCGACGTTGGTGACTGCCAATATTGTTTTGTGATCTACAATTGCAAAACATTTGGGAATCAACACTGTGGGCGGCAGTAGACTGGCCATTGAGCCAGAAACTTCTAAGTCTACGGTTAGCATTCCCCCCTAGGCTTTACTAGGTCATAAACTGAGGTAAAACGGCGTCGCGGTTAGACTTTTCCTAACCATGAACCATCGCTACATTCTCCTGTATAAGCCCTATCGAGTGCTTTGTCAGTTTCAAGATCAAGAGGGGCGATCGACCCTCAAGAATTATGTTCCCATTCCCGATGTTTATCCCGCAGGGCGATTGGACTATGACAGCGAGGGGCTGGTTCTTCTCACCAACGATGGTTGGTTGCAGCACCGCTTGACGGATCCGCGCTATGGCCATCCGCGTACCTACTGGGTACAGGTAGAAGGTGAACCCAACCCCGCAGCTCTGACGCAGTTGGCCGAAGGCGTTGTCATCCAAGGCTGTCGCACGCGACCTGCGGTTGTCCAGGTACTGGCACAGGAACCCCCTTTACCACCTAGGGAACCACCCATTCGTTATCGTCGTTCTATTCCTACCCACTGGCTAAGTCTAACGTTGCGGGAAGGTCGCAATCGCCAAGTCCGCCGCATGACGGCTGCGGTAGGGTTACCCACGCTGCGCTTGGTACGCGTGGCGATCGCCAATCTGCAATTGAGTGGCCTTGCCCCCGGAGAATGGCGCGAGGTTCTGCCCCAAGAACGGCAAGCCCTTTGGCAAGCCTGTGGTCGGCGACCGCCTCGACTTGCTTAGCACTTAGCATTCCTTAATAACCGAGGGCGTCTATATTAAGATGAGGTAACACTTGTTATTTTTGACTGCACTGCATTCACGAGGTCGTCCCATGGGACAGCCGTTTCTCAGCAAAGTTGGTCGTCCATGGCTGATCGGGGGGGCGATCGCCATCGGATTAGGCAGCTTGGCATTCAGTTTGAACTATTGGCAGCAACGTCAACGGGTCAATGAAGAACAGACAATTCAGGCAGCCCTTGCTAATCCCATGAGCGATCGCATTACCGCCTTGGGTCGATTGGAACCCGAAGGGGAAGTTGTGGCCGTCAGTGCTCCCTCAATGACCGAACGGCTAGGGCAGTTGTTAGTGCGCGAGGGCGATCGCGTGGTGGCCGGTCAACCCCTTGCCTATTTAGATACCTATCCGGAGCGCAAAGCCGAACGCGATTTGGCGGTCAGTCAGTTGCAGGAAGCCCGCTTGCGCTATGAGGCCGAAACCCGCCTCGCCCTTGCTCAAATTGCCGAAGCCGAGCGGCGGCGCGATCGCGCCAATGAACCGGCCATTGCTGCCATTCAAGCCCAGCAGGCTACGATTCAACGCATTCAAGCGGAACTCGAGACCGCCAACCGCGAATATCAGCGTTTTGCCCAACTTTTTGCCAATGGGGCAGTGTCGCAACAGGATCTCGACGATCGCACGGTTCGCGTCCGGAGCTTACAGGAAGAACTGCGCAACGCCCAAGCCAACCTTGTTCGCCTACAGGAGGAACGGCGTACGGAACTTGCCACCGCCACTGCTCAGATCGAAGCCGCCCAAGCCAATCTGGGACGGGTACAAACCCAAGTGCAGCTCCTCTCAGCGGAACGGAATCTGCAACTGGCAGAAGCCCGCCTTGAGCGCACCATTATTCGCGCCCCCCGCAATGGTCGGGTGCTGCGGATTCACACCAGAGCCGGCGAAACCATCAACGAACGCGGGATTCTCGAACTGGGCAACACCGATCAAATGTATGCCGTTGCTGAAGTCTATGAAACCGATGTTCCTCGTGTGCGGGTGGGTCAGCCCGCGGAAATTCGCAGTCGTGCCTTGAAGGCCCCCATTACCGGCCGCGTGGCGCAAGTGGGTTTGGTGGTGGCCAAGAATGACGTGACTGATACGGATCCAGCCGCAAAAACCGATGCGCGGGTTGTGGAAGTGAAAATTCGCCTTGACAACAGTGAGCCGGTGGCGGGTTTAACAAATATGCAAGTGGAAATTGCCATTGATCCGCGCTGAGGTTCAAGGATGATTTTTGCAATTCCCTTAGCTTGGCTACAACTGATTCGAGAGCGCATTCGGCTCTTGGTGGCGATCGCGGGCATTGCCTTTGCAGTGGTGCTGATGCTGATGCAGTTTGGCTTTCGCGATGCCCTCTTTAAGGCGGCAGTGCGCTTCCACGAGAGCTTAAACACCGATATTGTCCTCATTAGTCCCCAATCCACGGCGCTGATTGCCATGCGCAGCTTCCCGCGGCGGCGACTCTACCAAGCAGCGGGCTTTGAAGGGGTCGAGTCGGTTTCTCCCCTCTACCTGAGTTTTGGTCTCTGGCGCAATCCCATTAACAAAAGTACTCGCCAACTGATGGTGATTGGCGTCGATCCGCTGGCGGTGTCCATTGCCGTATCCGATACCCCCCACTGGCAAGATGCGATTAAGCTAGCGGATCACGTTCTTTTTGATGCCCAATCCCGCGCTGAGTTTGGCCCGATTCCTGAGCTATACCGCCAGGGGGAAGAGGTCACGACCGAAGTCTCTGGCCGCAAAATCACCGTGGCAGGCTTGTTTCGCATGGGAGCCAACTTTGGTGCCGATGGTAATTTGCTCACGAGTGATTTGAACTTTTTGCGCCTTTTCCCCGAACGTCATCCGGGGCTGATCGATGTGGGTTTAGTACGGGTGCAGCCGGGGGTGAATACGAAAGCATTGGCACGGCGGATGAATGCTTCCCTCGGCAATGATGTACTGGTGATGACCCGTGAGGAGTTTGCTGAGTTTGAGCGCAGTTATTGGGAAAAGAGTACCTCCATTGGCTTTATTTTCTCCCTTGGTGCCCTGATGGGATTTATCGTTGGCTCCGTGATTGTCTATCAAATTCTCTACACCGATGTCACGGATCACTTGGCGGAGTATGCCACCCTCAAGGCCATGGGCTACCGCGATATCTTCTTCTATGGCGTGGTCATGCAGGAGTCCTTGATTCTCTCCTGTATGGGCTATGTTCCAGGCTTTATCGTGTCATTTTTACTCTACATCCTGATTGCCAGAGCCACGTCACTGCCAGTGTGGATGACCGTAGAGCGCGCCAGTTTGGTCTTTACCCTCACGGTCTTAATGTGTACCCTTTCGGGAGCGATCGCCATGCGGCGGATCCAAGCGGCTGATCCTGCCGATATTTTCTAGGAGAGTGTTATGGAGCCAGTGATCCACATTCAAGGCCTCAATCACTACTTTGGTCAGGGGCAACTGCGCAAGCAAATTCTCTTTGATCTCTGCGCTCGCATTGAGGCGGGTGAAATTGTGATCATGACGGGGCCTTCGGGGTCAGGGAAAACCACACTGTTAACCCTGATCGGTGCCTTGCGATCGGCACAAGAGGGCAGTCTGCGGGTTCTGGGTCAGGAGCTACGCAATGCCACAAAAGAGCAGCAGATTCAAATTCGGCGGCAAACGGGCTACATCTTCCAAGGACACAATCTGCTCCATGCCTTGACGGCTCGCCAAAATGTGCAAATGGCGCTGGATTTGCAACCCCACCTCAGTCCACAGGAAGTTCGAGAGCGGGTGGAAGCCATGCTCTGTGCCGTTGGCCTTGGAGAGCGCCTTGACTACTATCCCCATGAACTTTCGGGGGGGCAAAAGCAACGGGTGGCGATTGCCCGCGCTCTCGTGGGACATCCCAAAATTGTCCTTGCCGATGAACCGACGGCTGCCCTCGATAAAAAATCCGGTCGCGATGTGGTGGAAATTATGCGTACCCTTGCCCGCGAACAGGGCTGCACCATTTTAATTGTGACCCACGATAACCGTATTCTTGATGTCGCCGATCGCATTATTCACATGGAAGATGGCCGCCTCTCAGAAACCACAATTGGCCTTTCCGCCTAGCCTAGAATAGAGGCAAGCAGTGCAGGGCAAATCCGCTGATCATGTTTGCAGCTCCGCAGGGGACAGTGCCAATGTTGGAGAGTGGCGATCGCCTCAGTCGCGAGGCCTTTGAGCGCCTATATGCCCAATGTCCCCATATTAAAAAAGCTGAACTCATTAACGGAGTCGTGTACGTGGCCTCCCCTGTGCGGGTGAATTCCCACAGCCGTCCCCACAGTCTCGTCATGGGCTGGTTGATGGCCTTTGAAGTGGCAACAGCCAACGTCATGGTGCTCGATAATGCCACCGTCCGCTTAGATGCCCAAACAGTGGTGCAACCCGATGCCCTGCTGCGCCTTGTCAATGGCACCTCCCGTATCAGCGAGGATGATTATCTTGAAGGGGCGCCTGAACTCATTGTCGAAATTGCCAGTAGCAGTGCCGCCTACGATCTCCACGACAAACTAGAGGTTTATTGTCGCTGTGGGGTTCAGGAATACTTGGTCTGGGTGGTACGGGAGCAGGATTTTCACTGGTATCTCAGGGAAGGAACAAGCTACCGCCGTCAAGCGCCCGATGACCACGGCATTTTTCGCAGTGGGCACTTCTCTGGATTGTGGCTACACTGGCCAGCCCTAAGAGACGGTCATTTAACGCTTGTTTTGGAAACCCTGCACACAGGATTGAAGTTGCAGCAAACCCCATAACTATTAGTGAACTGTCGCTTAACTGTAAGAACTCTGTGCTATGGTCATAGGTAGCGGCTTGCAAGCGCGGCAGTGGCACTTGTCAACTCTTCTCGTTTCCAACAGCTTCATCTTGCCAGAGGTCTCCGGCGGCAGTGTTTGCCGTAAGCGGAGTTTTTGGTGTGCTTGACAGGGCAACGCCTCTTCATTTAAGATGCAAGATCCGCGTTTTAGCGATACCCTCTAGAGGATATACATGGCTAGTAATCAGATTTACACGCCACCCGCTTTTACCTTGCCAGACCTTGTCGAGATTCAGCGGGCCAGCTTCCGATGGTTTCTGGAAGAAGGACTCATTGAAGAGCTAGAGAGTTTCTCCCCCATTACTGATTATACCGGCAAAATTGAGTTGCACTTTTTGGCCAAGGACTACCGACTCAAGGAGCCGAAGTATAGCGTCGATGAGGCCAAGCGGCGGGATGCCACCTACTCAATGCAAATGTATGTCCCGACTCGCCTCATTAACAAAGAAAATGGTAATATCATTGACCAAGATGTGTTCATCGGCGATCTGCCCCTGATGACCGATCGCGGCACGTTTATTATCAATGGTGCAGAGCGCGTCATTGTCAACCAGATTGTCCGCAGTCCTGGTGTTTACTACAAATCAGAAACCGACAAAAATGGTCGCCGTACCTACAATGCCAGCCTGATTCCTAACCGAGGGGCTTGGCTGAAGTTTGAAACCGACAAGAATGATTTGCTGTGGGTGCGCATTGACAAAACCCGCAAGCTTTCAGCCCATGTTCTCCTCAAGGCCTTGGGGTTAACCGATAGCGAAATTCTAGAGCGGCTGCGTCACCCCGAGTACTACCAAAAAACTGTTGAAAAAGAAGGCAAATTCTCCGAAGAAGACGCCCTCATTGAATTGTACAAAAAACTACGCCCAGGGGAGCCGCCCACGGTTTCAGGGGGACAACAGCTTCTGGAGTCGCGCTTCTTTGATCCCAAACGCTATGACCTTGGCCGGGTGGGTCGCTATAAGCTCAACCGCAAGTTGCAGCTGAATATTCCCGACTCGGTACGCATCCTCACCCCAGAAGATATTCTTGCGGCCATTGATTATCTAATTAACCTCGAGTTTGATCTGGGCACGATTGATGACATTGACCACTTGGGCAACCGCCGCGTCCGTTCTGTGGGTGAATTGCTGCAAAACCAAGTGCGCGTTGGCCTCAATCGCCTAGAGCGGATTATCCGCGAGCGGATGACGGTGTCTGACACGGATTCTTTGACGCCCACTTCGCTGGTGAATCCGAAGCCATTGGTGGCGGCCATTAAGGAATTCTTTGGCTCTAGCCAGCTTTCCCAATTCATGGATCAAACCAACCCCCTCGCGGAACTCACCCATAAACGGCGCTTGAGTGCCCTAGGCCCTGGGGGTCTCACCCGTGAGCGGGCGGGCTTTGCGGTGCGGGATATTCACCCGAGTCACTATGGTCGCATTTGCCCCATTGAAACTCCTGAAGGTCCCAACGCTGGTTTGATTGGTTCCTTGGCCACCCATGCCCGCGTCAATGAATATGGCTTTATTGAGACGCCTTTCTATCCAGTGGAAAATGGTCGGGTGCTGAAGGATCGCCCCCCCATCTACATGACCGCTGACGAAGAGGATGATAAGCGGGTGGCGCCGGGAGACGTGCCCACCGATGAAAACGGCTACATCCTTGGGGATGTGGTGCCGGTACGCTATCGTCAAGATTTCACCACCACCACCCCCGATCAGGTGGACTACGTGGCAGTTTCGCCAGTACAGATTATCTCTGTGGCCACCTCGCTGATTCCCTTCCTAGAGCACGATGACGCCAACCGTGCCCTCATGGGATCCAACATGCAGCGGCAGGCAGTCCCCCTGTTGCGACCGCACCGTCCCTTAGTGGGTACAGGTCTAGAGGCTCAGGCAGCACGGGACTCTGGGATGGTGATTCTCAGCCAGACCAATGGTGTGGTCACCTATGTGGATGCCAATCAAATTCGCGTCAAAACCGATAACGGCCCTGAGATGACCTACACGCTGCAAAAGTACCAGCGCTCCAACCAAGATACTTGCTTGAATCAACGACCGATTGTCTTTGTCGGCGATCGCGTGCAGGCAGGACAGGTGATTGCTGATGGCTCCGCCACTGAGGGGGGCGAACTAGCCCTTGGCCAAAACATCCTTGTGGCCTATATGCCTTGGGAAGGCTACAACTACGAAGACGCCATCCTGATCAGCGAGCGGTTAGTTCAAGAGGATGTCTATACCTCCATCCACATTGAGAAGTACGAGATCGAGGCGCGGCAAACCAAACTTGGACCAGAGGAAATTACCCGCGAAGTGCCCAACGTGTCCGAGGATGCCTTGCGACAGTTGGATGAAAACGGCATTATCCGCATCGGTGCCTTTGTCGAGGCGGGCGATATTCTCGTTGGTAAAGTCACCCCCAAAGGGGAATCGGATCAGCCCCCCGAAGAAAAACTCCTGCGTGCCATCTTTGGTGAAAAGGCGCGGGATGTGCGGGATAACTCCCTGCGGGTGCCCAATGGTGAAAAAGGGCGCGTTGTCGATGTGCGCGTCTTTACCCGTGAGCAGGGAGATGAACTACCCCCCGGTGCCAATATGGTGGTGCGGGTCTATGTGGCCCAGAAGCGCAAAATTCAGGTGGGGGACAAAATGGCCGGCCGCCACGGCAATAAGGGGATTATTTCCCGCATTCTCCCGGTGGAGGATATGCCCTTCCTGCCCGATGGTCGCGCCGTGGATATTGTCCTCAATCCCTTGGGGGTGCCTTCACGGATGAATGTGGGGCAAGTCTATGAGTGTTTGCTGGGCTGGGCTGGGGAGTGCCTTGGTCGTCGGTTCAAAATTACTCCCTTTGATGAAATGCACGGCAAGGAAAAATCCCGCGAAACCGTCCATGCCAAGCTACAAGAGGCCAAAGAAGTCACGGGTCAAGATTGGGTCTTTAATCCTGAGGATCCGGGCAAAATGGTCGTCTATGATGGCCGCACCGGTGAACCCTTTGACCGGCCAGTGACGGTGGGGATGGCCTATATGCTGAAGCTCGTGCACTTGGTGGACGATAAGATCCACGCCCGCTCCACAGGGCCTTACTCTTTGGTTACTCAACAGCCCCTCGGTGGTAAAGCCCAGCAAGGGGGTCAGCGCTTTGGCGAAATGGAGGTGTGGGCATTGGAGGCCTATGGTGCCGCCTATATTCTCCAAGAGTTGCTGACGGTCAAGTCCGATGATATGCAAGGACGCAATGAAGCCCTCAATGCCATTGTTAAAGGGCAATCCATTCCACGACCGGGCACGCCAGAGTCCTTCAAGGTGCTGATGCGGGAGCTGCAATCCCTGTGCTTGGATATTTCCGTGCGCAAGGCCAGTATTCCCAGCTTTGATGACGATGGCGAAATGAAACCTGACCCCGAGGTGGATTTGATGGTGGATGTCAGCCCTCGCCGTACCCCGGCACGACCCACAATTGACTACAGTGCCCTCGACGACACGGACGACAAAGAAGGGGCAACGACATTCTAAACACTCAGAACTGAGTCAGCTTGTTTGGGGGCGATCGCCCCCTTGATCCATTCACCGCCAAAGGATTTGTGAGTTTATGCCCAGAATCGAGCAACGCTTTGATTATGTAAAAGTGTCTCTCGCGTCACCGGAGCGCATCATCCAATGGGGGCAGCGCACGCTCCCCAACGGTCAAGTGGTGGGCGAGGTGACTAAACCAGAAACCATTAACTATCGCACCCTCAAGCCGGAGATGGACGGCCTCTTCTGCGAGCGGATTTTTGGTCCTGCTAAGGATTGGGAGTGCCACTGCGGTAAATACAAGCGGGTGCGCCATCGTGGCATTGTCTGCGAACGTTGTGGCGTTGAAGTCACCGAATCGCGGGTGCGCCGCCATCGCATGGGCTACATTAAGTTGGCTGCCCCAGTGACCCATGTCTGGTATCTGAAGGGGATTCCCAGCTACATGGCGATCCTGCTGGATATGCCCCTGCGGGATGTAGAGCAAATTGTCTATTTCAACTCCTATGTAGTGCTAGATCCGGGCAATCACCCCGGTCTCAGCTACAAGCAGCTCCTAAGCGAAGATCAGTGGCAGGAAATTGAAGAAGAGATCTACAGCGAAGACTCGGAGCTAGAGGGTATTGAGGTGGGTATTGGGGCTGAAGCCATTCAACGCCTGCTTCAGAATTTAGATCTGCAAGCGGAGGCCGACCAACTGCGGCAGGAAATCCTCAACTCCAAGGGGCAAAAACGCGCCAAGCTCATCAAACGGCTGCGGGTCATTGACAACTTCATTGCCACTGGAGCAAAGCCAGAGTGGATGGTTTTGACGGTCATTCCCGTGATTCCACCGGATCTGCGGCCAATGGTGCAGCTAGATGGCGGGCGTTTTGCTACCTCTGACCTTAATGACCTGTACCGCCGCGTCATTAACCGCAACAACCGCCTTGCCCGCCTGCAAGAGATTCTCGCCCCCGAGATTATTGTGCGGAATGAGAAGCGCATGCTTCAAGAGGCGGTGGATGCCCTGATTGATAATGGTCGTCGCGGTCGTACGGTAGTGGGCGCCAATAACCGTCCCCTGAAGTCCCTTTCCGACATTATTGAGGGGAAACAGGGTCGCTTCCGCCAAAACCTGCTGGGGAAACGGGTGGACTACTCCGGTCGTTCGGTGATTGTGGTGGGGCCAAAACTGCAAATGCACCAGTGCGGCCTGCCTCGGGAAATGGCCATTGAACTCTTCCAGCCCTTTGTGATTCACCGCTTGATTCGCCAACAAATTGTCAACAACATTAAGGCAGCAAAGCGGATGATCCAGCGCAATGACCCCCAAATTTGGGATGTGCTGGAGGAGGTGATTGAGGGTCACCCCGTGCTGCTCAACCGGGCGCCGACCCTCCACCGTTTGGGGATTCAGGCCTTTGAGCCGATTCTGGTGGAAGGGCGTGCCATTCAACTGCACCCCTTGGTGTGTCCTGCCTTCAACGCGGACTTTGACGGTGACCAAATGGCGGTGCACGTGCCCCTCTCGATTGAGGCTCAAGCGGAGGCGCGGATGCTGATGCTAGCCTCAAATAATATTCTGTCGCCGGCCACGGGCAAGCCGATTATTACTCCCAGCCAAGACATGGTTTTGGGTTGCTATTACTTGACGGCAGAAAATCCGAAGCTGCCAGATTATAGCGATCGCTACTATGCCAACTTCCAAGACGTGGTCATGGCCTACGAACAGGGACACTTGCCGCTCCATGCCTTTGTCTGGGTGCGCTACGACGGTGAGGTGGACGATGGTGATACCAGTGAACCTCAGATTACGACCTATGAAGATGGTTCCCGTTTACTGGAGTATTCCCTGCGGCGGGTCAAGGAGGATGCTAACGGTCAACTGATTTCCCAATACATCCGCACCACCCCCGGTCGCATCATCTACAACCAAACGATTCAAGAAGCCCTAGCCAGTTAATTTGGGAGACCCCAACACCATGACTGAGAAAAAGCCTGTTTTCTTTAACCGCATCATTGACAAAAAAGGCTTGCGGAACCTAATTGCTTGGTCGTTTAGCAACTTTGGCACCGCCCGCACAGCGGAAATGGCCGACAAAGTCAAAGACCTTGGCTTTCGCTATGCCACCCGCGCCGGTGTCTCCATCAGTGTTGATGACCTGCTCGTGCCCCCGAAAAAACAGGAACTCCTCGAAGCTGCTGAAAAGGAAATTAAAACCGCTCAAGAGCGCTACTCGCGGGGTGAAATTACGGAGGTGGAACGCTTCCAGAAGGTGATTGACACTTGGAACACCACCAACGAAGAACTGAAAAACGAGGTGGTGCGGCACTTCCGTAATACTGATGTCCTCAACTCCGTGTATATGATGGCCTTCTCGGGGGCACGGGGGAACCTCTCGCAGGTGCGCCAGTTGGTGGGAATGCGGGGGTTAATGGCCAATCCCCAAGGGGAAATCATTGACCTGCCGATTAAAACCAACTTCCGCGAAGGGCTGACGGTGACGGAGTACATTATCTCCTCCTACGGTGCGCGTAAAGGACTGGTGGATACAGCACTGCGGACGGCGGACTCCGGTTACCTGACCCGGCGCTTGGTGGATGTCTCTCAAGATGTGATTATCCGCGAAGAGGATTGTGAAACGGAGCGGGGCATTACGCTGCGCAGTATGACGGTGGGGGATAAGGTACTGGCGCTAGAGGATCGGCTTTTGGGTCGAGTGGTGCTCAATGATGTCTGCCATCCGGAAACGGGCGAAGTGCTGGTGGCCAAAAATCAAGCCATCTCTGCTGATCTAGCGAAGAAAATTGTTGATGCGGGTATCGAAGAAGTAGTGGTGCGATCGCCCCTCACCTGCGAGGCCACTGGCTCTGTGTGTCGTCTCTGCTACGGCTGGAGCCTTGCCCATGCCCAACTGGTGGATATGGGGGAAGCGGTGGGAATTATTGCGGCTCAATCCATTGGTGAACCTGGTACACAGTTGACCATGCGCACATTCCACACCGGTGGGGTGTTTACGGGGGAAGTGGCTCGCCAAGAACGCGCTCCCTTTGCTGGCACGGTGGAGTACGGCAAGAAATTACGGGTACGTCCCTACCGCACTCGTCACGGGGATGATGCCTTTATTGTCGAAACCGCTGGCAAGCTTGTGATCAAAGGTGGTCAGCAAAGCCAAGAATTTGACCTCTCCCAAGGGTCAATTGTGCTAGTGGCAGAGGGTGAAACCGTTGAAGCGGGTCAATTGTTGGCGGAAGTGGCGCAGGCCTCCCGCAGTGTCCGCAAGTCCACGGAGAAAGTGACCAAGGATGTGGCCTCGGATTTGGCGGGTCAAGTGAAGTTCGTCAACCTCGAAGCAGAGGAGAAGCGCGATCGCCAAGGCACCACAACGCGCATTGCCCCCAAAGGTGGCTTGATTTGGGTACTGTCTGGGGAAGTCTATAACCTGCCCCCCGGTGCGGAGCCAGTGGTGAAAAATGGCGATCGCATTGAAGCCGGAGCCGTGCTTGCAGAAACCACGGTGAAAACCGAGCATGGCGGTGTCGTGCGTCTCCCTGAGCAACAGGACAGCAAAGGCGGTCGCGAGGTGGAAATTATTACTGCCTCGGTGATGCTCGATAAAGCCAAGGTGCTCAAAGAAACCCAGCAGGGACGCGAGCATTACATTATTGAAACCGCCACTGGTCAGCGCTTCTCCTTGAAAGCTGCCCCCGGTACGAAAGTCGCCAATGGTCAAGTGGTGGCCGAACTCATTGACGATCGCTACCACACCACGACTGGCGGTATCCTCAAATATGCCGACATTGAAGTGGCCAAAAAAGGCAAAGCCAAGCAGGGCTACGAAGTCCTCAAGGGGGGGACGCTCCTGTGGATTCCCGAAGAAACCCATGAGGTCAATAAAGACATCTCGCTGCTCATGGTCGAGGACAACCAATACGTCGAAGCAGGGACGGAGGTTGTCAAGGACATCTTCTGTCAAAACAGCGGTGTCGTCGAAGTCATCCAGAAAAACGACATCCTGCGGGAAATTATTATCAAGCCCGGCGAACTGCACCTTGTGGATGATCCGGAAGCCGCGCGGCTGAAGCATGGTGTGTTGGCGCGTCCGGGTGAAGAGGTACTCCCCGGCCTTGTGGTCGAAACCCTCTCGCAAGTGGATTATCTGGAGGACACTCCCGAAGGACCAGCGATTCTGCTGCGCCCCGTTCAAGAATTTAGCGTGCCTGATGAGCCATCGGTACCCAGCCAAGACTCCAGTGATAGCTCAGGACAGTCCATTCGCCTGCGGGCTGTGCAGCGGTTGCCCTACAAACACGATGAGCGAGTTAAGTCCGTTGATGGCGTTGATCTGCTGCGGACACAGTTAGTCCTTGAAATTGGCAGCGAAGCCCCCCAACTGGCTGCTGACATTGAAATTGTGACGGATGAGGTGGATCCAGAAGCCCAGCGCCTCCAACTGGTGATTCTGGAATCCTTGGTGATTCGCCGTGACATTGCTGCCGATCAAACCCAAGGCAGTACGTTTACTTCCCTCTTGGTCAAGGATGGCGATCACATTGGCCCCGGTGCCGTGATTGCCCGCACGGACATCAAAGCCAAGCAGGCAGGTGAAGTGCAGGGGATCTTGCGCAGTGGGGAATCGGTTCGCCGTATTCTGGTCGTTACTGAGAGCGATCGCCTGCGGATCGAGACCAACGGGGCTAAACCCACGGTCAAAGTTGGCGATCTCGTGCGTCCCGGCGATGAACTGGCCAAGGGGGTGACTGCCCCAGAAACAGCAGCGGTCATGGCGGTGGCCGATGAGCACGTGATCCTGCGCTTAGCTCGTCCCTACCTTGTCTCGCCGGGGGCAGTGCTGCAAATTGAGGACGGTGACCTTGTGCAGCGCGGGGATAACCTCGCCCTGTTGGTGTTTGAGCGGGCGAAAACGGGGGACATTATTCAGGGGTTACCTCGGATTGAAGAACTCCTTGAAGCGCGCCATCCTAAGGAAAAATGCGTGCTGGCTGTGCGCCCCGGCACCTGTCAAGTCACCTACAACAGTGATGACAGCGTAGATATCAAAGTCATTGAAGAGGATGGCACGATTCAGGAATACCCTGTCCTGCCGGGTCAAAACCCCTTGGTGGTGGATGGTCAAAAGGTCAATCTCGCTGACCCCCTCACCGATGGCCCTGTGGATCCCCACGACATCCTCTCCATTTACTTTGAGTACTACAAACCCCAAGGGTTGCTCAAAGCCGCCCAAATTAGCCTTGAGAAGGTGCAATCCTTCTTGGTCAATGAGGTGCAGTCGGTGTATCTCACCCAAGGGATTGAGATTGCCGATAAACACATTGAGGTGGTCGTCCGCCAGATGACCTCGAAAGTACGGATTGATGATGCCGGCGATACAATCGTTCTCTCTGGGGAACTCATGAGTCTGCGCCAAGCGGAGCAAGCCAACGAACCCATGGCACTCACCGGTGGTGCACCTGCCCAATATACCCCTGTCCTCTTGGGGATTACCAAGGCTTCGCTGAATACCGATAGCTTTATTTCAGCCGCCAGTTTCCAAGAGACAACACGGGTACTCACGGAAGCAGCCATTGAAGGCAAGTCCGATTGGCTGCGGGGACTCAAGGAAAACGTCATCATTGGCCGTCTCATCCCAGCGGGCACCGGCTTCAACAGCTACGAGGAAAGTAGCAACGGCGACGAAGAGTGGGAAGAGGGTGAAGATCGCTTGGGTCAAACCCACGTTATCAGCCCTGAACCCGAACCCCCCTCAATGACGGTCAATGTGACCGCTGACCTCGGTGAGGATGTCCTCATTGACGATGAAACGGCGCCCCACGTGATTGAAAAAATCACTGGACGGACTCGCGATTTTGAATTCGCCAGTAGTGATGCTGACGATGAAGAGGACGAACTCCTAGACGAGGACGATGACTATGGGGAGGAAGAGGAGGATGACGCCTTTTAACTAAAACTCCCTTGACTAAAGAAGGCTACGGTAAAGGTGAGCACCTAATCTAGGAGCAAGCGATGGGTGCACTTGCCGTAGCTTTTTTTGGTCTCAGGTCGCAGATCATGCCCAACACCGCCGAACGTTTTGGCAGGGATGCGAGAAACCTGTGCCATACCTTAAAATTGGCAGTAGAGGGGTCAAAGTAAAAATCACGATTTCATGCCTGTTCCAGCGTATTCCAGCCTGAGGGCTGATCAGTTTCGTCATCCCCGCGATCGCGAGGCCACCCAAGCCCTCCAACAACTGCCGGGGTTAGATCTTCTCGTGCGATCGCTCCTAGGTTCGGTGGCGGAGCAGGCCTTTTATCTTGAAAATATTGGCAGCAGTCTGCGCCTAAGTGAACAGCAACTTCCAGACATTTACGGGCTTCATATCGAGGCTTGCCGTATTTTAGGCCTAGAGCCACCCCAACTGTATCTGAAACAGCATCCTGTCCCCAATGCCTATACCTTTGCCATGCGGGGCAAGCAGCCCTTTGTGGTACTGCACTCCTCCCTTGTGGAATTGCTGACACCCAAGGAATTGCAGGCGGTACTGGCGCACGAGTTGGGACATCTCAAGTGCGAGCATGGCGTGTATCTGACGATCGCCAACCTGCTGCTGTTTGCCACCAGTCAACTCTCCCCTTGGGGCTTGCTCTTGGCGCAAGGACTGCAAACCCAATTGATGCATTGGTTGCGCTGTGCTGAACTCACCTGCGATCGCGCGGCCTTGTTGGTGACCCAAGACCCGCGGGTTGTGGCCTCGGTGCTGATGAAACTCTGTGGTGGCTCGCCCCAGTGGAGCGATCGCCTGAATCTCGATGCCTTCATTGCCCAAGCACGTGACTATGAGGCCGCTGATCGGGGTTGGTACAACCTTTTCAAGGAATTGCAGGCCAGTCAACTGACTCACCCACTACCGGTGCTGCGGGCACGGGAAATTCTAGATTGGGCGGAAACGCAGCAGTACGATCGCCTCGTCAAGCAATTACATCCCGCTCGTCAATAACGATGGCCAAACCGATTCCCTATCAACCCCTTCTGCTGCGCCTTGCCCATGGGGCGATCGCGATTTTGGCACTCCTCGCTTTTCATTCCAGAGGAGCGGCGGATCGGGAACTGGTGGCGTGGCGGTAGGCTCAAGCCTTCCAATCAAGTGTTGTTGGGTCTAGAAATTGTTATTTTGCTGGGGATGGTGATTGCTTTTGTTTTGCCCGCTATCATAACTGCTCGATAATGCCCCGCAGGCGATCGTAGTCATCCTTGAGGAGTCGGTTCAGGTATTGGGCTGCCTGCACCAGCCACTGGCGATCGCGCTGGCGGAGTTGATACAAGGAACGCAGCGTTGCCGCCACCAAGGCATCCCCAGGACCATACCGCAGGGTCAACAGTGTTCGCAAAAAGGTCAATGTACCACTGAAGGCAATCACTTCCTCAACAGGACAGCCATAGACCTGCTGGTGCATTTGGGGTGGGCGGGGGGGCAAATGGTGATAAAAGCGTTCCTGTTCCTGAAAGCCAGTGATGGCGATCGTGATCTCAGTTTTCAACATGGCAAAAATATGGGGCTGCTCTTGCCGTAGTTGCTCTAGGGATAGCCCCAAGGCGGTGGCACGGTGAATGGTGTCAATGGGAGCCGTTACTACATAAGCAACAACGCCATAAATGACGCGATCGCCTTCAGGAATCCGCACCCAACTACCCAAGGCGGGCACCACGGGAAAGTCGAGGCTAGCGGGTTCGTGGCACTGGGCAATGCAGTGATCCGTTGCTGTCTGGATAATTTCCGCAAAGGGCTGGGGGGGAGGCGATCGCCGCGCCATCGTTTACTTTTTCGCTTTCGCTTTTCCTTTGGGCGTGGTCACCACTGGCTCTAGCTCACTGAGCTGAAACGTAACCAATTTATCCCAGTTCCCGCCTTCAAAGAGCACTGCCACTTTGCCATCTGTAACCCGCTGTACAATCCCCTGAAATTGGTAGTAGGTATCGTTGGGATTGGTGACCTTCACGGTCATACCGGGGAGAATTGTCATTGCTAAGTCGCTGGCCATTGTCTCATCCCAAAGAGGTCATGTGCCTTTATTATCCCCTGACCTTGGCCGCTTCCAACTGGAGTTAGACTTGCAACAAGATTCAGTCTCCGCAATGGGTTGGATGATCTTTTCTTCAACGGAGAGGGAGGGATTCGAACCCTCGGATAGGAGTTACCTGCCTATCAACAGATTAGCAATCTGCCGCTTTCGACCACTCAGCCACCTCTCCTTTTTGAGGGTTCCTTATTGTAGATCAGTTTTCTCCCCCTTTTCAATCCTCGTGGTCTGCGGCTGTTGCTCTAGGGGGCGATCGCAATCGAGAATCCATGCTAGAGTTTTGCAGAATGGGTGTGTTGTGGGAGTGAAGCACATGGCTGGATGCTGGCAAGCTTTAGCGGTGCTTAGGCGAATTCCTCTAGGGGCTGAGTTGAGTAGGTTGTGCGTCTAAGTCCTCATGATGAATGCTCTTGCCTTGAATCCCAAGACAATGCTGATGGCCGGACTCCTCGCGATCGCCCCCGTGACGCTGTCTAGCTCGGTTCAAGCTACACCCACCACGACTCCAGTGGCACAGGCATCTTCCCAAACGCCAGCCTCGGATGTCCTTACGCCCCTCAACCCCAATCCCAATAAACTGGCGCTTCCTGAAACGTTCAACATTGATCTCAAGCAACCCCTCACCCTCGAGCAAGCGATTGAGGTGGCGATTCGCAATAACATTGGCCTACAGATTAGTGAGCTACAACTACAACGGGCACGGGCACAACTGCGACAGGTGCAAGCACAGCTTTATCCCACCCTTGCGTTTCAAGCCAGCATTGGCCAAAATACCTCCCCCGGTGGCCAGCCTGCCTACCTGCCCCTCAACTTTCAGCAGCAGCTCTCCTTGCAACAGCAGCAACAGCAACAGGCGCAGCAACAGCTTCTCACGCAGCAACTGGCCGCCAGCAGTATTTTGAATACTCAGGTGCAACGACTACAACAGCGATTTCAAGGCCCCC
This sequence comes from Thermosynechococcus sp. PKX95, assembly GCF_031583295.1. Taxonomy (NCBI): domain Bacteria; kingdom Bacillati; phylum Cyanobacteriota; class Cyanophyceae; order Acaryochloridales; family Thermosynechococcaceae; genus Thermosynechococcus; species Thermosynechococcus sp. PKX95. The sequence continues at coordinate 434,086 of NZ_CP134171.1, read as the reverse complement.
AACTCACGGCGTTTTCGGATCAGCAAAACCTTGAGCTGCAACAGCAACTGCAACAACTGCAAAATAGTGCCAGTCAGGCGGCTACCCCCTCCAACTTCACTCCCATTACCCTTGCACCAGTAAATCAACTCAACTTTACGAACTTTTTCACCAATCTTTTTGGGGCGACGAGTGGGGCAACATCGAATGCAGTCCTAGTGATGAACTATACGTTGTTTGCGGGGGGCGGGCGATCGGCGGCCATTGCAGCAGCTCGCAACCAAGTGCGCTTCAGTGAACTGGAGGTACAGCGTCAACGCCAGCAACTGATCCTTGAGGTAACCAATGACTATTACTTGGCACAACAGGCAAAGGTACAGGTGCAAATTGCTGAAGCGGCGGTAACCAACGCCCAAGTGACTCTGCGGGATGCTAAAGCCTTTGAGCAAGCCGGGATTGGCACTCTATTGGATGTGTTAACTGCCGAGGTGAACCTTGCCAATGCCCAACAAAACTTGAGCCAAGCGCGCCATTTGGAAATCACCACTCGGCGACAGTTGGCGCAGCGATTGAATGTGAATCAGACGGCGGATGTGGCGATCGCTGACCGCGTTGAACCCGCTGAAGAATGGTCACTTTCCCTTGAGGATAGTATTCTCCTTGCTTATCAGAACCGTGTTGAGCTAGAGCAGCGGCTGCTACAGCGCACGATTGCCCTGAACAATCGTCAGGTAGTATTGGCGGCTACCCGTCCCCAACTGAGTCTCTTTGCCAGTGGCAATCTGCTGGACAAGGTCACGGATGATCTGGCACCTCGTTTTGGCTATGGCGTAGGACTGCAAATGCAATTAGCCCTCTTTGATGGCGGCAATGCCCGCGCCAGTGCGGCTCGCCAAGAAGCCCTTGCAGCAACCGCTGAGGAACAATATGCCAATCAGAAAAACATCATCCGCCTAGAGGTGGAAACAGCCTACACCAATCTCAGAGCCAATGAGAAAAACATTGCTACAGCACGGACAGCGGTTACCCAAGCCACTGAAGGGCTGCGCCTCGCTCGGCTGCGTTTTCAAGCGGGGGTAGGAACGCAACAAGAAGTCACCAATGCCGAAACGAATTTGACCCAAGCCCAAGGGAACCTTCTTGCTGCCATTTTGAACTATAATCGCTCCCTAGCCGCATTAAAGCGGGCTGTGGGCTATCCAGAACAAACACGTTTAGGCGCAAGGCAATAAAGGATGGGCGATCGCAAGCGGGCATTAATTACCGGCATCACGGGTCAAGATGGGTCTTATCTGAGTGAGCTACTCCTTGAGAAGGGCTATGAAGTCCACGGCATTATTCGCCGCACCTCCACATTTAACACCGATCGCATTGACCACATTTACGTTGACCCCCACCAAGAGGGGGCGGCCCTGCGCCTGCACTATGGCGATCTCACCGATGGCGGTACCCTACGGCGGATTTTAGAACTGAGCCAGCCCGATGAAATTTACAATTTGGGAGCGCAATCCCATGTGCGGGTGAGCTTTGATGCGCCGCAATACACCGTCGAAACGGTGGCCATGGGGACGCTGCGACTCCTAGAGGCGATTCGCGAATACCAAGAGCGCACGGGCAAACAGGTGAAGTTTTACCAAGCGGGTTCCTCGGAGATGTTTGGCCTTGTGCAGGAAGTGCCGCAGCGGGAAACGACCCCCTTTTATCCCCGCAGTCCCTATGCCTGTGCCAAGGTCTATGCCCACTGGCAAACGGTGAATTATCGCGAGGCCTATAATCTTTTTGCCTGTAATGGGATTCTCTTTAACCACGAGTGTGTGACTGGCACCACACCAGTGATTCTGCGGCGGCGGGGACTGATGGATATTCTGCCCATTGCCGATGTTGTTCCCCATCGCACGGATCCGAAGCATGGTAAGCGCTACACAACCGACTTGGCACCCGAGGATCGCTTTGAGGTCTGGGATGCCCAAGGCTGGACCAGTGTGACCTGCATGACGGCCACTTGGAATGGCGGCGATAAAACCGTTCATCGGATCATGGCACGGGCGGCTCTCTACGAAACAACTGCTGATCATCAAGTTTTTGTCCTCGATAGGGAAACGCCCTGTGCGAAGGAGACACAGCAGGTTCAGGTGGGCGATCGCCTTGCCCTCATTGATCTGCCCCCCCCTACAGAGCAAGTGGATGTCAGCCCCAGCGAAGCTTGGCTCCTCGGGATTCTAGTTGCAGAGGGGCATCTTACCCCTGACGGTAAAGTGAAAGTCGCTAGCCAAAACCCAGAATTATTGGCGCGGGTCAGTGCCACATGGCGAAAAGTTGCCGCAGGATATACCAGTGAGTACACTGCTGCGAGCAGCTTCCCAAACGCTCAGCCTGTGACCCAACTGCATCTCAATGGCAATTGCGACTATGGCCGCTACCTCTACCCCCAAATCTATACCCGTGAGGGTCACAAGCGGATTCCCCAACGCATTCTCAACGCTGATCATGCGGCTCGCTTGGCGTTTCTTGAGGGCTTTAACGCTGGGGATGGTTTGCGCACTACCCCTTGTACCTATGAATTTCAGGGCTTTTGCACGGCTTCACCCGTATTGGCGGCAGGCCTCTATTGGTTGGTGAGCACCACCTTGGAGCAGCGTATTACCCTTGGCCTCGAAGAACGGGGCGATCGCACCTACTACAAGCTGAATTTGAACAGTCCCCAGACCACCCAATCGGGACAGCATCTCTGTAAACCCAAGGACGAAGTCATTAAAGCCCACGCGATCGCCCATGAAGGATGGGTATTCGATTTGGCAACCACCTCTGGCACCTTTCATGCCGGTATTGGCCAAGGCTGGATCCATAACTCCCCGCGGCGCGGTGAAACATTCGTGACCCGCAAAATTACCCGTGCCGTTGCCCGCATTGTGGCTGGCCAGCAAAACAAGCTGTATTTGGGGAACCTAGAAGCGAAGCGAGATTGGGGCTACGCCAAGGACTATGTGCGTGCCATGTGGCTGATGCTGCAACAGGAGCAACCCGATGACTATGTGGTGGCCACAGGCGAAACCCACTCCGTGCGGGAATTTTTAGAACTCGCCTTTGGTCATGTCGGTCTCAACTGGCAGGACTATGTGGAATTTGACCCCCGTTATTTGCGTCCCACAGAGGTGGATTTACTCTTGGGGGATCCAACCAAAGCCAAAACCGTTTTGGGCTGGCAGCCCTCGGTTACCTTTCCGGAACTGGTGGCGTTGATGGTGGAAGCGGATCTCCATGCGGTGGGGATTCAAGGAACAACCCCCAAAACCACCTCCGACACCGTGCTGGATCTCATTGCCCAGCGGCAGTTTATCAGTAAGGCAGACTAGTGATGGATCTCAGTAAAAAAAGGATTCTTGTCACCGGTGGGGCGGGATTTTTGGGACGCCAAGTGGTGGCGCAGTTGCAAAACGCCGGGGCAGTGCCTGAGCAAATCACAGTGGTGCGATCGCGCGACTACGACCTACGCCAACTCTCTGCTTGCCAAGCCGTCGTTCAAAACCAAGATATTATCATTCACCTTGCTGCCCATGTGGGGGGAATTGGCCTCAATCAAGTCAAGCCCGCTGAACTTTTTTATGACAACCTGATGATGGGGGCACAACTCATTGATTGTGCCTATCGCGCGGGAGTCGAGAAATTCGTCTGTGTGGGGACGATTTGCGCCTATCCCAAATTTACCCCTGTTCCCTTCAAAGAAAGCGATCTTTGGAACGGCTACCCCGAAGAAACCAATGCCCCCTACGGCATTGCTAAAAAAGCCCTTCTCGTGCAATTGCAAGCCTATCGGCAGCAGTATGGCTTTAATGGTATCTATCTCTTGCCCGTGAATCTTTATGGGCCGGGGGATAACTTTGACCCCCTGAGTTCCCATGTGATTCCTGCTTTAATTCGCAAAGTTTACATTGCTCAGCAACAGGGGGAGAGGGTGATTCCCGTGTGGGGGGATGGCAGCCCTAGCCGCGAATTTCTCTATGTTGAAGATGCTGCCCGTGGGATTGTCATGGCCACCCAAGCCTACGATCATCCTGATCCGATTAACCTCGGTACGGGTGAAGAAATCACCATTAAGAATTTAGTTGAACTCATCTGCGACCTGATGGACTTTCAAGGCCAGATTGAATGGCAAACCGATAAGCCCAATGGTCAACCCCGCCGCTGCCTAGATACCACTAAGGCAAAAGAGGCCTTTGGGTTTCGTGCCCAAATTCCCCTCAAAGAAGGCTTAGAACGTACAATTGCTTGGTACCGTCAGCACGCTACGTCCCTATGAGACACTGGATCCAGCTTATTCAGGAGATTGCCCAAGACATCTTCCAAGAATTAGGCAGTGGTTTCAGCGAAGCCATCTATCAAAAAGCTTTTGAGGTTGCCCTGCGGGAACGGCAAATTGAGTACGAAGAACAACGCAAGGTACCGATTTTCTTTCACGGTTATTTTGTGGGGGAGGCCATTCCCGATCTCATTGTGCGTGACGATGGCCAAGCGGTTGTAGTCGTTGAACTCAAGGCTGTTCAGAACATTGGCGATAAGGAAGTCAAGCAAGTCAAGAAGTATATGGAAACCCTCAAAATTCCTGTAGGGGTTGTCGTCAACTTTTCCACTTCTACAGCAGGGGATCGGCCGCAAATTATTGAAGTGAACCTATAGCTATTCCAATAAAGCATGAGATATCATCCAGCACAATACTTGCGCATCACCTCATCAATCGAACTGTTTGACCCTGCATACCTCCGCGCTCGCTTCAACACACTGAGGTCGTGCTCAATCACATTCAAATCAGGAGAGTATTTCGGTAAAAATAACACCTCGTGACCCGCCGCTTTCACCACTGCCTGAATCGCCCCTTTCGGATGAATCGGTGCATTATCCATCATCAACAGGGAACGTTTCTCTAACGCTGGCAAACAGTACTGACTCAGCCAGCTCACAAACCCTACCGCATTCAAATATCCTGAAAACAGCATCGGCGCGATGAAGTCTTTCTGGTGTCTATACCGTCCTGCGACTCAACTCTCTCTTTTCTGACGCTTCCCCGCTCGCTCTCCATCAATTCGTTGGCCTCGCGCTGCGATCCTGTTGCAACTAGACGAAAAATTGACTCTGCCCGACGAGTAGCTGTTCTGGTTCAAAAAGCCACCTACGAATGGCCTGCCAAATATGGCAAAGCTCTCTTAGAGGAATTTAACCGCCTCAAAAATGAATTTCTCAAGCGACGGGAAGAGAGACTATTACCTTACTTTCCTAACGAACCCAACCCAAATGCTATCCCAACAAATTTCCTCTGGGCGCGAACGATGACGTGTCCCTACTGTGGGGGGGTGATTCCGCTTTCGCCCAACTGGAAGCTGGCACCCGAGGAAGCACTGGCGATCGCCCGCGGGCATGAATTCCGACATGGCCGCCACCTCGCCTACGGCTACGGTTGATCTCGATCCCGTCCCTGATTTGGACTTGAGCCTACCGCCCCAGTCTGAACCCGCCTATACCTTGGCCGACTTGCGATCGCTGCTTGAGCAACCCCACCTACTGCCGCCGGGCGTCACCGTCAAAATTGGCCTTGGTAGCAAAGATGTGGCCTACCTTGCCCCCGGCCTACCCCAAGCGGTGCGGGTCACCACTGATCCTGAGTACTACGATCAGCACTGCGATAGCGTTGAACTTTGGTCGCCGGGCAGTCCCCTCTTTCCGCCACCGGCGATGATTCCCGAACCAACCCCTTCCAAGGACATTACTCGTGGTGAATTTCTAGCGTTGCTTGGCGATCGCCAAAAATCGCCGTGCCAATGCGCACCATGGTTGCCCCGGCCTGTACCGCAAGGGGATAGTCCTGCGTCATACCCATGGAATACTCCTGCCACTGCAGCTGCTGCCACGGTTTTGTACGCAGTTCCTCGCCCCAAGCCCGCAATTCCTGAAAGACTTGCAATTGTTCTGCGGGAGGCAACCCCAAGGGCAGAATCGTCATTAGGCCACAGCAGCGCAGATGGGAGAGGGCATCGAGTTGGGGCAGGGCTGCTTCCAGTTCGGATCTTTCCCAGCCGTGTTTTTGGGGATCGGGGCGCAGCTTCACCTGCAATAGACAGTGGGGACTGGGAGTGTCGGTTTCCCTAAGAATGGCATTGATGCGCTCGGCTAATTTCCAGCGGTCAACGGTGTGGATCCAGTCAAAGAGTTGCAGCGCCTGCCGCACTTTATTGGTTTGCAGGTGGCCAATGAGATGCCAAGTAATATCCGTGAGGTCAGCCAATTCAGCGCGTTTGCTGGCTGCTTCCTGGACGCGACTTTCGCCAAAATCCCGAATGCCAGCTTCGTAGGCAGCCCGAATCGCGGCCGCTGGCATAAACTTACTCACGGCAATCAGGCGGACATGGGGGGGAAGTGTTGATTTGAGGTGGGTGGCGCGATCGCGAATTTCAGCAGCGGATAACACAGGCAATTTGCGGGCAAGGATGCTTTTTGATCCTAAAACCCTGTTGCAAAAAGTGAAACCATGGCAGGATTTTCAGTCTCCTTGACTAGGCTAGAGGGTAGGATTCAGAACGCTACTATGGCTGTGCCCCTCAAACTCTCCCTTGGCCTCATTGGTTTACTCGCTCTCGGTACCCTTTTAGCGGGGAAGTTGCTCTCCCCAGGAGAAAACTTTATGTCCGCTGCCCAAGGTCAACCCAATTGGGGAATTGAATCAAACCCCTCGCCACTCTCTAAACCTGAACCGCCACCGCGCGTTTCTGTGGCTGATTATGATCGCTATCGCCAAGTCATTGAGCGCACCCGCAGTATGATCCACAACTCAGAAGCGCGGCGGCTTGCCGAGCAATATGGTTTGAACATTCTTGACATCACATGGGAGGACACCGCTCGCTACCACAACTCTGCCGTCGGCCCTAATATCAGTGACATGACGATTCAAATTCAGCAGTACAACCCACGCACCAAGGGTTATGAACTGAGTCTGATGCCCGTGATTCGCTTTCCCAATTTTAGCGATCGCACAGCGGATATTCCCCTTGAGCGCTTCTTTATCCTTGTGGGCAATGAAAAGGGCAAGCCACTCCAACGGGTCAACCTCAAGGAATTTCTTGGTAACTTCCGCAAGTATCTCCACAACCCGCGATCGTGGGCAGGAAATCGTCGCTCCCTTTTGGCCGATCGCGATAGCCATGTCCTCGTCAGTGCCCAAGCCTGTTTCCTACCCATTCCCTCCCAAGGGGAAGCCACCTTTAACCCTGTGCTGTTTAACTACCAAAGCTATGAAAAGAACCCAGCCGTCTTAGCCATTTTGGTCACGCGCCAAGGTACCAGTGCCACCGTTATTGACAACAAGCGGGATGCCTTTGAAGCCGGCAGGACGTGGGGACAGCGATTATTTTTCAATAAGAATGGCGAACGGGCGAGCCTAGTGGGACAACGCGCCAGTGATTTTGGAGTGAGAAGCGGCGGTGGCGAGATCACCTCTGCCCAAGCGGAGGCAGCAGGAATGAATATGGTGATGCTGATCCAAGTGCCCCTGAAGCAAGCCCCTCGGCCCCGATCGGTTATGCCCCCTTTCTCGATGCCCGCCCCCGCCCTCATGGAGGCAGCACCTAGCGCTGGTCGCTCCAATGTCGAGGCGGCAGTCATTAGTTATGGCAAGGTGGAAGGCCCCTTCACTGAAATTGATAACCTGCCGATCGAGCGGGATCCCCGCTTCCCCATCCGCGTCACGGTGCAATTTTATAAAGCCACCGATAATGGCGTTGTTGCTGCCGAAGATATGCGCCACATCCATGATCAAATTGCCAAGGTCTATAGCAATGCCGATTATGTCGGCAGCCTCGTGATTGATGGTGACACTGGGCGCCCCACGGAATACACAGGCAGCAAGCAGGAACCCCCCGGCTGGTGGGACGACTTCTGGCAACGGCACCAACAAAATACTGGTCAAACCCGTGAGGAAGCCCTAGAAATGTTGCGGCGATTGCGGGGCAAAGACTGGATGCCGAGGTCGCAAGGGGAATTGGAACAGGCACTGAAGGCGCTGCAAAATTCGTCCCAATAGAGCTAACGCCGCTGCTGCTTACTCACCCATTTGCGACTAAAGCGCAGTTCCATGCCGACGCCCTCTGCCCAGACTTGCAATTGCTTGAGGAAGGCTTGGCGATCGCTCCCTTGGAGAACGGCCAATTGATCGGCAGCTTCAAGGGCATAGGGATAGCCTTGACCGGTAATCAGCTCCCCGCAGAGCCAGCGAATCACCTGATCCAGTAAGCCCGCTTCGTAGAGCCAGAGAGGGAGTTCGAGGCGCACGGGATAGCCTTGATGGGCCTTGAGGTAGCAAAAGCCAATGCCCTTGGCCCAAGCACCGTAATTTTCAAGGATGCCGCCGCGATCGCAGATAAACACAGGGGAGCGATCGCCCCATTGGGTCAACACCGTGCTCAACAGTTGGGCATCCGAGAGGTGGGGACTCGGCGCCAGCTGCTCCAGATGTCCTAAAAGGGTCACCAAATCCCGTGCCTGAGAGCTATCAATATAGGCCACCAAGGGAATCTGGTGTTGCCGGCTCGCGGCAAGGGTTTGGCACAGTGCCGCCACATATCGCCTCTGCCACTCGGGGGCATAGGACTCGGCAAACGTGGCCACAAAGGAGCCATCAAACAATAGCAATGCGGGTGCGGTTACCTCGGCCATGCGCTCCCGAAGGGTTTTTAGTTCCAGTTCAAAGCGGCGCAGGTGGATATAGCGTTCGTGGAAGCGATAAATTTGCGGCTGTCGCAACTGTTCTTCCGCTTGGCGCAGTTCCGCTGGTGTAATTAGTTCAAGGACAATTTCCTTGGCGTAGGGGCGATCGCGCCGATGGGGATTGAGAAACCACCCCGCCTGTACCACACCCACGGGCAAAAATAGCTCTTCACTGGGCACAATCTGGGAACCATCCACCGCCACAGTGGTGACATCCATGAGTTGAGTCATTGCCCACTCCCGCGCCGCCTGACGATGGGGCCACTGTACCCCCAAGGGAATGCGCCACCCCTGATGCCATGGTTCAATAGGACGTGCCCCCCAATCTGGGATCTGCGGATCAATGGCAGCGGTGATGTCGGCAATGGTTTGCTGCTGCCATGTCTTGAGAGCCTGTTGATAGGCCTGTCGCACCTGAGCTAGGGCGGTGTCATAGCTGAGAAATTCGGCCTTTTTATGATTTAGTTGCTGCACCAGTTGGAAAAGGGGTAACACCATGACTGGGAAAGACTAGAGAAACGCCTCTTGCTATTCTCAACGGAATAGGTATGGGTTTGCCTTGTGTCCCCTCCTGCGGTAGATATTAAGGTGTCCACTGACCCTCCCCCAAAAACTGTGAAGGCACTCACCCTCCTTGGCTCCACTGGCTCCATTGGTACCCAAACCCTTGACATTGTTGCCCAATATCCCGATCGCTTTCGTATTGTTGGCCTTGCTGCCGGGCGCAACTTGGAGCGACTGATTCCGCAAATTCGCCAATTTCAGCCGGAGATTGTCAGTATTGCCGATCCCAAGCAACTGCCAGAGTTAGAGGCGGCACTGGCCGATCTGCCCCAAAAACCACAACTGGTGGCGGGGGAATGCGGTATTGCGACGGTAGCGGCCTATGGGGATGCCGATGTTGTGGTCACCGGCATTGTTGGTTGTGCCGGTCTGGTGCCGACGATCGCCGCCATTAAAGCGGGTAAAGATATTGCCTTGGCCAATAAGGAAACGCTGATTGCCGGTGCGCCCGTGGTTTTGCCGCTGCTTCAGGAGTACGGTGTCAAGCTCTTGCCCGCTGATTCTGAGCACTCGGCGATTTTTCAGTGTTTGCAGGGGGTACCCGAGGGAGGACTGCGGAAAATTATTCTCACTGCTTCCGGAGGCGCTTTTCGTGATTGGCCGGTGGAGAAACTCTCGCAAGTGACGGTGGCCGATGCCCTCAAACACCCCAACTGGTCAATGGGACCCAAAATTACTGTGGACTCGGCAACCCTGATGAATAAAGGCCTAGAGGTGATTGAAGCCCACTACCTCTTTGGCATGGACTACGACAATATCGAGATTGTGATCCATCCCCAAAGCATTATCCACTCGCTGATTGAGTTGCAGGATACCTCCGTGCTGGCGCAGTTGGGCTGGCCAGATATGCGGTTGCCGCTGTTGTATGCCCTCTCGTGGCCAGAGCGAATTCCCACGAATTGGTCGGCACTGGATCTGGTGAAGGCGGGGGATTTAACCTTTCGATCGCCGGATCACCAAAAGTATCCCTGTATGGGGCTGGCCTATGCGGCGGGTCGCGCTGGGGGAGCCATGCCGGCAGTCCTGAATGCTGCCAATGAACAGGCGGTGGCGCTCTTTATTGCCGAGGCGATTTCGTTCCTTGAGATTCCCCGCCTGATTGAGATGACCTGCGATCGCTACTCTGCCCAAAACATTAACAACCCTACCCTAGAGGACATTTTGGCCGCCGATCGCTGGGCGCGAGAAACGGTACAGGAGTTGGCACAACGGGGAGTTAGCCCCATGATTGCGCTATAGAGTGTGTCAAAATACCATACAGATTGCTTCAGAGGAAAACCAATGGATACCCGCGCATTCAAGCGATCGCTACACAGTTCCGAAAACTACCACCGCAAAGGCTTTGGTCACGGTGAGGAAGTAAACCAGCAGCTGCAAGGGGAGTATCAAAGTTCGCTGATTCAACAAATCCGCGCCAATGGCTATCGCTGGCAACAGGGGGATGTAACGATTCGCTTGGCGGAGGCCTTTGGCTTTTGTTGGGGGGTAGAACGTGCCGTTGCCTTGGCCTATGAAACCCGCACCCACTTTCCCACCGAGCGCATCTGGATCACGAATGAAATTATCCACAATCCCTCGGTGAATGAGCGCCTGCGGCAAATGGCCGTGGAATTTATTCCGGTGGTCAATGGGGCAAAGGACTTTAGTGAGGTGCGCCAAGGGGATGTGGTGATTTTGCCCGCTTTTGGTGCCAGTGTCCAAGAAATGCAACTGCTGAATGAGCGGGGCTGCACGATTGTCGATACCACTTGCCCGTGGGTGTCGAAGGTGTGGCACAGTGTTGAAAAGCACAAAAAGGTCAATTTCACCTCGATCATTCACGGTAAGTACAACCACGAAGAAACGATCGCCACCAGTTCCTTTGCGGGCACCTATTTGATTGTGCTCAACCTCGAAGAAGCCCGCTATGTCTGCGATTACATCCTCAAAGGGGGCGATCGCGAGGCCTTCATGGCCAAGTTTGCCAAGGCCTGTTCTGCGGGCTTTGACCCCGATCGCGATCTGGTGCGGGTCGGCATTGCCAATCAAACAACGATGCTCAAGGGGGAAACCGAACAAATTGGCAAACTCTTTGAACGCACGATGATCCAAAAGTATGGTCCCGATCGCCTCAATGAGCACTTCATGAGCTTCAATACCATCTGCGATGCCACCCAAGAACGCCAAGATGCGATGCTGAACTTGGTCAAGGAACCCTTAGATCTGATGGTGGTAATCGGTGGCTACAACTCCTCGAATACCACCCACCTTCAAGAAATTGCCATTGAACATGGGATTCCTTCCTACCACATTGATTCTGCCGATCGCATTGGGCCGGGGAATCGCATTGAACACAAACCGCTGCATCACGCTCTCACCGTTACCGAGAACTGGCTGCCCGATCGCCCAATCACCATTGGCATTACGTCCGGTGCCTCCACTCCCGACAAGGTGGTCGAGGCGGTTCTCAATAAAATTTTTGCCCTGCGGTCTGTGGTAGCGGTTTCCTAGGCCTCTGATGCTTGGGTCAAATCCCAAGCGGGCGATCGCTGACAACTGATCTCGTAGAGGGCAATACCGACTGCCACTGATGCATTGAGGCTATTGGTGCGCCCCGCTAGGGGAATAGCGACAATCTCATCGCAGTGTTTTTGGGTTTGTAGGCTAATCCCTTCCCCTTCACTGCCAACGACAACGACCGTGGGGCGATCGAAGGTAATTTTCGGTAGGGGCACCGCGCCACGTTCCGAGAGGCCATAGATCCAATAGCCCGCCGCCTTCAGGGTTTCAAGGGCTTGATTGAGGTTAATCACCCGTGCCACCGGTAAATACTCCAGCGCCCCTGCAGCGGCTTTGGCCACTGTTGCAGTAATGCCCACGGCTCGCCGTTGAGGAATAATCATTCCTTGCATGCCCAGTGCTTCTGCGGTGCGGATCATGGCACCGAGATTTTGCGGATCCATAATGCCATCTGCCGCTAGAAGAACGGGTTGATTCACGGTTGCGGCCTTGGCCAAGAGATCCTCAAGAGACCAGTAGTGATAGGCAGCCACCTGAAGGGCAATCCCCTGATGGCGCCCCCCTTGGCACAGTTGATCGAGGCGTTCGGGGGTTACAGTATCAATGATCGCTCCTTGCTGTTTAGCTTCATTCAAGCGTTGATGAAAGCGTGGATCATAGCGCAGCGAGGGAATCACCCAAATACGGTTGCAGGGACGGCCACTTTCAAGGGCTGAGAGCACGGCATGGCGACCATAGAGGAGTTCGGGGACATCCTCGGCAGTTGGGGGTGCTTTCCGAATTGGTTGAGCTGGGGTGCGTCGCTGGGGGCGAGGAGGGCGGGTCGCGGTCGGTCGGTTTTTTTTGCGGGGACGAGGTTTCTCGGTCATGAAGAGTCACTAAGATTGCAGATCTTCCCTAGGGTGTTCGCTGAAACATCGCAAGGGGGCGATCGCCATCATAGAACGTCAATGTATTTCCCTCAATGCGGTAGCGGTTCGTTTGCTCAAGGGTCTGTAAAAACGACATCTCCATCCTTTGTGCCCGTTGGCCAATACAGGCGCGCCGCGTTGTCGCCACTGCCGAAAACCGCAATTGCTGGCCATTGACGCTGTAACCACCGTTAAAGTTATTGCAGCCACTAAAGCCCGTTGCTCGCTGGGCATTGCTATCAAACTCAATAAACGCCGTATTCATGGGATTGCGCGGTGGCATCGGCATATTGGCTAGGCGCTGCAGTTGCCAGCGGCCACTGAGGGGACTTTCCGTCGCACCCGCTTCAAAGGTTAATAGCAGGCGATTGCCCTCAAAGAGTTGCAGCGTATTTCCTTGAACGCGGTAGCGATTGGTGCGACTTAGCCCCTGTAGCATCTGGGTTTCCACACTCTGAAGGGGTTCTTGGCCGCAGAGGCGTTGGGTGGTGGCTAAGGGGGCAAAAAGCAGCCGCGGGCCGTTGGCGGTGTAGCCACCATTAAAGCTATTACAGCCCGTAAAACCATTGGCACGGCGGTTAGCACTATCAAACTCAATAAAGGCGGTATCCACTGGTACGGCTTGATTGCCAATGCGTCTGAGACGCCAGCGTTGACCGCTGAGGCTCAGTTCTGGGGGTTGGGAGGGAGGGTTATTTGCTGTTGCTTGTGTGGAAACCGCCACAGGCACCAAGCGCGGCAGGGGTAGGAGTCCCCCTTCGAGGCGATAGGTGACAGTACTGATGCGACTGGGGCAACAGAGGGGATCATTGGGCGTGTAGCGGGCAAAGTCTGCGGTGAAGGTGCCATCGTTTTGGAACTTGACCTCGCCTAGGAATGAGCCATCAGCGCGGGAATCCATGAGATTCGGCGATAGCGTTCCCAAGTAACGTCCTCCGGAAAAAACAAAGGCCTGATACCCCATCGGGCGACACATGCCATCAAAGCGACTATTGCCAAGAATAATTTCCACATTCTGATGGCGAATGGGGGTGCCCACGAGATACCAGCCTCGCTGTTGGATCAGGCGATCGGCCATGGATTGGGGAGAACGTAGGGTGCTGCGACAGCGGTTCAACTCACTGGGATCAGGATTGCCCCGTGGGGGAATCTCTAGGATAGGAAGGTTGGGATTCCAGTTGCGCGGCGGTTGATCGAGCCAAGACTGGGGGGCGGCGAAACTCATGGGGGCGATCGCCAGCGTTGTGGTGACTGTGTAGAGCGTTGCCAAGCCAACCGCAGTGGGAAACTTAATCATGGTGATGAAAGACCAAGCTCTATGGGGGTATCTCTAGGGACGTACAGAGAGTATAGGGGTTCCCTATCGATTCCCTCGCAAAAGATCAAGAAACCTTTAGCAAGGACGCTAGGGTCAGACCTTGGGCGATGCTGTAGTGCCCATAGCTAAAAACGCGGGGCACATCGGAGTGCAGATGCTGGGCAATTTCGCGGTAGGCGTAGGGACTGCCATAGACCACCAGACCCGCCAGTTGATTTTGGGCTTGCAGTCGTTCGAGGGTGGCGATCGCTGGCGCACTTAAACCCGCTTTGCCTCGGAAGGGATTGCCACGACTAAACACCTGCACTAAGGTCGGTGCCTTGGGGAAGCCCTCAATCATGGTGAGGGGCGTTTGCTGATCAATCACCACCCGTTGGTCAAAGCCCCAAGTGGGGGGCAGTGTCAATGCGGGACAAGTACGGTTCAAAAAGCTAGCGTGCAGAGCATCATCCACGATCAGACAATTCACCCCTAAGGGCACAGGTTGCAAGGCTGAACCGCCACGTTCCAGACTCTCTTGGGCAATGGTGGTGGCCACCTCAACGGCTGGTGTCGTTTGGAAATAGTCCAACTGTAATGCTAGAGGCTGAAGGCGAGCCTTCGCGGCTTGAATGCGGGCTACAGCGGCCTGAATGCGCTCAGGAGGAATCCGCCCTGACTCAACGGCGGCAACCACCGCTTCAATGGCTGCCGGCGGATCCAAGGGCATGAGCAGAATATCGGCACCTGCTTCTACGGCTTTGACGGCAGCTTCGGCGGTACCGTAGGTGTTGGCGATCGCCCCCATGACCAAGGCATCGGTTACAATTAGACCCTTAAACCCCATCTCTTGGCGCAGGATTCCCGTGAGAATCGGGGGAGACAGGGTGGCGGGTCGCTCGGCATCCAAGGCGGGTAGGTGGACATGGGCGCTCATGACGGTATCCACCCCGGCAGCAATGGCAGCAATAAAGGGCGGCCATTCAATAGCTTGCAGGCGATCGCGATCGTGGGGAATCACGGGCAGTTCCAAATGCGAATCCGTGGCTGTATCCCCATGGCCGGGAAAATGCTTTGCCGTTGTGAGCACTGGATAGGCCCGTGCCCCTTGAATAAACGCGGTCGCAAGGGCACTCACAATGTCTGGCTCCTCGCCAAAGGCACGGACATTAATCACTGGGTTCGCCGGATTATTATTCACGTCCACCACCGGGGCGAGAACCCAATTCAAGCCAATGGCTAAAGCTTCGGCTGCGGTGTATGCCCCCATTTCCTTTGCAAGGTCAACTGCCCGTTCGCGGTTCTTTTGGGCAATGGCACCTAAAGCTGCTGGCGGGGGAAATTGTGTGGCACCACTGAAGCGTTGACCAACCCCCTCCTCAATGTCAGCAGCCAACAGCAGTGGGATCGTTGCCCAAGATTGGAGCTGGCAACAGCGTTCTGCCACTTCGACGGCACTGCCCCCCAAGAGAATCACCCCACCAACTCCCCAGTCTTTAATCCAGTGTTTTAAGGTGTTTTGGGGCGGCTCCCAAGCGGGATACTGAATCTGGCTGTCGTAGAGGTAGCCACTGGCTCGTACAACCACCATCTGCGCCACCTGTGCCCGCAGCGAAAGCTCAGAAAGAGGGGGAATAAATGTCATGGGTGTGATCTCATTCAGAGCAAAATTTCACAAATGAATAACTTTCTTATTCAGCATATAAAAAATTGTCTCAAACTCCCTCAGGTCACTGGTCTGATTTTTTATACTAAAAGTACAGCCTTTACAGCCCTTTTCTAAGTACGGGCTGCATAAGGGGAAATGAACCTCCTCTATAGGAGCCTTAGTTGTTTTGAGTGTGTTCCATTCATGTGAAAAGGGCTGTACCTAATGATCTTGAGGCAAAGTCCGATTCCGTTGCTCCGGTAGAGCAAGTTTCAAGTTTTTCCTGCGGTGTTCAATCATTAAGCCAAAGGCTGAAGCCTAAATCGCTTTCTTTAGGAGTTGACCTATGTTAAAAGCACTACGTGAGAAACTGCAAAGTATGATGGTCTTTTTGATGGAGGCATTTGGGCGCATCTTCACCCCTCGCAATGATCACTATCCTTCCACAGGAGCACAGCCCTTCACGGGAACACCCTCCCGTAAGAGTTAGTTACTGTCTTCCGCAAGCAGAATCCCTGTAGAGACTTTACAGGTAAAAATAACTGGTATTCCTTCCGCATCAGCTCCGCCATAGCGGCAATCATGGGGCTGGTGCAGTTTTTTATGAGCTTGGGGCGATCGCCCAAACTGTTAAAACCTAGAAATAACGCTCAGCGCTAAGGGTACCACCAAAAGGTTGCAACCACTGAATCTAACGGCATATTTCAGAATCAGTTAAGGAATATTTCAGATATTGAATTTCCCGTTAACATTTGAGCATTCCCAAAGGCCTATGCTAACTTAAAAGTAGGCACAGAAAGAAAGGTTAACGATAAGAGTGAACTTAAGGCTTGTGCCTCCCAGTCCTTGAGTTCGGGATAAAGCAAAGTTACTCCAAGATAAATCTCACTCCTGTCTTGCGAGTAATATCAAAACCAATCCTTTGAGCTTCACCGTTGTATAGTTGTCCTCTCGCTTTATCCAGCCTTATCGTTTGTGTGGTTACTGCCGAAGTCCCCATCCTGTCGTCCATGGGAGTTAAGGCAAAGCTAGGTAACCTCCTAGTATCCAAGGTCGTCAACGTTGACAGCAATCCATTACCTAGTGTCCATGCTCCAAGCTTGATCGGTTGAGATCGCCTAGTGGGGGTTTTGATCGCCAGCTAAAACCACGTTTTGTCCACGTTAGTTGTTGAGTTACTTTCGTCATTGCTAACTTCGTTAGGGGTCTTGCTGCCATCAGCTTGACCCCCTCGTTTTATGTTTAGGCTATGGCGTGAGTTGCGGTTGTCGCATGGCGCGTGCCAGTTCTGCTGCTACTTCTGGACGCGAAAACTCTGGAGGTGGCAATTCGCCCCGGCGCAGCATTTCCCGTACCTTTGTCCCTGAGAGGTGAATGCGCTCTTCGGGTTTGCTGGGACTGGTTTTACTGGTGGCCATAGACTGGGTGCGGGTGCAGTAGAAGGCATGCTCAAATTTCAAGGGAATAATCCCCAAGGCTGCTGGATCAAATTCATCGAAGATATGTTGGGCATCGTAGGTGCCGTAGTAGTCCCCCACACCCGCGTGATCGCGACCAACAATGAAATGGGTACAGCCGTAGTTCTTACGGACGAGGGCATGGAAAATCGCTTCCCGTGGCCCTGCATAGCGCATCGCTGCCGGATTAATGGCCAGAATCACCCGATCTTTGGGGAAGTAGTGCTCGAGCATGATTTCATAGCAGCGCATCCGCACATCGGCGGGAATGTCATCCTCCTTGGTGGCACCTACGAGGGGATGCAAAAAGAGACCATCGACGATTTCAAGGGCACATTTTTGGATATATTCGTGGGCGCGGTGGATCGGATTGCGGGTCTGGAACCCCACAATGGTGCGCCAACCTTTTTCACGGAAGAGGGCACGGGAATCCACCGGATCAATGCAGTAGTTGGGAAATTGGGGATGGGGATGCCGCTCTAGGAGCCAAATCGGGCCTGCAAGGTTGACTTCTCCCTGTTCATAGACCACCTTGACACCGGGGTGTTTGTCATCTTCAGTGCGATAGACACAGCGCGCCTCACGGCGTTTGTCATAGGTATATTTTTCGGTGAGTTCGAGAATACCCAAAAACTGACCCGCTGCGTTATCGAGGCGAATGGTTTGGCCAATTTCTAGGCGAGCAGCCACCTCCGCACTGACAGAGAGGGTAATGGGAATTGACCAAGGCAAACCATTGGCAAGGTACATTTCTTCAACGACCCGCTCGTAGTCGGCCTGTCCCATAAACCCCGTCAGAGGACTAAAGCCACCAATGGCGATGAGTTCTAAATCGGAGACAGCGCGCTCATCAAGGGTAATGCGGGGCAATTGATCGGCACGGGCGAGCCACGCCTGTTTTTGTTCGGAGGAGAGAATCCGATTGACGAGGATACCGCCGTGGGGGGCGATCGCATCCTTTGTCTGTACTGTCGGTGATGGACTCAATGTGGAACTCCTTTTTGGGGTTGGATGAACCTGTTGCAAAACTTCATAACTAAGATAGAAGTCATTATTGGACGAATAGGTGCATGAGACAACTGGTAGACCCCTATCGTTATGGCGTCGAGCGGGAGTGGTGCTGGCGAGGATGGCAGAGTCGCTATAGCTTTTGGTGGCCTGCTGCTGTAGATGAGAAGAAGGGGAGATCTCCAGTGATTTTGCTCCACGGCTTTGGGGCGTCTCTACGGCATTGGCGATACAATCTTCGGGTTTTGGGAGACTATCAGCCGACCTATGCTCTCGATTTAATAGGATTGGGGGCAGCAGAAAAGCCCATTGCGGCCTATGGGGCTGAGTTTTGGGCGGCTCAGGTTCATGCCTTTTGGCAAAAGATTGTCGGGCAGCCAGCGGTGATTGTTGGCAACTCCATTGGGGCGTTGATTGCCCTGACCTGTGCTTATCGCTATCCGCAGATGGCGGCGGGGGTGGTGATGCTAAGTCTGCCGGATCCAGCGGTGCGCGAGGAGTTGATTCCGAGGGCGATCGCTCCCCTTGTGAGCGGAATTGAACAGATTTTTACGGCTCCTTGGCTGCTGCGCACCCTTTTTTACACGATTCGCCGTCCCTTCATTGTCAAGCGTTGGGCACAATTGGCCTACGCCAACCCCAACTGTGTGGATGATGAATTGCTGGACATCCTGCTCACCCCTGCCTATGACCGTGATAGCGATCGCGCCTTTGGGCAAATCATTCGCGCCATGAGCCGCACGGACTTTGGGCCGAGTGCCAAGACAATGCTCAAGAGCGTGCCCCAACCCCTATTGCTGATTTGGGGACGACAGGATCGCTTCATCCCGCCAATGCTGAGCCAGCAGTTTCAACAGGTACAACCAAGGATGCAGGTGGTGGAGTTGGATCACACGGGGCACTGTCCCCACGATGAGCAGCCCGATCGCGTCAATGCGTTGCTTTTGGATTGGTTGCGCAGCCACGAACTTGGGAGGGGTTGAGTCCTACGGTTGCAGGCTCTATGATCACGACAATCTTCAGAGTTGGCATGGCAGATGTTTAGGCTGATTACAGTTTTCTGGGCGTTTATTTTTATTGGTGTTTTGCTGCTGTTGGGGCGAATTGTGCGGCAGCGTTGGGCACTGATGCGATCGCTCTATATGCCCAGTTCAGTCATTGCGGGCGTTTTGGGACTCATTCTTGGCCCTAGTGTCCTTGGGGCGATCGCCAGTCAAATTGCTCCCAACTCCGGTTTAGGGAACGGTCTTTTTGCCGAAGACATCCGCGAAGTTTGGAAACAGTCTCCCAGTATTTTCATCAACATAGTTTTTGCCTGTCTATTTCTAGGGGAGATCATCCCTAGCCCTCGGGAAATTTGGCAGAAAGCTTCACCGCAGGTCGCCTTTGGTCAGATTTTGGCTTGGGGGCAATACGTGGTGGGGCTGCTGCTGACGTTGCTCGTTCTCACTCCTGTATTTGGCATGGATCCAATTGCTGGTGCCCTGATTGAGATCAGCTTTGAGGGGGGGCATGGGACTGCCGCCGGCATGGCCGATACCTTTAGGGAGTTAAACTTTACCGCTGGGGCTGATATGGCCTTGGGCTTGGCCACTGTGGGCTTAGTCTCTGGGGTGGTTTTTGGAGTGGCACTGATCAACTGGGCACGGCGCACAGGGCGCTTGCAGATCAAACCCTTGGTGGACTCTGAAACCGCGGAGAATCTCGACCCTCATCCCCACGATGACCTAGAAACACGGCAACGGCGGCGACAACTGCTGCGGGAGTTACTCATTGATCCTTTGTCATTAAATTTCTGTTTTGTGGGTTTGGCGATTATTGTGGGCTGGGTGATTCTTGAAGCGCTGCGACTCCTAGAGCGTCTCACTTGGGGACAAACGGGTTTAAAGCTCATGGCCTATGTGCCCCTATTTCCCTTGGCGCTGATCGGTGGCATTATTGTGCAGCTCATCCTGACCCGTTGGCGCAAACAGTACCTGATTAGCCGGCCACTGATTAACCGTATTGGCGGTGTCGCCTTGGATGTGACGATTATTACCGCCTTGGCCACCCTCTCTTTAGCCGCCATTGGTGAAAATCTCATTCCCTTTCTCCTCTTGAGTGTGGGGGGAATTGCTTGGAATCTCTTTGTCATGCTCTATTTAGCGCCGCGAATTTTGCCCATGTTCTGGTTTGAGCGGGGAATTGGCGACATGGGGCAATCGATGGGGGTGACATCTACTGGGCTATTGCTGATTCGTATGGTGGATCCCCACAACCAATCGGGCGCCTTGGAAAGTTTTGCCTACAAACAGATTCTCTTTGAGCCGATTGTCGGCGGTGGGTTATTTACGGCGGCGGCACCAATTCTGATCCGTAATTTTGGTGTGGTGCCTGTACTGGCGCTCACGGGCGGGCTGTTAGGCCTGTGGTTAGTGTTTGGATTGTGGAACTATGGCCAAATCCGGCGATCGCTAGCGCAAAATTGACCCCATTCAGGGAGAACCCTAGAATAGAAACGACTTGAGCCGCTGTGCCGTCTCAGGTAAAAGCCGTGTTGTGAGTTTGCCGATGACCTCTGTGCTCCTCAAATCCGTTGTTGAAAGTGATGAACGTGCCGATCTGCGCCAATTTTCACGCATCCTGCAACTAGGGGAAAAACGCTATCTCCTGCGCAATGATATTTTGGGCGCCTTTGCAGATTACTGTCGCGACCTCGATCGCCCTGTCCCCACACCCTTCGAATCCCGCCTCAGCAAGCTGGTGTTCTATACCCAAGAGATCATTGTTGACAACGAAAGTCTGTGTTGGATTATTCGGCCACGGATTGCGCAGCAGGAGGTGTGTCGGCTACTGGTGGAGGATTTGACGATCGTGCCGATGACAATTCCAGAGCTACTGGATCTGCGCGATCGCCTAGTCAATCGGTACCATCCCAATGAGGGGGATGTTTTTGAAATTGATGTCCAGCCCTTCTATGACTACTCGCCAATTATCCGTGATGCCAAGAATATCGGTAAGGGGGTGGAATTTCTCAATCGCTATTTATCCAGCAAGCTTTTCCAAGACCCGCGCCAGTGGCAGCAGAACCTCTTTAACTTTTTGCAAATTCACCGCTATAACGGCTATCAACTTCTGATTAACGAGCGGATTCGCTCTCCTCAACACCTCTCAGAACAGGTCAAACAAGCCCTAGTGGCACTGAGCGATCGCGCCTCCGACGAGGCCTACAGTGAGTTTCGCTTTGAACTCCAAAATCTGGGCTTTGAACCGGGTTGGGGCAATACGGCGGCACGGGTACGCGACACCCTAGAAATTTTAGATCAACTCTTGGATTCGCCCGATCACCAAGTGCTAGAGGCCTTTGTCTCGCGGATTCCGATGCTCTTTCGCATTGCCCTCATTTCTCCCCACGGCTGGTTTGGCCAAGAGGGGGTGCTGGGGCGACCCGACACCGGCGGGCAGGTGGTCTATATCCTCGATCAAGTGAAAAGCCTTGAAAAACAAATGCGGGAGGATTTAGAACTGGCCGGGCTGGGGGTACTGGCGGCACAACCTAAAATTATTGTGCTCACCCGCCTGATTCCCAATGCCGAAGGGACGCTGTGCAACCAACGCCTAGAGAAAATCTACGGCACCAACAACGCCTGGATCCTGCGGGTGCCGTTTCGCGAATTTAATCCCAAGGTGACCCAAAACTGGATTTCTCGCTTTGAAATCTGGCCCTATTTGGAAACCTTTGCCATTGACGCGGAGCGGGAGTTGCGGGCGGAATTTGGCCATGTGCCCGATTTAATTATTGGTAACTATTCCGATGGCAACTTGGTGGCTTTTTTGCTGGCGCGGCGAATGAAGGTGACCCAATGCAACATTGCCCATGCCCTCGAGAAATCCAAGTACCTCTTTAGTAACCTCTACTGGCAGGACTTAGAGGATAAATATCACTTCTCAATGCAATTTACGGCGGATCTGATTGCCATGAATGCTGCCAACTTTATCATCAGCAGCACCTACCAAGAGATTGTGGGCACACCCGACAGTATTGGCCAGTACGAGTCCTATCAATCCTTTACGATGCCTGACCTGTACCATGTGGTGAACGGCATTGAACTCTTTAGCCCGAAATTTAATGTGGTGCCACCGGGGGTGAATGAACAGGTTTACTTTCCCTACTACCACTATACGGAGCGGCTAGAGGGCGATCGCCAGCGGTTGGAGGAACTGCTCTTTACCCTTGAGGATCCGCAGCAGATCTATGGTTACTTAGAAAATCCGAACAAACGCCCTCTCTTTTCGATGGCACGGCTGGATCGGATTAAAAACCTCACAGGACTGGCAGAAGCCTTTGGCCGCAGCAAAGAACTGCAAGAGCGGTGTAATTTAATTTTGGTGGCAGGGAAATTGCGTACCGAAGACTCCAGCGATCGCGAGGAAATCGCCGAAATTGAGAAGCTCTATCAAATCATCCACGAGTACAATCTCCACGGTAAGATTCGCTGGCTAGGGATTCGTTTACCGAAAGCAGATTCGGGGGAAGTTTACCGCATCATTGCCGATCGCCAAGGGATTTTTGTCCAGCCGGCGTTGTTTGAAGCTTTTGGCCTGACGATTTTGGAAGCCATGATCAGTGGTCTGCCCACCTTTGGTACCCGCTTTGGTGGCCCTCTGGAAATTATCCAAGATGGGGTGAATGGTTTTTATATCAACCCAACCCACCTAGAAGAAATGGCGGAGACTATCCGCCGCTTTATAGAGGCTTGCGATCGCGATCCGCAGCAGTGGCAACGAATTTCCAAAGCGGGTATCCAGCGGGTCTATAGCACCTACACTTGGAAAATTCACTGTACACGCCTGCTTTCCCTTGCCAAGATCTACGGCTTCTGGAACTTCTCTTCCCAAGAAAACCGCGAAGACATGATGCGCTATATGGAGGCACTCTTCTATCTGCTCTATAAACCCCGCGCCCAAGCCCTATTGGCAGAACACATGCAGCGGTGATATGGGTTTAGCGACTAGGTGGGAAGCCCCGCGATCGTCGAGAGTATGTTACACGTAATGGTAATCGATCGCCCAGCGAGCCAATTCAGTGCGATTATGGCAGCCGGTTTTACCCAAAATATTGCTGACATGGCTTTCTACGGTACGCTGACTGACATGTAGTTCTGCCGCAATTTCACGATTCAACATTCCGCGGGCAACGTATTGGAGAATTCGGGTTTCTGTGGGAGTGAGTTCGACACCGGGGGGTGGTGTAGGCGCAGGAGGGGATTGCAGTCGTTGCGCTTCCCGCAGGCGAGCCGTTTGTTTGAGGAGGGCTTGGATTTGGGCGAGGAGTTCATCCGGTTCGAAGGGCTTGACTAGGTAAACATCACCGCCGGTTTGCAACCCTTTGATGCGATCGTGGGTTTGCCCCTTGGCCGAGAGAAAGAGCACCGGTAACCAACTGAGGTGTGTTTGTTGTCGCACTGCACTGACAAAGCTATAGCCATCCATCTGGGGCATCATCACATCACAAATAATTAAGTCGGGCGTCTGCTGCTGCAGAATTGCCAGACCTTCGTTGCCATGGGCTGCCGTCAGTACACGATACCCCTGCATCTCAAGGTAATCCTTGACCAAGAGGACAAGATTAGGGTCGTCATCTACCAGTAGAATCGTGGCATTTTGCGCAGGGGACGCCTCAAGGTTCATACATTCAGAGCAGTTAACGGTGCTGACGCCAAGTCTTACTAAGAATGAGGGTGCTCCTATAGGATAGCTTATTCCTGTTGGGGGGAAGCATTGGCCAGCTCTGGAGACATCTCCTTTGGCGCCGTGGCAATCTGAGAACGTCCCGCTGCCTTAGCGGCATAGAGGGCATCATCGGCTATCTTCACCAGTTGTAGTAAGGTCTCCCCGTGGGTGGGAAACTGACTGATGCCGGCACTAAAACTCACCTTGAAGCTGTCATGGTTGGGGGCGTGGAAGGTATGGTTGCGCAATCGCTGTAAACAGATGGCAAGGCGGTGTTTGGCCACATCAAGGGAAATATCATAGAGGGCAATTAAAAATTCTTCGCCACCCCAGCGAGCCACGACATCTTCCATCCGTAGGGACTGTCGCAACATTCGAGCGGTGGTCACCAATACCTGATCGCCAACGTCGTGACCATAGGTGTCATTGATGCGTTTGAAATGGTCTAAATCCAAAACGGCGATGCAAAGAGTTTGCTGTTGGCGGTTGGCAAGGGTCAAAAAGCGTTCAATCTCTTCTGTGGCTTTACGACGATTGCTCAATCCCGTGAGGGGATCTACCTCTGCCAAGCGTTTCAGGAGGCGGGTACGCTCTAGGCGATTGATGATCCGCGTCATTAGCTCAGGGCCGACAATTGGCTTGCTAACAAAATCATCGGCGCCAGCGGCAAAGAGTTGGGTGACAAGGGCTGGATCAGTGGTTGCGGTAAGAAAAAGAATTGGCAGCTGATTCCAGTGAGGATCATTGCGCACCACTTGGCAGAGTTCTAGGCCGTTAATGCCGGGCATTTGGACATCGAGAATAACCAATTCGGGGTTGGTGGCCTCTAGGACATCCCAAAATTGATCGGGATCCTGAAGGGAGGTGACACTCATTCCCCAGGGTTCCAAGAGCCGTTTCAAGATGGCTAGGGTGACGGCGTCATCATCCACGGTCAGGATACTAGCGGAGGTCATTTCTTGAGGTTGCAGTAACTGTTCGAGAGTCTGCAAGAGTCGCTCAAGATCAACAGGCTTACTCAAGGTGATCCGTGAGCCAAGGCGAATGGCGGCGAGGCGATCGCGCCAGGTGTCACGGGCAGTAAATACTAGGGCGGGGATGGGGGGACGATGTTGCCGCAACTGCTGCAAGAACTCGCGGGTGGTTACCTCATCAGGCATCACTTCAGGATTGAGAATGACAGCATTGGGCCAGCATTCCTCAAGTAAGGTGTTGACCAGCGGCCAGCTATCCATTGCGACGTAGCGGAACCCACCATCAACGGAGTGCTCCTCAAGGGAGCGAATTAACTCGGCGTCGTTATCAATGTGCAGGACAAGGGGCAGGCCTGAGTCGTTATGATTGTCAGGCTTGGAGGTGGCGATCGCGCTGAGGAGCTGCTGGACGATTTCAAGGAGCGCTGCTGGGGAGCAGGGATAGTGGTAATAAATCACTTGGGTTTCTGGCTGGGTTGGCCAATCCTTGCGGGTAAGAATCAAAATTGGCTCTTGAAACCCGCGATCGCGCACCTGCTGGCAAAAGGCCTCAACTGCCGTGCCTAAATGGGACTCATCCACAATCAATAGGTGATAGCGACTACTGGCCAATAGTCCCCAGAGGTCTTCAGAGCGAGCAACGACATCCACCCGATGATCCGCAGTGGTCAAGATAGAGACCAACGTTGCTGCCGTTGCCACGTCGTCGTGATAAAGCAAAATGGCCATACTTGCTCGCCAACAGCCTATTGCTATTACCCTACTGCCTTGGCTTGATCTTGCTCAAGTTCTCGGAGATACAGATTGCCGCTGGAGGGGAGTTACATATCTTTACATTTTATCCTTGCCAGATGCTAATAATTCTCAATAGTGGTGCTATAGTAGGCCTAGGCTTTATTGAGATTTATCCTCAATAAGTTCAGCGTCGATATTATGCGTTTATCGAAGGAGGAATGTATGGCGATCGCCAGTGAATCCCCAACCTCTGTGACTACACCACCACCAACAGGTGCAGGTTTACAAACCTATGGCCAAGCCAATGTCAAGTACGACTGGTGGGCAGGCAATGCCCGATTCGTGAACCTGTCGGGTCTATTTATTGCTGCCCATGTGGCGCAAGCAGCGCTAACTGTCTTTTGGGCGGGTGCCTTTACGCTCTACGAAATCTCCCAATACAAACCCGATCTACCCATGGGGGAACAGGGCTTGATTTTGCTGCCCCATTTAGCGACCTTAGGGTTTGGCATTGGCGAGGGCGGTAAAGTTGTGGATCTGTACCCCTACTTTGTCATTGGCGCCGTGCATCTCATTTCCTCAGCCGTGCTGGGTGCGGGTGCCCTCTTTCATACCTTTCGTGCCCCTCACGATCTCAGTACCGCCACAGGGCGGGCGCGGCGCTTCCATTTCCGCTGGGACGATCCGAAACAACTGGGGATTATTTTGGGGCATCATTTGCTCTTTTTAGGGTTTGGTGCCTTGCTATTAGTGCTCAAAGCAACCATCTGGGGCGGGTTGTACGATGCCAATTTGCAGACGGTACGCCTTGTCACCCAGCCCACCTTGGATCCCTTTGTCATCTATGGCTATCAAACCCACTTTGCCACTATTGACAATTTGGAAGATCTCGTGGGCGGGCATATCTATGTTGCCCTCTTGCTCATTGCGGGTGGCATTTGGCATATTCTTGTGCCGCCGCTGACTTGGGCGCGAAAAGTGCTGATGTTTAATGCTGAAGCGATCCTTTCCTACTCCCTTGGCGGCATTGCCCTCGCGGGATTTGTGGCGGCCTATTTTTGTGCGGTGAATACCCTCGCCTATCCCGTAGAGTTTTACGGACCACCCCTAGAAGTGAAACTGGGAATTGCTCCCTACTTTGCGGACACCATCGATTTACCCCTTGGGCAGCATACTCCCCGTGCTTGGTTGGCAAATGCTCACTTCTTCCTTGCCTTTTTCTTTCTTCAAGGGCACCTTTGGCATGCTCTGCGCGCCATGGGATTTAATTTCAAGCAATTAGAAGCTTTTCTCAATCCAGTTGTTGAAAGTTAATCGCAATATTTCTCCGCTTGAGCTATAGGTGCTGCCCTCGGTCAGAGCGATCGAGGGTTTTTTATGAATTCAAGGCAGGCTTTCATTTTTTTGGGAACGTTTGGTACCCCTCAGCTGTCGGGCGATCGCTGGCGCAAAGAAAATCAAAAAGGCAACTTGCGCCGTGAAGACCCAGCCATAGTACCGCAGGACAGGATGTAAATCCCACTGCGCCATAAACCCTAGACTGGCCACTGTCCATAGGAGAATGAGGGTTGGCAGCAGCAGTTGGCGTTTTGGCCGAGCCATGATTAAGATTCTGCTGGAGTGTCGTTTTGCATGGCCTGCATGCGGGCTTTGGCTTTGGCCGCACTCTTTTTCAGGGCTTGCAGACGTAGTTCATAGCGTTTGCGTTGGCGGCGATTGGGGGCTTGCTCAATTAGGAGCTTGAGGGCACTGCCAAGGCTTTTGTAGGCGTTGGGGAGTTCATAGCCAAAACGAGTCGCAAGGGCGATCGCCCGCTCATCAGCAGCAATGGCTTCCTTGAGAACCTTTTCACCATTATTGCGCTGGTAGAGCCGCCAGCCCGAAAAGCCACACAGCCCAAGGGCAAGCAGCAGCAACAGGCCATCCTGCACCCAGAGTTCTCCCACAGCACCCCCTAAACCAATCGCTAGTGCTGCCATCTCCCAGCCATCGCGGGGAATCGTGTCATTTTGAATGCGGGCGACCTCATGCCAAAAGAGGAGATTGCGCTGATCCTTGGCCAATTGATCCCAACGGGCTAAATCAATTTGAATCTCCACCTCATCTTTGCCAATTTCTTCGCAGGTAATGAGGGGAGGATTCACCCCACTGGCCGGTTCGATCGTCACCCAGCTTTGCAGCTCTGGTGGCAAGAGAGACTTGAGACGACGCAATTCTGCTAAGTCAGAACGGGCAACTGAGGATGCAGCCGAGGTCATAGCACAAGAAAATCCAAGGGTATTTCTTACCTATCTTAACAGTTTAAGGCTAACCAATCGGGATGACAGGATTTGAACCTGCGACCCCTTCGTCCCGAACGAAGTGCGCTACCAAGCTGCGCTACATCCCGACAACTTATCTAAGATAACACTTGCTGGGGTTTTCCTCAATGGCGATGGAGCGGTTGGCACAACCTAGGAAATTTAGTCCAGTTTTAGTCCATAGTTCAAACTAAGGCAGTGAAAACCCTCTTCAGAAGGGAGTTTGAAAAATCTGCTCTATTGCGGCACCCACAATCGGTCAAACAGAACCAGTCAGGTAGAGCCGTTTTCCAAGGGTTTAATAGCAACGCTTGTCTCTGGGGATGGCAACTGTAAACCTTAAGGAGAAGAACATCCCCCTCTCAAGTACGGTCAGATTTCGAGATCACCTTAAGTCGCGTGTTTGCCCTGATTCGTCTTGTTCATCTGCTCACAGCAGAACATTGCCCGCCGAGACAGCTCTACCGCACCAGAAAAACGATCCTAGTCGCTCTTCTTTACCTGATTGACAACGCTCGGCTTTTTCCCGACATGGACGATCCGCAGGTGTGGTACACCGATTACTACGATTTAATCGTTGCTGCCAAAGCGCTGGGAAGGGGGGATGACACCTTACCCCACTGACCTGAAAAACCCAATGAGTTCAAACGCTACTTGGACATCACAAGCTCTGACCTCGCTGGCCTGTTTATTTGTTTTATCGAGGCGGAGATGACCCAATCGCAGAAAAACAGCATCAAAACTTGGCTAACGACAAAACTTAGGCAAATTTTCAAGCTGCCTTTATGAGCAAGGGTGATTTCTAAACCCATAGGGACTTTCGTCGTTTTGAGCGGGTTTGATCGCCGTGACTTGCAGGAGCTTTGCGCATCCATAAAAAACGCTCTTTGTAAAATCTCTTATGAGATTAAATATCTTAATAAAAGACTTATTGCAAGTCTCAATATCTCACTTAAGACAAAATTCACACCAAAACTTTCAAATAGGCTCAGCTCTTAGGATGATTGGAGATAGGTTAAGACTTGCTAAAGTCACGGTGCCACTGCAAAGCTGTGCTATAAATTGAGAATTATATGCAATAACTAGCTTTCAAAAAATCATTAAATGCAATATGTCATCACCTTTGTGGCCACCCTTTACCTATATCGCCGACCCCCATTCTCGAAGACAGCGATGGAGACGAGGCATGTCTAATCTGATTTCCCTTGCTGAAGCTAAGGTGGGCGATCGCTACTGCATTGTGAAGTTAATGTGCAGCAATACCCAGCAACTGTTGGGGATGGGTCTGGCACCGGGGGCGATAATTAGCATCTTACATCGGGGCGATCGCGGGGCAGTCATGGTGGCTCTTGACTCAAAGCGGTTTTGTGTGAACCACGAGCTAGCCCAAAACATCTTGCTCAAAGAGCTGGAATTGGCAGCTGTAAACCTACGCAGTGCCCCCCTTGGTGCTCGCCTGCGCATTATCGGCTATGCCCCTACCACCCCCAGTTACAAACGCAAATTATTAGCCATGGGTTTAACCCCCGGCACCGAAGTTGAGGTTGTCCGCCATGCCCCCTTGGGTGATCCCACAGATATTAAGGTGCGAGGCTTTCATTTGAGCTTGCGTAAGGATGAAGCTGATGCCCTCAAAGTCCATCTGCTCTAGCAAAGGAGTGTGACATGGCAGCAACAATTGCGTTAATTGGTAACCCAAATTGTGGCAAAACAACAATTTTCAATGGTCTTACGGGGGCAAATCAGCGGGTAGGGAACTGGCCAGGAGTTACTGTTGAGCGCAAGGAAGGCCGCTATCGGGATCGCGACATCACTGTCCAAGTTGTGGATCTACCGGGGGTCTATGCCCTCGATGCTGAGGATAGCACTGGCTTAGACGAGCAGATTGCCCGCAAGTTTCTATTGGCGGGGGAATATGACTTGGTAGTGAATATTCTGGATGCCGCTAACTTAGAGCGCAATTTTTACCTCACATCACAATTGCTTGATCTAGGAGTCCCCCTCATCCTTGTCCTCAACATGATGGATGTGGCTCGTGCCACCAAAATCAAGATGGATATCCCAGCCTTGAGCCAGCGCTTAGGTCTACCGGTGCTGCCTTTTTGTGCCAAACAACAACAGCATTTTGCTCAACTGCGGCAAACTATTCGCACTGCCTTGGCAGCACCACCTGTTTCTAGCGTTAGTGTGCCCCAACCCCCTGTGATTGAAGAGGCTATTGCTGATTTGCTGACTCAAGGCCTCAAAAATCGGGCACAGGCCTTGGCTTGGCTGCAATATATTGAATCAGTTCCCAATGATGTTGTAGCACCACTGCGCCAATGGCGAGAGCGGATTCACCAGACCCTAGGAGAAGACATAGACCTTGTGATTGCCGATAGTCGCTATTGCTGGATTCAGCACCTAATGGCTGAGGTTCTGGAACAGGGCGATCGCCTGACAACAACAGTCTCTGATCGCATTGACCGCATTGCACTCAACCGCTGGTTGGGAATTCCCATTTTCTTGGCCGTCATGTACTTGATATTTCTCATCTCAATTAACGTGGGGGGTGCCTTTATTGACTTTTTTGATATTGGTGTCGGAACGCTGGTCGTGGGTTGGCCGACCCAAGTGCTGGAAACATTTAATGCCCCCGGTTGGCTCATTGGTCTTCTGGCAGAGGGAGTGGGGGGCGGTATCCAAACAACGGCAACATTTATTCCTCAAATTGGCTTGCTCTTTATTTTTCTCACACTTCTTGAAGACTCTGGTTATTTAGCACGGGCAGCCTTTGTCATGGATCGGTTGATGCGCTGGCTGGGCTTACCCGGTAAGTCCTTTGTACCGATGATGGTTTCCTTTGGCTGCAATATCCCCGGCATTATGGCCACCCGCACACTCGAGAATCGGCGCGATCGCCTGATGACGATTTTGATGAATCCCTTTATGTCCTGTGGTGCCCGCCTACCGGTCTATGCCCTGTTTGTTGCTGCTTTCTTCCCCCGCAGCGGCCAAAATATCGTGTTTTTGCTTTATATGGTGGGAATTGCCACAGCCATCTTCACGGGATTCTTGCTGAAGCGCACCCTCTTTCAAGGAGAGATTGCTCCGTTTGTAATGGAATTGCCCCCCTACCGTTTACCCACCTTCAGAGGGGTACTCCTGCGGGCTTGGGAGCGGCTAAAAACCTTTATTAGTCGAGCGGGCAAGATGATTGTCGTCCTTGTGGTCATTCTCGGACTGCTCAACTCTGTCGGCACCGATGGTCGCTTTGGCCAAAAGGATAGTACTCAATCAATTTTGAGCGCCTTTAGTCGCCAAATTACGCCGATTTTCTCGCCAATGGGGATTCAGTCCGACAACTGGCCAGCAACCGTAGGACTCTTTACGGGGATCTTTGCCAAGGAAGTGATGGTGGGAACGATGGATGCCCTCTATACAGAGTTAGCTCGCCAAGAAGCCCAAAGCACTGAAGCTGGGGATACACCAGAAGAACCCTTTTCAGTTTGGGGGGGATTAAAGGAAGCGGTGCTCAGCATTCCCAAAAATCTCAGTGAGCTGGGGCAACGGGTGCTTGATCCTTTAGGGTTCCATGTGTTGCAAGAGGCAGATAACCCCGAAGCCGCAGCTGAACTTCAGAGCGTGCACTACACAACATTTGGCCAGATGGCACAACGGTTTGGCACGACAACGGCAGCGATCGCCTTCCTGCTCTTTGTTTTGCTCTACTTTCCCTGTGTATCGGCCACTGCCGCCGTCTATCGAGAAACCAATTTGGGCTGGACTATCTTTGTAGCGGCTTGGACAACGGGATTGGCCTACTGGGTCGCCACTGCTTACTACCAACTCATGACCTTTGCGGCGCATCCGATGTTCTCGCTAATTTGGTTACTGGCTCTAGGGGCAGTGATGGGGATGGTAATCATGGCCTTGAAATATTGGGGCGATCGCCAGCGGTTTTCCTCGCCACAGGGGACATAATTATGCTCTTGCAACTGCAGGACTATATTCAGAAGCACCACGTGGTTTCCTTGGAAGAATTGGTTGCCCATTTTCAGGTACCGCCAGCGATGATTGAACTGATCCTTAGCCAACTCATCCGCAAAGGACGGGTGAAAAAAATCATCCCTAGCCACTGTGGCGGCTGTCATCAGTGTGGTTTTTACCCTCTTGAACTTTACGAATGGAGAATCAACAATGCTATCCCAAGCAATGACCAACCGGCTCAATGAGCAAATCAACCTTGAGATTTATTCAGCACATCTCTACTTGCAGATGAGTTCCTGGTGTGCCCACAAAGCCCTTGAGGGTTGTGCGGCGTTCCTCAGTCAACATGCTGATGAAGAAATGGCACACATGCGGCGGCTTTTGAACTACATGCATGAAACCGGTGCCTTGGCAATCCTAGGCGGTATGGAAGCTCCCCCACACACATTTCAGTCCCTGCGGGAGATGTTCAGTAAAGTTTATGAGCATGAACAGTTTGTAACTCACAAAATTAATGAGTTAGTGCAGTTAGCGGATACGGAGCCTGACTATGCGACGTTGCAATTTTTGCAGTGGTATGTGGCCGAGCAGCACCAAGAAGAGTTTTTGTTCAAGAGTATCCTTGACAAGATTGAACTGATTGGCACGGAGGGGCAAGGACTCTTCTTTATTGATCAGGAAATTGGCAGGCTTGCCCAAACCAAAGGAACCACGACAATGCAGTCAACGCCCGCAGCCTAAAGCCAAAAGGGTGCCGCTTCAGAAAGTGTCATGTGTCGCTACAGGAGTTCCCAAGGACTCAGAGTATCTTGTAGGTAGTGAGGAGTGATTCGCAAACAAAAGTCCTGGGGTCGAAACACGGCAAGACTCCCGGGGCTTTTTATTTTGGGCGAAAGCCGTTACCTTAAGCGTATGCCTCTGCGAATTTCTGGCCAGCGATCGCTCAAAACCCTTTCCGGTCACAGTACCCGTCCCACCCGTGCCAAAGTTCGCCAAGCCATTTTCAATATTTGGCAGGGTCGCCTCCAAGGATGTTGCTGGCTGGATTTGTGTGCTGGTACCGGTGCCATGGGAGCAGAAGCCCTGCTGCGGGGTGCCCAGTGGGTGGTGGCGATCGAACAGTCTCCCCAAGCCTGTCAAGTCATCCGCCAAAACTGGTCAACCCTTGCCCAGCCCCATCAGCACACTTTAGTTTTGCGGGGAGATGTGCGCCAGAAATTGACCCAAGTCCCTGTGCCTCAGTTTGACTTCATCTACTTTGATCCTCCCTATAATAGTGACTTATATCTACCCGTTCTCCAGTTAATTTGGCAGCAAAAGTGTCTTAGCCCTGAGGGAGAAATTGCTGTTGAGTGTCGCACAAAAAATCCACCAGATTTAGAGGCGATCTTGGCGATCGGCTGGCAGCAGCAACGCATTAAAACCTATGGCAGCACGACAGTACTCTTCTTGGTTTGTCACAAAAATTGACATTTACAGACATTGGTGGTGCGGAGTTGGTGGCGTGGCAGTTGCAGGAGGCGATTCAAGCGAGATACATTGTCCATGAATATTCTTCAGCGGGTTGCTGTGGGAGACTGAGCTTTGGGGTGGCCTTACTGATTCCGCGGGGAAATGATTCCCCCTTAGAGCTGTTTAATGCAGCGGATTAGGCGCTTTATGAAGCCAAGCACCAAGAGCGCAATCACGTCATCGTCAAACCCATTGTGCAGTCTCCCACCATCCCCCCTAGCTGTTCCTTTAAGAGAAGGATTGTATGCAAACTCGTCCCCTTGGTCGTACAGATATCCAAATTACGCCACTCATTCTTGGCACGTGGCAAGCGGGCAAGCGTTGGTGGGTCGGTATAGAAGATGAGATGTCCATTCGCACGATCCGCACGGCTGTGGAAGCAGGGATGACTACCATTGATACGGCTGAGGTCTATGGCGATGGGCATTCAGAGCGGATTGTGGCCGCAGCGGTCGGTGATTTGCGCGATCGCTGTGTCTATGCAACAAAGGTGTTTGCTAACCACTTGCGCTACAAGGAGGTCATTGCCGCCTGCGAGCGATCGCTGCGCAACCTGAACACTGATTACATTGACCTCTACCAAATTCACTGGCCTGCCGGCTCCTTTGGCTCAGAAATCGTGCCCATCGAGGAAACCATGCAAGCCATGGTGGAGTTGCAAGTGGCGGGCAAAATCCGTGCCATTGGGGTCTCCAACTTTTCCCGTGCTCAACTGGCGGAGGCGATGCAGTACGGACGCATTGAGAGTGTCCAGCCCCCCTATTCCCTCTTTTGGCGCTGGGCAGAAACAGAACTCATCCCCTTCTGTATTGAGCATGAGATTACCGTTTTGGCCTACTCCTCTCTCGCCCAAGGGTTGCTCACGGGTCGCTTTGGTCCCGGCCACCAGTTTGACCCTGAGGATAACCGTGCTAAAAACCAGCTCTTTCAGGGAGAAACCTACGACCGTGCCCTTGAAGCGATTGAGTTGATGAAACCGATTGCCCAGAGCTTGGGCAGCAGTGTCGGGAATTTGGCGTTGGCTTGGCTACTGCATCAACCGCAAACCTGTGCCATTGTTGGTGCCCGCCATCCGGAACAAGTGCTAGAAAATATCAAAGCGGCTGACCTTCAGTTAGATAAGTCCATTTTGGCCATGCTCGATGAAATTAGCCGGCCGGTCATTGCTACCCTTGATCCGGAGAATCCAGTAATGTGGAAGTGGTAGTTCAGATCCACTAACGTCTTTATGGAACTCCTCGGTCTGGGTGCAATTGTTCTCTACTTCTTGATTGCGCTGCGCTTTTGGCAAGGGTTTCACCGCACCTACTACACACAATCGCGCTTTGTTCTCAGCGTGCTGTGGCTACCGCTACTGATGAATAAGTCCTATCGAGAAAACTTTCGCCGAGCGTTGCTGGGCTAGGTGACTGGAGCGATTTGGCTGATTGGCGGCACCCAAGAGAGTCGCTGGATTGCCCAATTAATTGTCTGCCAAGGGTTTCCCTGCTGGGTGAGCGTGACCACAGCGGCGGCCTGCCATCTTTATGACGCGCATCCGTTGTTGAGTTGCCATATCGAGCGCTTGACCCCTGAGCGTGCCCGTGAGTTTATCGAGCAACATTCGATTCAAGCCGTGGTGGATGCGTCCCATCCCTTTGCGGTGGCAATCTCTGCCCTTGCCATTGCCATCAGCCAAGAATTTGGCTTGCCCTACCTGCGCTTTGAACGCCCAGCATTTCCGCCAGCTCTTGGCATCTATACTGATTTGCCAACACT
Organism: Thermosynechococcus sp. PKX95; assembly: GCF_031583295.1. Classification (NCBI taxonomy): domain Bacteria; kingdom Bacillati; phylum Cyanobacteriota; class Cyanophyceae; order Acaryochloridales; family Thermosynechococcaceae; genus Thermosynechococcus; species Thermosynechococcus sp. PKX95. Next base: position 399,015 of record NZ_CP134171.1, on the reverse strand, counting down.
GCTGCAAGGGGATCTCCTCATGGGTGAGCGGGTGTTGCTGACCCTAGGAGTCAAACATTTGGCAGCTTTTGCGCCCCTCCAGCGTCAGGCTACCCTCTTTGCACGGATTTTGCCCACAACAAGCGCACTGGAGGCTGCCTTGGCGGCGGGGTTCGATCGCCAGCGCTTAATTGCCATTTTCCCCCCCGTATCGCGAGAGTTAGAGCGTGCCCTCTGGCAACAGTGGCAGATTACAACGGTGGTGACCAAGGCCTCGGGTACCGAGAGTGAGCAGATCAAGCAGACCCTTGCCCGTGAGCTGGGGGTGAAGCTGATTACCCTGCAACGCCCTGCTCTGGTCTATCCGCGCCAAACGAGCGATCGCGCCGGTATCGAGGCCTTTTTGCAGGAATTAGCCACCTCTAAACAAAGCGATCAGTCACTGCCCCCAGACTACTAGAAGACACGAGTTTGGCATACTTGGCCAATACCCCACGGGTATAGCGAGGTGCCGGGGGCTGCCATTTAGCCCGCCGCGCTGCCAGTTCTTCCTCACTGACATTCAGTTGCAGCAGCCGCCGATGGGCATCAATGGTGATCGAGTCTCCTTCTTCCACAAGGGCGATCGTGCCACCTACTGCCGCCTCTGGGGCAACGTGACCCACGACCATGCCATAGGTTCCACCAGAGAAGCGACCATCGGTAATGAGGCCAACACTATCCCCTAAACCGGCACCAATAATGGCAGAGGTGGGAGCCAGCATTTCTCGCATCCCCGGACCACCCACAGGGCCTTCATAGCGAATGACAATGACATCGCCGCGGTTGATCTTACCGGCCAAAATGGCCTCTAAACAGGCCTCCTCAGAGTCAAAGACCCGCGCCGGACCGGTAATCTGCGGATTTTTTACCCCAGAGATTTTGGCGACAGCGCCCTCAGTGGCTAAATTCCCTTTGAGAATGGTCAGGTGGCCGGTGGCGTAGAGAGGCTTGTCAAACGGACGAATCACCTCTTGGTTGGGGTCGGGGGTATCGGGCACATCCCGCAGCCGCTCGGCAATGGTTTCCCCCGTAATCGTGAGGCAATCCCCGTGGAGTAGGCCAGCATTGAGGAGCATTTTCATTACTTGGGGAATGCCCCCTGCCCGATGTAGATCCGCAGTCACGTATTTACCCGAGGGCTTGAGATCGCAGAGGACGGGCACCCGCTGGCGAATGGTTTCAAAGTCATCAATGGTGAGGGGAACCTCGGCACTGTGGGCGATCGCCAGAAAGTGCAGCACGGCATTTGTCGAGCCACCGATCGCCATAATCACACTGAGGGCATTTTCAATGGATTTGCGGGTGATAATATCACGGGGTCGAATATTCTTACGAATCGCCTCCACCAGCACCTTGCCCGCCAACTCTGTATTGTCGGCTTTTTCAGCATCCTCCGCTGTCATTGTTGACGAGTACATTAGGCTCATGCCCATGGCTTCAAAGGCTGAGGACATTGTGTTGGCCGTGAACATACCGCCGCAGGAACCCGCCCCCGGACAAGCATGGTGCTCGATGGCATGGAGCGTCGCCTCATCCATTTTGCCGGCACTAAACTGACCCACCGCTTCAAAGGCGCTAACCACCGTCAGGTCTTGACCCTGCCAATGACCGGGCTTAATCGTGCCCCCATAGACAAAAATGGCGGGAATGTTCATCCGTGCCATGGCAATCATCGCGCCGGGCATATTTTTGTCGCAGCCACCAATCGCCAGCACCCCATCCATACTTTGGGCATTACAGGCGGTCTCAATCGAATCAGCAATCACATCCCGCGAGACGAGAGAGTATTTCATCCCCTCCGTGCCCATGGAAATACCATCGCTGACCGTAATTGTGCCAAACAACTGCGGCATTCCCCCCGCTGCCCGAATGCCTGCTTCGGCACGACTGGCAAGGGCAGCAATCCCCATATTGCAGGGGGTAATCGTACTGTGGGCACTGGCCACCCCAACAATCGGCTTGTTGAAATCCTCATCGCCAAAGCCCACGGCTCGCAGCATGGCTCGGTTGGGGGTGCGTTGAACGCCTTCTGTAATGATGCGACTGCGCCAGTTTTCTGCCATAGTGTTCTCGCGATCGGCCTAAACGTCAATAAAGCATCCTTCTATTTTCCCTCACCCGTGGGCGATCGCTCTAGCGGCCAAGCCAAATAGAGCACTAAAGCCGCAAATAACCCTAAGCCAGAAAGATATTTAACGCTGTTGGGAATTAGCGGATTGGGCGACCAAAAGCCCTCGATAATACCGGCAATCACCAAGAGGGGAACAATGCCAAACATCAGTTGTGCTGCCAAGGCGCCATTGCCTTTGAGTGCGCTCAGGCGACGGTAACGCCCCGGCAAGAGAATCGCTTGCCCCAACAACAGACCCGCAGCGCCGGCCAGAAAAATTGCAGGCAGCTCCAAAGCACCATGGGGACTGACAAAAGCCCAAAAGGGATACCCTAGATTGTTTTGAGCCACCAAGGCAGCGATCGCCCCCATGTGCAGACCGTTGTTCCAGAGGATATAAAGCGTCCCTAGCCCCCCTAGGATACCTCCCGCTAGCATTGCAAAAGCCACACTCAGGTTATTGGTCATAATGGCACTGGAGGCTAGGGGTTCAACCCCGACGATCGATCCCATCCAGAGCTTGCCCTCCTCTTCCACAAGGGAAAGGATGTCTGCGGGTACCACTAGTTCCAAAAATTGGCGATCGCTCCACGCATACCACCAAGCGATCGCCGCCGCCACCAGAAATACCCCCAAGGCAAAGGCCGTATAGACCCATGTTTGCTGGACAACCGCTGGGAAGCCCCGCTGGAAAAACCACCAAACTTTGCGCCAATCTTGGGAGCGCTGACCCTGATAGACTTGGCTGTAGCTCCGCAAGGTGAGACCCTGCAAATAGTTGACGATGCTACTGCCCAAGCGGCGAGTTTTTGCCCGCGCTAAATCCGCACTAACCAAGCGGTACAACTGACTGAGGCGGCAAATCTCCGTTGCCGATAGCGCTTGAATCCCCTCTGTCTCAGCACGGTTGAGGAGGTGTTCTAGCTCTAGCCACTGCGGCTCTTGGCGGATCAGCCAGCGTTCAACATTCATGACTATCTGATTCCTCTTGAATTGCCCCCAAAAAAGACTCTAGGCGTTTGCGGGGAATGTAGGGCCAGCCGCCATTGGTTTCAATATCCCGCAGTAGTTGATAGAGCGCTTGGCGGTTGGTGGGCAAGGCCGCTTGAAACTGATTGTCACAAATTTCGCGATGCAATTGCTCCAAAAGCCGCAGCAATGCCAACAGGTCATGGACATTTCCATTGGCTCGCTCAGCCGCGATACGGATCCGTTCAGCAAGGGCGTTGAGGTCGGTTGTACTTAAAGAGGATGGCGAGGAAATCATCTTTTCTATAAAGCTTTTTGAATTGGGAATAACGATTTTCTACCACAGTTGCTACGATCGTGTTAGCAAAAAAAGAGGTTTTGTGACCATGTTTCGGACACCTGTTGCCCTTGTGGGGGCAGCAACGTTGAGCCTCAGTCTGGCGATCGCCCCGCCTAGTTTCGCAGAAATGGAAGTGGAAGTGGCTCGCGACAGTAGAGGCCGTGTTTACACTGTGGATATGGATTCCCGTCGCTTTTATAGAAATAGGAATGGCATTATCCAAGTGGATTTTAGCCTCTCGACCCTTGGCGACGATTACTGGCATCGGGCAACGGCGTCCTGTAATCCCTACGATGTTAAGAGTGATTATTACGGTTGGGATTGGACGGGAACCAAAAGCTATCCTCCCGGTACGATAGCGGGTGATATTGCCCGTGCAGTCTGCCGCCGTTAACCTGCTGCTGCACCAATACCCTGTGCAAGGTCAGCAGGAGCAAAAACCCCTAGCTCTGTAATAATGCCACTAATTAAATGGGCAGGGGTGACATCAAAAGCCGGATTGTAAAAATCTACCCCAGCGGGTGTAATGCGGCTAAACCCCACCTGATAAATTTCTTGGGGGTGGCGCTCCTCAATGGGAATTTCCGCCCCAGTAGCAATTTTAGTATCAATTGTAGAAAGGGGGGCGGCGACAAAGAAGGGAATGTTGTGGGCTTTGGCGGCGAGGGCAACACTATAGGTACCAATTTTGTTGGCGGTGTCCCCATTCAAGGCAATGCGATCGGCGCCCACCACCACCGCATCAATCATCCCCCGCTGCATACAGTGCGCCGCCATCGTATCCGCCAGCAGGGTGACAGGAATGCCCTCTTGCACACATTCCCAAGCGGTTAATTTCGCTCCCTGAAGACGAGGACGAGTTTCATCGGCATAGACTCGCTCCAAGCGACCCGCCGCCCAAGCCGCACGAACCACCCCTAACGCTGTTCCATAGCCTGCTGTCGCTAGGGCACCGGCATTGCAGTGGGTAAGCAGGCGCAACTTCTCGGGCGTTTTCGGCAGGACACTAAGGCCGTTTTCACCAATGGCTTGACAGGTTTGCACATCTTCACGGGCAATGGTTTGGGCGGTTTCAAGAAGGTGCTGCTGCAGTTCCTCAAGGCTGGCTGTGGCTTGCTGGGCTGCCCCAAGCATGCGATCGATGGCCCAAAATAAATTCACTGCCGTTGGGCGGGTTTGCCGCAATTCGGAAGCGACATTCTCTAGGTGAGCCAAGAAGCCCTTGCGATCGCTCCCTGTGTATTCCCGTGCCCCCAAGACCATGCCAAAGGCAGCGGCAACCCCAATCGCTGGCGCACCGCGCACAACCATTGTCCGAATGGCGGTGGCCATCTCCGCTGCGGTGGTGATGTCCTTGAGTTCATACTGTTCTGGCAAGCGGGTTTGGTCAATTAACTGCACGCGATCGCCCGCCCACACCACAGGAAAGATGGTTCCGACATTTGCTGTGACAGCCACAACAGCCTCCGTGCTCACTAAAATTGAATACAAATCATAACCCAAGGGAGAACCTATTCAGGCTAGAATTTAGCCCCCTAGGCAAAGGTCAGTTCACCATTCACCTCGAGACGGGTAAATTGGTTGGGAATCAGAAACTGCTCCCCCAAGGCTTCCGCCACACTGGGAGTAATCCAGCCCAGTTGCTTCAACAATTGAATGGCAACGGCATACTTAGCACGCTTCGCACCATCACTCACCTTAATCGCCAATCCCATCCCTTCGCCCACACGACCCACACACTGAATCCCCTCAGCTCCGGACTTACTGAGGATTTCCCCCTCCGTGAGGCGCATCAGCTCGCTATCAAAGGCACCGGGACCGGCAACAAAATCAGGGTGGTGGGTCATGGCACGAACGACGCGCTCCATTGCCCAGTCATTGCCCGAGGCCAGTTGGCCGTAAAGGGTGGCCATCTGCACCAGTTGCATCAAGTACGTGGGCGCCCCACAGTCGTCGTGGGCACAGATAAATTCTGCGGCGGGCATCTTCAGTAGTTCTGCCACCTTGGAGAGGATCAGAGCCTGAACGGGGTGATTTTTGTGCAGATAACTTGCCAATGGCCAATTGCGCTGTTGACAAACCGCCAACATCCCCGCATGTTTACCCGAACAGTTGTGCTGCAGTGCCCCTTGGCGGCCGGGGGGAACGGGACATTGCAAGGCAGTGGGATCCACATCGGCACGCCAGAGGATGTTAAAGACTTGGCGGACTTGCTCAATACGCCCTTGGTGGGAACTACAGATAATCGCGAGGTCGCGATCGCTCAGGTCAAACCGCTCCATCGTTCCCGTGGTGGTCACTGCCAAGGCTTGAAAGGGCTTCAGGGCAGAGCGGATAAAAGCAGCGGTTTCCGCATTACCTGCAAGGGCAAGAATTCGGCCACGGGCATCACAGACCACGGCATGGGCATGGTGGCGCGACTCAACAATCCCTTCCCGCAGTAAGCAAACATCGAGCAGAGGGGCTTGGGTGCGTTTGGACATAGGTTCGGTCATGCAGGTCAATGAGCAACAATATCAGCAGCAGCTACAGGAGTGCCCAAGCAAGGGTCAGTCCCAAAGAAAAGATCACGAGCGCCAAAAGGGTTACCTGTAACCGTTGTAAAATCGGGCGCAACTCGTAGGTATAGATCAGGCGATCTTGAGCCAATTCAGTTTCGGGTTTTTGCCACTCCTGACCGTCGTACCAGCCCGTTTCCTCATAAATGACCGTGGGACGGTGCAGCCGATCGCCCACATAAGCCCAACCGAGTACAAGGCGCAAAAGAATCAGCAACAGCAGGAAGTTTGCTCCTAGCACCCCAGCGAAGAAAACATGTAGGGGTGCCTCTTGCACTGAAAAGCTGGCGATCGCCACCGGACCACTAATGAGCCAAGCCATCCCCCACAGCAGTAGCAAACGCCTTTGAAAACGCGGCCGCGGCCAACTCGACCATTCAAAAAACCAAGAGGCTTTGAGGTCACGATATTCGTTGATCGGTCGTTGATCTGCCGGGACAGGACAGAAAATCTGAGACACAGTGGCACAAGTTCAAGGACGCTGTTTCCAGCATACCAGTCTCGCTGAAATCGTGGATCGCCACACCATGCATGAAATCGGGCGATCGCCTCGTACACTAGAGGATGTCACGGCTCCACCTCGCCTAGTGGGGCAGAAATTTTGTTGGTATATTGATTATTCCCTAGCTCCCTTGCGGCACCTTTGATGGAATGGCACCAGTCTGACGTTGCACAACTACGGGTTATTGACCAGTTGCTGGCCGGGCACAACCTGAGTCCAGCACAATACGATATTACGCGCCGTGTGATTTATGCGACGGGGGATTTAGAGTATCTGAATTTGATTATTTACTCAGAGCAGGCCCTGCAATCCGGTGTGGCTGCCCTTGCCGCTCATACCCCGATTGTGGTGGATGTGACGATGGTGCAGGTGGGGGTGCTCTCCTACACCCAAAACACCTTTGGCAATCCCATTTACTGTGGGGCAGAAACCTTCACCCGTCCGCAGCAGGAAAAGTCCCGCATTGCTTTTGGCATAGAAACCTTGGCACGACGCCATCCCACGGCTATTTTTGTCCTCAGTAGTGATCATTCAGCCCTAGAACCCCTCCTGACTTTAGTGGAGGCTCAGGAAATTCGCCCTGCCTTAATTATTGACGCTGCCCCCAATTTTCTCCCCCCCATTTTGGATCGCCTGCAAAAGTCTTGGGTGCCCCACATCTCCATTAAGGGTTGCAAGGGGGGCGTGAGCGTTGCCACAGCAATTATGAACGGTTTACTCAAGTTGGCTTGGACGGCCTATGGTGACCCCCTTCCCTGAGACAAGTGAATGGCTCTGTATCGGCCAAATTGTCGGTGCCCACGGCCTGCGGGGGGAGGTTAAGGTCAAGCCCTTTAGCGATTTTCCCGAACGCTTTACCGTGGCGGGTTCTCGTTGGTTGCGATCGCCCCGGCAGCCCCAACCCCATGCGGTTACCCTCGTGCGCGGGCGATTTTTACCCCGTGCCGAACAGTTTGTGGTTACCTTTGCCGAAGTCAGCGATCGCACCGCAGCGGAGGCACTCAAGGGGGCAGAAATTTTAGTCCCCGCCAGCGATCGCCCACCCCTTGCCGCAAATGAATACCACCTCATGGACTTGATTGGACTTGCCGTGTATCACCAAGGTGAGCGAGTTGGCGAAGTGGTGGGCTTGGTCAATGCCGGCAATGACTTACTAGAAGTGCAGTTACTCGACCCAGCGCAAGAAGCCCCCCGATCAGTGTATATTCCCTTTGTGCCAGCCATCGTGCCGGTGGTTGATCTAGCAGCCCGCAGAATTGAAATTGATCCCCCCTTGGGGCTGTTGCCCTGATCAATCCCTACCAAAATCGTTAATAATAGGGATACTTCTATTTTTTTAGCCCTGACTCTTGAGATTGTTGTTGAGTGAGTTGCCCCAACCCATCCCTTAAAACCCATTAATTCCACCTTGACGGTAGCCTTTACCTGAGCGATCGCGATCGCCCTACCGTTTGCCCCTTCGTAGAGATTTCAGAGCCTTTGAGAGACAGCATGAGCATTGGTAAAGTTCGCATTTATGACCTATCAAAAGAACTCAACCTAGATAATCGAGATTTATTGGCGATCTGTGAACAGTTGGGAATTGCCTATAAAAGTCACAGCAGCACAATTTCCGATGCCGATGCCGATCGCATTCGCGAAGCGGCCAAAACCTATCAACCCCATAGTGCCTCACCCCGTAAAGTTTCAAAAACACCTCCTCCTGTGAAGAAAGCCCCAGCCCCTCCAAAAACGCAGCAAATTGTTGCTGTCCACACTCAACCCCGCTCTGAGACGCCAGAAGCGCCCAAGCCTCAATTACAACAACCTCCCGCTCGTCCCCAAGCACCGCAGCCCCCTGCGCGACCCACACCCCCTGCACCAGTTGCCACCAAGGCAGTGGAACCTGTGGCGCCCAAACCCCCTACACCTCCCGCAAAACCCGAACCGACACCACCGCGTCCAGCGCCTACTTTAGTCCCTCCGCCCGCCCGCCCCACCAAGAAAGTGGAAAAAGTCGCTGCGGCTCCCCCACCCCGCAAAGAGCTAAAGGAACCCCCCAAAAAAGAAAAGGTGGCGATCGCTCCTGCGAAACCCAGCAGTCAAGATCGCATTGAAATTGTCCAGCGGGCAGTTCCCCCGGCACCCGTCAACCCCCCGGAAATGGCGCCCAAGCCAGCTTTACCAGAGCTACAACCGCCACCCAAACCCGTTGCGCCAGTCCTGCGGGCACCCAATCCACCCAAGCCCGTCACCGAAACCGTTGAGGTACTCGATGACAAGTCCGTTAGCAAAGTCATCAAAGACCGCCACCGTCACAAAGACTTTGATGATGAGGAGAACAAACGGAAATCCTCCCGCGTCGTCAAGTTGCGTGAAGAAGTCATTGACGAAGAGGAAGAACTAGAACTCACCAGCCGTTTGGTCGGGGTACACCAAGTAACCGTTGATGTCAGCCAATCGCTGCAACGGCCACCCAAGCCCAAGGCGCCTCGTCCCGCCCGTCCCGTTACACCAGCGGCGAAAACCGAAAAAAGCAGCGAGAAAAAACAACCCCGGCATCGCGATCGCCGTCACGAAGAGCCAGCCGAAGCACCACCGCCCGATCACATTACGATTGAAGGCCCGATGTCAGTGCAGGAGTTGGCCAGTTTAGTGCGTCGCCCCGAAGCGGAAATCATTAAAATTCTCTTCTTTAAGGGAATTGCCGCCACCATCAACCAAACCCTTGAGGTGGAAACAATTGAACTCGTGGCCAAGGAATTGGGGATTACGGTGGAAACGGCACAGCAGAAAGCCGAGGCCACAAAAGTCACCGAAATGCTGGAGTCGAGCGACCTCGATCACCTGCAACGGCGTCCACCCGTGGTCACGATTATGGGTCACGTGGATCATGGCAAAACCAGCCTTCTCGATGCCATTCGCAATGCCAAAGTGGCTCAAGGGGAAGCAGGCGGCATCACCCAACACATTGGCGCCTACCACGTGGATGTCGAACACAACGGCGAAAAACATCAGGTAGTCTTTCTCGATACCCCCGGTCACGAAGCCTTTACCGCCATGCGGGCACGGGGGGCACGGGTCACCGATATTGCTGTTCTCGTGGTTGCTGCCGATGATGGGGTGCAACCTCAAACCATTGAAGCCATTAGCCACGCCAAAGCAGCTAAAGTGCCGATCATTGTCGCCATTAACAAAATTGACAAAGAGTCTGCCCAACCGGAGCGGGTCAAGCAGGAACTCACTGAATACGGCTTGGTGCCCGAAGAGTGGGGCGGCGACACGATTATGGTACCTGTCAGTGCCCTGCAACAGCAAAATCTCGATACGCTCCTAGAAATGATCCTGCTGGTGGCTGAGGTGGAGGATCTCTACGCCAATCCCGATCGCCCTGCCAAAGGCACCGTCATTGAAGCCCACTTGGATCGGGCACGGGGACCTGTGGCCACATTGCTGGTACAAAACGGTACCCTGCGGGTCGGCGATATTCTGGTGGCAGGTGCCTGTTTTGGTCGGGTTCGCGCCATGATTGACGATCGCGGGCAGCGTGTCGAGGCAGCAACCCCCTCCTTTGCTGTCGAAGTCTTGGGTCTGGCGGATGTCCCTGCTGCCGGGGATGAATTTGAAGTCCTCAGCGATGAAAAAGCCGCCCGTGCCCTTGCGGAGGAGCGAGCCGCCGCTCAACGCCAATCCCGCCTTGCCCAAGCCGCAGCCGCCCGGCGGGTCTCCCTTACCTCGTTGTCCAGTCAAGCCCGCGAAGGGGAACTCAAAGAACTCAATCTCATTCTCAAAGCCGACGTTCAAGGTTCCGTCGAGGCGATTTTGGCGGCCCTCAACCAACTGCCCCAAGATCAAGTACAGTTGCGAGTCTTGTTGGCTGCCCCCGGCGAAATTACTGAAACCGATGTTGACCTTGCCGCCGCCAGTAGTGCCGTCATCATTGGCTTTAATACCACCCTTGCCTCAGGGGCACGCCAAGCGGCTGAGCAGCACAACGTTGATGTTCGCGAATACAACATCATCTATAAGCTCCTCGATGATATTCAAGGGGCAATGGAGGGGATGCTGGAACCCGAACTGGTCGAGGAAGAACTGGGTCAAGCCGAAGTGCGAGCTATCTTCCCCCTCAGCAAAGGAGCTGTGGCCGGTTGTTATGTCCTCAATGGCAAGCTCGTGCGCAACTGCAAAGTACGGGTGCTGCGCCAGCAAAGTGTCATTCACACAGGCATCTTGAGTTCGCTAAAACGCATGAAGGACGATGTCCGCGAAGTTGCGGCGGGCTACGAATGTGGTGTGCGCTTGGATGATTTTCAACAATGGCAGGAAGGAGATATTATTTACGCCTTCCAAACAGTAACAAAACGTCGTAGTCTTGGCGGCAGTAGCGATAAAAAGTAGCACCCCTTAGCCTCCATGGATTCTCTGGCGGGGGGTGCTGCCTGCCGATGTGCTAAACTGAGTTGGGGTTGAGCAATGGGTAGCCTCAAGCCCGATCAACTGCAAAGATGAAAGTCGGTATGGGATGGCAGCGTCGTACCTTTTTGCGCCATGTCTCTCAAGGAATCGCGATATCTATAATTGCCACAGCCAGCAAGAGCCTGCTGACGGCCTGTGGCGGGAAGGCGGATTCCTTGTCTGGATCTACGGCGACAGGGATCATCTCAAGCAATGGCCTGCTCAGTCCCGGTACATTGACTTGGGGGGCGGATCCGATTGAGGGTGCCCCCTACGTTTTTTACGATCCAGCGGATCGCCGCAGGTTGATTGGCTTTGAGGTGGAAATTGCTGAAGCAATCGCACGCCTGATGGGAGTCAGGGCATTTTTTTTTGAGGTGTCCTATGATCAACTGTTCGCTGCCCTTGCCGCCAATCGCTTTGACATGATTCTTAACGGTTGGGAAATCACCACTGATCGCAAGCGCATCCAATGGTTTTCCCAGCCCTACTACCGCTACGGCCAACAGATTGTAGTGCGAGCAGATGACCCCCGCTTCGAAAAATACACTGCCACCAGTGAAGTTACCCTAGCCAATCTGGCTGGCATGACCGTTGGCACTGGTATGAGCTACAAGGCGCAGGAAATTCTAGAGAAAGACCCCCGCATCAAAACCCGTCTCTATGATGATGCAACGGGGTTTATGAATGCTCTAGCCATCGGGCATGTTGATGCTCTGCTCGTCGACTTCCCGATAGTGGCCTACTACGTTCTTGGTGCCGGTCCGGGGGGCACAGTGAACAATAGCCTGCGCCCAATTGGTGTCCCGATCTTTTTGGATAACTATGTGATTGCCTTTAATAAGAACAACCCCAAAGGAGAAACCCTCAAAACAGAAGTTGATCAAGCCATCGACATCCTCAAGAAGGACGGCACATTACGCCGCATCTACGAAAAATGGAAAATATGGAATGATCAACAGACCCAAATTGGGATTGTGTGACATCCTCCCGACGCTGACCCTACGGTTCTCAACCTCACTTCTCGATTGTGGGGCGAGGGATGACTAAATAAAATTGTGAGGATGGTATTAGGGAGTAGGGCAAGCAGGTTAATCCAGCGGCTCATACTTGGATCCTACTCCCTTGTATCCAGTATTAACCCAGTTGATTGAGGGGAGGCTGGCCACGCATTTGCCGTAGGGCATTTAGACACAGGGGACAATCACAGCCAAATAGCGCGATCGCGGTATTACTTTCTTCCTCAGTAAACTCTAGTACAGGAGGGGGCAGCGAGCCATTATCACGGCTAGCTTGCAGTTTCGTTTCCTGAGCGCCTAGGCGAGTACAGACCAGTTGAAACTTCTGGTGGGGATTGGTGACACACTCACTGCTTTCTGGAGGTGGCACGGGAATGGGGGTACTGAGTTGGGCATGGGCAGGTGCAATCAATGGGACCAAGCTCAGGACGGATGCCAAAAAGGTAGGGCTGACTAAAAGAGCGAGACGCAAAGCTGACATAGGGTTTCCTCACAACTTGTTACTTGATTTCGGAAAAGGTCTGTATCGCTAGTCTAACGATGATTGCTTGATTTGGCGCAGCCGCGCAATATTCTGAATGCGAAAGCTCATCTTGCTCTTAGGATTGAGATTGTCGTTGCTGGCAATTTGTCGTAGGGCAGGGGATGCGATCGCCCACAATCAGGGTACGCCACTGTTCTGGTTTTAGGCGGGTTTGTGCCACCCGTTGCAGATCTGCTGCCGTTGCGGCTTTAACGGCTCGCTGATAGCGGAAGATAAAATCCTTGGGCAAATCGTAGTATTCGTAGCGCAGGAGACGATTGAGAATTTGCAGGCGATCGCGAAAATTAAAGACAAAGGAGTTGAGAATACTGTCTTTGGCGTAGTTCAGTTCTGCGGCACTAACGGGTTCCTGTTGCAGTCGCTGGATTTCCTGCCGTAGGGCGCTGAGAAACTTGGCTGTAGTCTGGGTTTGGGTTTGTCCCACCCCATAGAAGACCCCTGGATAGTCAAATTCGGGACTCCAAGCGGCATAGACACTATAGGCCAAGCCTTGGCGCGATCGCACTTCATTGAAAAGACGCCCGCCAAAGCCATTGAGAACCCCATTGAGAACATAGAGGTTAAACACGTCCGGATCTTTGAGCGTCCCCCCCAATTGCCCCGTGTAGATGTAGCTTTGGGAGAGATGGGGGCGATTAATCACCACCGTTGTTGGCGACGTATCAACTGTTACCCTAGGTAAGGGGGGCAAAGGAGGTAAGTTCGGTGGATCTTGCCATGAGCCAAAAATTGCTTCAAGGCGATCGCCCATTTGTGAGGCATCAAAGTCGCCCACCAAGCCCAAAATACAGCGGGAGGGAGCGAGGTACCTGCGGTAAAACTGCTGCACATCCGCCGGTGTGATCTTGGCAAGGGTTTCTAACTCTTGGGTGCGGGCATAGGGACTCTCCGCACCGTAGATCAGCTTGTAAAATTCCCGTTCTGCTTGGGCATTGGGTTGATCATCGCGGCGTTGAATGATCCCCTGTCGGCGCCGAATCGCCAGTTCAAATCGCTCTGGTTCTACTGCTGGCGCTTGGAGCATCTCCGCTAGTTGGCTTAGAACCGCTTCACTGTGTTCCTTGAGGCTGTTGAAATTAATCCGCCCTAAACTTTTGCCGACACCCGATTCAATGGCTGCTGCTCGATCCTCAAGCCATTGGTCAATTTCAGCGGCACGATGAACTTGGGTGCCACCCGTGCGAATCAGGTCGCCACTGACTTCTGCCAAACCCACCTGAGCCGGCGGATCCCAACGACTACCTGCCCGAAAGATTAAGGTGCCTCGCACCAAGGGCCACTCGTGATCCTCTAGGAGATAGACCACCATCCCATTGGCCAACTGACGGCGTTCATAGGCCGGCACTTGAATTTCCGGTAAGGGGGGAAATGTCAGCTCAGTGTAGTGCTTGGGGGTCATGGCTGCTGCCAAAGAGGGTGGGATCAACCATAGCAGGAGAGCCGCTACGAGTCCAAGGCAAAGCGATCGCCCCACTGGACGGCGTCTTTGGAGCCAGACAGCCATCGAGAGAAAAAGAATAAAAATAATCCGATAGGATGAAGCCAACATATAACGGTTTTCCAAATTATGGGATATGTGAGGGGGATATCATCCTCTCCCAGAGCAGCTTTCACAGTTTTAAGTGTGTTCCATCGATGTGAAAAAGACTGCCACCCATGAAAATCACATTACACTGTTAAGAAATGCTTAACTTATTCTAAGTATTGTCAGGATAAAGACTGCACTGCAACCCAGTAAATTTTCTGTAAACAGGATAAAATCTCACGTCCTAGAATAGCAAGTGAGTCTCTTCATCAATACCGGTTTGATTGAGGAGTTTCTAGTGAAAACCGTTTCCTCATGACAATTTGCCGAGGCCATTGATGTGAAGTCTGATCCGCCGAAGAAGTGGCGCCATCTCCTCGTTATTGAGGATCAAGAGGGTCGGCGTACCATTCCCTTGGAAGCCAGTACCTATACAATTGGGCGACATCCTAGCAATACGATTGTTCTTAAGTCGCCAATGGTTTCCCGTCAGCACGCTGTTTTGCTACGGGTTTTGGATCCCAGCAGTGGTAATTTTTTCTTTCGCCTCATTGATGGCGATTTACAAGGGAAGCGCAGTGTCAATGGTCTGACGGTCAATGGCAAGCCCTGTCAATCCCACATTCTTCAGCATAAGGATTTGATCGTCTTTGGCGGTGATGTGCGCGCCCGCTACCACGCGATCGCCAATATTTCTGACTCCGGGTTCAATCGCTACACCCGCGCCCTCGAAGCATCAAGTATCTCAGATCAAGACGTGGCCTCTTGGGGGGGTGCCTTCGTCAGCAGTGAAATGTCTGAGGTGACCGAAATCCAACTGCTGCGGTTGTCCTCCTTTCCAGAGTTAAGTCCCTATCCGATCATTGAACTGGCCCCCAATGGCCAAATTACCTATCTCAACCCAGCGGCCATTCAGGAATTTCCCGATCTTGGGGAACCAGATGTGCAGCATCCGCTGCTATCGCGCCTCAAAAGCTGGTCGTTGCAGGAAAAGCGATTTTCTGTTGAAGAAATCAACGTTGGCGATCGCACCTACGAAGTGACAATCCATCTGCTGCGGGAGAGCCAATTAATTCGCTGCTACATTACTGACATTACTGAACGCAAACGTTCTGAACTCGCCCTGCGCATTAGTGAAGAACGCTATGCTCTGGCAGCTGAGGGCGCCAATGATGGCCTTTGGGATTGGCAGATTAGCGATCGCTCGATGTATTATTCTCCCCGCTGGGAACTGCTGGTTGGCGAAACCCCCGGTACCCTACAACCCACCATCGAGGAATGGTGGCGGCGTGTCCACCCCGATGACCTAGAGCGGCTACGCCAGAGCATGAAGGAGCATCTTCTCGGTACCCGTCCCCATTTTGAGTGTGAGTTTCGGATTAAACACGCCGATGGCAGTTACCGTTGGATGCGATCGCGGGGCAAAGCCCTGCGCAATGAAGAGGGACAGCCCTATCGCATGGCCGGTTCGATGACCGATGTCACAGAGTACCACTTGATTCAGGAGCAAATTCTCCACGATGCCCTCCACGATGCCATGACGGGGCTACCCAACCGGGTGCTCTTTATGGATCGGCTGACGCAAGCCATTACCCGTCGCGTGCGGCGCCCCAACTCCCTCTTTGCGGTGCTGTTTTTAGATGTGGATCGCTTTAAGGTGATCAACGATAGCTTGGGGCACTTAGCTGGGGATCAACTCCTGATTGGCATTGGCCAGCGACTGACGGCCTGTACCCGCGCTGAGGACACGATCGCCCGCCTTGGGGGTGATGAATTTGCCATTCTCTTGGAGGAGTTAACGACTCCCGCCCAAGCGATCGAAGTGGCAGAACGAGTGCTAGTGGCTCTGAGCCGTCCTTTTCTCCTTGAGGGGCATGAAGTCTTTACCAGTGCCAGTATTGGCATTGCCTTCCCCAGCGAGGAAAGCAAAACGGCTGAGGACTTGTTGCGGGATGCGGATACCGCCATGTACCGCGCGAAATCCTTGGGCAAAGCTCGCTATGAAGTCTTTAGCATGACGATGCGTGCCCAGAGCATTGCCCTGATGCAAATGGAAACTGATCTGCGACGGGCGGCAGAGCGCGATGAATTTTTGGTGTACTATCAACCGATTGTTGATCTATCAACGCTCAATATTGTCGGCTTTGAAACGCTGCTGCGCTGGCAACATCCCGAACGGGGAATCGTCTCCCCCGGTGAATTCATGACTGTCGCCGAAGAAACGGGTCTGATCCTACCCATTAGTTGGTGGGTGATGGCAGAAGCCTGTCGGCAAATGCAACGCTGGTCAAAGGTGTTTCCCCGCAGTCGCAGTTTAAGCATTAGTGTCAACCTCAGCGGTCGTCATTTCCAGCAAGCGGATCTGCTGCTCAACTTAAGATCAATTTTGTCAGAAACAGAATTTCCCGCTGAGCGACTGCGCCTTGAGGTGACCGAGGGCATCTTGATTGACAACAAGGAGGTGGCGATCGCCACCCTTGAGGAAATTCGCGCCATGGGCATTGGCCTGTATATGGATGATTTTGGCACGGGCTATTCTTCCCTGAGTTATTTGCACCGTTTTCCCATTGATACACTAAAAATTGATCGCACGTTTATTTCTGCCCTCAATAGTGAGGAATCTTCGGCGACAATTGTGCACACGATTCTCATGCTGGCGCATTCTTTGCGGCTAAAGGTGGTGGCGGAGGGCATCGAAACCCGTCAACAATATCGTGTGCTCCAAGCCCTCGGCTGTAACTATGGCCAAGGTTATTTCTTTGCCCGCCCCCTCTCAGCTCAACAGGTGGAACAGTTATTTGCCAGCCAATTGTTGCCGCACCTAATACGCCCCACTACCAAAGAGCACAATGTGCACGGTCTCCACTAGAATTTCCAAATCCAGATTCAAAGACCAGTTATCGATGTAGTAAAGGTCAAGGCGGGCGGCTTCATCAAAATTGCCAATTTGAGAGCGGCCAGAAATTTGCCACAGCCCGGTAATCCCCGGCATCACCTGATGGCGAATATGGTGCCAAGAATGAAAACGGGCAACATCCCGCAGGGGTAGCGGACGCGGCCCCACTAAGCTCATATCTCCCCAAAGGACATTAAACAGTTGCGGCAGTTCATCAATGCTGGTCTTGCGCAGGAAACTGCCGAGGCGCGTGCGGCGAGGGTCGTTTTTTACCTTGAAGAGAATACCATCGGCGGATTCATTTTGTGCTTCCAACTGCGCTTGGAGTTGCGGGGCATCGGCTCGCATGGTGCGAAATTTCCACATCTGAAAGACTTGGCCGTGGAGTCCTACCCGCTCTTGGCGGAAAAAGACAGGCCCTGGGGAGGTGAGTTTGATGGCGATCGCCACCACAATAAAGAGGGGTGCCAGCACCACGATGCCAAAGAGTGCCAAAATCACGTCCAAATAGCGCTTCAGCCGATATTCCCAACCATTGAGATACGTCATATCTACCCGCAGGGTGGGCAAAGCCGCCACAATTTCCGGGGTGCCGCGGCGGTAAAGCATTTCCAAGCTGGAGGGAATCAAGCGTAGGGCAATGCCATGTTGGCGTAGTTGCCAATAGAGGGCTGAAGCGAGATGGGCTGGGGGGAGGCCTTCTACAATCACCTCTTGGGCTTGACAGTTGAGAATCTCGGTCAGGGTTTCCGGTTCATTGGCCATGGTGGCGATCGCCCTGCCGACAATCTTATAGTTCGAGCGTTGCTCTAGTAGGCGGCTGAGATGCTCCTGTCGCTCCGGGGGCGCCACCAGAAAAGCGCGAATCGGTTGCCGTAGGGTGCAAATTTTGAACGCCAGACTCACGGCTAAGCGCAAGATCACCGCGAAAACCACACTGAGACCCCAAGCACTAAAAAACAGCGAGCGGGGTAAATCTACGGTGGGGTCATAGAAGTAGGCGATCGCCAGCGCCAACAAATAGCCCAAGCTCAGCACCTTGGCAAGGCGCAGATAATTTTTCCAATGGCCGCGCGGGTGATACAGCCCACTCACAGCAATCAAAAACAATAGACCAGTGGCAAAGAGCCAAAAGACACTGGGCAATCCCAGCCAGTACCACGCTGCTAAATCAGGGGGCAACGGCGCATAGAAGCGATTGAGTTGTAAGCCCAACTTCCAAGCCAACACCAACCCCACGAGGTCACTGGTCAATAGCAGCAGGGCAAAGACCGTTTCTGAGCGCAACCACATCCGACGGCAGCGGGGTGCCCGAATATCGCGGGGAGACGTGTGAGACCGCATCATGGCGCAACACAACAACAATGGCTAGGGTTTAGTATTCCGCAGAACCCCAAGGGGCGATCGCGGTGCAATATCTCTTTGCAGACCACAACAAATCCTCGACAATGAGGGTAGCAAGCCCATCCGTTCAGACCCCCTCAACATGTCCAGCGATTTAACTTATCCTTCCACTCTCTTACTCACGAGTCTCTTGGCCGTCGGCTTTGTGTTTTTTATTCGTGCCTCCACCAAAGAACGCATTGAAACCAAAGAATGGCTCATTGCCCAGCCCATTGCCGAACTGGCTCCCCGCCTCAAGCAGTATTTCCAGCAGCGGGGCTACCGCCTGCACAGTGTCAGTGCTGATGGCAGTGAAGTGACGTTTCAGGGAAATGTTGCCGCTAGTCCCTTTTTGGCCGCATTGCTTTTTGGCCTTGCCGTCTCCGGTGCCACAGCGATCGCCCTTGTGTTGACCGTCCTCTTTCCCGATCGCGGTATTTTGGCCTTTGGTCTCATTGGTCTAACCCCCATTGCCCCTTGGTTCTATTGGCGAGGTGCCCAGCGGCTCGAAACCGTCAAACTCTCTTTGCAACCCCATGCGATCGGTACCCAAGTCACCCTAGAGGGACACCGCGATGAACTAATGACTTTCGAGGACACGGTGTTGGGAGCTTTGTAGGCTGCCTTCTTGGCTGAGGTGCATAACGAAAAAAAGATCACAGGATAATCTTTTGACGACCTGTGAGGGACTTCGCGATGACCTACTCGCAAACCACCACCACCACTGATGAGCGTACCTTTGGTCAACTCCTGCTTGAACTCGACATCCACCTCAGTCCCAAGGAAGTGGATTGTTTAGAGAAAAACTTTCGGGTGTATCTCGCCTGTGAAGGCTACCCCCTCACTAAAGTTCCCCACTGCGCTGTCGAGCGTCAGGTAGATAGTCATGGTCGCTTGATGGCTGAAACGGTCAAGCCCAGTTCCCTAGAGACCAACGCCGCCTTTGAGCGGGCTTGTCAATGTGCTCAGATGTCCCTGAGTCACCTCAGTGCGATGACCGAACGCTTCCTAGGGGATCTCCAGGACTTGGCCACAAGCCACGGTTACCCCAAACGGTTGGGAACTGACCTTGCGCGGGGAATTCTCGCCAACTATTGGCAACAGTGGGGTCGGGAGCGATTTTACCAATGGGTGATTTGGTTGGTGGAAAATTACACCAATGAATCCACGGAAGAAATTCGTGAATTGAGCGAACTCTATGAAACAGCGTTAGAAATTTATGATCAACTGTTTCGGGATTATTGCGGCTTTTCACCGCGTCTAGGGGCGAAATAATGCCCAACTTCGGTCGGGGACTTTGCTAGAATCAGTCAACAGATAGTTTTTCTGTGGTCAGCGGTAGGCTATCGCTCCTAGGTATCTTGCGAGGTCGGGTTTCTATGCACTTAAGTGAACTCACCCATCCCAACCAGTTGCATGGGTTGTCCATTGCCCAATTGAGTCAAATTGCCGCCCAAATCCGCGACAAACATTTGGAAACGGTGGCGGCCACGGGAGGACACCTTGGGCCAGGCTTGGGGGTTGTCGAACTCACCCTCGCACTCTACCAAACCCTTGACTTAGATAAAGATCGCGTGATTTGGGATGTGGGGCACCAAGCCTACCCCCACAAAATGTTGACGGGTCGCTACAACAACTTCCATACCCTACGGCAAAAGGGAGGAATTGCTGGCTATCTCAACCTCCGCGAAAGTCCCTTTGATCACTTTGGCGCTGGTCATGCCTCCACGAGTATTTCGGCAGCTTTGGGGATGGCGATCGCCCGCGATCTCAAGGGAGAGAAGTTCAAAGTCGTGGCCATTATTGGTGATGGTGCCCTAACTGGGGGGATGGCGCTAGAAGCGATTAACCACGCCGGCCACTTGCCCCACACCAACCTGATGGTGGTGCTGAACGACAATGAGATGTCCATTTCCCCCAATGTGGGCGCGATTCCCCGCTATCTGAATAAAATCCGCCTCTCACCGCAGGTGCAATTTATTACTGATAACCTCGAAGAGCAGTTCAAACATATCCCCTTCTTTGGTGAAAACCTAACCCCGGAGATGCAGCGCATCAAGGAGGGCATGAAACGCCTTGCGGTTCCTAAGGTGGGCGCCGTCTTTGAGGAACTGGGCTTTACTTACGTTGGTCCGGTGGATGGCCACAATTTGGAAGAACTCATTACCACATTCCAACATGCCCATACGATTCCCGGTCCTGTCTTGGTTCATGTGGCAACGGTTAAGGGCAAAGGCTACGCGATCGCCGAGAAAGACCAAGTGGGCTACCATGCGCAAAACCCCTTTGATCTCGTCACTGGTAAGGCCAAACCCTCCAGCAAACCCAAGCCCCCCAGCTACTCCAAAGTCTTTGGCGAAACCCTGACTAAACTCGCAGAAAACGATCCGCGCATTGTTGGCATTACAGCGGCGATGGCCACGGGTACAGGGCTAGATATCCTCCAAAAACGGGTGCCCAACCAATACATTGATGTCGGGATTGCCGAGCAGCACGCCGTAACAATGGCCGCCGGCATGGCCACCCAAGGCATGCGCCCCGTAGCGGCGATTTACTCCACCTTCTTGCAGCGCGCCTACGACCAAATTGTTCACGATGTCTGCATCCAAAAGCTACCCGTCTTCTTCTGCATGGATCGGGCGGGGATTGTCGGTGCTGATGGCCCGACCCACCAAGGGATGTACGACATTGCCTATTTGCGCTGCCTACCCAATATGGTGCTGATGGCACCCAAGGATGAAGCGGAATTGCAACGCATGATTGTAACGGGCATCAACTACACCGATGGCCCGATCGCCCTACGCTATCCCCGGGGCAATGGCTATGGTGTCGCCCTCATGGAGGAAGGCTGGGAACCCCTCGAAATCGGCAAAGGGGAACTCCTGCGCCCCGGTGAAGATATTCTCTTGGTGGCCTACGGCTCAATGGTTTATCCGGCGATGCAAGTGGCAGAAATCCTCAAGGAACACGGCATGAGTGCCGCAGTGATCAATGCCCGCTTTGCCAAACCGCTAGATACTGAGTTGATTCTGCCTTTGGCGAAACAAATTGGCCGCGTGGTCACCTTAGAAGAAGGCTGCCTGATGGGGGGCTTTGGCTCGGCGGTACTCGAGGCACTCCAAGAGGCGGATATTCTGCTGCCTGTGTTGCGTTTGGGGGTACCGGATATCTTGGTTGAGCACGCTAGTCCTGAGGAATCAAAAGCTGACTTAGGACTCACACCCCCACAAATGGCTAAAACGATCATGCAAAAGTTTGGGGTTGCTCAACCAAGGGTGGTCACTGCCTCCTAGGGATGCGCTAGAACAATCACGGCATTCTGACCACCAAAGCCGTAGCTACAGCAGAGAATGTGGCCTAAAGGGGCAGTGCGGCTGTGTTGGACAATGTCGAGGTCAAAGTCGGGAGTCTCACAGCCAACACAGGGGGGAATCTCCTGTGCCCGTAATGACAGACAGGAGAGGGCGATCGCGATCGCGCCAGCAGCACCTAGGGTATGCCCAAGGGCACCTTTGTGACTGGTGACCGCAACCCCTTGACCAAAAAGGGTTTGAATCCAAGTGGCTTCAGCGGCATCGTTACGCCGTGTGCCCGTACCGTGACTATGGATACAGTCGATCTGGTGCGGTGTTAGCCCCGCCTGAGCCAAGGCCTTTTGAATGGCTAGGAGAGCACCGGTTTGCTGGACACTGGGGGCAGCCATATGCTCGGCATCGGCACTGAGACCTACCCCAGCAATTCGCGCATAGGGTGTAACAGCCCGCGATCGCGCCCGTGCCTCGGATTCTAGGACGACAATGGCACCACCGGCCGCTAAGCCAAATCCCTGCCGCTGGCGATCAAAGGGAGCCGCCCGCGCCTGAGCCAACACCCCTAACTGGCGGAACCCGGCCAAGGTTAAGGGCGAGACGGCGGACTCGACCCCTCCCGCCAACACCAGATCACAATAACCCTGCTCAATCAACAGTGCCCCTTGGGCGATCGCCCATAGTCCCGTCGCGCAGGCCGCTGTGGGGTTGAGAACTATCCCTTGGGTGCCGGCAATTTGTGCCACTTGCTGGGATACAGTGGCGGGTAAGGTTTGTAACCATGTTTGTCGCGAAAGAGAAGGCTGCCGTAACCATGTTTCCCACTGTGCTTGAAAGCCACGGCTTGACCCGACCACTACCCCAGCACTGTCTAGAGGAGGGGTTAATTTTGCATCGTTGAGCGCTTGAGTCGTTGTCGTTGCAATAATTTTCTCGACTGGCAAGGTCGTTGCTCCCACCAGTCCGTCAGGCGTGGCGATGAGTGCCGTTTTCCCCTGACAGTAGCGCTGCCACGTGGCGATCGCGCTCTCCCCCAGAGCTGTCCACAGCCCAATACCGGTAATAACAACATTCACTGCACGATTTTATTCAAGATTTGTTCAGGATATGATCGACATCATCAAGCGTGACGTGAGGACAGCGGGCTTGGAAACGGCAACAGAGTACTGTGTGGTGATGGTTACCACTGCTACGGAAACTGAAGCACTCTCTTTAGCCGATCAACTCGTGGCTGAGCACCTCGCTGCCTGTGTGCAAATTCTGCCTATTCAATCAATATACCGCTGGCAAGGAACCGTACATCGCGATCCCGAATGGCAACTGCTCATTAAAACCCGCACTGCCCTGTTTGAGCAAGTGCGCGATCGCCTGCTGGCATTACACAGTTATGAAGTTCCAGAAATCATTGCCCTACCCATTATTGCCGGTTCTCCTGCTTACTTGAGTTGGGTCAAAGAACAAACTCAAAAAATCTCTAGAGGTTAAGAATGCCTGAACCCAAGATCAAAAGCTTATATTACATTACCCATGTGAACAACCTCTCCTCTATATTCCAACACGGCATTCTTGCACATGAGCAAGTCGTAGAACGCGGTCTTTCCCCGACACCTATCTATAACGCAGACATCGTTGTGCGTCGGCAACACCGCCTCGCACCAAATGGTCAGAGTCTATGGCAATATGCCAACCTCTATTTTCAACCCCGAAATCCCATGCTTTATAAAGTATTAAGTGAAATCAATAAAAACAATGTTGTCATTTTAGGAATTAAACCCCGTGTCCTAGATATCAAAGGAACCTTCATTGCTTTAGGGAATGCAGCCCACTCCGTTACTGAAATCCGCGATGCTAAAACTGGACTACAAATCATCCATCGCGATTATTGGAGCATTCTCAATAATGACTGGTGGAAAACTGAAGATGGTACAAAGCGAAAAATTATGGCGGAATGCTTGGTTCCAAAAGTGGTTCCCCCCACTGAGATTCATTCTATCTATGTTGCAAGTCAGGAGATGG
Organism: Thermosynechococcus sp. PKX95; assembly: GCF_031583295.1. NCBI lineage: Bacteria > Bacillati > Cyanobacteriota > Cyanophyceae > Acaryochloridales > Thermosynechococcaceae > Thermosynechococcus > Thermosynechococcus sp. PKX95. The sequence continues at coordinate 375,390 of NZ_CP134171.1, read as the reverse complement.
CAGAGCGCCTTCGACAACAGTTCAGTTCTGTTGAAGTCATAGTTGAACCCCACATGTTTTTCCAACCCCGACGACGTGCTGCAATTACGAGTCATCTATCTTGGGTGGATGGAGATATGTTCTTCTCCCAAATGCAAACCTTAACAATCAGTGTCAATACCGTCGGTGTAATGGGTAAGGGATTAGCCTCACGGGCAAAATATCAATTTCCGGATATGTACGTCGTCTATCAAGATGTCTGCAAGAAAAAGCAACTTACAATGGGGAAACCATATTTGTATAAACGTGAAGCTTCTCTAGACAGCGATCTAGCGGATGAACCTTTGAGCTTACCCAACTTGAATGCCAATAAATGGTTTTTACTCTTTCCGACTAAAACTCACTGGAAACAATCGTCTGACATTACAGGAATTGAGCGAGGTTTGCAATGGTTAGTGGATAGCTATCAAGCAGAAGGCATTCAATCTCTTGCTGTTCCCGCCCTTGGCTGTGGCTTGGGGGGTCTAGACTGGCGGGAAATAGGACCACTGATGTGTCGTTATCTTTCACAAATACAGATTCAAGTGGCTATTTACTTGCCCCAAGAACAAGAGGTACCAGCAGAGTTTTTAACTAGGGATTTTTTACTAGCCGCCTAAGGTGGCCGTTTTTTCCCCAACTGCCTAGCACGGTCTAGACATGCCCCCATCGCAAACTTAAGATAGAAAAATGGTTTCCCTTGCCCGCAAAAATCTCTTAGAAGACTTTAGCCGCTTTCTCGTGGCTCAACTAGGCATCACGTTTGCCGTCAGTCTGGTCACAGTTCAAACTGGACTCCTTGAGGGCTTTGGGCGATCGGCCACACTCTTGGTGAACAAAAGTCAAGCGGATTTCTGGATTGCCTCCAGTGAGTTGCGCTATTTTGGCTTAACGTTGCCTATTGAGTATCAAGTTGTCCTCGATGCCCAGGCAGTTGCAGGGGTTGCAGCCGCAGAACCTCTGTTGATCCAGTCAGCGATGTGGCGCCGTTCAGAGACAGAGGCGATCGATCCAGTGCAGGTGGTGGGTATTGAACCGACAGGCACCTTGCTGCCCTTGACGACAGTTGCTGGTGCAACCCTGACGGAGCTAGAAGAACCCTACAGTGTCATCGTGGATCGCATTGACCTCAATGCCCTTTCCCTTACGGCTCTAGGGGAGCAAGGTCGCGTGAATAACTACCCAGCGACGGTCATTGGCTGGACGCGCGGTGTCAAATCCATTGTCTCTAGCCCCTATGTCTTGACTTCGCTGGAAACTGCGAACCTTTACTTAAACTTCCCTCGGTTTGATACCAGTGAGCCGGTACCCGAATTTCTGCCGTTGGTGTCCCCCAGTACCCGCATCACCTATGTCATGGTGAAAGCCAAGTCGGGGGAGGATTTAGCAAAGGTGCAGGAACGCTTACGGGCAGCCTTTCCCAACTATCAAGTGCTCAGTCGTGCTGCCCTGACTGAAATGACGCGGCGCTATTGGCTAGCCAGTACCAGTGTGGGGTTTATCTTAGGACTGGGGGCAGGGGTTGGCGTGGTTGTAGGGGTGGTCATTGTCAGTCAAATTCTCTATTCTTCGGTGAGCGATCGCCTACAGGAGTATGGCACCCTCAAAGCAATGGGGGCTTCTGACGGGTACTTGTATCGCATTATTATTGAGCAAGCCCTGTGGATGGCCGTACTGGGTTATCTGCCCGGTTTAGGCCTGTGCTGGGGACTGGGGATGTGGACCATGCAAGCCCGTGCCATCCAAATTATCATTACTCCCCAACTTGCCCTCGCCGTTTTTAGTGCCACCGTCGCCATGTGTGTCAGTGCTTCCCTATTGGCGATTCAAAAAGTGATGCGCCTTGATCCCGCCCAAGTTTTTCGAGCTTGAATCATGCCCCGCCCTACCCTCCCTTGGTCAACCTGTCCGCCTCAAGGAGAACCTGTCCTCAGTGGTTGGGAACAGGCGTTGAGTGAAGTGCCCCGTTGCCCCCCCTTGCCCCCCCAAATGCTCCCCTCTATTCGCGCGGCCTTTGCCTGTGCCCTCCATATGCACCAGCCGACCATTCCAGCGGGGGAGGGCGGCAGCCTCATCAGTCACTTGCAGTATATGCTGATGCATCCCCACGAGGGGGACAATCACAACGCGACCCAATTTCTCTGGTGTTATCGGCGCATGGGGGACTGGATTCCCCAGTTGGTGGCTGAGGGCTGTCAACCGCGGATTATGCTCGATTACTCCGGCAACCTCCTCTGGGGGCTGGAGCAGATGGGACAGGAGGAGGTACTGGACGCCCTGCGGCGGATTACTGTGGATGCCTATGCTCCCTACGTGGAATGGCTGGGCACCTGCTGGGGACATGCGGTGATTCCCTCCACTCCAATCGCTGACATTGAGTTGCATATTCGCGCTTGGCAGCATCAATTTGTGGCCCTCTTTGGCGTTGAAGCGCTGCAAAGGGTACAGGGCTTTTCACTGCCAGAAATGCATTTGCCCAACCATCCGGATACGCTCTTTACCTTGGTGACCTGCCTCAAACGCTGTGGATACAGTTGGTTGCTGGTACAGGAGCACAGTGTTGAACAGTTGGATGGGTCGCCGCTACCCTACGCTGCCAAGTATGTACCGAATGTCCTTGTGGCGCGCAACTCCCAAGGAGAGGTGGCGGAAATAACGGTGCTGATTAAAACCCAAGGCTCGGATACGAAACTTGTGGCGCAAATGCAGCCTTATCACGAAGCTAAGCATCTGGCCACTCACTGGCAGGCTCCCCTCGGTCCCCCCTGTGTGAGTCAAATTGCCGATGGTGAAAACGGTGGTGTGATGATGAATGAATATCCCCGCGATTTTATGCCGGTGTGGCATGAGATAAAAGCGAATCCGCAGGCGGGGGTGGTGGGTCTCAATGGCAGTGAGTACCTTGCCCTCTTGGCGGCTCAGGGAGTGACTAGCGATCGCTTTCCTCGCTGTCAAGCGGTACACCAACATCTACTCTGGCAGACCTTAGGGGATAGCCCGATAACGCCAGAAAGGGTTGCGGCAGCGATCGCCCACCTTGAACAAACCAATCCCCACTTCTCCATGGAGGGTGCCTCTTGGACGAATCACCTCAGTTGGGTCAAGGGCTATGAGACCGTTCTGCAACCGATGGAACGCCTGAGTGCCGAGTTTCACCGCATCTATGATCCTTTGGTGGCGGCTGACCCGCAAGTGACCCAAAGCCCTGCCTACCGCGAAGCGCTCCTCTATGTGCTGACATCGCAAACCAGTTGTTTTCGCTATTGGGGCAGTGGCCGCTGGACAGACTATGCAAAAACGATTTGCGATCGCGGGATGGCACTGTTGCAAGAAACCAGCGTTTGAGAGGGAGTTTTCCAAGAATTCGTAAAATAAGTTATGGCATGGCAGAACTGGTGCATACCTCCTTTAGGAGCGATTGTGGCGGGTTCCCTCGCCGTCGCCCTTACCCGTGAACCGCTTCCTGTGGTGGCGGTCAGTTCTGCGGGGGCATTGGTGGGCACTTGGGTACAAGATCGTCAACGTCATTCCCTAACGCCCCAGATCGAAGACCTCCTCCAACGTTTAGAGGAAAGACTGCAACACCTTGAAACCCGCACTTCTGGGAATGGCTCGCGTCGTACCGCTATTTTCTACGACATTGAAAACCTGATCAAAGGCTACAACATCAAAGCCGCAGATGTGGCCAAAATTTCCCTCGCTGCCATCCAAGCCCATATTCGCCAAGCCTACCCCATCGAGCGGGTGCTGCTGCAACGTGCCTATGCCAACTGGAGTGATGCTCGCCTTGGGTCACTGCGCCGGGAAATGCACCAATTGGGCATTGAGCCTGTACAGGTCTTTGGTTTTTCCTACGAAAATCGCAAAAATGCTGCTGATATTCAATTGGCGATTGATGTGGTGGATTTGATTTTTCAAGATGACCGCTTTGATACGTTTGTGATTGTCTCCGGCGATGGTGGCTTTGGCTCCCTTGCCAAGAAGTTACGGCAGTACGGCAAAACAGTCATTGGCTGCGCCTACGAAGATGCGGCTGGCAAGAGTTTTCAGGCCATTTGTGATGCCTTTGTCCACATCCCTGATCCAACCGTAAAACCCCGCCCACCTGTCGCCAGTCCCGCTCCCCCCATTGAAGCGCCGCCGCCCAGCATCCCACCCTCCGCCATTCCCTTAGATCCTGATAATCGTCGTTTGTGTGCGGACTTGAGTGTCAGTTTGGCTCGCCATGCCGAGGGGGCGATCGCCAAAACGCGGCAGATTCTCGATTGGTACCGCCGTGATTCGGAGTGTGGCAAGCTCCTGCGGGAGGAAGGGCTACCCATTAGTAAAGTCCAAGGGGCGGTACAAGCCCTGCTGCCCAACTTTGACATTTTGCAGTTGGGGATGGTCAAGTTCTCGGAATACTTGCGCTACGTCTGTAAAAACACGATCTTCTGCGTCTTTCATCGGCAGGGCAGTGCCAATCAACTGCGTCTTGGCCTACGGGAGCATCTTCCCCCCAGTGCTGTGGTGATGGCCAATTTTGAAAAGCGTCCCCTCCATAGTCTGGCAACCTATCGCGCTTTGCTCAGTCACGAACGGGTGGCGATCGCCCAACCCCCAGCCTTAGCCTATGTTTTAGCGTGGCTCCTTGACCATCGCGATTGCGCTGCCACCCTAGAAGAACTGGCCGCCATGATTGAGCAAACCGCCCCAGCGGAGATTGGTCGCAGTCAAATTGAAAGTGCCTTGAATAACTGCCAAGCGGCCAATATTCTTGTGCCAGCTCCCCACAGTGGCGATCGCTATTTCGTTGCTGCGAAAATCACAACCCTTCCCGCAAGCTATGCAGCACTGGCGCAGTGGCTAGATCAGACCCTTCAGGTGTTTTTTGAACGGGTAGGGGCGCATCCGAAACCAGAACTGTTGCGGGCACTCGTTGAGCCATCTGTTTCTGTACCCAAGTAAGCGATCGCCATGGAGTTTCCTTGGTTGGTGTGGCTAGAGACCTGTGAGAGCACGAATACCTGGGCATTGCACCATGCCGATCAACTCTATGGGGGTCAAGTCATCTACACTCAGGCACAAACACGGGGGCGAGGTCAGTACAACCGTACTTGGCAATCCCCAAAGGGGGTGTTGACAGCCTCCTTTATCCTGCCGCAGTCGCCAGCGATCGTTGCGCCCAGTGTCCAAGCCGGGATAGCCGTGATGCGGGCGTTGAGTGGGCTGCGACCAACGGTGGAACGCCATCTGCAATTGAAGTGGCCGAATGATGTGATGGCTCAGGGCAAGAAACTGGCGGGAATTCTCTGTGAAGGCCGTTCCCCTTGGCTGGTGGTGGGGCTGGGACTGAACCGCTGTGTTGACGTTGAGGCAATGGGTCTTCCCCAAGCCATTAGCCTCCACACGCTGCTTCATTCTCCCCAAGCGGTGCCTACGGATCTGGAACTGCTAGCGGCGATTCGCGCTGAGCTTCTGTGGTGTTGGCAACAGTCCCAGGGGGTTCAGATCACGGCGCAGCAGGATTTTTTGCGGGGGCGATCGCTCACTCTTGTCCAAGGAGAACAAAGGTGGCAGGGCATCGGTGTGGGCATTAGCGATCGCGGGACGTTGCAAGTACGTCTGAACAATGGGGAGTTGCGAGAATTTAGCAGTGGCCATGTCCTCTACAGCAGCGATCGTGCTCCCTAGATCTGGATTGCTGAAGTGGGTAGCCCATCTGCGAAAATTGTCCTTGGTACTACAACCATCTGAGGTGTGCATGAAGGGTTGGCAGGTCTGTTGGCAACGGGCGATCGCTTTCGTTCTCAGCATTGCTCTCCTGTGGTCAGTGGGGGACATCGCCGCGGCAAAAGCCAGTGGCTCGCTGGCAGAGGTGGCGGCTCCTGTGGCCATTGAGGATATGAAGGATTGGTTCGATCGCTATGAACCGCGGCTGAAAATTCTCACCCCCGAAGCCAACCAAACCCTCCAAAGCCGCAACGTCACCGTCAAGCTAAGTGTCCAAGGGCTACGCCTGTTTCAAGATCAGCGCACAGGGTTAGGCCCCCATGTGGAGGTGGTGCTCGATGATCTGCCCAGCCGCAGTGTCTATGACCTGAACACCCCCATTGAATTTACGAACCTTGAGCCGGGAACGCACCTTCTCCGTGCTTTTGTTGTGTACCCTTGGGGTGAAAGTCTGAAACATCCCCTTGCCTATGCTCAAACGGCCTTTCATCTCTATACTGCAGATGAGGACACTCGATCTGCTAGTCTTCCCCTGATCACCTACAATCAGCCCAGCGGCACCTATGGCGCTGAACCAGTGCTCCTTGATTTTTATCTCAGCAACCTGCCGTTGGATCAACAATTAAACAATGAGAAAGTCTGGCAGGTGCGCTGCACGATCAATGGTCAATCCTTCACGGTCGATCGCTGGCAGGCCTACTATCTCACTGGACTCCAGCCGGGGGATAACTGGGTACGGCTCGAACTTCTGGATGGCAATGGTCAGCGTATTCCCTCTCCCTACAATCCGATTACCCGCCTCGTGACCTATCAACCCAATGGCAAGGATGTCCTCTCGCGCCTGCTGCGGGGAGAACTGGCCGCCAAAAATCTTCAAAGTAGCCTCAGTCCGGATCTCCCCAGCAACCTCCCTCCTGAACCGACCCCAGAGCCAACACCTGTCGTTGAGGAATCCGCCGCTCCCTCCGAGCCGACCCCAGAGCCAACAGCTGTTGTTGAAGAATCTGCCGCTCAGACCTCCGTTGCTGAGGAACCTACACCAACGTCGGCAGTAGAGGCACCAACACGCACCGTTGAACCTGTAGAGGAAACGCCCGTTGCACCAGAGCCAACCCCAGAACCCACCGTCAAAGCAGCTGAAGAGACACCGCCCCCCACGCCGCAAAAGCCCTTCTGGCAGCGCCTGAATCCCTTCAAGAAAGCAGAAAGCCCGACTCGTTCTGTTCTCGTTAGCCCGCGAGTTCCATCCAAGCCGTCCCCACCTTTGGAGCAACCGACTCTAGAGACCACTGCACCTGAGGTCACTGAACCGGAGGCTGCTCCCACTCCAGAGGATTTGCCACAATTAGAAGAACCGACGACCCCTCAGGAGTAGAGTAAAACCATGCAAGGAACCTCACTGGCCACAGTACGTCTTCAACCCTCATTTGCTGTTCCTCTGGGGGTTCTGCTGTTAAGTCTGCCCCTGTGGTGGCTGCGCTGGTGGCTGGGCTTGCCCATCTCCCTGTTTGCGCTATTCTTGGCTGTGCAGGCGGCTACCCTGCGACTAGAATTTACGGCAACAGCACTAGATGTCTATCGCGGCAGCCGACAAATTCGCCACTTTCCCTATCAGCAATGGCAGCATTGGGAGGTCTTTTGGCCAGCCTTTCCCGTGCTCTTTTATTTTCGGGAGGTCAAGAATATCCACTTTCTGCCGATTCTGTTTGACGCCAAAACTTTAGTACAATGCCTCCAAGAACGCTGCCCACGCACAGCCTTTATTTCCACGGTTCGCAATGACGGATGACCCTACGGTGACTGATGCCTCTGAACCTACCCCAGAGGAACTAACTGCCCTCAAAGCTCAACGGGATGCCCTCAAAGCTGAAATTCAAGCCCTTGATGCTGAGTTTCATCGTCTTGTGCACGATCGCCTCAAGTCCCTTGAAGAGCGGCAACAAAGTCTGCAACTCACCATTGAGCAACTAGAACGGCGCAAGGAACGCATCGAACAGGAGCTCCGCCGCAACTTTGTGGGTGCCTCCCAAGAACTCGCGATTCGAGTGCAGGGGTTCAAGGAATTTCTCGTCAAGAGCATGCAGGAGTTGGCAGCCACCGTTGAGGAAATGGAATTGCTGCCCCCGACGCCCGCTGTCGTGGAAACTGCCTCTGCCCCAGCAGCAACAGCGACAACGCCGCCCAAGTTAGTTCTTGATGAGGGATTTCAGGAGGAAGCGGATCGGATTCGCCGTTTGCTAGAGCAATATCGGAGTAGCCCCAATTACTATGGCCCTCCTTGGCAGTTGCGACGTACGTTTGAGCAAGTTCATGCTGAGCGGGTAGAAAGTTGGTTCTTTGATCTCGGGGGACGGGGTGCCCTGCGATCGCTCCCCAGTCGGTTGCAAAATATCCTTGTTGCCTCGGCAATCATCTCGATTCTACGGGACTTCTATGGCGATATGTTGCGGGTTTTGGTTTTGGCTGATTCCCCTGAGCGACTGGGGGACTGGCGACGGGGATTGCAGGACTGCTTAGGGATTAGCCGTCAAGATTTTGGCCCTGATCAGGGGGTGGCGCTCTTTGAATCTGCGGATGCCTTGGCCTTTCGTGCCGATCGCCTCGAGCAGGAGGACTACATCCCTCTAATTCTTATTGATGATTCCCAACCCCAAGTCAGCCTTTCACTACTGCAATATCCCTTGCTCTTGGGCTTTGCTCCTGAACCCCAGTTGCGTCCTAGCCGTAGTTCTGATTTCTTTGAGTAGGGAGGCTCCTGTGACCACTGCACTCATCCTTGGACTGCTGGCGCTCATTAGCTACCTGCTCGGCTCAATTCCCACGGGCTACCTCTTGGCCAAAGCGCTGCGGGGGATTGATATTCGTGAGCATGGCTCTGGCTCAACAGGGGCGACCAATGTGCTGCGGGTGGTGGGCAAAGGCCCCGGACTGGTGACGTTTTTAGTCGATGTGGGCAAGGGACTAGGGGCAGTTCTTTTGGCGCGATGGGTTCTGGGGCAATCTTGGAGTACAGTACCGACCATTTGGTTGGAATTTGTCCTGCTGGCGATCGCCTTCATTGCAGTTTTGGCTCACAGTAAGCCGATTTGGTTGGGCTGGCGCGGCGGCAAATCCGTTGCCACTGGTTTAGGGGTGCTCCTTGCCCTCAATGCCCCCACTGCCTTAGCCACCTTTGCGGTGTTTCTGTCGGTCTTGGCGGCCAGCCGCATTGTCTCCCTGAGTTCAATCACTGCTGCTATCTCCTTGCCCTTCTGGTTTTGGCTCTTTACGCAGTCGTGGCCGTTTGTCGGTTTTAGTGTGATTGCAGGTGCTTTTGTGATTTGGCGACACCAGAGTAATATCCAACGCCTCCTTGCAGGGACAGAGCCACGGTTGGGCGCCTCGGAAGGATAGACCTCTTAGAAGGTGACTTTTGGACGGGTTCGGCGTTCCTTAATGCCCCCCATATTTTAGAAAAGGGTTGTATTTGTACATTTGGAAGGCCTCTGAGGTTGCTACCATGAGTGGATACCAGTTTTGGTGGGGAGATTTGTGATGGAAACACTGCGGGGGCGTGATTTGCTGAGCATTGCCGACCTCTCACGGGCAGAGGCGGAATATCTGCTGGATTTAGCAGCACAGATGAAAATCGGCAAGGTGGCTCCCCAGTGTCCTAAGGTCTTGGGGCTGCTGTTTCAGAAGGCTTCGACCCGTACCCGTGTCAGCTTTACGGTGGCGATGTACCAACTGGGCGGCCAAGTCATTGACCTGAATCCCCAATCCACACAGGTGGGGCGTGGTGAACCGTTGCCCGATACAGCACGGGTATTGGATCGCTATTTGGATGCGGTGGCGATTCGCACCTATGGCCAGGCAGAACTGCAACTGTTTGCTGACTATGCACGAATACCGGTGATTAATGCCCTCACTGATCGCGAGCATCCCTGTCAGATTTTGGCGGATCTGCTGACGCTACGGGAATCCTTTGGCACATTGGCGGGACTGACCCTCTGCTACATTGGCGATGGCAATAATGTGGCGCATTCCTTACTACTGGGCTGTGCCCTCTTGGGGGTGAATATTCGTGTGGCTTCCCCACCGCCGTTTGCGCCTTTGCCCGATATTGTGACGCAAGCCAAGGCATTGAGTGGCGGTAAGAGTGAAGTGACTGTTCTCACGGATCCGCAGGCCGCGGCTAAGGGTGCCCATGCGCTTTACACGGATGTCTGGGCGAGTATGGGACAGGAAGCAGAAGCGGGCGATCGCCAGCCCATTTTTCAGCCCTACCAAATTAATGATCAACTGCTAGCCCTTGCGGATCCACGGGCGATCGTTCTTCACTGTCTGCCGGCTCACCGTGGGGAGGAAATTACCGCCAGTGTCCTTGAAGGGCCGCAGTCTCGCGTTTGGGAGCAGGCGGAAAATCGTCTCCATGCGCAGAAAGCTTTGCTAGCCAGTTTGTTGGGATAGGGCATGCATGAATAGCCTCTCGGATCGGCTGTTGCTGGTGGGGGCAATTATTTGTGGGGGGTTTCTGCTGCTGGCGGTTCTTGCTCCCCTTGCTCAGGCTCTTGGTTGGATTGCCAATCCCCAAGAATTTCTTGACTTTCCGATTCACGCGCCGCCTTCGCCGCAGCACTGGTTTGGCACGAATCGCTTGGGCTATGATGTCTTTTCCCGCACGATTTTTGGTGCCCAAGCAGCCTTGCAGGTGGTCTTGGTGGCAACGCTGTTGAGCTTGGTGGTGGGGGTGCCCTTGGGATTATTGAGTGGCTACCGCGGGGGCTGGCTCGATCGCGGGTTGCTCTTTTTGATGGATACGATTTACACGTTGCCGGGGCTACTCCTAGCGGTAACGGTGGCCTTTGTGGTCGGCAAGGGGGTGCTTAATGCAGCGATCGCCCTTAGTGTCGCCTATATTCCCCAGTACTATCGCGTTGTGCGCAACCACACGGTGAGCCTAAAAAATGAGGTCTTTATCGAAGCTGCCCGCGCCCTTGGCGCCTCGACCCCCCGCATTCTACAGCGGTATCTTTTGGTGAATGTGCTTCCCAGTATCCCCGTGCTCTTTACCCTCAATGCTGCCGATGCCATCCTGACCTTGGCAGGGCTGGGGTTCTTGGGCTTAGGGTTGCCGCCGCAGGTACCCGAATGGGGGCAGGATCTACGACAGGCCTTGGATGGGTTGTCGGTGGGCATCTGGTGGACGACGCTCTTTCCGGGTCTAGCCATGACATTGCTGGTCGTGGGTCTGTCGCTCCTTGGTGAGGGCTTGGGAGAACGTCTTGATCCCCGACAGTTGAGTTAACCAACAGTGCCTAATCATGCCTGATCATGTCTTGGTGACCGGTCCGAGTCGCAGTGGCAAGAGTGAATGGGCAGAAGCCGTTGCTACCCACAGCGGACAAGCAGTGATTTATGTTGCGACGGCGATCGCCCCCCCAGAGGATACAGAATGGTTGCAGCGGATTGCACAGCACCGTGCTCGCCGCCCCGCTGAGTGGCAATTGCGGGAGTGCCCCCTCGAACTAGCTGCCCTGCTGCGTGACCTGCCGCCTGATCATTGCGCCCTTGTGGATTCCTTGGGAACATGGGTGGCCAATTGCCTAGATCAATCTCAAGATCAATGGCAAGCAACCGTTACTGAATTCCTAGCGAGTGTGCAAGGGTGTGCCGCTCAACTCATTTTTGTTGCTGAAGAGGTGGGCTGGGGAGTTGTTCCTGCCTATGCCAGTGGTCGCTGTTTTCGCGATCGCCTTGGCGAACTGTGTCAGCAATTGAGTCCGTTGATGGCGGAAGTGTATCTTGTCACAACTGGCTTTGCACTGCCGCTCCACCAATGGGGTATCTGTCTCAGACATCTTAGGGATAAATTGGACTCGCAAGGATAGCCCTCAGGGGGATTCCTCAGTGGTCATAGGGGCAAGGGCAGCCACAATGGCATCGGTGACACGACGTACAGGATAAATCTCTAGCCCCGCGATCGCACAGGCTTGGTTTTCGGGAATAATGGCACGGCGAAATCCCAACTTCAGCGCCTCCCGCAGCCGTACTTCTAACTGGGAGACGGCTCGCACTTGCCCCCCTAAGCCCACTTCGCCAATGATCACCGTTTGGGGGTGCACCCAGCGATCGCGAAAACTAGCCACAACAGCCACTGCCACCCCCAGATCAGCAGCGGGTTCCGCCACATTCAGCCCGCCAGCGGACGCCACATAGGCATCTAGCTTCGAGAGGGGCACCCCTAGGCGTTTTTCTAGGACGGCCAGAATTTGCAAAAAGCGATTGTACTCAATGCCCGTGGCCGTGCGGCGTGGAGAGGGATAACTGGTGGGGCTAACTAAACTTTGCAACTCAACCACAAGCGGACGGGTGCCTTCACAGGCCACAATGGTGGCGGTACCGGGGGTTGGCTCGCGATCGCCCAAAAACAGCGCCGAAGGATTTGTGACCTCGGCTAAGCCCTGCGCGCCCATTTCAAAAACGCCAATTTCTTGACTAGCACCAAAGCGGTTTTTGACAGCGCGTACGAGGCGGTGACTGGCAAAGCGATCGCCCTCAAAGTAGAGCACGGTATCCACCAAATGTTCCAGCACCTTCGGACCGGCGATCGCCCCCTCCTTTGTAACATGCCCCACAATAAAGAGACTCATCTGCTCCCGCTTGGCTAAGCGCATCAAGGCGGCTGTGCCCTCACGAACCTGAGACACCGAGCCGGGGGCAGCCGTCAATTGGGGCAGATACACCGCTTGGATGCTATCAATAATCGCCAGATGGGGTTGCAGATGGGTCAGCTCCTGCAGGATCACCTCCAAATTCGTCTCCGCCAAAAGATAGAGCGAGGGGGAGGCGGCAATGCCCAAGCGTTGCGATCGCAATTTCACCTGCTGCACCGATTCCTCAGCACAGACATAGAGCACCCGCTGCTGTTGCCCTAAGGTGGCTGCCATCTGCAACAAAAGCGTGGACTTGCCAATTCCCGGTTCGCCGGCCACCAACACGAGGGAGCCAACCACAATCCCCCCTCCCAAAACCCGATCCAACTCGGCAAATCCGGAGGCAGAACGGCTCTGTGTCTGTTCGCTAATCTCTCCTAGGGCCTTGGCACTGCGGGGGTGGGGAGTGGTCGATTTTCGGGGGGTTGTGGGTCGAGCAGCGGTCTCTACAGGGGTAACCACCTGCTCATCAAGGGTATTCCACTGACCACAGTTGGGACAGCGACCAAAGTATTGCACAGACTCGGCACCACACTCGCGGCAGATATACAGTACCTTGGCCTTGGGCATCCCTTGCCGAGTTCAATCCTATTGCACACCCAAAAGTTCAACGTCAAAAATCAGCGTCGCATTGGGAGGAATGACCCCGCCGGCACCGCGTGCACCATAGCCTAGGTTCGGGGGAATAATCAGCCGCCGCTGCCCCCCGACGTGCATTGAGCCAACTCCTTCATCCCAGCCTTTGATGACTTGACCGACACCAATTTGAAATTGGAAGGGCTGACCGCGATCGCGGGAGCTATCAAAAATGCGGCCATCGGTGAGCATTCCTGTGTAGTGCACCGTTACCCGATCGCCCACTTGAGGCTGCGCCCCTGAGCCGACAACCATATCTTCGTATTGCAAACCTGAAGGAGTGGTCACCACCTTTGGATTCCCCATAAGTCCCGCAGCCTCCGTTGACGCCTCTAGCGGCACACTGGCGATCGCGATCGGAGCGGCCACCAACCATACCACTACTAGGACAATACCACAGAGGAGCCAGCCGTAGGCTCGATGCACCCGTTGTCTTACCATGAGCGATTTTTTAACTCCCTAACATCCCGTTCTAGGCGATCAATGCGTCCCCGCAGTTCATCAATTTCTGACTGTTGTGGCACACCCAAGCTCTCTAGAAACTGGCGCGTTTGTCGTTGCACCGCTTCATCGAGGGAGGCGGCATCTTCTTTGAGGTGAGCAAGGACTTCATCCACCATTGCCTTGGCCTGATCGGCATTGAGGCGTCCCTCTTTCACCCATTGGTCGCTCACTTGACGCAACTTCTCGGCCACAAGGGAGGTGGTGCCAACACCAATTAAAAGCAATTGCTGAAGCAGATTTTGCTGGTTCATGGGGCACGTTCAAAACGCCTATCTTGTATTGTGCCATTGGCTCCTAGGCTTGCGGTAAGATGAGGGAGAGGTCAAGTTGTATAGATTCGCATCGCCAGCGAGGTTAAGGATGATTGAAAAAATTGCCATTGGTCTGTGGGCATTTTCAGCAGTTGGCCTGATTGTATTGGTCTTGCTCCACAGTCCCAAGGGGGATGGCCTCGGTGGTATTGGCGGTCAAGCCCAGCTCTTTACCAGCACCAAAAGTGCAGAAGCGACCTTAAACCGTGCCACGTGGACTTTGACAGTGTTGTTTATGGCGCTTACCGTTGCTCTGAGTGCCGGTTGGCTGCGCTCAATTTAGTTTGGGTTAGCGTGTCTTTCTCCTTTGCGATTCGTGCAGCGACCCCGGCGGATGTTCCAATCATCTTCCAACTGATCCAAGCGCTTGCGGCCTATGAAAAGCTCAGCCACGCAGTAACGGGCACAGAGGAGGCGCTACGGCAGCATTTGTTTGGCGATCGCCCCTACGCCGAGGTACTTCTTGCCCATACCCCCACAGACGTTATTGGCTACGCCCTGTTTTTCACCACCTACTCCACATTCCTCACCCGCCCCGGCCTTTGGCTAGAGGATTTGTTTGTCCTTCCTGCCTATCGGCGTCAAGGGGTGGGCACTGCTCTGCTGAAGGCATTAGCCCGGCTAGCCAGCGATCGCGACTATGGCCGTATCGAGTGGAGCGTCTTGGACTGGAATACTCCTGCGATTCAATTCTATGAGCGCATGGGTGCGACTGTGCTACCTGACTGGCGTATCTGCCGCCTCAGTGGTGATGTTCTCAAGCACTTCGGACATCCTGACAAGCCTGTGTGACCCGTCGCCCCAGATAGCGGCCAAGGGTGTAGGCCAACCATTCCAGATCCCTTGAGGTCACGCTAAGGGCATTTTCAGTCAGTTCGATCGCTTGGCTACCGGCACGAATCACCAGTTTGCTCGATAGCTCTTGGCGATCGCCCTCGCGATCGCGGTACGTGCTGTGGGGCTGAAATTCAATCTGTTCAATCACTTCAAGCGGCAGGACTTTAGGACGACGCCAGCGGAAACCAAGGATATGTTCATAGAAGCGCAGATCCTTACGGGTGACCATCAGCACCTGCCATCCCAATAGCATGTAAAGAATGCCGCCAATGAGGCCTAAACCGACAGCAAGATGACCAGTAGCAAAAACAGCCATCAGCCAAAAGCCAGAACTAATCGCTAGACTGTACCAGACGACCAAAAACCCATTCCAAGCCACTGCAAAGGGAATCAGGAAGAAGAGACTGACATTAAATCCAACGGGGGGAATTTGCACCAGTAGCCCTTGGGGTGTTTCTCTCACCTGTAGGCGGGAACCGTAGGGCGGCGTTTTTGTTATGAGTGAGGCCTCGTGGGGTGATGTGTCCAGTTGCTTTAGGGCTTGGCGAGCCGCAGTCGCGGAGTCAAATCGCTCCTCAAGGGCGGGCGCGACCATTTTTTCGAGCCAGCGGATAAAAGGGGGACTCAAGGAGACCAAGGGTTGAAATTGAACCCGCAGTTCCTTTTGCGGCAGCTCATCGGGGGGAGTGCCGGTTGCTAAGTAGATGAGGGTCATGCCCAAGGCGTAGAGATCACTGGCGGGTAGGGTTTTACCGCCGAATTGTTCCGGGGGCATATAGCCATAGGTACCCACCACGGTTCGGGTGCTGCCTGCGATCGCGGTTTGTACCGCCCCAAAGTCCACAAGATAGACCTTGCCAAGATCATGACCGGAGCGATCGCCCAAGAGAATATTTGTCGGCTTAATATCGCGGTGAATCACCGGCGGTTGACGGCCATGGAGATAGATCAAAATATCCAGCAGGCGATCGGCCAGTAACCGCAAATCCTCTTCACTAAACACTCTCCCTTCTGCTTGCCATGTGGCGAGGGATTTTGCCTCAATGTAGGTTTGCACCAAAGCAAAGCCCTTGAGATCAGGGGTATTGATTTCAAAGTAGTCGAGATAGCGGGGAATGGCCGGATGATCCAAGGGTTGCAGCACAGCCGCTTCCCGTTCAAAGAGCTTAAAGTCGTCCCATGTCATGCCGCCACCAAAAAGCAGCAGCTTCAGCACCACCTGTTCATAGCGCCGCCGATCCAACGCCAGATAGGTGCGCCGCCCCGGATGAGACCCCAGTTCGCGCAGGAGTTCATAGCGATCGCCCAAAATTTCACCAATGAGCTGCGCCACAGCGTTCTCCAAGCTGGCTACCCCTATCTTAGCCATTGAGTTGCTGCACAATCTCTGGGGCAATTCTTGTGAGCACCTTGAGGGCTTTGAGGCTGCCTTGAATCAAGTGTGCCGCCGCACGGGGGTTGCGCAGCATTGCGATAGCCAGTGGCCCCGGCCGCAAATTGCCTTGAGCATCAAAGGCTTGACTCAAATCGGGGAGGTCGCGATCGCCACCATCACTGATCACCCGCACCATCACCACCGGCATTCCCGCTAAAGCCTTGAGGAGTGGCACCCCTTCCATATCCACCACCTCCACCCCCCCGCGAGCCGCAAGGGTTTGTTTTTCCTGGGCCTTAGAAACGGTTTTCGCCGTTGTGATGCCTTTCACCCGTCGCCACGCAGGCGCCAATTTTGCCGATAACGTCTGGTCTAAAGAATACATTTGCCCTGCTTCATCCTGACAAGTAGTATAGACAACCACTTCACCCACCCGATCATCGGGATGCAAGCCCCCACAAACCCCCAAAATGAGAACCATGGCAGGCGATTCCTCAAGGGCACTGATCAATGCCGGTGTGGTCACTGTGGCTGCCCCTGCTCGGATCGGAATAATCACCACATTGGACGCCTGTAGCCCTCGTTGTACCGCTTGATATTCTGCCCCTTGGGGCACAAGGACGAGGCATGGAGTCATTGTTAATGAACTTTGCTGTGCTGGCCTGTTGACACAACCGCTACGCTGGGAGTACACATTTTCGAGCTGATTACCGTCTTAACTTTTGGATAGACCGATCGCGGGCAATTTAGAAACTGACCAATGGAAAGAGTGTCACACTCAAGCGTCCGCTATGGTGGACGAGAGGCATTTTCCGCCAAATCTGATACCGTTGTTAATTGTTGAAGCTATGTTATTGTTCTGGCAAATTGTGAGCTATCCACCATTGTACCTCAGGCAATCTCGGCAACTGTCACAGGCCACCTAGACAAACAAAAATGAGTATGATAGCTATAGATTTTGCTCAATCCTTGTTTGTGGAAGTCGTCCCCTGCTGGGTTGCGATCGCGAGACCCTTTTGGAGAATCGTGAATTGACTGCCCTAGAGTGTTGGCCTGAGGAACGGTCGAGGATTGACTCAACTATCGATCAATGCGTGTAGGAGTGAACCCCCATATGATTCAAATGGTGCTGGAGAACCCAGTTTCCGTCAAGGATGCTGAGCGCTTTTGCCAAGAGATACTCCCCCAAGTCTCGCGCACATTTGCCCTCAGTATTCGCTTCCTCCCCGGAAATTTGGGTCGGGCGGTTCTGGTGGCCTATCTCATCTGTCGCATTGCCGATACCGTTGAGGATGATCCGGTTGCCAGTATCCCCGCAAAAACCGCTCTCTTGGATCACCTGCTGGAGTGTTTTGACAGTGCCGATCTAGCCAATAGCTATGGTGAAACCGCACGGGGGGTTCAGGGGGAGCCAGCCCATGTGCAACTGGTGAAAAATACGGGACTCGTCTTTGCCCTCTACCGTTCTTTGCCCCTCACGTCCCAACAGCACGTCCAACGCTGGGTGAGCGAAATGGTGCATGGGATGAAAAAGTTTATTAACCTCTATCCCAATGGCATTCGCATTCAAACCCTCGATGAATATAAAGAGTACTGTTATTACGTCGCGGGTACGGTTGGCTATCTCCTGACGGATTTGTGGTACGAGCATTCCCCCAGCATTGGTGCCGATGAATACCAAGTACTCCTCAAGCGCTGCGCTGCCTTTGGTGAAGCGCTGCAAACGGTGAACATTCTCAAGGATATTGCTTGGGATGCGGAGCACGAAAACTCGATCTATATCCCCAATGAATCTCTGCTGCTCCAAGGCAGTAGCCACCAGTCCATCCTCAGTGCTGAGCATCTTCAGCAAAATCATGCCGCCATTAAGGAATTGATTGCCCTTGCTTGGCATGATCTCGATGAAGCTCAAGCCTACTTGCTATCCGTGCCCAAGGCGGCAATTCCGATTCGCCTCTTTTGCGTGCTGCCGCTGCTCTTTGCCTATGCCACCCTGCGGGAACTCACTCACTCGACGGCGATGCTGCAACCGGGAGGGGTAGTTAAAATTAGCCGTGCAGAGGTGAAATCCCTGATGGTCATGGGGCCTTTATCGATTCTCAGTAACCACAGTCTGCGCTGGCTGATTGGCCAAGTACGGCAAAAGCCTTTCATCCTTGGCGGACTTTAGGGAAATGTGCCAAAAAAGCCAATGGTTGGGGGAACCAGAATTCGTTAGGATAGGGGGAGATTGCTGAATTGTTGCAAATCTTCATAACTTGACATGAATTGTATTATTCACCGCCGTGCTGAGTTTGCCGCCAGTCATCGCTACTGGTTGCCAGAATGGTCTGAAGCAGAGAATTTGGCTCGGTTTGGTGCCAATAGTCGCTTTCCCGGCCACGGTCATAACTATGAGTTGTTTGTTTCAATGGGCGGCGTTGTTGATGACTTTGGCATGGTGTTGAACCTATCGGATGTCAAGCACATCATTCGCCGTGAAGTCATTGAACCCCTGAATTTTTCCTATCTCAATGAGGTGTGGCCAGAGTTTCAAGCCACATTACCCACGACTGAACATATTGCACGGGTGATTTGGGATCGACTCTCTCCCCATTTACCCCTTGTGCGCATTCAACTGTTTGAACACCCCCGCCTTTGGGCGGACTACACGGGAGACCCTATGGAAGCCTATCTTTCTGTTGGTGCTCACTTTAGTGCGGCGCATCGTCTAGCCCTTGAGGATCTCAGCTACGAAGAAAACTGCCGCATCTATGGCAAGTGTGCTCGCCCCCACGGCCATGGCCACAACTACCACGTGGAGATTACGGTCAAGGGGGCAATCCATCCGCGGACGGGCATGATTGTTGATTTGGTCAAGCTCGAGGAGGTGCTCAAGGAACAGGTGATTGAACCTTTGGATCACACGTTTTTGAATAAAGATATTCCCTATTTTGCGACGGTGGTGCCCACAGCAGAGAACATCGCCATTTACATTGCCCAGTTGTTACAGGAACCGATTCGCCAGTTGGGGGCGACGCTGCATAAGGTGAAGTTGATTGAAAGTCCCAATAACTCTTGCGAAATTCTCTGTGAGGAATTGCCCCCTCGCGATGGGGTGCTCAGTGGTGCGCTGCCAGTGTTGGAGCGAGTCTAGGTGATGTTGAGCAATATCCCTTGGCTACTAGCCGCCAGTTTACTGACAGCAACGCTGCTGATCTATTTCCCCTACATTTTTGTTGTGGTGGGGCGCTGGCAGGCGGGCTTTGATATGGCGGCTCCCCGTGCCCTCTTTGAGAAACTGCCCCCCTTTGCGCAGCGGGCAGTGTGGGCACACGAAAATAGCTTTGAAACCTTTATGCCCTTTGCAGCAGCAGTGTTGCTGACCCTTTTTGCCGGGGTGGATAATGCAACGGTGGCGATCGCCAGCCTGAGTTTTGTCGCGGCTCGCTTTTTGTACAGCATCTGCTACATTGCCAACTTTCCCCTTGGTCGCTCCCTCATGTTTGGTGTCGGCACAGCAGCCACCTTGACGCTTTTTTGGCAAAGTCTCACCGCCCTTAGCCGTTAATATAGTTTATAAAATCCTTGAGGAAATGCACTGAGCATAGAGTATTCTAAATGTCTCTTGATCATCTCCGCACGCTTTACCAGCAAGTCATCCTAGAGCACTACAAGAAACCTCGCCACCGTGGCCGCACGCAGCCTGTGGATCGTCAGCAGCGGGGACATAACCCCTCCTGTGGCGACACCATTGATTTAACCGTTGCCCTAGGCACCAATGAGCAGGGGGAGACAATCATTCAGGATATTCAGTTTGAGGGGGAAGGCTGCGCGATCGCCATGGCCTCAGCGGATTTGATGGCCGATGCCCTGCGGGGGCAACCCGTGAGTCGTGCCCTACAAATGGTGGAGCAGTTCCAAGCGATGATGAAGGGGCAGTTTGAGTTCCCTCGAGAGTTTCGCAAGCTCAATGTCATGCAGGGGGTGGCTCAGTTCCCGGTGCGGATTAAGTGTGCGACATTGACATGGCATACCCTCCGGGCAGCGTTGCAGCAGGATCAAACCCCTGTGAATGGTTTTGTCAGTAATGAGGAGGAAGAGTAGTGCTGACCCCCGCCGATTTTGCCACCTATAGCCGCTGGGCTGGCATTGCCACCCTTGTCATGGCTGGCTTAACCGCACTCACATTTGTTTTTCGCTGGGGTGTGCGCTTTCGCTTTGTTGGTATTACGGGGTTTCTCGGTGTTGTGACAGTGGGACTCTTTGCCCTGAGTATTGTACCGATTGTGCACTCCCCAGTGCCCGGTGCCGGCAAATACACCCTCGTCTATGACAACGGGGCAACGCAAGTTGTGATCACAGTGCCCCCGGACATTGAGAGCAGTACCCTTGAGGCAACGCTGGTACAGGCAGCGAATGATTTATTTTCCTTGGGACGGCTCGGCCGAGGGAGCGATCGCCTGACCGTGATTGCACGAACCATCGAACATCCTGAACCGGGGGTGACTGAGCCAGTGGTTTTAGGGGTGGCCACTCGTTCGTTGAGCGATCGCACCGATACAAATGTGACGGTCAAACTACTTAAAGGTTAGCCTTGTGTATGCTATATTAGGAATTCCGAGGACGCATAGCTCAGTTGGTTAGAGCACCACGTTGACATCGTGGGGGTCACTGGTTCGAGTCCAGTTGTGTCCATCCTCCTAAAATCTTCACTTCAAAGAAAAACATCCCAGTCAAGTCCCCAAAAAGATTTAGGGAAAGGTTTTTGCCAATGCTTTCTTGGCTGCGAACTGCAAACTGTGCCCTCAATTGCTAAGCTTTTGAATGCGGACGGAGGGACTTGAACCCACACACCTTGCGGTACTAGAACCTAAATCTAGCGCGTCTGCCAATTCCGCCACGTCCGCAGCAAACTTAGTTTAGCGCACTTTGAGTAGGGAGTGCCCGAGTTTAGTAATGGTTCCCCACTTTGCGATGGTGCACAGCAGTCATGCCATCGGGCTTTGAGACGCGACCATTATCCACAGTACTATAGACAATCCAGTGATCGTGGGCATCCAGACGGCTGACAACGGTACATTCCATATAGGCAAGGGCATCGGCCAAAATGGGACTGCCATTACTGGCTGGATAGGTTTTCACATGGGCAAAGCGATCGGCGCCCGGTGGGAATCGCTTTAGGAAATGGCGCATCAGGGGCTGGTAGTTCCCTTCTTCAAGAACATTGAGGACAAAGGTATCCCCCACGTGTAGAAAGGACTCAATGGCCCGATCCTTGGCCACCGCAATGGAAACCCCAAGAGGTTCGGTACTGGCCTGGGCCACCCAAGAGGCCAACATGGCACTGTTAATGGCACCTTTTTGGGCGGTGATAATGTATAGCCCACCGCTCAGGCGACCCAAGGCTTTATCGAGGTCAGTATCCAAGGCTTTCATCTGCTTGACGGTGCGATCGCGCAACAGCCATTGACCCATGTCAGTACCCGCTTCTTCCGCCTCTTGGAACAGTGCCTCAGTGGGCGCTGCTGTGACCCGAATCACAGGAAATGAAGGCGTCAGTCCCGCATCCCGAAACTGATTCAGCAGGGGATAGGCGGGTTCAGCGTCGGCCACACCACTTTCAAAGACCCCAATGGCCTGTTTGGCATGGGCAGCCGCACGAATCGTACTCAGGGCAGTTTTAGCAACGGCAGTGGTGGGCGGTGTACCGATAATGATCCCAGCGGCAATCTCGGTGAGTTCGCGAATATCTTGGGGTTCAGCGGTGAGCAGATCCATTTTTTCAACAACAACCCCAGTTTTGGCGGCTCCCCGTTCGATCGCCTCTGCCAGAGCATTGGCATAACCATAGTTAGCAGCATAGAAAATGGCCACCGTTGTTGCTGCTTTGGCCTGCTCTTGACTCCAGTTGCGGTAGGAATCTAGCCACTGCGGGAGATGATGGCGCAGCAGTGGGCCATGACCTGTGGCAACTAGTTGCACGGGGGGCAGGGGTTCCAAGCGCTTGAAGGCGGAGAGGACGGAGCGGGCATTGGGTCCCATGAGGCAGTCGTAGTAAAACTTGAAATCTGGCGCTAGCAGTTCAGGTTCTGTGTCAAAGGGATCATCATTGCAGAAGTGGGCACCAAAAACATCACAGGTAAAGAGGGTCTGGGTGCCGTGATCATAGGTGAGGATGGTGTCGGGCCAGTGGAGATTGGGAGCCATCACAAACTCAAGGACATGCCCTTTCCCCAAGTCAAGGCGATCGCCATTTTTCACCTGTCGCTGACTAAAGGGCTGATGGATCAGATCCCCCAGAAACTGTAACGCCACCTTTGAGGCCACCACGGTTACATGGGGGGCTTTTGCCAATACGTCCTTGACGAGGCCACTGTGGTCAGGTTCGGTATGGCTGACAATGAGATAGTTCAAGTCACTGGGGTTCACCCGTTGCCAGAGTTGCTCGAGGTAGCGATCGCCAAACTTGGCATGGGACGTATCTACGAGGGCAATCTGTTCCCCTTTGATCAGAAAGGAATTGTAGGTGGTGCCATTTTCAAGGGCAAACTCAATATCAAAGCGATCGCGATCCCAATCTAGGCAGCGAATTGCCGTCGTATCAGCGGCGATCTCCAACACCTGCAGGGTTAAGCGCGGCGGACGCTTGGCAGTCGTGACGGCCATTGGCAGTTCCTCAACCTTATGAAACTACCTTTTATAGTGACACATGAAGAAAGGTAACAGGATTCAAAGTTTTTAATAGCGGTGATAACAGGCTTTACAAAGGGCAATGCCTATGCGGGTTCAAGGGGTGCCATTGTCAGCCCCGCCCGCAAAAGTTGCTCATGGTACAGTTCCGCCTGTTCTTGGGGCCCCACCCAAACAATGGCTTGGCCTTCGTAATGAACTTGATTCGTTAATTCCCACGCGCGATCGCTGGTCATGTTGGGAATATATTTCATTAAACAGTTAGCAACGTGCTGAAAGGTATTGAAGTCATCGTTGAGGACAATGACTTTGTAGTTGGGGTAGTGCTTGCGAATAACCTGTTGCCGCTCTTGGGGAACAACGCTAGGCATAGGCCAAACAAAACAACAACAATACTATTTCTGAGTTTTAGTTTAGCGCATTGGCCGGGGACTGGCTGCAATAGGCCTCTTGGGCACAGGCTTATGCTATAGCTAGACTTAGGGTGAAAAACTTGGGGGCATCAATAATGACGGCAATGAATGTGTTGGGAACACCCTTGGTGTGCTGCTGTCAAAATCCACTCACAGGATTCTATCGCGATGGTTTTTGTCGGACGGGGGCAGGAGATGTCGGTGCCCATGTGGTCTGTGCGCAAATGACCGCCGAATTTCTCACCTTTACCCGTTCGCGGGGCAATGATCTTTCGACGCCAGTGCCCGCCTATCAATTTCCGGGGCTGAAACCGGGCGATCGCTGGTGTCTGTGTGCCTCCCGTTGGCGGGAAGCCCTAGAGGCTGACGTAGCTCCCCCAGTAATTCTGGAAGCAACCCATGTCAGTGCCCTTGAGTATGTCTCCCTAGAGGATTTGAAAGCCCACGCCCTTGGTGGTAACCAGCAACCGTGATCTGGGGAATACTCAAGTATGCCCGATCCAGAATCCGATTTTCGCTTAGATCCTCGCTATATTGCGGGTTTAGCGGCCTTTAATCGCGGAGATTATCAACTGGCGATCGCCGCCTTCAAAGCCGTCATTGCCAGCCACGGTCAACGCCGCGAAGGTCTCAAGGCTCATCTGCACCTGATTAAAGCCTATGCCCACACCCGCCAGTGGCAAGAGGCCATTGATCTGTGTCAACTCCTAGCGCGATCGCCCCTCCCCTCCATTCAGGCTTGGGCGCAAAAACATCTGCCAGAGTTAGAACGCTATTTGGATGAGGAACCCACTTCCTCCTACCTTGAGTGTGTTTCAGCGCCGAGTTCAAGGCCGCCTATGCAACTGCGACCGGTGCCTCGCATTTATCTCTGGCTAAGTCAGGGGGCAACACTGCTGCTGATCGCGTGGCTACTCCAAAAACCGCTACAGGTTTTGATTGCAGGCCTCCTCAACTACGCCAATGATCCACTGGCACTCCTGCGGGGCTGGGAAGGGGTGATGGCGTGGTTTTTGCTGGGCTGCTTGGGATTGGGGTTACTCAGTGGTGGCAGTTGGCTGTGGTCATGGCGATTGCGAGCTGGCTATGGTTTGCGTCCTGTGAGTCTTGGCGAACTTGAGGAGTATAGCCCCGAAACGGTGATGCTCTTGGGGCGTTTGTCGTGGTCGTGGTGGCAACCCCGTCCCCAAATAGGCTGCTTGATGACGGCAGCACCGATCATTTTTAGCTATGGACGCTGGCAGCGCCGCATTATTGTCAGCGAAGGTCTATTGCGATCGCTCTCTGGCGAGGAACTGCTGGCTTTAATAGCCAGTGAAATTGCCCAACTACGGCTGGGGCTGAATACCCTAGTGACCCCCCTTGTACTGCTATTGCAACTGCCCTATGACTTGTACTGTTGGTGCAGCCGTTGGGGCGATCGCTTTGCCCCTCCCTATGGCAAGCACTGGAGACGGCGGATCATCAGGGGTACCCTCTATCTCCTCTGTGCCATAGTGGGTCAGGGGAGTTATCTTCTCTTCCGCGGACTAGAGATGCTCTGCTTCTGGAGCAATCAGTTGCGGCAGTATTATAGCGATCGCCAAGGGGCAGCCTTGATCGGTAATCCCAATACCTTAATACTTGCTTGGTTTCGCCTCATGGCAGCCACAGCAACGACGGTGTGTGCCCAAGGGGAAATCGGTGCCCCCCTAGAATCCTTGCGCCTGCTTCTACCCCTAAATCCAACCCAAGCTGCCCTGTGGGGCAATCAACCCCTCGATTGGCCAATGCTGCTCCGCTGGGATACCGCCCATCCCCTGCGGTATTGGTTTCGCTTGACCTCCTCCCATCGTCCCCTTGGACTACGCCTGCAAGCCCTGATGACCTATGCGCGGCAATGGCGACTGGAACCCCTGCTTTCCCTGCCCTCGACTTCCTCCCTTCGCTGTCAACGGGCTGGGCAACAACTGGCTCCCTTCTGGGGGGCGATCGCGGGAGTCATCACGACGATTATCCTCACGGGCGTTGGTCAATTTGCACTGCGGGCGGGGACGATCGCCTTTCCTCTGTGGTGGTTGGCGGATTGGTCTACCTTGGCACGGGGCTTCATTCCCATTGGCCTTGGGTTAGGTCTCTTTTTACGCCTGAATGCCTACTACCCGCCTCGGCCACCCCAAACCTACACCTTGGGTCAGCTTCTTCATCGTCTTTTGCCCCTTGATAGTCCCGTTGTCGAACTAAAGGGGCATTTACGGGCAGTGACAGGCTTGCGCAATGGTCTAGGACAGCACCTGTGGCTGCAGACGGATCAGGGCTTGTTTCCCCTGCGCTGCCATCGAGCTTGGGGGCCGATTTGGCCAATCCTTGAGCCAGCCTATCTGAAAACCTTGGCGGGGCGATCGCTGGTGGTACGCGGCTGGTTTCGACGTGGGACAGTTCCCTTTGTTGAGCTGAGTGAGTGGCACTCCCCGGATTTACAGCAAAAGCAATCTTGGGCTGCCCCCTATTGGGCGATCGCCATTGCCACGCTCTGGATTCTCTACGGCCTCATGACACTATTGGGTTGGATCTAGACGATGCAACTTTCCCAAGCCCATCTGCGCACCCTGCAAACCTGTGCACGGCAATATCAGTACCGCTATCTTGACAGCTTGATGCTGCCAGAGGCCACACAATTAACGGAAACCACTGCCCAAAAGCAGGGTCGCGACTTCCACCGCCTGATGCAACAGCACTTTCAAGGACTCGATATCCGCCCAATTCTTGAGGCGCAGCCCGAATTACAACCGTGGTTTGCGGCCTTTCAAACCATGCCACCGCCCATGATTGAGGGTCAAGGGGAAGCAGAGCATGTCCGCAGTCTGGGCTGGCAGGAATTCACCCTTGTGGGCGTGTATGACTACGTGATTTTTGGCCAAGGGCAAGCGCAGATTCTCGATTGGAAAACCTATGCCCACCCACCCGCCCCAGACACCTTAGCCCGTCATTGGCAGACTCGCCTTTACTGTTATCTCCTAGCAGCCACTAGTCCCTACCCCCCCAGCCAGATTTCCATGACCTACTGGTTTGCCCAAGGAGAGAAGGGAGCAAATTTCTACGCCTTTCCCTACAGTGAGGCCATCCACGAGCAAATCCACCACACCCTAGAGCAGTGCCTTAACCAACTGCGCCAATGGCTGCCAGCCTATGAGCAGGGGCAGAATCTCCCTCAAGTTTCCGAGACCCAAGTGTCGAAATACTGCTATGAGTGCCCCTTTTGTGAACGGTGTCAGCGTGGCCAGCCAACTTCTGTTTCGACCATTGACCCGTTCCTAGCCGTGCTCAAAGACTTGGGTGTACCCCGCTAAATCCAGATCCACAATCGCGGGCAGGCAACTCAGTGCCGTTTGCACTAACTCAAAGCGTTCTTCCCGTTTCAGCATGGCTGTGAGCTGCTGCCGCAGGGGAATCAGATAGCGCACATCATTGGCCGCATACCGCAGTTGATCTTCCCGCAGGGCCATGGCATTGCCCCAGTCGGAACTTTGGGCGGATTTATCAATTTCTATGCCCAACAAATCCAAGACCAAGTCCTTGAGGCCGTGGCGGGGGGAATAGGTACGGGCAATCTTGCTG
This sequence comes from Thermosynechococcus sp. PKX95, assembly GCF_031583295.1. Taxonomy (NCBI): domain Bacteria; kingdom Bacillati; phylum Cyanobacteriota; class Cyanophyceae; order Acaryochloridales; family Thermosynechococcaceae; genus Thermosynechococcus; species Thermosynechococcus sp. PKX95. The sequence goes on along the minus strand of NZ_CP134171.1, from coordinate 348,620 downwards.
GCAATTTTGGTGCAGAAGACAGGGTGAACCCGAATCCCCAAGTGGTAGCGCAACGTGGCCAAATCAAAGCGGGCATAGTGAAAGATTTTGGTAATGCAGGGGTGCTCGAGGAGTTGCTGCAGGTGGGGAGCCTCTTTCTGGCCACGGGCAATCTTGATCACTGCTACTTGTCCCTCTGGGTCGCACACCTGCACCAAGCACAGGCGATCGCGGGGAATATTCAAGCCCATGGTTTCCGTATCCACGGCCAACTGATCCGCATTCAGAAAGTGCGCTAAGGCCGTCGCACTTAAATCGTGGTCAAAACACTCAAGGGGAAAATCCAGCTCCATGATTCGCTCGCAAACTACGTCGGGGGCAATTCTGAGGACTGCTCTTTGGCGACATCAATGCGTTCCAATTGCCAGAGAATTTGGTTGCTTTCACGGCGCACCCGCGAGATCTGCCAATTGCGCCATGTCCATTCTTCACCGCGACTGGTGACGGCACTGGCGTGCACATCCATCAATTCTGCCAATTCACCACTGGTAATCAAGTATTTACCAGCCGCCAATTCATCGGCAACCCGCAGTGTCACAATTAATTCTTCAAGGCGGGCGCGGCGCTCAGACCACTGGGGCGATTTTCCCCCCAACCATTCACCGTCACCATCGACCCCTAGGGATGGTTGCACCATGGCTTTCTTCTCGCGATCAACATTGCTCCAAAAATCTTAGCGAGAAACGATGTGATTTTTAACCCACCTAGGCGATCGCCCACCACGCCGAGGATAGGGCTAGAATAGTTTTAAGATTTGTTAATGCACTGATCCGAACACCATGACGGTAACCCTGACCCCTGCCTTAACCCTCCATGAGCGGGTAGCCACGATCGCCCGCCGCCTTGGCATTGAAAAATTTGACCTTGGTGGCTCCCATGTGGATGAGGTGAGTGTCCAAGTACAGCAGGGGGAACCCAAACAGGTGAAGGCCTCGCAGCGATCGGGGATTACCGTGCGGGTGTGGAACTCAACGGGTCCCCTAGGGGTTGCCAGCACCACCCAATTGGACGATCGCGGTTTAGAGACGGCTCTAGAAATGGCCAAAGAAGCCAGTGCTTTTGGTGTTACAGAGGATATTCCCGACTTTAGTCCCTTGGCCACCGCCCCCCTTGGTGACACAACACTTACAACGGCGGATCTGCCCCTTGCCTCGGCAAAAACCCTCCTAGATCAACTGATTGCCGCCGAGCGGGAGCTGTTGGGGCGACATCCAGCGATCGCTAGTGTGCCCTACAATGGTCTCAGCCAGCGGCGCATAGAACGGTTTTATCTCAACAGCGAGGGAGCCGATCGCCAGCAAACCAGCACCACAACCACGCTCTATCTCTACAGCAAAACCGATGAGGCGGGTCGCAAACCCCGCAGTGCGGGTGCCATTCGCATCAGTCCCGATCTTGAGCACTTAGACATTGCGGGCTGTATTGATGAAGTGGCCGACAAAACCATTCGCCACTTGGCCTATGAACCGATTGCCTCTGGCCAGTACCCAGTGCTTTTTTCACCCGCTGCCTTCCTCAGCCTGCTCAGTGCCTTTAGCAATCTCTTTAATGCCCAAAACATTTTGGATCGCCAGAGCCTTTCGACGCCAGAATCCCTCCATCAGGCGATCGCCAGCTCCCTTTTGAGCGTGTACGACGACGCCCGCCATCCCCAGAATGTGGGTCAGCCCCTCTTTGATGGCGAAGGTACCCCCACCCGCCGCACCCCTCTGATTGAGCAGGGCATTCTCACGGGTCTCTACCACAGTGCCGGTACGGCGCGTCGCTTTCAAACCCAGCCCACGGGGCATGCCAACTTAGGGGCAAAGGTGACAGTGAGTGGTCACTTCTACGATGTCCCAGCGGGTGAAGGGGGCGATCGCGCCGATGGTCTTGTCTGGATTGACGAACTCCATGCCCTCCACGCGGGCGTGAAAGCCCTTCAAGGCTCATTTTCCCTCCCCTTTGACGGTTGGCTGTTGCGCAACGGCGAAGCCATCAGCATTGAAGCGGCCACCGTGGCCGGCGATATTCGCAGCCTGCTGAAAGGTATTCTCCATCTGGGCACTGAAGTTGAAGTCACCCCCTATGGTTGTTGTCCGCCAGTGTGGGTGAGTCCCCTTGCGATTACCGGTGAATAGCTAGACCTGCATCAAGTCGAGGCTGCGGGATGTACCTAAGCGAGTGGCACCCGCATTAATCAGTTCAAGGGCTTGCTCCCGCGTACGAATGCCGCCAGAGGCCTTAATGCCCACGCGATCGCGACTCAGGCGCTTGAGCAGACGCACATCGGCAACCGTGGCACCCCCGCGCCAGCCCGTACTGGTTTTCAGGAAAGCCACCCCCGCATCCAAGCAAATATCCACGGCCAGTTGTTTTTCTTCCTCTGTCAGCACCGTGGTTTCCAAAATTGCCTTGACGGTCACCCCCGTTTCCGCGCAGATTTGGGCAATATCGCGATAGACGGCCTCGGTGTTTCCCTCCTTGAGCCAACCCAAGTTAATGACCACATCCAACTCAGTTGCCCCACTGTCAACCGCCTCTTGCGCCTCATAGAGTTTCGTGGCACTGGTGTGGGCACCACTGGGAAAGCCAATAACAGTACACACTTTTACGGGTGTGCGGTGGAGCAACTGGACTGCCGTCTTCACCCAGACGGGCATGACACAGACGGCGGTAAATTTCCATTGTTCTGCTTCAGCACAGCAACGTTCAATGTCCGCTGTGGTTGCCAAGGGGTCAAGCTGGGTATGATCAATGTAGGGCGCAAGGTCAAACAAATCACGTTCCGTCATAGGAATTCACCCAGAACAACCCTATTTTTATTAACTAAATAATAATAAAAACGGGGACGGAAAATGAGACCTTGGGAGATCGGTTCTCCCACCCCCCACCTAAAATTCACCCTTGCTAGATTAAAGCTAGGCTATCACAGGCACGCTGACCTGTTGGCCAGACTACCTTTTTGGGAGGACACTCTATGGAGCCAACCATGAACCCTCGCAATCTTCAAGAAAGTGCTGATTCCCTCTGGAACTATCTGCAAAGTTTGGATGCAGAAGTGGTGGCTCGCCTGTCCCGTCCCGCGTCGCCAGAAATGGCCATTGTGATGGAACGCCACATTGGTAACCTGCTGGGCTACTTGCCACCGGAGGGGTTTGAGGTTTCCATTACCACGAATCGGGAGCACCTTGGGCGTCTCTTGGCTTCGGCAATGATGAGCGGTTACTTCTTGCGCGGTGCCGAGCAACGTCTTGAATTCGAGCGATCGCTCCAAGCGGCTGCCCAAGCGGAAGACAGCAAATAACCCATGCCAACGGTACAGGACAGTGGGGGCGGGTATACACTACCTGCCCTTCGTTTTGCACTTTTACAGTGGTATCAGCAGCAGGGGCGGGATTTACCTTGGCGGCACACGCGCGATCCCTATGCCATCTGGGTCTCAGAAATCATGCTCCAGCAAACCCAAGTGGCCACGGTGATTCCCTACTATCAGCGTTGGCTAGCCACCTTTCCCGCGATCGCCGACTTAGCGATTGCCGATTTGGAAACCGTCTTGAAACTGTGGCAGGGATTGGGCTACTATGCACGGGCACGCCATTTGCACCGCGCGGCTCAACAGATCATGGCCGATCATGGGGGGCAATTTCCCTGCACCTACGAGGCCGTGGTGGCATTACCGGGAATTGGTCGCAGTACCGCAGGTGCGATCCTCAGTGCTGCCTTTAATCAGCCCCAGCCGATTCTCGATGGCAATGTCAAACGGGTGCTTGCCCGTCTCTATGGACTCACGATCCCCCCCAAGCAAGCGGAAGCCCAACTCTGGCAGTGGTCGGCGCAACTGCTGTGTCCCCAAGCCCCCCGCGATTTTAATCAAGCCCTGATGGATCTGGGGGCAACGATCTGTACACCCCACCAACCCCTGTGTCATGCTTGTCCTTGGCAACACCATTGCGTCGCTTACCAACAGCAGTTAACCCATGAGATTCCTCGCAAAATGAACCGTTCCCCCTTACCCCATAAAAAGATTGGTGTCGCGGTGATTTGGAATGCGGCAGGTCAGATTCTCATTGATCGGCGGCCACCAACAGGTCTATTGGGGGGACTATGGGAGTTTCCGGGGGGCAAAATTGAACCCAATGAGACGGTTCAGGAGTGTATTCAGCGGGAAATTCGTGAGGAATTGGGCATTGAGATTAGTGTTGGTGAGCATTTGATTGACATTGATCATGCCTACACCCATTTTCGGGTGACGCTCCATGTCTATTACTGCCAGCATCTTTCAGGAAGTCCTCAGCCCTTGGGGTGCGATGCCATCCGTTGGGTGACCCCTGAGGAATTGGAGCAGTTTCCCTTTCCGAAAGCCAATACTGCAATTATTCAGGCCATTCACGAACGGGGCAGACCCACAGCCTAGGTGTTTGCAACGACACCCTCAGCCGCCGCCGCATCCAAAAACCAAAGGGCATTGCCAGTAATCAGCCGTGCCGGATAGAGATGGGGATCAGTCGTCCCAGAGAAAATATGACGTAGAGCAGTTTGTTTATTGGCACCCGTCACAAGAAAGAGAATTTGACGGGCATGGTTAATCAGGGGCACCGTGAAGGTGAGGCGGGGCTGGCCATCCTTGTTGCCCACGGTAATCAGGCGATCGCCCACCGTCAGGGCTGCTGTGTGGGGAAACAGGGAGGCCGTATGGCCATCGGATCCCATACCGAGCAAAATCAGATCAAAGCTGGGAACTTCTCCTTCACGGATGCCAAAGGTTTGGCGCAGGATTTGCTCATAGCGATCGGCAGCGGTCTGCGGATCCGCATCCGCCGTTGGCATTGGGTGAATCTGATTTTTGGGAATCGGTACATGATTGAGCCACGCCTGAAAGGCCATCCCCGCATTGCTGTCGGGATGATCGAGGGGAACATAGCGTTCATCACCCCAGAAAATGTGCCACCGTGACCAAGGAGTATCCGCACAAACAAGGCTTTCATACAACGGTTTAGGCGTGTTGCCGCCGGCAAGGGCAAGCATAAATTGCCCCCGTTGGGCGATCGCCCCAGTGGCCTGCTCAAGAACAAACTGCTTTGCCGCCGCCGTCAGGGCAGCCAAATCTGGAAAAACACGTACATTGGGTGTTGGCATAGAAGCATCATCCTAATTGGAGCGAATCACACCATCGGTCGCCGTACCCAGTCCGGGACTGGAAAAGGGATCAGCATTGCCGCGCCAGTTAAACCCATTAATGCGCAAAAGAATCGTCGCCAACTGGCGATCGAGGTTATAGCGAAACACCACCCCATAGGTGCGACGGCTATATTCCACAATAATGTTTGTATCAAAAACTCTCCCTGTGTCCACATTAATTTGCATTTGGGCACCCGCTCGCAGCGGACCGTAAATCTGCTGCAACAATCCCACGTTGAGCACACTAAAGTCAGTAATCCGATCAAAGAGAAAGGGCGAGGATGGCTCACTCAATGTCTGTGTAAATCCCACATCAAAACTGGTGTAGTCAAACCAATGACGAGAAAAATGACCCACTTGACCCCGAAACCCTGCCCCTGCAACTAACGCGGGTTGGGTACTGCCATTGGTATAGTAGTTCGCTACACCGCCTACCTGACTATAGAACTGCAAGAAGGGTTGTACAGGACGGGGGCTATAGCGCAGGCCTTGGGTTCGCGTCGGCGGTAAGGGAGTGCCCCGCCAAATGGGCATCACCCAGTTAAGACTTGCGGCAGCTTGAAGACGACCTAGGCTTGGCTTAGGGGGTAGGGAGGGATCATCACTGGCTGCCGTGACGTATTGACCTCCCAGAAGATAACTGAGTGTTAGGCCCTGAGTTAAGGGAATACCTGTACCACTGAACGTGCCGCCAAAGCTACTGGTAATTTCCTGCTCCCCAAGGGAACGATTAAAAACCCGTTGGCGATAAAGGGCAGAAACCGTTAGGAGATTGCGGGCATCAAAATTGTGGAACAAGTCTACCCCTGCGCGTGACGTACTCGGCCAGTCGTTAGGGTTGAGCGTATTCAAGAAGCCGTAACCGCGCACACGAGTCTGCGGCGTGAACCGATGGCCTAGCTCGATCGCCGCCCCGTAGCTTTTAGCATCAAAAACATCAAAGTCATTGTTGATGATCCGTTCTAAATAGATGGATGGCAGGAAGGTGATTTGGGTATTGGGGGTATTGATTGCTCTGTACCGATAGGCGAGAAATACGCCGCCGCGATCTTGTTCATCATAGCCAAACTCAAAGGGCAACACTTCATAGGGACGACCTACAACAAACCGCCGCAGCACAATGGGTAAGGCCACCCGCTGATCAAAGACCACACGACCCCGTCGTACCTTGAGCAGGGTTTCATCGGCACTGAGGGGCTCTGCTGTTGCTTCCTGAGCCCGTGCTTCCAGCTCTGGCGGACTAAAGGGGTCATTGGTAATCCGCAGATTGGCAGCAAACCAGCGGCGACCATCAAACTCTAGGCGATCGGCCTCAAAGCGCAACCGATCAAAGGTTTCTGTCACTTCTGCTTGGAGATCTGTGCCCTGTTCGTCAAGACCGGGGAGAGGGCTAAGGGGTGGGGGGCTAGGAGAGCGGGTCAGGCTCAGGTCTTGATCCACCCTAGCGGTATTGACGACGCCGCGAGCATTGGTGAGAGAGCCTTGATCGAGTCTGAGGTTATATTCCAAGCGATCGCCCTGCAAGACTTGATCGCCGCGCGTAATCGTCACATTACCTTCCGCCACCAGAATTTGGGCGTCAATATCGGTTTGAATGCGATCAGCGGTGAGTTCAGCTTCCTTGAAGCGGAGGAAAACATTGCCAATGGCATTAAACAAGCGCCGCATCAGATCGAACTCTTGGCGATCGGCCGTCACCTCTAAGGGTTGATCACGGACAACGGGCGTTTCAGCATTGGCCTCCCCAAGACGGAGGGGGGCTGTAAAATTCGGTGTTGGCCTAGGGCTGATCGGCGTTGTACTGCTAAGATCAGGAGCTACCGTTGTTCCAAGTAGCTCCGCTGGTGATGCGCCGCTGACCTCAGTCATTTCTGCGGGTTGTGCAGGGGGGGGCAGACTAGCAAAAAGGGGTAAAAACAACAACGGCCAAACTTCCTCACGACCACTGCCTAGTTACGTTACCCGATGCCCACCCCCTTTGGCGAGGATTACTCGAGATCCTTACGCTTGGGGTTACGAGCTGGGTCACCCGAAAGGAACCCGAAAACAAAGAGCAGGACAAAGAAGGTCACAACGATATAAACGGTAATTTTGAGTGTTTCCATGATGTTGTCGTTTTTCGTAGCGTCACCTTCTGATCATACGGGATGAGGGACTCCCTCGCATCCCCTAAAACACTTGGCTTTTTGTGGCATCCGACAGCGTGGGAATTTCGGCATAGATGCCGCGTACAGACTGCACCACCGCATAGACGACGCCAATCACCGTGGCAATAAAGACAAAGTTGAAGAGCACTTTAATCAGCAGGTCAAAACTAGCAACGCGGATCAGCAGTTGTACCAGTAGTTGGACAATAAACAGCACAATCCCCATCAACAGTGCCTGCATCGTGTTATAGCGAATAAAAAGGCTGATACGACTGTTGCGCACCACCAGCAGGTACAACAGCATAAAAACGATTAGGCCAGCAAAGGGAATGGAGTAGATCAAGGCTACCGGTAAAACCACTAACACCAGTGCTTGCAGTGGTGGAAACAAATCAAACAAAAAGCCACCAAAGGGCATGACGTAGAAGAGCGGCAGCAGATACGCTAAGCTGGCAAAGATACGATCTAACGCAGTGGTTGTGGCACGCCAAGTCATGGGTTGCTCCTTTTAGGGGTTGGAGGGGGATTGACTCATGGCCTTCAGCAGTAGATCCGCCGAAATCATGTTGCATTCCACAACTTTACTGACCAGCGGTGGCCCCACTCGCGAGACAATGATCCCTTGCAGCTCCGGATTATTTCTGACTGACAGGATAGCAGCACCGATGATGGAACCGGAATCGGGAGCTGGGTTAGTACCATTGGTGGGTAGCATTTTGAGCAACTGGGCGATATCTGTACAACTTGCCCGTGACACATATTTTGCCAAGGAATCACTCAGCTGCTCAACCATGGTCTTCATCATTTCCGGAGGCAACGGGCTGGCGCCTTGGGCACGCGCTGGTTGACCTACTCCTAGGACAAGGATGCCACCTATCACAAGGGGAATGCCGATAGCCGACTTGAGCAATTGCAACATGTTCAACCTCATGTTCATTTGAACTCTCAGCCAATGTGCCAGCAAACTAGCTGTGACGCTCCTCAATCACCCGATCAATCAAGCCGTAGTTTTTTGCCTCTTCGGCGGACATGAAGAAGTCACGATCCATATCCCGCTCAATTTTTTCGAGGGGCTGGCCGGTATGGTGGGCGTATAGCTCATTGAGTTGTCGCCGTACCCGTAAAATTTCGCGAGCTTCGATCTCAATATCCGTTGCTTGGCCACGGGTACCACCAGAGGGCTGGTGAATCATGATGCGGGAGTGGGGTAATGCCAACCGTTTGCCTTTGGTACCGGCTGCAAGGAGGAAAGACCCCATCGAGGCAGCCAGACCCACACAAATGGTGACGACATCGGATTTAATATGTTGCATCGTGTCATAGATTGCCATGCCAGCGGTGACGGAGCCACCGGGGGAGTTGATGTAGAGCATGATGTCTTTGCCCGGATCTTCGGAGTCAAGGTAGAGCATCACCGCCACAATTTGGTTGGCAATCTCATCATCGACTTCTTTACCAAGGAAAATAATCCGCTCGCGATAGAGACGGTTGTAGATGTCAATCCACTGGGTGTAGGGTTCACCGGGCATCCGGTAGGGGACTTTGGGTACTCCGATGGGCATAGAATCCTTCCACGCTGAGCTATCAATGCCGCAACCTGAGCCATGAAGGCGGCTTTTCTCCCTGATTCTAACCTATTCCAAAGGCCTTCGCTCTAAACCTGGCAGAGGCAGAGGGCAAACCACTGCTGAGGGTCGGTAAAGGCCTTGATCCATCGAAATCCAGCAGCCGTTAATGCCGCCTTGAGGGCAGCAAGATCAAACTTGCGGGAAATTTCGGTGAGAATCGGTTCACCCACAGTAAAAGTGCACTGAAAATCAAGGGCAGCCAAGGTAACGGTTTGCCGCTGCTGTGAATCGAGATACATTTCAATTTGCTGGGCAATCGGGTTATAGATGGCGCGATGAGCAAAGGCTGCGGGCTGAAAATTTCCTTGAAAGCGCCAGTTGAGGTGATGGAGGAGATTGCGGTTAAAGGCAGCCGTCACCCCTTGGGCATCGTTGTAAGCAGGGAGCAAAATACTCGTGTCTTTGATCAGATCCACGCCCAGCAGGAAATAGTCCCCGTCCCTAAGAACCCGATGAATCTGTTGAAAAAGGGTCTGGCATTCGCTGGGGGAGAGGTTGCCAATGGTGCTACCGAGAAAGCAGAGCAAGCGCCGAGGTGCCAAGGGGGGCGGTAGGTGCTCTAATCCCACTTGATAGGTACCGACAAGACCATGAATACTGAGCTGCGGATAGTCGGCAAGAAGAGCCATGGCACTGGTTTTGAGGATCGAGCCACTGACATCAATGGGACGATAGTACAGCCGAGGTTGTATGTGGGCATAGGCCGATAGGAGAAGGCGAATCTTGCGATCGCTGCCACTGCCCAGTTCCACCAGTTCACAGGCGCCCGTGAGTTGGGCGATCGCCCCGGCGGCGGTCTCTAAAATGCCCAATTCTGTACGGGTGGGGTAGTATTCCGGCAGCTCACAGATTTGCTCAAAGAGGCGTGATCCCGCAGCATCGTAGAAGTAGTAGGAGGGAAGAGACTTGGGTTGCTGAGTCAGACCTCGGATAACATCTTGGCCGTCCCGTTCTGTGGCGAGACTGGGTAAGTGGGTCAGGTGCAGGCGATCGCTCACAGGGAAAGCGGCTCCAGAATGTGCAAACCTTAAGATATTCTAGCCTTTAGCTGCTGCTCCAAACGCCGTCCCCACCACGCGATCGGCAAACTCATTAGCAGGTAGAGAATTAAGGCCAGCGCATACAGAGGAAATGGCTGGCTACTGTTGCGAATCACCCACACCCGCATCACTGAGGTTAAGTCCACGCCGGCAATCACACTGACAATAGTAAATGAGTGTATTTAGTGCTCCCCGCAAAAAGGCCGGCAGGGCAGCTTGGATCAGTTCCATCGAAGAGATTGGGTTACACCTGTTGCTCTAACTTAATGAGGGGTTCAGGGAGCTATCAGTCCCGCGCTCTACCTAAAAGGTGAGCTACATGGACTCCCCGCACTTATCGATTCGCCACCGCGACGCGAAAGCCAGCTACGATGGGGACGAGATTAAGTCTTTATCGTACACTTCGTACACTACAGTCCAGTCATGTAGTCCTCAATCGCCACCCACACCTCTGCACCACAGAGGACGGCACAGATGGTCAGACCAATGATGTCAAGGAGTTGATGCTCTAGCAAGTGTTCTGCGCGGGGGTCTTCTAGGGTTTTGACGTGGTCGAGCAGACGGGCAGAGGGTTGGCATGGTGGCATTCCCACAAACGATTGGCTTACTTTTCTACTATGCGTTTGCCCTAGAAATCCTCGTCCTAGGGTTGCGATCGCGCCCATCCCCTTGATATACTAGGCAAGCTGATTAAGTTGCCCTCGGCAAATCAGTGTATTTTTTGCACATTTTTGGTTGGACACCATCATCACTGTAGGTTGGGTATAGTTGCATGGCTCGATATCGTGGCCCTCGTTTGAGAATTGTCCGTCGTCTGGGTGAACTGGCTGGTCTCACCCGCAAAGCCCCCAAGCGGAGCTATCCCCCCGGTCAACACGGCCAAGCCCGCAAAAAGCGTTCGGAATATGCCCTGCGCCTTGACGAAAAGCAAAAACTGCGCTTCAACTACGGGGTCTCGGAGCGGCAACTTGTACGCTATGTGCGCAAAGCCCGTCGGGTCAGTGGTTCCACGGGGCAAACCCTTCTACAGTTGTTGGAAATGCGGCTGGATAACACTGTTTTCCGCCTTGGGATGGCACCAACGATTCCAGCAGCCCGCCAACTGGTGAATCATGGCCATATTCTGGTCAATGGCCGCAGTGTATCTATTCCCAGCTATCAGTGCCGTCCGGGGGACGTGATTACCGTCCGCGATAATGAGCGATCGCGCCGCTTGGTGGAAACCAACCTTCAAAATCCCGGTCTTGCCAATCTTCCCAGCCACTTGGAACTGGATAAAAGCACCCTCACCGGCAGAGTCACTGGTATTGTCGAACGGCAATGGGTTGCTCTCCAAGTCAATGAACTCCTCGTGGTTGAGTACTACTCCCGCAAAGTCTAGAGTATCGCCGCCCTTCCTATGGCAGAAGCCTATCTTCTGGAAAAACTTCGCACTGTCGAGCAAACCTTTACAGAACTTACCCGTCGCTTGGCGGATCCCGATGTGGCGGTCAACCCAACCGAATTTCAGAAGGTGGCTCGCTCCCGTGCTGCCCTAGAGGAGACGGTGAACGCCTATCACGAATGGCAGTCCCTCAATCAGCAACTGGTGGATGCCCGCCAACTGCTTAAAGAAGCAGTCAATGAACCCGAGCTACGCCAGATGGCTGAAGAAGAAGTCGCGGATCTCAGCCGCCGCATTACCGAACTGGAGGAACGCCTAAAAATTCTGCTGCTGCCCCGTGACCCCAATGATGATAAAAACATCATGCTCGAAATTCGAGCGGGTGCTGGGGGCGATGAAGCGGGAATTTGGGCAGGGGATTTAGTGCGAATGTACTCCCGCTACGCCAAAAGCCAAGGCTGGCAGGTGAGCTTAGTCAGTGAATCCCTTGCAGAAATGGGGGGCTTCAAGGAAGCCATCCTCGAAATCAAAGGCGATCGCGTCTATAGCAAGCTGAAGTTTGAATCCGGTGTCCATCGCGTGCAGCGGGTGCCTGTCACCGAAGCGGGGGGCCGAGTTCACACCTCTACGGCCACCGTGGCGGTAATGCCCGAAGTGGATGAAGTGGAAGTAGAAATTGATCCCAAGGATATTGAACTCACCACAGCGCGATCCGGAGGTGCTGGTGGCCAAAACGTCAACAAAGTAGAAACAGCCGTTGACCTCTTCCACAAGCCGACGGGTATTCGCATCTTCTGCACCGAAGAGCGTAGCCAACTGAAAAACAAGGAGCGCGCGTTCCAAATCCTACGGGCAAAACTCTACGAAATGAAGCTGCGGGAACAGCAGGAAGCCATTACCTCAATGCGTCGCTCCCAAGTGGGTACGGGCGATCGCTCCGAAAAAATTCGCACCTACAACTACAAAGACGATCGCGTCACCGACCACCGTTTGGGACAGAACTTTAGCCTCAGCAGTGTCCTAGAAGGAGATCTAGAACCCATTATTCAAGCCTGCATCAGCCGTGATCAGCAGGAACAACTGGCACAACTGGCTGCCGAACAAGCCTAGGAGGATCAAATGACCAAATTTGTGGCTTGGGGACGCTACTGTGAGGATGTCCTCGAACGGCGTGCCCCCCATCGCCAAGCACACCTCGACGGCCTTGCGGCTCAAAAAGCCCAAGGGGTGCTCATCACCATTGGTCCTACGAAAGACCTGCGCTACTTTTTTGCCATTTACGCGGCGGATAGCGAAGAGACCGTGCGCCAATTGATTGAAAACGACCCCTACTGGCAGCATCAGGTGTGGATAGAGTACAGCATTCATGAGTGGATCCAAGCCCTCTAAGGGCGAGGGCGGATCCGCAACTCACTTAGGGCGCAAGGGCATTGCCCCGCATCAGGCTACCAATCGTTTTTGCCGTAATTTTCAACTGCACTAAGGGATTAGCCGGCACCACCGTCTTGTAGAGGTAGCTATCGAAGGTCAGCTTCTGTACATCAATATCGCTACACATCTCCACAAAAGCCTCACGGGTGGCATCGGAGCGATAAAAGACCCGTTGCAGCAGATCTAACACTAGGTACGTCATGCCGTAGGCTTTGTCCCAGCGCTTCAGGTAGAGCTTGAGATCTGCTTCGGTGGGGATACGGCGACCGCTGTTGGAGGTCTCGACAATGGTTTCAGCGCACATGCGGGCTGACTTGGCGGCAAAGTAAATGCCTTCCCCAGAAGACTTGGTGACCGTACCGGCTGCATCTCCCACCAAAGCCACGCGACCGACCACCCGTCGCGGCCGCGGATGCTCAGGAATGGGGTGAGCCTCCACTTTAATAATTTGCCCCCCTTCCAGTTTGGCAGCAGCACGGGCGCGGATTCCCGCTTGCAACTCCCGAATGCGATCTTTGTTAATCTTCATGGTGCCGGTGCCCACGGCCACATGGTCATATTTCGGGAAAACCCATGCATAGAAGTCTGGGGACACGTCATCCCCCACGTACATTTCTGCCAACTCGTTGTAGTAGGTCATTTTGTCCTCAGGCAGGCGGATGCGCTCCTGATAGGCAATGGCGTAGTTGTAATCGCCGGCATCAATTTCCTTGGCAATGCGGGAATTTGCCCCATCGGCACCAATCACCACATCCACTTCAAGGGTCTGAGCTGTGCCATCCTCTTGGACATAGTGGAGGGTGTAGGGCTGATCGCTGGTGGCGGGCTGCTCCAGCTTAAAGACGGTGCCATTGATCAAGTTGGCGCCCAAATCCGCCGCCCGATTGCGCATAAAGCTATCGAGGACTTCGCGGCGACACATACCGATATACTCGTGGTCTTTGAGGGTATGGCCAATGTTCACCTCGATATTGGAGGGGGAAATCATCTTCATTTTGCGCACGCGGCGGTCAATGATTTCCGGCGGCAAGTCAAATTCACTGACCATGCACAGGGGGATCGCACCGCCACAGGGCTTGGCATTGTCTAATTTACGTTCAAAGAGATAGGTCTGGATTCCGGCTTTGGCTAAGGTTTCGGCGGCTGAGGAACCCGCTGGACCACCACCGACCACTGCTACCCGAAGTGACAACGGACGACTCCCAATTTTGGCTAACAAACAACAGTTTGGATACTATCACGGCAATTTTTTGTCTTCAAGGATTTAATCCCGAAAAGCCACATCTGTAACAGTTTTCAACATTTGGCCATCGTTGATCCGCTAGGATAGATCCATCTATTGATGCAGAATTGATCCAGCCTGGGAAGTGTAGCAGAAGCTACCCAATTTGTCTCTCGCGGTGGAGAATGGTATCATTTGCGAGGTTGTACAATTTACACCATTTCCCAGAGAAGTTTAAGGTAGGGCATTCACATGGCATCGTCTCCTGTTGCGCCCGTTGTTTTGATGATTTTGGATGGCTGGGGCTATCGCGAAGAGACCTACGGTAATGCGATCGCCCTTGCTCATACGCCAGTGATGGATAGTTTGTGGCAAGTCTACCCCCACACGTTGATTGATACCTCTGGGAAGGCAGTGGGACTCCCCAAGGGACAAATGGGTAACTCCGAGGTGGGACACTTAAATATTGGAGCTGGGCGCATTGTGCCCCAAGAGTTGGTGCGTATTTCCGATGCCGTCGAAGAGGGGAGCTTCTTTTCCAATCCCGTCCTCGTGAACCTCTGCCAAACGGTGAGGGAACGCAACGGCAAGCTCCATTTTATCGGTCTGTGTTCTGCAGGCGGGGTGCATTCCCACATTGATCACCTCTACGGCTTGGTGGAACTGGCCAAGCGCCAGAACTTGCCCGCTTGTATCCATGCCATTACCGATGGTCGCGATACACCCCCCCGCGATGCCGCAGGTGTCCTTGAGGAATTGGAGCAACGCCTGAAAACCATTGGCTGCGGACGAATTGTGACGGTGAGTGGTCGCTACTATGCCATGGATCGCGATCGCCGTTGGGATCGTACCGAGGCGGCCTACCGCGTCATGACCAGCAATGAAAATATTCAACCCCTGCGGGCGGTGGATGTCGCCAGTAAGTCCTATGCCCAAGATATTGGCGATGAATTTATTGTCCCCACGCGCATTGCTGAAGGAGCCGTTGAACCCGGCGATGGCGTGGTGTTCTTTAATTTCCGTCCCGATCGCGCCCGCCAACTCACCCAAGCCTTTATTGACCCTGACTTTAGCGGCTTTGAACGGACGCTAATTACGCCTTTGGAATACGTGACCTTCACCCAATACGATGCCAACTTTAACTGTGGTGTCGCCTTCCCGCCCCAAAACCTCAATCATATCCTTGGGGAAGTGATTGCCGAGCATGGCCTGAAGCAACTGCGGGCAGCGGAAACGGAAAAATATGCCCACGTCACCTATTTCTTCAATGGCGGCCTTGAGGAACCCTTCCCCGGCGAAGATCGCATTCTCATCCCCAGTCCAATGGTGGCCACCTACGATCAAGCGCCAGCCATGTCTGCCCTTGCCGTAACAGAAGCGGTTAAGGAGGCCATTGAGAAACAGGAATATGCCCTAATTGTGGTGAACTTTGCTAACCCCGATATGGTGGGGCACACGGGGCAATTAGCGGCAACAATTCAAGCCATTGAAACCGTGGATCGCTGTGTAGGCGTATTGGTGGAAGCAACAACAAAGGTGGGGGGCACGCTGCTGATTACCGCTGATCATGGCAACGCTGAGTACATGATTGACGAGGACGGTAACCCTTGGACGGCTCACACCACTAACCCCGTTCCCTTCATCTTGGTGGAAGGGGAGAAACGCAAAATCCCCGGCCATGCTACAGATGTGAGCCTGCGAGAGGATGGGTGTCTGGCGGATATTGCGCCAACAATTCTGGAAATTTTGGGGCTGCCTCAACCCCCTGAGATGACCGGGCGATCGCTGATTGCCAGTGCCCCCTATGAAACGCGCCTCAATCGCACCCCAGTCTCTGTGAAGGTCTAAGGGCATTCTCAACCCAAGAGCGACGGCAGAAAATTTTAAGAAATCTTAAAATAGGAACAGTGCTTGTCCTGTTTTTATGGCCACGTTTCGCTCCATTCTGGGTTACTATCGCGCCTATCGGGGGATGGCGATCGCCAGTATGACCGCAGCTAGTCTCTGCGAACTGGTGGATTTGCTCGTGCCCTATGCCATTGGTCAAATTCTCAACCTGCTCTCGCAACAACCCCTCGATCCGCCAGTGGTGGCGATCGCCCATACGCTGCAAACATGGACGGGCTGGAACAATGCCTTTGGCGTCAATCTCACCGTTCTCGGCAGTATTGTCTTTTTGGCCACTGTGGTGCGTGCCCCAATTCAACCGTGGCTGGGGGTATGGTTCCACTGGTGGATTGCCTTGGCTGCCCGCCGCGACCACACTCGCAAAGCCGTCGAGAAAATTCTGACGCTGCCCCTAGAATTCTTTGAGGAAAACAACCCGGGTCGCATTGCCAATCGTGTTAGCAAAGGGATTTCCAACCATACGTGGAGCTATCCCGAAATTGCCGGTCAACTGATTCCCAAACTGGTACGGGTGCTGGGGATTGGCGTGATTGTCTGGTGGCTTGATTGGCCGATCGCCCTTGGGTTGTTGACCTCCTTTACTGTGATTCTGGTGCTGACCCTGCGCACCCTGCGACGGATCATTCAAAAGGAAGAAATTCTCGACAGCCACATCGAAAGCACAGAAAGCCGCACCTCAGAAATCATTACCAATATCAAAACCGTCAAGGCCTTTGCCACGGAAGCCCGTGAACTCGCTCGTCAACAGCAGCGCCTCGATCGTGAGTTCAAGATGGTCATTGACCGCATCCATCGCGGCTATATGCACCTGATTACTTGGCAGGGAACCGTAGTCCAGTTCTGTCTTTTCAGTTTGTTGGGGTTTTCCCTAGCAGCCACAATCGCCGGCCGGGTCTCGATTGGCCACTTTATTACGATTTACACCCTTGCCAGTATGGCCTATGCCGAAATTACCCCCCTCTCGCAGGTGTCGGAGGTGTTTGCGCGCCGCTATGCCTCCATTTTGCGCTTCCATGAATTTATGGAATTGCCCCCCGGTCGCGATGCCATTGATCTGGAGCAACAGGAGATTCCTAGCCTGAAGTTTTCCGGCAAAGTGGATTTTCAGCACGTTTGGTTTAGCTACACGCCGGGGCGTCCCATTCTGCGGGATATTAACTTACTCATTGAACCCTGCCAAACGGTGGCCTTGGTGGGGCGATCGGGTTCCGGGAAATCCACCTTGATCAAGCTGCTCTTTCGCTACTTCCAGCCGGATCAGGGGCAGATTCTCATTGATGGCCAAGATATTCAAACCCTCGATGTCCGCGCCTATCGCCGTCGTTTGGCCATTGTCCACCAAGAGGTGGATGTCTTTAATGGCACCCTCTGGGATAACCTCACCTATGCCAACCCCGAGGTCAGTGCCGACGCCGTCTATGAGGCCTGTGCCATTGCGCGGGTGGATGAATTTGTGCAGCAGTTGCCTTTGGGCTATCGCACAATTGTCGGTGAACGGGGGTTGCGGCTTTCGGGGGGACAGCGGCAGCGCCTAGGGATTGCCCGTGCCCTCTTGGCGGATCCCGATGTGTTGATTTTTGATGAAGCGACCTCAAGTCTGGATTATGAATCGGAGCGGGAAATTCAACTGGCCCTGCGCTCCATTACCGGCACTCGCACAATGATTGTGATTGCCCACCGCCTCAGTACGGTACGGGACGCCAATCAAATTGTGGTTTTGGATCAAGGGACGATTCGCGAGCAGGGAGACCATGAGACACTCCTCGCCCAAGGGGGGTTGTATGCCCATCTCTACTCGATTCAGCGCGATCGCGCCCCCCATGCCTAACTGAGATCGACACCAAGGAAGCGATCCAAAAGCCGATAGCGCCAAAAAGCCCGCAAGACCACCACCCATAGCAAGACAATCAGCACAATCAATGCCCATAGTGACCACGACAGGGGTTCCAACTCGGCCACTGCCCGTAGGGTCGGCGAGAAGCTGATGATCAGGAAGGCAGCCAGCAGAGCTAAAACCACAGCAACATAACGCCAGTTGCCCACTAAAGGCGAACCGCCAACCCATGTGGGATGGGGAGGTTTGAGAAACAGGACTAAACAAAGGGAGGCCAGCATCAGGGTCGTCACCAAGGCCGTGCGGGCGATCGCCACACTCTGCCCCAGTTCTAAGAGCACCTCGCGGCCATTCAACAGCGTTGGATCAAAGCGTCCTTGGAGCAATTCCACAAGGGGCGTCAGTTCCCGTGCTAACACCCCCAAGTACATGAAAATGGCCAACAGTGCGAGGCTTAGGGTGGCGGGGATGACAAAGTGCAACAATGAACGAATCAGCGATCGATGGGGACGCGGCCCCGGCACTGCCCAAAAAGCCACCGCCAAGGTCGGCAGACCCACTCCCCACAGGGTGAGCAGGCTATTGTGCTTAATCAACAGCGGAAAGGCGCGCCCTGCCATGACAGTGACTAGACAAAGCAAACTAAAGCTAAACACCCGCACCAGAAAGAGCTTCGTGACATCTTGAATGCCGTTGTAGATGCGCTGTCCTTCCCGAAAGGCGGCTGGTAAGGCGGCAAAGGAATCCGCAAGCAATACAATATCAGCCACATTCCGGGTAATGGCACTGCCACTTTCCATAGCAATTCCCACGTTGGCCTGCTTCAGGGACAGCACATCATTGACACCATCGCCAATCATGGCCACCTGATGCCCAAGGGCGCGTAGTCGAGTCACGAGTTTCGCCTTTTGCTCGGGGGTAATGCGACCAAAGACCGTGGCTTTCTCGGCCATTTGATCAAAGCTGGGATCATCCATGGCGGCCAAGTCTGCGCCGGAGATGGCGATCGCCCCATCATCGAGACCCACTTGTTTCGCAAGGGCAACAACGGTTTCCGCGTGGTCGCCGGAGATAATTTTGATTTGAATTCCGGCTTGCTGAAAGCGTTCTAGAACCTCACGGGATTGGGGTCGCAGGCGATCGCCCACCCAAATCACTGCTAAGGGTTCTAGGTCTGGGGGCAAGAGGGCAGTCTCCTGCCGCTCATCCCATTGCGGATCACTGCGACTACGGGCAAAAAGAAGCACCCGCAGTCCCTGCTGCCGTCCGCGCCGCAGCAACTCAGTCGTACCAGAAGGAAGATCATCGGTTGTAAAGAGAACATCCGGTGCCCCCAAGATAAACGTTTCCGAGTCCTGCCACGCTGCGGCACTCCACTTATAGACCGAGGAAAAGGGAATCTCAAGGCGTAGGGGTTGGGGAGTTCCCTCAAAGGCCTCTGTGAGGGCAACAAGGGTGCGGTTCGGAGCACTAACACTGGCGGTAAACGTGGCGAGAGCCGCTTTTGTCTTTTCCTGTGTCTCGGTGAGGGCGTACCAGCTATGGAGTTCAAGGGCATTGGCTGTAAGGGTTCCTGTTTTATCAAGGCAGAGAATATCGACGCCACTGAGGGACTCAATGGCATTCACCTGCTGCACCAAGACATTGGCACGGGAGATGCGCAATGCCCCCAAGGCATAGGTCAGGGTAATGGTGAGATACAAGCCCACGGGGACAAGACCCGCCACCACTGCCGCCGTTTGCACACTCATTTGTAGGGTGGTCAGGCGTACCAACAGCGAAAGCAACACCAATAGCCACAGGAAAATGGCAAGGGCAAGGATGACGCGAATAATCAGGTTAATTTCCCGTTGCAGGGGGGTCAGTTTGTGGTGGTAAGTTTTGGCGGCAGCAGTTAGTTGATGGGCGGTACTGGCTTCCCCCACCTGTTCGGCGACATAGGCAGCGGCGCCGCGCACACAAAAGCTCCCAGAGTACAGGCGATCGCCCGCTTGCTTGGAGATGAGATCCGACTCCCCTGTGAGCAAGGACTCATCCACTTGGATCTGTCCATCACCAACGACAGTGCCATCGGCAACGATTTGATCCCCCGGCTCCAAAAGGAGAATATCCCCTTCTACGACTTCTGCGGGATCAATAATGGCCTCTTGGCGATCGCGCAGCACCTTGACACGGGGACGGGTGAGGAGGCTAATTTCATCCAACTGCCGTTTGGCGCGAATTTCTTGCAGGATGCTAATGATGGCATTGAGAAACACCACCACGATGATGGCGGCCACATCTCCCGGACGACCTAAAAAGAGCAAAATGACGCTAATAAAAGCAAAAACCCCATTGATAAACGTGAAGAGGTTTTCCCGCAAAATGTCGCCATAGGTGCGATTGCTTTCACTCGCTTGACGGTTAATGCGACCTCTGGCTTGCCGCTCCGCCACTTCCGCCGCTGTCAGACCCGTCAATGGTGCTGTCATACCCTAAGTTTCCGCTGATTTAACCACAAACACCGAACAGGGGGCATCCGCCACAACGGCGCCACTTACTGAGCCTTGCACAACCCGCTCAACCCCCGTGAGGCCGCGACTCCCCAGCACAATCAGGTCTGCCCCATAGATATTGGCCAAGCGTAAAATTTCCTCGACGGGGTCACCGGTAACAATTTCAATTTCCGAGTCACAGGGGAGGTGGCTTTGGAACTGTTGTAAATGCTGTTCAATACTGCGGTAGGTGCCCATTTGCGGATGCAACGAGGGGCGATCGGCACTGACGCCAAAACCCGCCTCTGCCGGTGAGATCACATGACTGAGAATCACTTGGGCATCTGGGTCAAGATTTAACTGGGTCACCGCTGCCATCACCCGTGCCGATAGCTCACTGGTATCGAGGGCCACTAAAATTGTTTTGAACATGCCTGTGACTCTGTACTTGCAATCTCCTAGTCTGCCACAAGAGCGCAAGTAGCGGTCAAACTGCCCTTCTGGATAGCTATTCGCAATGATTATTAACCACACCTATCGGTTTATTTTCCTGAAAACTCGTAAAACTGCTGGCACCAGTAATTGCCCTCTCCCAGTTTTGTGGTAGTCAGGATGTCATCACACCGATTCGCTGGCAGGATGAGCGCATCCGTCGTCAATTGGGTTATCCAGAGCCTCGCAATTTTCGTGCTCCCTTGGTTGACTATCGGTTGTCAGACTGGCTCGCTCTCTTTTATCAGGGGTCTAAGCGCAAGTGTAATAATCACTTCACGGCTGCCGAAGTTAACAACGCGATTAATCCCGACATTTGGCATAACTACTTTAAGTTTTGCTTTGAACGTAATCCCTTTGATAAGGCAATTAGTCGCTATTACTAGGAAATTCCACCGGCAACCTCAAATGAGGTATAGCTCCTTTGAGCATACAAAAGGATGACGAGGGGAAATTAAGTAAAAGTACTCAATGATAATGTCAACATTTGTTACAAACGTTACTGGGGATCATAAGACTTGTGGAGAATCCCCATGAAATGCTGACATTTCCTCGCATTCGTTAGGGGATCGCAGTAGCGTGAGGATCAGTACAGGACAGCAGGTGAATGTGTGGTGACGGTGTCGGGCGGTTATAAAAATGCCCGGATGAGTACACCAAGGAATTGTTCTGTCAAGACTGCAAACCCTATCCAAGAGTGCCTATGAAAGTTGGGGTCGTTAAGGAACGCGAAGTGGGTGAACAACGGGTTGCCCTGATTCCCGAAGTCGTTGCCAAGCTGGTGCAGCAGGGGTATCACCTCTGTGTGGAGTCCGGTGCAGGGGATATGGCTCACTTCAGCGATGATGACTACCGTGCAGCAGGTGCGGAAATTGGTTACTCCATTGAAGAGGTCTGGGGCGGTGTGGATGTGCTGCTCAAGGTGGCGCCGCTGCGCGATCGCGAGGTGGAGTGGATTCGACCCGGCACCACCTTAATTAGTTTTCTCAATCCCTTGGGCAATCCATGGCAGATGCAACACTTGGCAGAGCGGCAGATTACTGCCTTTGCCCTCGAGTGCATTCCCCGCACGAGTCGCGCCCAGAGTATGGATGCTTTGTCTTCCCAAGCAGCGGTGGCAGGGTATGCGGCGGTGTTATTGGCCGCTTCCCATTTGCCGCGCTTTTTCCCGATGTTGACGACGGCAGCGGGTACGATTCCCCCCGCCAAGGTGTTTGTGATTGGGGCAGGGGTGGCTGGCTTGCAGGCGATCGCCACCGCGCGGCGTTTGGGAGCCGTGGTTGAAGCCTTTGATATTCGCCCAGCGGTCAAGGAGGAAGTACAAAGCCTCGGTGCCAAATTTGTCGAAGTTAACCTTGAGGAGGATACGGTTGCTGCCGGCGGCTATGCCAAAGAGGTTTCTGAGGCGGCGAAGCACAAAACCCAAGAGGCGATCGCTGCCCATGTCCACAGTGCCGATGTGGTCATTACCACTGCTCAAATTCCGGGCAAGCCTGCCCCTCTTTTGGTGACAGAACGGATGGTGGCCAGCATGAAACCGGGTTCGGTGATTGTGGATTTAGCCGCTGAGCAGGGGGGCAACTGTGCCTGCACAGAACCGGGGCGCTCTATTTGTCATCAGCGGGTCACCATTATTGGCCCAATTAATCTGCCCTCGACAATGGCGGTGCATGCCAGTCAAATGTATGCCAAAAACATTTCGACCCTTCTGAAGTACCTCACCCCCCAAGGGGAATTGGTCTTGAACTTTGGCGATGACATTGTGGATGCCGCCTGTGTCACCCATGAAGGGCAGGTTCGCAACCCACGGGTACTGCAACTGCTGCATCCTGCCCAAACCTTGGCAACAACGGTTTAGAGATGTCCCTAGAGGATTCGTTCTATGACAGATCCCATTCTTGTCGGTCTGATGATTTTTGTCTTGGCCAGTTTCATTGGCTTTGAGGTGATTAACAAAGTCCCGCCCACGCTGCATACTCCCCTCATGTCTGGTTCCAATGCCATTTCGGGGATTGCCGTAATTGGTGCCCTACTGATGGCGGGGAGTGGGCACACCACTTTAACGGTGGTCTTGGGATTTATTGCGACAGTGCTCGCCACGATTAATGTGGTGGGCGGTTTTTTGGTCACGGATCGCATGTTGCAGATGTTTAAGCGGTAGGAACCATGGATTGGCTAACACGCATTGAAGAATTGAGCTATCTGGGTGCTGCGGCGCTCTTTATCCTCGGTTTGAAAAAACTGGGGTCTCCGGCCACGGCCCGTCAAGGAAATCGCCTTGCCGCCTTGGGGATGTTGATTGCGATTGTGGTCACGCTCCTCGATCGCCAGATTATTAGCTATACGGGCATCCTAGCGGCCATTGGCCTCGGCAGTGTCATTGGCGCGATCGCTGCCTACAAAGTGGAAATGACGGCCATGCCCCAGATGGTGGGGTTACTCAATGGCTTAGGAGGGGCGGCCTCTGCCTTGGTGGGCATTGGGGAATTTTGCCGCATCGTTGCGTTGGGTGAACCGCTGACCCCCAGTACGCTGATCACCATTCTTTTGGGGGTGCTGATTGGGGGTGTCACCCTTACTGGTAGCCTTGTGGCTTTTGGTAAGCTTCAGGGATTGATTTCGGGAACCCCGATCATTTTCCCGATGCAGCAGGCGATTCACCTCGGCTTGCTGGTGGCTTTCTGGGTGGCCAGTGGCTGGGTGTGGTTGCATCCAAGTCAGATGCCGATTTTCTGGGGCCTAGTGGCGATCGCCAGCATTTTGGGGGTGCTCTTTGTCCTGCCCATTGGCGGTGCTGATATGCCGGTTGTGATTTCCCTTTTGAACTCCCTTTCGGGCTTGGCTGCCAGTGCTGCGGGCTTCATCGTTGGCAACAGTATGCTGATTATCGCGGGTGCCTTGGTGGGGGCTTCGGGGCTGATTCTGACCCAAATTATGTGCAAGGCCATGAATCGCTCCTTGGCCAATGTGCTCTTTAGTGGCTTTGGTAGCTCGACCACAGGCAGTGCTGAGGGTAGTGTTCATGCCACCGCGAAGTCAGTGCGCACCATTGACCCCGAAGAAAGTGCGATGATGCTGGGTTATGCCAAATCTGTGGTCATTGTTCCCGGCTATGGGATGGCGGTTGCCCAAGCGCAGCACAGTGTCAAAGAACTGGCAGATCAACTGGAGCGGCTGGGTGTGGATGTCAAATACGCGATCCACCCGGTGGCAGGTCGCATGCCTGGTCACATGAATGTGCTGCTTGCCGAAGCCAATGTCCCCTACCCCCAACTCAAGGACATGGAGGACATTAATCCAGAGTTTGAGCATGTGGATGTGGCACTGGTCATTGGTGCCAATGATGTCGTGAATCCAGCCGCGCGCACGAACCCCGGTAGCCCTGTCTATGGGATGCCCATTCTCGATGTGGATCGGGCACGACACACGATTGTGATCAAGCGCAGCCTCAATCCGGGCTTTGCCGGTATTGACAATGAGTTGTTCTACAAGGACAGAACTCTAATGCTGTTTGGCAATGCCAAGGAAGTGCTCAATCAACTCATTGCTGAGGTCAAACACCTTTAGGCAGTTGCCCTAGCCACGCGACGGTTAAAAACAGGGGCAATTTCTGCTAGGTCAAACTGATCAAGGCGATCGAGCACCCAGTGACAACGACGCTGGAGCATGTGAAAGGGATAGGTGTGCGCGACCCCCAAGACTTTGACACCAGCTTCACGGGCGGATTGCACCCCCACCAAGGTGTCCTCGATCGCCAGACAATCAGCGGCTGTGAGATCGCCCCCTAGGGCTTGCAAGGCTGCAATGGCACGGAGATAGGGGTCGGGATAGGGTTTGCCGCGTTCCACACTTTCGGCACTGATAATGCAGTCCACAATGCCAGTCAAGTTTCCCCGCTCAAGAGCCAAGTCCACATCGGATTGCAGGGCACCGGTGACAATGGCAATTTTCAATTGCGCAGCATGGAGTTTCTCCAGCAGGGCGATCGCCCCCGCAAAGAAGGGAAAAGGCTCCATATTGGCCAAGCGTGCGCGGTAGGCAGCTGCCTTTTGTGCCACCAGTTTGTCGAGATAGGCCGGGGTCACTGCCCGGCCGCGGCGACTGAGGAGATTATCCAAACAGGCGCGATCGCTGCGTCCCAAGCAAAAGAGATCGTATTCCCCCCGCTGGGGTCGCAAGTTCTCTTGCAGCAGAATCTCATCAATGAGGGCGGCATGGATCGCCTCATCATCAAGGATCACCCCATTGAAATCCAATAAGACTGCCTTCAGGGGCATAGTTAACTGCGCTACTTGTGTGCCAACTCTGGGAATAACTGCTGAATCCGTGCTTGGAGTTGCTCCGCAGCGCTGAGGTGCGCCATCTCTGCTGGGGGTCGCATGAGGGATTCTCCCACCAAAATCGCCTTGGCTCCCGCTTGGGTCACCCGCTCAACATCAGCGCGCTGATGAATGCCCGATTCACTGACCACGAGGATGTCGCGATCGCGCAGTTGCGCCCCATAGGTGGCCAAAAGCTGTTCAGTGGTGGCTAGATCAACACTAAAATCCGTCAAATTGCGATTGTTGATGCCCACCAACTGTACGTCCTCCAGCTCAAGTACCCGTTCCATCTCCTCGGCGCTGTGCACCTCCACTAATGCGGTTAGCCCCAAGCCATGGGCAATGCGCAGGAAATAACGCAGATCGCGATCCGAGAGAATGGCAGCGATTAAGAGAACCGCATCAGCGCCCCGCAACCGCGCTAAGAACATTTGGTAGGGGTAAATGATAAAGTCCTTGCACAGCAGTGGCACGTCCACCACTTGGCGAATTTGAGCCAGGTACTCAAAACTGCCTTGGAAAAACTCACTGTCCGTTAGGACGGAAAGGCAAGTCGCGCCAGCGGCAACATAGGCTTGGGCGATCGCCACCGGGTCAAAGTTGGGGCGAATCACCCCTTTACTGGGAGAGGCCTTCTTGACCTCGGCAATCAGTGCTGGCTGGGTGACAGGGTTTTGCAGCGCGGCGAAAAAGGAGCGTACGGGTGGTGCATCGAGTACCTGACGTTGCAAGTCCGGCAGGGGGAGCACTTCCCGCAGTTGCTCTACCTCCTGTTCCTTGTGCCAAACGATTTTCTCAAGGATATTGCGGGGAGCCTCATCGGCCACCGGTACTTGGTAGTGGAGGTTGCGAACGGTTACAGCGGGATTAGGGGGACGCCGGCGAATTTGCATGATGAGTGTCGTATGGAGTTGCAACAGTTGAACACTAAGATAAATCACATTGGCTGTACTAAACCATTCTCCCTTAGTCCTTATTTACAATCTGAGTTCGGATGGCCATTGGCGTTTGGGTTTTAGGCGATCAACTGTGGCAAGGGCAATCAGCCCTGCAAAGCTGTCCAACCCCTGTGCCCGTCATCCTCATTGAGTCCCGCCAATGGGTGCAACAACGCCGCTACCATGCCCAAAAACTCGTGCTGGTGTGGTCGGCCATGCGCCACTTTGCCCAAGAACTCGAGGCAGCCGGTTGGCCGGTGACCTATGCGATCGCCCCCGACTTTGCTACCCCCTTGCGACAGTGGATTGAAGCTCACCATATCCACGAACTACGGATTATGGCACCCAGCGATCGCCCCTTTCGGGATCTGATCGCTACCCTCGATCTCCCCTGTACCATTAAGTTCTTGCCCAACAATCACTTTCTCTGGTCAGAAGCAGAATTTCAGGACTGGGCGAAGGGTCGCAAAACGCTGGTCTTGGAGTATTTCTACCGCGCCGGTCGCCAACGGTTTCAAATTCTCATGGACGGCAAATCCCCCGTGGGTGGCAAGTGGAACTACGATGCCGAAAATCGCCAACCGCCGCCTACTCGCCTCAAACCGCCACCACCGCTGCGCTTTTCTCCCGATCAGATCAGCCAAGAAGTCATTGAGACAGTGCGCCAAGGCAACTTTGACACCTACGGCCACATCGAACCCTTTGACTGGGGAGTCACCCGCGCCCAAGCGCTGCAGGTCTTGGAAAACTTTATTGAATACCGCTTGCCCCAGTTTGGCCCCTACCAAGATGCCATGGTGGCGGGAGAAGAGACCCTATGGCACAGTTTGCTGTCCCCCTATTTGAACCTAGGGCTATTGCACCCCCAAGAAGTGATCGATGCTGTCTTAGCCGCCTATAGGGAACGGCCGCTGCCCCTCAACAGTGTGGAGGGCTTTATTCGCCAAATTCTCGGCTGGCGTGAGTATATGTATGGTCTCTATCACTACCTTGGTGCTGACTACTGCCAGCATAATTTCTTTCAGCACACTCACCCCTTACCGACGTTCTTTTGGCAGAGCGATCGCACCACCATGAACTGTCTGCGCCACGTTCTGCAGCAAATTGAGCGCACAGGCTATGCCCACCACATTCAACGGCTGATGATCCTCGCCAACTTTGCCCTGATTACTGGCTTGTCTCCGCAAGAAGTGGAAAACTGGTTCCACAGCGTGTTTATTGATGCCTACGACTGGGTGATGCAAACCAATGTTTTGGGAATGGGCTTATTTGCCGATGGCGGACGCTTGGCCTCCAAGCCCTATGCGGCGTCTGCTAACTACATTCAGCGCATGAGTAATTATTGCCAAGGGTGCGCCTATGATCCCAAGCAACGAGTGGGCGATCGCGCCTGTCCCTTTAACTTTTTTTATTGGCACTTTCTAGCCCGGCACCGCAAAATCTTGAGTCGCCAAGGACGCATGAGCATTATCCTCAAAAATTTGGATAAACTGAGTGCCACAGAAACGGCAGCCATTCAACAGCAGGTGCAGCAGTGGTATGCTGAAAATTCATAGCCTCGAAAATAAAAAGTGTATTCTACATAACATTCATTTGCCATACGTCTTAAATTTAATCCGAAGTCAGTGAATCTGGAATAAACGAAAAATTCGGGTATTTTGAAATCTAGTGGGAATCGAACTTAACCAAAAGATAACCAAAAAATAATTTCCTCCTACTCTTAAGTCGAGATAATTTAAGTGAGGTAAAGCAGAGTACAGTCTTCACGCTAAAACAATTGAATACTCATTCTGGGGGACAATCAAATGAATGAGACAGTCAATATCCAACTGTCTGCAGCCGCTACGTTGGCTGACTTACCCTATTTTTCCTATCAGGTTTCCCCTGAAACCATCTCTGAAAAAGTGGCTGATGAATTTCAACGTTATCCTGAGCTACCGGGGGTACTGGTGGTGGCAGGCGATCGCGTCATCGGCATGATCTCCAAGGTCAAGTTTTTTGAGCGCATGAGCAAGCAGTTTGGTCGCGATCTCTACTTGCCGCGCCCGATTAAATTGCTGCCAGAAGTTGCTGCACCCCAAGTACCTCCCCTTGTTTTGATGGCACGCACTCCTGTGGAAGAAGCTGTGGAACAGGCCTTGAGTCGCCCCCCCGCCTTTGTCTACGAACCCGTGGTCGTGCGTAAGGGCAAGCAACTGGTGTTGGTGGATATGCGGCTGATCCTGATTGCCCAAGCGCAAGTGCTGAGCAAGAAAAATCTCTTCATTCAGCAGCAGCACTTCCACACCCAGCAACTCCTTGAGAAGTTAAAGCTGGAAAAAGAGCGGAACCAAGACTATGCCAAGCGCCTTGAAAGCGAGCTGACCCGCACCCAACAGATGAACGAAGCCCTAGAGCAGCAGGAGCGCTCTGTGCGTGAGCAAGCGGAGCGGATTGCCCAACTCAATCAACGGTTCGTCTCCATTAGCCAAGTTCTTTCCCAGCGGGGGCGCAAAGCCTTTCAGCAAACCTTCACCGGGGTTAACCAAATTAGCCGTCACACAGCGGAGGTTTATCGCCTCAGCGAACGGCTGAAACAGGACGTGGAAATTATCGACCAAGCCACCCATCAAATTGCTGAGATTACCCGTCAGGTGAAACACCTTGCGGTGCAGGCGGGGCTGATTGCCAGTCGCAGTGGCCAGCAGATGGCTGGTTTCGATTTTATCAGTGAGGCAATTAACAAACTGGCCAACCAAGTGGTCTTTGCCAACCAACAAGTAGAGGAAATGGCCAATCATTTTCGCCATCACATTCGCGAGGTTGTAGAGTCCACCGCCTCTGGGGAAAAAATCGCGCGATCGCTCCTCAGTCAAGTGGAGGATACCCAACAAGCCATCCAAGAACTACAAGCGCTACTGGATACTGAGGAAGCCACGACTCAGACAGAGACCATGCCAGCGGCAGCAGTTGCTTAGGGCAGCCCGTGGATTTAGACCCTCGCCGCGGGGTATCGTGAATTTAGTCTATTGATTTCTATCTCGCCTATTCAGGATGCCCCAACCCACTGTGATTCTCCATGGCGGCGCCGGCAGCTCGCTCCAAGACAAAGGCGGTCTCATTTCCGTCCGCCAATCCCTGCATACCATTGTCAGCCAAGTGGTTCAGACCCTAAAAGAAGGGGCAACGGCGATTGAGGCAGTGGTTTTGGGGTGTCGGCTCCTAGAGGATGAACCGCGCTTTAATGCAGGCACGGGGTCTGTGCTGCAATCCGACGGTCAAATTCGCATGAGTGCCTCGCTCATGGATGGGCAGCGGCAGCGCCTCAGCGGTGTCATTAATGTCTCACGGGTGAAAAATCCCATTGACCTTGCGCATTGGTTGCAACAGTGCCCTGACCGTATTCTGTCCGATGTGGGAGCAGCAGAGCTCGCTCGTGAATTGCAGCTTCCTGTGTATCAACCCCTCACGGATCAGCGACTCTACGAGTGGCTCGAGGAACGCAAAGGCAATTTCCAAACATCGATGGCCGGAGTCGTGGCCGAGGAGGCAAGGCGGGGCACGATTGGTGTTGTGGTTTTAGATCAGCAGGGACACTTGGCCGTGGGGACTTCCACTGGCGGCAAGGGCTTTGAGCGTATTGGGCGGGTCAGTGACTCCGCAACGCCAGCCGGCACCTATGCCAACAGCTTAGCAGCAGTCAGTTGTACTGGCATTGGTGAGGATATTCTGGATGAGGCGCTGGCCACGCGGATTGTGGTGCGCGTCACCGATGGGCTTTCCCTTGAGGCGGCCTTTGAAAAATCCTTTCGGGAAGCCGCGAGTCGGCAACGGGATTTTGGCGCCATTGGTCTCGACCATCAAGGGGCGATCGCCTGGGGCAAAACCTGTGATGTCCTGCTGGCGGCCTACTGGAATGGCATCACCATTGGTGACACCTTAGACCTACCCCCCGGCCTGCAGGTGGGCGGCCAAAAATAATTTATCCTTGCTGTCAAGTTTTTTTATTGCCAGCTCAATGCAATTGGCTGCATCTGTTAGGGTAAAGGCCTATAATTTTAAGTGTTTTTACATTTGGCCGATGTCCCTTGAGGGAACCCTATGACCAATACGACCTCGCCTGCCATCCTCAATCCAATTGCTCGTCCTGAAGTTCCCCAAGAACTTGCGGAAAATATCATCCTTACTTCCCTCAACGATGTTTATGACTGGGCACGGCTATCGAGCCTATGGCCGCTCATGTATGGCACTGCCTGCTGCTTCATTGAGTTTGCGGCCATGATTGGCTCGCGCTTCGATTTCGATCGCTTTGGCTTGGTGCCCCGCAACAGCCCCCGTCAGGCGGATTTGATCATCACCTCTGGCACCATCACGATGAAAATGGCACCCGCCTTGGTGCGCCTCTACGATCAAATGCCCAATCCCAAGTACGTGATTGCGATGGGTGCCTGCACGATCACAGGGGGGATGTTTAGCTCTGATTCTTATTCCGCCGTGCGTGGTGTGGACAAGCTGATTCCCGTGGATGTCTATTTGCCCGGCTGTCCGCCCCGTCCAGAAGCGATCATGGATGCGATCGTCAAGCTGCGCAAGAAAATTGCCAATGAGCATATCAGTGAGCGTGGCAACCTTGCCCAAACCCATCGCCTCTTTACCGCCAAGCACAAGATGAAGCCGGTGCCCCCTATTCTCACCGGTCAATATCTCAATGCTCCCAGTCGCCAAGCGCCTCCTCCTGCCCTTGCTGCAGCGATGGGAATTGCTGTTCCTGCCCTTGGGGAAGCGGTGAGGGAAACCAGCACCGTTTCAGAATAATCTAGTCGTTTTGGTGAAGAGGTAGTCATCGATGGCAGTTTCAACAGAGCTTTTGGTACTCGGTGTCTATGGCGCCTTGGCAGGGCTATATCTGCTGGTGGTGCCAGCGATCGTCTATGCCTATTTGAATGCTCGCTGGTATGTGGCTGGCTCCTTTGAGCGGGCATTTATGTACTTTCTGGTGACGTTCTTCTTTCCGGGATTACTCCTGCTGGCTCCCTTTATTAACTTTCGTCCCCAACCGCGCTCTCTCGATTCCTAGGTGCTATGCGCCGCATTGATGTTCTAGGGATTGGTATTGGTGTTTTCCTTGCGGGCGGCTTGGTTTATCTGCTGTTGCGCATTGCGGGGGTTGAGCCGCTTCAAGCCGGGATTTGGAGTCAAGCCATTTTTGTCTTGGTGGTTCTGGGTTGGCTCTCCACCTATCTCCTGCGGGTCTTTACAGGACGGATGACCTACCACCAGCAACTTAAAGACTATGAAGAGGCCGTGATGAGCGATCGCCTTGCGCGGATGTCGCCAGAGGAGCTAGCCGCCCTTGAAGCAGAAATTCTAGCGGAATCCAGCGAGATTGCCGATCCAGAATTGGGCGATAATTAGCTCAAGTTTCCCCGTGGCTTAATAATGCACTTTCCCCGCTCCTGTGGTTTACTGCTTCATCCCACGTCCCTGCCTGGTGGTCATGGCATTGGTGACTTGGGTGCGGCAGCTCGTGAGTTCCTTGAATTTTTGGTTGCCAGTGATCAGCAGTACTGGCAGGTCTTGCCCCTAGGGCCAACGGGCTTTGGCAATTCCCCCTATATGTGCTACTCCGCGATGGCCGGCAACCCACTGCTGATCAGCTTGGATGAACTGGTCAAGGAGGGCTGGTTAACGGAAGCAGATTTGGCAGGACTCACGCTTGAGAATAGCGATCGCGTTGATTTCGAGGCTGTCATTAGCCAAAAACTCCCCCTGCTCCGCCTTGCTGCTCAACGCTTTCAGAATCAAGCCACCCCAGAAGACTGGCAGGCCTTTCGCGACTTTCAAGCCCTTGCCCACTACTGGCTGCCCACCTATGCCCTCTTTATGGCGCTGAAGGATCACCACGAGGGACAGCCGTGGTATGAATGGCCCGCCCCTTTGCGCGATCGCGAACCAACCGCCCTTGCCGCGATCCAAGCCGTTCTCAAAGAGCGCATTTTTGAGTACGAGTTTCAGCAATTTCTCTTTTACCAGCAGTGGCACGCCCTCAAGGAAGCCGCCAATCAACAGGGGATTCAGATTATTGGTGATATTCCCATTTATGTTGCCCACGACAGTGCCGATGTCTGGGCCTTTCCCCAATTTTTTGAACTCAATCCAGAAACGGGTGCGGCTGCCCTCATGGCCGGTGTGCCTCCAGATTACTTCAGTGCCACAGGACAACTCTGGGGCAACCCCATTTACAACTGGAAAGCCCTTGCTGCCGATGGCTACTCTTGGTGGATTGAGCGCTTCCGTGCCCTGCTCTCCTACATGGACATTATCCGTGTGGATCACTTTCGCGGCTTTCAGGGCTACTGGCAAGTGCCCGAAGGAGAGGAAACAGCCGTCAACGGTGAGTGGCAACTGGGTCCTGGTGCTGCCTTCTTTGAAACCTTGCAAGCTGCTTTGGGACGACTGCCTATTCTCGCCGAGGATTTAGGGGATATTACCCCCGATGTCATTGCCCTACGGGATCAGTTTCAGTTTCCGGGGATGAAAATTCTCCAGTTTGCCTTCGGCGGTGGTTCGGATAATCCCTTTTTACCCTTTAATCAAGAGCGCAACTGTGTGGTGTACACTGGCACCCATGACAATGACACAACTGTCGGCTGGTACCGCACCCTCAGTGACTGGGAACAGCAGCGCCTCATTGACTATTTGGGCTATACCCCCAGCGAACCCCACTGGGCTTTGATTCGCATGGCCCTAGGAACCGTTGCCAACCAAGCCATTCTTCCCGTTCAAGATTTGCTCGGTCTCGATAGTCATGCCCGCATGAATTTCCCCGGTACGAGCGAAGGCAACTGGGCGTGGCGCCTAACTGCGGGTCAACTTACCCCTGAACTTGCCGCTCATTTGAAGCACTTGGTGCACCTCTTTGGCCGTCAAGCACCACCGAGACCCCAGCCGGTTGAAGCTGCCGAAGAAACCGTCCCCGAAAAAGACCCCGCCTAAGCTCGCCGTCGGCCATCGGGCATAATCGTACCCCGCAAATCCACTTCACTGAGGTTGGCACCACTCATATCCGCAGCAGTCAGGTTCACCCGCGTCAAATCCGCCCGCGACAGGTTAGAGCCTGAGAGGTTGGCGTCCCCTAAGTCTGCCCCACTCAAGTTAACACCGCTGAGATCTACAGTTCCCAGTAAGCTGCCACTAAACGTTGCCCGGCTCAGGGTAGCTCCACTGAGGGTGGCGCGGCTGAGATTCGCTTCTGAGAGAGTAGCACGACTCAGGTTGGCTCCCACCAAGCGGGCACGGCTGAGATTCGCTTCTACCAAGTCGGCACGGCTAAAGTTGGCTTCCGTTAACTCCACTTCGCGAAGATTGGCACCACTGAGATTGGCACCCCGCAGCTTCACGCCATTAAAGACGAGGCCACTGAGATTGGCACTGCGTAGATCCGTTTGACTCAAATCCGCATTGTCCAGCAATGCCCCCTGCAAGTTTGCCCCTTGGAGATTCGCCCCCTGCAGATTGGTGCCCACCAGTTTGGCATGGCTGAGGTTGGCGCCCCGTAAATTTGCCCCACTGAGATCCGCACGGCTAAGGTTGGTATGGTTCAGGTTCGCGCCACTGAGATTGGCACCACTGAGGTTGACATCTGAAAGTTCTAGGGAGGACAGATCCGCCTTGGCCAGTTCCGCGCCGACAAGGTTGGCCTTGGCAAGGTTGGCTTCACTGAGCTTGACTTCCGTGAGATCAACGCGGCTGAGATTGGCTCCCGTGAGATTCGCCGCCGTTAAGTTCGCGCCACTCAGGTTGGCACCGCTGAGGTTCGCACCACTGAGATTGGCATTGCTGACATCCGCCTGAATTAAATCCACACGGGTTAGGTTCGCCTGCTTTAGATCCGTGCCATGCAAATTCGCGCCCTGTAAATTTGCCCCCGAAAGGTTAACGCCGTCGAGTGTCAATCCCCGTAGATCCGCATTCGCCAAGTCCACACGAGAGAGATTGGCACCCTGAAGCACCGTTCCCCGCAGGGTGGTTTCACTAAGTTCAGCGCGGCTGAGATTGGCTCGCGTCAGGTTTGCCCAACTGAGATCACTGCGGCTAAGGTTTGCGCCAGCGAGGTTGGCATCCACCAATTCTGCCTTGATGAGCATGGCATTAACAATTTCTGCGCCACACAGCACTGCACCACTGAGATTGGCTCCGCTCAGGTTGACCCACTCCATGTCGGCACGGGAGAGAATAATCCCCCGTAGATCAGCGTTGATAAACTCGCCATTTGTCAAACTGGCACGATTAAAGTCCCGTTCACCGCTGGCATAGCGTTTTAACAACTCTTGGGGATTCATCAAAAAAAACGGGTCTGGAACCCCGCCCTTGAGAACGGCTCTACACTCTAAGCCTAGCTTAATTCGCTAAAACCACACTACGCTCGTGAGAGGATGATAATAAAGACTTGCGCTCTCTCATGGATACCATCCCTATTCTTGATCTCAAGGCCCAATATCAATTCCTGCAAGCAGACATCGATCGCGCAGTTGCCCGCGTACTGGCATCCGGTCAGTTCATTCTAGGGCCAGAGGTACAGGCCTTTGAGGAAGAGGTAGCCGCCTATTTAGGGGTGCGCCATGCGGTAGCAGTTAATTCAGGGACAGATGCACTGGTGATTTCCCTGCGCAGTTTGGGAATAGGTGCTGGGGATGAGGTGATTACCACCCCCTTTTCGTTTTTTGCGACGGCAGAGGCAATTAGTTTGGTGGGTGCCCGCCCGGTCTTTGTGGATGTGGAACTGGACTCTTTTAACCTTGATCCCAATAAAGTTGCCGCAGCCATTACCCCCCGCACCAAGGCGATTTTGCCGGTTCATTTATTTGGGCGGCCAGCTGCTATGGGAGCAATTGTTGAAATTGCCCAAGCCCATGGGTTAGCCATTCTTGAGGATTGTGCCCAGTCCTTTGGTGCCCGCTATTGTCCGCCCTGTGAGAACTGTCAATGTGAAACGGCAACTCAAGAGGCTTTAGCTCATCGGTTCACGGGGGCGATCGGTACCATGGGAGCCTTTTCATTTTTTCCCACCAAGAATCTCGGTGCCTATGGCGACGGGGGGCTGATTACCACCAATGATGATGATTTAGCCGAGCGATCGCGCATGCTGCGGGTTCACGGCTCCCGTCAACGCTACCACCACGAAATGATTGGCTACAATTCTCGCTTGGACAGCCTACAGGCGGCAATTCTGCGGGTGAAGCTACCCCATATCGATCGCTGGAATCAAGAGCGACGGCGAGTCGCCCAAACCTATAACCAAGCCTTGGCGGGTCTTGAGGCGGTGGTGACCCCAGCAGTATCTCTAGGGCATGTGTTTCATCAATATACCATTCGGGTGCTCAATGGGCAGCGGGATGCGCTCGCGGCTTACCTGAAGGCGGCTGGTATTAGTTCGATGATTTACTACCCCATTCCCCAAGATCACTCTCCGATGTATAAGGGGCAATCTCCACCCAATCCTGTGAGCGATCGCCTTGCCAGCGAGGTTCTCAGCTTACCCATTTGGCCTGAATTGAGCGATGCCACCATTGAGCATATTGCCGCAACCATTCGCCAGTTTTTTCGCAAGCGCTAAGGGCATCCCCTAAGCAGTTGTCTGGGTATTTGTCCTCCCTTAACACAACCTTAAGCTGACACTCGCTAAGCTAACTACAGCTCTTTTGTGGAATATGGGGTTAACAGACAGGACACATCGGCATGCTGTCCGCCATTAACGTTCTCAGGATTCTAGAGTGTTCAACCCTAGTGAAAAGGGCTGTAATGTCACTTGGGCTAGGAGAGCCATGCTATGAAAGTTGCCGTTTTCAGTGCCAAATCCTACGATCGCCAGTTTCTGAATGCCGCCAATGAAGCTCAAGGTCATCCCCATCTCCTCACCTACTACGATGTGCTACTGCGTCCTCAAACAGTTTCCCTTGCCGAGGGACATGAGGCCGTCTGTGTATTTGTCAATGATGATCTGGGGGCAGAGACCCTCAAACGGCTGGCAGCGTTGGGGGTGCGTCTGGTGACGCTGCGCTGTACGGGCTTCAACAATGTGGATTTGGCAACAGCGGCCAGCTTGGGCATCACAGTTACCCGCGTCAGTGCTTATTCCCCCTATTCGGTAGCGGAGCATACAGTGGGGCTGATCTTGATGCTAAACCGCAAACTTCACCGTGCCTACAACCGCGTGCGCGATGATAATTTTTCCCTAGAGGGGCTGATGGGCTTTGATCTGTATGGTTGTACGGTCGGCATCATTGGCACAGGCAAAATTGGGCGTGTTGTTGCCCGGATTATGCATGGTTTTGGCTGTCACCTCTACGGCTATGATCCCTACCCCAACAAAGACTTTGAGCAGATAGGCACCTACACAACCCTAGAAACCCTCTTGGCTGAATCGGACATTGTCACTCTTCATTGCCCCCTTGTCCCCGAAAATGAACACCTGATCAATGCGACCACGATCGCCCAAATGAAGCGCGGTGTCATGTTGATCAATACTAGTCGTGGCAAGCTGGTGGACACCAAAGCAGTCATTGAGGGCATTAAAAGTGGCCAAATTGGTTATCTGGGCATTGATGTCTATGAAGAGGAAGACTCCCTCTTTTTCCAAGATCTTTCGGACACGATTATTCAAGACGACACCTTCCAACTCCTGCAATCCTTCCCCAATGTGGTGATTACTGCTCACCAAGCCTTCTTTACCCGCAATGCCCTCACAGATATTGCCCGTACGACAATTGAAAATCTGACCTGTTTTGAGCAAGGCCTGCCCCTAGCAAACGAAGTGAAACAGATGTAAGGCTCGGCGAAACGGTTATTGCTATAACGTTTCTGGCAAACAGATCCGCTATAGTAGCGATCGCATTTATTTCAGGAAAGAATCATGGGGCGTGCAGAAAAAGTCATTTTGGCCTATTCGGGGGGAGTGGATACCTCCGTGTGTATTCCCTATCTCAAGCACGAGTGGGGCGTGAAGGAAGTCATTACCCTCGCCGCTGATTTAGGACAGGGGGATGAACTGGAACCCATTCGCCAAAAAGCCCTTGATGCTGGTGCCAGTGCCTCGCTGGTGGTCGATGCCAAAGCTGAGTTCATCCGCAACTATGCCTTTCCCGCTCTTCAGGCCAACGCTCTCTACGAAAATCGCTATCCCCTCTCGACGGCCCTTGCTCGCCCTCTGATTGCCAAGCTCTTGGTGGATGCGGCTGCTGAGTATGGTGCCGATGCCGTTGCCCACGGCTGTACAGGGAAAGGCAATGATCAAGTGCGCTTTGATGTGGCGATCGCCGCCCTGAATCCCAACCTCAAGGTCCTGGCACCCGCTCGCGAATGGGGCATGAGCCGCGAAGAAACCATTGCCTATGGCGAACGCTTTGGCATTCCTGCGCCTGTGAAAAAATCTTCCCCCTACAGCATTGACCGCAATCTTTTGGGACGCAGTATTGAAGCCGGCCCCCTTGAGGATCCGTGGATTGAACCCCTTGAGGAAATCTATTTGATGACCCAAGCCATTGAAAATACCCCCAACTCCCCGGAGTATGTGGATATTGGCTTTGAGGCCGGAATTCCCGTTAGCCTCGATGGCCGCTCCCTCGATCCCGTAACGCTGGTGAGTGAACTCAATGAGCGGGTGGGGCGCCACGGCTTTGGTCGCATTGACATGATTGAAAATCGCCTTGTCGGCATTAAATCCCGCGAAATTTACGAAGCCCCTGCCCTCTTGGTGCTTATTGACGCCCACCGCGATTTGGAAAGCTTGACCTTAACCGCCGATGTGACGCAGTACAAACGGGGGATTGAAGAGACCTACAGCCGTTTGGTCTATAACGGTCTTTGGTATAGCCCCCTCAAGGAAGCCTTGGATGCTTTTATTCAACAGACCCAGAAGCGGGTGACGGGTACCGTGCGCGTCAAGCTCTTTAAGGGAACCGCACGGGTGGTGGGGCGACGCTCTCCCTATTCCCTCTATACGCCCGATTTGGCTACCTATGGCGCCGAGGATCAATTTAATCACAAGGCCGCCGAGGGCTTTATCTACGTGTGGGGGCTACCCACCCGTGTCTGGGCGGAGAAACTGCGCCAAGGCTAATCGGGGGCTTCGACGATACACCACTCGTGGAGTTCGTAGTGGACACACTGGTGTTGGACGAGGGGATCACGGGCAACAATTTCTTCAGCGGCTTGCCGGGAATCCGCCTGAAACAACAACATGCCACCCCCGCGCTCAGCCCAGTATCCCGTGCGGGCTTGATGCCCTGCGGCAATGAGGGCGCGCACATAGGCACGGTGGGCAGGAACGTGGCGATCAAAGGTGGCTTTGTCCACAATACCGCGTTCAATTTTGACAAACCATGGCATCGCTGACTGGCTCCTCTGGATGGGAATCAAGACCTAGAATAGCTATAGCAGTGGGCTTGAAAAACTCTGTGGTGCCCTGCTAGTGAGCGGCTATGAGCAAAGCAATTACCCTTGAAACCTTGTTAAGCGAATTTGCCCGTGGGGTGCGGAATTTCCGGGGTGTGAATTTGGCGGGCAGTGTGTTCCCTCTGGTGCAACTGAGCCATGTGGATCTAGCGGGGGCGGATCTTCAGGGCATCAACTGGAGTGGAGCGGATTTGATCAAGGCCAACTTGGCCAATGCCAATCTGCGGGGGGCAAATCTGATTGGTGCAGATCTGAGTGGTGCTAATCTGACCGATGCCAACTTGCAGGAAGCCATGCTCAGTGGCGCCATCCTAGTGGGTGCCTACCTCTCACGCGCCAATTTACAGCAGGCGGTGCTCAGTGGGGCCATCCTCAAGGGGGCGGTGCTCCACGACAGTAATCTGAAGGATACAAATGTGGTGGGGGCAGA
The DNA here is from genome assembly GCF_031583295.1 of Thermosynechococcus sp. PKX95. Lineage (NCBI taxonomy): Bacteria > Bacillati > Cyanobacteriota > Cyanophyceae > Acaryochloridales > Thermosynechococcaceae > Thermosynechococcus > Thermosynechococcus sp. PKX95. Next base: position 309,739 of record NZ_CP134171.1, on the reverse strand, counting down.
TCTGTCAGAGGCGGATCTGACCGGGGCGATCGCCCGCCGCCAAGACTTAGAGGAAGCCAAGCTCTCAGGAACTATCCTGCCCAATGGCGAAGTGGTCTTTGAGGCTGGGGAAATGGAAGAGGTTCCGTTGCCCGCCCCAACGCCAATGGCTAAGCCAATGGCCACTGCGAACGAAACCACCGTGATTGAGTGGACGAATGAGCAGGTGATTCAAATGCTGATCCTGCAACAACACCCCCTGCCCAGTACCTACCAAAGTGCTGATTTGAAGGTGGTTAGCCTCGGCAATCACTGCTATCAATTGCGCACGGTCACGGAAACGGTGGTGGCGGTGGTAGAAGGTGAGAGTGTGGCCAATGAAAAAGTAACCCTTTTTGCCGAGGCGCCCTTTGCCGATGTGGTGGCCAGTGTCCTCCAAGCCCATTCCTTCTTGCCCACACAATACGTCAGTGAACCCGTACCGGCGTGGCACTACGAACAGGTCGCCATTCCGTCGGGACAGGTGGTGCGTTGGGGAACGGCACGGCAACTTTGGAAAACTTGGTGGTTACTGCTCAAGTCCACTGCCACACCTCAGGAGCCACAGCAATTGCAACTGTTGGTGGGCAAGGAGTGGCAGCCCATTTGCGATATTGCCTTTTCACCGTCGGCGGGCGGTGGTCTGATAATCAAAACGGCGATGGGCGATCGCCACTTTTCTGGGGATGCCTCGCTGATTTGGCTAGAAAGTGTCCCGTCTGGATTGCCCACCACCTCTGCCCCAGCAGTCCCGCCTTGGAACGGCTTACTCAAATTTGAAAATAACTGCCTCACCATTGAAACCGCCGCAGGGCTCGTCTGTGTGCAGGGGGAAAACTTGAGGGTCACCCTTGGGGGGCAAGCGATCGCTCTCAACCAGCTCTAATGGTCGCCCTTCAACCCTTTGATTTTAGTCGCTGGCCGATCGCGGTCAGTGATTTACCGGCCGATACCTACCTCGTGGGGGGAGCGGTGCGGGATGCGCTCCTAGGCCGGATCAATTCGTGCCCCGACTTGGATTTTATTGTGCCGAGGGATGCGATTGCCCTGACCCAAAAACTGGCGGATAAGTACAAGGCTGGTTTAGTGGTTTTGGATCGGCAGCGGCAGATTGCCCGCTTAGTCTTTGCTAATACAACGGTGGATATTGCCCAGCGGCACGGAGAAACCCTCTTGACCGATTTGAGCGATCGCGATTTTCGCCTCAATGCCATTGCCTACGACATTCACCACCACCACATTGTCGATCCCCTCGGTGGCCTTTTGGATTTGCAACGCCGCCAAATTCACTATGTCGCACCAGAAAATCTCGCTGCTGATCCCCTGCGACTCCTACGCGCCTATCGCCAAGCCGCCCAACTGCAATTTACGATTACGCCCGAAACGCGGCAGGTGATCCAAACCCTTGCCCCCCAACTGCGACGAGTCGCCCCAGAACGGGTGCGGGTGGAACTCAGTTATTTTCTCAGTGCCCTTGAGAGTGCCCCCTATCTCACCCTTGCTTTTCGCGATGGCGTGTTGGCGGTGTGGCTGCCGTCGGTCACCGAGGAGCGGATTACCCACTACCATGCCCTTGAATCCACCCTAGGGAATTTTCCCTTCCCAGCCCTTTGGCCGGCGCTAACGACATCTATTGCCGCAACAACTGCCCCCGGCGAACCCCAACGGCGAACCCTAGTGGCTTTGGCCAAGCTCACCTGCCTCGTGAATGCCAGCGATCGCCAAGCGGCCGAGGAACTAACTGCCCTCACCTACACCACCGATGAAATCCGCATTGTCCAAGTCCTGTGCCGATTGCTCAACCACTGGCTAGTCCCCCTCGAACACCCCCTGAACCGCGAGCAAGCCTTCTATCTATTCCGCGCGGCGGGTAGCTATTTTCCAGCCTTTGTTGCCCTTGCCCTGAGCCGGGGCATCCCCAAAGCGCATCTAGTGCCCTTGGTCAAAGGGTGGTTAGACCCCAAGGATGCCATTGCCCATCCCCCCCAATTGGTGCGGGGTGCCGATCTGGTAGAAGTGTTTCAGGTCTCGCCGGGGCCGCGTGTGGGTGAATTGTTGCGAGCTGTGGAAGCGGCCCAAGCGCGGGGAGAAATTCGCGATCGCCCCCAAGCCCTCGCCTATGTGGCAGAAATCCTAGGTGGTTCAAGGCAACCGCGGCACACTTAGGAGAGGGGCAAAAACATTTCCTGCCAAAGGGTGTCATAGCGTTTTTGGGCAGCCACATCGAGGGGGAGCAGGAGTTCACTCTTGGCAAAGGCGGTGGGAGTCGCTAGGGGAATATAGCGATGCAAGAGAGTGCGTCTTAAATCGCTCACCAGCGGCGAGGGAGCATCACTAAACTGGCTGAGTTGCTCAGCAACTTCCGGTTGCCACCAGTAGTTCAACCAAGCCAAGGCTGCCGCATCGGGGTTTTGGCCACAGACCCACAAATCCACCCACAGCGCTGTCCCACTGGCGGGAAACACGGCGGCATAGGTCTGCGGATCTCGCTTCAGCAGCGGCAGTACATCCGTTGACCAACCCACTGCTAATTGTGTACTGCCCAGCATCAGTGGCTGCAGGTAGGCGTCAGAACTAAAAAAACGACATCCTTGGCGGAGACGCTGCAAGCGTTGCCGTAATTCGGGGTGGGTGGGTGGGGCATTGTAGGATAGCCCTAGGGATTTCAGCGTCAACCCAATCACTTCCCGCGGCTGATTTAACAGGCTATAGTGGCCTTGAACGCTTGGATGCCATAGGACATCCCAATCTGTGGGTTCCCAGCCCAAATCGGCAAAGAACTGGCGGCGATAAATGAGGACTGTTGCCCCCCAGCGATAGGGCAGACCCCAGAGAGCATCGTCTTTGCCAATGAGTTGCAGTAATGGCTGCCACGGTTCAGCCCAGTCCCACCGGTTTTGAATCAGTGGTTTGGGAATAGGGGCAATCTGTCGCTGCGCCACGGCCTGAGCTATCCAAGCATCCCCGAGACTGAGGACGGCTGACCCGAGGATTCCCGCTGCAAAGGTGTTGGCTAACTCTTGGGGGGTTTCCCGCAGCCGCAGCTGAAGTCCCACGCCGGCCTGTTGACGAAAGCGCTGAATCAATTGGGGGGGTAAGGATTTTCGCAGTAAATAGACGGTGAGTCCTGTATTGGCAGTGGCTTGACAACCACTGAGGGCGATCGCCCCCAAGGCAAACAACCCCTGACAAAATTGCCGCCGCTGCATTAGCGTTGCCACCGAAACTGCAATTGACTTGGCTGCCCTGGATCCCCCAGTTGCTCGATGCCGCGATCGTTGGCCACAAGGTGCCGTAGGATCAGGTAAATCCGCTCCAGTTGATCCGGCGCATTCACAGCGTCGGCGATCGCCTGCAAGTCTAGGGGTTCATCACTTTGTTCTAAGACTTTAACAATCTGCCGTTGCAACGCCAAGTTGGCCGCCGCTGCTTTTTTCCCCGCTTCCACCCCCGGCTGATGGTAGGCATTGATATTCACCAAGAAGCCATAAAGACCCACCGCTCGTTCATAGAGGGCAATCAAGGCACCCACGGTTTTCGGGGTCACGTCCGGAATCGTCACCGTCAGGGAGGGGCGATTCTTTTCATAGAGAGCTTGGCGGGTGCCGAGGAGTAGGCCACTGAGGTAATCCCCCGCAGTAATCCCCGGCTCCACGTCAATGGCGGGTTCTTGGCCATCCCGCAGCACCTCAATAAACGTGACAAAGAAGTTAGGTAGGCCATCCCGCAACTGCTGCACATAGGCATGCTGATCCGTGGTTCCCTTGTTGCCATAGACCGCAATCCCTTGGTGGACAATGTTGCCGTCGAGGTCTTTTTCCTTGCCGAGGGACTCCATTACCAACTGCTGCAAGTAGCGGCTAAACAGGAGCAGACTATCTTTGTAGGGCAGGACAACCATATCTTTTTCACCCCGACCATTGCCCGCATGGTGCCAAGCCAAGGCGAGTAGGGCAGCGGGATTTTGGCGAATCTTCGGCACGCGGGTTGCCTGATCCATCAATTTTGCTCCCGCGAGGAGGGCATCAATGTCAATCCCTTGCAGGGCAGCGGGCAATAGACCCACCGTTGACAGTTCCGAGGTGCGCCCCCCCACCCAGTCAAACATCGGGAAAATGGCCAGCCAACCGTTGGACTCCGCCACTTGGGCAAGGCCACTGCCCGGCAGGGTGACGGCGACGGCGTGATCGGCAAAGGCAAGGCCGGCACGTTGGAAGCGGGCTTGGGCTTCTAGCATGCCATTGCGGGTTTCCGGTGTCCCCCCCGATTTGGAAATGACAATCACCAATGTCGTCCGCAGGCGATCGCCTAGTTCCGCAAAAACCCGCTCAAACCCGGCAGGGTCGGTGTTGTCCAAAAAGTGAATGTTCAGGGGCGGATTCACAGGGGCAAGGGCAGCCGCCGCAAACTGCGGACCTAGGGCAGACCCCCCAATGCCAATGGAGAGAATCTCGGTAAAGCGACCCCCTTGGGGTGGAGCAATGGCGCCACTGTGGACTTGCTGGCTAAACTGCTTCACTTGGGCAATGGCATCGCGAATTTCGGCACGCAGTTCTGGAGTTGGTGCCAAATCGGCATCCCGCAGCCAGTAGTGCCCCACCATGCGGCCCTCATCGGGGTTGGAGATCGCCCCTGCTTCCAATTCCTTCATTTGCTGAAAGGCGCGCTCAAAAGCTGGCTCTAGGCGACGTACCACTTCTAGGGTCAGCCCCATACGACTGACATCCACATAGAACTCTAACTCAGGGTGGTAGTACAACCAGTCTTGGTAATGCTGCCAAAGAGCCAAAGCATCCATAAGAAAATCTTTTCGCGCTACGATCTCAGCGTACCTCAACAACTGTCCCTTACTGGGAACATCAGCTTTCCCTTAATAAACACCCTAGGCAGATTGTGCCTTCAGAAAAGCAGCAAATTCCTCTAACGCTATCCGCAGGCGATCGCCCGCCACCTCAACAAAATCATTGTGATCGGCACCCTCGACCCAGAGGGAAAATTTTGGCTCACGGGCAATGGCAAAAAGGTATTGGCCATGACGAAAGGGCACGATGCTATCGGCAGTACCGTGGAGAATCAACAGCGGCACCTTGACTTGCGGCAGTTTATCTCGGTTGATAAAGCGATCAAAGGGAAATAACGGGAAAGGTACCACCACCCGAAAGATTGAAGTAAAGGTACTTTCTAAGACCAACCCCGCAATTGCAACCTGTGTTGCCAGTTCCGTCGCCACCCCACCGCCAAGGGAACGGCCATAGAGAATCACCCGCTCTGGGGGGACTCGCAGTTCCTCTGTGAGATAGGTATAGGCTGCCAAAGCATCTACGTAGGCATGACGCTCACTAGGGCGACCCGAACTCAAGCCGTAGCCACGATAGTCGTAGGCGAGGACGGAAAACCCCCACTGCCGCAGCGTCTGTAGAAAGGGTTCCACCATGCCGAGGTCTTCCCCATTGCCGTGACTAAACAGCAGCGTAAAGTGAGCGTCTGGGTTGGCAACATACCGCACCGCAAGGCGATCGCCCTGCCCCACTGGAATCAGCCGGATCTCCTCAGAAAGGGAGTAGGTAGGACGGGGTGGATGGAAGATCAGGGCATCGGCGCCAAAGTAGAGATAGACCGCAATGATCAGATAAATCAGGAGTGCCGATCGCCCCAAGCGCAGCCAGCTCCACTCCCCCAGTACCCAATCTTGTAGCCAACTCATTTAGTCTTTGAGTTCAGGCTCGGTGCCACCAGTGTCCCTAAGGGTTGATCCACCTGCTGAGCCAGTGTCGGTACCACTTCCCGCGCTCGCGCAATCACCTGCCCCGTGGTGGCATCGTAAATTTGCGTCAATAGCTTGGGATAGAGGCCAATGCCAATAATTGGTACCAAAAGACAGGCAATGATAAACACCTCGCGGGGTTCAGCATCCACAAGGGCTTCATGCTCCACCAGTTCCTTGTTTTCAGGGCCGTAGAAAATTTCCCGCAGCATCGACAGCAGGTAAATCGGTGTCAAGATCACCCCCACTGCCGCCAAAAAGACCACAATCACGCGGAAGGGCAACGAATAGGCATCACTAGTGGCAAAGCCAATAAAGACCATGAGTTCAGCCACAAAGCCACTCATCCCCGGCAGGGCAAGGGAGGCCAAGGAGCAGGCCGTAAACATGGCAAAGATCTTCTTCATTTTCTGGCCAACACCGCCCATTTCCTCAAGGATCAGCGTGTGGGTACGGTCATAGGTGGCACCCACCAAAAAGAAGAGACTCGCCCCAATCAAGCCGTGGGAGACCATTTGTAGCATTGCCCCACTCATGCCCAAATTGGTAAACGAGGCAATCCCAATCAGCACAAAGCCCATGTGGGAAATCGAGGAGTAGGCAATTTTGCGCTTGAGATTGCGCTGCGCGTAGGAAGTCAGCGCCGCATAGATGATGTTGACCACCCCCAAAATCACCAAAACGGGGGCAAACTTGGCATGGGCTGCCGGCAGCATATCGACATTCATGCGAATCAGGGCATAGCCGCCCATCTTCAGGAGAATCCCCGCCAGCAGCATGTGCACCGGCGCTGTTGCTTCACCGTGGGCATCCGGCAACCACGTGTGCAGGGGGACAATCGGCAGCTTGACGCCGTAGGCCACCAAAAAGCCGGCATAAACCAGCAGTTGAAACCCAATGGCATAGTCCTTGGCCGCCAAGGTCTGCATATCAAAGCTAATCGTGTCGCCATAGAAGGCCATGGCCAAACCCGCCACCAAAATAAAGAGGGAGCTACCAGCCGTGTAGAGAATGAACTTTGTTGCCGCGTATTGACGCTTGTGCCCCCCCCAAATGGCCAGTAGCAGGTACACCGGAATCAGCTCCAGTTCCCACGCAAGGAAAAAGACCAGCATATCCTGCACGGCAAAAACGGCAATCTGGCCACCATACATCGCCAGCATTAAGAAATAAAACAGTCGCGGCTTCAGGGTCACTGGCCAAGCCGCCAAAATCGCCAGCGTGGTAATAAAGCCCGTGAGTAAAATCAGCGGCATCGAGAGGCCATCTGCCCCCACTGACCAGCGCAGGCCAATTTCGGGAATCCAGTCATAGCTTTCCCACAGTTGCATGCCGGGGGTGTTCAGGTCATAGAAATTCGTGAAGGCATAGACAATCAAGGCAAAGTCAATCAACCCCACCGTCAGGGCATACCAGCGGATTGGGCGTCCTTTGCCTGTGGCATCTGGAATGAAGGGAATCGCCAAGGAAGCCACAATTGGGAACAGGATAATCGTTGTCAGCCAAGGAAACGTACTCATGGCAGTCGTGTTTACTCCTCCAGCAGTTGGGAAAGAACCATGACCGGGGTTAGGCTTGCACCGAGAAGATGACAAATCCCAACACCGCCAGCAGCACAATGAGGGCGTAGAATTGGGCACGGCCATTTTGGAAGTATTTCAGTCCTTCACCGGTGACCATCGTGACAAAGCCCGTGAGGTTGACCACGCCATCCACCACGTTGTAATCCACTTCCAAGACCTGACGCGCCAAGCGACGACAGCCTTTAATGAAGACCGCTTCATAGAGTTCATCGAAATACCACTTATGCAGTGAGAACTGGTACAGCGGTTGAATGGCTTTGGCGATCGCCTGCGGACTGGGAGTGCCCTTGAGATACATCAGGGAGGCCAAGGTAATGCCAAGCAGGCCAATGCCCACAGAGCTACCGCCAAGGATGAGAAACTCTGTCAAATCCACCGCGTGCTCCGCCACCATCTCCTCACCGGGAGCATGGATAAAGGCCTCAAAGAGATTGTTGAAGGGGGTACCCACAAAACCAATCAACGTCGAGGGAATCGCTAGCACCACCAAGGGTAGGGTCATTGTCCAAGGAGATTCATGGGGTTCAGCAGCGTGCTGATCGTGGTGGGCATTGTGATCATAGTGCTCCTGTAACTCTGGGGGCACATTACGGAACTTGCCCTCAAAGGTCATGAAGTACATGCGGAACATGTAAAAGGCGGTTAAGCCCGCCGTGAGCCACGTCAGCAGCCACATTGCCGGGTTGGCATGAAAAACCGCGCCTAAAATTTCATCCTTTGACCAAAAGCCAGCAAAGGGAGGCACGCCAGAAATGGCCAAGCACCCCACTAGAAATGTTGCCCCCGTAATCGGCATGTACTTGCGCAGACCCCCCATGTAGCGCATATCTTGAGCCAAGTCTGGGTTATGGCCAACCACCCCTTCCATGCTGTGGATGACTGACCCCGATCCAAGAAAGAGCATCGCTTTGAAGTAGGCATGGGTCATCAGGTGAAAAAGGCCAGCACTGTAGGCACCTACGCCCATCCCCATGACCATATAGCCCAGTTGGGAAATGGTTGAATAGGCCAAGCTCTTTTTGATGTCGTTTTGGGTGATGGCAATGGTTGCCCCCATAAAGGCCGTAAAGGCCCCCGTCCAAGCAATGATCGTCATCACTTGGGGCAATTGCTCAAACACAGGGAACATCCGCGCAATCAGGAAGACCCCGGCTGCCACCATGGTTGCCGCGTGAATCAGAGCAGAAATGGGGGTCGGACCTTCCATCGCATCCGGCAGCCACACATGCAGGGGCAACTGGGCAGATTTGGCCACAGGACCGAGAAAGACCAAGATGGCAAGAATGGCGGCAAGACTAGGGGAAAGTAGGCCGGTATTGACCAGTTCCGTCAGGCGATCGCCCATGCCACCAAAGTCAAAGGTACCCGTCGCCCAAAATAGCCCCACCATGCCCAACAAAAGGCCAAAATCACCGACACGGTTGGTAACAAATGCCTTCTGTGCTGCTTCCGCCGCGCTTTTGCGGTCATACCAGAAGCCAATCAGCAGGTAGGAGCACATCCCCACCAATTCCCAAAAGATATAGACCTGCACCAAGTTGGGACTGACCACCAACCCCAGCATCGAGGAGCCAAACAGGCTGAGATAGGCAAAAAAGCGAACATAGCCCGCATCATGAGCCATGTAGCCATCGCTGTAGAGCATGACTAAAAAGGCCACCGTTGTGACGATGACCAACATCAATGCCGCTAAGGGGTCAATCACGTATCCCATGGCAATGTGGAGATTGCCCGCCGCTGCCCATTCAATCATTTGCGTATAGGGGGCGTGGCCTTGGACTTGACTCCAGAAAAGGATCAGAGAATGCACCATGGCGATCGCCATCAACGCCATGATGAAAATGGCACTGGGTCGCCGCAGTTTCGAGGTGGTCTCTGAAAAGGCAATCAAGCCAAAGCCAACAATCAGCGCTCCCAAGAGGGGTAAAACGGGAATCAGCCAAGCGTATTGATACAGGGGTTCCATGCGTGCCACCTAACTTTCCATGAGAGCTGCCTGCTTGGGAAAACGAACTAGGTATGAATCACTAGTGCAGGCAAAACCCTTTACATTCTGCCACATCCGTTTTAACAACAGATGCCGGAAATCGGTTGCAGAAAATCAAAAAACAGGTTTTCTTCAGGTTTGTTACTACCAACCAAGGCATGACAGGTCAGGGAACAGGCAGGTAAGGTTGGCTCGTCTAACAATACATTGACGCACAAATAAGAGGAATTGCGATGGAATTGAGTTTTCTTATGGCACGATTTCACCGAGCCGGCGCTGCAATTGTAGGGGCGATCGCCCTGATTTTCATCCCCCATACCACCCTTGCCCAAAATGCCCCTGATTCTCGCATGGTGCAACGGGTCGAGAATGCCACATTTGTCCTTGGCGAGTTTACATTTAACAACAACAACCGCATTCCACCGAGGATTGTCCAGCGCGCTCAAGGAATTGCCATTATTCCCAATGTCGTTCAAGCGGGCTTTCTCTTTGGGGGCCGCCGTGGCGCCGGTATTCTGCTTGTGCGCAATGAAAATAATGAATGGAGTAAGCCCGCCTTTATCACAATGACCGGCGGGAGCTTTGGCCTGCAAATTGGTGCCCAATCCACGGATGTGGTGCTGGCCTTCATGGATAAATCCGTCGTCATGCGCAGCTTGGCGCAGTCCTTTCGTCTAGGGGGCAATGTCTCCGTTGCGGCAGGCCCTGTGGGTGGCGAAGTCGTCAGTCCTACAGATCCGAGTCCCCAAGTCTTTTCCTACACACGCAGTGCGGGTCTGTTTGCCGGCGTTGCCCTTGAGGGCGCCAATATTAGTTTTGATCGTAGTGCCAGTACCCGCTTCTATGGCCGACCTAACCTGACGCCAATGCAAATTTTTGAGAACTCGCCCCCCCTCCCTTCCCCTCCCGTCCTCAATGGTCTCTACAATGCCCTTGCCCGTGCAGCGCGCTAATCCCTTCTCAAGACAGTGATAAGATAGCAGTCAATAGTCCGCACTGTATAGAAGGAACACTATGGCACAGGGACAGGGTTTTGGCTTCGGTCTTGGCAAAATGAAGGAGCTGGCCGCAGCCATCCAGAAAGCACAACAAGTTCAAGAAGGCGCCAAGAAGCTGCAAGAAGACCTCGAAAAAATGGACATTGAGGGTCAAGCAGCGGGGGGTGCCGTCAAAGTGATTATGAGTGGTACCCAAGAACCCCGCCGCGTCGAAATCAGCCCAGATCTCCTGAGTGAAGGGGCTGAAGTGCTCTCTGATTTGGTGACCGCCGCCATGCGCGATGCCTACCAAAAATCCACCGCTACCATGCGGGAACGGATGGAAGAGTTAACAGGTGGCTTGAACGTTCCGGGTCTCGGTTAATGCACTTCCCCGCCCACCATGGCACCCAAGCTGCGGCTCCTGATTGTGGAAGATGATCCAATGATGCAACTGGGGCTAGGACAAGCCCTAGGAGAGCAGTTTGCTGTGGTGGGTTATGCCGAAGATGGCTATGGCGCCATTGATATGACACGGCAGTTGCAGCCGCAAGTGGTCATTATGGACATTGGCCTACCAAGGCTAGACGGGATTGCCGCCACCCAACGGCTGAAGCGAGAATTTCCTGACATTCATGTGGTGATGCTTACCTCCCACCAATCGGCTCTTGAAGCTGTTGCTGCCCTTTCTAGTGGTGCCGATGCCTACTGTATCAAGGGAGAAACCGTTGAGCGATTACTGATGGCGATCGCTGCTGCCCAAGAGGGAGCCACCTACCTTGATCCCCAGATTGCCCGCCATGTGATCCAGCACCTGCATCCGCCCCAACCGACAATGGACTATCACCTGTCGCAGCGGGAACTGGATGTCCTGAAGCTGATGGTGGAAGGCTATAGTAACCCTGAAATTGCCAGTAAGCTGTTTCTCAGTCCAAATACTATCAAGACCCATGTGCGGGGTATTTTGAACAAGTTGGCGGTGGATGACCGTGTGCAGGCGGCGGTTGTTGCACTTCGTAACGGTTTAGTCTAGGCCTTCCCCAAGACTCAAGGGCACTTGTTATCGTGAAGGGGAACCGTCGGTGTGTTGAGCCTGTGTCCCATGGCATCCCATAGCAATGAGGCAACGGTTTTAGCCTCGGATCAAGAATCATCCCCCTTTCTGCAAATTAGTACGCCCGCTTCCGTCGAGGAGTTTCCACTCTTGCAACCCACGGTACGGGTAGGGCGATCGCCCCACAACGAAATTGTGATTTCCTATCCGACCATTTCGCGGCATCACTTTGAAATTGTTAAGACGGACACTGGCTATCGCATCCGTGACTTGGACAGTAAGCTCGGTCTGGTCTATGGCGATCGCCCCATCAAGGAAAAAGACCTCAAGGACGAGGATACCTTCTACATCGGTGTCAACGTCAAGATCACCTTCCGTGAAAGCCAAGCTCAGTTTCTGCAAAAAGCCATTAGCTTTCAGGGCAAGACGGTTCTGCGGATTGGTCGGGGTGACGACAATGACATTCAAATTGATCACCCCCAAGTCTCCCGCCACCATGCCAAGATTGAACGTCAAGGCACCTCCATTGTCATTACAGACCTCAATTCCTCCAACGGTGTCTTTTGCAATGGCAAGCGCCTCACCAAACCCCATGCCCTACGAATTGGCGACAAAATTCGCATCGGCCCCTATCTCCTGCAAATCAATGTTGACGAAACGATCACCGTTGATAATGAAACGGGCAGTATTCGCCTTGATGCCTTTGGCCTAGAGAAAGTCGTCAAAGGGAATAAAAAGCTCCTCCACGATGTCTCCCTATCCATTTTGCCCCGTGAATTTGTGGTCATTGCTGGCGTCAGTGGGTGTGGCAAATCGACCCTATTGCGGGCGTTGACGGGATTTAACCCCGCCTCCAGTGGCACGGTTCTGGTGAATGGCAACGATCTCTACCACAACTTTGATGCCTACCGCTCTCAGTTTGCCTATGTGCCTCAGGAAGACATCGTCCACAAGGAACTCACCGTTGAGGAAGCCCTCGACTTTGCCGCCCAATTGCGGATGCCAGCTGATATTACACCTACTGAACGCCACAGCCGCGTGGAAGAGGTGATGCAGATTTTGGGGCTGAGCCAACGGCGGGATGTGCCAATCAAAAATCTCAGTGGCGGCCAACTGAAGCGGGTCTCCATAGGTGTTGAGTTAATTACCAAACCCAGTTTGTTCTTTCTCGATGAGGCCACTTCGGGTCTGGATCCGGGTACCGAGGCAGATGTCATGACCCTATTGCGGCGCTTAGCCAATGGTGGCTGTACTGTTGTCCTGATTACTCACGTCACAGAAAATATCAAGCTATGTAATTTGGTCTTGTTTCTCGCCGCTGGCGGTCGCATTGCCTATTTTGGCCTCCCCAATGAAGCTCCTGACTACTTTGGTGTCAAGTCCTTTAATGACATTTATCCCTTGGTTGAGCGCGAGCGCAGCCCTGAAGAATGGCAGCAGTTATATTTGCAGTCGAAACAGTACAAAACCTATGTTCTCGATCGCCAGAAGGCAGTAGTCTGCCACCTCGATCAGGGACGCACGCCAGATGCCCAAGGGAAACGTGCCAGCAAAATTCCCCAGTACCACCCTGTCTCAGGCTTACGGCAGTACCTGATCCTGTTGCAGCGGGAAGCAGCCGTTTTAATGCGCGATCGCGTCAGCTTAATTTTGAATTTCTCGATCCCTTTCTTTATTGGTTTACTGGACTTGATAGTTTGGGATCGCCACCTGTTTGATATTCGCAAGGGGGATGCCGCCTCAGCGATTACGATGCTCTTTGCCACAGCCTTGGTGGCGGTGATGGTGGGTAATTTAACTACGATGCGCGAAATCGCCAAAGAGCGAGAGATTTACCGCCGCGAACACCTCGTAGGACTGAAAATTGGTGCCTATGTCTTTTCTAAGACAACGGTGGCGCTATTGCTGTCACTTTATCAGGCCTCGGCCTTTCTCCTATTCAAAAACATTGCCATTGATTTTCCCGGCGATAGCCTCACTCAAGTGCAGTTATGGCTGACGATGTTCTTGGCCTCCTTCAGTGGCATGATGATGGGGCTGTTGGTGTCGGCACTGTCACCCAATACAGCGATCGCCCCCCTGTTGTTAATTCTCTTTATTATTCCCCAAGTCACATTTGGGGGCGGGATTATTGCCCCCTCCCAGATGAATCCGATTGGCCAAGTCATGAATGTCTTTACCTTAACCAAGTGGCCCTTTGAAGCCTTTGTCACAATTACAAAAGTGGGCAAGGATGTCGCTTTGGATCCCTGCTGGACGAAACCCAATGAAACCCATCCCCCCGAAAGCTGTCGTTGCACGGGTGCCCAACTCTTTAAGACCTGCTACTTCCCGGGGGTTCGTGGCTACTACACCCCAGCCCTTGATGAGGCCGAACCGCAAAAGCCCACGGAACCAGCAACGCCAACCACCCCAGCCGCCTTTGCCACCTTCCAAGAGGAGATGACCAACTACAAGGATGATCTGCAGATTTGGCAGGAACGGTATTCTAACTGGATGCTGAAGCGGGAAAAAGCCATTGGCCAAGCGGAAGGCATTATTGACCGGCTCTACGGCATTTATGGTGAGATCTTTGACGTGAATGTGGCGGGGCACTGGCTGATCATCAGCTTGTTTATTGTCCTCATGTTTGCCATGATTGTCGGCATTCAGATCTATTTCGACACCCTCCACTAGGGGCGTGACTGGTGAATTCTCTGATCCCACTAGGACAAACCCAACTTCAAGAGTACGTCACCGCCTTGGCGTGGGGCGATCGCCATCTGTTGGCCGCTTCCGCCGCAGGAGAGGTCTATCACATTGATCCAGAGGTGGGTGAGCAACTCATCTTGCAAACGGCGACCGATCAAAGCTTAACGATCCTCGCGGTGGCCAGCGATCGCCAGTGGTGGGCAGCGGCGGGAGAGCAGGGACGGGTACTCATGGGTTCCTTAGCTCACCCTGAGAATCTTCAGGTGCTCCACTACGGTTCCCACTGGATTGATCAACTGGCTTGGCATCCCACATTGCCTTGGGTTGCTTTTAGTCTTGGTCATTACGTCCAGATTTGGGATGCGGCTCAAGCCGATGTCATTGCCACCCTTGATTTTGCGGCCTCGTCAGTGCTCGCTTTGGCTTGGCAACCTACGGGTGATGCTTTGGCCGTTGCCGGTTATGGCGGTGTGCGGGTGTGGTCGGCTAAAGATTGGGATGCCGATCCCCAAGAATTAGGGTTTATGTCTGCGACAGTGGGCGTAGCTTGGTCCGCCACAGGGGAATATTTCGCGGCCAGCAACATGGATCACACCCTTTTTGTCTGGCGTTGGGGCGATCAGTATCCGTGGCACATGCAGGGCTTTCCCGGTAAAGTGCGGCATCTTCACTGGTTGGAAACCGCCAACCAAGCCCCCCAGCTCCTGAGCAGTTCCCAAGAGGGGATTATCCTCTGGCGCCTCAGCGAGGATGCAAGCGGCTGGCAACCCCAAGTGCTGGATCTGCACCGTGGCACTGTGCGCGCCCTCTCTATTCATCCCCAAGGTCAAGGCTTCGTGTCCAGTGGCGATGAGGGATGGCTGTGTTATTGGCAGCAAACTCAACCGCAGGAGTTACTGCAAGGTGCCCAAGAATACTTCACAACTCTTGCTTGGCACCCCAAGGGATCGTATTTAGCCGCCGGGGGCACCCAAGGGGAACTCTGGGTTTGGCAAGCCGGTTAGGGAGAACCCGTGTGGTAGGATGTTGCTGCGGGTTTAAGCTAGAGTGCCGATGAAACTCATTGATCGCTATGGCCGTCTTTTTGGCAAACTGAGTCTTCTAGACCTTGGGGCAGGGCTTGTTCTCCTGTGCGTTTTGGCGGGCTTGTTCCTCCTGCCGGGGCGATCGGGCACCTCGTTGGCACAAATGACCGCTGCCCAACCTATTGAAGTAGATGTTCTCGTTCTGGGTCTGAGTACTCCCACTCCCCAAGACCTAATTCCCAAGAGCAGTACCGCCAACTTTATTATTCGCAACCAGCCCTACGGCCAAATTACTGTGAAAAATGTCCAGGTTCTGCCGCGCACAGTTACTGTTTCCCAGCCCGATGGGTCGGTTAAAGCGCTGCCAGATCCCCGCCCAGAGATGGCCTACAGTAGCAACTTGCTCCTGACCCTCGAAGGCCGAGGCCAAATCACGAACAATGGCCCGGTGCTAGGGAATATGGCCATCAAAGTGGGAACGCCCGTAGAATTAGAGGGCAAAGAGTATAATTTCCGTGCCTCGGTGATTGCCGTTAGGCCGTTGTAGGACAGTAGGCAATGCAGTCAATTTCGACCTTGGCTCCCTTCGGCAGGCGCGATACTTCCACACAGGCACGGGCAGGCGCTGTCTCAGCATCCATGTACTGAGCATAGATTTCATTCATGGCGGCGAAGTCATTGAGGTCTGCAAGATACACGGTTGTTTTCACCACCTGTGACCAATCGCTACCGGCGGCCTTGAGGACAGCACTGAGATTATCCATCACTTGGCGGGTTTGCTCCTTGACATCTTCGCCACCAACAATCTCACCCGTTTTTGGATCAAGGGCAATTTGCCCTGCGAGAAAGACCCATTCCCCTTGCCGCACGGCTTGGCTATAGGGGCCGACCGGCCTAGGCGCATCAGTGGTACAAATAATCACTTTTGTCATAAAACTTAAAACAATTTACATGTCGGGGGCGATCGCCCCAAAAGCCGATTCTACAGGGAATTGAGCCACGGCCACCTGTATTAAATCAATGGATATGATAGCGCATATATTATGCATTTATACCCCCACAATCATGTCAAGAATTCAAGCATCTTAAATAATGTTAATTATCGGCAAAGTCTGTACTCCCCTTCTATAATGCTGAATTGAGCATTCGCCTCCTGAACGGGCTTTATCGTTCCATTCTGGGTCTTTAGATTCACGATTCTTCACAATCATTGATCTAAAGATCTTTCTATATTGCCGAGGTGAATGCCCTCGTTCCTTCCTTGCCTAAGAGAGAGGAGAGACTCGATGACCATCAGTCCACCGGAGCGAGAGCCAAAGGTCAGAGTCGTGGTTGACAATGACCCGGTGCCCACATCGTTTGAAAAATGGGCAAAACCCGGGCATTTTGACCGCACCTTGGCCAGAGGACCCCAAACCACCACATGGATTTGGAACCTCCACGCTCTTGCCCACGATTTTGATACACACACGAGCGACCTTGAAGATATTTCCCGCAAGATCTTCAGTGCACACTTCGGCCATCTGGCTGTGGTGTTCATCTGGCTGAGTGGGATGTACTTCCACGGTGCAAAATTCTCAAACTATGAGGCTTGGCTGGCCGATCCCACCGGTATCAAGCCCAGTGCTCAAGTGGTCTGGCCCATTGTGGGTCAAGGCATTCTCAATGGTGATGTCGGCGGTGGTTTCCACGGCATCCAAATCACCTCGGGGCTATTCCAACTGTGGCGTGCCTCTGGGATCACCAATGAGTTCCAGCTTTACTGCACCGCAATCGGTGGCTTGGTCATGGCTGGCTTAATGCTCTTTGCAGGCTGGTTCCACTATCACAAGCGCGCTCCTAAGCTGGAATGGTTCCAAAACGTGGAATCCATGCTCAACCACCACCTCGCCGGCTTGCTTGGCTTGGGGTCTTTGGCTTGGGCAGGTCACCAGATCCACGTCTCGCTACCCATCAACAAACTCTTGGATGCAGGGGTTGCTGCTAAGGATATTCCCTTGCCCCACGAGTTTATCCTTAACCCCAGCTTGATGGCCGACCTATATCCCAAAGTGGATTGGGGTTTTTTGAGTGGCGTCATTCCCTTCTTCACCCTTAATTGGGCTGCCTACTCGGATTTCCTGACCTTTAACGGCGGCTTGAACCCTGTTACTGGTGGCCTGTGGCTGTCGGATACGGCTCACCATCACGTGGCGATCGCTGTCCTTTTCATCATTGCCGGTCACATGTACCGCACCAATTGGGGGATTGGCCACAGCCTCAAAGAGATTCTTGAAGCCCACAAAGGCCCCTTCACCGGTGCCGGCCACAAAGGTCTGTACGAAGTGCTGACCACCTCTTGGCATGCCCAACTGGCGATCAACCTAGCCATGATGGGTTCGCTGAGCATTATTGTGGCGCAGCACATGTATGCAATGCCCCCCTATCCTTACTTGGCCACCGACTATCCAACCCAACTGTCGCTGTTTACCCACCACATGTGGATTGGCGGCTTCCTGATTGTGGGTGGTGCTGCCCACGGTGCCATCTTCATGGTGCGTGATTACGATCCGGCCATGAATCAAAACAACGTTCTGGATCGGGTACTGCGCCATCGCGATGCCATCATTTCCCACCTCAACTGGGTGTGCATCTTCTTGGGCTTCCACAGCTTTGGTCTGTACGTCCACAACGACACGATGCGTGCCTTTGGTCGTCCCCAAGATATGTTCTCCGACACTGGCATTCAGCTTCAGCCTGTCTTTGCCCAATGGGTACAACACCTACACACCCTAGCCCCCGGTGGTACGGCTCCCAATGCAGCAGCGACCGCTAGTGTTGCCTTTGGTGGTGATGTGGTTGCTGTCGGTGGCAAAGTCGCCATGATGCCCATTGTTCTGGGAACGGCCGATTTCATGGTGCACCATATTCACGCTTTCACCATCCACGTGACAGTGCTGATTCTGCTGAAGGGCGTCCTCTTTGCCCGCAGCTCTCGCCTCATTCCCGATAAAGCCAACTTGGGCTTCCGCTTCCCCTGCGATGGTCCCGGTCGTGGCGGTACCTGCCAAGTCTCCGGTTGGGATCACGTCTTCTTGGGTCTGTTCTGGATGTACAACTGCATCTCTGTTGTGATTTTCCACTTCAGTTGGAAGATGCAGTCGGATGTCTGGGGTACTGTTGCTCCCGATGGCACGGTATCTCACATCACGGGCGGTAACTTTGCCCAAAGTGCCATCACCATCAATGGCTGGCTACGGGACTTCCTGTGGGCACAAGCTTCTCAGGTGATTGGCTCCTATGGTTCAGCCCTATCCGCCTATGGTTTGTTGTTCTTGGGTGCTCACTTCATTTGGGCCTTCAGCCTCATGTTCCTCTTCAGTGGTCGTGGCTACTGGCAAGAGCTGATTGAGTCCATTGTTTGGGCCCACAACAAGCTGAAAGTTGCACCGGCCATTCAGCCCCGTGCCCTGAGCATTATTCAAGGCCGTGCCGTCGGTGTAGCCCATTACCTCCTAGGGGGGATTGCCACTACTTGGGCATTCTTCCTAGCTCGGATTATTTCTGTAGGATAGGGGCGAGGAGGAGATAACCAACTATGGCAACTAAATTTCCGAAGTTTAGCCAAGACCTCGCACAGGATCCGACCACACGCCGGATTTGGTACGCCATCGCCATGGCTCACGACTTCGAAAGCCACGATGGCATGACCGAGGAAAATCTTTACCAGAAGATTTTTGCCTCCCACTTTGGGCATCTGGCCATCATCTTCCTGTGGGTGTCTGGTAGCCTATTCCACGTTGCGTGGCAGGGGAACTTTGAACAATGGATTCAAGACCCTGTCAACACCCGTCCCATCGCCCATGCGATCTGGGATCCTCAATTTGGCAAAGCCGCAGTGGATGCCTTTACCCAAGCGGGGGCTGCTAACCCTGTGGACATTGCCTACTCCGGTGTCTATCACTGGTGGTACACCATCGGTATGCGCACCAACGGTGACCTCTACCAAGGTGCCATCTTCCTGCTGATTCTGGCTTCGCTGGCTCTCTTTGCCGGCTGGCTGCACCTACAACCCAAATTCCGTCCTAGCCTCTCTTGGTTCAAAAATGCCGAATCGCGGTTGAACCACCACTTGGCCGGTCTGTTTGGCGTTAGCTCCTTGGCTTGGGCGGGTCACCTGATTCACGTGGCCATTCCGGAGTCCCGTGGTCAGCACGTGGGCTGGGATAATTTCCTGAGCACCATGCCCCACCCCGCTGGTTTGGCGCCCTTCTTTACGGGCAACTGGGGTGTCTATGCCCAAAACCCTGACACGGCTAGCCACATCTTTGGCACGGCACAGGGTGCTGGAACGGCGATTCTCACCTTCTTGGGTGGCTTCCATCCCCAAACGGAGTCCCTGTGGCTCACGGATATGGCGCACCACCACCTTGCCATTGCGGTGCTCTTTATTGTGGCGGGTCACATGTACCGCACCCAGTTTGGGATTGGCCACAGCATTAAAGAGATGATGGATGCCAAGGACTTCTTTGGCACGAAGGTGGAAGGTCCCTTCAACATGCCTCACCAAGGCATTTATGAAACCTATAACAACTCGCTACACTTCCAGTTGGGTTGGCACTTGGCCTGCTTGGGCGTGATCACCTCCTTGGTGGCACAGCACATGTACTCGCTGCCACCCTATGCCTTCATTGCCCAAGACCACACCACGATGGCTGCCCTCTATACCCATCACCAGTACATTGCTGGCTTCTTGATGGTGGGTGCCTTTGCCCATGGGGCTATCTTCTTGGTGCGGGACTATGATCCAGCCCAAAACAAAGGCAATGTGTTGGATCGGGTACTACAACACAAAGAGGCGATCATTTCCCACCTAAGCTGGGTGTCCCTCTTCTTGGGCTTCCACACCTTGGGTCTCTATGTCCACAACGATGTCGTGGTCGCCTTTGGTACCCCCGAAAAGCAAATCCTCATTGAGCCGGTGTTTGCTCAGTTCATTCAAGCGGCCCATGGCAAACTGCTCTATGGCTTTGATACGCTGCTGTCGAACCCCGATAGCATTGCTAGCACCGCTTGGCCGAACTACGGCAATGTCTGGCTACCCGGCTGGCTCGATGCCATCAACAGTGGCACCAACTCTCTGTTCTTGACGATTGGCCCTGGGGACTTCTTGGTGCACCACGCCATTGCCTTGGGTCTGCACACCACCACCTTGATTTTGGTCAAAGGTGCGTTGGATGCCCGTGGCTCCAAACTGATGCCAGATAAGAAAGACTTCGGCTATGCCTTCCCCTGCGATGGCCCCGGCCGTGGCGGTACCTGCGATATTTCTGCATGGGATGCCTTCTATCTGGCCATGTTCTGGATGCTGAACACCATTGGCTGGGTTACCTTCTACTGGCACTGGAAACACCTTGGTGTCTGGGAAGGCAATGTGGCTCAGTTCAACGAAAACTCCACCTACCTCATGGGTTGGCTGCGGGATTACCTCTGGTTGAACTCCTCCCAGCTCATCAATGGCTACAACCCCTTCGGCACCAATAACCTGTCGGTGTGGGCATGGATGTTCCTGTTTGGTCACCTTGTGTGGGCAACAGGCTTCATGTTCCTGATTAGCTGGCGTGGTTACTGGCAAGAGCTGATTGAAACCTTGGTGTGGGCGCATGAGCGCACTCCCTTGGCCAACTTGGTGCGTTGGAAAGACAAGCCGGTGGCGCTGTCGATTGTGCAAGCCCGCTTGGTGGGTCTGGCACACTTCAGCGTTGGCTACATCTTGACCTATGCGGCCTTCCTGATTGCCTCAACCGCAGCCAAGTTCGGTTGATCTACTTAAGTTAAGTTAAATTTTGTCAGCTCCCCTGCCTCTAGGTGGGGGATTTTTGTGTTTGATAACAAGTTGTAGCTGCTTGTTTTAGAGCGAGCCAACTGATTCCTTGCTAGTGACCACAGTTAGGATTTTTTAACATATCTCAATATCTCAGTACCTAAAAACGTTTTTCAATGACATCACGCTACTTTTTAGATATCCTAGGACTGAATTTTGCATTGATAAGGGTGTGTCTGAATTGAGGACGGTTGTAATGCGTGATACATTTAACCTAGCTATTTTAAGGTTTTCATCTAAGAACCCTATTGAAGGCTTGTTGGCTCAAGTTAATACTGAAGAAACTTCCCAAATTGTCGGTGAAAATTCAGTGAATCCAGCTTTTGATCTCAACAATTTGGGGAGCCTTTTAGCGCAAGTCATTATTGCAGTTGCTTTGCTGCTCATTGGCTGGATTGTTGCCACTATTCTGGCAAAGATAACACGCTCGGTTTTGAAACGAATGCGGGTTGATGAACGATTGACCCAATTCTTTGGTGGAAATGAGTCGCTCCAAAGCATATCAGTGACTGCGATTCTGGCAGCAGTAGTTTTCTGGGTCATTCTTTTGCTGGCGGTGGTGGCCTTTTTAGATGCCCTGCGCTTGACGACAGTGTCACAGCCCCTCAATGCGTTTCTCAATCAAGTTTTTAGTTTCCTGCCAAAGCTGGGGGCAGCGATCCTGCTGGCGGATGTAGCTTGGGTAGTAGCAACTATATCGAAAATGGTGGTCACTCAGTCTGCCCGTTCTTTGAATTTGGATCGTCAACTCCCCCTTGAATCTGAGGGGAATGGTTCCTCAGAGGGGCCGGCCACCATGTCTGTGGCTGAGATGTTGGGAAATACCCTCTATTGGTTTGTTTTTCTTTTCTTCCTGCCCCTAATTTTGGGGGTGCTTGATCTGCAAGGCTCATTGCAGCCTGTACAAAATCTCTTGAATGATATTCTAGGCGCACTGCCTTTTGTCTTTAAGGCGGTGATTATCGCGGTTGTCGGTTGGTTTATTGCCCGCATTGTCCGCAGTTTAGTCATTAACTTAATGACGGCCATGGGAATTCAGCGCATTGGTCAGCGCCTCGGTCTAGGGCAAACCAGTTTAGGGGAATCCCTAGCAACGGTCATCGGTACGATTGTCTATGTCTTAATCTTGATTCCGACGGCGATCGCTAGCCTTGATGCGCTACAAATCGTGGCCATTACGGAACCGGCAACGGCAATGCTAAACCAAGTGCTGACGGCATTGCCGAAAATTTTTACTGCAGCCATTATTCTGCTGCTGGCCTATGTAATTGGCCGCTTTGTGGCGGAGACGGTTACCAATTTCCTGCAAACCATCGGCTTTGATCAAGTGTTGGTCTGGCTAGGTCTAGAGCGTCCGATGGTGGATTCTCAGGAGTCTCAGCCTGCGGAGGCACCCGAGCAGCGCTGGCGACAGCCCTCAGAAGTGATGGGCATCGTTGCCTTTGTTGGCGTTTTGTTATTTGGAGCGATCGCTGCCGTTGATGTACTGGATATTCCTGCTCTCAGTGCTTTTGTCACTGCCCTAGTAGTGGTGATTGGTCGGGTGTTGGTCGGAACGCTGATCTTAGCGGTAGGGTTGTACTTTGCCAATTTAGTATTTCGGCTTGTTGCTAGTTCTGGCACCTCCCAAGGGCGTTTTCTCGCTCAGGCGGCACGGCTAGCAACGATGACGTTTGTGGGGGCAATGGCTCTGCAGCAGATGGGCATTGCAACGAGCATTGTCAATTTAGCCTTTGGCTTGCTCTTTGGTTCTATTGCGGTGGCGATCGCCCTTGCCTTTGGCTTGGGATGCCGGCAAATTGCAGCGGCTCAAGTTGAGGAATGGCTGAATTTACTCAAAGGCAGAAATTCTGAAAATAATTGAGGCAGGTAGCAAGAGCTGGCCTAGGAATTTAGTAAAGGAACTGACGCAAGGTGAAGCTGAATGAGAAGAAGGGGCGTTGCCGCGACAGCTTCGATGTTGCCAACAACCAGTTCTGTGTTTCGGGCAAAACCATTCGCCTACCCAAGCGGCGAGGTTGCCATGGCTGAGGCACTGCGCTTTAGCGGCAAGATTCTCGGTGCAACGGTCTTCCCTACAGCACATCGCTGGTATGTGGCCATCCAAGTGGAAGTACCCGATGCGCAGTTTTATCGCTGGCGCACAGCGGATGAAATAACCGGTGTCGACCTTGGTGTTACAGCAGCGGTAACACTTTCTAAGGGTGAGACCGTCGAATCCCCGCAGCCTCTCAAAAGGGCGCTGCGTCGTCTCAGAATTCGGAGCAGGCGCTTGAGCCGCAAAATGGCGTCGGCCAAAATCGCAGCTGGATGTGCACCGAAAGATAGACTGCCAAAAGGGAAAAAGCTTCCCATTTCCAACAACCGCAGGAAGTCCTCTGAAGCATTGGCACGGCTGCATGCTCGCATCGCCAATGTCCGAGCCGATTTCTGCCACAAGCTCACGCCCCGGCTCTGCCGCGAAAACCCAGCGGTGGGGATCAAGGGGATGCTGGCGAATGAGCGGCTTGCCCGCGCCATCAGCAACGTGGGTTTTGGTCTGTGCCGCTGGCAAATGGCATACAAGGGCAAGCGCTACGGCACTCAGCTGATCGTTATCGACCGCTGGTAGCAGAACGGTGTCCTCTCCCCCTCGTCTGGTAATCAGACTAGCGGAAGGAGGGTTGGTGGCGGATCAGATCTAGGAACTCTTGGCGGGTGCGGGCATCTTCAGCAAACACCCCTTGCATTGAACTGGTGACCGTCCAAGAGCCCGGTTTTTGTACGCCTCGCATCACCATACACATATGGGTGGCCTCAACAACCACAGCCACCCCTTGCGGTTTCAGGAGTCCTTGCAAAGCATTTGCAATTTGTTGGGTCAGGCGCTCCTGCACCTGTAGCTGCCGCGCATACATCTCGCAAATGCGGGCAATTTTTGACAGGCCAATGACCCTGCCATTGGGAATGTAGGCGACATGGGCTCGCCCAATGATTGGCAGAATATGGTGCTCACAACAACTAAAGAGATCGATGTCGCGCACCAAGACCATCTCATTGGTGTCTTCGTAAAAAACGGCACCATTCAGCAACTCATCCAAGGATTGGCGGTAGCCACTGGTTAAAAACTTCAAGGCTTGAACAACCCGTTTGGGGGTATCCCGCAGGCCTTCGCGATTAGGATTTTCCCCTAGCCCAATGAGGAGTGTGCGAACCGCCTGCTCCATCTCAGCATCTGACACCTGGGTCGAGACGCAGGTGGGTATACTTTCAAGGCTGCTTTGCACGGTTAACAACTGGTTATGGGATTGCTGGGACATAGGGTACCTAAAAATAATAACGATTATCATTCTATTTACTGGTGGAAATGGTGTCAAGGAAACTGATATGAAAGTCGGTTTAGTTGAGCATAGAATTTACAGAGGAAAAGCAGTCAAAATAAAATCCCCCTCATCCGCATTGGGAGAGGGGTTAGGGCGATTGAATCTACTAATTTAGCTTATCTAAAGCTGCGGTACAAAGCGCTCTTTATCGGGAACAACGGTGTATTCAGCAACAATTTGCCGGAACTCTTCACCATCAATGGTTTCTTTCTCTACTAGGAGATCGACGAGGCGGTCAATGACCACGCGATTGTCCCGGATAATCTTGATGGCCAGTTCGTAGCTGTGCTGCACCAACTCCCGCACTTGGGCATCAATGCGAGCCGCAATTTCTTCGGAGTATTCTGTTCGAGACACCAAGTCCCGCCCCAAGAACACTTCACCGTTTTGGGTTTCCAAGGAGAGAGGTCCTAGATCTGACATACCAAAGCGGGTCACCATTTGCCGTGCCATCGCTGTCACTTGCTGCAGGTCATTGCCAGCACCAGTCGTGACTTCAGCATCGCCAAAGACGACGTATTCAGCAGCCCGACCGCCCAAGGCACCAGCCATCCGCGCCATCAGTTGCGATCGCGAGATCAATCCGGAATCCTCTGAAGGCATGAACCAAGTCAGGCCACGGGCTTGACCACGAGGCACTAATGTCACTTTTTGCACAGGATCGTGATCCTTCAAGAGGGTACCGACAATGGCATGACCCACTTCGTGGTAGGCGATGAGGCGCTTGCTCTTGCCGTCAATCAGCGGTGTGCCCTCCATACCAGCAACAACCCGGTCCACGGCATCGTCAATTTCCAGCATGGTGATGGCGGGTTTCCGCCGCCGGGCCGTGAGAATCGCCGCTTCATTGAGGAGGTTGGCCAAATCGGCACCCGTAAAGCCGGGGGTACGGCGAGCGATCGCCTCAAGGGAAACTTCGGGCGCCAATTTCTTGTTGCGGGCATGCACCTTGAGAATCGCCAAGCGACCCTTAATATCCGGCGCATCCACCACCACCTGTCGGTCAAAACGACCCGGACGCAGGAGAGCCGCATCCAAGACATCCGGGCGGTTGGTTGCCGCAATCACGATGATGCCGGTATTCCCCTCAAAGCCATCCATTTCGGTCAGCAGTTGGTTGAGGGTTTGCTCCCGCTCATCGTTACCGCCGCCAATGCCAGCCCCGCGTTGGCGACCCACAGCATCAATTTCATCAATAAAGATGAGACAGGGAGCATTTTCCTTGGCCTTGCGGAACAAGTCCCGGACGCGGGAGGCACCAACACCAACAAACATCTCGACAAATTCTGAACCCGAGATGGAGAAGAAGGGTACCCCTGCCTCACCCGCGATCGCCTTGGCGAGCATCGTTTTCCCCGTGCCGGGGGGACCTACTAGGAGAACCCCTTTGGGAATGCGAGCACCCACCGCTGTAAATTTCTCGGGCTTCTTCAGGAAGGTGACCACCTCTTGTAGTTCTTCCTTGGCTTCATCGACACCAGCAACATCGTCAAACATGACACCCGTTTTGGCCTCCATTTGGAAGCGGGCGCGAGACTTACCGAAGTTCATCGCCTGACCTGGTCCTCCGGGCACGTTGCTGGAGCGGCGGAAGAGGAAAAAGAGTCCCCCCAAGAGCAAGACGGGGAAGAGTAAATTACCCAAGAGTCCCCACAGGGCACCATCATTGCGAGCGGGATGGACATCAATTTCTATGTGCTGCTCCCGCAGTTTACTAATGACTTCTGGAGCCGTCCCCGGCATATCTACCCGTACCCGCAGGGGGCGACCGTTAATCAATTCTGGATCAGAGACATCCACAATGGCGGTGCGACCATTATCGAAAATGTCCACTTTACTAATGCGACCCGCATCTAAATAGTTGAGGAATCGCCCATAGCTCATGCGCGTACTGGCGGTATTCAGAGGAGGCTGACTTTGATTGAGCATAAAGTTGCTCGCCCCCTGCCAGAGGAGAACCCCCATGAGCAGTAGGGGGATTGACCAAAGGAGAACAGTTTTCCAAGAGACTTTCATTGGCGGCGCTTTTTATCAGGTTCTTAACTAAATTTAACATATCCCTCCCAAAGGGGGAGTATTAGTTCATCATGCCCTCCAGCAGGCGATCGCGCCGTTGCTGGAGAACTGCTTGCAGCAGAGGATAGCCCCGTAACTCAGGATCCTGGGCGATCAGTTCACTGGCCGCCGATCGCGCCGCCTCTAGGCAATCTTGATCCTCAACAAGGCTAGCGAGGGCAAAGTCCGGTAATCCCGATTGCCGCGTCCCCAAAACCTCCCCCGGACCGCGCAGCCGCAGATCCATCTCTGCAATAAAGAAGCCATCCTGAGACTGCGCCAGCACATTCAGCCGTTGCTTGGCAGCATCATTGCGAGAACTATTGAGCAGCAGACAATAGGACTGTTGGGCACCCCGCCCCACCCGCCCCCGCAGTTGATGGAGTTGGGATAGGCCAAAGCGTTCAGCATGTTCAATGAGCATCACCGTGGCATTGGGGACATCCACCCCCACCTCGACCACCGTGGTAGCCACCAGAATATCCAATTCCCCCTTGGCAAAGGCTTGAATCGTGGCATCCTTGTCACTCGATGCCATGCGACCGTGGAGCAGCCCGACGCGAAAATTGGGAAAAATCTCCGTTTGTAATCGCTCGTGCTCGGCAATGGCGGATTTCAGATCTAGTTTTTCCGATTCCTCAACCAAAGGCAGGACAATATACGCTTGCCGCCCTTGGGCCACTTCACGGCGGATTAAATCATAGGCGCAGGAGCGATCGCCCCGTCCCAAGACGGTTGTTTGAATCGGCTGCCGACCGGGGGGCAATTCATCAATTTGACTCACATCCAAATCCCCATGGAGGGTCAAGGCAAGCGTACGGGGAATCGGTGTTGCCGTCATTGTCAACACGTGGGGCAGGAGTCCCTTGGCTTGCAGCTTTGCCCGCTGCGCCACCCCAAAGCGGTGCTGTTCATCAATCACCACCAGACCCAACTGCTGAAACGTCACCCCCTCTTGGATCAGAGCATGGGTGCCCACCAGCACCGGCAATTCCCCCGTTGCCAGTTGATCCAGAATCTGGCGGCGCTTGGCTGTACGTATCGATCCTGTGAGCAGTTCCACCGGCACATGGAGGGGGGTGAGCCATTCCAAGAGCTTGCGATAGTGCTGCTCTGCCAGAACCTCTGTGGGTGCCATTAGTGCCCCTTGATAGCCGGACTGCACAGCCGCCAATAGCGCAATCACAGCGACAACGGTTTTGCCGGATCCCACATCCCCTTGGACAAGGCGATTCATGGGAATCGGGCGCTCTAAATCCGCCAAAATTTCCGCCACCACCCGCTGCTGCGCCCCTGTGAGTTGAAAGGGCAGCCCCTGGTAAAACTGCTCAATCAGTTCCCCTTGGGGGTTGAGGGGGGCACTGGCCTGCTGTTGCTGCTGGCGCCGCCGTTGGAGCAATCCCAGTTGCAGGTAGAAAAATTCATCAAAAATCAGCCGCCGCCGTGCCAGACTCAGTTGCGTTTGATCTGGCGGAAAGTGAATGTGCCGCAGCGCCGTATCTAGGGGAATCAATTGGTGACGTTGGCGTAGCCCCTGCGGTAGGGGATCAGGATAGCCCTGCACCAAGGGCAGAACGCGATCGACCGCACGGCGAATGACATCGGGAGATACTCCCTCCGTTAAGGGATAGACTGGCACAATACGGCCAATCGTGAGGGAGTCTATTTCTGCCCCAGCATGATCCAGCACTTCCAACTGCGGATCTTCAAGGGTAAGGCCATACTTCGTCAGTTTCACGAGGCCAGAGGCAGCCACAATGGTCTGTGGGGCATAGAGGCGTTTTTGCTGCTCTTGCCACCCCCGTTGGGCATAGCGGGCACCCGCATAGAAGCGACTCAGGCGAATTTGCCCGGTGCGATCTTGAAGAACAATTTCTAAGATCGTCAGCTTGGCATTGCGGGGACTGGTAAAACAGTTGCAACGGCGGACTTTACCCACAAGGGTGACGGTCTCCCCAGCTTGGAGTTGCCGAATCGGCACTTGGCGGGCATAGTCAATGTGATCGCGGGGGAAGTAGTAAATGAGATCCGCAACCGTATAAAGCCCAAGTTTTTCCAGTTTCGCCGCAGTGCGCTCACCAATCCCATTCACTGTTTTGAGCGCTTGATCGAGGGGACGGGGGCGCGGGGGCGGACTCGTGAGTTGTTTGTGGA
Source organism: Thermosynechococcus sp. PKX95 (assembly GCF_031583295.1). NCBI lineage: Bacteria > Bacillati > Cyanobacteriota > Cyanophyceae > Acaryochloridales > Thermosynechococcaceae > Thermosynechococcus > Thermosynechococcus sp. PKX95. The sequence goes on along the minus strand of NZ_CP134171.1, from coordinate 281,206 downwards.
CATCGTGGAGCAGTTGGCGCGTTTTCACCACGAGGTGTTGTCGTTGGCTGGGGGAGAGATCGTTGTAGTGGGCATAGGCTGCCGCCGTTTCCTGCCAGCGATCGCGCACCTGAAGGGGGAGTTGTTGCAGAGGGGCTTGCGTTAACGCTGCGTGTAAATACTCATTAAACCGATAGGTATTGCCCTGAAGGTTGCAAAAACCCCGCTCCGTTTCAATGGCAAGGGCGCGTTGTAGGCGTGGCCAGTCAAGGGACACAGCAGGCCTCCTTCCCTATTGCTCACCATCCATTGCTTCGGGGACACTGGCGGTCGCGTCTGCGGCTTCATTGGCTTTCCACGTTTGCCACCATGCCCGACTGGCCTTGAGAACCAGATATTGCCGCTGTTTTTTATGCAGTTGCTTCTGGAGGGTGGCCAGACGTGCTTCCAGTTGGCGAATTTGACTGCGCTGATTGCCGAGGGGAGGATGCTGAAACTCCAGTTCCTCAAGTTGCAGGTAAATGGCTGCCATGGGGTGATGACTGGAAGATTCCCTTGGGGACTCACTGGTGTCTCGCTCCTCTTCGCCCTCCTCTTGTAGTTTCTGCTCATCTAGCATCATCGTCAACAAATGGGGAATCCGCCCAAGGGGACGGTTTTCCGCCTTACTGGCAATCTCTAAAATGACCGCGATTGGGGCAGGCGGTAAGATAGCCGCCCGTTGCAGTAGATGGTTTATCTTGAGCGAACTTTGATAAAGAACTTGGCTCAATTGCTCCGATAGGGAGGGGGGTTCCTGTTCCTTGGTTGCGTTTTCTTCCCCATTCGTCGCCTCTTGCTTTGCAGTTGAGTCTTCTTGGCGACGGGGCTGTAGGCCTAAAATCGTGGTTTCCAAGGCGATCGCCAGTTCAACAATCTGACGCTGAAGATCCTGTCGCTCTGGGTCTTCAAGGGTCAAAAATTTCTCTGGAAAGACTTGAGTGCACACCTGATAACTGACGGTGATCAACTGCTGGCGGGCAATGGGGGCGAGCATTTCTAGATAAACATCATAAAGCTGACGCATTTCCGCCAAGGCGGCCAATAGCATCCCCTGTAACCCTAAAATTTCCCGCTCAACGGCTTCTAAGTTACCCGACATACACGCCTAACTGGCAAAACAGTGCTGCTGCGTTTAAGAAGACTGTTTCTACAATCTATTACAACATCTTGGCGAGGATAGCCTGTTCACCGACTCATGGCAAGATAGTGGGGTTGCAAAGGTGAGACAGAAACGTGGATATTATTCTCTGGCTGCAAGCAGTCATCCTCGGCTTCGTGCAAGGTATTACAGAGTTCTTGCCCATTAGCAGTACCGCTCACTTGATTCTCTTTAGTGACCTCTTGGGGTGGAAAAGTGTCTGGCATAAAACTGCCCTAGATGCGATGCAGTTTGGTAGCGTGATCGCGGTTTTTGGCTATTTCTGGCAGGATATTCGCCAAATTGTCCAAGGGGCTTGGCAGGCATGGCAACAGCGGGATTGGCAGCGGGAAGAATGGAAACTGTTGGTTGGGATCACGGTGGGCACGATTCCCGCACTAGCGGCAGGACTTCTTCTGAAATGGGCCAAAGTTGAGTTGGATCGGCCTCAGATCATTGCCACGATGGCGATCGCCATGGCAATTCTTTTGGGATTCGCAGAAAAATGGGGTTCCCGCAAACGCACCTATCAAGACATTGGCATTTTAGATGGCTTTCTAGTGGGTTGTGGCCAGATGATTGCCCTGCTGCCGGGGGCTTCGCGTTCAGGCTCCACGCTAACGACAGCTTTATTTTTAGGGCTGGAGCGGCAAACAGCGGCGCGCTTTTCTTTTCTGTTGGGCATTCCCACACTGACGATCGCCACCCTTGTCCAAGCCAAAGATGTTTTTGATGAGGGGACGCTGTTTATTCCTCTTGTGATTGCCACACTCTCGAGCATGGTTTTTTCCTATTTGGCGATCGCTTGGCTGCTGCGATTCCTGCAACGCCATTCCACTTGGGTCTTTATCTGGTATCGCATTGGCTTGGGAACTGCATTGTGGGGCGCGATCGCCCTCGGTAGTCTGCGAACCTAAGGAACAACATTTAGCAAAATTTAACCTAACCTGTGGTCGAGATCACAGGGAAACTACGGATGCCTTGCCATACTAGATGTGGAATCGTAAGAATAGGCGATTTCATAGTCGCAGTTGATATCTAGTTCAGGTATCTATTTAAGTTGTTGTTCAATAACCCAAGAAGACCGTAGGATGTGCTCATTGATCTGCTCATTTTGAAGCTGTGGGGGATTTAAGGTACGGTGTGTTCTATGTTCAGCACGACAGCCAATACTGACCTCAAGCATTCCACCCTCTCGCTGTTGCAGGCATACCAAGACAACCCTGCACGCGAATTGCGGAATCGCCTTGTCGAGTTGAACATGGGACTGGTACGCAAGGAAGCCCATCGCTGGGTACAGTGCACCCAAGAAAGCTTTGACGACCTGATGCAAGTGGGCACCCTTGGCCTCATTCACGCCATTGAACGCTTTGATCCCAGTAAGGGCGTGGCCTTTAGTTCCTTTGCCATTCCCTACATTCGCGGTGAAATTCAACATTATTTGCGCGACAAAAGTCCACAAATTCGCGTCCCCCGCCGTTGGCAAGCCCTCCAAAGCCAAGGAAAGCGGGTGATTCAAGAACTCCGCCAACAACTGCATCGCCCCCCCACCGATAACGAAATTGCCCAAGCGCTCGATGTTCCCCTTGAAGAATGGCAAGCGGCAAAATTTGCCAACTACCACACCACCCCGGTCAGCCTAGATGCCCCCACCTTTGAGGGTGAGGAAGATGCCGTTTCCCTCGGTGACATCGTGCCCGATCAACGGTACCAAAGTTTTCAACTCGCCCAAGAAGATCGCATTCGTTTGCAGCAGTGTCTGCAAAAACTAGAAGCCCGCACCTGTCAGATTCTGGAATTTGTCTTTTTGCACGATTTGAGTCAAAAAGAAACTGCTGAACTCTTGGGTCTAAGTGCGGTCACAGTTTCTCGCCAGATTAAAAAAGGCCTGCAAGCCCTACAACGGATGATGAGTCACGACGACGCTGAATCCTGAAAACGCATAAAATATATTTATGGTTAATTTTGCTGCCCCCCTAGCGGCTTTAGCGGCACATCGTTGGTTCAAACTCATTAACGGTGCCAGTTTCCAAGATGTTGCCCAAATTTATAACTTGACGTTGGCCTATGCACTGGCAGGGGCTGATTGTATTGATGTGGCCGCCGACCCTGCCGTGATTTACGCGGCTAATGACGCTTTGACGGTTGCGGCAAGCCTTGGGGCCACTCGCCCCCTGCTGATGGTGAGTATTAATGATGGGGCTGACCCGCATTTTCGTAAGGCCACGTTTGATCCGAGTCGCTGTCCGCCCGCCTGCGATCGCCCCTGTGAACGCATTTGTCCTGCTGCCGCCATTCGCTTTGATGAACAGGTGCAGGGGGTGGTGCGCGATCGCTGTTATGGTTGTGGCCGCTGTTTACCCCTGTGCCCCTTGGGTTTGATTCGCACCGATGAGCAACCCGCAGTCTTTGAGCAGCTCACGCCCCTGATTCAGGCGGGCACGATCCAAGCCCTCGAAATTCATACTCAACCCCAACGCTACAGCGCCTTTCACGAGCTTTGGCAGCGAGTGCGGCCTTGGGTGCGCTATTTACAGGTGCTAGCCATCAGTTGTCCCCAAGGCGAGGGAGTAATTGACTATTTGCGCTGGATCAATGGGCAGATTCAACCGTTGCAGTGTGCCCTCATTTGGCAGGCGGATGGTCGTCCCATGAGTGGCGATATTGGCGATGGTGCAACACGAGCCACCATTCAATTGGGTCAAGCCATTTTAGGGGCAAATTTACCCGGATTTGTGCAGTTGGCGGGCGGCACAAATGGCCATACGGTTGCTAAACTCAGGGCAATGGGATTGCTAGATCCACAGGGAATTGCTGGTGTTGCCTATGGTAGTTATGCTCGCAAACGCCTTGCCCCTTTCCACGCGATCGCCGACCAACCCTGGCAAACTGTTCCTGCCGTCCTTGCAGCGGCTGTTGCTGAAGCAGCTACCCTTGTGTCTCCTTTGAAATCTGTCCCGTCACCCTCTGTACCCTATGGTTGAATTGACTGCTGGACAACGCCAAGTCACTGACGATCTCGATCAATTATTGGCGATCCTACCGCCGCCCCTTGGACAGTCCCTCACCGATCATCCACAGCGGGAAGAACTCTTAGAAATCGTTCTCGATTTGGGGCGATTGCCGGAAGCACGGTTTATCCACAGCACCCAATACCTTGCCGAGACGCCCGTCAGCCGTGAGATGTTGCAATATGCCGTGGATCGGGTGGGTGAGTTTAGTGGTGACAATCGCGCTGGCATTGAGCGTACGCTGCACCGCATTAGTGCCCTGCGCAATCGCCAAGGAACGATTATTGGCTTGACCTGCCGGGTGGGGCGAGCCGTCTTTGGCACGATTGGTATGATTCGCGACTTGGTGGAAAGTGGCCAGTCTATTTTGCTTTTAGGTCGCCCCGGTGTTGGTAAAACAACGGCACTACGGGAAATTGCCCGCGTCTTGGCCGATGAGTTGCACAAACGGGTAGTGATTATTGACACCTCTAATGAAATTGCGGGCGACGGTGATATTCCCCATCCAGCGATTGGCAAGGCACGACGAATGCAGGTGGCTCGCCCGGAACTTCAGCATCAGGTGATGATTGAGGCGGTGGAAAACCACATGCCCCAAGTGATTGTCATTGATGAGATTGGCACCGAACTAGAGGCACTAGCAGCACGCACCATTGCGGAGCGAGGCGTACAACTGATTGGTACTGCCCACGGCAACCAAATTGAGAACCTGATGAAAAACCCGACCCTCGCGGATTTGGTGGGGGGCATTCAATCGGTCACCCTTGGGGATGAAGAAGCGCGGCGGCGGGGCACCCAAAAGAGTGTTCTTGAACGCAAAGCTCCACCCACTTTTCAAATAGCCGTGGAAATGCTGGAGCGCGATCGCTGGGTTGTGCATCTCGATGTGGCCGCCAGTGTGGATCTCCTACTGCGGGGTCGCCAACCCTCACCTGAAATTCGCAGTGTTGCTGCCGATGGCTCAGTGGTGATTAGTCGTCCTGAGCCTCCTTCCCAGCGATCGGAGGTCAAATCTGTGCCTCAGCGTCCCTCTTGGCGTGAGAGTGGCCAGATGCTACCCGTCGTCGATGCCAACAAAGAACCTCTGCGAGCCAACTTTGCCCAACTGCTCGAAGCCACATTGGATGCCCCCACGGTTGGGCCGAATGGCGAAGAACTCCCCCTCCACGTCTTTCCCTATGCCGTCAGCCGCCATCATTTAGAGCAAGCCATTCGCACTCTCAACCTACCCATTATTGTCACTAAGGATATTGATCAAGCGGATGTGATTTTGACGCTCCGCTCCCATCTCAAGGGGGAAAGCAAGCTGCGGCACCTTGCCCATATTCACCATCTCCCCGTCCATGCCATTAAGACAAATAGTATGGCGCAAATTGTGCGGGGGTTACGGCATTTGCTTGGCATTGAAGACCCCAGTCCAGCCGAGTCAGCAGATCTTTCCCTCTTTAGTCCAACGGGCAGTGATGACGAATTGGAAGCCCTTGAGGAGGCGCGCTTAGCTGTGGAAGAAATTGTTATTCCCAAGGGGCAAGCAGTGGAGCTACTCCCGCGATCGGCCAACATTCGGCGAATGCAACACGAGTTGATTGAGCACTACCAGTTGACCTCCTGTAGCTTTGGTGAAGAGCCGAATCGGCGGCTGCGGATTTACCCGAATCTATCACGCTAATCAGGGATTGACCAGTGCCTGCAAAAAGGCACCTCTGCGCCCAATGGGCAAAACATCCTGCACAGCGCCAAGGGCGATGGCCTGCTTGGGGATGCCAAAAATGACACGGGTGGCCTCATCTTGGGCGCAGTAAGTATAGTTTGGGCATGAATGCAGGTTCCTGTTTGTCAGCGGCTGAGGTTTAGAAATTGTGCGAGTAGTGGATCATTCATGGGTTCTATTCCCTAGGCTATGATCGTATAGAAAATACCTGAGCTTGGCGGCAATCCTCAATCAAGTCAATAATCAAGTCAATAATCAATTCAATGACACAAGCATACACCCCTGAAGATGTTTGGCGGTTATTGGGGGAGTTACTGGAAGCCCAAAAGGAAACAGAACGTCGATTTCAGGAGACTGAGCGGCGTTTTCAAGAAACTGACCGACGTTTCCAAGAGACTGAGCGTTTACTACGGGAAGAAGCACGGCAGCTCAACCAACAGATTGGTAAATTGGGCAACCGCCTTGGGGAATTTGTGGAATGGCAAGTACGTCCAGCCGTGCTGCGCTTATTTCAGAGTCGGGGCATTGCTGTCTCCCAACTCTACAGCGATGTGATCCTCCAAGATGGGAATGAGAGCCTAGAGATTGATTTGTTGGTCGTTAACACCGATGAAGCCGTTCTCGTTGAGGTGAAAACCAAGCTCAGCCAAAGTGATGTCGATGAACACCTAGAGCGGATTGCCAAATTTCGCCGTTTGGCTCATCAGTATCGGGGTACAAAACTCTTGGGAGCCGTGGCGGGGATGATTGTGCCGCCTGAAGTGGCTCGCTATGCCTATCGGCAGGGTCTATTTGTGTTGGCACAGTCGGGAGATGGCGTGGCAATTCTCAACGACCCGCAGTTTCAGCCCCGCGCGTGGTAAAGCACAGTGGCAGTGCCCTTGCGCAGTTTATGATGGAAATTCTCTGAGCGCCTCCTAGGCTATGATGAGAGGGTTAGCTGTAGCCTAGAAAACCCGACCCAGATCATGACACAAGCCCATACCCCTGAGGATGTTTGGCGGTTATTGGGGGAACTACTGGAAGCTCAAAAGGAAACAGAACGCCGATTTCAAGAAACTGAGCGGCGTTTTCAAGAGACTGAACGGTTACTGCGAGAAGAAGCTCGCCAACTTAACCAACAAATTGGCAAACTGGGCAACCGTCTTGGAGAATTTGTGGAATGGCAGGTACGTCCAGCCGTGCTGCGCTTATTTCAGAGTCGGGGGATTGCTGTCTCCCAACTCTACAGCGATGTGATCCTCCAAGATGGGAATGAGAGCCTAGAGATTGATTTGTTGGTCGTTAACACCGATGAAGCCGTTCTCGTTGAGGTGAAAACCAAGCTCAGCCAAAGTGATGTGGATGAACACCTAGAGCGGATTGCCAAATTTCGCCGTTTGGCTCATCAGTATCGGGGTACAAAACTCTTGGGAGCCGTGGCGGGGATGATTGTGCCGCCTGAGGTGGCTCGCTATGCCTATCGGCAGGGTCTATTTGTGTTGGCACAGTCGGGAGATGGCGTGGCAATTCTCAACGACCCGCAGTTTCAGCCCCGCGCGTGGTAAAGCAAGGGAATTCTCCTCTGAGGTGTGGGAGCGATCGCCCCCTAGGGTATGATTGTAGGGTTAAACTCTGTGAATCGCAGGCAACACCTGACTTCAATAGGGCTTGCTGAGCGAGTCTTCCAGAGCCATTGAAAACGATTGGAATTACACATTTTAGGATGACCACCCCTTTACTCCTACGTGCTGCCCGTGGTGAAAGCGTTGAGCGTCCCCCCATTTGGTTGATGCGGCAAGCTGGACGCTACATGAAGGTCTACCGTGACCTGCGCGATCGCTATCCCTCGTTTCGTGAGCGATCGGAAATCCCTGAACTGGCTATTGAAATTTCACTCCAACCCTTTCGTGCCTTTGCCCCAGACGGTGTGATTCTCTTTTCGGATATTCTCACGCCCTTGCCGGGGATTGGTATTCCCTTTGACATTGTCGAGAGTAAAGGGCCGATCATTGATCCACCCATCCGTACCCTTGAGCAGGTGCAACAACTCCATCCCTTGGAACCGGAAGTGGCCTGTCCTTTTATTCGTCCAATTCTCTCGACCCTACGCCAAGAGGTGGGCGATCGCGCCACGGTGCTGGGGTTTGCCGGTGCCCCTTGGACACTTGCCGCCTATGCCATTGAGGGCAAAAGCTCCAAGGACTACATTGAAATCAAAACCATGGCCTACCGTGAGCCAGAGTTGCTCCACAAGTTCTTAAACCATTTGGCCACTGCCATTGCCGACTACCTGTGCTATCAAATTGACTGTGGTGCCCAAGTGGTGCAACTGTTTGATTCGTGGGCGGGTCAACTCAGCCGTCAGGACTACGATACCTTTGCCTTCCCCTACCAAAAGCAGGTGGTTCAGCAGGTCAAAGCCGTCTATCCCGATGTGCCAATCATCCTCTATATCAATGGCAGTGCCGCAGTGGTCGATCGCATGGCAGCAACTGGGGCAGATATTGTCAGCCTTGACTGGACTGTGGACATCGGCACGATTCGCCAGCAGTTTCCTGCCAGTGTCGGTCTGCAGGGGAATTTAGACCCCGTCACGCTCTTTGCCCCCCAGCCAGTGCTCAAGGAACGAGCGCTAGCCATTATCGAAGCGGGTCGCAAGGGCAAATATATCTTTAACCTTGGCCATGGCGTTCTCCAAGGAACCCCTGAGGAGAATGTGGGTTTTCTCTTTGATCTGGTGAAGTCCCTCGGCTAATGCGCATCTTAATGACGGGTGCCAGTGGTTGCATTGGCCAGTACATCGCTGAGGCGCTGATCCAAGAGACGGATCATGAACTCTTTTTGCTGGTGCGGCATCCAGCACGGTTGCAGATTGATCCTCACCAAAGAGCCGGGGTGAACGTGATTCAGGCGGATCTCATGGATTTGACCCCCTTGGAACCGCTACTGCCCACCCTCGATCTTGCAATCCTAACGGCAACCGCTTGGGGAGGGAACAATGTCTTTGCCATCAACTACGAGCAAACCTGCCATCTCCTCAAGCAACTGGATCCGCAACGCTGCCAGCGGGTCTTTTATTTTTCAACGGCAAGTATCCTCAATCATCAAATGGAACCGCTGCCGGAAGCAGGCACCTTGGGAACGGATTATATTCGCTCTAAGTATGAGTGTCTCCATGCCATTGAGCAGTTGCCGGTGGGCGATCGCGTGATTGAACTGTTTCCCACGATGGTCTTTGGTGGTGGCGCCGATGGCAAGCGACCCTCGTTTATCACCGAAGGCATGCGCGAAGTGCTCAAGTGGCTGTGGTTGGCTCGCTTTTTCCGTGCTGATGCCAGTTTTCACTTTGTCCATGCCCGCGATATTGCCCAAGTGGTTCTCTACCTGTTGCAGCATCCTGAGTATCCCGTACCGCGTCGGGTGGCTCTGGGTAACCCGCCAATTACTGTCAATGAGATGTTGGCGCAGTTGTGCGCTGCGGCAAAGCTGCCCATCTATTTGCAAGTCCCCTTGACGCTGCCAGTGATCAACTTCTTTGTGCGGGTATTTCGAGTGCAAATGTCGCCGTGGGATTATTTTTGCTTGAACTATCGTAACTTCACCTATGACACCGTGCTTAATCCTCAAACCTTGGGGCTAACTCCCTACTGTGCAACCGTTGAGGATTTGCTACGCTGTAGCTTGGGCACGGCAGACCTCTAAACTTAACCATTGCGGAATCTTTGATGGCAGGGATTTGGTTACTGAAGTCGGAGCCAAGCGTTTTTTCTTGGCAGGATTTGCAGGCAGCCCCACAACAAACCACCTGTTGGGAAGGGGTACGCAACTACCAAGCTCGCAATTTTATCCGCGATCACATGCAGGTGGGCGATCGCGTGCTCTTTTACCACAGTAATGCCAACCCACCAGCCATCATGGGCATTGCCGAAGTCGTCAAGGCCGCCTATCCCGACCACTTTGCTTGGGATCCGGACAGTCGCTACTTTGACCCCAAAAGTACGCCTGACAATCCCCGCTGGTTCATGGTGGATATTCAGTATCGCCGCGATTTTTCACCGCCAATTACACTTCCAGAACTGCGGCAAACGCCCGGCCTAGAGGGGATGCTGCTGTTGCAAAAGGGCTGCCGTCTCTCGGTACAACCGGTCACCGAACAGGAGTGGCAGATTATTCTCGGTTTGCGATCGCCCTAGGGTTGGCGAGGCAGACGGCGCAAATAGGGTAAATTTTTCAGGTGGCGATCGCTAGAGTATTGAAAGCCAAAATCCGCATATTCGGCGGTATTCACCAGTCGCCGAAAGGCCGATAAGCCAATCCGCCGCTTGCCATCGAGGGTACTCACCTTGGAGTTGGGGTTATCTGGGTTGCCGCCCAAGAGTTGAAAGGCCTCTTCAGGAGTCAGCCACTCCTTACTGGGATCACCGGTGGGAATTTTTTCCTCGAGGTGTTTGAGCTTGGTGACGAGGCTTTCCCAGAGATTGCGGCGGGGCTTTTGCTGCTGCGAACGAGCGGTCAGCGATCGCCACAAGCGTTGCAGTTGTCCTCCTAGATACTGGAAAAAACGCTTGATCAGCCGCCTGATTTGACTGAGAAGGAGAGACAATCCCGTGGGGGGCGGTGGCGGCGATCGCTCAATAACCACTGTACTCCAACCGCAGGCACTACACACTTGGCGGCCAGAGGACAAGGGCTTTCCTAAACGAGCACCACAGCGAGGGCAAGTTTCCAGCATTCGTTGCACTTTACGACTGATGAATCAAATTTTAGCGGAATTGCAGCGGCTACCGAGGACGGCGATAGAAGGGGCGAGGAACCACCACGGCTGGGACTTGGCGATCGCGCACTTGTACCGCCAGTTCCCGACCGATGTGGGCAAACTCTGGAAAGACATAGCCAAGGGCGATCGCCTTCCCCAAGGTGGGAGATAGGGTGCCACTGGTAACCTCCCCCACAGCCTGTGCCCCCGCATAGATAGGATAGCCGTGGCGAGCAATGCCTTTGCCCACCAGTTCTAACCCCACCAATTGCCGCTCAATCCCCTGCTGCTTTTGGGCTAAGAGGGCCGCACGACCCACAAAATCGGGCTTTTGCCAATCAATCAGCCAATCGAGACCCGCCTCTAGGGGGGTGGTTTGCTCATCCATGTCTTGGCCGTAAAGGAGCATGGCCGCCTCCAAGCGCAGGGTATCCCGCGCCCCCAAGCCACAGGGAGTCACACCCGCCGCCAGCAGGGTTTGCCACAACTGTTGCCCCAATTCTGGTGCCACAAGAATTTCCCAACCGTCTTCGCCCGTGTAGCCCGTACGCGCAATCCAAGCGGGCTGTTCCAGCAGGTTCACTTGAGCATGGCGATAGGCCTTGAGGTCATCTAGGGGGCGATCGCACAGGGGAGCTAAGGTCGCTGTCGCGGCAGGACCTTGAAGGGCAATCAGTACCTGTGTCGCTGACTCATCAATGAACTCAATACTGGCGGGTAAATAGGTCTGCAACCATGCCCAGTCCTTGGCAGTGGTGGCTGCATTGACAATACAACGCACTTGACCCTCGCCTATGTAGAGAATGACATCATCGACAATGCCCCCGGCCTCATTCAGGAGAACGGTGTATTTCGCTTGGCCGGGCTGGAGACGACTGAGATTGGTGGGTACCCGTTCTTGGAGTGCCGCGATCGCCTCAGAGCCGCGCAGCAGAAACTTGCCCATGTGGGAAATATCAAACATCCCCACCCGCTGCCGCACCGCTTGGTGTTCCTGCAAAATGCTGCTGTACTGCAAGGGCATCTCCCACTCGCCAAAGGGGGTAAACCGTGCCCCTTGATGCAGGGAATAGAGGGGCGTACGACGCAACGCTTCAGCCATAGAGATTATCCAGTTGTTGTTGTAGTTGGGTGGGGGTCAGTGCCGGTTCGCGGCAGCGCAAGCCTTCACAGACAAGGGCGACTGGCTCGAGGTCATCGCGAACTTTGAGGACAGCCGTTGGCAAGTAGCGCTCCCAGAGGGTTGTAACCTGATCAGGCCGCGCTTGCACACAGACAGGACGCAGATACCACTGCAACGCCGCCAAAAGGCTCGGACAACTCTGGGGAGACTCCTTCATCAATGGGCTAAAGAAACGCAATCCCTTTTCTGCCTGTTCGAGGTAGGCGGGATTCTCTGTGAGCAAAAAGAGTTGCACCAAGTTGGCGATCGCCACCCCATTCGCAGAAGGTGTAGCATTATCGAGACCTTCCCGCTGGCGCACAATCAAATCGGCGCGCTCCGGTGCATTGTAGTAGCCCCCCTCCGTTGCCGCCAATTCCTGATCAAAGAGGGTTTGATACTGCGTGGCCAATTCCAACCACGGCTGAGCCGCCTCCCCCACCGCTAAACTGGCTTGATGCAGGGCAAGCAGGGCTTGGATCCAGTAGGCATAATCCTCGGCCTGCGCCACTTCGGCCACGGTGCCGCCATAGTTGAGGCGGTAGAGTTTGCCTTCTTGATATTGATGCTCGTGGAGCCATTGTGCCGCTTTAGCCGCTCGCTGCCAGTAGGTGCGCTCTCTCCAGACTTGGGCTGCCGTTGCTAAGCCAGTGATCATCAGGCTATTCCAAGCCAAAATCATTTTTGTATCAGTGACCGGCGGAATCCGTCCCGGCCAAGCCTGTCCCTTTGCGGTTGCATTATCCGTGGCCACGGGAAAGGGTTGATCCATGGGCGTATCGGCACCATAGCGGCGAGCAAAGAGTTTACGCAGAATCGGTGCTAGCACCTCAGGATTCGCCGGCGGGCGCACTTGCTTGAGCACAATCTTGCCCTCGAAGTTGCCACTGGGAGAGATGTCAAAGTGGGCTTGCAGTTGTGCCAATTCCGTTGGGGTTAGGGTCTGCTCTAGCTCTGCATATTGCCAGCAATAAAAGGCGCCCTCCTCGGGTTCAGGATCATTGGCACTGATAAAGCTATCGGCATCCTGTGCTGCATAGAAGTACCCCTCAGGGGTCGTCATTTCGCGATCAAGCCATTGAATTGTTTGGGCAATTGCAGCGGGAATCTGGGGGGCGCGATCGCCCTGCTGCCACAGCCGCGCTAGATAGGTCACAATTTGGCCATTGTCGTAGAGCATTTTTTCAAAGTGGGGCACTGTCCATTGGGGATCCACGGTGTAGCGATGCCAACCACCGCCCACATGGTCATAGATCCCCCCCCGCAAGAGGTTGTGTCCCCGCAACTGACACAGCTGCAACAGTTCTGGGGGATCGGGACTGAACGCCAGCCCCTGTAGGAGCATTTGGGCATAGGGCATCATGGGGAAGCAGGTGCCTTGGGGGCGATCGCGCAAAATCGGCGTCACTTGGCGAATCCCTGCCCTTAGGAGTTCTTCAGTCAAGGGGACGGCTTCTCCCATCTCAGGGGGGGGAGCGAGATATTGCCAGAGCGTGGCCTGTTGGGCAGCGAGCTTGTCCTTTTCTTGGTCATAGAAGCGGCGCACCGCCTGCAACACCTGTAAAAAGCCCGGACGGCCATAGCGCGGCTGCACAGGAAAGTAGGTACCACCATAAAAGGGACGGCGATCCTGCGGCGTCAGGAATACATTGAGCGGCCAGCCTCCTTGACCCGTCATCAGTTGCAGTGCCTGCATGTAAATACTGTCCAGATCGGGTCGCTCCTCGCGATCCACCTTAATCGGCAGGAAATGGGCATTGAGATAGGCGGCAATCTCCAGATCCGAAAAGGCTTCCCCCTCCATGACAGTGCACCAGTGGCAACTGGAGTAACCAATCGAGAGAAAAATCACCCGATCCTCTGCCGCTGCTTTGGCAAGGGCTTCATCACACCACGGCCACCAGTCAATGGGGTTTTCGGCATGCTTGCGCAAATAGAGACTTTGGCACTGGCTAAGGCGATTCGGCATGGCAGCGCACCATTTCAACACTAATTTGACCCGTAAAATTGGGCACGGGGGGGGCAAGTTTGGTTACACGCACAGCAGCTCGCTGCACTTGGGGGGGCGCTAGGCACAGTTTCATAATTGCTGCTGCTAGGGTCTCAATTAAGTGAAAGCGTTGCTGCTGCATTAACTGCTCGATGGCTTGCAAGAGGGGGCGATAGTCAAGGGTGTCCTCAAGGCGATCGCTGGCCGCCGCTTGTGCCATATCCAACCAGAGCTTAATATCAATCTCAAACCACTGGCCGAGAATTTGTTCCTCTGGTAGGGCGCCCGTATAGCCGTAGTAGCGAATTCCCGAGAGGTGGAGACAGTCAGTTGATGATTCGCTCAAGGGGATCGATCCATGACAACACAGGAAAAAATTCTGCTGGGCCTACTGATTTTTGTGCCCCTTGCCCTCCTTAACTTTATCGTCAAAATGCCGCCAATGGTGAGCTTTATCCTCAGTGGTCTCGCCATTGTGCCCCTTGCGGCTGGGATTGCCAATTCCACAGAGGCGATCGCCGAAGTCATTGGCCCTGCCCTTGGCGGACTCTTGAATGCCACCTTTGGCAATGTCACTGAGATGATTATCGCCATTGTCGCCCTGCGTCAGGGTCTGGCAGAGGTGGTAAAAGCCAGTCTCAGCGGTGCCATTATTGCCAATTTGCTTTTGGGATTGGGTCTGGCCATTGTTGTTGGGGGCATCCGATTTCCAGAGCAACAGTTCTCAGCACCTGTGGCACGCATTAATGCCTCTGCCCTCACCCTATCGGTGATTGTGCTGATGACCCCGACCGCGATTCAGGCGGCGGCACCCAGTGTGCCGCTTCACTTGATTGATCACTTCTCCTATGCGTCGGCGATTTTGCTGCTGATTTTTTACGGTCTGATGTTGCTCTTTTCCATGAAAACCCATCGTCACCTCTACCTGATGGATGAGACGATCGCTGGTCAGGAACCCTCTCCCACTGTCAATCTCAAGGTGCCCCTTGCCATTCTGCTGGTGGGTACGATTTTGCTAGTCTTTGTTTCCGACATCCTCGTGGATAGTTTGCAGGACAGCATTAGTGAAATCGGGTTGACCCAATTGTTTACAGGCGTGTTTCTCATTCCCATTTTCAGCAGTGTGGTTGAGTTCATCACCTGTATCAAGTTTGCCCTCAATAATCGTATGGAAGGGGCAGTGGCGGTGGCGATTGGGTCTAGCCTGCAGATTATCCTTTTTGTGGCGCCGGTGCTTGTGCTGGTGGGCTGGCTCTTGGGACAACGGGAGATGAACCTGAGCTTTAACCTCTTTGAGCTACTGGCAGTTGTGGCTGCTGTCGCGATCACTAACTCCATCAGTAGTGATGGGCGCAGCAATTGGCTAGAGGGCGTCCTGCTGATAATGACTTACCTCGTGCTGGCGATCGCCTTCTTTATTCACCCATAAACAATGCGGATGGCGAGACTCGAACTCGCAAGGCAAAGCCACACGCCCCTCAAACGTGCGCGTATACCAATTCCGCCACATCCGCGTAGCTTTATGATTATAGCGCAGATGGCTGAATTTCTGAAAGTGGTGATCTGGCCTCTCGATGGCAGAAAATTAAAGTGCCCTTCTCTAAAATCGCTGTCTCGCTGATCTTGGGAGAACTGCCATGAATGCAGCTGCCTACTTGATTGGTACCGTTGCCCACAGTAGTGGCCTGCCCGTCAAGACCATTCGCTATTACGAGGAATTGGGGCTGTTGCGAACAGTTGGCAGAACCAGTGGGGGCTATCGCCTCTTTGCTGAGGATGTCTTTGCTCGCCTAAGTTTTATCAAACGTGCCCAGTCCCTTGGCCTCACCCTGAGCGACATCAAAGCCTTGCTTGAGGTATACGATCGCGGTGAGATTCCCTGTGATCACATCAAGGAAAAGTTAGAGGAAAAATTGGCGGCCATTGAGGCACAAATTCAGCAGTTGCAGATTCTTAAACAGGAATTGCAAGGCCTCCTATCTGGCTGGCGATCGCCCGCGCAACTCCAAAAGGGCAGGATCTGTCCCATTCTCCAGCCAGTGGTGTGCTCCTAACTACTCGTTCATATTCTTGTAGGTGGCCACTGCCGAAGGGGAAATCTGGTTGAGATAGCGGAAAATCCAATACTTAAATACCGTATCGAGCATCACCGGAAAGGTGGCAATAAACATGTTGATAAAGTCCTCATTGCGCGGAAAGCCAAAGTGCTCGAGGGTATTGTTCACCAACACTTCCCAGCCGTGGGGGGAGTGGTATCCGACAAAGACATCCGTAAATAGGATAATGATAAAGGCTTTGGCACTGTCACTGAGGCCATAAACCACTTCATCCAAAAAGACCTTGACAATGGCCAGTTGCCGCTGACCTGTGAAAACCAGCACCAGAAAGACGGTAAACCCCAAGGCATCGGAAAGGATGTTTTTCAGGGGTTCAATCAGTTCCTTTTGGTATTCCGTGGATAGCTCGATCGCCTTCTCGCGGATGCGGGCTTGAATTTCCTCTGCAGAAACAGGAACATTGCTCACCAGACTTTCAAAGCGAATTTTATTTTCAAAGCGAGCCAGTTCATCGAGAATGTTGTCCTCCAATTGTGAGTTAATGATACGTTCAATCTGCCCTACCGCCTTAAAGTGGTTGACGAGGGGGCTGACAATGAGCGCCTTGGAAATTTGCTGGGTCAACAGGGGCAAAATCACCAGCAAGAGCATAAAACGAACCGCCAGACGGGTGCGCAGCTTTGAGGTGCGAAAATCACGAACGACTTCAGCTTCGGTGGTTTCATCAGAATTGAGTTCACGGCGAAAGCGATCGGCGGTGCGCAAAATCGAGCGCGGAATAAAGCTGCTGCTGTCCAGCTTGGAATCATCGGTGAGATCATCACTGATATATTCCGAGAGATAAAGGGAATCATCCTCAATTTTGTCGAGGGCAGCCGCCTGCTGGCGTTGTTGGGGATCTTGGCGACTGAGGCTGGGACGGGCAAGGGCATTGAGTTCCTTTTCACGCTGCCGTTTATAGCGGTTGAGGGTGGCATCAATCACCCGCAGCTTTTCATAAACGCTGGGTTCCTCGGTCGTGCTACTGACGGTAGCCGTCACCGTATAGGTTGCCGTTGCACCATTGACACTATCGTTGACAGGAGTGGGGGGGCTTTGGGGGGGAGCAAGGGGCAAAATTTGACGGCTGGCGCGAAACTCCATCATCCGCATACGAATGGTTTTTAGCAGTTGTTTTAGCTCTGTCTCGAAGTAGCTAGAGACTTCTCCCACGGGTAGATTGAGGAGACTAATCGGTTGACCGTCAAAGTGTTCCAGTTCGATGGCGCGAATTTTCAGAGCGGCTTCATAGGCTTCCTGTAGGGCGCGGTTCGGAGTTGTGCGATACCACTGCTCTGCACGCTTGATCCAGTCTCTGAGGCGAATAAAGGGGTTGCTGGACATTGCTATTGTTCTCTTACCGCAGCAGCAATAAATCGATAGGATAGATAGAATCGTAGCAAATTGGCTTTGCGGGCTTTGTTGGCGGTGTTGCAGTGGATCAGTGGCGGTAGTCGCAGTGGCAAGACCTGTGCACTGGTAAGGGAATTTGCCCAGTGGGTCGGGCAGGACAAGTCCGTGATTCCCCGTGAGCGATCGCTCCTCTTTTTGACGGATAGCGTAGAAGGCCGCCAAGTCATCCAACGGGAAATTGAGTCACAGTTGGGCAGTGGCTACAGACCTTATATCACCACGCCAGTGGGCTTCATGCAGGATGAGGTGGAACTTTTTTGGCCGCTTCTGGTGCAGACGAAGGCCGTCGATCCGCATCCCCCTTTGCGTCTGAAACCAGAAACGGAGTTGGTATGGGCACAGCGGTTGTGGCAGCCTTGGCTTGCCAACCAGACGTTTGCTGTCCTCAGTGAAAATCGCGATCGCGCCACTCGCCATCTGCTTGATATTTTTCAATTGGCTGCCTTTGCCCGCCTCAGCCTCGATGATCTACCCCAACTCATTTGGGATCATCAGCTTGAGATGCCTTCAGAAACCGTGGGGGCGATCGTCACTGCCCTGAAACAGTGGCAAAGTTGGTGTACTGCCCACAGCCTTCTCACCTACGGCATTACCACGGATTTATTTGGCCGAGTTCTCCTTGACCATCCTCGATACCAAGCCTCCTTGGGGCAACGGTTTCAGTGTCTTTTGGCTGACAACACCCACAACTATCCAGCGGTGATGGCGGATTTGATCGCCCGCTTCAACCAACAGGGGATCAAAATTGTCCTGACTCACCAACCCATTGGCGCTGTCCGTCTCGGTCTGGGAGCTGATCCCGATGCGTTTCTCAGCCTGAAAAACCAAGCCACCGTCATTGAGCAACCCTGCCCTGCCGAAACGATTTTTGGCAACACCCCTCTCCAAACTGAGATTCAAGAACGCCTCACTACGCCCCAAGCTACGCTGCCCGAAAACATCGCGGCTATTCAGACCACTTCGCGGATGCAACTGTTGCAGGAAGTGGTTGCAACGATCGCCACCGCCATTCATCAAGGGATGGTGCAACCAAACGAGATCGCCATCCTTGCCCCCGGTTTAGATAGCGTTGCCCGCCATGTCTTTAGCACTGAGTTAAAAAAACGCGACATTCCCTTGGTGATCTGGAATGAGCAGCGCCCTCTGATTCAATCCCCCTTTGTGCGTGCCCTTTTGACGCTGTTGCTGTTTGTTTATCCGCGAACGGGAATGATCCCAGAGGCAACGGCGGTTGCGGAGATGTTAACGGTTTTGCTGCCGCGAGCGATTGATCCTGTGCGGGCAGGCCTGCTCTCTTGCTATTGTTTTCAGCCGGGTCTGGAGAAAGCCGAACTGCTGAGTACAACCCAGTACAGCCATTGGGATCGCTTTGGTCATCGTGCCACGGACGCCTATGAGAACTTGCGTCATTGGCTGAGCACACTAGATCCTAGCCAAATGCCTGTGTATCTCCTAGAGGCGGCGATTCAACGCTATCTCTGGCCACACAACCTGACAGCCAGTGAATTGGCTCCCCTGCGATCGCTCCTTGAGGGCACAGCCGCCTACTGGCAAATTTATGATCACCTCCCAGAACACCAAGCTACGCCAACGGCTGAGCGACTACGGGAATGGATCGCCCTACTGCGGCGGGGAATTGTAACCGCTGATCCCGCTCCACCCCTGCGGCAGCCCCAAGGGGTCTTACTGGCAACCACATTTCAATATCGCAGTGCCCAACTGGCTCATCGCTGGCATTTTTGGTTAGATGTCGGCAGTCCGCGTTGGCAGGATGGCGGCTTGCAATGCCTTTGGCAGGCGCCGATCTTTTTGCGGCAGGGAACGGCGAGTCCCAGTGCACGGGTGTGGCAATTGGAGTCAGAACGTCTGGAGCATTTACTGGTGGATCTATGTTCACGGGTGAGCGATCGCCTATTCCTT
The DNA here is from genome assembly GCF_031583295.1 of Thermosynechococcus sp. PKX95. Taxonomy (NCBI): domain Bacteria; kingdom Bacillati; phylum Cyanobacteriota; class Cyanophyceae; order Acaryochloridales; family Thermosynechococcaceae; genus Thermosynechococcus; species Thermosynechococcus sp. PKX95. The sequence goes on along the minus strand of NZ_CP134171.1, from coordinate 262,006 downwards.
TGCCACAGTGACTTGGCTGCCAATGGCAGTGAGCAAGAAGGCCCCCTGAGTCCTTGGGTGGATCTGGCGGTGGGCGATCGCCTCCAAGCTGTTACCGATGGCACTATGATAAATAACGCGATTTGCTCGTCCTCCTAGGGAGAAACACTGCTTGTCACCGCACTTTTCACTCACTACCCCCCTGTACTACGTCAATGCCCTTCCCCACATTGGCAGTGCCTACACAACCATTGCTGCCGATGTGCTTGCTCGCTTCTATCGTTTGCAGGGCTATCAGGTGCGGTTCATTACCGGTACCGATGAGCATGGCCAAAAAATTGAGCGCACCGCCCAACAGCGGGGTCTCAGTCCCCAAGCCCACTGCGATGAGATTGCCGCTGGTTTTCAAGCCCTGTGGCAACAATTGAATATCCACTACGATCGCTTTAGCCGCACCACCAGTCCTCGCCACCACGCCATTGTCAACGAGTTTTTTCAGCGGGTATGGGACAACGGCGACATTTACCTCGGTCAGCAGCAGGGTTGGTACTGTGTCGAGTGCGAAGAATTCAAGGAGGAACGCGAACTGCTTGAGGGTCGGCGCTGCCCGATCCACGTGAATCGGACGGTGGAATGGCGAGATGAGCGCAACTATTTTTTCCGCCTCTCGAAGTATCAGCCGGCGCTCTTGGACTACTACGCTGAACATCCTGACTTTGTCCAGCCCCCTAGCCGTCGCAATGAGGTGCTGAGTTTTATTGAGCGGGGGCTGCAGGACTTTTCCATTTCGCGGGTGAATCTGGCATGGGGGTTTCCCGTGCCCACGGATCCAGATCAGACCCTCTATGTCTGGTTTGATGCCCTCTTGGGCTATGTCACTGCCCTCTTGGAACCAGAAGATGAGCCAACCTTAGCCAATGCCCTCAAAACTTGGTGGCCGATTGATCTGCACATTATTGGCAAGGATATTCTTCGCTTCCATGCCATTTCTTGGCCGGCAATGTTAATGTCGGCGGGTTTGCCACTGCCAGAGCAGATCTTTGTCCATGGCTTTCTCACCAAGGATGGTCAAAAAATGGGCAAAAGTCTGGGGAATACCCTTGATCCCTTTGCCTTGGTGGCGCAATACGGTGCCGATGCCGTGCGTTACTACTTCATGAAAGAGGTGGAGTTTGGCCGCGATGGTGACTTTAGCGAGACCCGCTTTGTCAATATCCTCAATGCGGATCTGGCCAATGATCTGGGCAATTTGCTCAATCGCACGCTGAAAATGGCTTGGAAATATACCGATGGGAAAGTACCCAATGTCCAAGGGTCAGCGATTCCGCGCGAGCATCCCCTGCGGCAACTGGCGGAGCACCTCTGCCAAACCTATGGCCAAGGGTATCGGCAACTGGCCTTCCATGAGGTGTGTCAACAGGCACTGACGCTGGCACGGGCGGGGAATAAGTTCCTTGATGAAGAGGCACCGTGGCAACGCTATAAGGCTGGGGAAACGCAAGCGGTGGCGGAGATTCTCTACTGTGTATTGGAGTCAGTGCGCCTTGTGGCCTATGTCCTTGCCCCGATTATCCCCCAACTGAGTGAGGCTATCTATGGGCAGTTGGGCTATAGTATTAAATTTAACGGATCAGTTGACCCCGACCTTTTGGGCGATCGCCAAGCCCAGTGGGGTGTTTTACCTGCGTCACAACCTCTGGCCAATCCAGAGCCGATTTTCCAAAAACTGTCGCTGCCTGCAACTGTCGCCGATTCCCCTTGACGCGCGATACGCTAGAGGTATGACTTCATATTTCGATAACACACTTTTTTTGAGATGATTTCTACATGGTTACATCTTCGTCTTCAGCTATTTACACGCCAGAACAGGTGTTACAAAATCGCGGGCGCGTTGCCATTTTTATTGATGGCTCCAACCTCTTCTATGCAGCACTGCAACTGGGCATTGAAATTGACTATTCAAAACTCCTCTGCTACTTGACCCAAGGTTCCCGTCTCTTTCGCTCCTTCTTCTATACAGGGGTTGACCCCACCAATGAAAAACAGCAGGGGTTTTTGCTGTGGATGCGCCGCAATGGCTACCGTGTCGTCTCCAAGGAACTGGTGCAGCTGCCGGATGGCTCGAAAAAGGCCAACCTTGATGTAGAAATTGCCGTCGATATGATGGCACTGGTGGGCTGCTATGATACGGCCATCTTGGTTAGCGGCGATGGGGATTTGGCCTATGCGGTGGATGCTGTGAGTTATCGGGGGGCACGGGTCGAGGTGGTGAGCTTGCGATCGATGACGAGCGATAGCCTGATTAACGTTGCCGATCGCTACATTGATCTCGAAAGCATCCGCGAAGAAATCCAAAAAGCACCCCGCCCAACCTATACCTATCGCCCCGTCACGGGTAGCCTGACGCCGCCCCCCATTGTGACTCCCCATTGGGAGCAGAATACCGCCGAAGGGAAAGATGAAGCTGCGGCCAATAAGTCACCTGAGACCCTAGAGAACCTAGACAACAATGCCTCTGCCTAGACCCCTCCTCCCCCTTTGCCTTGTACTGGCCTTGACAGGCTGCGGCTGGGTGGATCAATGGGTGGGCGAGGAACCCTCACCAGAACCAGAAATCAGGGGGGATGTCAAGCTGCAAAATCTGACCCTACGGCAAACCAATGCCAAAGGTGAACTTCTCTGGTTATTACAAGCGGCGGGAGCGCGCTATCGCGATGACGATCGCCAGCAATTGGAGATTCAAAACCTCACGGGGGAATTAAAGGCAGAGGGCAAAACTGCTTACAAGGTGCAAGCTAAGGCAGTCAATGTGCGGCAGCGGGATGGGCAACTCTGGATTGCAGGCCGCACCACCGTCACTGATCTCCAGCAAAAGGGGACGATTGTGGCCGATCAATTGGTCTGGCAGGGCGATCGCGGCGTTCTCATTGCCCAGAAAAACTTGCAAGCCCGCTATCCCCAAGTCACTGTTACTGCTAAGCGCCTCGAAGCCGATAGCCAACGCCAAGAACTGCGTGCCCTCAATGCCGTTCAGGTGACCTCGTCAGCCAAGGAGGCCAAGGATTTGCAACTCAGTACGGAGAGTCTAGTGTGGCAGCAGCAACCCAATCGACTGTTGGCAGGGGTGATTGGTCAAGGGGGGGTCACCGTCCGCGGTGTGGCGGGCGATCGCCAAGGGCAGCGGCTGCAAGCCCAAAGGGCCATCTGGTCGATTAGCGATCAGGTAGTTACCCTTGAGGGGGGTGTTCAAGTGCAGCTTCCCAACCCTGCCCTACGGGTTGAAGGAGAAACGGTACGCTGGTTGATTCCGCAGCAGCAATTGGTGAGCGATCGCCCGGTGCGGGTGCAGTCCTCCACTCAAGGCATTCAAGGGCAGGCCAATCGTGGTGTCTTCCTGATGGCTGAAAACCGCGCCATCTTTGACAATGCCCAGATCAATAGCCAACCTCAACAGGCACAACTGCGTGCCCAACGCCTCAATTGGTGGATTCCCCAAGAGCGGGTGGAAGCCAGCGGTCAAGTGGAAATTCAGCGCCCCAATGCCCACCTGCGCACGGCTCAACTGATTTGGCGGATTCCTCAACAGGAAGTGGAAGCCCAAGGGGGCGTCTTTTACCGCCAGCGCAATCCCCGCATTCAAATTCAGGGACAGCGGGCAAAGGGGTGGCTCGATCGCCAAGAGGTGATTGTCAGTGGCAATGTCCAAAGTGAAGTACCGCTGCGACTACGCCTCCCCTAAACCGATGGTAGAGATAGCGACAATCTTTGCCCTATGAGTGCTGCACCATTGCAAATTCTTGACTTGGGGGGTGAGATTCTCCTTTTTCAGCGTTTGATTCCGGCTCACCAGTGTCAGCAGGTGATTGCTACGGCTGAGAAGGTGGGGTTTGAGGATGCACAAATTCTCATGGGGACGGTCGATCGCTCAGTGCGCGGCGGCAGTTTGCTCCGCTTTGATCCCCAAGATCCCCAACAGGCGACAATGCGGCAGATTCTGCTTCAAGCCACACAAACGATTCAGATTGTTCTCTACCAGCACTATGGCATTCGCTTTCCTGAAATTGAGAACTTCTCGATCCTGCGCTATCGCGTAGGCGAGGGCTATCGCCGCCATGTGGACAACCTGCTGCTGGCCAGTCGGCAAATGGAACTGGCGCAAGGTATCCCAACACGGGATGTGAGTTTAGTGGGCTATCTCAACGAGGACTTTCAGGGGGGAGAAACCTATTTCGATCGCCAAGGGGTGAAGGTCACACCCCGCACCGGTGATGTCGTTGTCTTTCCCGCCTACTACACCCATCCCCATACGGCTTTGCCCGTGGTGCAGGGGACTAAATATGCCTTTGCCACTTGGCTATTCTATTGATGGATGATCATGAACCCTTGAGGCAATAACTCAGCAACAACCATGACTGAACCTCTGCGCTTCAAAACCTCGCCCCTGATTTCTGGAACGCTCATTGCCCTCTATGGCGCACTCACACTTCCTCTCCCCTTTTTGGCGGCACAGACGGCGGCGCCTGTTTCACCCCTGCTGCTTTGGGGGGCGATCGCCTGTGGGGGCATTTTGCTCTGGGGGGCACTGAGTCAGCGGGTAGAACTGGACGCGCAAGGGATTCGCCTCACCTATCCCGGTTGGGTGCCCCCCTTCCTGCGGCGGCAGTGGCAACTGGCTTGGTCAGAGATTCAAGGGCTTCAGCCCCGCAGTACCAGCCAAGGGGGCTTGGTCTATTATCTAGTCACTGCCACAGGTCAGGGGTATCTTCTGCCAATGCGAGTGGCGGGGTTTGCCCAAATGATGCGTGCCATTGAAGCTCATACGGGATTGCCCACAGAGGTGATTAAGCCCCTTGCTCAGCCTTGGATGTACGGTATTTTGGCCGTCTTTACGCTGCTATTGGGAGCGGTTGATCTGTGGATTTTGACCACTGTGGGATAATAGGGGCGTGTTGAAGTGCTGAGCGATGACCATGAGTGCGAATCGGTTTGTGGCATATCTGCGTCGAGGAGTGGTGTGTTTGCTCCTGAGTGTCCTGTGCTGGTCAAGTATCGCCCCGCTGCCGGCGATCGCCGCTATTCAAGTGCGGCTCTTTGACCTCAGTTACCACGAATGCCCGCCAGAAATTGGTGAAGGTTCAGTCACACCCGGGGGCACGACCCTCAAGGCCAACTGCTACCTGATTACTGGCAAAGCAGAGAATAAATCCGGCAAAACAGTGGTGGATGCCGATGTCTTTGGCCGCATCTACGATGCCAATGGCAATCCAGTGTTGCAAAACCGCACACGGGTTGGGGCAATTGATGTGATTCCACCCGGCATTAGCGATTTTGAAATTCGCATTAGCGTGCCCTACGACCAACCAACACCTTTGCAGTTGGAGCAATTTAAGGCCTCTGGCTTTACAGCAAAAGTGCGCGGCTAAGCCAGCCAATCTCTGCGCAAACTCGCACTGAGGGGCAAAAATTGTGATATCCTAGAACGCTTGATGCTCCCTTTTTTCTGGGAATCCTCTGTAGGGTTATTCCCAAAGGATTATGGTGTCATTTCTAAACCCTTAGCCATTTTTGGAGGGGTTCCCTGTTCTTCCTAAATCAAGGCACGTGTTGCGGTTGATGGACTGGTTTATCTCTAGAGGTTTGGGTTCAGGTGCGCATTCCCCTCGACTATTACCAAGTGCTGGGTGTGCCAATTCAGGCAACGCCGGAGCAAATCGAGCAAGCGTTTCAGGATCGGCTGTTGCAACTGCCCACCCATCAACACTCCCCCACCACCGTTGCCACCCGTCGTGAACTCATTGAGCAAGCCTATGCGGTTTTGCGAGAACCTGAGCAGCGCCATGCCTACGATCGCCACTGCCGTGCCGTCGCTCCCGATGATTTGATTGCCCAGTTGGATCCCGATGCCACCGCTCCCCACCTTGAAATTAGTGATCAGCAATTTTCGGGGGCACTCCTCCTGCTCTATGAACTGGGGAACTACTCCCAAGTGGTCAAACTGGGAGAACAATTCCTAAAGGAGGATGCTTTTGATCTCAACCGCCCCTATACTTCCTCTGCCGCCGTTGCTGACATTACGCTGACTGTGGCTTTGGCCTATTTGGAATTGGGACGCGAGGAATGGCAGCGGCAGTCCTACCAAGCCGCCGCCTCTCGCCTCGAAGCCGGTCTAGAGGTACTTCAGCGGGCGAACCTGTTTCCCGACCTCCAAGAGCAGTTGCAGACGGAACTGCATCGGCTGCGTCCCTACCGCATTCTGGAGTTACTGGCACTGCCTCTATCCGATAGTGTGAATCGGCAGCGGGGTATTTTATTGCTGCGGGAGATGCTCAGCGATCGCGGGGGCATTGAAGGTCGCCATGACGATCACTCTGGCCTAGGGGTTGAGGATTTTCTGAAATTTATTTTGCAACTGCGCAGCCATCTCACCGTAGCAGAGCAACAGGAACTCTTTGAACGAGAATCCCGCCGTCCCTCAGCAGTAGCGACCTATCTGGCAGTGCATGCGCTGGTGGCACGGGGCGTACAGGAACTTCAGCCGAGCTATATTCGCCGTGCCAAGGATTTACTAGAGCGACTCTCCCCCAATCAAGACATCTACCTCGAACTGGCCAGTTGTTTACTGCTGTTGGGACAACCTGCTGAGGCCTTGGCCGCTCTCGATAAATCTCAAGATCAGCAGAGTCTCGCCTTTATCCGCCGTCATTCCCATGACTCCAGCGATCTGCTGCCGGGCCTGTACTACTACACAGAGCAATGGCTACGGGAAGAAATTTATCCTGCTTTTCGGGATTTGGGGGAAACGCCGGTGGCCTTGGATGCCTACTTTGCGGATCCCGATATCCAAACCTACTTAGAGGCTCTCAGTGACGACTCCTTTGCCCCTGAACCGCCCAGCACCACTGCCTCTGCCCTCCCCGAAGTCATTAGACCAACGGTGGCCGTGCCGCCGCCCGTCTCCTTCACAGCGGAAACGTTGCCCTTGGAGTATCATACTGGGCTGGGTCAAGGCTTTTCGGCAGCGGCTGCTACCCGCTCTTCAACCGCAACGGAGACCGACACGCCCCCAGCATCCACTCGCAAACGGCGCCGCCCTCCAACCAGTCACCACAAAAAACGTCAGACTTGGTTTTGGATGGGTGCAGGGGTTGTTCTCGTTGGGTTAGGCGCCTTGGCAAAAGTCTATTGGCCAGCCAAAACGGCTGAAGCCCCACCACCACCACCGCCAGTGACCCCGACGCCAACTCCTGTGGCAACGCCAACCCCAACGCCACAACCAACGACCTTAGCCACCACCTTAACGCCGGAGATGGCACGCGATCGTCTCCGCACGTGGCAGCAAATTAAAGCCCAAGCCCTTGGCACGGCATTTGAGATGGACAAACTAGCAACGATTTTGGCGGAGCCAGAACTCAGCCGCTGGCGATCGCGGGCACAGAGCTTAAAATCCGAGGGTAGCCATTGGGTCTATACCCTGCGGAACCTAGAAGTGAAGGAAGTCCGTCCCCGAGGCAGCGATCGCGTGGATGTATTGGTGGAAGTCAATGAGGATGCCCGTTTCTATGAACAGGGAACCCTACGCAATGATATTTCCTATAGTGATCCCTACCGCGTCATTTACACCTTTACCCGTCGCGGCAATCAATGGTTGATTCAACGCATGCAGGTGGTTAGCTAAGGGGCATTTCCACCTGTCGGCCAAACTTGAGATTCAAGAGAGACAACGACAGGATAAATAGGAATAAGACCAGTCCCATCGTACAGGCGTAGTTGATCTCTAAGCGCTGAAAGGCATTCTCGTAGATATAATAAACAATGGTCTTGGAGCTATTGAGGGGCCCCCCTTGGGTCATGACATAGACCTCTTCAAAGACCTTCGTGGCAGAAATTGCTGAGATAATGCTCACCAAAAGAATATAGGGACGCATCAGCGGTAGGGTAATATCCCAATGCTGTCGCCAGCCGTCACTGCCATCGAGTGCTGCCGCTTCGTAGAGTTCACCACTAATCCCCTGAAGTCCCGCCAGATAGATCACCATGTAGTAGCCCAAGCCTTTCCAAATCGTGACGGCCATGACACTAAAGAGGGCGAGTTGGGGACTTGTCAGCCAAGGAATCGGGGTGTCCCGCAGATGCAGACCCTGTACCAGTTGATTGAAGAGGCCATTGGGGGCATAGAGCCAGCGCCAAGCAATCCCCGCCACCACCATTGAGATAATCACGGGGCTGTAGTAGGCAGCACGAAACCAGTGGATGCCCCGCAGGGGTTGATTGACCAGAATCGCCAACAGCAGGGGGGCGATCGCCAGAATCGGCACCACGACCACTAAATAGAGGAAAGTATTGGCCAAGGTTTTCCAGAAAACACCATCGCGCCACAATTGCGCAAAGTTGGCCCATCCCACCCACACAGGCGGACTCAGGAGATCCATCTCATAGCGGGTGAAACTCAGGAAAAAGGCCTGTAGGGCTGGCCAAAAGACCGTCAGTGTGAGTAACCCCAAGGCAGGGGCAAGAAAGAGATAGGGGGTGAGCGATCGCCCTTTCATTGGCTGCGGGGGTGTTGTTGACGATAGGCACGCATTTGCGCCACAAAGTCGCCAAAGAGATAATCAGCATCGTGGGGGCCGGGGCTGGCCTCAGGGTGGTACTGCACTGAGAAAATCGGCAATGTTTGGTGCTTCAGACCGGCAACGGTTTTGTCATTGAGGTTAAAGTGGGTAATCTCAACGGGGGTTTGGGCAAGGGATTCTTCAGTAATGGCAAAGCCGTGGTTTTGGCTGGTAATTTCCACTTGCCGGGTCAGGCCAGCGGGCTGGTTCAACCCGCGGTGACCAAATTTCAGTTTGAAGGTTTCCGCCCCCAAAGAAAGTCCCAACAACTGATGCCCCAGACAAATGCCAAACATGGGACGCTGAGCCGCCAGTAATTTGCGTGCGGTTTCAATGCCTTCCTGAACCGCCGCAGGGTCGCCGGGGCCATTGGAGAGGAAAATGCCATCGGGGTCATAGCTGAGAATCGTTTCCGCTGGGGTATCCGCCGGCACAACAATCACACGGCAACCATAACTAGCCAAGCGACGGAGAATGTTGCGCTTCACGCCAAAGTCAATGGCCACAACCGTCAAGGGTGGCTCTTCGGTGGCTGTTTGGGGACGAAATTCCCAAGCCGGGGGCGTCGGTTCTGTCCATTCATAGGGGGTGCGGGTGGTCACCACCTTGGCTAGATTTTGTCCCTGCATACTGGGAGCGGCAAGGACTTTTTGCAGCAGTTCAACGGGATCAAGGATTTCCGTGGAGATGCCGCCATTCATGGCACCGACAGTACGAATTTTGCGGGTGAGGGCGCGGGTGTCAATCCCGTAAATGGCGGGAATGCGATGGGCTTTGAGGTAATCAGGTAAGGATTGTTGCGATCGCCAGTTACTGGGAATGTCACAGATATGGCGAGCAACCGCACCGCGCACTTGGGGGCGATCGGATTCATCGTCTTCGGGCGTTGTTCCAGTATTGCCCAACTCAGGGTAGGTGAATGTCACGATTTGACCACAATAGCTTGGGTCAGTGAGTACCTCTTGATAACCCGTCATGCCGGTATTAAAGACCACTTCGCCAATGGCTGTTCCCGGTGCCCCAAAGGAAAAACCGCGAAAGACTGAACCATCGGCAAGAACCAGCAAGGCGGGTGTCGGCATTTCAATATCTCCAACTGGGAAAGCCCAATAGTTTATTGTGCATGATAAAGCCGGCCGTTGACTGCACAAGAATTCTCGGATGTTTTGATTTTCTTACTTGCGGCGACTCACCTGTTCGGTTAGATAATCTGCCGCTGTGGCCACTAGGGGAATAATCCGTGCATAGGGCATCCGCGTCGGCCCTAGAATGCCAATACTGCCCACGGGGGAGTCCCCATAGCAATAGCAGGAATAAACCAGTGTACAGGACTGCATCGGCGCTAAGGTATTTTCACTGCCAATGCGGATTTGCACCTGCGAGGGGGCTTGGCTATCGCCACTGATCAAGGGAGCCAGTTGATCCTGTTGGTCTTCGAGAAGATGCAGTAGCATTTGCACCTGCTCCACTTGGGAAAACTCCGGCTGCTGGAGAACATCGGCAAGACCACTGATGACAAAGGAAGTGCCTTGGTGGCTGTAGCGATCGCTCAACTGCCGCAGTAGGGTCTGAAGCTGCTGACTGTAGGTCTGAAACTCCAAATCCAGTTTTTGCCAGTCAATGGCACTGAGTTCCACCAGCGATCGCCCCTGCAACTGATGATTGAGGAAGTTGGTCAGTACCTGGAGGGTGCGCTCCCGCAGCTCAGGATCCTCTTCCCCTTGCCCCAATTGGATCAGTGCCGACTGGGTTTCGTAGGTATCGAGCACAAGAATCACCATCACCTGCTGGGAATCCAAGGCGACCAGTTGAATCACCCGAATCTGCCGCTCCAAACGATTGGGGAGCGTAATCAGGGTAATGTAACCACTGAGATCCGAGAGCAACTGCGCCGCTTGCCGCAAGATCACCTCAAGGCGTTGTTGCCCCCAGATAAACCGCTCACTCAAGAGACTCTCGGCTTTGCGAGCCACATCGGGAATGGGCTGGATCAGTTCATCCACATAGACGCGATAGCCAGAATCAGAGGGCACCCGCCCTGCGGAGGTGTGGGGTTGGTAAAGCAGGCCACTTTTTTCGAGGAGCAGCATCGTATTGCGCACCGTGGCCGGGCTGACGTTGAGGTTGTATTCCGTGGCGATCGCTTTTGAGCCGACGGGTTCTGCCGTGGCAATGTAATGGTTAATCGTGGCGCCAAGAATTTGTTTTTGGCGATCGCTGAGTTCAATCGTCATAACCCCTTACACCTGTGACTTGTTATCTGTGTTTTTTATCTATCTATAAACTAGCCTTTGTATTTCAGCAATTCTGAGTTGCAACTTGCGGCTATGGCGATTGGTCTTTTGTGACTAAAAACTCAGCTAGAAATGGCTAAGCAGTACTGCCAATGGGGGATTCCCAAATAAATTGCAGATGGATCGACCAAGGCTGTGGCGGGCGGCTGGTGACCGCTATGGCATGTAAAAACTCCCGTAGATAGAACCGTTGCTCTGCTGCCGAGAGTTGGTACCAAAATTGCGGCTGACCAAGGGTCACCGCCAGTTGCAAAAGATTACTAGGGGGCAATTGGGCCTGCTGTGCCTCAATTTGTGCCCGTTCCCCAGCCAGTTTATAGCGGCGCAGTTGAGCGGTTTCGGGATCCAAGAGGCCTTGGGCTTCTAGTTCGGCAAGGCGGTGCAGTTGGGTTTCAATTGCTTGCAGTTGAGCCGTCAACGGTGGCGGCGGCAGCGACAGTTGGGCGATCGCGGGCGGCAGGCGCTCAGCAATTTGATCAATCACAGCAGCCAAGGCCGCGTCGTAGGGAATGCTGCGACATTTGGGGGAGAGGGGACAGTGCAGGGGACGCAAGTAGGCATATTGGCTCGGTTGGCGGTAAGGCTGCACCTGAGTCCGGCCAAAGCGTTGCTGACATTGGCGGCAAATCACCAATCCCGCCAGAGGATGGGGGGCACTAGCACTGCGACGAGGCAGAGAGCGTTGGCGTCGCAACAGCCGATCCACCTGAGCCGCTTCATCGGGGGCAATCAGGGGGGCATGGGTCTGAGGAATCACCGTTTTCCCTTGGTAGTAGAGATGGCCGCGATAGACGGGGTGGGTCAACCAGCGCCGACCGGTCGCTACGCTAATCTGCTTGTGGTGGGTGGTGGCAATAAAGCGCACCGCTGCACTGAGGGAGCCATAGAGGAGAAAATGCTCGACAAAATCCTTGACGACAACGGCTGCCGCTCGATCAATGACATAGTGCTCTTTGCCCCGGCGATAGCCATAGGGAGCACGACCCGGCGGCGGACGGTGCTTGAGGCGATTGCGGGCATGGCCATGGCAGAGAGTGTGGTGATGGAGTTGCTGCTTTACTTGATCCCAAAGGGATAGCAGCTGATCTCCGCTGGGGGGGCGATCGCTTACGTAGCCTTCGGCTAGGGCAATCACCATAATACCCGCTGCCTCCAGTTGCCGCAGGCGATCGCTCACTTCCATCACCGTTTGGCCAAGGGCACTTAATTGGTGCAACAGCCAATAGCCCGGTGCTAACCGCTGCAACCAGTACCGCAACTGCGGCCGAGCAGCCTCCACATCCAGTACCCAGTGGTCAATCTCCTGCCCCCACCCTTGGGGATCGGGGAGGGGCTGCCAGAGGGGATCAATGTACTCGTAGGCAATAATGACCACACATTACATCGTCCTGAGGATCAGGTCGTTGCCGGTACTAGGGTTGGACTAGGATTGGGCATGGTCTCTGGCGGCAAGCCATAAATGGAGTTATAGAGGGCATTGTAGGCTAGTGCTGATTTTGTCCAGCTAAAGTCCTCGCGCATACCCCGCTGCTGGAGGGTGTGCCACTCCCGTTTGTAGCGATACCCTTCCCACGCCCGCACTAGACAGGTGTAGAAGTCAAGGGGTTCATAGCGGTCAAAGCAGTAGCCCGTTCCCGTTTGCTTCTCGGGGTCATGGTGAAAGACGGTATCCACAAGGCCACCGGTACGGCGCACAATTGGTACACAGCCATAGCGCAGGGCAATCATCTGAGCAATGCCACAGGGTTCAAAGCGACTCGGCATGATGAAGGCATCGGCACCGCCATAGATCCGCCGCGACAGGACATCACTGTAGAGCAACTGGACACTACAGCGCCCCGGAAACCGTGAGGCAATTTGCCACATTTGGGTTTCGTAGTAGCGATCGCCCGTTCCCAAGAGGACAAACTGGCTATCGGTGTAGGCCAAAAAGCGATCCAGCACCTGAATCAACAGATCCAACCCCTTTTGCTCCACCAAGCGGGTGACCATCCCCACCAAGAAAGCACCGGAATTCACCTCCAACCCCAGTTCCTCTTGGAGCGCAATTTTGTTGGCCTTACGCCGCTCAAGGGTATCTACGGTGTAGTTTTGCACAAGGGCGCGATCGGTACTGGGATCAAAGACCTCTGTATCAATGCCATTGAGAATGCCGGAGAGCTTGCCACTAATAAACGACAGCAGCCCTTCCAATTTCTCACCATATTCGGGGGTTTTAATCTGTTCGGCGTAGGTGGGCGAAACCGTATTGACGCGATCGGCATACTGCAGTGCTGCTGCCATCGTATTGTGCCCCTGCATGTACCACGGACACCAAGTAATTTGCTCGAGGCGCCACCGCCAGGGCCCTTGATAGGCCAAGTTGTGAATGGTGAACACAGTGGTGATGTCGGGATCCTGATGCATCCACACTGGGATCATTCCCGTGTGCCAATCGTGGCAATGGATAATCTGGGGTTTCCAGTAGTTCCAAGCAAATTCCGCTGCCCCATTGGCAAAGAAGGTGAACCGCCAGTCCTCATCCTCCCCGTAGTAGATGCGGCGGGGATTAAAGCAGGGATGGCCAAACAGGTAAAGGGGCACGTCCGACCCCGGCAACACCGTTTCATAGACATGGAACGTCTGAAACATGGCATGGCCAATCCAGATGGGATCCTTGGGAATCTCCACCTTGTCGGGCAAGAAGCCATAGTAGGGCATAAAGATGCGCACATCATGTCCCATGCGGCGTAACACCTTGGGCAGGGAACCCACCACATCTCCCATGCCCCCCACTTTCGCCAGCGGTGCCGCCTCAGCAGCAACAAATAGAATTCGCATGATCCTCCTGAACCTGTTTTTTGGCCAATTCTAGGGCAACGCAATTGCCGTTAACCTACCACAAGTGCGGGACAATTTGGCGTACGATCGCTCTTATACGTCTTTGGAATTGGCAACCCCTATGGCAGATTCTCCCCTCGTGCAACGGGTCAAAGAAGTTCATGAGCAGGCGCGTCTGTTGGCTCAGCTGGATGCCACTGGCCGCAATGATGCCCTAGAGCAGGTGGCCTGTGCCCTTGAAGCGGCGCGGGAGGAGATTCTGGCGGCCAATGCTGCCGACTGTGAGCAGGCCAAGGCCAATCAGCTCAATCCTTCTCTCTATGCGCGGTTGGAACTGAGTCCCAGTAAACTAGCGGCGGCGATCGCCGGGGTGCGTCAAGTGGCGGCCCTTGCGGATCCTCTGGGTCAGCGCCAACTCCATCGCGAATTGGATACAGGCTTAATTCTCAGTCGCGTCACCTGCCCTTTGGGGGTGCTGGGGGTAATTTTTGAAGCGCGTCCCGATGCCGTCGTGCAGATCGCTTCCTTGGCAATTAAATCGGGGAATGGCGCCATTCTCAAGGGAGGACAGGAGGCGAGTCGCTCGTGCCAAGCGATTATGCAGGCCATTCACAGAGGGCTAGAAAAGTCGGCAGTGCCCGCTGGGGCGATCGCCCTCCTGATGCGGCGGGCAGAAATTACGGAATTGCTGCAACTGGATCAATGGGTTGATCTGATCATTCCGCGGGGTTCCAATGAATTTGTACGTTATATCCAGAACAACACGCGGATTCCTGTGCTGGGGCACGCCGATGGTCTGTGTCATCTCTATGTGGATGTCGCTGCAGATCTGGAGAAGGCGATCGCCATTACCCTCGACGCCAAAACCCAGTACCCGGCTGCCTGTAACGCCATTGAGACGCTTCTTGTCCATCGGGGCATTGCCGAGGCCTTTTTACCCAAAGTGGCTGCTGCCCTTGAGAAAGCAGGGGTGGAATTGCGGGGGGACGCGATCGCCTGCCACCTTGTGCCCATGACCCTTGCCAGTGAAGCCGACTGGGCGACAGAATACTGCGATTTGATCCTCTCCATCAAAGTCGTTCCGGATCTCGATGCCGCGCTGGATCACATTGCCACCTATGGATCGGGGCACACTGAAGCCATTGTTACCGAGGATGCTGCCGCCGCCGCCCGTTTTCTGCAAGAGGTGGATGCCGCTGGCGTTTTTCACAATTGCTCCACCCGCTTTGCCGATGGCTTCCGCTATGGCTTTGGCGCTGAAGTCGGTATCAGTACCCACAAACTACCGCCGCGAGGCCCGGTGGGGCTAGAGGGATTAGTTACCTACAAATACCAACTGGTGGGGAATGGCCACATTGTGGCAACCTATAGCGGCGCCAATGCCAAACCCTTTACCCATCGTGATTTGGAATCCTAACGAATTTAAGGGATTGTTAAGCAACAAACAAAGCCAATTTTTCTGTTTCAGAATGGAGATATAGGGCAATAGTGATTTAACCACCGTGCAGATGATGACCGCTGCAAACTTTGCCTATCCAGTCTCCGTTGGAAATGTGTTGCGTGCTTTACCCAGTGTTTGAGCAAAGGAGCAGCCTGCGTTTGGCAACGGACAAGTCTGACTTGGGAATTGCGTGCAGTTAGGTGATTCACAGATTCACGATAGCAAAGGGAGCCAAAGACACTCAAAACTTTAACGGCTCAAGCACTGCTGTTGCATCCCCAGAGGGACAGCAAACGGCAATTTAATCAATGAAACTTAATGTTTGGGAGCATAACAATGACTCAATCCATCCCTAGACCAACCAGTGAAGTGACCCATCGGGAAACAGCGTTTGTTTTAGAACTGAATTCCTTGAGCTGCAAAGACCTGCCCCTAGTGGGGGGCAAAAACGCTTCCTTGGGGGAAATGCTCCAACAACTGACGCCCAAAGGCATTAATGTCCCCGATGGTTTTGCGACCACAGCCTATGCCTACCGTTACTTTATCCAAGCGGGAAATCTTGATACCCAACTGCGGCGGCTCCTTGAAGGTCTCGATGTCGAGGATGTCACAGAACTCCACCGCGTGGGGCAAGCGATTCGCTCGCTAATTTTGCACACGCCGTTTCCCCAAGAATTGACGGATGCGATTGCTGCCGCCTACCAAAAAATGTGCGATCGCTATGGCCCGAATACGGACGTGGCGGTTCGCTCCAGTGCCACCGCTGAAGATTTGCCCGATGCTAGCTTTGCCGGTCAGCAGGAAACCTACCTCAATGTCCATGGTCTCAAGGGCGTTCTCGACGCCTGTCATCGCTGCTTTGCCTCACTCTTTACGGATCGGGCGATCTCCTACCGCCAGATCAAAGGCTTTGACCACTTCAATGTGGCCCTGTCGGTGGGGGTGCAAAAAATGGTGCGCTCCGACTTGGCCTGCTCTGGGGTGATGTTCTCCATTGACACAGAAACGGGCTTTAAGGACACTGCCCTGATCACGGCCGCCTATGGCTTGGGTGAAAACGTTGTTCAAGGCGCCGTCAACCCCGATGAATACTTGGTCTTTAAGCCAACCTTGAAGGCGGGCTATAAGCCGATCCTGAAAAAAGCCCTCGGCACCAAAGAAATTCGCATGGTTTATGCCCTTGGCGGGACGAAGCTCACCCGCAATGAACCCGTGCCTGAGCCCCTGCGGAAACAATTTGCCCTCAGCGACGAAGAAATCCTCACCCTAGCCCGCTGGGCCTGCCTCATTGAGGAGCACTACTCTGCTTTGCGGGGAACCTACACCCCGATGGATATTGAGTGGGCAAAGGATGGCCTCACAGGTGAACTCTTTATCGTGCAGGCGCGCCCCGAAACTGTCCAATCCCAAAAAGCCACGAACGTGCTGCGCAGCTACCATCTTGAAGCAAAAGGAACGCTCCTTGCCACAGGTCGGGCAGTTGGCGAAATGATTGGCCAAGGCCGTGCCCGCGTCATTCTCAATGTCCGCAATATCGATCAGTTCCAAGCGGGGGAAGTGCTGGTGACCCACCGCACGGATCCCGATTGGGAGCCCATCATGAAAAAAGCCAGTGCCATTGTCACCGATCAGGGGGGACGCACCTGCCATGCGGCGATTATTGCCCGTGAGTTGGGCATTCCTGCGATTGTCGGTTGTGGCGATGCCACCGAAACCATTCCCAATGGTGTTGAGGTCACGGTCTCCTGTGCAGAAGGGGAAGAGGGGCACGTCTATCAGGGATTACTGCCCTTCCATGTGGAGGAAGTGGCTCTGGAAAATCTGCCGCGAACCCGCACCCAAATCCTGATGAATGTGGGTAACCCCGAGGAAGCCTTCAGCTTGGCGGCAATTCCCAATGATGGGGTGGGGTTGGCACGTATGGAGTTCATTATTGCTAACCACATTCAGACCCATCCCTTGGCATTGCTCCACTACGATGAGTTGACCGATGAGGTGGCGAAGCTGAAAATTGCCGAGCTGACTCAAAACTACACCGACAAGGCGGAATACTTTGTCGATAAGTTGGCTCAGGGGATTGGGGCGATCGCTGCCGCCTTTTATCCCAAGCCTGTGGTCGTGCGCATGTCCGACTTCAAAAGCAATGAGTACGCCAACCTCTTGGGCGGTCGCCAGTTTGAACCCCATGAAGAAAACCCAATGATTGGCTGGCGGGGCGCCTCCCGTTACTACGACCCCAACTATGCCGAAGGCTTTGCCCTTGAATGCCGCGCCATGAAGAAAGTCCGCGATGAGATGGGGCTGACGAACGTGATTCTGATGATTCCCTTCTGTCGTACCCCAGAGGAAGGACGGCGAGTACTGGCAGAGATGGCCAAACATGGGCTGAAGCAAGGGGAAAATGGTCTGCAAGTCTATGTGATGTGCGAACTCCCCAGCAACGTGGTGTTGGCGGATGCCTTTGCCGAGGTCTTTGATGGCTTCTCCATTGGCTCCAATGACCTGACGCAACTCACACTGGGGTTGGATCGCGATTCGGCCTTGGTGGCGCACCTGTTTGATGAACGCAATGAAGCGGTCAAACGCATGGTGGCGCAAGCGATTCAAACAGCGAAGGCCAAGGGGCGCAAAATTGGCATCTGTGGTCAAGCCCCCAGTGACTATCCTGAGTTTGCTCAATTCTTGGTGGCGCAAGGGATTGACTCCATTAGCCTCAACCCCGACTCCGTCCTGAAGACGATGCTGCAAATTGCTGAGGCTGAAAAACAGGTCTAGAGTGCACAACCCAGTGACAACGCCTAAGCTGAGGGCAGAGAATTGAAGCCGCGATCGCTCTGCCCTTTTCTGTGGGTGACGCAACCCAGTAGGATCAAAGGAATCAGGTGGAGAATATTGGCGTGGACACAGCAGCAATTCAGGAACTCATTACCTCGGCGGATGTGGGCGATCGCCTGCGGGGCATCAATCAACTGCGTAGCCTTGACCCCAACGATGCCTTTCGGCTCATTCAACCCCTCAGCCAAGATGAAAATTCCCGTGTCCGCTACGCTGCGGTGAGTCAAATTGCCAGCCTTGGGCACGTCAATCTCAATCAAGCCCATGACCTGTTGCGCGATCGCCTGCTCCATGACAGCGAAACGGATGTCCGTGCTGCCGCAGCGGATGCGATGGCTGCCCTACAAGTTCCCTTTGCCCTTGAAGATTTAGAAACGGCCTACCACAGTACCGATGATTGGCTGTTGCAGTTTAGTATCATTGCCGCCTTGGGTGCCCTAGGCAATCCTGCTGCTGTTGGGCTGCTCACGGAAGCCCTCAATAATCCCCAAGAATTGGTGAAATTAGCCGCCATTGGTTCCTTGGGTGAACTGAAACAACCAGAAAGCATTGTCCACCTGCGGCAGTTTGTCGAGTATCCCGATTGGCAAGTCCGCCATCGGCTAGCGATCGCCCTTGGCCAAATTGGCACTCCAGAGGCTCGCCCCCTGCTTGAACAATTAACCACTGATTCTGCGGAAGCGGTTGCCGAAGCGGCTCGCACTAGTTTGGCTCAGTTAACTACTTAACACCCGTGGGTTATACGCTACCAGTTTTTGCGGCGGCGGCGGCGGTGGCGGCATTGCGTTGCCTTACGGAAGGAACCTGTCCTAAGGAAGTCACCCTTGCGCTGCTACGCCCCAATCGCTGTGCAACCCTATCCATTGCCCAAGGGGCATCCTTAGATGATCAGCAGGCCTTAGCCATTACCTACAGTGAACCCAGTGATCCCCTTGATCTCACCCGCCATACCCCGATCTGGGCTTGGGTGCGCTGGCAAGACCCTGTAACGGCTCCCAAAATTCACATTGAGGGGGGCTTTGGGGTTGGGCGCGATCGCGCCACGGGCGAGGCAGCTATCTACCGCTATGCCCGCTTGTTGTTAACCACTAACCTGTTGCTCTATTGTCCTAAGGAGCGGGCGATCGCCGTCACGATTCTCCTGCCCCAAGGGCGAGATTTGGCAGAGCGCACCTCGAATGCGGCTTTTGGCATTGTTGAGGGACTCTCCCTACTGGGAACCACTGCCTTAGCCCAACCCCTCACAGCCTCGGAGCAACTGGATCGCTATCGCGAGGACTTAGCCCAGAAGGCAGCAAAATCTCCCATCCTCGTCTTTTGTATTGGCGAGAACGGCCTTCAGGTGGCGCAGCAACTCCAGATTCCCCCTTCCCTGTGTGTAAAAACTGCCAATTGGCTAGGGCCAATGCTGGTGGCCGCTGCTCAACACAAGGTTCAACAGTTGCTCCTCTTGGGTTACCACGGCAAATTAATTAAACTCGCTGGCGGCATTTTCCATACCCATCACCACCTTGCGGATGCTCGCCAAGAAATTCTCACCGCCTTTTGTGCCCTTGCAGGTTTAGACCCAGAGATTCTGCATCAGGTGTGGCAAGCACCAACGGTTGAAGCTGCCCTCAAATTTTTAGCAACAATGGCTCCCCAAGCCTTGCCTGAGATTCTCAGCCACATTGCCAACCGCATTGATGAGCGCGCCATTACCTATATCCATGCCCATTGTGCTGCTCCCATGGGGCGGTCATTACAGGTGGGATGTGCCTTGTTTGGGCGCGATCGCCAAATTGTTGCCATCAGCGAGGCAGGAAACCTAATTTTGACAAGGATTAGGCTATACTAAGTGAAAGACTCAATAAAATGTGTACCAGCACTTATGGGTACAAACTGCCATGTTCTTGATCGCGAAGAGGTCATTCGTTTTATCCCGAATGAAGATGATAACTCAAGAATTATTTACAAACACCGTAATACTGATATTACTTATCCAGGAGAATTTCTAAATCTTATTTTTAATGATGCTAGATTGATTCCACCATTAGTTAGAGGTTGCTCAGCAAGAGTTATGATGCTCGATAAGACGGGTTGGCATAAGGGTAGAGTGCGATTAGAAATTGTATTCTATCCCGATGAGGAAAATCCCAATATCAATGTTAGTGATGAACTGAACATTAACGAATATCTATCTCAGAGTTAGGGTTGATCTCATAGAAGCTAAGGAAAGCGGTCTACTAAGGATTGGGGTTTCTAAAGACGGTAAAAGATTGATAGCCAGTATCAATTAAGATATGCTCAAATAGTTCCTCTGCAATCAATTCATCAATAACTTGCTTCACGGGTGAGTTATTATTACCTTCAGCATCATACCAGCCATAGTAATCATGCAAAATAAAGTAGCCACCCGGTCGTAAATACCAAGGCACATAATTAAAAACATCCGCTTTGCACCCCTCATAACTATGATCGCCATCAATAAAAATGAGATCAACTAAACCGTCAATCGTGACTTCATCTGAACGGGTATTAATAAATTCAACATAGTTTTCAAGATTTGCTTCAAGAATTAATTCCTCAGCTTCCTTGGTTGGAAATGGATCAATTGAAAGCAGTTGTCGTTTTTTCGGCGCTTCAAATTCGTTGTAATTGATGTCAGGTCGCTGCTTATGTTGTTGTGGTTCTTGCCAGCCAATATCAATGAATCGTAGGGCACTTGCTAGACAGAGAGTTGAAAAGCCCTTAAAACGTCCAATTTCAATGATCCGAGTAGCGCGAATACTTACGGCTAGAGAAAATAGGGTCATTCCTAACCCCAGCTCTGAGCCACCAGCAACGAGTGCCTTCCGCATCAGGCCAAAAAAATCCCCAAAATAGCTTTCCATCTTTTGCTGGTTATGGGCTAGGGGTTCTGTTGTCATGAAATATTCTGGGCTAAAACTCATGGGAGTATTTCCGGCAGCGACTTCTTGTGGCTCTACCTTATCCTAGCTGAGGGTACAATATAGGATACTGGGAGAGATGGCAGAGTGGTCGAATGCGCTCGACTTGAAATCGAGTGTGGCAGGGATGCCACCGAGGGTTCGAATCCCTCTCTCTCCGTTGGATGAAAAAAGGCAGCTAGAACTGCTCTAGCCGCCGAAACATCACTCTTGGAAACCCTTACAGACCAAGATCTGCCAAAATGTCGGTGGCGTGGGTATCGGTTTTCACACTGGTATAGACGTGGGAAATAATGCCATTGCCATCAATGACATAGGTGACTCGCTTGGCGTAGCCGCCACCATCCACGTCGTAGGCCTTGATAATGGATTTGTCCACATCTGCCAAGAGGGGAAAGGGGAGGTTGTATTTTTCAGTGAACTTTTGGTGCGAGGTTTCGTCATCGGTACTCACCCCCAAAACGACAATCTCTTTGCCCTGATAGGCAGCATAGTTGTCACGGAAGCTACAAGCCTCTTTGGTGCAGCCGGGGGTGTCATCCTTAGGGTAGAAGTAGAGCACCACAGTTTTGCCCGCAAAGTCGCTGAGGGACACCGTATTGCCATGGGTGTCTTTGGCAGTAAAGGCAGGGGCGGGTGTACCAACGGCTAAAGCCATGGGGGATAACCTCCTAATGTTAAGTTTTATTACGTGCTTGTTCTTTATTTTATCGGCAGATGCCAAAAAGTTAGTAGTGGATGCGGGGGTCAATCCAAGCATTGAGCAAGTCAATGAGAATACTGGCGGCAACCACAATCACGGCAAAGAAAACCACAATGCCCTGTACGGTTGGATAGTCCCGCAGAGCAATGGCCTCGTAGAGTCGCTGACCCAGCCCCGGCCAAGAAAACGTCACCTCTGTCAACACGGCTCCCCCCAAGAGGCTGGCAAGGGTCAGCCCCAAAACCGTGATCACTGGAATCAAGGCATTCTTGAGGGCATGGTGAATGAGAATCCGATGCTCAGGGATACCACGGGCACGGGCGGCTTCCACATAATCGGCCACTAGGGTTTGCTTGAGATTCACCCGCACAATGCGCTCAAAGATACCACTGAGGACGATCGCCAGCGTCAACGCAGGCAGGAGCAAGTAACTAAAAGCAGTTCCCAGTTGGTGGAGATTACCATTCAGGAGCGCATCCAGCAGGTACAGCCCTGTGGGACCTTGGGGGGGTGTTTCCGTGATTGGGTAGCGGGTACCCAAGGGAAGCCAACGCAGATTCACCGCAAAGAGCAGTTGCAAAAGCATCCCCAGCCAAAAGAGGGGCAAGGCATAGGTGATGATGCCAAAGAGACGCCCTCCGATATCCCAAGCAGTGCCAGATTTGACCGCAGCCAGACTGCCAATGAGCACCCCTAAACCAAAGGCGATCGCTAGACTGACGAGGCCTAATTCTGCCGTTGCAGGAAAATGCTGAGCAATGATACTCGTGACGGCTTCCCCTTGACTGGTGAGGGAGGTTCCCAGATCAAATCGCAGGAGTTGCCCTAAGTAAGTCAAGTATTGCTGCCACAGGGGTTGAGCCAAGCCCAATTGTTCTCGCAAGGCTTCCTTGACAGCCACCGGGGCACGGGGACCTAAAATCGCATCCACGGGATCCCCCGGCGTGGCTCGCAGCAGCAAAAAGACGACGGTGACAATCGTCCACAGCATCAGCGGCGCAAGTAAAAGCCGCAGGAGCAGGTACCCCTGCAATGCACGCAGACGAGACATGAATTGCTCGAGTTATTCTTGAGGTGGGTTCGCCGCTCGCTGGCGATCGCGCTCAATCGCGGCCAAAAGACGTTTGGGATAGCTATCCGCTGCAATTTGCAGAATTTGATCGAGGGGCGTATCATTCATAAACTTGGTGGCGGCAGCAATGTACTCACGGTTGGGACAGCGATCGCCCAAGACACAGCCATTGACACAGGCCTCTGCACAATTGATGGTTTCTGGCGTTAGTTCACCCATGGCAGCTCTCCGAGGAATTGCTCAAATTTTAACAGGGGGAAGGTGGCCGACCTGAAAATTGGCCGTGATTCCCCTCGGCTCCTAGGCTAGAATCATACTGGCACTGGAAATGCTGGGCACCCTCAAGGAGGCACAATGCGCAAGAAGTGGCTCACCCTTTTGGTTTTGCTGTTGGGCGTGGTTCCTTTCATTGCCATTTCGGTGATGCCCCTGCTCAGCAGTGCCTTTAGCCCAGCGCAACCCACGCCAAGCCCCGTGACCAGTCCTGCCGCCACTGACAAAGTTGCCGAACTGCAAGCCCAAGAAAAAGGCTACCAACTGGTGCTGGAGCGTGAACCCAACAATGCCACAGCCTTAGAAGGGTTGGTGCTGGCTCGGCTGCAACTGATTCAACTGGGCAAAGGAGAAATTGCTAGCGTCATTGACCCCCTGCGCCGCTTAGCTGCTCAGCGCCCCGAACAAACAGATTATGCGATTCTGCTGGGACAGGCACAGCAGCAAACGGGCGATCGCGAGGGGGCTGCCCAAACCTTTCAGGGGGTTCTGGCCAAATCCCCCGGCAATCTCAATGCCCTGCGGGCTTTAGTGGATCTCTACTTGAAGGAAAATCGTCCCCAAGCGGCCATTGGCCTCATTGAAGAGACCCTCCAAGGGGCAGAGCAAGCCAACAAAGTCCAACCAGGGAGCGTCGATGTCACGGCGGTACAACTTCTCCTTGGCGATGTCTATATGGCGCAAAAACGCTACGATGAGGCGCTGACCCTCTTCCAAAATCTGGGCAAAGAAAACCCCAACGATTTTCGCCCGGTGCTTGCCCAAGCGATGGCACTGACGGAACAGGGGAAAAAGACAGAAGCTGCGCCTCTGTATGCCAAAGCCGTGGAACTTGCACCCGCCAAGTATAAAGATGCCATTCAGCAGGCGGCGCAGCAGGTGCAAAAGGAATCTCCAGCAACCCCTGAACCCCCGCCACAGCAATAGAGGCCTAAACTTGCTGTTGCAGTTCCTCTAGGCGAGCCAGTACCTCCTGACTGTGGATCGCGGGATTCACTTTGACAAACCGCTCGCGCAATATCCCCTCAGGATCGATGATGAAACTGTGGCGCAGCGAGACAAACCCCAACCAGGAGCCATAGGCCTTGCTGACGCGGCCATCGGGGTCAGAGAGGAGGGGAAAGGTCAAGCCTTCACTGTCACAGAAATCTTCGTGGGAGTCCACGGAGTCGGCACTGACGCCAATGACTTCAGCATTGTGGGCATGAAATTGCTCAATATCCCGCTGAAAGCGTTGGGCTTCGAGGGTACAGCCAGCGGTAAAGTCCTTGGGGTAAAAGTACAGCACCACCCACTTGCCGCGATAATCCTTCAGGGAAATCGGCTGGCCATCGACACTGCTGGGAAGAGAAAAGTCGGGTGCTGGGGCATTGAGGGGCGGCAATTCACCCCCGAGAGCCCAACTGGGAACTGATGGGCTCAGAAACAGAATCAAACTCAAAAGGGCAACAAGTAGTGAGCGCAAGAACATGGTTAAATCGCTAAACTGGCCTTAGGAAAGCATCTAGCTGCACTGTACCGTAGTTTTAACGATTTTTCGAGGTTGATGCCGTCACTCCCTCTTGTACAGTTGATGCCCCGCTGGCTGCGCTGGCTGGGTGGTCTGGTTCTAGCGATCGCCCTTGGGGTTGGCTTGTGTCGCTTCATTGCCGAAAGTCTCTGGTTTGATCAACTGGGCTATTTGGCGGTGGTCTGGCAGCGCTGGAGTGTCCAAGCTGTACTGTTTCTGGCGGTTGCGGGGGCATCGGCACTGTTCTATGGCTGGCAGCAACACTGGCTCCTGCGGCAACGCACCGTGACCCTCGAGCCCACCCTGACCGCCCAGAGTACCTATCGGGGGCTGGGGCTGTGGCGGCTTTTGTTGTGTGCTAGCGGTTTAACTTGGCTGCTAATTGTTGCTACTTACCACATTGGGGCGATCGCGCTGCAACTGTGGCAACAGCGTTCAGAAATCACCTTTAACAGCCCTCTGCTGCCGCAATTGAGTGTCTGGCGGGTGGCAGAGCTATCACTTCTAGTGGTGCAGAATCCTTGGCTACTCGTGCCGAGTTTGGCGGCATTGGTACTGGGGTTGTGGTTGCCCCTGCGCCTCTTTCAGGGGGTTGCAATTCTCTTGAGCGTTGCCATGGGGGCGATCGCCTGCCTGAGCTGGCCGGTGGTGCTCAAGGGACTGTTTGCCGCCAGTGATCCCCACACCGAGCCCCTCTTTCACCATTCGATGAGCTTTTACCTGTTTCAGCTGCCCCTGTGGGAATTGTTGCGCCTATGGCTGGTGAACCTCAGTGTTGTCGGCTTAGGGGGAACGGCCTTGGGTTATCTCCTTGCCAATGAAAGTCTCAGTCATGGCAAATTCCTCGGCTTCGTGCGATCGCAACGGCGGCATTTACAGGGCTTAAGCGCCTTTGTCTTTGCCACAGTGGCCTTTAGCTTCTGGCTAGAACGCTACAAACTTCTTTATTCGACCAATGGGGCTGCCTTTGGCGCCGGCTATACCGACGTCACTGTACGCTTACCCCTCTATGGTTGGCTTTCAGCCTCGGCTTTTGGCGTCGCCTGTTTACTGGCTTGGTCAGCGATTCGACGGGGCGGCGAAGGGCAGCGGCGGCTAGGACCGATCGCCCCCGGCCTCTTTGGCTTTACATTGGGCTATTTAGTGGTCATCCTGATTGCCGATTGGCTCCTGCCCACAGCCATTGAAGCGGCCATTGTTCAACCCAATCAACTGCAACGGGAACTCCCCTACATTCAACGCACCATTACCCACACCCGCGAAGGCTTTAACCTTGAAAAAATGCGGGTCGAACCCTTTCAGCCGGAAAATAACCTCAACGCCGAGATCATTGCTGCCAACGCCGCCACCACCCGCAATATCCGCCTTTGGGATACCCGCCCCCTTTTAGAAACGAACCGGCAACTGCAACAACTGCGCTCCTACTATCGGTTTCCAGCGGCCTTTTTGGATCGCTACTATCTCAAACTATCCCCTGAGCAAGACCAATCAGAAATTCGCCAAGTCCTCATTGCCGCTCGCGAAGTGGACTACAGTGCGGTTCAGCGCTTTGCCCGTACTTGGATTAACGAGCACTTGGTCTTTACCCACGGCTATGGCTTCACCATGAGTCCCGTGAATACCGCCGAAGCCAATGGTCTGCCCAAATACTTTGTCCGCGATATTGGCGATACGGGTGAGCTACTGGTCGATCCGCCGCAAATCCGTGAAAGCATTCCCTTTTTCTACCCCCGGATCTACTACGGTGAACTCACCCATACCTATGTCTTTGCCCCTTCGGTGGTTCCAGAGCTGGATTTTCCCCGTGGCGCCGAAAATGTCTATAACCACTACGACGGTACGGGGGGGGTTCCCATTGCCAGTTGGTGGCGGCGCTTGGTCTACGGTGTCTATTTTGGTGACTGGCAACTGCTGTTGACCCCCAATTTACGACCGGACTCACGGGTACTTTTTCGCCGCTTAATTCAAGAGCGGGTGCGGGCGATCGCCCCCTTTTTACGTTTTGACAGTGAACCCTACCTTGTGGTCGCCGATCCACGCTCTGAACAGGACATTGCCGCCAGTCCTAGCGCCACAGGGGTGAGCTATCTCTACTGGATTATTGATGCCTATACCGTCAGTCGCTACTATCCCTATGGCGATCCCGGCGAGCACTCCTTTAACTACATTCGCAACTCTGTCAAAGTGGTGGTGGATGCCTATAACGGCGATGTCACGTTTTATGTGGTGGAACCCGACGATGTCATAATTCGCACGTGGCAGCGGGTTTTTCCAACCCTCTTTCATCCCCTGAGTGCCATGCCCCACCGCCTCTACCGCCACATTCGCTATCCCATTGATTTGATGCAGGTGCAGTCGGAACAACTCCTGAAATACCACATGACGGATCCCGTGGTCTTTTACAACCGCGAAGACCTCTGGCAAATTCCCAAGGAGATCTACCGCGAAAAGCCCCAAGCCGTTGCCCCTTACTATCTGATTACCAAGCTGCCCATTGGCTACACTGAGGAGTTTATTCTGCTTGTTCCTTTTACGCCCGTGAATCGTCCCAACCTCATTGGTTGGCTAGCGGCTCGCTCCGATGGTCAAAACTATGGCAAGCTCCTGCTGTACGTCTTTCCCAAGCAAGAACTGGTCTTTGGCCCTGAACAAATGGAGGCGCGGATCAATCAAGACCCAATGATTTCACAGCAAATTTCCCTCTGGAATCGCCAAGGGTCAAGATCGGTGCAGGGCAATCTCCTCATTATCCCCATCGAGCGATCGCTCCTCTACGTCGAACCCATTTACCTCGAAGCCGATCAAAATCAACTGCCCACCTTGGCACGGGTCATTGTTATGGATAACCAGCGGATTGTGATGGCACCTACCCTAGAGGAGGCTTTGCAAAAACTGTTTCCTGATTAACTTTCATCGCAGAAACGTTGAAAGATAGTTTAATTGGTATTACTTCCGTAATGGGAGCACCTGATTTCTCATCAGCAGTGACAGATTCCATGGTTTCGGAGTGGGCTTTTCCCCTTGGTTGACTAAATGGCGAGAGGAGGGGTCTGTAATAACCAATCGACTGCTGGGCTTCAGCCTGTTATTTCACCGTCTGTCTCTTGGAAGCTAGTGCAGGCTGCCAGAATCCGACTCATACTTGTTGCAGAAATGCAGGTAAAAGCGCACTCACTTTCGATACTCAGGCCATTGTTCTGTTTGGGTATTTTGCTTAGATAGCAGGTTAAGTATGGGGTCTCTATGCTGTTTATCGTTACAAATTAAGTCCTTGCATACGTATCTACTATTGCAGTTTAATTACTGTTTAGCTTTCAAAACCACCAATCTGCAGACAGGACTTGATGGCCCGAAAAAAGAAGACCGAGACCAAGCGTCCGATCGCACCCTACGAGCATCGGGACAAAGCGCGCGTCAACAACCCGCCCGTTGGGCTGGTCACGCCCGAAACCGACCCCGACACCGGACAGCAGAAAAAGCGCTACGCCTACGACCCGCACCTCGACCCGCAACTGGTCTGGGCGGGCAAAGCCGAGCATACCTCGTTTGAAGTTCCTACCGTCTCCCTGCACGTCCACGAGCGCATTGACCCGCGCACAATTATCGAGGCGGTGCGCAAGAAAAATGGGCAACAGGAACCGGTGCAACTGGGGTTGTTCGAGGTCGAGCGCCAAGAACCCTTGCACAAGGCCGTCGAATTCTACCAACACAAGCACGACTGGAGCAACCGCCTCATCGCCGGCGACTCGCTGCTGGTGATGAACTCGCTGCTGGAAAAGGAGGGCATGGCCGGCAAGGTGCAGATGATCTACATTGACCCGCCCTACGGCATCCGCTACGGCTCCAACTTCCAGCCCTTCGTCAACAAACGCGACGTGAAGGACGGCAAGGACGAGGACTTAACTAGCGAGCCGGAGCAGATCCGCGCCTTCCGCGATACTTGGGAGCTGGGCATCCACTCCTACCTCACGTATCTTCGCGACCGGCTGCTTTTGGCGCGGGAACTCTTGACCGAGAGCGGCAGCATCTTCGTGCAGATCAGTGACGAGAACGTGCACCACGTGCGGGAGTTGATGGATGAGGTGTTCGGGGCGGGGAATTTTGTAAGACAAATATCTTTCCGCAAAACATCGCCTCTTGGGTTTGGAGAATTACCGAGAGTTCACGATATCATTAATTTGGTATGCAAAAAACAGGGAGGGCGTGAAATATAGGCAGCTTTACACGGAGAAGAGTCTTGATGAATCCTGGTTTGGATTCGTAGAGTTGCCGAGTGGAGAGGTAAAACCAATTCGTGCATTGTCAACCGAGCTTGACCAAATTGAAGGATCAAAGAGGCTGGCTTTGGGTGACCTCAAGTCTTCTGGTTACACCGAGTCTTGCACCTATGACTTTGAGTTCTCAGGAAGGATCATATCCGCACAAAGGAAAAGCTGGCGCACACATAGGGAGGGAATGCAACGCCTTATTACCGCTTGCAGACTATACGACACCGGCAACATTCCAAGATACAAGCAATGCTTTGATGATTTTCCTCTCCAGCAGATTGACAACCTTTGGAATGATACTGCCGCTGACCACCGACCTTGGCGACCTGGTGTTCGACCCGACCTGTGTGCGGAAGGGGACGAGGGTGTGGGTTTGCGGCTCCTCCCCGACCCTCCCCACGTGTGGGGAGGGAGAAGCCCTATCCCCCCGCGTGCGGGGGGATGACAGGGGGGCTACCCTCATCGCCATCGAAGACATCCACCCCGGCGACTACCTGCTGGCGCATGACGGCTTGCCCCATCGCGTCGTGCGCACGATACGGCGAATGTATCGCAGCGTGATGATCGGCATCCGGCACGACCTTAGCGGGCAAACCCTATGGCTTACGCCCGATCACAGGGTGTTGGCCCACAGACGACCGCACAGCCTGGGTGGACATTCCGACTGGTCCGGTATTCCCAAAGCGCTGCGCGGCAGAAGCAAAATACTCCGCAAGGAAATGACTCCGCCTGAACGGAAACTTTGGAAAGTCTTGCGAGGCAATGGGTTGGGCTTTACCTTCAGACGTCAGCACCCTATTGGCCCCTATATCGCCGATTTCTATTGCCGTGAAGCTGCCTTAGTGGTAGAAGTGGACGGCGCCATGGCTCATGGCACTCCGGCCGCCATGGAACATGACCGTGTTCGCGATGAGTTCATGCACGCGCTGAATCTAAAAGTGCTGCGTGTTCCCGCCGCAGAAGTAGAGCATAATCTCGAAGGGGTTTGCACTGCTATTGGACAGGCGTGTAAAGAGCAACTTTCGCCAGAGTATGCCCAGTGGATGGAGGCAGAGCAGATACAAGAGGGAGACATCCTGTTCCACGGTTCCGACCGCGTTCCCGTGCGCCTTGTGGAGGTGGTTAGAGACTTGTCCGAGGAAGAGGTTTACGATTTAGAAGTAGAGGACGCTCACTCGTTTATAACGGAAGTCTGCGCCGTACACAACTGCGGCAGCGGCACGACGGCCTATGTGGCCGAGCAGTGGGGCCGGCGCTGGATCACCTGCGACACATCGCGCGTGGCGCTCACCCTCGCCCGCCAGCGCCTGATGACCGCGGTCTTCGACTACTACGAGCTGGCGCATCCCGAAGAGGGGGTGGGCAGCGGCTTCAAGTACAAGACCGTGCCGCATGTGACACTCAAGTCCATCGCCAACAACCCAGAGATCGACGGCATCTACGCCCGCATGCACCCGGCCATCGAACAGGCGCTGGCAGACCTCAACGCCGCGCTCCGTCTCCCCTCTCCCGCTGGGAGACCCCCTGACGGGGGCAGGTGGGCCGGGGGTGAGGGCTATCCCCGTTTCAAGGTCACGCAAGGCGGCCGCGCCGGGCAATTCGTGGATTTTGCCGCGCCGGACAGCGCCACCTTCACTATGCCCGCCGGCCAGGCGGTCAAGGTCAATGAGCTGGTGGAGTGGGAGGTGCCCTTTGAGTTCCCTGCCGACTGGCCCGAAGCGGCCCGCAAGCCCTTCGACGCCTTCCACGCCGCCCGCCGCGCAATGCAAAAGGCCATGGATGAGGCGATCGCCCGCCATGCGCCGCAGGAGACGCTCTACGACCAGCCCTTCGTAGACCGCAAGAAGGTGCGCGTCACTGGCCCGTTCACCGTGGAGGCGGTGCCCGCGCCGGCGGTCAAGTCGCCGGAGGAGATTCTCGAAGCCAGATCCCAACCAGCCGACACATCCATCGCCCGCTCGGGCGAGACGCTGCGCCAGGCCGAATGGCGCGACGAACTGCTGCGCGCCGGCATCCGCGGCAAGGCGGGGCAGTACATCCGCTTCGCGCGCCTAGAGCCGCTGCCCGGCTGCCGCTTTTTGCACGCCGACGGCGAGACGCGCCCCAGCGACGAAGGTGCCGATTCGGTGCGCGAGACCGGCCCGGCCGACAGCCCGATGCGCGTGGTGGTCTCCTTCGGCCCTGAACACGCGCCGCTGGAACAGCGCCAAGTGCAACGGGCATGGGAAGAAGCCCAGCAGCTTGTCCCTAAGCCGAAACTGCTGGTCTTCGCCGCCTTCCAGTTCGACCCGGAAGCCGCCAAGGATATTGACGAGATGAAGCCGGAACTCGCGGGTATGCAGTTTCTGAAGGTGCAGATGAACGCCGATCTGCTCACCGACGACCTCAAGAAAAAGCGCGCCAGCAACGAATCGTTTTGGCTCATCGGCCAGCCGGACGTGGAAGTGCGTCGGGAGGACGACGACAAATACGTGGTCGAGGTGCACGGCTTCGACTACTACAACACGAAAACGGGCGGGGTCGAGTCGGGCGGGGCGGACAAGATTGCCGTCTGGATGCTGGATACCGACTATGATGGGCGCAGCCTCTACCCGCGTCAAGTCTTCTTCCCGATGGCGGGCGAGGGCGAAGGCTGGGCGAAACTGGCGCGCAATCTCAAGGCCGAGATCGACGAGGAACTGATTGAGGCTTATCGCGGCACGGTGTCGCTGCCATTCGAGCCGGGCGAGCACAAGCGCATCGCGGTCAAGATCGTGGACGACCGGGGGATCGAGAGTTTGAAGATTATGGAGATTGACACATGAAGATCAAATCCGTCCGCATTCGAAACTTCCGCTCGATAAAGGAACAGACTATCGAACTTGATGACTACACGTGCTTCGTCGGAGCCAACGGCTCAGGGAAGTCAAGTGTCCTGCATGCCCTCAACGTCTTCTTTGGTGAATCAGGGATACCCGGTCTCAACACGCGTTCGCTCAGTGAGGAGGATTTCCATGCCAAAAACACAACGGATCCTATCGAGATAACGATCACTTTTACAGACTTCTCAGAGGAAGCTAAGAATGAACTCCAGCATTATGTGCGCCATGATCAATTGGTTGTCTCAGTTGAGGCACAATTTGATCCTGTTGCAAACACAGCCGAAGTAAAGCAGTACGGTCGCCGGATGGTTATCAAGGATTTCGCGCTGTTTTTTGAAGCCGAAAAAGCTGGGAAAAAGGTTGCTGAGCTGAAGGATATATACACCAGGGTGCGAGAGAAGTACCCTGATCTTCCGCATCCTGGCACAAAGGATGCAATGGTCCAAGCACTTCGTGAGTATGAAGAAAAGCACCCGGAATTGTGCGAAGAACTCCCTAGTGCGGACGAATTCTATGGTGTATCAAAGGGTAAAAACCTTCTCGAGAAATACATCCAGTGGGTGTACGTGCCCGCAGTGAAGGAAGCGGCTAGCGAGCAGAAAGAGTCTAAGGACACAGCCCTAGGGAAGCTTTTGAGCCGCACGGTTCGGTCCAAAGTCAACCTCAAGGAGTCATTTGATCCCATCCGCAAGGAAATGCAGGAGAAGTACAGACAACTCCTTGCCGATAGTCAGGCACAGCTAACCGAAATATCTACAGCTCTGCGAAATCGGCTTGTGCAGTGGGCGCATCAAGACGCAACGCTTCGAGTGCAATGGTACCAAGACCCCGAAAAGGCGGTACGTGTTGATGAGCCTTTTGCTCAGGCCATTCTCGGTGAGGCAGGGTTTGAAGGGGAGCTTACACGTTTCGGGCACGGGCTTCAACGTTCGTTTATTCTCGCACTGCTCCAAGAACTCTCTGACAGAGACGACGCAGATCCACGGCTGATTCTCGCCTGTGAGGAGCCGGAGCTCTATCAGCATCCCCCACAAGCAAGGCATCTTTATAACGTGCTCGTGAAGCTGAGCGAACAGAACTCTCAAATCTTGGTTACAACCCACAGTCCATACTTCATATCAGGTGAGAGATTCGAGAGTGTCCGGATGGTCCGCAAGGTCAATGGTGCTTCGTCTATTACTAGGACCACCCATCAAGAGGTGGCAAATCAAATTGCGGCTGTGAAAGGCCAGCAACCTGTCGAACCGAGCGAGCAGTTGGCAAAGATCCATCAAGCACTCCAGCCTGAGCTCAGCGAAATATTCTTCGCGTCTAGGATCGTATTCGTCGAGGGGCTAGAGGATACTGCATATTTGACCACCTACCTTCACTTGCTCAACCGGTGGGATGAGTTCAGACGACTCGGCTGTCACATTGTCCCCACCGGTGGAAAAAGTCGGATGCTTCAACCTCTCGCGGTAGCCAGGTGCCTGCAGATCCCGACTCTCGCGGTACTGGATTCGGACGGCGACAAGCCGGACAAAAACGGAAGCAGGGAGCAACACCGCAGAGACAACAGCGCAATCCTCAAGTTATGCGGTGTATCTGATCCTGAGCCGTTCCCGACCAGTACGTTCTGGGGAGCCGCTGTAGTCATGTGGTCCTCAGACATCGGGCAGGTGGTTGAGCAAGAGATTGGAAAAGAGAACTGGGATGAGTTTCGATCTGAGGCAGATGCTAAATACGGGTCTGCCGGGAATCTACAGAAGAACGCGTTGCACATTGCATCGAGACTCCAGATAGCTTGGGATGCTGGCAAGAAATCGGATTCTCTCGAGAAGCTTTGCAATAAGATCATGGAGTTTGCTAATAAGAATGAAAATAGAGAGGAAAATTGATGCCCAGCACCACCATTGACCGCCTGATCATCAACTCGCCCTACGAGGAGCCGCAGCGGCACTGGCGTTACGACCGCGAGACGCGTATTTTCGAATTGGTGGAGGGCCGCCGCCCGGCGGGGTACGTGGTGGCGACGCCCGGCTCAAAAGCCTTCGATGACCCGGGCATCTTCGTCGAGATTCCGCTGGTCAACCAGATCCGCCCGCGCGTCAAGGCCTGGCGCGAGGCGGGCTATCCGGGCGTCACCAGCATCACCAAGCGGCTGCTGGAACATTGGACCGACCCCGAAAACTTTGACCGGCGGCGCTTCTTCTTCTGCCAGCTGGAGGCGGTGGAGACGCTCATCTGGCTGACCGAGGCCGCCCCCGCTGAGCGCACCGGCATCGAAATCCCCGGCGATGGCGGCGAGTACATCCGCCAATGCTGCAAGATGGCCACCGGTTCGGGCAAGACCATCGTCATGGCCTTGGTCATCGCCTGGCAGGTCCTGAACAAGGTGGCCAACCCGCAGGATGCCCGTTTCTCCAAAAACGTGCTGGTCATCGCCCCGGGGCTGACGGTCAAAAAGCGTCTGGAAGTGCTTTACCCCGCCGCGGACGGCAATTACTACGAAGCCCTCGTCCTTGCTCGAGAAATTGCGCCAAGGCAAAGTGCTGGTGCGCAACTGGCACGCCCTCGCCTGGGAGAGCGAAGAACAGATCAAGAAACGCAAGTCTGTGGACAAACGCGGGGTCAAAAGCGACGAGGCCTATACCCGCGAGGTGCTGGGCGAGATGGCCAATGCGCGCAACCTTCTGGTCATCAACGACGAGGCTCACCACGCCTGGCGTGTGAACTGGGAGGCGGAAGGAAAGTATTTGCGGCAGCGGGATCTCAAGGATAGCGCCGCGGAGGCCACGGTGTGGATCGGCGGGCTGGATCGCCTGCACCGCTCGCGGGGCATCCTCAGGTGCTATGATTTTTCCGCTACTCCCTTCACGCCTTCGGGCAAAAAGAGCAGCGAAGAGGCGCTCTTCGACTGGATCGTTAGCGACTTCGGCTTGAATGACGCCATCGAGTCTGGCCTAGTCAAGACCCCGCGCGTGGTGGTGCGCGACGATGCTGTCCCCGACGCTAAAACCTACAAGTCGCGCCTCTATCACATTTACAACGACCCGGACGTGAAAGACGACCTGAACCGCCGCGCCGAACCACACGAACCGCTGCCCGACCTAGTGCTGAACGCCTACTACCTTTTAGGCTACGATTGGTGCGAGACGTGGAAGGCATGGAAGACAGCCGGAGTGCCCGTTCCGCCGGTGATGATCACCGTCTGCAACCGCACCGAGACCGCGGCGCGCGTGAAGCACGCCTTCGATTCGCGGCGCATCCACATCGATGAACTGTGCGACCCAGAGCGCATCCTGCATATCGACTCGAAGGTGCTCGATGAGGCGGAAGCGAAAGAAGAGTTTTTCGTTTCGAGTGGTCAGTTTGTCGAAGATGAAGAAGGGGTCGAGGCAACGGCAGAAAACGCAAAACCAGCAACTCAAAACGCAAAACTCACCAAGGCCCAGCAGGCCAGCGCTTGCGCCAGATGGTGGACACGGTGGGCAAGGTGGGACAGCCGGGCGAGAGAATCCAAAACGTCATCTCCGTCGGCATGCTCTCCGAGGGCTGGGATGCCAAGACGGTGACGCACATCATGGGACTGCGGGCGTTCACGTCGCAGCTGCTGTGCGAGCAGGTGGTCGGTCGCGGCTTGCGGCGCACTTCGTACGAAGTCAACCCGGAAACGGGGCTGTTCGAGCCGGAATACGTCAACATCTTCGGCGTGCCCTTCACCTTCTTGCCCCACGAAGGCGGCGAGAACGACCCGCCACCGCCGCCCACGCCCAAGACCGCCGTTGAGCCAGACCCGGCCAAGGCACAGCTCGAGATCCGCTGGCCGAATGTGGTGCGCATCGAGCGCGTCTTTCAACCGACGCTGACCTTGGACTGGTCGAAGGTGCGACCATTGGAACTGGACGCGGCGCAGACAGCGAAGGTCGCCGAGCTGGCGCCGATCCTCGAAGGCAAGCCAGACATCACCCGGATCAACCGCATCAAGTTGGAGCGGCTGGCGGGGAAATTCCGCACCCAACGCATCATTTTCGAGACGGTGCGCGATGTCTTTGACCAAATGCAGACCGCTTGGAAAGGCAGCCGCGAAGTATTATTGGCGCAATTGATTCGCATCGTCGAGCAATTCATCCGCTCCGACCGTATTCATATTACGCCACCGCTTTTTTATCAGGACGAATTGCGCCGACGGCTGATCATCACGCTGAACCTGTCGCGGGTGGTGCAGCATATATGGGAGGCGGTTCGGCAGGAGAACACCGATCGCATCGAGCCGGTCTTCGACCGCGATCATCCTATCCGCTCCACAGGCGAGATGCGCACTTGGTACACGGGCAAGCCCTGCGAGCGCACGAAGAAATCCCATATCAACGTCTGCGTGTACGACAGCACATGGGAAGCGTCCGACGCCTTCGCGCTCGACAACAGTGACGCGGTGGCTGCCTAGGCCAAGAATGACCACCTAGGCTTCGAAGTGCTCTACGTTTATCGCGGTGTGGTGCGCAAGTACCGGCCTGATTTCCTGGTGCGGCTGAAGAACGGTGATCATCTGATTCTAGAAACAAAGGGTCAGGATGCGGAGCAGGACGAGGTGAAGCGTCAGTATCTTGCAGAGTGGTGCGAAGCTGTGAACGCGCACGGTGGCTTCGGGCGATGGCGCGCGGAAGTAGCGAAGACGCCCGGTGAGATTACTGAAGTCGTGCTCAATCACATTCAAATCAGGAGAGTATTTCGGTAAAAATAACACCTCGTGACCCGCCGCTTTCACCACTGCCTGAATCGCCCCTTTCGGATGAATCGGTGCATTATCCATCATCAACAACGACGGTCTCTTTAACGCCGGCAAACAGTACTGACTCAACCAACTCACATAACGCATTCAAATATCCTGAAAACAGCATTGGGGCGATGAAGTCTTTCTGGTATCTATACCGTCCTGCGACTAAACTCTCTCTTTTCTGACGCTTCCCCGCTCGCTCTCCATCAATTCGTTGGCCTCGCGCTGACCACCCATACTCAGACTCCACTCGATCGCTGGGCACGGTCGATTAAACGGTCATCGGGATGGGTAGCAACATCCGCTGCTAAGGCCGCCCAATCCAGTTTCCAAGGACGACGGGGGACAACCGTGGGCGCTAAGTCCTCTCGCTTCAGCCAGCGATGGATGGTGGCGCGACTGACCTGAAAAATTTGAGTCGCTTCACTGATTTTGCCACCTTGCTTGATATAGGAGACAACCCGCTCTCGTAAGTCCAAGCTATAGCTCATATTCTTGAGTAACATTCATGACGCTTTGAGTATAGCCTATCCCTCTTGAAAATATCTCACTCCCTTTCGAAATAGCTATATCTACCTGAACAGCCGTTTCCTATTCGGGTCAATATCTTGATAGGACGTAACTTTACGCCATAGCCAGACTACTGTTTCTCGTCATCCTTGTGAAAACGGCTGTTATTCCTGACTGATTGAGCCGATAAAACAAGGCTCTCATACTGTTTAAGCTGGCGTCCAAAATGTACGTCAGCCAGATTTTGAAGAGCAGTTGTGAGTTCAGGACGGGATAGTCGCAAGGGCTGAGGCGCCTGAGAATAGACTTGACAATAGCTCCAAAAGATGCCATAGTAAATTGACTGTTTTTTAATCTTTTAAGGGAAGAATACAATATTTCTTCTCTTTTTCCTACCTCTTCAAACTGTTGTTCAATACTTCTGCAAAGGAATAAGCCAATCATTTTACCTTTGGAGAGAACGTTGCCTATTGACTGATAAACTTGATAGTCCCCTGAAGATTGATTTCAAAATATGGCTTATCTTTTTGGAGTGCATCTGTGAAGGTCGTTGTCGTTGGCAGTGGTGGTCGAGAGCACGCGATCACTTGGAAATTACTCGATTCTCCTCGCGTGACACAGGTCTATTGTCTGCCGGGGAATGGGGGCACAGCCTGCTTGGAGCGGTGTGAGAATGTGGCCATTGCAGCCACCGACCTCACGGGTATTGGTGAATTTGCCAAAGAGAATAACGTTGATTTAGTGGTTGTCGGGCCAGAGGTTCCCTTGGCAGTGGGTTTGGCCGATCACCTACAGGCGTTGAACATCCCTGTGTTTGGGCCGGTCAAGGCCGGCGCACAAATTGAAGCCAGTAAAGCTTGGGCAAAGGCGCTCATGCAGGCGGCTCAGATTCCTACGGCCAAAGCAGCAGTGTTTGACAATTATGAGGCGGCCTCTCGTTATGTTCAAGCCCAAGGGGCACCCATTGTCATTAAGGCCGATGGTTTAGCGGCAGGTAAAGGAGTGACGGTAGCGGCCACCGAAGGGGAGGCGATCGCTGCCCTCGAGCGGATTTTTGGGGGTGAATTTGGCGCCGCTGGTCAACAGGTGGTCATTGAATCAGTACTAGAGGGGCAAGAGGTCTCCGCACTCGCCGTTACGGATGGCAAAACCATTCTGCCGCTGCTGCCCGCCCAAGACCACAAGCGCATTGGCGAAGGGGACACAGGTCCAAATACTGGAGGAATGGGGGTCTATGCCCCTGTCCCTTGGGTGACACCAGAGTTAATGCAACGAATTCAACAGACGATTCTTGAACCTGCCCTTGGGGCGTTGCAGGATCGGGGAATCCACTACTGTGGGGTGCTCTATGCCGGTCTGATGGTGACGTCCGCAGGGGATCCCTACGTGGTGGAATTTAACTGTCGCTTTGGTGATCCTGAAACCCAAGTCGTCCTCCCCCTCTTGGAAACCCCTCTGATTGAGGTGCTCTTGGCCTGTGTCGAGGGACGCTTAGCCAGTTTGG
This sequence comes from Thermosynechococcus sp. PKX95, assembly GCF_031583295.1. Lineage (NCBI taxonomy): Bacteria > Bacillati > Cyanobacteriota > Cyanophyceae > Acaryochloridales > Thermosynechococcaceae > Thermosynechococcus > Thermosynechococcus sp. PKX95. The sequence continues at coordinate 223,641 of NZ_CP134171.1, read as the reverse complement.
GAGCGTTGCAATGGCGCAATGAGGTAGCTCTATCCGTCGTGATGGCGGCGGGGGGCTATCCGGGGAGTTACCGCAAGGGGGATGTGATTCAGGGTATTCCCGCAGCGATCGCCCAAGGGGTTCTCGTTTTCCATGCTGGAACGCGCTGGCAAGAGGGGCAATGGTACACCAATGGCGGTCGGGTATTGAACATTACCGCTTTGGCTCCTGATTTTGCCACGGCTCAAGCCAAGGCCTATGCGGGCGTCAGCGCCATTGAATTTGCCGACTGCTACTATCGTCGTGACATTGGCTACCGTATTCTGGAATCATCGGCTCACAAAGGTGAATACCATCCATGACCCTCCTCCCCCCAAAAACTAACCCATTACGCTGTTTAACTGGTGCGCTGATTGCTGGCACGCTTGGGATTCTCCTTTATCGGCTAACAGGGGCGATCGCCTACGTCTTTGCCACTCACGCAGTGAGCTACCACAATCAACTGGTTTATAGCTTGGCCGTGGCCGTGCGCACCCTTGTGGTGGGCTTGTGTACCCTCGCAACGGGGGTCTTTAGCATTATTGCCGTGGGTCTGGTGGCGCTGACGCTGCAACTGCTTTGGGAACGCTGGGTACAACGGGAGCAGGCTTAACCGTCGCTAATTTTGCCATCTTCGATTTTGGTGATGCGATCGGCAATGGCTGTAATCCGTGGATCATGGGTAACAATCAACACTGTGCAGCCTTTTTGCTTTGCTAGCTTGTAGAGAATTTTGATCACCTGTTGGCCATTTTGGGAATCCAAGGAAGCCGTCGGTTCATCGGCAAAAATGATCTGCGGCTCACCCGCTAGGGCACGCGCAATGGCCACCCGCTGTTTCTGACCCCCAGAAAGATTTGCGGGCACAAAGTCGAGGCGATGACCCAACCCCACTTCCTCTAGACGGGCTGCCGCCTGTTCCTTGGCCTGTTTGCCTTTGATTCCCTTGAGATTGAGCGCCAGTTCCACATTTTCCAGTGCGGTCAAGGCGGGGAAAAGATTAAAACTCTGAAAGACAAAGCCAATATTTTGCAGCCGAAATTTTGCCAGTGCAGCCTTGGACAGTTGCGTAATCTCTTGGCCTAAGACAACCACTTGGCCACTGGTGGGGGCAAGAATGCCAGCCAAAATCGAGAGCAGGGTGGTTTTCCCTGACCCCGAAGGTCCCATTAGCAGATGGATATGACCGCGCTGGATTTGCAGGTTAATGCCCTGAAGAACAGGGGTCTCGTGATGGCCAGAACGATAAACTTTAGTCAGATTGGTGGTGGCGATCGCCAGCCCAGTTGTTGTCACAGTGGCAAGTCTCATCAGTCATTGATTAGCCGAATTAGCTACTGGTGGCACTAGCAAAGCGGATTTTCAGGTAGTCCGCCTCCATTTTCGCGCCCACCGGTTGCAGTGCTGCTAATCCTTTGGGGAGCACCATATTACGACGATGGTTACCAATGCGGATATTCAACTCATCTGCCGTCTTGTTCAGTTCAATTTTTTCCTTGGGTACCCCCGGTAGATAGAGTTCAAGGCTGTACTGGCCATCACTGGGCACCACCCGAATCGTTTGCTCTTGGTAATAAACCTGAGCTGGATCTTCATCAGCGTAGAGGGTCTCCTTCAGGCGGTGCAGTGCCGCTAAACCACAGAGTTCCTCAGCAAACAGGGGCACTTCCTTCACCGGTAGCGGGCGGAAATTGTCGTGAATTTCTTGACGGTATTGCTGCTGCATTTCTTTCCAGCGGGCAAAGAAGGGATCCTGTACCGTGTTCGGCAGAATACGGTTTGCAATGACTAAGTCGGTGGCCACGTTATAGAGGCTGAGATAGGCATGGGCGCGCAGCGACTCCTTAATGACCATCTTTTCTGGATTGGTGACCAAGCGCACTGAGGTTTGGGTGTTGTCGGTGAGGACTTTTTCAAGGGCTTCAATCTGCTCATAGAATTCATAGGGCGCATCCATCACCTCTTGATCGGGCAAAGAGAACCCCACCAAGGGCTTGAAAATTGGCTCCACAATCGGTCGCAAGGCCACGGACATCCGCTGTAGGGGTTTATAGAAGCGGCGCATGTACCAGCCGCTCACCTCGGGTAGACTCAACAGCCGCAGTGCCGTACCTGTGGGGGCAGAGTCAATAATTAAGACATCGTATTGGCCTTCGTCATAGTGGCGTTTCATGCGCACAAGGGCAAAAATTTCATCCATCCCCGGCAAAATCGCCAATTCTTCAGCTTGAACGCCCTCTAGCCCGCGCGCCTGCAAGACTTGGGTAATGTAGCGCTTCACCGCACCCCAGTTGTCCTCCAGTTCCATGAGAGCATCGAGTTCCGCTCCCCAGAGATTTTCGGCGACGGGCACAGGGACATGCCCCAATTCAAGGTCAAAACTATCAGCAAGGGAGTGGGCGGGATCGGTGCTCAGCACCAGCGTTTTGTACCCCAACTCAGCACAGCGTAACCCCGTTGCTGCCGCCACTGAGGTTTTACCAACGCCACCTTTGCCAGTCATTAAAATTACGCGCATGGGAAGGCCCTGCCCTAAACACGGTTGCTTAAAATATCTTAACCCTTGAGCTTGTCCTCAGGGGGGGGCGATCGCTCGCAATCAATGAAAATAAAATCATTAAGAAAAATAAATAAATACAACTGCTTATTTAGCTTTATTAACAATAATTTAGGCCTCTCCCCGATCCCTTGGGGCAAATATTAAGTTAATGCTTAAGCCCTTGCAGTTTATAACTGTTTTCAAGGGTTTGTAACGGGAAATATATTTGGACTTATCACGACTATGACCACAACTCTCCAACGTCGCGAAAGCGCGAATTTGTGGGAGCGGTTTTGTAACTGGGTGACCAGCACCGATAACCGCCTCTATGTGGGCTGGTTCGGTGTGATTATGATCCCCACCCTGCTGGCCGCAACCATTTGCTTTGTGATTGCTTTCATCGCTGCTCCCCCTGTGGACATCGATGGCATTCGTGAGCCTGTTTCTGGCTCCTTGCTCTATGGCAACAACATCATCACTGGTGCAGTGGTGCCCACCAGCAACGCCATTGGCTTGCACTTCTACCCCATTTGGGAAGCTGCTTCCCTCGATGAGTGGCTCTACAACGGTGGCCCCTACCAGTTGATTGTCTTCCACTTCCTGTTGGGTGCCTCCTGCTACATGGGGCGCCAGTGGGAACTCAGCTACCGCCTCGGTATGCGGCCTTGGATTTGCGTGGCCTACTCCGCTCCCTTGGCCTCTGCCTTTGCGGTCTTCTTGATCTACCCCATTGGTCAAGGCAGCTTCTCCGACGGGATGCCCCTCGGTATCTCCGGTACCTTCAACTTCATGATTGTGTTCCAAGCTGAGCACAACATCCTAATGCACCCCTTCCACCAATTGGGTGTGGCCGGTGTCTTTGGTGGCGCACTGTTCTCCGCCATGCACGGTTCTCTGGTGACCTCCAGCCTGATCCGTGAAACCACCGAAACGGAATCCACCAACTACGGCTACAAATTCGGTCAAGAGGAAGAAACCTACAACATCGTGGCTGCCCACGGTTACTTTGGTCGCTTGATCTTCCAATACGCCAGCTTCAACAACAGCCGTGCGCTGCACTTCTTCCTCGCCGCTTGGCCGGTGGTCGGGGTTTGGTTCACCGCTCTGGGTATCAGCACGATGGCCTTCAACCTCAACGGGTTTAACTTCAACCACTCGGTCATTGATGCCAAGGGCAACGTGATCAACACTTGGGCAGACATCATCAACCGTGCCAACTTGGGTATGGAAGTGATGCACGAGCGCAATGCTCACAACTTCCCCCTCGACTTGGCTAGCGCTGAATCTGCTCCTGTGGCCATGATTGCTCCCAGCATCAACAGCTAAGCAACACTCATCTGCTGAACTTTGACACAGCCGCTCCTGCCCTAGGGGCGGTTTTTTATTGCGTTATAGCCCACAGGCATTAACACGCTCAACACGGTAAGAAACCACGTCTCAGAGACGCTGCTACCCGCCCAACGTCAATCTAAAAGATTGATAAAAGTCAATGGATAGACAAAGGTCTTTTGATTCTATAAAAGCCGACCTCAAACCCCTTGCCGCTCAGAAATATAACCATATAATCAATAAATAGGAGCTTGCAGCGTTCGTTGCTGCTGCTTAAGTTCTGTTGTTATTCATGGATTCATAACGACTATGACTACAGTTCTGCAACGTCGTCAGACAGCGAATCTGTGGGAGCGTTTTTGCGATTGGATTACCAGCACAGAAAACCGCCTTTATATTGGCTGGTTTGGGGTGATCATGATCCCGACGCTCCTTGCCGCAACGATTTGCTTTGTCATTGCTTTTATTGCGGCACCCCCCGTGGATATTGATGGTATCCGTGAGCCTGTCTCTGGCTCCTTGCTCTATGGCAACAACCTCATTACAGCGGCAGTGGTGCCCTCCTCTAATGCCATTGGGCTACACCTCTACCCGATCTGGGATGCTGCTTCCCTCGATGAGTGGCTCTACAACGGTGGTCCTTATCAACTGATTGTTTTCCACTTCCTGATCGGCATTTTCTGCTACATGGGTCGGGAATGGGAACTCAGCTACCGTCTGGGGATGCGGCCTTGGATTCCCGTGGCCTTCTCAGCTCCCGTGGCAGCGGCAACGGCTGTGCTGTTGATCTACCCCATTGGTCAAGGCAGCTTTTCCGATGGCCTGATGCTGGGCATTTCCGGTACGTTTAACTTCATGATTGTGTTCCAAGCTGAGCACAACATCCTCATGCACCCCTTCCACATGCTGGGTGTGGCGGGTGTCTTTGGTGGTGCCCTGTTTGCCGCTATGCACGGTTCTCTGGTGACCTCCAGCCTGATCCGTGAAACCACCGAAACCGAATCCACCAACTATGGCTACAAGTTTGGTCAAGAGGAAGAAACCTACAACATCGTGGCAGCTCACGGTTACTTTGGTCGGCTGATCTTCCAATACGCCAGTTTCAACAATAGCCGCTCGCTGCACTTCTTCCTCGCTGCTTGGCCAGTGGTGGGCATCTGGTTTGCTGCCCTTGGCATTAGCACGATGGCCTTTAACCTCAATGGCTTCAACTTCAACCACTCCGTTGTGGATGCGCAAGGGAATGTCATCAATACTTGGGCCGACATCATCAACCGCGCCAACATTGGTATTGAGGTGATGCACGAACGCAATGCCCACAACTTCCCCCTCGACTTGGCAAGCGGTGAATCGGCTCCTGTGGCGATGATTGCCCCAAGCATTGAAGCCTAAACAGGTCGCTCCTAAACCGCTCTAGTGATAAGTCCAAATATCGCTCCCCACAGGGGGGGCTTTTTTTGTCGGGATTATTGGGCAGGGAGTTGATACTGATCAACAATTTTTTTGGCAAAGGCGGGCACGTGAGCGGCCAGTTTTTGGGGATAGTTGCGCCGCACATAGAGATAGTTGCGGGTGAAGTGGGAGTCAATGGAAAAACGGGCATATTCAAGCCCTTTGGGACCAATGCGCTCAATTACTAGGCCGACTAGTTTCGCCGCCCACATGGGGAGCGTGACGCCTTTATCGTAGGCAGGAATGCTTTGTTGCACGGCAGCGTGGCGATCGCCGGCACTCGTAACAGGCTGAATGTCTAACTGATCGCGCACGAGGTCAAGCATTTCTTGGCCAAGCTCGTTGCGCACCACCAGCCACTGCCAACCAAAGGGGGCGCCCATGTAGCCCACGACCAGATCGGCAAGGCCATTCACGTAGTCAAAGCAACTCATGCAGGAGGGGGCAAAGACATCCTTGAGTTGATTGGTCTTGAGGCCAAAGAAGGGCACGGTTTCCGTGGAGCCGTCGCTGTGCTTGAAATGCACCCGAAAGTCTTGCATGAACTCGTAGTAAATGACGGTTGCGGGCGATCGGCTGGTGGTTTCTAGGAATTTTTGCAGACCGGCACGGGTGACATTGTCCACGCAGGGAGTGCCTAGGACGTAGAGCTTTTCAAGACCCAGTTTGTCCTGTACGGCTCGCAGCGCCTGAATTTGACAGCCAACCCCAATCACCAACAGCCGCCTGAGTCCAGATTGTTCCACCTGCTCGAGAACCGATAGATTGGGAGACAGGGTCGGTTTATTGACGCGAGCAGCGAGAATCTCTTCACGGCTGCGGGCAATCACGGGCTTGGGGGTAAAGCGATCGCTCTCGCTATTTTGAACGCAGACCACCCCTTCAACCCGCCCCGACTCCAGCATGGCAATGGCAATACTGCTGACGATGCCCGTCCACTGCGCCCCCGCAATGGGTTCGGTTTTGCGAGCCGCCATCATCTGCTGGTGAACGCCAAAGTAGCACTCATCCCAATTGTCAAGATCACGGGCACGGCCATGACTTTGCTGCTCGAGAGTCTCAAACTGCTGATTGAGGAAGGCACAGGCCTCTTTGACGTAGTGGATATAGTAGGTGTCGCAAAGACCACACTCGCTACAGAGGGCTTTGGCGGGGCGAGGGCTGCCGGGCTTGAGGGCACGGGCTTTTTGATGGGCAGCAGTCATGGGCACTTACTTCAGCAGTGAACGGGCGCGATCGCAAATCGCTTCGGGAGTGAGGCCATTGTAGGCCATGAGTTCGGCGGGGCTAGCCGTCGTTTCTCCCCGTTGCCAAGCCAAGACATCGCGGGGACAGGTGGCACGCAAAAGAATTGGCTCCAACAGTGCCGCAGGCCCGCCCGTGACTCCCAAAAGGGCATCACCACCAAAAAGTCGTTGGAAGGTGGCCTCATCGGCAAAGCCACCATCGGGTTCGGCACAGGTTTGCCAAGCCACATCCGTAGGCCGATATAGGCGGCGGGGGTTAATGACCGAGACAATGCGCACCCGATAGCCGAGCTGTTCCAACTGGGGTAGGGCACTATACACGGGCTGCAAAATCATATCCCCTAGCACCGCTAGCACCAATGTGGCACGACCACTAGCAGACTCGTAGAGGGTTACCGCGCCCTCATCAAGGGCCTGTTCGGTTTGGGCAAACGTGGTGCGCACCGGCAGCGGTGTTTTACTGGCAAAGATGGCAATCCCCTTGTTTTGTGCTGTGAGTGCCCAGCGGTAGCACACTTGAATGCTGTTGGCATCCGGCGGAAAGAGGACAAAGACATTGCCATTGCGCAATAGGGCAGCGTAGTAGGCTTCGATTTCTGGGCGTTGGTGCGTCCAGCCATTGCGCCCCTGCTCAAGGGCACCGGCGGTAAAGAGGGTTACTGTGGCTGGCGTCGGACGGCGCAGCTCTGCCATGGCTTGGGTGACGGTTTGCCAAATGGGGAGACCATTAATGGCAAAGGACTCATAGGAGCACCAAAGACTGCGGCTGCCCATCAAGCAAAGCCCTGCCGCTAGACCGGCACAGGCATCTTCGCTGAGGGGTTCATAGACTTGGCCATTGGGCACTTGATTGTAGAGGGGATCCGTGGTCGGGTGAATGATCTTCAGGGCTTGGTTGATGTTGCCAATGCCAGAGGCCTCATTGCCATCGGCATTCGTGACCAGATAGCGGCGATCGCGCTGTCCCACTTCTGCCACCATGCGCCCCATCGCCGTTGTGGCTACTTTGTTTTCCCCCAAGGCATAGGCCTCAAGGGAAATCTCCCCAAGGGGCGGTAAATCTAAGACCTGCTCAGTGACCACCACCTCTGCCGCAGGCCCACCGGCCGCAGCAACACAGTTTTGGCGCACCAGTTCCCAAGCAGCGGGAGACAGGGCACGGGCTTTCAGGGCATTGACAATATCGGGGTTGTCGAGGGTGTGCTGGGCATAGAGGTTATGGGATTTTGCCCCCTTGGCATGCACGCCGGCGCCTTTCAGTTGCTTGAGGATAAAGACCGTTAACTTGCCGGAGAGAGCCGATCGCGCCGCCTCCTGTACCCCCTTGAGCACCGCCTGCATGAAGGCCAATCGCTGACCAAAGGAAAAGAGCGTGCTATCAACGTAATCCCCCTCTTGGTCGCTATCATCAAAGTCCTTGGCATCCACCAGCACCACCTCTTGGAAGCCATTGCCGTGCCAGTAGGCCATCATTTCGGGATTGGTTTTGCGGGAGACCATGCTGTGGTGCTCTTGGCTAAAGCCATTCCACACGAGGACAGGCAGGAAGTTGGTGACCTCTGGGAAAGCCGTGTGGAAGTGGGCCATACTGCTCATGACGTAGGGTTCCCCCAGACCGCCATCGCCTAAGGTGAAGGGAAAGAGGGTCTGGCGGTGCAACCAAGCAGCGGCCATGGCAAAGTGCTGCCCCTGTCCGAGGGGGCCGGCGGGGGCAAGAATTCCCGGAATATAGCCAGAGAGATGACCCAGAAGGCCATGTTTTTCGCGGAAGCGATCGCGCAGGTCTTGAACCGTATAAATGCCCATCTTTTCGAGGGAGCGATCCAAGAACATGGCGGCATAGAAGCCGGGGGCATGGTGCCCCACTTCCGTGATGATATTCTTGTGCCCCAACATCACTAGGGCGGCATAGGCTTCCGCTTGGCTGGCAAACCCGCCGGGGTGACCTGAGGCTTTACTGCCGGTCATCTGTAAGATCAGATAGCGGAGGGCATCGGCATAGAGCAGCGTTTGATAGGCGGCCTCGGTGGCGTCTAAGTCGGTAAGGGCAGGCTGTTGGGCATTCAGAAGCGGTGTTTGACCATAGCGATCCCAGTCTGGCCAATCGTCGCCAAAATACTGGATTCCTTCACAGAAACTGGGCACCGAAGTTACCGCTGTCATAGACCTTGACCCAACTGTTGACTGCACGCTTAGTCTCCTATCTTACAGGGGTGGGGGGCGCTCTCACGGCGGCTGGGGCAGGGAATCTCCTTGGAATGCAGGCATTGCGATGGATTGTGGCCATAGATTGATTTTTCTTGGGGAACGGGATTAACGATGGCATTGGTGATAGCGGGCGATCGCAGTGGTGTCGGCAAAACAACGGTTGCTTTGGCCTTGAATGCAGCCTTAACGGCACGGGGGCAGCGCGTCCAAACATTTAAGGTGGGGCCTGACTACATTGATCCCCTGTTTCACAGTGCTATCAGTGGCCGGCCTTGCCGTAACCTTGACGTGGTCTTGACCAGTGCTGACTATGTCCGCGCCTGTGTGGGCTATTACAGTCAGGGGATGGATGCAGTGCTCATTGAGGGAGTGATGGGGCTATTTGATGGCCGAGGGGGCAGCCATGAGGGCAGTACGGCACACATTGCCCAACTCTTGCAGGCTCCCATCCTACTGGTTTTGGATGTGCAAAAACAGGCAGCTTCCGTGGCGGCCTTGGTCTATGGCTTTTGCCACTATGATCCCTCCCTCCAGATTGCTGGCGTGGTCTTGAATCGGGTGGCCAGCGATCGCCATCGGCAAATGTTAGAAGCTGCCCTTGCCCCCCTTGGGGTGCCCATTCTCGGCATCATCTATCGCGATCAGGCCTTGGCACTCCCCAGTCGCCACCTCGGCTTAGTGCCGCCCCAGGAATCAGGGGAATTTCAGCACCTCGGCGATCGCCTTGCCCATTTAGGAAACACCTGTTTTGACTGGGAGCGCCTCACGCCACTCCTTGCCCCAGCCCCCACCCCCGCAGCCCCCCCTTTTAGCGTTTCCCCCCTGACTCCAGTCACCCTTGGCATTGCCCAAGATGCCGCCTTTCAGTTTTACTACGCTGACACTCTTGATCTGCTCCACGCTTTAGGGGCAACGTTAATTCCGGTCTCACCCCTGCGGGATGCCCCCTTGCCCACCGGTCTACAGGGGTTGATCCTGGGGGGTGGCTTTCCAGAGGTGTTTGCCCCAGAGCTAGCGGCGAATCACTCGTTCCTTGAATCACTGCGGCAGGCCATTGAAGGGGGCTTAGCTCTCTATGCCGAGTGTGGTGGCCTCATGTACCTCAGCCAAGGCATCCAAACCTGTGAGGGACACTACTATCCTTTGGTGGGATACTTGCCGACGGTTGCCCGCATGGGTAAAAAACTCACCCTCGGCTATCGCCAAGCCACGGCTTTACAAACAACGGTGTGTCTGCGGGCAGGAGAGACGGTTCAAGGCCATGAATTTCACTATTCCTGTTTGAGTGTGCCGCCGCCAACGCCGCTGTGGCAATTGGACGGTCAAGCCGAGGGCTGGGGCAGTTCTCAACTCCACGCCAGTTATCTCCATCTCCATTGGGGCGGCCATCCGCAGTGGGCGATTCGCTTTCTGCAGCAGGCAGCAAAGGTTGGATAATGCGACTCACAGCAGCGTAATTTTTGAAGGTATTTTTGTAGGGTGGTGTTGGGGAAGGTCAATGCCAAAGCAATACCGCAACGGGCTATACCTTTGCCTTGGGCTGCTAGTGATGCTAGGCGTGACTTTGGCGGCTTGGGCAACGGCGCCCTCCCAAAACTTGGCGTATTGGCAGCGGGTGATCCAACAACATCAGCAGCACCAGCAGGCGGTGGGTCAGCAGCGTCAACAACTCGAACGCCTTGAGGCAGCGGCGAGCGATCGCCTTGAGAGTTTGGAAACCAATGTGGACACGACAACGCAGCAATTAATGGCGGCCAGCGATCGCCTGCAAGCAGCGGAAAAACTGCTCAAAGACCTCAAGGAACAGCAACAAACCCTCAGCCAGCGCTACGAAGCCAGCGTGGCCGTGATTAGCGATCGCCTGCGGTGGCTCCAACGCTACCGCGAGATTCCCCAGTGGGCAATGGTCTTTGAGGCGGAAACCCTTAACGATTGGTTTGAGCAGCAGGGGCGTCTGCGTCAGGTCTATGAGCGCGATCGCCAGCACTTGGCCGCCTTGGTTCGCGATCGCGAGCGACTTCAGCAGCAGGAGCGACAAATTCAAGTGCAACAGCGCTTCATTCAAGCCCTACGCCAACAACTGCAACAGCAACAGGCCATCTATGAGCGCGAAGCTGCAAACCAACGGCAACTCATTGCTCGCCTACGGAGCGATCGCCAAGCCCTTGCCTCCATTGAAGCCCAACTCGCCCGTGATAGTGCCGCCATTCAGCAGCTCATTAACCAACGCCTCGGTTATGTCCCTAGGGGCGCCCCACCCCTTCCCCGCAGTGGTCGTCTTGCCTACCCCATTCAAGCACCGCTGACCAGTCCCTTTGGTTGGCGGATTCACCCAATTTTAGGCACACGGCGATTTCATGCTGGGGTGGATTTTGGGGCAGATTTTGGCACCCTCATCTTTGCTGCTGAAGCGGGCACCGTGATCTTTGCCGGTTGGTCAGGGGGCTACGGCCAAACCGTGATTTTGGATCATGGCGGCGGCATGACGACCCTCTATGCCCATGCCCAGCGATTGCTCGTACGAGAAGGTGAATTCGTGCAACAGGGGCAGCCCATTGCTGAAGTTGGCTCGACGGGACTCTCAACAGGCCCCCACCTCCACTTTGAAGTGCGCCTCAATGGCGAACCCAGCGATCCCTTGGCCTATCTTTAGGGGGTTGGCTGCCAAAAGACCCCAATGGCATTATTGACCCGCGTTGTTGTCACCGAATGGCGATCCACCAAGACCCCACCAATGTAGAGAGCCGTGGAACTGCCACCATCCAGATTGACGGCATTGATCAAGCCCAACTGCCGCACAATTTGTGCCCATTCGGCGAGGGTTGGCCCCATACCCCCAATACGGTTGTGGGTGGTGACCCAGACAATGCTGCCATCACTGCGGTTGCCCATGGCACTGCGGGGGGCTGCCTGCGCATCTAAACCTGCTCCAAATTGCTCCAGTGCCGCATTCAAGACCACTCGCCCCTGATCCACCAGTAGGGGACCTGCACCAACAATATTGGGAATGCTATTAAACACAGCGGGCACAGCCGTGGTTTCCAGTTGCACGGAAGCTCCCGGTGGGAAGTTGGCCAAGGCGGAATTAAAGTTACGCGCCACCAGTAGAAAGCCATCTGCGGGAATAGGAATCGCTTGATTGTTATGGATCGGTTGCTGCCCCACCACCTGCTGATTGCGCACCGTAATCACCACTTCGCTGCCCGTTTTCCCTTGGTAGCTCGCGCCCCAACTGGGGGTATAAAGGGCAAGACCGGCTTGGACATAGCCAGAATTGAACGTGACAATGGGCACCGTACCGGCCGGCGTCCTCACCCGCTGCTGCAAACTCAGGCGACCGACAACCATCTGGCCGCGATCGTCCCAGCCAATGGCACCGCGATTGAGAATCGGGCCTGAGAGCCAGTTGCCCTCACTGCGAATGGCCCCCAAGGGAGCTTGGCGATCGCGATTAAAGAATCCAGCATTAATGGCGGCGGCGGCTTGCCAGCGTTGAGCCAGTTCGGGCACCGTTGCTAAGCCCACCAAGGTTGTGGGGGTCATGCCGAGGGGACGCAGACGCAGCCCCGGCTGCTGAGGGTTAATGATCAGCAGATCCACAGGAAACTGACGACTGCCGAGGGTCACGGTTTGCTGTTGCCAACGTAGCCCCGGTGCCCATTGAATCGTACGCGGGGGGGGCGCATCCCTGCGAAAATCAATCACCAGACGCGGTGGATTGAGCAGCATTGAGGCCACTGGGCGAGCCGTGCCGGGAATTTGTGTTTCCAGTACTGTGCGATTGGGGGTAGCGGTAATTTTGACATTGGGAATCGTGGCCAATTGTCCCGTCGCCTCAATCGTCAGGCTGAGATCGCGAGGGGTAAGACCTGTGCGGCTAAAGGTGAGCCGATTGATTTGCCAAGGGGTGGGGCGGTCTAATTCAAAGACCCAGCGATCGCCCCACGGTTGTCGTCCCTGCCGCCAACTGAGAATCCGTGCCGGGGGGGTACTGATCTGGAGCGTATTCCCTTGGGGTTGCACCTGCCACTGATATTGCTCAATCCACGGTGTAATGTCCAAGTAGCGATACATGCCGTTGGGGCTAAAGCGCACCGCCAAGGGGCTAAATTGCGGCTGAAACCAAGCCACTGGTTGCTGAAACGGGTCTGTAGTATCCCCAAGGAGCACCCCCAAGCGATTGGCAAGGCCACCATCGCTAATCCCTGTGCGCAGTTGATTTTGGTTATCGCGCCACTGCTGCCAAGCCACGGGGTAGTCGCGGCCATTTAAGTTCAGGCGATCGCCTTGAATTTCCTGAGGTAATGCGATATTGGCGCTGGAGCTAGCGATCGCAAGTGCAATCCCACTGCCAACAACCCGAGAAGCCGATCTTGCCAACACGCTTAACGCCACACCCTGCCCACTGAAACTCTGCCAGTATAGTTGACCCCGTAGCGCTACAGATTGCTCCAGAGCAACAAGGATCAATTTTGGGCAACTCGGCTAGGCCTGATCTGAGGACGAGGACACCTCCTCTGGGGGCGGTGCCACTTGGGGCTGGAACTGGAAGAGAGAATACACGACATTGCGGCGAATCATCACCATCATGTCCAAGAACAATTCATAGCCCTCCCGTTTGTACTCCACCAAGGGATCCTCTTGACCATAGCCCCGTAGGCCGACCGACTCCCGCAGGGCATCCATTTGTTGTAGGTGCTCCCGCCACAGCAGGTCAATCTGTTGTAGGATAAAGAACCGCTCCGCTTGTCGCATCAGACCCGTTTGAATGCGCTCAATTTCTGCTTCTTTTTGCTCGTAGGCGGTGCGCACTTGCTCATGCAAAAACGCCTGCATCTCCGGTACGCTGAGATGAGCCAGATGCTCAGGGCGCAGATCCGACAGCAAATAGACAAATTCCTGTACTTTGGCCACCAAGCCCTCTAAATCCCATTCCTCTGGCGGCAGATCGGGATTGACATAGGCGGCAATGATGTCGTCCATGGTTTTTTCGGCGTACTCCAGCACCCGATCCTTGAGGTCTTCCCCTTCCAGCACCCGCCGCCGCTCAGCATAGATGGCACGCCGCTGGTTATTCATCACCTCGTCGTATTCAAAGACCTGCTTACGGATGTCATAGTAGTAGGTTTCCACTTTGCGCTGGGCATTTTCCAAGCTGCGGGTAAGGAGTCCCGACTCAATGGGCATATCCTCGTCAACGCGCAGGGCATTCATGATACTGGCGACGCGATCGCCCCCAAAGATGCGCAGTAGGTTATCCTCCAAGCTCAGGAAAAAGCGTGTGGATCCGGGGTCACCTTGGCGTCCTGCCCGTCCCCGCAACTGGTTGTCAATCCGCCGCGATTCATGGCGTTCTGTCCCAATCACGTGCAAACCACCGAGGGCGACCACTTCTTCATGTTCTTTCTTGGTGACCACCTCATATTCTTCGCGGATACGGTTAAAGGCATCCCGCAGGGCTTGAATCACAGGGTCTTGGGTCGGTGCTTTCTCCGAGGCGATCGCCAGCATATCCTCCGCCTGCAACTCCGGCAGACTGCGCTCACCATAGGTCTTGACCGCCACATCCACCGCATGGCGCAGCAGCTTTTCCGCCTCCTTACTAATTTCGCAGGGGAAGAGTCCCGGTGAGGCTTTCCAGTTTTTCTGCGCCGCCTGACTAAAGCCTTGGCCACCGCCGCGATCCATTTTCAGCCCCAATAGCATCATCGGGTCGTCACTGGGGGGCATGACAATGCGAGGCATAAAGTATTCCCGCACCTTGAGGCGTGCCATATAGTCGGCATTCCCCCCTAGGATAATGTCGGTGCCTCGGCCTGCCATGTTGGTTGAGATCGTCACTGCGCCCTTGCGGCCGGCTTGGGCAATGATCTCCGACTCTCGCTCCACATTTTCAGGTTTGGCATTCAGCAGGTTATGGGGAATGTCCAACTCCCGCAGCAGTTGCGACAGTAGCTCCGACTTTTCAACACTGGTGGTACCCACGAGCACTGGGCGACCCGTAGCATGAACCTCGGCACATTCAGAGGCCACGGCCAGCCATTTGCCCCGCTCCGTTTTATAGACCACATCGGGAAAGTCCCGCCGCTGGCTGGGGCGATTGGTCGGCACCACCGTCACTTCCAGCTTGTAAATTTTCTCAAATTCCGCCTCTTCCGTCTTGGCTGTCCCCGTCATCCCCGCCAACTTGGGATAGAGCAAAAAGAGATTTTGGTAGGTAATTGTGGCGAGGGTTTGGGACTCATTTTGAATCTCTAGGCCTTCCTTGGCTTCGATCGCCTGATGCAGGCCATCACTCCAGCGGCGACCCACCATGACTCGTCCCGTGAATTCATCGACAATCACCACTTCACCATTGCGGACGATGTAGTTCACATCCCGCTGGAAGAGTTCCTTGGCCTTGATGGCATTAAAGATATAGTGTGCCCAAGGGTCTTGGGGGTCATAGAGATCGCTCACCCCCAATAGTTTTTCAGCTTCGATAAACCCCTCATCGGTCATGAGGACATTACGAGCCTTTTCATCCACCTCGTAGTGCTCGTCCTTTTTCAGGAGGCGGGCAACTTCAGCCGCCTTGAGGTACTTCTCGGTGGGACGCTCCACTTGACCTGAAATAATCAGGGGCGTGCGGGCTTCGTCAATCAGTACCGAATCCACCTCGTCAATGATGCAGTAGTTGAAGGGACGCTGCACCACCTCAGCCATGGACGTAGCCATATTGTCCCGCAGGTAGTCAAAGCCAATTTCGCTGTTGGTGGCATAGGTGATATCGCAGGCATAGCTTTTCTGCCGCTCTTGGGGAGCCATGTGCTGCTGAATCAGCCCGACCGTCAGACCCAGAAAGCGATGCACCTGCCCCATCCATTCCGCATCCCGCCGTGCCAGATAGTCGTTGACTGTAACAATGTGCACCCCTTTCCCCGTCAGGGCATTCAGGTAGGCCGGCAGCGTGGCCACGAGGGTTTTCCCTTCCCCCGTTTTCATTTCGGCAATCTGGCCATCGTGGAGAATCATGCCACCGATGAGCTGGACATCAAAGTGGCGCATCCCCAGTACCCGTCGTGAGGCTTCGCGCACCACGGCAAAGGCCTCGGGCAGTAAATCATCGAGGGTCTCGCCATTGTCGAGTCGCTGCCGAAACTCAGCCGTTTTTGCCTGTAGCTCACTATCGCTGAGAGCCTGAACTTGTTCCTCCAGCAGGTTAATTTCGACCACAAGGGGCTGATACTTTTTAATCTTGCGCTGATTGGGATCGCCAAAGAGGGCTTTCAGCATGGGACGGGCACCATGGATACAAAGCTATACATTTTAATCGTATAGCAACTGCAAGTTCCTCGCTGCCTAGACGTATTGGCTGATGTCCTCTTGCCAGACATTGCTGAGGTCGGTGAGGGCACGAAACCGCAGCATCACGACTTCTTCATAAAAGGGATTGAGTTTACACAGAGGGGAATGGTGATGACTGGCCGACCCAAGAAGCAGAGGGTGCGGGCAAAGGGAGATTGGGCTGGAATAAGGCGGCAAATGCGGTGGGCGATCGCTGGCGTTGTGATCGGATAAGTCATTAGCCACTGACGGATTTTGGTCGTTAAATGAAGTAGACGTGCGTTGGGCAAGGCGTTGATTCATGGGGCTATCCTCACAATTGCGCATACCCTCACGGTAAAAGATAATCTAGGCAAATAGCAATACGCTTTTAATATAAAAAATATTTATCAATAATAAGCATTGCTAAACTTGCAGCCGCTTCAGGGATAGATCTCCATTCCTCAGCTCAGCAGAGTGCTAAACTGTTCAGCAACTCAAACTCTGATGAAGTTTTGTCTAGAAATTTTTCAATTGCTTGCATAAACTCATTGACTGCTTTATTCATTTTGGCCTTGCTTGAATTCGTTAAGGAAGAGACTCAATGCGTCCACTGGTTGCTAACTACTACCTGACCTACCGCTGTAACGCCCGCTGCCACTTTTGCGACATTTGGGCACTGGAACCGGGCAAAGAAGCTGATTTTAGCGCCATCCAAACCAATCTCCGCGATTTGAAACGTTTGGGGGTCAAATATGTGGACTTTACGGGGGGTGAACCGCTGCTGCGTGCCGATGCCCCAGCCATCTACCGTGAAGCCAAGCGTCTGGGTTTCATCACCAGCATGACGACCAACACGATTCTCTATCCCCGCCGTGCTAGGGAAATTCAGGGCTTGGTGGATTTCTTGAACTTCTCCCTCGATGGGCCTGATGCGGCCACCCATGATCAGTCGCGGGGCGTGAAAATTTTTGACACGTTGGTGGAGTCCGTCAAAATTGCCCTTGAGCTTGGTGAATATCCAGTGCTGAATCACACCGTCACTGCTCAAAATTATGAACGGATTGGTGAGGTGGCCGAATTTGCCCAAAGTCTAGGGGTACGGGTTTGGTTGAATCCCGCTTTTACCGCCCATGAACACTACAACGACAAGAAGAACCCCACCCCTGAAATTGCCGACCACATTGAACAAAATGCGAAGAAGTATAACAATGTTGGTTACAATAAGGCAGCATTAGCCCTCATCCGTGCGGGGGGAAACAATACCCAAAATCCCCGTTGCAAGGCGGTGGATGCAGTCATTGCCATTTCCCCCAATGATGAGTTGCTGCTACCGTGCTACCACTTTGCGCAGAAGGGAGTCCCCATCAACGGTCGCCTGTACGAGCTGTACAAGTCCTCCGAGGTGGTAGAGGAGTATCGCCGCTCCCAAGGCCGACTCTCCGTCTGCGAAGGCTGCACAGTGTGGTGTTATCTCATTCCCAGCTTCTTTAAGGGAGTGGATAAGTACTGGTTTCTCAATCAGGTGACCTATGCCGGAGAATTCCTGGCCCGAAAACAGTTTCTACAACGAAGCCGATCCCCTCGACGAACTCCTGTCGGAGTGGGTTGATGCCCCAGAGAGTCCTCCATTACAACCGCGTTCTGAGGGTCGCCGTCGCAAGGCTTTCCTAGCGCTTTCTCTGATTTGGGGGAGCACGATCGCCCTGCATCTGATTGTGGGTGGCATTTGGCTGATCTATGCCCTAACGCTGCTAATGAGCTTGCAAACACTGCGCTACTGGCGAGCCAAGCCACAAACGCTACCTGCATTAGAGGCCACAGAAAGTGTGCAGCCAATGGTGTCCCTAGTGGTGGCTGCCAAAAATGAAGAGGCGGTGATTGGTCGCCTCGTCAAAAACCTTTGCCGCTTGGATTATCCCCACTACGAGGTGTGGATTATTGATGACAACAGTAGCGATCGCACCCCCGATATTTTGAGTGAACTACAAAAGCAATATCCTCACCTCAAAGTGCTGCGGCGGCTGCCGGGGGCGGGCGGGGGTAAGTCCGGTGCCCTCAATCAAGTCCTGCCCCTGACGCGGGGGGAGATTATTGGTGTCTTTGATGCCGATGCCACCGTCCCTCAAGATTTATTGCAACAGGTGGTCAACCGCTTTCAGGTGGCCAGTGTCGGCGCGGTGCAAGTGCGCAAAGCCATCAGTAATGCCAATATCAATTTGCTGACCCAAGGCCAAGCGGCAGAAATGATCCTCGATGCCTACTATCAACAGCAGCGGGTCGCCTGCGGGGGTATGGGGGAATTGCGGGGCAATGGCCAATTTGTGCGGCGGCAAGCTCTAGAGCGCTGTGGCGGCTGGAATGAAGAAACCATTACTGACGATCTGGATCTCAGTCTGAAGCTGCATCTCCATGGCTGGCAGATTGACGTGCTGATGAATCCAGCGGTACAGGAGGAGGGGGTGACCACACTCGTGGCGCTGTGGCACCAACGCAACCGCTGGGCTGAAGGGGGCTATCAAAGCTACTTGGACTACTGGCAACCGCTGCTGCGCAATCGCCTTGGCTGGCAAAAAAGTTGGGATGTGCTCTGCTGGTTTTTGATCAAATACGCCATTCCCACGGCCACAATTCCCGACCTGCTGATGGCTCTACTGCGTCACCGCAGCCCGATGCTAGTACCCCTGACGACACTGAGCTTTACGATTTCGATGGTGGGGATGTTGCGGGGCATTCCGCAGGCACAATCGGTGAGCATCTGGCAACTCTTTTGGCAAAGTTTGCGGGGAACCCTCTATATGCTCCATTGGTTACCAGTGGTGAGTACGACGACGCTGCGTATGGCCGTACGGGCGAAGCGTCTCAAGTGGGTAAAAACCCTGCACCACGGCGTCTAAACCTAAACATTGGCTAAAAAAAGATCAGTGTGGGGACAACCTTGAGCTAGGCTAGGGTCAGAGTTTTGACTGGTTTTGCCATGTCTCGCAATAGCAACCTGCTGCCTTTGCTGGTGTCTCTTGTCCTCACCTGTGGTCTATTGGGGGTGGGGGCGGTGCTCGTGATTCGGTTACTGGGCAATCAAAATCCCCTTGAACAGGTGACTGAAAACTTGGGGGTGCCCCAGAGTACGCCAGAGATGGCGGCTGCGAATTTCAGCGATGTCAGCAATGTTCCCAGTGGTACGTTTCAATACGGGGGCAGTACGACGTGGGCACCGATTCGCCGCGATGTCGATCCCCTGATTCAGTTAGCTTGGCCCAATTTTCGCCTGCGCTACACCAACCCCCCCACCGGCACGCCAGGCTCGGGCAGTGGCATTCGCATGGTTCTCAATAATCAACTTGCCTTTGCCCAGTCCTCGCGCTCCCTCAATCCACAGGAGCGGCAGCAGGCGCAGAGCCAAGGGATAAAATTGCTGGAACTACCGGTGGCGATCGATGGCATCGCGATCGCTGTCAATCCCAACCTCCAGATTCCTGGCCTCACGGTACAGCAAGTGGTTGATATTTATACCGGAAAACTCACGAACTGGAGCCAAGTGGGCGGTTCGAATCTAGCCATTACTCCCTTTTCACGGCGGCTGGAAGATGGCGGAACGGTAGAGTTTTTCGTCCAAGATGTCTTGGGGAACCAGCCATTCAGTCCCAAGGTGGTGATGGTGCGGGATACCACAGATGCCCTACGGCGGGTGGGGGCGACCCCCGGCGGCATTTACTATGCCTCGGCACCGGAAATTGTTGGTCAGTGTAGTGTGCGACCCTTGCCCTTGGGGCGGCAGCCCAATCAGTATGTTCCCCCCTATCAGGAGCCCTATGTGGATCCGTCTCAATGTCCACAGCGACGGAATACGCTGAACTATCGCGCCTTTCAGGAGGGCAGTTACCCCCTCACCCGTCGTCTGTTTGTCATTACTAAGGATGACAATAGCCCGGATGCCCAAGCCGGTCGTGCCTATGCAGCCCTGTTATTAACGGATCAGGGTCAAGCGGCAATTGAAAAAGCCGGCTATGTCCGCTTGCGCTAGGGGAGCCAGATGTTTGATAAACCATTGAATCGAACCTATGAGCGGATCATGGTGGCCATTGCCAGCGCCAATTTTCTGTTGGTGCTCTTTGATCTCACCTATATTCCCCTACGGGACTTCTGGCTTTTGGGAAAGATCCGCATTCCCCTGATTCAGCGGGTGATTTATCTGCCCCAGCCCTTGCCGATGACTGCCCTTTATGACCCCATTAAGGGAATCGAACCCCACCGGACGACGGAGCGGTACATCAACACGGTCAACCAACTCCGGCAAACGATTACCACTGAAGGGGTGGATGCCGCGGCGACGCAAGCACTTCTAGCTCAGTTGCGCGAGCAGAGTAAAACTATGGTGGACACCGACCCCTTTGCCCTTGCCAATAAAACCGGCACCCTTGAGCGAATCAAGAACCTGATGCGGTTGCGGGTCTTTGGCGATCGCAATGCCTCCTCTAAACAGTCCTTTGAGCGCTTTTGGAGTCCGGAGTACATCAATGAACGGGACTGGCAGACCAGCCTTGCTTGGTTTGAGGCGCAGATCATTCCCCTGATGGCTACCAACTATTGGCGCCGCTACGGTGAGGATGGAAATTTTATTGACCGCTTTGATGCCATTGATCTTCCCTTCACTCTCCTGTTCTTTGTTGAATTTTTGGGGCGGACGTTTTGGCTGAGTCGCCAGTATCGCGCTTATCACTGGCGAGATGCCATGTTTTGGCGCTGGTATGATGTGCTCCTCTTTTTTCCCTTCTGGTGGTTGGCACCGACGTGGGCATGGCTGCGGATTATCCCAGTGACCATTCGCTTGGATCAAGCGGAGATTATCTGCCTTGATACCCTTGAGCGGCAGGCGTCGCAGGGGGTTGTGGCAGCGATCGCCACCGATATTTCGGAAGTGGTTGTCCTGCAAGTCCTCACCCAACTGCAAAAAGCAATCCGTCGCGGCCAATTGAGTCGCTGGCTACCGCGTGTCTCTGGCGGCCAAGGGAGCAAGACGCTCAATGACATTGATGAACTGGGGGAACTGGCAGCCTTAGTTGTGCAGGTAGTCATTTACCGCGTGATCCCCCAACTGCGACCAGAAGTGGAAGGCTTAGTGGCTTACAGTGTCGATCAAGTCCTACGGCAAGCGCCCCCCTATCGGCGGTTATTGGAAATTCCATCCCTTGAGGCCTTACCGCGCCACTGGCACCAATCCCTTGCCAAGGAGATTAGCGATCGCCTCTTTCTGCTATTGGAGCAAGCGAGCAAACACCAAGGCAATCCACCCCGCGAAGGCGCATTACTGGCGAGTCAACTGGCGCAAAAATTTGGCCAAACCCTGACTGCCGAACTCCAAGAGGAACAGGTGGGCAAGGTGATTCAAGATCTGTTGGTGATGTGGCTAGAGGAAATCAAAATTAATTTTGTGCGGCAGACCCACCTTGAAGGCATTGAAACGGTTTTGGATGAAACCCGTGCCCTGCAGGAAAGCTTAGAACAGGGACGGCTCAAACCTTAGGCTATTCAAGAGGTTGGAGCAGCCAGAGAGCCGTGTAGGTGGTGTCATTGGGAGTCGGTTGAATGAGAAGAAAGTGCAGACCCTGAGTGGAGCGCAGGCGATCGCGAAACACTTCCCCTGCCCGAGCAATGTCAGTATCTTCAAACGTTAAAAAGACCCAGCGATCGCGCAAGCCGCTGTGCAACACCACCCCACAGGGTTGCCCCGGCACAAACTCCAAACGATAGGGCAGTTGCTCTTGGAACCACCGCGCTAGCTTCAGGGACTTGCGACCGCCATAGAGAATAATTCCCGGAATCAACGTATCGGGAGCCAGCCCCAAAGACTCTGGCAACATTGCCATCTCAAAGGCCAGAATCCGCAGCGGATATTGCATCAGTTGTGCCAAGTCGGGGGGAGTAATTGCTGCAAACTGCCAAGAATCTCCCCAAATATCATCGGGCAGGGGCAATGGCGGCGGCTGCTCAATGGCCAAGGGATCGTAGGCTTCACCGGTGTAGGTTTTCAGGCTTTGGTATTCCTGAGTGCGTTGGCACAGGTAGTGCTTCAGAGCCGGGGTGCGGCGGGTGGCTTCGAGGGGAAGGTTGAGTTCTTGGCAAGCCACTTCCACGAGGCCTAAACTCTGGGGACGAAAAACCTGCACTCGCTGCGGCAGGGGCTGCCCGCAACTTTTAAACTCTGTGGCCAGCCATGAACTGCTCACGAGGGGTTCTGGGCAAAAAGCCGTGTAGTAAAAATTTTCCTCAGGGTCACAAATCACAAGTTCCCACAGATCAAGACCACTGGGGGTACGCAACGGCCGACGGTAAAGGTCAACTTGCCAACAGGACATGGACGGAAATGAGCAGCAAAGGAAGTTAACAGCCTTTTCACAACCATTGAAAGCCGCTAAGCTTGCCGCTAATTCTGCTGATGCGTCCTCAAGCGAGAGAAAAAGGCTATCTGTTGCTATTGTGCCTTGTTTTGCCTCCTCTGCTAGGGTGTTTTAGGCCTGAATTTTTTCAATACCTAGGCCACAACTTTGCCACGAAACACTAAGTAATTGTAGAGATTGTAGGCCAGCATAATTGGAATTAAGAAAGCGACGAAAATCAGCATAAAGACTTGAGCGCTAGGAGAGGCAGCGGCTTCGTAAATGGTGACGCTGGGGGGAATGATGTTTGGAAAAATGACAAAGCCCAAGCCAATAAATGACAGGAGAAACAGTAAAAACGTCCACACTAAGGGCATGACTTCTTCCCGTTTTTGTAAACTACGCAGCAATAGAAAAATCAGCAAGATACCCAAAATGGGAATGGCGGCAAAAATGTAGAACAGCGGTGGCTGAAACAGTTGGGCACGCAGGTGCTCATGGAAAATGGGGGCGCTAATGGTAATCAACACAGCACCGATAAACGTTGTCCAAGCTGCAATCGTGGCCGTGCGGTAGTGGGTTTGCTGCAACTCACCCGTGGTTTTGTAAATCAGATAGGTTGACCCAATCAGCACATAGCCCTGAATCAGCGTCAGTGCTACCAACACCGAGTGCCACGTCAACCAATCCCACATGCCTCCAGCAAAGTGACCCGCAGCATCTACTTTGATGCCCTCAAAAACAGTGCCCACCGCAAAGCCCTGCCCCAAGGCAGCCAAAAAACTGCCAATGCCAAAGGCAAGGTTCCACACCCGTTTATTATTGGCATTCTCGCGAAACTCAAAGGACACTGCCCGCAAAATTAGCCCCACCACCATAATCACTGCGGGTAGGTAAAGGGCATTGAGGATGGTGGCATAGGCCAAGGGAAAAGCACCAAACAGCGACCCCCCCATCAGCACCAGCCATGTTTCATTGGCATCCCAAACATTGCCAAGGCTGGTCATGAGGATATTGCGGCGCCGTTCGTTACTGCTGGTGAGAGAAAGAATGCCAATGCCCAGGTCAAACCCATCTAGGAGAATGTAGAGAAAGAGAAACAACCCTAGGATAAAAAACCATACCTGCGGCAAAAAGTGCTCCAAGGGTGCAAGGGGATTCGGTTCCATGGTGTACTCCCTTATTGTTGAGTTTCTAGGGGACGGCGATCCGGTTGGTGCTCTGCTAGTTTGATGCGGATTTCCAGTTGTTCAGCATTGTGCAGCCCCGGCACCGGCAAGGCAACATTGGGGCCTTTTTGGATGATGCGACTGCCAAAGAAGAGGGCAGCAAAGAAGAAAATGGTGTACAGGGCAACCAAGCCACTAAGGGAAAAGAGCACCACTTGGGGCGGTAAATTGGAGGCCGCTTCTGCCGTCCGCAACTGGCCATAGACAATCCACGGTTGACGGCCGACACAGCGGACAATCCAACCGGCTTCGACGGCAAGGTATCCCAAGGGTCCTGCAAAGATCCAGCCCCACCAGAGCCACTGGTAATTGCGTAGGCGATCGCCCTCGAGGCCTGTGCGCCACCAGACAAAAACGGTGACGATCGCGAGAGCCGCGAGGTACAGACCAATGGCCACCATCAGGCGAAAAGAATAGTAAATCAGGCCAATCAAATGGGGGCGATCGCTAGCGTTCCACTCCTTCAAGCCCAAGATCGGTGTGTCTAACTGCGGTTTCAACTCCAGTAGGTAGCTCAGCAGGCCGGGAATTTTCAGTTCCAAGGTATTTGCTTGGGCGGCCTCATTGGGTAAGGCAATCACACTCCAATTGGCAGGGGTGCCTGCGGGTATTGTTTCCCACAGGGCTTCCATGGCGGCTAATTTGGCGGGTTGGTAATGATAGACCTGCTCAGCACTGAGGTGGCCAACAAACACCTGTAGCGGTGCAATCACCAAGGCCATCACCAACACCACCTTCAGGGATTTCGTGAAGAAATTGGGCAGGCGATTTTGCAGTAGATACCAAGCACTAATGCCGCCAATAACAAACAGCGAGGTTTCTAGGGTGGCAAAGAACATGTGGAAAAAACTCTTGACCATGAAGGGGTTGGCAATGGCTTGGAAGTAGTCTTGAACGCGGAACTTACCCTCGACAAAGACGCCCCCCGCTGGTGTCTGGAGCCATGAGTTGGCCGAGAGAATCCAGAAGGTGGAGAGGTTCGCACCAAAGGCGACACAGATGGTCGAAATCCAGTGCATCACTGGCGGTACCCGTTGCCAGCCAAAAATCATAATGCCCAAGAAGCTGGCTTCCAGCATGAAGGCCATGGTGCCCTCAAACCCCAAGACAGTGCCGAAGAAATCCCCCACTGCTTCCGAGAAGGGTGCCCAGTTGAGGCCAAATTGAAAGGCCATGGGCAACCCCGAAGCCACGCCAATACCAAAGTTGAGGATGTACAGCTTTGACCAAAAGCGAGCATGGTGATAGTAGGTCAGGTTCTTGGTTTTCAGCCATAGCCCCTCAATGACCACGAGGTAAATACTCATGCCCGTCGTCAAGACCGGCCAGAGCATATGGAAAATGGCCGTGAGGGCAAATTGCCAACGGGAGAGAACAATGGTATCGAGACTAGCCAAGGTCATAACGCCACCCTAGGGGTTGATCTGCCTTACTTTTAGCAACCCCCTTTGAGCGGTGACAAGGAGAATGGCGAACCGCTGCAAAAATTTCAGCTTTGCTTAAGACTCTGGTGAAGTGATGGGCACTGAGCAACTACACACGAGGTGGCGATCGCCATAGGCATTGTCAATGCGGGCAACCGCTGGCCAAAATTTGTACTCCCGCAGCCAAGGGGCGGGGTAGGCAGCCACTTGCCGTGAATAGGGGTAAGGCCATGGCTCTGTGGCCAGCATCAGGGCGGGATGGGGGGCATTTTTCAGGGGGTTTTGCTGGCGATCGCTGACGCCGGCCTCAATTTCAGCAATTTCGGCGCGAATGGCAATCATCGCCTCACAAAAGCGATCCAATTCCGCCTTGGTTTCACTTTCTGTCGGTTCAATCATCAGCGTGCCCGGCACCGGCCAAGAAATGGTGGGGGCATGGAAGCCATAGTCCATCAGCCGCTTGGCAATATCTTCTACCTCAATTCCCGCGGATTTTTTCAGCGGACGCAGATCGAGAATACACTCGTGAGCCACCAAACCGTGGGCACCTTTGTAAAGAACCGGGTAGTAGGGTTCAAGGCGTTTGGCAATGTAGTTAGCATTGAGGATGGCAATTGCGGTGGCGCGTGTCAACCCCACCCCCCCCATCAGGGTAATGTACATCCACGAAATCGGCAAAATACTGGCACTGCCCCAAGGGGCGGCAGTCACCGGGCCAATTTCCGATCCTTGGGGAATCAGTTGTGTAGTTGGCAAGAAGGGGGCTAAATGCGCCTTGACCCCGATGGGTCCCACCCCCGGCCCACCGCCGCCGTGGGGAATACAAAAGGTTTTGTGGAGGTTGAGATGGCAGACATCGGCACCAAAGTCCGCCGGACGGCACAGCCCCACTTGGGCATTCATATTGGCACCATCCATATAGACTTGACCGCCGTAGCGATGGATGATCTCACAAATTTGGCGAATTCCCGTTTCAAAGACACCGTGGGTCGAGGGATAGGTGATCATCAAGGCCGCTAGGCGATCGCCATAGGTTTCGGCCTTGGCCGCCAGATCCGCCACATCAATATTGCCCTGGGCATCGCAATTGACTGCCACCACCTGCATGCCAGCCATGACCGCACTGGCAGGGTTGGTGCCATGGGCAGAGGTGGGAATCAAACACACATTGCGCTGGCTTTCGCCGCGGCTGTGGTGGTACTGGCGAATCACTAGGAGTCCCGCATATTCCCCTTGGGAACCGGCATTGGGTTGTAGGGAAATGGCATCAAAGCCGGTAATTTCTGCCAGCATTGCCTCTAGCTCACGGAACAGCTGCTGATAGCCTTGGGCTTGCTCAGCCGGGGCAAAGGGATGCAGTTGATTGAATTCTGGCCAACTGATGGGCAGCATTTCCGCCGTGGCATTGAGCTTCATGGTGCAGGAGCCAAGGGGAATCATCGAGGTGGTGAGGGAGAGATCCTTGGCCTGAAGGCGGTGAATGTAGCGCAGCAGGGCGTGTTCGCTGTGGTAGTCCTGAAAGACGGGGTGCTGCAGGTAAGCAGATTGGCGTTTTAGGGTTGGCGGTAGGCGATCGCCCGCGGCAACTGCCGCAGGACTTGTGCCAAAGAGCGCCAGTAAATCCGCCACATCTTGCTCGGTGGTGGTCTCATCGAGGCTGATGCCGACACTGCCATCCTCAAAGTAACGCAGGTTGATTTGCGCCGCTGCTGCTCGCTCCTTGAGCACCTGTACTGGCAGGTTCCCCAAGCCAATGCGTAGGGTGTCAAAAAACTCAGAATGGTAGAGTGGATAGCCCGCTGCTGCTAAGCCTGCTGCTAGGGTCACTGCCCGTTGATGGATGCGCTCAGCGATTTGCCGCAGCCCCGCGGCTCCATGATAGACGGCGTACATACTGGCAACAACTGCGAGGAGAACTTGGGCAGTGCAGATGTTACTGGTGGCCTTTTCGCGGCGGATGTGCTGCTCACGGGTTTGCAGGGCAAGGCGCAATGCTTTTTGACCAAGAGCATCGTGGGAAACCCCCACTAGTCGGCCGGGTAATTGCCGCTTAAAGTCTTCCCGGATGGCAAAGAAGGCGGCGTGAGGCCCCCCATAGCCCAAGGGCACACCAAAACGCTGGGAGCTGCCGACGGCAATATCTGCCCCCAATTCTCCCGGCGGTGTCAGCAATGTCAAGGCCAGCAAATCAGTGGCCACCGTCACCAAGAGTCCCCGTTCATGGGCAGCGGCAATCAGGGCTTGGGGCGATCGCACCGCACCATCGCTGGCGGGATATTGCAAGAGCAGGCCAAAGGCATTCTCCCAAGGCAATTCACTGGCGATCGGGTCAATGGGTACAATCTCAATGCCAAGGGGCAGGGCACGGGTGCGCAGCACTGCTAGGGTTTGGGGATGGCTATCCTGCGCCACCAAGAAGCGGTTGGCTCCCTTTTGACGGCAGGCATTCAAGCTCAGCGTCATGGCTTCAGCGGCAGCCGTCGCCTCATCAAGGAGAGAGGCATTGGCAATGGGCAAGCCCGTTAGATCGCTGACAAGGGTTTGAAAGTTGAGGAGGGCTTCGAGGCGTCCTTGGGCAATTTCCGCTTGGTAAGGGGTGTACTGGGTGTACCAGCCGGGGTTTTCCAGAATGTTGCGCTGAATCACCGCTGGCGTAATGCAGTTGTAATAGCCCATGCCGATGTAGCTGCGCCAAACTTGGTTTTGCTGGGCAAGGGTGCGTAATTTTTGCAGGGCTGCTGTTTCACTGAGACCTTCACCCAGAGCGAGAGGGCGTTGCAAGCGAATTTCCGGGGGAATGACGGCAGTGATCAGCTCCTTGAGGCTGCCATACCCCAACAGGCTCAACATTTTGGGTAGATCGGTGGGCGTAATGCCAATGTGCCGCGCGACAAATTCGGCATCGGTCTCTAAGTTGATCTCCAGTTGGGGCAGTGAACTTACCATCGCTATCGCACTCGTGTTGCAAATCGTTCATATATCTTAATTCTTTGGGCAGGGTTTGCGGGCATGGAGAACCTGCAAGCTGCGCCCGAGGTGGTAGGTCTGCCGCTCGACAGTGAAGCCCTGTAACCGTAGCTGCTCAGCTAAGTCCGTTTGCAGCAGTTGCCAAGCGGTTTCCGTTTCAAAGAGCCAGAAAAAAAGAGCCATCCCCGGCCAAAAGAGAGGCACTTGGGGACGATGAAAATCAATCAGGGCAAACCAGCCACCGGGCTTGAGAACCCGCCACACTTCCGCCACAATGGCACGCAGTTGTTCCGCAGTCATTTCGTGCAGCGCCATGCTGGTGTGTACCAGATCAAAGGTGGCATCGGCAAAGGGCATCTTCTCCGCAAAGGCTTCCACATAGGTGGCTTGGGGCACGCGCTGCCGAGCACGGGCGATCGCCTTCGGGGAAGCATCTAGTCCCGTGACCTGATCAAAGGCTTGAGTTAAGGCTTGAGTCACCACGCCATGGGCACAGCAAAGGTCTAAAACCACGGCACTGCGGGGTAAGTCCAAATCTTGCCAAGCCAACCGATGCAGGCGATCGCTCCCCCCCACCGTTATTGCTGCGAGGGCACTAATGGTGTCGTAGAGCCACGGATATTGATAGCTCCAAGTGCGTAAAATGGTTGCCACAGCGCTGGATCAAGCCTTGAATTTTGCAGAATTGGAACCAGTTCAGTGTCAGTGTACCGCCTTTTTGGCAACGATTCCTTGAGAAAGGACTGTTATAGTCTTATGTGGTAGCAAGAATCCGTAGTTGTAACGGTGTCGGGAGTGAGCATGGGTCAACCATCCATCTGCCAACAAAGCAGTCTGCTGCTGGGGAGCCTTGTGGCGGTCTTGATCACCATGAGCGGGGGGGCGATCGCCCAACCCAACCCTACGGCCACCGATCTCCTGCCCTTCAATCCCAATCCCGATCCCCTCTATCTCCCGAGTCGTCCCGATCAAGTAAAAATTGATTTGGATCGCCCCATTACCCTCAACGAAGCGATTGAACTGGCGCGGCGGAATAATCGCCAACTGCAAATCCTTGAGGCGCAACTGCAACAAAGTCGGGCGGTTCTGCGCCAAGCGGAGGCGGCTCTCTATCCCAGCATCTCCTTGCAATTGGGGATTAGTCGCACGGATTCAGCGGCGATTCGCCTGCAAAATGCCCAACTACCACCCCCCTTGCAGGCCAATCCCACCAGCAATACTTGGACCAGCACGGTGCAACTGGGCTACAACATTTTCACCTCTGGCCAACGGGATGGCAGTATCAAAGCAGCACAGGAACAGGTGCGCAATGCCGAACTGGATCTGCAGCGAGAATTTGAACAACTGCGGCAGGATGTCACCAATGCCTACTACAACATTCAACAGGCGGAGGCGCTGGTGCGCATTGGTGAAGCAGCGGTACAAAACTCGCAAATTAGTCTACGGGATGCGATCGCCCGCGAACGGGCTGGCTTAGGCACGCAATTCGATGTCCTCACAGCACAGGTACAACTGGCCAATAACCAACAGCAACTCGTGCAAGCCCAAAGCCAACTGCAAACGGCTCAACGCCAACTGGCACAGCTGCTCAGTCTCAATGACAAAACCAATGTGCGGGCGGCTGACCCCATTCGGGTAGTTGGGGAATGGAAACTCTCCCTTGAGGAGAGCATTGCCTTGGCGTTTCGGAATCGTGTGGAATTGGAACAGCAACTGACACAACGAAATGCAGCACTGCAGCAGCGCCGGGTGGCCTTGGGGAATCTAGGGCCGCAGTTGGTGGCCGGCGGAAGTTTTAACACCCTTGATAGCCTCACAGATGGGAGGGCACCCCGTTGGGGATATACGGTTGGGGGTCAAATGAACCTGACCCTCTTTGATGGCGGGGTCTCCCGTGCCAGTGCCGCCCAGCAGGAAAGCGCTGCCGCGATCGCTGAAGCCCAGTATGCCGCCTTTCGCAACTTAATTCGCTTTCAAGTGGAGCAGGCCTACTACACGCTCAAATCCAGTCAGGAAAATATCCGCACCAATGAAGTGGCAGTGCGCCAAGCCACCGAGGGACTGCGCCTTGCCCGTCTGCGCTTCCAAGCAGGGATTGGCACCCAAGCGGAGGTGAGCAATGCAGAAACGGCTCTGATTCAAGCCCAGAGCAACCTGTTGAGTTCTACCATTGACTACAACCGAGCGATCGCTGCCCTGCAACGCTTTGTGAGTGGCTTACCCTTGACGGCAACGCCTTGATGTTTGGTTTTTTGAATCTCAATAAACCGCCCGGCTGCACTTCCCACGACTGCATTAACGAACTGCGAAAGCGGCTGCGGCTCAAGCGCATTGGTCATGGGGGCACATTAGATCCAATGGCCACAGGGGTGCTGCCGATCGCCCTTGGTGCAGCGACGCGACTCCTCCCCTATTTGAGCGATCGCAAGGCCTATATTGGCACGGTGCGCTTTGGCATCACCACAACCACGGATGACATTACGGGTGACATTTGCCAAGAACAATCTGCCAGTCACCTCACCGTTGAGGCCATTGAGGAACAGCTTCCCCAATTCATTGGCCAGATTGAGCAATATCCCCCCGCCTATAGTGCGATTCAAGTGGATGGCCAGCGGCTCTATGCCCGTGCCCGTGCGGGTGAAGTCGTGAGCGTGCCGCCGCGGATCGTTGAGGTGTACAGCATTGATGTCTTAGATTGGCAAGCAGGATGCTACCCAGTATTGACCCTGCGCATTACCTGTGGCGGTGGCACCTATATTCGCGCCCTTGCCCGCGATTTGGGGGCGGCACTGGGGGTAGGGGGAACGCTGGCAGCCCTGCAACGGATTGAAAGTGGTGGCCTGAGGATTGAGGAGAGCCATTCCCTAGAAAGCATTTCGCCAGAGCATTTACCACTGCGCCCGCCCCAAGCGGTTCTCTCACATCTACCGTGGCTTGAACTCAATGAAGTACAACTCAACGACTGGTATCATGGCCGCGCCGTGATTGGTGAGGGGCTACCGCCGGCGGAGAGGTTCGTGGGCGTCACCTTTGCCGCTACCTGTGTGGGGATCGGAGTGAGTGGGGGCGATCGCCTGCATCCCAAGGTGGTTCTCAAGGCATAACGGTGTCTTCCGAAACATTTTTCTAGTGCTAGCTTAGGAAAAAGAAGCAATCAGCAGGTGAAGGAATGGGGGTTCGTTGGCTGCAACGTCTCATTTG
This sequence comes from Thermosynechococcus sp. PKX95, assembly GCF_031583295.1. Taxonomy (NCBI): domain Bacteria; kingdom Bacillati; phylum Cyanobacteriota; class Cyanophyceae; order Acaryochloridales; family Thermosynechococcaceae; genus Thermosynechococcus; species Thermosynechococcus sp. PKX95. The sequence goes on along the minus strand of NZ_CP134171.1, from coordinate 192,345 downwards.
TTGTTTGGTGGTCTTGGTGGGAGTCTGGGGCATTTTCCCCACTGACTCGGCGATCGCCCTAACGGAGGAACAAAAACTCTTTAATGAGGCATGGCGCATTGTCAACCAAGCCTACGTGGATCCCTCTTTTAATGGCCAAAACTGGTGGCTGGTGCGCGAAAAGGCGCTGAAACGTCCCCTACCCAATCGCGAGGCGACCTATGAGGCCATTCAAACCATGTTGGCGAGCCTAGAGGATCCCTTTACACGGCTACTGCGCCCCGCCCAATTTCGTAGCCTGCAAACCACCACGGCTGGGGAACTCACTGGTGTCGGCTTGCAAATTAGCACTGACCCTGAAACCGGTGTCCTCGAAGTGATTGCTCCCATTGATGGCTCCCCTGCTGCCCAAGTGGGGATTCAACCCCGCGATCGCATTCTTGCCATTGATGGCGTCTCCACCACCCAGCTCAGCCTTGATGAAGCCGCCGAAAGAATGCGGGGAGCCGCCGGTTCTGCTGTGCATTTGTTGTTACAACGGGGCAGTGAAGCTCCTCAAGAAATCACCCTGAAACGGGGACACATTGAGATTAATCCGGTTATGGCTGAGGTTCGCCAAGTGCAGGGACACACCATTGGCTATATTCGCCTTGGTCAATTTAGCGCTATGGCGGCCACAGAAATGCGCAAAGCCATTCAAATGCTAGAGCAGCAGGGAGCGGAGGAGTACATTCTTGATCTGCGCAATAATCCGGGGGGACTGTTGCAGGCGGGGGTGGAAATTGCTCAACTGTGGTTGGATTCGGGGGTCATTGTCTATACCGTCGATCGCCAAGGGATTGTGGATAGCCTCAATGCCAGTGGCGGTGCCCTCACCCATGATCCGCTCGTCGTCCTCGTGAATGGCGGAACCGCCAGTGCCAGTGAGATTTTAGCCGGTGCCCTGCAAGATCATGGCCGTGCTCGACTGGTGGGCGATCGCACCTTTGGTAAAGGCTCGATTCAGTCCCTCTTTAACCTCAGTGATGGCTCTGGCCTTGCGGTTACCATTGCCCACTACGAAACCCCTAATCACCACAACATCAACAAAGTGGGGATTGAGCCAGATCGGCGGGTTCTCGATGCTCCCGAGAGTCTCATGGCTATGGGTACAGCAGCAGATCCCCAATATCTGGCGGCCCTAGAGCTGCTCCACAGTCCGGTGCAAGTGGCCACTAACGCAGGGTGACAAACTCCTCCGCCGTCGAGGGATGAATGCCCATCGTGGCATCAAAGTCCTTCTTGGTGGCGCCCATTTTGAGGGCGATCGCGATCCCTTGAATAATCTCAGCCGCATGATCCCCCACCATGTGGGCACCGAGCACCCACTCCGTATTTTTCTCCACCACCAATTTGACGATCACCTTTTCATCTCGACCCGTGAGACTGTGGTACATCGGGCGAAAGGCCGCACGGTAGATTGTCACATTCTCTTCCCCCAATTTCGCCTTGGCCTGCGCCTCAGACAGCCCCACCGAAGCCGCCTCCGGCTGGGAAAACACCGCCGAGGGAATATTCTCATAGCTGAGGGTGCGCGGTAGATTACCAAATTGCGTATCAGCAAAGGCGCGTCCTTCGGCAATGGCTACGGGAGTGAGGTTGACGCGGTTAGTGCAGTCCCCGACAGCAAAAATGTGTTCTTGATTGGTGCGGTAGTATTCATCCACAGCAATGGCGACAATCCCTTGACTATTGGCCGTAAGATGCACCCCCGCCTGATCAAGACCTAGCCCCTGCAAGTTGGGCGCACGCCCCACGGCACACAGCACCATATCAACTTTAGTTTCACAGGCTTGCCCCTGCTGTTCGTAGCGAATGCGGATATTGCCCTTCTTGGTGAGCTTCAAGCCCGTAATGTGGCACTGGGGACGGACATCAATGCCGTGGCGAATCATCCCCTCATAGACACCATCTTGAATGTCTTGATCAAAGCCGCGCAGGGGGCGATCGCCCCGCAGAAAGTGAATGACTTCCGTGCCGAGTCCCTGCATAATGCCGGCAAACTCAACACTGATGTAGCCGCCCCCAAGGATAGCCATGCGCTTTGGCTGCTTGGGCAACAAAAACATCTCCCGCGAGGTAATGCTGTGTTCAATGCCCGGCACATTGGGCTTAATCGCTTCGCCCCCGACAGCAATTAAGATTTTCGCCGCTGTCACTCGCCGTTGCACCTGTCCTTGGCGATCCACGAGTTCTAGGGTGTGGGGGTCAGCAAAGCGGGCAAAAAAGGGCAGCAGTTCGACCCCGGCTTTGGCAAGGTAGCTAATGTGCAGTTGGCTGAGACGATTTACCTCTTGGTTCACTGCTTGAATCAGTCGCTCCCAGTTCAACTTGGCTGCAACGGGGCGCCAGCCATAGCCGACAGCGTCTTCAAAGAGGTGGCTAAACTTGGAGCCATAGACCATGAGCTTTTTAGGGACACACCCCCGAATCACACAGGTACCGCCGACTTTATCCCCTTCGGCAATGGCCACCCTAGCGCCGTAGGAAGCTGCCCGCTTTGAGGCCGCCAAGCCACCGGAGCCGGCACCAATCACAAATAGGTCATAGTCGTAGCTCATCCTTGCTCCCCAAAACCTAGCCTCAGTCTAGCGAAATCTGGATCGGGTTACATGAAGGCTTGGCGATGAATCGCTTGTAGGGCTTGGTATTCAGCAGTTTTGCCAAGACGGCGCAGCGATCGCAACCGCTGTTCAATGAGCATCCGCGCATCGGTGCGACTAATAGACTCAAACGCCATCCCTGCCGGCCGTTGGCTGACAATGAAGAACAGCCGCTGTGCATACAACGTGGTAAAAAGTTGCCGATGCTCATCAATAGGGCACACCCCATAAAGCAAGCCAAAGGTGGGGTGATTGAGATACTGCTCAGCGGTCATCGAGAGTTTCATTCGTAGAGAGAACCTACCTCGCAAAAGGATCGTGACAGGTCAACACGGCAAGGGTGGCTTGTGAGGGGCAAAAACAGGAGAAAACCGCAGGGGGCGGCTAAAATAAGTAAAACATTTGACTAAAAACTTTTCAGATTATACTCAACCCTTTCCTCCTCTATGACGCGCTCCCTTCCCCCCTTTTGGCCCAGTGTGTTTCACCGCTGCGGTGTGATCTTTTTTGGCACGCTAACCTTTTTTTTCACATTGGGGGTGGTGGGCTTCAGTGCCACGATCTTCTTTGCCCTCCTCGGGGTCTTGTTGGCGCCCGCCAGTGAAACCAGTCCCTACGAGCACGTCAGCGGCAAGGAGGGCAGTCGCGATCGCATTCTCAGAATTGACATTACTGGGCCAATTCTCGGCAGCCCGCAAAACGAAGAAGATAGCTTCTTTGCGCCCCTTGTCGGTGTCACCTACGGCTATGAAGTGCAGCGGCAGTTAGCAGAAGCGGCTAAGGACGAAACGATTAAGGCTGTCTTTGTCAATATCAGCACTCCCGGCGGCACGATCTTTGGCTCGCAGGCGATCGCCGAAGGCATTAGGAGCTACCGCGCAGCCACCCAAAAACCGGTCTATGCCTTTATTGAGGGCATTTCTGCCTCCGGTGGCGTTTGGGCTATGGTGACAGCGGATCGGATCTACGCTGATCACGGCAGCATGATTGGCAGTATTGGCATTCTCGGCCCTAGTGTTTTCTACTACGATCGCCCCACCAGTCTCGATAATGGCCTATTGATGGGAGGCGTTACTGCCAACCGTATTGAAGAACGGACACTGAGCGCCGGTCGTAGCAAAGATATTGGCAATCCCTTCCGTCGCCTCACCCCCCAAGAAATTGAGGTCTTCCAAGCCGGCCTTGAACAGGAGTACAGCAAGTTTATTAATCATGTGGCGCAGGCACGGGGCATTGATCCCAGTGTTATTCGCAACAAAATGGGAGCAATGATTTTCAGTAACGAGCAGGCGCAGCGCTATCGCCTCATTGATGGCACCCGCAGCCGTCCAGACACCCTCAGTGCCCTTGCTAGTGCTGCCAAGCTCAAGGAAGGAGAATATGCCCTTGTCCGTTTTCGGCGCGATCGCTCCCCTTTGATCAATCAACTCTTTGGTGTCCAGTCACCTCCCCCAGCACCAGAAACCCAGCAGGTGTGGAAACAAGAGCAACTGTGTGCCCTCAGCCAATTGCGCGCCCTTGCCTACTATGGTTCCCTCTCTTGCCACCGCCAGTAATGCGTTTCGATATTATTACCCTCTTTCCAGAGTTCTTTGCCTCCCCCCTCGGCAGTGGCTTAATGGCCAAAGCCTTGGCACGCGGGATTGCCGAGGTCGTCCTGACGAATCCGCGTGACTTTAGTACTGATAAGCACCAGCGGGTGGATGATGAACCCTACGGGGGGGGTGTGGGCATGGTGATGAAGCCTGAACCCCTCTTTGCGGCGGTGGAATCGCTGCCCTCCTTGCCCCGCCGTGAAGTGATCTATGTCACCCCCCAAGGGCAACCCCTGACCCAACAGCACCTCTGGCATTGGTCGCAGGAGCGAGATCAACTAGTGATTCTCTGTGGTCACTATGAGGGCGTGGATGAGCGGGTCGTCCAGCATTTGGTGACCCAAGAGATCTCCATTGGCGACTTTGTTCTCACTTGTGGGGAAATTCCAGCTCTGGTGATTCTCAATGGTGTGCTGCGACTGCTGCCCGGCACGGTGGGCAAAGCGGCTTCCCTGCATCAAGACAGTTTTGAGGACGGTTTATTGGACTATCCCCACTACACTCGACCCGCAGAGTTTCGAGGGTGGACGGTACCGCCGGTCTTACTTTCTGGTCACCATGGGGAAATTGCTGCTTGGCGGCGGGCACAGCAAATTGAACGCACTCGCCAACGCCGCCCAGATCTGTATGCGCGCTGGCTGGCTCAGCGGGAAGCCACACTCAAAACCAAGGAAGGAGAATAGGAAATTACTTTATACTTCTTAAGAAAATCAGTTATAAATCAGTTATATGTCAAAAAAAAAAAAAAATAATAGCAAGTACCATCGTAATTATTACGAATATGTAATCAGAAAGCTGCTGCGCTTAGCTTTAGTCAGGAGCCCCAGTAACTTCCTACGATTAATCCTATGGATAGTTTGTTCCCCACTTTCCTAAGGCCTGCCACCCCCAATGCCAGTGGCGGTGCAGATTCAGTGATCGACCGGTCAGATGGAATGGGGAAAAGTGATGGGGGGCACTACCTAACAGCAATCCTAGGGGCGTTACCAATTGCTGTGGCTCTTGCTGATCCCGCGGGGGAAATTAGCTACATTAACCCCTTTGGCCAAAGACTCTTGACGGTGACGGATCCCCAAGCGGCGGCAGCCGACATTTGGGCAAATCTGCAGGTTTACTACTGCGGTAGCGATCGCCCCTATCCCAAGGAAGAGTTGCCCAATAGGCAAGTCCACCAGCGTTTAGAACCCTGTTCTGTGGACGTAGATCTGCTGTTGAGCGATCGGCGATTAACCCTAGCAATCCAAGGCTGCCCCATTGTTGATCCCAGCGGCAATCTGCAGTGCATTGTGCTCACGTTTCAGGACATTACTGGGCGCCAACCTCAGAAAATACAGCCCCAAGGGCTTGCCTGTTCTCGTCAGCAGCAGCCTGATTCTAGGCAGTGTGACTCCGGCATCTTCCAAGACCAAGGTGACTTTCTTTTATCCCTGCACCCAGATACCACCATCCTATTTGCCAATGAGGCCTTTTGCCGCTTCTTTAACTGTTCTGCTGCTGAAGTCACTGGTCGCCCCTTAGGGGAGTTCGTCTGCTGTGAAGATGCCGTTTGTTTCCAAGCGCAGGTGATGCAGCTTACACCCGCTGCGCCCCTATTTACCTGCGAAAGTTGCCTACCTCATCCCCAAAAAGGGAGTCGCTGGATCCAGTGGCTGAATTCAGGGGTTTTTACGGCTGATGGTTCCCTCAGTGGGATTCAATCCGTTGGCCGAGATGTGACCACGCTCAAAAATCAACTACTGCGCGAGCAGGCTCTCAATCGTGTCATTCAAGCCATCCGCAATTCCCTTGACCTTGAAACCATCTTTGACACCGCTGTGCGGGAAATTGTGGAAATAGGGCTGGGATGGGATGCCTGTGTGGTTCGCTACCTTCCGGAAAGGCAGGTGTGGCAGCCGGTTGCTGAATATCACAGCGATGCCAATGCGCCGCGGTTTCTTGGCTTTGAAATCCCAGATCAGGACAATCCCTTGGCCACACGGCTGAAGGCAGGAGAAGTGGTTGCCATCGCCGACACCTGCCAACTGACCGATGCAGTGAATCGAGCCTTTGCGGAACAATTGCCGGGGGCATGGTTACTGGTGCCTTTGATTGTTAAAGAGCGCCCTTGGGGCAGCCTGAGTTTGTTTGTGCCGCACCAAACCCATGCGTGGTCAGAAGTGGAAATCAATTTTATGCGTACCATTGCCACCCAACTGGAGGTGGCGGTTTACCAAGCCAATCTATACGCCCAAGCCCGCAAAGAACTGGCTAAACGTTCCCGTCTTGCCGCGGCATTGCGCAAGAGTGAAGAACGGTTTCGTTTGACAGCTCTTCACCTACCTGGTGCCCTGTTTCGCTATGAACAGTACCCCGATGGTCGCAATCGGGTATTTTATCTGAATCCAATGTGCGAACGTCTTTGGGGCATCCCGGCGGCGGTGGCTGCTGAGGATGGTGAAAGTTTGTGGCAGCTGGTACATCCAGAGGATCGGGAAGCCACATGGCAATCGGTTCTCTATTCTGCGGCAAATTTGACGCCATGGCTTTGGCAATGGCGCATTATTCATCCCACCAGCGGCGAAGTGCGCTGGCTAGAGGGCGCCGGACAGCCCACACTGGCGGCTAATGGGGTCGTGGTCTGGTACACCGTGATGTTGGATGTCACTGAGCGCCATTTGGCCGAAGAGCGCCTCAAGGAGCAGCAGGCCCAGCTAGAGGTGGCTATCCGTGCTTCCAAGATTGGCTTTTATTTTCATGACCTCTCTACGGGAACCATGCTTGTTTCGCCAACCCACAGAGCCCAGCTGGGCGACCTGCCTAGGACTGAAGCGTTCAGTTGCGCAGATTGGCAGGAGCAACTCCATCCCGAGGATCGCGATCGCGCCCTTGCGGCCTACGAGCAATTTCTGCGCGGTGAAGCGGACTATGACATTGATTTTCGCCTGCGCCACCACGATGGAACCTACCGCTGGTTCCACAGCAATGCCGTGTTAATTCGGGATGCCCAAGGTCGCCCCTCTAAGGTGGTGGGTACCCATATTGATATTACAGACCGCAAAGCTGCTGAACTGGCGCTGCGCGAAAGCGAAGAACGCTATCGACTGCTGGCGGAAAACATGACCGATATTGTGTGCCTTTTAGATCGGGAAGGCCGGTGTTTGTATGTTAGTCCCTCCTATGAAACCCTATTGGGTTGGTCTTCTGGGAGGCTCATTGGTCAGCATTTTACGCAGTTGTGCCATCCCGATGAGCGATCGCGGGTCAAGCAGGAACTGCAACAGATGCTTCAGCAGCAGCGGTTTTGGCCCATCACCCATCGAGCCTGTACAGCGAATCAGGAGTTGCTCTGGCTAGAAACCCTCTTCAAGCCCCGCTACGACAGTCAGGGGCAATTGCAACAGTTGCAGACCAGTTCCCGCGATGTCACCAGTCGGGTACAGGTGCAATTGCAACTAGAGCATGAGGCCTATCACGATCCCCTGACAGGGTTGCCCAACCGCCTCTACTTCATGGAGCAGTTGGCAGCCACAATTGCCGCAGCTCAAAGGAATCCTGAGCTTCACTATGCCGTGCTGTTTTTGGATGTGGATCGCTTTAAGGTGATCAATGACAGCCTCGGCCATGCAGTGGGCGATCGCCTGCTCATTGCCTTTGCCACTTTGCTGCGGTGTCTCATCGAAAATAGGCATATTGTGGCTCGCCTCGGCGGAGATGAGTTTGTGATTTTGGCAACCGCTTTACCCAACTTGGAGAGTGCCATTGCTCTTTGCGAGCAAATTACCCGTTGCCTCCAAGAACCCTTGGTCGTAGAGGAGCGGCAAATTTTCCTCAGCAGTAGTATTGGTGTCGTCTTTGCCCAAAATGAGTATAAAACGGCTTTTGCTGTCCTCAGGGATGCCGATATTGCCCTGTATCAAGCAAAAGCCCACTCCACAAGACGCTACGCCATCTTTAACGCCCAGATGTACGAACAGGTGCTAGAGCGCCTCCACCTTGAACACGATCTGCGCCATGCCCTCAGCCATGGAGAACTGCAGCTGTTTTATCAGCCCTTTTTTAATTTGGCAGATCAACAACTGGTGGGCATGGAGAGCCTAGTGCGTTGGCAACATCCTGAACGCGGACTGATTCTGCCGGGTGCTTTCATCTCAATTGCTGAGGATACAGGGCTGATTGTTGACCTTGACAAGTGGGTTTTGGAGCAGGCTTGTCGACAGTTTTGGTTGTGGCAACAGCAGTCCCAAGGGGCAGCCAACTTGATCCTGAGTGTGAATGTCTCGGCCAAGACACTGAAGCACCCCAGTTTCCTCCACCACCTTAGCCGCATTCAGCAACAGTATCCCTTGGGCAGAGGACAGTTGGTTCTAGAACTCACCGAAAGCATCGCCCTTGAATTGGGCAGTGAAATGCTGAGTCTCCTAGAGTCACTGCGGGAGCGCCACATTGAAATTAGTATTGACGATTTTGGAACGGGCTATTCCTGCCTGAGTTATCTCCACAGCCTACCGATTCACCACCTCAAGGTGGATCGCGCCTTTGTCCAGCAATTGGAAGACAACCAGCGCAACCTCAAAATTACCAAGATGATTTTAGTCCTTGCTCAGGAGTTGGGCTACCGCGTTATTGCCGAAGGGATTGAAACCCGCGACCAACTGCACATCCTGCAGCGACTGGGGTGTGATTATGGGCAAGGGTATCTCTTTGCCCGACCCATGCCTGCTGAAGCACTCGCATCCCTCTTGAAAGCCCACTAAAATATTGGCATGGCTGTTTTCCATGGGACGTGGCTGGCAACGCCGACGCCGCGCTTTTTTGCATGGGCAGAAGAATGGCGATCGCTCACTCAGGCAATCACGCCTTGGGTTCCGACTGCTGTGCCTGTTTATCCCTATGCCACCCAACTGAAGACACCTCCGCTTGTCAATGCCGATCCGAGTGTTGCCTATGCTGCTTTGCCCGCACAGATTCAGGAGCATCACCTATTACCGCCTCCCCTAGCGGAAGTCAACGGCGAACCGCTGTTTCTCTGGCAGGTGCCGGGTTGGGCGATTCCTGCCTCAGGGGTTTTAGAGCAACTACATCAACTGGGTCTTCAGGGTCGCGAAAGCGCTGCTATTGGCGATGATCTGCGCTATTGGCTGCACGTTAGTCGCTGGTTACTGGATTTAATTGTGCGCGGCCAATACTTGCCTACGGCTGAAGGGTGGCGGATTCTGCTCACCCATGGGGGCGATCGCGATCGCTTTCGGCAATTTAGCCAACGGATGCCGCATTTATGTCGCTGTTATCAAACTGATGCCACGGCGCTGCGGTTTCCGCCCCATGCCACCGATCTATTGGCAGATTTTCTGCACCACACCTTGCAGGGCTATCTCCACACTGCCCTTGCCGCCCTAGAGTTACCCAAAGTGGGCTTGGCTAAGGAGCATAGTCACTGGCTGACTTTCCTCAAAACAGGGCAAGCAACGGAACTGCCGCCTTCTTTTGTGGAACGGCTCCAACGTTGGCAAGAACCCTACCGCGAGCAGTTGGATCTGCGCCCCCAATGGCGCTTGGCACTGCAACTGGTGCCCCCAGATACTGCCGAGGGTGATTGGCGCTTGGCCTTTGGCCTACAAACGGAGGGCGAAACGGAAACGATGCTGGCGGCGGCCGAGATTTGGCAATGTACGCAAGAGTCCCTCCTCTATCACGGACAAGTGCTCTGGCAGCCCCAAGAAACCCTGCTGCGGGGACTGGGTTTGGCCTCACGCATTTATCGTCCCCTCGATCGCAGTCTCCAAGAACCCTCCCCTGTGGGTCTGACGCTGCAAACCACGGAAGTTTATGCCTTCTTGCAAAGTGCCATTCCGCTCCTTGAGCAGCAGGGGGTTGCAATTATTGTGCCGCCGAGTTTGCGCCGCAATAGCGCCCAGCATCGTTTGGGTCTGAGGATGATTGCTTCATTGCCGCCCACCGCCACCAGCGGCTTGAGTATTGAGAGCTTGATGCAGTTTCAGTGGCAATTACAGTTGGGGCAGCATCCCCTCTCGGAAGCAGATTTTGATCAACTGCGCCGCCAAGAGAGTCCCCTTGTTTATCTCAATGGTGAGTGGGTGCTGCTGCGTCCCCAAGAGATCAAGGCCGCTCAAGAGTTTCTCCAGTCTCCCCAAAAGACCCAGCTCTCCCTTGCCGATACGCTACGCATTGCCACCGGGGATACGGTAACGGTGGCCAAGTTACCCATTCTTGGTTTAGACGCCAATGATGCCCTTCAGGCACTACTCGATGGCCTCACGGGTAAACAAACCCTTGATCCAGTGCCGACACCGCAGGAATTTTGTGGTGAACTGCGTCCCTACCAAGCGCGAGGGGTGGCGTGGTTGAGTTTCTTGGAACGCTGGCGGTTGGGGGCTTGCTTGGCCGATGATATGGGCTTAGGGAAAACGATTCAACTGTTGGCCTTTTTGCTCCACCTCAAGGAAGCAGGACGTGCCTACCGACCGACACTGTTGATCTGTCCCACCTCGGTACTGGGCAACTGGCTACGGGAGTGCCAAAAATTTGCACCGACATTGCGTGCCTACGTCCACCACGGCAGCGATCGCCCCAAGGGCAAGGCATTTCTGAAAAACGTCGAAACTCACGATCTGATTCTCACCAGTTATGCCCTCCTGCAGCGCGATCGCGCCACCTTGCAACAGGTGTCATGGCAGCATCTGGTCCTCGATGAAGCCCAAAACATTAAAAATGCCAACACCCAGCAGTCCCAAGCGGCACGGGAACTCTCCGCCCAGTTTCGCATTGCCCTGACGGGAACCCCCCTAGAAAATCGTCTCCTTGAACTCTGGTCGATTATGGACTTTCTGCATCCGGGGTACTTGGGCAATCGCACCTACTTTCAGCACCGCTATGTGCGACCCATTGAACGCTATGGTGACACTACCTCCCTCAACGCCCTGCGCACCTATGTTCAGCCCTTCATTCTACGGCGCCTGAAAACTGACCGCAGCATTATCCAAGACCTGCCCGAAAAACAGGAGATGCTGGTCTATTGCAGTCTCACCCTAGAGCAGATGCAGCTTTACACTGCGGTGGTGGAAGACTCCCTTGCTGCCATTGAAAATAGTGAAGGTATCCAGCGGCGCGGCCATATCTTGGCTACGCTGACCAAACTCAAGCAAATCTGTAACCATCCCGCCCAGTATCTCAAGCAGGAAGACTATGCCCCCGATCGCTCGGGTAAATTGCAACGCCTCATAGAAATGTTGCAAGAGCTTCAGGAAGTGGGCGATCGCGCCCTTGTCTTTACCCAATTTGCCGAATTTGGCACCCACCTGAAAACCTATCTCGAAAAGGCACTACAGCAGGAGATCTTTTTCCTGTCGGGACGCACCCCCAAAGCGCAGCGAGAACTCATGGTGGAACGCTTTCAGCACGATCCTGAGGCACCCACGGTCTTTATTCTTTCCCTAAAAGCGGGGGGCGTGGGCTTAAATCTCACCCGTGCCAATCATGTCTTTCACTACGATCGCTGGTGGAACCCCGCGGTTGAAAATCAGGCCAGCGATCGCGCCTTCCGCATTGGCCAAGCCCGCACTGTCCAAATCCACAAATTTGTCTGCACGGGTACCCTTGAAGAAAAGATCCACGAGCAAATTGAGCAGAAAAAAGCGCTTGCGGACATGATTGTGAGCAGTGGCGAACAGTGGTTAACCGAACTCAACCTCGATCAACTGCGGCAACTGCTCACCCTGGACAAAGAGCGGATGATCACACTCTAGGCCATTGCCCACTGGGATGCCTGCTCACCGCGTAGGAGGCGAATTTGGGCGATCGCGAAAATGGTGGGAATAATGCGCGCATAGTTGGTGGAAATGGCACGCCAACCCAAGTCGGCAATAAACCACACCCACAAAGCTGTACTGGCAAAGGCTAAGACGCTGCGACCGAGGGCAAATTTAGCGGCTCCCACGGCAGCGCCCCGAGACACCAAGGGAGTGATGGAGAGCTTGTACCCAGCAAAGTGAATGGCAAATTGACGAGCCACCTGCTGCACCACCATGGAGCGGACAACAGAACTGATGGCGATCGCCGCGCCTCCCTCTAGGATCAGGCGTACAGTTTCCATAGAAATCGGGTGGCCGTTGCGCAGTTCGGGCAAGCTATCTTGGATTTGGGCAGCCAAGACCTTGCGATCCTCATCCCCCAGCTTTTTCCACATCCGCTGCAACACATTCAAGAAGATTTCCATTTCCAGTTCGGGGACTGTCCAACTGGGGGAAAACTTAATTTTCAGATAGCGACAGACCCGCATCAACGTTTGCCGATAGCTGATTTGCTGTGCTTTGCCCTTGAGTACTGTCAGACCATCTGCCGCCAAAAAGCGAAACCGCTCCTCAATATCATCGAGCCATGCTTGGCGATCCTGAGCTTGGACGGCAATGGGATCCGGCGTTGTGAGATAGTCCAAGGGATTGAGCCGACGACGAAACAGAATTTCTGTTAGGTCTTGCAACTCCTCCTCCGTCGCCAATTCCAGCGCAGCCCGTAGCTCGTTCATGGGGTTCTCGCTCCAGCAGCAGCACAATAGAACATGATGATTCTTCACCCCTGATTATAGGGATTCAGGCTGAAATTGTGGTACAGCCCTTTTCACAAGAATGGGAGATGCGCCACTATCCCAGAAAAGCACGGTTCGGACAGTACAATACAAAAGAGTAGCAGGCTGGCAAAATAAAAAGCTATGGATTTATTAACCCTAGAAGGTTGGCTCGATAACACGGCCTTTGCGGTGCTTTTGATCACGATGTTGCTCTACTGGTGTGGGGCAGCGTTTCCCCAATGGCCTGTTCTCACGGCTGCGGGTCGCACGGGGATGGCGATCGCCAATCTCTGTATTACGGGCCTGCTGGCGGCGCGTTGGATTGAGGGGGGCTACTTTCCCATCAGCAATCTCTATGAATCCCTCTTTTTCCTGTGCTGGGGTTTGACAGCCATGCACTTTGTCGCCGAGTCCATCAGTGGCCAGCGCCTTGTGGGGGTTGTTACTGCACCCGTTGCCATGGGAATTACGGCTTTTGCGGCTCTCTCGCTCCCCCCGGAAATGCAGCAGTCAGCGCCTCTGGTGCCTGCCCTGAAGTCCAACTGGTTAATGATGCACGTCAGTGTGATGATGCTCAGCTATGCCACCTTGATGGTGGGGTCACTGCTGGCGATCGCCTTCCTAGTGGTCACATGGGGCAAACCCGTCAGCCTTAAGGGCAGCTCTGTGGGCACAGGCAGCTTCCGCAGTCGCGCGCCAGAACCTTCCTTAGAACCCTCGACTGGGGGCGGCGGCACCACGGTACTGACCCAACCCACCCTGCAATTGAGTTTGCAACGCCTCACCTTGGCTGAGACCCTCGATAACTTGAGCTACCGCATGATTGGTCTTGGCTTCCCACTGCTAACCATCGGCATTATCTCTGGTGCGGTCTGGGCAAATGAGGCTTGGGGGGCGCCTTGGAGTTGGGATCCCAAAGAAACTTGGGCACTGATTGTCTGGCTGGTGTATGCTGCTTATCTCCATGCCCGCATGACCCGTGATTGGCAGGGGCGCAAGCCGGCGATTCTCGCCACCGTTGGCTTTGGGGTGGTCTGGGTGTGCTACTTGGGGGTGAACCTGCTGGGGAAAGGTCTGCACTCCTACGGTTGGTTTTTCTAGCGGTTTTTTGCCCGTGTGGGGCATCTACCACGCCCGCCTGCATACCACCTTAAAAACCCAACAATGGCTCCCTAGGGGGGCACGAATTCTGATTGCTCTATCGGGGGGGCAAGATTCCGTTTGTTTAACGCGCCTGCTATTGGATCTACAGCCCTACTGGCGGTGGTTTTTGGCGGCTGTCCACTGTGATCACCGCTGGCGGGCAGATAGCGCTGCCAATGCAAATTTTGTCCAAGCGCTAGCGCAGCAATGGCACCTGCCCTGTGAGGTGGTGAGTGCCCCTGAGATGTCCAAAACGGAGGCGGCAGCCCGTTCATGGCGTTACCAAGTCTTTGAGACCGTGGCCAAGGCGTTGGATTGCACCCATGTGGTGACCGCCCACACCCAGAGCGATCGCGCCGAAAGTCTCCTACTACATCTACTGCGCGGCACCAGCCCCGATGGCCTAGCCACCCTCTTACCTAGCCGTGCTTTGGGTGCGATTCAGTTAGTACGTCCACTCCTAGGGATGACGCGAGCGGAAACGGCTACCTTTTGCCAAACCTACGGGTTACCCGTCTGGCAGGATGCAACGAACCACCATCTCAACTATCGCCGCAATCGGCTGCGTTTGGAGTTAATTCCCTATCTGCAAGCGCACTTTAATCCGAATGTGGAAGAGGTGCTTGCCCAAACCGCTGAACTGCTGGCTAGCGATCGCGCCTATTTCGAGGCTGAGGTGGAGCGTCTTGCCCCCACCGTGATCCGCGAGCATCCCCCTGCCTTGGAGCGGCTGCGCCTACGGGAATTGCCCCTTGCGCTGCAACGCCGCTTGATCCAGCGATTTTTGCGTCAGCACCTGAAACGGGGCATTGATTTCAGCCTGATTGAAGCGGTGCGTCCTCTGATCACGGCAGGTAATGGCAGCCAAACCTCAACGCTGCCAGGGGGGTACCACCTGCGGGTCTGTGGTCAGTGGCTTGAACTGATCAGGCCAACGGCACCACCGCCTGAATCTGTTCCCGCGGATCAAGGGGAGCGATCGCCACCCCTACTGCCTCTTTATTGAGGATGGGGATCTCTTCGCCGTTGGTGATCCAGGCTCGCTCTTGGTTCGTCACCAGTGCCAGGGGGCTACCGCCGCGGCCAATGCCCGCCAAGCGATCCGCTTTTTGCCGCAGAGGCATCGCCAACTGGCCTAAATGACCAAGGGGCACAACTTCCATTAGGGGCAGCGGCACTTGTTTACCAAGGCCTGAAGCGGTAACGAGGATCACATTCTCCAGTTCCGACAGGGCGATCGCCCCCACCAAGGTTTCTCGCACACTGAGGCGCACCGCCGCTTGACCTTGATTCAGCCGCCCTAAAGCGGGAATGTTGGAGATGAAAAAGTGAAAGACCCGCCCCCGCGAGGTGGCCAACACTAAGTGATCCGTATCTGCAGGCAGTACCCAACCGAGGGCATCCCCCGCCTTGAGTTTCGTGAGTTGCAGACCCCGCCCGCTCAGGTCTTGCAGATCTGAGATTGGAATGACCTTAATGCGGCCTTGGCGCGTCAGCAAAATCAGCTTCTCTGCTGGGGCTTGACTGGGCAAGACCGTCAGGAGGGTTTCCCCTTGCGCCGACTCCGGCAAGAGAGTCAGTAGGGGTTGACCGCGATCGCTCTCACGGCGGCTGGTAACGGGTAATCGCTCTACGGGCAGCGGATAGACCTTGCCACTTTCCGTAAACACCCACAGGCGATCCCTAGCCTGTACCGAGAAGGCCAAGGGCAATGGCTCTGACCACGGTAGCCACGTTTGCCACTGGAGACTCCCCCGACTGCGCTGGGACAGACAGCGCCCGTAACCGCGATGATTCACTTCGACCCAGAGGGACGTATCGTCACGATCATTGGTCTCCACGGCGGTGGGGGGCGGCGGCGCTGCCGTGAGGATTTGAGTGCGGCGGCGATCGGCAAAGGCTTTCTTTAACTGCCGCAATTCTTTCTTCAGTGCCTTGAGGCGCTCAGGACGCTGGCTAATCAGGGTTGCCAACTGGGCAATCCGCGCTTGTAGCTCCGCCTGTTCCCGTTCTAGGTCTTGGCGCTCCTGTTGAGTGAGGCGGCGTAGGGGCATGGCAATCAGGGCACTGGCTTGGCGATCGCTCAAACCCAAGCGGGTCATCAATTCCCGCTGAGCAGTACTGCCATCCGCTGCCGATCGCAAAATCTCAATCACCTGATCCATGGCATTGAGGCCGATTAAGAGTCCCGTCACCACATGCTGGCGGGCTTGAGCCGTTTCGAGATCATGGCGATATTGCCGTAGCAGGGTCTGCTCGCGAAATTGCAAAAACTCACTGAGAATCTCCTTGAGGGAGAGTTGGCGGGGTTGATTGCCCACCAGTGCCATCAAGTTGATGCCATAGGTTACTTGTAGGGCCGTCAGGCGGTAGAGTTGCTCCAAGAGTTGTGCCGCTGAGGCATCCCGCTTCAGTTCAATGACCACCCGCAGCCCCTCGCGATCGCTTTCGTCCCGCAGATCGGCAATGCCCTCAAGGCGACCTTGATTCACCAAATCCGCCACCTTCTCAATCCATGCCGCCTTATTCACCTGATAGGGTAGCTCTGTCACCACAATGGCTTGGCGACGGTGGCGGCCGCGTCCGGGCTGAATATCCTCAAGGGTGGCCACCCCCCGCAGGGTGATCGTCCCTCGACCCGTGGCGTAGGCGCGCAGCAATGCTGCCCCATCCACAATCACACCCCCCGTGGGAAAGTCCGGTCCCGGCAGGTGGGTGAGCAGTTCCTCTAGGGAGAGATGGGGACGGTCAATAAGCGCAATCAGAGCATCCACCACTTCCCCCAGATTGTGGGGTGGAATGTTTGTGGCCATGCCCACAGCAATTCCCGTTGCGCCATTCAACAGCAAAATCGGCAGTTGCGCCGGCAGCACCAATGGCTCCTCTTGGGAACTGTCAAAGTTGGGGACAAAATCCACAATGGCGTCGCTGATATTCTCCAGTAGCGTGCGGTGGGCGATCGCTGCCAAGCGCGTTTCCGTGTAGCGCATTGCCGCCGCAGGATCATCATCAATGGAGCCAAAATTGCCATGCCCTGCCAAGAGGGGATAGCGACTGCTAAAGGGCTGCACCAAGCGCACCAGTGCCTCATAGACCGCTTGATCCCCATGGGGGTGATATTTCCCCAGCACATCCCCCACCACCCGTGCACACTTGCGAAAGGGGCGATCGGGCGTCAACCCCAACTCATACATGGCATAGAGAATCCGCCGATGCACTGGTTTTAGCCCATCCCGCACATCTGGTAGTGCCCGCCCCACAATCACACTCATGGCGTACTCCAGATAGGAGCGTTGCATTTCACTGTGCAGTGGTGTTGGGATCACCTGTCCAGAGGTCAGCAAATCCAGTTGTTTGGGCATGATCACGAGCGAGCCAAAGGATCATTCCCCACGATACAAGAGTTTTGCGAATTGTAAAGTAAGTTAAGACTCCGTTGGGGTTGCTTCCTCAAGCTTCTCCTTGGTCAGCCGCGCCACTAGTTCCTTAATGAGGATGTAAATGATCGGCACCACAAAGAAACTGAGAAATGTGGCCGCAAGCATGCCACCTGTGACACTTGTTCCCAAGGAGTGACGGGATTTTGCCCCAGCACCCGTAGCAATGACCAGCGGGAAGATGCCCAGAATAAAGGAGATGGCCGTCATCAAAATGGGGCGCAGCCGTTCCTCGGCGGCATAGATCACCGACTTGACAATGGACGTGCCCTTGCTTTCGCGAATTTGGTTGGCAAACTCCACAATCAGAATTGCATTCTTACTGGCGAGGCCAATCAGCATCACCAAACCAATTTGGCAAAATACATCATTACTCAGCCCCCGCAACCACTGTGCCAACAAAGCGCCCATGATCGCCAAAGGCACCGAAAGGATAATGATCAAGGGGTCAATATAGCTTTCGTACTGCGCCGAGAGCACGAGGAACACAAACACGAGACCAAGGCCAAAAATCAACGGTGCTTGGCCTGCGGAGCGGGTGGACTCTAGGGATAACCCCGTCCAGCTATAGCCGATGCCATTGGGGAGAACCTCCTGAGCCAAGGATGCCATTGTCATCATCGCTTGACTATCACTGAGGGGTGGCACATTTTGACCAGTCACCTCCGCCGAACGGAACAAGTTATGGTGATAAATAATCGGCGGTGCCGAGACCTGTTCAATCGTGACGAGATTACTGAGGGGAATGAGCGCATTTTGCTCCGAGCGTACATAGATGCGGTTGATGTCATCGGGATTCGCGCGAAACTGCTTATCCGCCTGCACAATCACTTGGTAACTGCGGGCAAAAATCGTGAATTGGTTAACGTATAACGACCCCAAGTAAATCTGCATGGCATTAAAAATGTCCTTGAGGGGAATCCCCAAGGCAAGGGCGCGGGTGCGATCGACCGTTACATTTAACTGGGGAGCGTTGATGGCAAAGGGGGTATTCACTGACACAAGGCCGGGGGTTGCATTGGCTTTGAGGATTAGCTCGTTCACTGAACTCGCAAGGGCTTCAAGGCCGAGACCCTGCTGATCCATCACCTGCATATCAAAGCCGCCAAGGCCGCTGCCACCAAGGTTAATGGTCGGCACATTGGATGAAAACACCACTGCTCCGAGTTCACCCACGACGGCCTTCTGAAACTGGGGCAGCAACTGATCAAGGGTTGGCCGTTGTGACCAGGGCTTGAGACTCGTAAAGATAATTCCCTTGTCTGAACCTGTGCCGAAGAAGCTAAAGCCGCCAATGGCAAAGGTATGTTCGACCGCTGGATTTTGGGCGATCGCGTCCGCTGCTTTGAAGACAATATTGCTCGTGTATTCGAGGGACACCCCCTGAGGCGATTGCACAAGGGTAACAAAATAACCTTGATCCTCTTGGGGGACAAAGCCACCGGGAACAATCTGAAACAGCCCGTAGGTCACCCCCAGCAGTGCCACAAAGCCTGCCAGCACCCAGTATTTTAGGCGCACGACCACAGTCAGGTTGCGTTCATAGCCCCGCCGCATTGTATCGAGAAAGCGGTTAATCCAGCGAAACAAAATAAAGTTCGCCATCGGGGGGCGTTCCCGCCGCAGGAGCAGGGCGCACAAAGGGGGAGAGAGGGTTAAAGCATTAAACGTAGAAAGGGCGATCGCAAAAACAATCGTCAAAGCAAACTGCTGATAGAGCCGCCCAGTGACCCCCGGAAAAAAGGCCACAGGGATAAAGACCGCCATCATTACCAACGAGGTGGCAATCAGTGCCCCTGTCACCTCTTCCATCGAGCGACTGGCAGCTTCTTGGGGGGTCATGCCCTCGTCTTCCATGAGACGGGTGACATTTTCCACGACCACAATGGCATCATCCACCACCAGCCCCGTGGCCAACACCAGACCAAACATGGTCAAGCTATTGATTGAGAAGTCAAAAGCCTTCATAAAGGCAAAGGTGCCCACCAAGGAAACGGGAATCGTGATCGAGGGAATGATCGTGGCACGCCAATCCTGCAAGAACAAAAAGATCACGGCAATGACAAGGATGATGGCCACAATGAGTGTAATGACCACCTCTTTGATTGATTCCTGTACCGCATCCGTGGTGCTAAAGCCCACACTCCATTTCAGACCGGGGGGAAATTTCTCAGCTAAAACAGCCATCTCCGCTTCGACAGCGCGGGCAATGTCGAGGGCATTGGCACCACTGAGTTGATAGATACCAATCCCAACGGCGTCACGGCCATCAAACTGAAAGTTCGTGTTGTAGTTTTGTGCCCCTAGCTCGGTGCGACCGACATCGCGAATGCGAATCACGGAACCATCGTCGCCGCGCTGAATAATAATGTCGGCAAACTCTTCCTCTGAGGCCAAGCGACTTTGGGCTTGAATAGAAATTTGAAACTCCTGTCCCTCTGGTGCTGGGGGGGCACCAATAATCCCGGCTCCCACCTGGACATTTTGATCGGAGAGGGCACGCACCACATCCTGAGCCGTCAGACCGCGACTGGCTAAGCGATTGGGATCAAGCCAAATCCGCATGGCATAGGTGCGTTGACCAAAGACCTGAACCTGCCCTACCCCGTTCAGACGTTGCAGGGGTTGCACCACGTAGAGGGTCGCGTAGTTACTAATGAATGTGGCGTCGTAGTTGTATCCCTCCCTTGGGTATAGGGCTAAGGCCAAAACAATCTGATTTGTGGATTTCCTGACATTTACCCCAGTGTTGATGACCTCTGGTGGCAGTTGGGAGGTGACTGATGCCACTAAGTTATTCACATCCACCGCTGCAATGTTTTCGTCGTAGCCCTCAGTGAAGGTGATCGTGATATTGCTGTTGCCAAAGCTGTTACTGCTGGAGTCAATGTAATCCATCCCCTCCACGCCATTAATTTGCGTTTCTAAGATCGTGGTGACATTCGTTTCAACGGTTTCAGCGTTGGCACCTGCATAGTTGGCAGACACCTGAATTGTTGGCGGTGTAACGTTAGGGTAATACTCAATGGGCAGCGTTGGCAGCGCGATCGTCCCCACCAAAATAATCAGCAGAGAACAAACCGTGGCAAAAACCGGGCGCTTAATAAAAAAATCGCTAATCATGCTCTTTTAGGACTCAGGAGTAATGGGCACACCATCGCGCAGGCGCTGAATTCCCGAGACAACAATTTGCTCTCCCGGTTTGAGGCCTTCAAAAACTTGATATCTATTTCCTTGGATTGCCCCCACTTGAATGGGCTTTTGTTTGGCAATCATTTTGCCCTCGGCGTCTTTTTCGGCCACAAAGACAAAGTTTTGCCCGGCAAGATTGGATACCGCCGTAGTCGGCACCAAAATCCCCGGTTGCTGATCGAGAATAATGCGGGCTTGAATTTGTTGATCGGCACGGAGATTATTCCGCGTATTGTCGTAGAGCGCTTTCACTAAAATGGTTTGGGTATTATTTGTGGTATTGGGGGCAATGAAAAAGACGGAACTCGTACCGACGACATTGCCATTCATGTCTATTAATTCCACCGGCGTCCCCATCCGAATGCGGGGGATTTGCTCAATGGGCACTTGGATATAGACTTCTAGGGGTTGATTTGAGGTCAGGGTGAGGAGGTCGGTTTGGGGCGTTACAAAATCGCCCACTTTGGGGGGAATATTGCCGACAACACCACTAAAGGGAGCACGCACCTGAAACCAATTCAGGACAACGGCCTGCTGCTGGGCATTGGCTTGGGCAGCCAAGAGGGCTTTTTCTAACTGGGCAATGGTAGCCTGTTGGGCACGAATATCCGCCTCGGTTTGTTGGAGTGCTGCTTGGGCAGTGCGAAAGCTGGTGATGAAGGATTGCGCTTGTTCTTTGGAAACAGCCCCTTCTTCAAAGAGTGCTGTATAGCGTTCCGCTTGAATCCGATTGAACTCTACGGTGGCCAGATTGGAGCGGCGCTGGGCTTCAAGGGCGCGGAGGATCGAGCGGGCATTCTCTACATTGGCTTGGGCGGATTGAATCGCAGCTAAGTTGCTGGCCACAACGGCTTGCTGTTCTGAGGGGTCAAGGAGAATGAGGGGCTGACCTTGAGTAACAAACTGGCCATTTTGAACATTGATTTGCGCAATTCGACCCGAAACTTGGGGTTGGAGGGTGATGGACTCACGGGATTGCAAAGAGGCATTGTAAACAGCAGTTTGCGAAAGGGTTTCCGTTTGAACCGCCGCAAGTTTCACCCGTGCCGCTGGTGGGGGAGCCGTTGCCTTTGGTTGGCCACAGGCGGTAGCAAAGAAACAAAGACTGCCTAGGAGAGCTGACGTGAACAGTTGCCGTTGCACCATACCTCAGACCTTACAATGTCACCCAGAGTGGGCAATAAATATCCTCAGTCTAGCCTAGAGGCCCCTATGGCGAGTGCTGCTTTAATAATTAGTTTCTGTGTATCTAGGCGAAATCGAGAATAGCTCCTATTGGCAATCCTCCGCTAAGATGTAGAGCAAGGGGCAGGGGGTCATTGCTGGCTCACCTTAGAGCCTAGGACAGTCCTTGCACCAACCTTTATCAACGACAGTACAGGTACCAGTGGCTCTTACCAAGAAAACACAGCAAGAACAACCCATGATTAATGAGCGCATCCGTTTTCCTCGGGTGCGGGTGGTGGATAGTGATGGTTCCCAATTGGGGATTATGTCGTCTCAAGAGGCGATCGCGATCGCCCGTGAAAAGGAACTTGACCTTGTTCTCGTCAGTGACAAGGCAGATCCACCCGTTTGCAAAATTATTGACTACGGCAAGTTTCGCTTTGAGCAGGAGAAGAAGGCGCGGGAAGCCCGCAAAAAGCAGCACACCTCCGATGTCAAAGAGGTGAAGATGCGCTACAAAATCGAAGAACACGATTACAACGTTTGCATCAACCGCGCCGAGCGTTTCCTTAAGGCTGGAGACAAGGTGAAGGCCACTGTGACCTTTCGCGGGCGGGAAATTCAACACGCCCACCTAGCCGAAGAACTCCTCAACCGTATGGCCAATGACCTGCAAGCGGTGGCCGAAGTGCAGCAGGCACCCAAGCAAGAGGGGCGCAATATGATCATGTTTTTGGCACCGAAGCGGTAATCCATGCTGGGGAGCGTATGTTTGGCTATCGTCCAGACCCCAAATCTACCCCGCTGGATATTTCAGACCCTGAGAAACCTCGTTCGGCACTGCTGCTAGCGATCGCCGCCCTTGTCACGATTCTTCTTTGGCAGATTCCCTTGGGGAACTATCTGCTGTATCCCTTTACAATCTTGGCCACATGGTTCCACGAGATGGGGCATGGCCTCACGGCGATTCTGTTGGGGGGCTACTTTCGCGAATTAGTCATCTATCCCAGTGGTTCAGGATTTGCGCGCTATGGGGGCGAGGTGCTGCTGGGCAATTTGGGACATGGCTTAGTCGCCATTGGCGGACCTCTAGGACCCGCGATCGCTGGCAGTGTCTTTATTTTGTCGAGCCGCTCTCATCGCGCCACAGATATTTGCCTCAAAGCCCTAGGAATCATTATTCTCGCCTCAGTGCTGCTGTGGGTGCGATCGCTCTTTGGCATTGTCTTCATGACATTGGTGGGGATTGCCATTCTGCTGGTGGCCTATCGCGGCAATCGCTGGCTCAAGGGGATTTCGATTCAATTCCTTGGGGTGCAAGCCTGTATTAGCACATTTCAGCAGGTGGACTACCTCTTTACCTATGCCATGCCGGGGGGGCAGCTTTCCGATACAGGGCTTCTCCAACGGTACCTCTGGCTCCCCTATTGGCTGTGGGGGGCGCTGATTTCTGTGATGACCTTGGGGTTGCTGCTGTGGAGTCTCAAGGTGGCCTATACCCGCCCTAAGTAATGCCCCAGCGGTGTCGCCAACGACTGGTGGATTCACGGTTAGCGGTTTGTTGCTCCGCTTGGCGGCGCGATCGAATCATCTCCGCACTATCCCGCAGGTGCGGATCGCGGTAGGGAATACCCGCACGGGTTTGCAAATGTTCCTGCTCCATCAGCGACAGCGGAATAAGCTGATCGGCTTGCCAGCGAGCTACGGTGCCCTGTGCCCATTCATGGCGGTGCTGGGGGGCAACAAGTGGTAGCGTTCCAAGGTGTAAACCCGCCGCCTGCAAAGCGGCACGAACGGCAGCAGCACGACAATAGGTGGCCAAATGCCCCGTTGGTGCCAGACACTGAGCCACCAGACGCAGAAATTCCACTGTCCAGAGTTGCGGACAGCGCTGGGGTGAAAAGGGATCAAGAAAAATGGCATCTGCTTGGAATCCTTGGCGAACAAGCTCTTGAATGGTTTGGCGAGCATCCCCAATTAAAAGCTGTGCCTCACAGTGGGGGGTGCTCACCTGCTGTTGCTGAGCGAGTCCTTCAAGAATCGTTTGAACCGATGCTGGCCAAGGGGGCATGACTGCTAAGGCTGCTTGGGGAACGCCCAGATCCAGTTCTAAGCCAATAACTGTAACTTGACAGGTGGGATTGTGCTGCCAAATCACCTCTAACGCAGCGGCGGTGTTGTAACCCAAACCATAGCAGATGTCCAAAAGGCGCAGATGAGACGCTTGGGCTTTGCGGGGCAAATCGGTGGCGATCGCGAACTTTTCAAAGGCTTCTTGACGCGCTCCCCCAAGGCTATGGAACGTTTCCTGAAATTCTGGCGAAAAAAACGTAAAAGAGCCATCCGCCGTTGGTTGCGGCTGCCAGATTGAGTTTAGGGCAGGAGCTAAGTTTTGGGAATAGGCCATCACTGCATTTGCGTGGGAGTTTCCGGTTGGTGAGCAGGTGGTCGATTCATGATCACAACGCCAATTCCCGCGATCAAAAGAACAACGACGATGCCGCCAACAATCAGTAACCAAGGGGGAGAGGATTTAGGGGCGGGTGCTGACGCTGGGGTAGCATTGGCTGGCAGCGATGGGGGCGTGGCATTAAATTCTGTTTCTTCTTCTGATTTTTTATCGTCTGCACCTTCCTCAGCTTGGGTAATCGTTGAGGTCATGGGCACGGCCTTAATGCTGTGATAGTTAACGCTCTTCAAATACTTAATAAACTCCGCCTCCCCCATGGACACAGTAGCATAGTGCGCCTTAACGGAACCGCCAAAGTTAATCTCATCTCCATCTTTTAGCTCATGACTTTGCACCCGCTGGCCATTCACTAGGATACCGTTGGCACTGGGCTTACCATCAGCATTGCCATCCACGACGCGGTAGCGATAGCCATTTGGTGAGGGAATCCGCAGCAGCAGCGCGTGTTGCCGTGAGACACCGTGACCATGAATCACGATCGCATTGGTGACATCGCGGCCAATGGAGTAGGTTGCCGCCTCCAAAGGGATCGTGCGCTTACCCGTTTCGTCCTCAATGTTGAGTAGATGGTGCTGACGGTTACCACTCATGGGAACAACTTAGATTAATTGACGATTGTTAATCAATATCTTAGCCTGAGGGCTAGAATTCCCAAAGATACTACAAAAGCTAAGGGCAACGATCATCCCGTATCAATAAGAGGCTCAGAAACTAGAACCTACGGTGTGGCATTAACGCCGCTGTGCCAATGGTTGTGCCTTCAAGATAGAGGGGCTGACGGCGCATAGTGTCCTAACCAACACAACAAACGCATGAGCCCTCCCCCATGGCATCGGTTGGGGTGAAAAGGTGAAGCCGATTTTCACCTACGCAGTTTCCTGATCCACTAAGGGAAAGAGGCGCACGGGGGCGAGGGCTTGCAGTTGTTGACCGAGGCGAAAGGCTTGGGGTTCATAAAGTCCAAGAGTCAGTGTCGCAGGCAGTTGCTGGATAAAGGTGCGCGATCGCGGCAGGGGCAGACCCGTAATCTTGGTGATCAGATTGCCAATTTCTAGGGCAGCTTCCGCGTTGCGAGGATGACCGACCCAAAGCCGCCAGAGACGGCGGGGCGCCATTTTGCCCTGTTCAATGCGCCGTAGGCCATCAATGGTTGCTAAAACAATCAGGCGATCGCCCACCGTGAGTTGCAGCGTATCACTGGGCAAAAACTGATGACTGATCTCACCGCCGAGAAACTGCTCATGGCGATTGTAGAAAATGGGGATGACTGCATAACCATAGGCCACCTCACCAATCAACTTGCCCTCAAGGGTGTCGCCGGCAGTAACGGTGTAATCGGCAATCAGTACCGTCTGCTGGTCAATTTGAAACAGACCCAACATTGTTTCGCCAAAGGCGGCACCGGCAAAGGCCTCAGCAGCAAGGGCATAGGCACAGAGGGGGCGGGCACGCGGTAGGAGATCCCGCAGATCATTAGTGAGGCTGGGATCATAGATGCCAATGACCAACCCAATGGGGGATTCCCGCTGCTCCGTGGCTTGACGAGCAATGAGGGCTGCCTCTAGGTTCAACATTTCATCGGCAGTGGTGAGAACCACACTTTTGGCGGTCTCCAAATGGGCTTGGGGGAGCTTTTCTGGAATGTTGCCAAGGAGCATGGGCAGGTCTTCAAAAAGCTGAGTTTGCTCTGGGTTGTCCACCAGTAGCACAAGGGGTTGACGGAAGGCACGTAGGATTTGCACCACCTGTTGACCAATGCGATCTAAGCCAACAACAATCACGTGATCCGCCGTGGGCAGGGGGGGACGTTTCTTGAGAAAGTCAAACCGCGCTTGCAGCAGCTTTTCCGCCAAAAGTCCCAAGACACCGACAATAAAGAGGAGACTAACGATCGCCACCAAAATACAGACCACCAGCAGCCAAGGGGGAATCGGATCGTTTTCTAGCCCGCCAAAGACATCGCCAAAGCCCCCCAAAAGGAGAATAAAGCCGGCAGCAAAGGCCTTTTGCCATGTGAGTTCGGGGACGTTGTAGCGCAGCAGGATCGCGGTCACAAGCCACAGACCACTGCCCATCCAAAGGCCATTGAAGATCAACTCACGAGAGCGATCGCCATGGATCCACTGCCAGAATTGTTCTACCTGCTCAGGCAGTTGGCGCACCTGCTGAATGAGGCGCTGGGTGGGATTGGGGTCAGGGATGGGCAAGGATTTCACCACTTCTACCCGTTCAATCCAAATCGGGCGATCGCCCACCGCAAAGCACAAATCCGGCGGCCAATGGTTAAAGAGGCGGTGGGGGCGCGTTGGCTGGAAGATTGAGGATTGGGCATGGCACGAGCGCACACTAATGAGGCGTTGGTGACGGCGCTGCCAGCGGTGGGCAGGCGTACCCACGAGGGGACTCTCAGCGGTAATCGTTTGTTGCAACACCCGAAACTGCTGACCCTCAATCGTAAACGCAGCAAGGATATTTTCCTCAAGGGCTGCAAGGGCGAAGGCAGGAGCTGGTAGTTCCGTGGGATTGAGCGCCACAAAGCTCCCCAGTTTTTTCTCTAGAAGGGCGTTGAGATTATCGCGACTAGAGCGCACCACAAGATGGACATCGGGATTTAAGCGCCGAGCCACAATCGCCGTCGCAATATTGGTGGCCTCATCACTGGTCACCGCCAGTAAGGTACGACAGCGATCAATCCCAGCCGCTTTCAGAACCGCCTCCTGCCGGCAATCACCGATGATCACAGGTTCACTGAGCAACTCCGTCAACTGCGGAATTTCCCACTCAATGTTGGCGTGGCGTTCAATGGCACGAATCTCTAGGGCCAAATGCTCACCGGCAAAGCGGCGCAGACTTTGGATACAAAATTGCCCCAAACTCCCAAGGCCGCAGATAATAAAGCGATCGCCCGCAGTCGTTTCACCTATTTGAGTGGCCTGCGGTGTGGCTGAGGCAACAGACCAAGATTTCCACCAATAGGGAAAGGGCTGATGGGGTTCTGCCGCAAAGAGTTGGAGACTGCCCCGCTGCCACTGCTGCCAAAGGGTCTTGCCCCACCTAGATAGGCGATCTAAATCTGTTGGCTCTAAAGTTGTCGATTCAACCCAGATGCTGAGGTGGCGATCGCCGATATCAATGAACCACGTTGCCCTGCTACCCAATAGTTGGTGCAGTTGGCGGTCAATGACATCCTCAAGGCTGGCCATAGCCTCCTAGCCAAAATGGGACAGCAACTCCTGTGGATCCAACTGACGACCGATCACCACTAGACGAGTTTGGCGTGACTCTGCCGCTTGCCACGGGCGATCGTAAAACAAGTCTAACCGTTGACCCACCCCTTGCACCACCAGACGCATCGGCTTGCCCTCAATGGCCGCAAAGCCCTTAACGCGGTAAATGTTAGGTATTTGCAGCAAGCGCTCGAGGGATTGACGTAGGCGTTGCAGATCCCAAGCCCCTAGCTCTAAACAAACCGCTTGAATCTCCGCGTCGTGGTCATGCTCCTCCTCAAAGTCATGATGGCTGGGTCGCTGCCCCAAATTCTCCTCCACCGCTGCATTAAATCCCAGCAGCAGATCCGCCGGCACCTGTCCTTGGTGAGCCGCCAGCAGCTTAATCCGTGGGGGCAATTGAGTGCGCAGTTCAGCGATGAGCAGCTCTACCTGATCGGGAGTCAGTTGATCCGCCTTGCTGAGGATGACCAAGTCGGCACAGGCCAGTTGATCGTTAAAGAGTTCCTCAAGGGGGGTGTCCTCATGCTCCAAGCTAGGATCGGCTGCCTTTTGGGCAAAGAGCGCCTCCAGATCAGCACTCACTTGACCGGCTGCCAAGGCAACGCCATCTACCACTGTCACCACCCCATCGACGGTTGCGGCATGGCGCACCTGCGGCCAACGAAAAGCCATCACGAGCGGCTTGGGTAAGGCGAGTCCAGAGGTTTCAATGACAATGTGATCAATCTCCTGCCGTCGTGCCAAGAGGGTTTGCATGGTGGGCAAAAATTCCTCCTGCACTGTGCAACAGAGGCACCCATTGGTGAGTTCCCAGATGCCCGCTGTGCGATCGCAACAGGACTGCAAAAGTTCGCCATCAATACCGACATCACCAAATTCATTCACAATCACGGCAATGCGCCTGCCCGCTGCATTCTGAAGCAACTGCCGAATTAGGGTGGTTTTACCGCTCCCTAGAAAACCCGTGATAATCGTGACTGGAATTTTTGCACTCATTTTGCTAAAAGGCCTCAATACCGGCAAAATCTTGAAGTTGATGGGCGGCTTCGCCACAGGTTCGGGGTGTGGGAAACACCTTTTCGGGGTTGGCAAGGCGTTTGGGATCAAAAGCGGAGCGCACCTGCTGCATCGTTTCTAAATCTACTGGGCTAAACATCTCACCCATGAAACAGGCTTTATCGCTACCAATCCCGTGTTCACCGGAAATGCTGCCCCCCAAGCGCACACAGAGCTTGAGGATTTCACCGCCTAGAGCCTCCACCTCGGCAAGGGCGCCCGGCACTGCCTGATCGTAGAGAATCAAGGGATGCAGATTGCCATCCCCAGCGTGGAAAACATTGGCAATGCGATAGCCACTGCGCTGACTCAGTTGTTCAATTTCCTTGAGGACGGTGGCCAGTTGACTGCGAGGAATCACCCCATCTTGGACAAAATAATTAGGACTGAGGCGACCCGCAGCCGCAAAAGCCGCTTTGCGACCCTTCCAAAGGCGGAGGCGATCTTCAGCTTCTGTAGCAACCGTTACATGGCGTGCTCCCTGTTCATAGCAAATGCGTGTGACGCGCTCCTGCAAAATGGGCACTTCGGCATCTAGGCCATCCACTTCCACTAGGAGTACGGCGCCAGCATCGCGGGGGTAGCAATTGGTGGCCACCACATCCTCAACGGCATTGATACTGAGGTTGTCCATGATTTCCATGCCAGCGGGAATAATGCCCGCCCGAATAATCGCGGAAACCGTTTCTCCCGCTGCTTCAATCGTGGTGAAGTCCGCCAATAGCACGGCGATCGCCTCCGCCTGTTTGAGAATCCGCAGCCGAATTTCTGTGGCAATTCCCAGCGTCCCTTCGGAGCCAACAAAGACACCCATGAGATCGTAGCCGGGCATTTCTGGCGCCGCACCCCCCAGTTCAACAATCTCACCATTGGGCAACACCACCGTCAGTCCCAGCACATGATTCGTGGTCACGCCATACTTCAGGCAGTGGACGCCCCCAGAGTTTTCAGCGACATTGCCGCCAATGGAACAAATAATTTGACTGGAGGGATCCGGGGCATAGTAAAAGCCCTGATCGGCAACGGCTTGCGTTACCCAAGCATTGATTACCCCTGGCTGCACAACCACCTGCTGGTTGGCCAGATCAATCTCTAGAATCTGGTTCATGCGGGAGGTGACGACGAGAATCCCCTCGGTGTGGGGTAAGGCTCCCCCCGATAGCCCCGTCCCTGAACCGCGGGCAACAAAGGGAATACGGTAGCGATCGCACACTTTGAGGATGGCAGAGACTTGGGCAGTGGTTTGCGGTAGCACGACCAGTTTGGGTCGTTGCCGATACATGGATAGCCCATCGCACTCATACACAAGGGCTTCTGCTGCATCACTGATGACGCTCCCCTTGCCGACAATGGCTGTTAGCTCCTCTGTAACCCGCTGCCAAGGGGTAATTTGCTGTAGTGTGGACATCCCCAGTGCTCTAAACCGCCTTCTCCTATCGTAAATGGGTCTGTTGCCTCAGGAATGGGACTAGGGGGCATTTGACATTTATTTACTAGATAGTTATAAAATTATATTTAGATTGACTAGGCTAAAGTCGTCACCGTTTTAAGTCTGCACGATTCCCCTCACGCGATACCCCATAAAGGAGTCCGTTATGCTGTTTCGCCAACTTTTTGACTACGACACTTGGACCTATTCTTACCTGATTGCCGATGAAGCCACGGGTGAGGCCGCCTTGGTGGATAGCGTCCTTGAACAGGTGGATCGGGATGTGCAGTTAATTGAGCAATTGGGGTTGAAACTGCGCTACTGCCTCGAAACCCATGTCCACGCCGACCACATTACCGGGGCGGGCAAAGTCCGCGAACGCACAGGCTGCAAAACCCTTGTGCCCGAAAATGCCCATGTGGACTGCGCCGATGGCTATATTAAAGACGGTGAAGTGATTCACGTCGGTAGCATTCCGATTCAGGCGATCGCCACCTTGGGGCACACCGATAGCCACATGGCCTTCCTCGTGAATGGTACCCACCTGCTGACGGGGGATTCCCTGTTTATCCGTGGCTGTGGGCGCACTGATTTCCAAAGTGGCGATGCAGGCGCAATGTACGATGCGGTAACACAGCGGCTCTTTACGCTCCCAGACACCACATTGGTCTATCCCGGCCATGACTATCGCGGTCACACCGTTTCCACCATTGGTGAAGAAAAACGCTTTAATCCCCGCTTTGTCGGTCGCGATCGCCAGCAGTTCATTGAGTTCATGGCCAACCTGAACCTGCCGGATCCCAAGAAAATTATGGAAGCGGTGCCCGCTAACCAACAGTGTGGCATGGTTGCCGCCGCCGTCTAGTCCTTTGACCCCTGATCGCCCCTGTCTAGCCAACCCTGAGTAACCACTGGAGAACCAACGACGATGACCACAGCAACGACTGAGTCTCCCCTCATTTCTGCGGCTGAACTGCACGATGCCCTGCAACGCCAGCAGGTACTGCTCATTGATGTGCGGGAGCCAAGCGAATACAACAATGCCCACATTCCGGGAGCGCTGCTCTGTCCTTTGGCCAATGTGAAGGAACTTGAACCCGCCTGTAATTCTGACACCCCGGTGGTGCTCTACTGTGAATCTGGCCGGCGATCGCGCATGGCCTGCGAAATCCTTGCCAGTCGGGGGTTCGCAAATCTGAAAAACCTTGAAGGGGGCATTCAACGCTGGAAACAGGGGGGCTATCCGATCACGGGTGCGGTTAGTGCGCCCATCAGCCTGATGCGGCAGGTGCAAATTGTGGCCGGCAGTCTGATTCTCACGGGAGTGATCTTGGGCTTTACCGTCAATCCGGGATTCTTCTTCCTGTCGGGCTTTGTCGGTGCCGGTTTGGTCTTTGCCGGTGTCACCGGTACCTGTGCCCTAGCGCGGGTTTTGGCACTGCTGCCCTTCAATCGCCCACAGGTGAAATAACCCATGCTGAGCTACTGGATAGGGCATGGGCTGGCGATCGCCATCGGCTTGAGTCTGGGTCTATTGGGGGGCGGCGGTTCTGTCCTTGCCCTGCCAGTGCTGGTCTATGTCATGGGCATTGAAACCAAGGTCGCGATCCCGATGACGCTTGTGATTGTCGGCAGCGTCAGTTTACTGGCAGTCATTCCCCAGTGGCGGCGCGGCTACGTTAATTTGCGTCTGGCACTGATTTTTGGTTCGGCAACCATGATGGGTGCCTATCTTGGGGCACGACTGGCAGCCTTGCCTTGGATTACCGATACGGTGCAACTCTTACTTTTTGCCGTTGCCATGATGGTGGCGGCTATTTTAATGATTCGGCGGCAACAGCGTCCCCCTGCCCCTGAACTCACCCCGCCGGAACGTTCCCTTGAGAGCCAGCTCTATGCTCCTCCAGTCTGTAAGTACTGTTGGCTGTGGCTACCCACCGAAGGCATTGGTGTGGGTATTCTGACGGGGTTGGTGGGGGTTGGTGGGGGCTTTGCCATTGTGCCTGCCCTTGTTTTATTGGGCAAAATTCCAATGCGGCAGGCGATCGGCACCTCACTGCTGATTATCACCGCCAATTCCGTAGCTGCGGTTTGGGGCTATCTGGGCACGGTTAGCTTGGATCCCCGCTTAACCCTGACCCTCACCTTAGCCGCCGCTAGCGGTTCTGTTATCGGTAGCTATCTCAGTCACGGCATTTCTGCCAAGCGACTTCAGCAGGGCTTTGGTTACTTCTTAATTGGCATTGCGGCCTTTGTGATCCTGAAAACCCTACTGGCACCTCCCCAGCGCAGCAAAAGCTCCTCCCTACCGCCGAGGCACTACCTTACTGCATCGGTTCCCGCAAGACCAAGCCGCACCTAAGACGCTGTTTCAGGAGTCTCTGCAGCACTCTGCTGTTGCCCAATTTGATTCAGTAGCGAAAGAACGCGACTGCCCCGTTCCAGCGATCGATCCTCAATAAAGACGACCTCCGGTGTCCGCCGCAGGCGAATGCGCTGCCCCAATTCCCGTCGCACAAAGCCTGAAGCCGCTTTCAAGCCGGCCATGGTTGAGCGCCGTACCTCATCGGTGCTGTAGATACTGACGAAGATCTTGGCGTGCTGCAAATCACCGGAAACTTCCACATCGGTGACACTGACCATGCCCGCCCCCACGCGCTCATCGCGGATTTCATACATTAACAACTGGCTCACTTCCCGTTTGATTAATTCTGCTACCCGTGCCACCCGTCGTTCGGTCGCCATGGCGGGCCTCCTTTTCTCGGTTGTTGGCAAAGACTATCCTGCACGTCTCCTATCTTATCAAGACAGCTATCCCTCTGTTTCTGGCGGGTGGGCGATCGCTCAAGACTTTTATGGCAGCAACCGCTGGCAGCAGTGTTACAAAAGTTAACATTTCTTGCTGACGTTCTCTGCAAGTTGAGGCCTGAATTTCTTGCTCTCTT
Source organism: Thermosynechococcus sp. PKX95 (assembly GCF_031583295.1). Classification (NCBI taxonomy): domain Bacteria; kingdom Bacillati; phylum Cyanobacteriota; class Cyanophyceae; order Acaryochloridales; family Thermosynechococcaceae; genus Thermosynechococcus; species Thermosynechococcus sp. PKX95. Next base: position 159,497 of record NZ_CP134171.1, on the reverse strand, counting down.
GCCAGATTGCGACCCCTGCTCAAAAATGAGAAAGCTGAGAAGCTAGGCAACAATCACCTTGATATTTCGTAAGAATTCCGCTATCACGTTAATATAGTTCTCCCGCAGCAAATGCTGATGGGAAGCTTAACCTACCCTTGGTGAACGCCAACAGCAACTAGGTAAAACCACCTACTAGCTCAAGCGTTAGCGAGGGATGGGTTTCTTATTTATGAAGCCAAATTAACAGGATGCTGGAGCGATCGCTCCTAAGTTTTAGAGAGCCGATCACACCCTACCAGCAACTGTAAGGTTCTAAATCTGGCATCTATATCTGCAAGAGGATTTAATTCCATGACGATCGCAATTGGACGAGCGCCAGCAGAACGGGGATGGTTTGACATCCTCGACGACTGGCTCAAGCGTGACAGATTTGTCTTTGTCGGCTGGTCAGGCATCCTGCTGTTTCCCTGCGCCTACCTTGCCCTCGGGGGCTGGCTGACCGGTACCACCTTTGTGACCTCTTGGTACACCCACGGCCTCGCCTCCAGCTACCTCGAAGGCTGCAACTTCCTCACCGTTGCCGTTTCCACCCCCGCCAACAGCATGGGGCACTCCCTCCTGCTCCTCTGGGGTCCCGAAGCCCAAGGGGACTTCACCCGCTGGTGCCAACTGGGCGGTCTGTGGACCTTTATCGCCCTCCACGGCGCCTTTGGCCTCATTGGCTTCATGCTGCGGCAATTTGAAATTGCTCGCTTGGTGGGCATCCGTCCCTACAACGCCATTGCCTTCAGTGCCCCCATTGCCGTTTTTGTCAGCGTCTTCTTGATGTATCCCTTGGGGCAATCCAGTTGGTTCTTTGCCCCCAGCTTTGGCGTGGCTGCCATCTTCCGCTTCCTGCTGTTCTTCCAAGGGTTTCACAACTGGACTTTGAACCCCTTCCACATGATGGGGGTGGCCGGTGTGCTCGGCGGTGCCCTGTTGTGTGCCATCCACGGTGCCACAGTGGAGAACACCCTCTTCCAAGATGGCGAAGGCGCCAGCACCTTCCGTGCCTTTAGCCCCACCCAATCGGAAGAGACCTACTCGATGGTGACGGCCAACCGGTTCTGGAGCCAAATTTTTGGCATTGCCTTCTCGAACAAGCGCTGGTTGCACTTTTTCATGTTGTTTGTGCCCGTGACGGGGCTGTGGATGAGTGCGATTGGCGTGGTGGGTCTGGCGTTGAACCTGCGGTCTTACGACTTTATTTCGCAGGAGATTCGGGCAGCGGAAGACCCTGAGTTTGAGACGTTCTACACGAAGAACCTGCTCTTGAACGAGGGCATTCGCGCTTGGATGGCGCCCCAAGACCAACCCCATGAAAACTTTGTCTTCCCAGAAGAGGTACTCCCCCGTGGTAACGCTCTCTAGTAACTCGATTTTTGCCACCAATCGCGACCAAGAATCCTCCGGTTTCGCGTGGTGGGCCGGTAATGCTCGTCTGATTAATCTCTCCGGCAAACTCTTGGGTGCTCACGTCGCCCACGCTGGCCTGATCGTTTTCTGGGCCGGTGCCATGACCCTGTTCGAGTTGGCTCACTTCATTCCTGAGAAGCCAATGTACGAGCAAGGGCTGATCCTCATTCCCCACATTGCCACCCTTGGTTGGGGCGTTGGCCCTGGGGGTGAAGTCGTGGACACCTTCCCCTTCTTTGTGGTCGGGGTGGTGCACCTGATTTCCTCTGCTGTTCTCGGCTTTGGTGGGGTTTACCATGCCATTCGTGGCCCTGAAACCCTTGAGGAATACTCCTCCTTCTTTGGCTACGACTGGAAAGATAAAAACAAAATGACGACGATCCTCGGTTTCCACCTGATCGTCCTCGGTATTGGTGCCCTGCTGTTGGTGGCCAAAGCCATGTTCTTTGGTGGCCTCTATGACACTTGGGCACCCGGCGGTGGCGATGTCCGCGTCATTACCAACCCCACCCTTGACCCCACGGTGATCTTTGGCTACCTGCTGAAGTCTCCCTTTGGCGGTGAGGGCTGGATCGTCAGCGTCAACAACCTTGAGGACGTTGTCGGTGGTCACATTTGGATCGGTTTGATCTGCATTGCTGGTGGTATCTGGCACATTCTGACGACGCCCTTTGGTTGGGCACGCCGTGCCTTTATCTGGTCTGGGGAAGCCTATCTGTCCTATAGCTTGGGCGCCCTGTCCATGATGGGCTTCATTGCCACCTGCTTTGTCTGGTTCAACAACACGGTCTATCCCAGTGAATTCTATGGTCCTACGGGTCCAGAGGCCTCTCAGGCTCAGGCAATGACCTTCTTGATCCGTGACCAAAAATTGGGTGCGAACGTCGGTTCGGCTCAAGGCCCCACCGGTCTTGGTAAATACCTGATGCGCTCTCCTACGGGTGAAATCATCTTCGGTGGTGAAACAATGCGCTTCTGGGATTTCCGTGGTCCTTGGTTGGAGCCGTTGCGCGGTCCCAATGGTCTTGACCTCAACAAGATCAAAAATGACATTCAGCCTTGGCAAGAGCGTCGTGCCGCTGAGTACATGACCCATGCCCCTCTGGGTTCTTTGAACTCCGTGGGTGGTGTGGCCACCGAAATCAACTCGGTGAACTTCGTGTCACCCCGCTCTTGGCTGGCTACGTCCCACTTTGTCTTGGCCTTCTTCTTCCTAGTGGGTCACCTGTGGCATGCTGGTCGTGCCCGTGCGGCGGCGGCTGGTTTCGAGAAGGGGATTGACCGTGAGTCTGAACCCGTACTCTCGATGCCGAGCCTTGATTAGAGTCACTGACTTCATCTAACCAAACTCAATCGTCCTTGGCTCCCATCTACGGATGGGGGTCTTTTTTTTAGCAGGACTCAATGCCGAGTATTTTTAACAGTTGCTCAGCAATGCGATCGCTCGCTCCGGGGTCGCCCATGCGTTCTTTGCCATTGGCGGCAATTCGCGCAAGTAAAGTCGCATCTTCCCAAATCTGCCAAAGGGTCGGGATGGCCTCTTGAGGATCATCGAGTAGGAAAATCGAGTCTCCGAGAAGGCGTTTTTGGCGACTAGCAAACTCACGGGTAAACTGGGGGCCTGCACCCGCAAAGGTGATCACGGGTTTCCCTAAGCCCACACACTGCTCTGTGGCTGTGCCGGCGAGGGCAATGCCCCCTTCTGCCCAATGCAGAAATTCACGAAAGTGATGTGAACTTAAAATCAGTTGTTGCTGACCCAACTGCCATGCGCTGGTCTGGGGTAATGCACTGGCGATGGGTTGCCAGCCCTCAAGGCTTTGCTCAAGCATCCGTAAATCAAGGCTGGGACTGACAGCGGCAAGACAGGTCAGCGGCTGATCGGGATAGGGCGCCAGTACCCGTAGGATCTGTTGCCAATTGCGGTAGGCCTCAGGGGCACGAGACCCCGGCAGTAGCACAATGGTTCTAGTCGTAAAAGGCGATCGCTCAGGGGGTGGCATCACTAAGTCCATCATGGGATTGCCACAGTAGTGAACCGTGTAACCGAATTGCCGCAACCCTTTAGCGGTTAACTCATCACGGACAAAAATGCCTCGACAGCGGGGCGATCGCCACAACCATCGCTCCCAAGGCAGGTAGTCACTCCCCGCCCAGCCCATGCCCCAACGATAGGGACGCCCCGTCGCGTCATATAGGTAGTAGTCAGACTTAGCAGTGCCGATAAAACTATAGGTTCCCCCTGTGCCATAGGCCAGCAATAGGGGCACAATATCCCCCACCGCTAAGAGATGCCCTGCTGAGAATCGCTGCCAACGCTGAATAGCACGAACCTGCGCCCCCAACAGTCCCAGCAGCCCTGCTCTAAGATCCCGCCATAGCTGTCGCAGATCCATGTAGATAAAGCCCCCAGAGGGGAGTATTTTTCCAGGCTGCAATACAGGAATTCCCAGCCGCGTATAGGCAGACCCTAAGCCCACCAAGGGCAACGCCATTAGGTCTAAGTGTGGACACCGCTGCCGCAAGGCCTGCAAAATCGAGCTGGCGATCGCATCCTCACCGTGGCCATTACTCAGGCAAAGGAGTCGCTTCATGCCTGCATCAACTCAAGAGCTGTAGTAAATCGTGACCAATCATCCGCCTGATCAATGGCCTGCCAAATGTGTTCGATCTGGGAACGAGTGAGGATGACAAGGGGATTGGCTGCCTGTAGGGTTTGGGGAATTGCCGCCCGCTGCCGTGGGCTGGCTTGCTGAAGTAGCTCAAAATAGGTTCTTTTCCAAGCCTCTAGCAATTTCTGATCTGCTGGCGTGAGGGTTGAGCTGTTACGAAAGATATGACTGGGATCTACAGCCCACTCAGGGGAGAATTCCTGCCGCAGGCTGACAAAGAATTGGGGATAACTGATGGTGCTGCGGCTGAGAAAAGCTTGGGTCTCTGCCACTAAGGGACAGCCAATTTCTAGAGGAAGGTCTGCCCAACCGAGGCGTTTGAGCATGAGTTTCAAGTAGGTGGTTTGGCAGCGATCGCCAAAGGTCTTTAGGGCAGCTTGCATTTCCTCAAGGGGCATTACTGAAGACAGAGGGATTTGCAGCTTCTCCAAATTCCAAGCACAAATTGCTGGTTGATTGCCGTAGGCGTAGCGGCCATAGTAGTCAAAGTAGGCGGCTGTAAACCCCAAATCATAGTGCTCCAAAAAGACATAGGGACCATAGTCGAAGCTCTCGCCCGTAATGGCCATATTATCGGTGTTCAAAACCCCATGACAAAACCCCGCCACCAACCACTGCGCCGCCAGATCCGCTGTGCGTGCCACTAGCTCCCGATAAAAGGTACAATCCCGTTCCTTGGGGTCTGGGATCTCTAGCAAGTGGGGGTAGTAGTAGTAAATGACGTGGTCGAGTAACCGTCGAATCAAGTCCGGTCGCCGCAGATAGTGGAGCCGCTCAAAGGTACCAAAGCGAATATGGGAACGGCCAAGGCGCACTAAGACACTCGATCGCGTCGGCGATGGCTCATCCCCCCGCCAGAGGGATTCTCCCGTTTCCACCAAACTGAGACTGCGAAAGGTGCTCACCCCCAAGCGATGCAGCAGTTCACTGGCCAAAACCTCACGGACACCGCCTTTGAGCGTCAGCCGACCATCTCCCCCCCGCGAATAGGGTGTGATGCCGGATCCTTTCGTGCCAAGGTCATACAGTTGACCATCCACACCGCGAAACTGACCATAGAGAAACCCTCGGCCATCCCCCAAGCGAGCATTGTATTCCCCAAATTGGTAGCCGTGGTAACGCATCGCTAAAAAAGGTTCACGCCCCTGAAACTGGCCAAAGGCCGCAATAAAGTCAGCATCGGTTACCTTGGCGGGATTCAGACCCATCAGGGGTAAGAGGGCATCATTGCGAAAACGCAGAATATGCTGCGGAAAGGTTGCCGCCTGTACCTCGTCCCAGTACTCTTCCCCTAGGGAGAGAAATGCGGGTTCGTACTCAAGGGTTTGAAAGCAATGTCGAGACATTCAGAACATTCAAAGCGGACTCAGCTATTGCGGCGTCTTGGCAGTTTCCCGTTTGGACTTTTTGGGATTGGGGGGATCCACAAGGGTACGCAAGCGCGCTTGAATTTGTTGATGGCGTTCGACCCCCTCAAAGGCAAAGGGGGTGTACCCGCGATCGCGCATCAAACCACGGATATAGCGAATGCGCTCATTGGTCGGTGGGTGGGTAGAAAACCATGGTAACGGTGGCTCCTGATGACGGTATTCCTTCTTGAGGGTGTGCATGAGGTTAAGTAGGCCATCAGCGGCATAGCCTGCCCTCGCCAGAATCCGTGTGCCCAAAATATCCGCCTCTCGCTCCATTTCTCGACTATAGCTAGTCACGAGAATCCCTGTCACATAGCCACCAGCAGGTAATAACCGCGTCAAGTTGGCAGTGGCCGTGCCTTGGGTGACCAAGCGAAAACCGTGGGAGAGCACCGCGTGGGCAATTTCGTGAGCCAGTAAGCCAGCAAGTTCTGCCTCGGTATTGGCTTTGAGAATTGCACCGGAATTGATAAAAATCTTGCCTCCTGGCAGGGCAAAGGCATTGAGATCATTATCTTTTATCACAAAAAACTCATACTCAAACTCATTGCGACCGGCCACTTTGGCGAGGCGTTGCCCCACTTCATTGACATAGGCTTGAACCTCAGGATCCTCAAGGAGCTTGACTTGGCGGCTAATTTGCTGTGCTGCTGAACGGCCTAGGGCAGATTCTCCCTGCATCATCAAGGCCATCATTTGAATCGAGTCCAAGGATAGTAAGGGATTGCCCGTGAGTGCCACACCCACCAGTCCAGTGAGGGCGCCGACAATCATGCCTTCGCGCAGTTGTCCCTGAAGGCGACGACGGAACCGTTGCATTCGCTCTGCGGCTAGTTGCTGAAATTCGGGTGTGGCGGGGTGGTCAGGATTCAGTAGGGCAAAACGTTGGGCGGCAAGAGCCGCTTCTAGCCACTGTTGCTGGCGATCGTAGAGGGTGACGAGGCTACGTTGAATATCGGGTTGATCAGGATAGAGGCTGGCGGCTTTTTCGAGATGGGCATAGGCCTCTTTGAGGGAACCCTGCTGCGCTAGAAACTCAGCGAAGCGCACTTGGCCGGGGATAAACTCTGGGAATTGCTCCACCAACAGCCGCAGGGGCACGGCTTGGGCACTGTAGAGTTGGGAACCCCCTTGAACTTCTCGCCAATAGACTTGGGCAGCGGGGGGCAGTTGACTAATTTCCAGTACAGCGGGGGGGGTGACACGGGGGGGTGGCAAATCTAGGTCAGCCTTGGCCTTTTGGTAATAGGTTTGGGCTGTGACGGTGTCTCCTAATTGCCAGTGGCGATCGCCCTCCCGTAGAAGTGCTAACCGCGCCTCCTGTGCGGCTTGCTCTGCGGTCAGTTCCACTGTTGTTGGAGCTTCTGAAGAATTGTCAGTCGTTCTTGGTGCAGGTTCCACAGAGGGGGCTGCTGAATCATCCTTGATCTCAGTGCTCGTGGGTAGGGGAGCAGGGGATTCTACAGGCGGAACGACTTCTGCGGGGGGTTGGGGTGGCAGCGGCAATAGATCAACAGCAGAGCCTTCAGATTGCGGCAGGCGAGCTTGGGCAAAGGGGTCTTCTTTAATGAGAGCAATCAACTCCTCCTCTGCTACACCCGTTTGGGGTAGGGACATCTCTGCTGCTCTAACCGGTTCAAGAGCCACCCCTAAAAGAAGAACAATACCCAGCGGCCAGTAGCGTAACCCATCTTGCACCATGAAACTGTCCTCAAGCCACCTGATGCTTTATAGTCTAATCACTAGGCATGGGTGAATTGGGTCTTCGTTAGAATTATAGCTATTCCAATAAAGAATGAGACGCTATTCGGCACAATAATTGCGAATCACTTCATCAATAGAATTGTTTGACCCTGCATACATCCACGCTCGCTTCAACGCACTGAAGTCGTGCTCAATCACATTCAAAGGAGTGACCTCCTACAATTCTTGAAGGCAAGAGGCCTCAAACCTTAAAAGCCCCTAGGGTGAGATGATCGCCAGCAGAGTCAAAACGGGACTTGGGCGATCGCTTTGAGCGGTTGATGCAGGCTTACTTTCGCATAGGGGAGGGGCTGTTTGCGTTGCGGTCTTAAGCCAAGACTTGCTTGAGCGCCTGAATGACTTGATCCTGTTGGGCAAGGGTCAGTCCATAGTACAGAGGCAAGCTAATCGCTTCTTGGTAGTAGGCCTCGGCGTTGGGAAAGTCTCCCCATTGAAAGCCCAATTGCTGATAGTAGGGTTGGGTATGCACAGGAATGTAGTGGAGATTCACCCCAATTCCAAGGGAACGAAGGGCTTCAAAGACTTCGCGATGGGAAGCTTGAATTTGGTCTCGCTTCAGGCGAATGATGTAGAGATGCCAACTGGAGCGGGTATCAGGATGCTGAAAGGGGAGCGTGAGGGGCAAATCCGCAAGAGATTGATGGTAGCGTTGGGCTAAAAAACGGCGCCGCTCGACAAACTGATCGAGGCGTTGCAGTTGCTGTAGGCCGAGGGCCGCTTGCAGGTCGGTCATGCGGTAGTTAAAGCCCAGTTCCAGTTGTTGGTAATACCAAGGGCCGTGGGAGTCGCTCACCATGTGTTGGGGATCGCGGGTAATCCCGTGGCTGCGCAGACGGATGAGTTGCTGGTAGAGGCCTGGATCATTGGTGAGAATGGCACCGCCCTCACCCGTGGTGATAATCTTGACGGGATGAAAGCTAAAAACCGCCATCGTCGAGAATTCACAGCAGCCAATGGGTCGGCCACGGTAGTGACCCCCAAGGGCATGGGAGGCATCTTCGATGAGGGTAAAGCTATAGGTCTGTGCAAGTTCAGCAAGGGCAGCCATCTCACAGGATTGTCCGGCGAGGTGAACAGGAATGACAACCTTGGGAAGCGTCCCTTGCTTTTTGGCAATTGCTAGCTTGTCGGCAAGGGCAGAAACACTCAGGTTATAGGTGTGGGGGTCAATATCAACAAAATCCACCGTGGCACCACAGTAGCGGCCACAATTCGCCGAGGCAACAAAGGTAATCGGCGAGGTCCACAGGCGATCGCCCCCTTGTAGCCCCGCTGCAATACAGGCGAGGTGAAGCGCTGCTGTGGCACTACTAACCACAACGGCATACCGTGCACCACAACAACTGGCCAGTGCTGCTTCAAACTCGGGAACCTTGGGGCCTTGGGTCAGCCAGTCCGATTGCAGGACGTCAACGACAGCCGCAATATCCTCTGGCGTAATGTCTTGGCGACCGTAGGGAATTGTGCCCATTTAGCCCCTGCCTGGGATAAAGTTCGGGTCAACGTGTTGGCGAATCAGAGTGCGCAGCTCCTCGACACTAAGGAAGCGATCGTTGGTGCCAGAATTATAGCTGAAGCCCGGTTTAACCCGTGTTGCCCCTGTTTGGGCACAGTACTCTTCTAGCGTGAACCGCCCTTGAATGGGCAAAATGGCATAGTACTGGCCTAAATCAACCGTGGTGTAAGAATCGGAAGTGGTAATCATCTCTTCGTGGATCTTTTCCCCTGGACGGATACCCACAAACTGTTGCTCACATTCCGGGCAAATCGCCTCTGCAACATCGAGAATGCGGTAGGAGGGAATTTTCGGCACAAAGATTTCGCCTCCCCAACTGTGCTGCAGTGCCCACAGTACCATTTCTACCCCCTCTTGGAGGGAGATATTAAAGCGAGTCATGGCTGGATCCGTAATTGGTAGGCAGCCCTCACAGCGCTTTTTCAAGAAAAGAGGAATCACTGACCCCCGTGACCCCATAACGTTGCCGTAGCGAACCACACTGAACCGCAGATCACGACCCGCAAAGTTATTGGCAGCAATGAAGAGTTTGTCACTACAGAGCTTTGTTGCCCCGTAGAGGTTGATGGGGGCAGCCGCCTTGTCGGTGGAGAGGGCAATGACTTGCTTGACACCGGTGTCGAGGCAGGCTTGAATGACGTTTTCGGCCCCCATGACATTGGTGCGAATAAACTCAATGGGGTTATATTCAGCCGCCGGCACTTGCTTCAGGGCAGCCGCATGAACCACAATATCGACCTTGTTCAGAGCCCGGCGTAGGCGATCGCGATCCCTAACATCGCCAATGAAGTAGCGGATACCTGGATACTTTTGGTAGGGGAACTCCTGAGCCATCTCGAACTGCTTTAGCTCGTCACGGCTGAAAATGACGAGACGTCGAATATCAGGGAACTGCCGCAACACCTCCTTGACAAACGCACGGCCAAACGACCCTGTGCCCCCCGTCACAAGTACGCCGCTCTCTTTCGTTAATCCTTGGTTCACTCTAGTCAGTCCTCACCGCTGTAGTACCTACAAATTAAACATAAATATTTAAATTTTAACTCTCAGTGCCATAGTGAAGAACTGTAGCTAGCACTTGACATAAATACTAGCTTTAGTGTATTTTCTTGAAAGGGTAGCAGAGATGTATAAATAAAAACACAGCTTGTAAGTAACCAACTACAGAAATTATGCAATTTACCAGTTTCTGGAGTTATATAGAAGGCCTGCTACTAGTAGGAAAACATGAAAGACAAAAGCGATAATCATAAGGAAACTAGATTTAATTTCCAAAAGCCTGATGTTTTAATAATTGAAACATTTGCCTACTGTCCTCACTTAGAAACTGCTGGAGAGATTGCAATTAAATACAGAAAAGAAGGCGTTAGAGTTGGAATTGTGTTTATTGATGTAGATAATCCTGATGACTATATTCCAAAAAGTGTCTTTGTGATATCTAGAAGTCGCCGAAATCGTGTTGAGGCTCTTTTTAGAATTCTTTCTAAGCTTGGTATTAACTGCTTAGTAAAAACTCCTGATCAATCATTAGTCGATCTATTGTTTGAAAAAATCAAAGATCAAATAAGGTCTTGTAATAATGTCGATTGCTTGAGAAAAATAGAACTAAATAATATAAAAATTGGTATGGGAGTTGCAAGTTCATATGTGTCGTACATGAAGGATATTGAGCCAGATATAGATAAAGCCTTAATTGAGCGCTATTTCAAATCAGCGATCGCCACCTATGTAGAAGTAGAAAAATTAATTCAATATTTTAAGCCTTCTCAAGTTGTAACTTACAATGGTAGATTTGCTTGTTCAAAGCCAATTATCTATTTATGCAAGAAATACTCAATACCTGTTTTTTATCATGAACGAGGTGCAACAAAAGAGCGATACTATCTATCGGATAAGCCTCCCCATGACTTTAAGGCTATTAGGGCATCAATAAAGAAAATGTGGGAGCTTTCTCAAGATCAAAATAAAGAAGAAATAGCAGAATCTTATTTTTTAAGAAAAATAAAAGGTGAAGGAATCGGCTGGGTTTCTTTCACAGAAAAACAGATAAAAGGGATGGTTCCTGAAAAAAGTAAAAAGTATAGATGGACGTATTATAGTTCCAGTGATGATGAATATATCTATGTTGAAGACTCAATAGAACATCCTATTTTTAAGTCACAAATTGAAGCAATTCGTTGGCTTATAAATTATGCAGCACAACTAGATGACGTAGAGCTAGTTATACGTGTTCATCCTCATAAAGAACAAAAGAGTCAAAGACTCCGAAATTTTTGGAATAATCTTGGTGGTAAGAATGTATCAGTAATTCCTAGCCACTCTCCTATTGATTCCTATGCCCTAGCTAAAAACTCTGATCTGATTATTGTTTATGGCTCAACTATGGGAGTAGAAGCAGCCTATCTTGGTAAACCTGTGATTACTATTGGTGATGCTACTTACAAAGGATTAGACTGTACTTACGAGCCATCATCGTTGCAAGAGCTAAAGGACTACTTATCTTTGAAGAAACTTGAACCTAAAGAGGCTAAAAATTCACTTCCATTTGGATATTACTATATGCTTTATGGAAACTTATTTTCGTACTACAAGCCTTATAGCTTATTTCAGGGTAAATTTGTGAACGATTATTTGTTCTATGAGAATCAAATCTTTTCGAGATTACATGAAATAAAGCTAAAATTGACTCGATTGTTTCAATTTATGAAAAGGAGTTAAAATGCGATATTTTCTGAAAAAGATAGTAGAAATTTGCGGAGCAAAAGGAACAATTATAGCTGCTGACACAATTGGCTTTCATAAGGGAAAACCTTTAGAAAAAGGATTTCGTCTTTTGTTGCAAATTCAGTTTTCTTTAAGTAAATTTGGACAAAATTATAAAGGTATTGATGAAAGCAAAATTTTGCCCCAATTCTATAACTATTATCAAGCTAATTTAATACATTATGAACCATTTTTTAAGGCAAGATCGAAATATTTAAGGTAGTATTCGTTATGAAATATCAGCTAGGTAAAGGAGTTCTTTTTCTCATTTTCAATCGTCCTCATACGACACAACGAGTTTTTGAGGCGATTCGTCAGGTTCGGCCACCAAGGCTCTATGTGGCTGCTGATGGACCTAGGGCAGATCGAGAAGGGGAAGCAGAAAAAGTTGCTGAGGTGAGAAGAATTGCAACCCAAGTAGATTGGCCTTGTGAAGTTAAAACTCTTTTTAGAGAGAAGAACCTAGGATGCAAGGTAGCGGTCAGTAGTGCTATTACTTGGTTTTTTGAGCACGAAGAAAAGGGGATTATTCTAGAAGATGACTGTTTGCCCCATCCTGACTTTTTTAGGTTTTGTGATGAATTGCTTGACTATTATGTAAATGACTCAAACGTCTGGGCGATTACAGGAAATAATTTTCAGAAGCGGATGATACAAAGTCAGAGTAGCTACTACTTTTCAAAATATTGCCATATATGGGGATGGGCAACTTGGAGACGCTCATGGGAGAAATATCAAGTTGATATCCCTTTTTGGCCTTTATGGAAAAGCTCTGTAGAGTGGCAAATGATGTTTGATGATTCTGTTGAACGTAGATATTGGCAAAAAATATTTGACCTTACCTATCAAGGCAAGATTGATACTTGGGATTATCAATGGCTAGCTTGCCAATGGTACTATGCACCACAATCTTTTACTGCAACTCCAATTGTTAACTTGGTCAGTAATATAGGTTATGGGAGCGATGCCACACACACACACAGCCCCAATGACCCTTTGGCCGATTTGCCAGTATTTTCTCTTGAGGAGATTTTACATCCAGTTGATATTAGTGTGAATAAAGAAGCAGATCAACACGATTTTAAAGAACGTTATGGAGGTAAGTATCTGTATTTTCCAAGAAATTTAACTTATCTAATAAGAAGAATTTATTTCAAATTTAGTAATGTAATAAATACTTATCTTAAATATCAATTCAAAAAATGGCTAACTTCAAATATTTTATCAAAACAATATTTCGTAAATTTGGTTATGATCTTGTTCGTTACCGTTCTGGTTTACACCCAGTTGCTCGGCTTGCACGGTTACTCGAATTTTATCAAATTGATAACATAATTGATGTAGGCGCAAACACTGGTCAGTTTGTATCGTTTTTACGTGATCAAGTTGGTTATTCAGGTAAAGTTAACTCTTTTGAGCCTTTAAGTTCAGCATTCAAAATACTGGAAATAAAGGCTAGAAATGATCAGTTGTGGACTGTTTATAATTATGGCCTAGGTGACTTTACCGGTGAAGCTGAAATTAATATTTCTGAAAATAGTTATAGTAGCTCTCTCTTAAACATGATGCAAGCCCATTTGGATGCTGCACCAAATTCAAAATATATCTCTAAAGAAAATATCACCATTAAAACACTAGATTCCATTTTTAGTAATATAGCTAGTTCACAAGATAAAATTTTTATGAAAATAGATACTCAAGGATTTGAAAGTAAAGTGTTGAAAGGTGCAGAAAACTCTTTGAAAAAAATTCTTCTAATTCAGCTGGAAATGTCACTAGTTAGCTTATATGAAGGTGAAATTTTATTTGAGGATATGCTTGGGTTGATGAAGGGTTATGGTTATAGGCTAGTCGGTTTAGTCCCTGGATTTGCAGACTTAAGTACTGGTCACTTGCTTCAAGTAGATGGCATTTTCAGTCGTGAGCCATCACCTTAACTGTAGCAACCAGCGATCGCCCCAAGGCATTAAGGTTGTACCCTCCCTCCAAGCCAATGACAATACAGTGAGTGATCTGCAAGCACTGGTGCATCATCCAGCCATAGTCTGCCTCCTGTAATTCAATGCTAGAAAGGGGATCATCGCGGTGGGCATCGTAGCCCGCACTGATGATGAGCACATCTGCGCCAAATTGCTGCAAAAAGGGCATGACTTGATCTTGAAAAGCAGTGCGATAGGCCGCTCCAGTGGAGCCTGTGGGCATGGGTAAGTTGAGGACGTTGTTGTGGTGCCCGCGATCGCCCCCATCCCCCGTATAGGGATAGGCAGGAAACTCATGAAGTGAACAATAGGCAATCTGAGGATGGTCTTGAACCAGTGCTTGGGTACCATTGCCGTGGTGGACATCCCAATCGAGAATTGCGACTCGTCTTATCCTTGGCAGACTGAGGGCATAGTGGGCAGCAATGGCTGCATTCGCTAGTAGGCAAAAGCCCATTCCCCGCTCCCGCAACGCATGGTGGCCGGGGGGGCGTGCCAAAACAAAAATCGGTTGCTGCCGCTGTACAGCTAAATCTACCCCATCGAGCCACGCCTGTACTGCTAACCACGCCACGCGATCGCTCTGGTCATTGAGGTAGGTATCGGGATCTAGCCAGCCGCCCCCTTGTGCTGCAATCCGCGTTAATTGGTCTAAATACACCCGACTATGTACCTTTTCCAACCAAGGAGTTAATCCTTCTCCGACAGGTGTAGGTTCACGCCATTCTGCTGCTGGAAATGCTGCCTCTAAGTGCTGACGGATGGCCACTAACCGTTCGGGTCGCTCAAAGTGAAACTGGCGGCAGCGGTGTTCGAGGAAGCGATCGCTATAGATAAAGACAGGGGAAAACATAGGCGCTTGGTCAGGCTAGGTTGTTGCAATCGCCACTTGTATCACAAAGAAACGTTGGATTGAGTACCTGCTCCAACGTGTAGGGATAGACGTCGGGAAAGACTCGCAGAGACAGCAACGTTTCTCGCAAAGTTAAATCTACCACCACCCTTTCGAGGCCATCACTTAAGGCTTCAGCTCCCAAGCTCTGCAGACTAGGGCTCCAGCGCAAATGCCGCTGAATATTGGTAGTGTCTCCAGAAGCCACTAACACCCTAGCTGTCAAAGAGGACTAAACTCAAGAGCAATCTAGAAAATTTAGAAACTCTAAAAAAGAATCCAAGAATTTCTTTTCAGTCTCATCATTTGCTCTTCCTAGCTCATACCAATCATTTTCACTTATATTCATTATGCAGTTTTTCTCTAAAGCTTTTAAGTAAAGAAGAAACTTTTCTCTTGTTAGATCGAATTCTTGGTTGCATATTTTTTTCAAAGCGTTAGAGCAATCACTCAAATCACGTATTGGAAAGACTCCAGGAGCATACTGATAAACATGATAGCCAAAAAATAAAACTGGTTTCTCTTGATATAACGACTCCAAAGTAACGGTTCCAGTAATAGTCGCAACACAAAGACTATTCCTGATTAAATCAAAAGAAGAACAGCGACGAGAAACTAACCTTACTCTAGGGATTCTCAAGATATCGCTGTAGAAACTTGGCTCCCTATATCTACTGGTGTTTAGGTCGTATGTCTGAGCTGGGTGCTCCCTCACATATAACCATACATCCTCTGGTCTTGAGTGAGACAGCCATTCTATCATGATTTTTTGGTTCTCAAAAAACTCGCCCATTGGAAGTGTGGAACATTCGGGTTGATAATGTAGAGGAACATAAATATACGGCTCGTTATCTAAGCAGCTGTTATTTGTGACTGTACATAAACCTTCGTAATAAGTATCAAAGCATAGGTTACCAAATCTAGGTCTATGCCTATTTACTAACTTAAAAGTTCTTTCTACTGGTTTAACAACTCTAGTTATTTTTAAAATCCTAGCTATTCTTTTCAAAATTCCAGTCAATTTTAACTTGGTATATGAAAACTTAATACTAATAGTCATCAAGTATTTTAAAATTTTATTTCTAATTGAATTAGGATTGATAGACTTGGTATTAATAGCCATTAAGTATGCCAATATTTTATTTTTACTTAGCTGATCAAAAGTCTGCTTCATGTAAGGAGGATGCATTTGGAGTTTCTGGTTACTTATAAACTCGGCAAACTGTGGCGACCAGTAACTTATGTCCACAGAATCAGGATCATTGATGTACTTTTGGCACAAGGTATCTACCCTAGGATCTGGAATTCTCCAGTCACTCATTAGGGTGTACGACTTCGAGATTCCTAAGGGGTGAACAAGGATAGTTTTTATAGACATTAGTTTACAAAGGTAATAAATAACTGAATAGTAAGTTTCATGGGGTACAACTCCAAAAAAGAGATTAATTTTTCTATCCCTTAAGTACCATGACCAAAATTTTAAGTGTTGATAGTATTGGTCTCTAGCTTGTGTATACGACAAGTTAAGCCATCTATAAATAATAGATATTATTTCTGACTTGTACATTTCCATTGAATTTAAAATGTATCTATCTACTGGAGGTATGCTAGCAAGCAATTTTTGATTGTAAATACAGTGCTGAAGATCATCATGATCCATGATTTCTATAGTAAAGTTTACATTTGAAAATTCTTTATTCTTTCTGTGATACTTAAATGAACTAAATTGGTAAATACACAAGCAAAATTCTAGGTCAATAGTAGTTGATAGCATCTTGGCAAAGTAGGGTTGCTGTAAAACGATCGCCCTGTATGGAGTTGCCATTTCAGTTTCCCAATATTTACTAAATTTTTTAATTCTATAATGAAAAGACTAAGGAGTCAAGACCAGTTTGCCATAGGAAAACGCGAAGACTCAACTAGGGAGGATGGTTAGGAAATACCCGGAAATAGTCATTGTTGTCCGCTTGGAAAGCTCTTCGGTAGGTTGCCCCGGTTGAGCCACTGGGCAGAGGCAGATTAAGGGCGTTGTTGTGGTGCCCGCGATCGCCCCCATCCCCCGTATAGGGATAGGCAGGAAACTCATGAAGTGAACAATAGGCAATCTGAGGATGGTCTTGAACCAGTGCTTGGGTACCATTGCCGTGGTGGACATCCCAATCGAGAATTGCGACTCGTCTTATCCTTGGCAGACTGAGGGCATAGTGGGCAGCAATGGCTGCATTCGCTAGTAGGCAAAAGCCCATTCCCCGCTCCCGCAACGCATGGTGGCCGGGGGGGCGTGCCAAAACAAAAATCGGTTGCTGCCGCTGCACAGCTAAATCCACCCCATCGAGCCACGCCTGTACTGCTAACCGCGCCACGCGATCGCTCTGGTCATTGAGGTAGGTATCGGCATCTAGCCAGCCGCCCCCTTCTGCTGCAATCCGCGTTAATTGGTCTAAATACACCCGACTATGTACCTTTTCCAACCAAGGAGTTAATCCTTCTCCGACAGGTGTAGGTTCACGCCATTCTGCTGCTGGAAATGCTGCCTCTAAGTGCTGACGGATGGCCACTAACCGTTCGGGTCGCTCAAAGTGAAACTGGCGGCAGCGGTGTTCGAGGAAGCGATCGCTATAGATAAAGACAGGAGTTGGCACTGCTGTTGCGTCCATGCATAAAATCGGTATCCTAGAGCGCAGGGTTATTCATCATCATTTCATATGACCTCTCTCAACCAACAAGATACTATTTTTGTCAATCAAGAAGCCGATGCATGGTATGAGCGCAATGCAGCAAGTGCCACCGAACCTGCACCGGCCAACGATAAAATTTTACAAGCCCTATCACACCTGACTTTGCCAGCGCAGGGAATACTCATTGATGTTGGTGGCAGTTCAGGCAGGGTTGCTGAAGGATTTAGAAGACAATACCCACAGTGGCACTGCCGAGTCGTGGAACCTTCAGGCAAAGCCATTGCCGCAGGTAAAAAAGCTTTTCCCCACTTAGAGTTTACTCAGGGGAGTATCACCCAAGCCCAAGGATTACCTTGGCAAGAAGCAACGATTGTAGTTATTTCATCGGTATTTCACTGGGTTGATCGCTCCCTTCTCAGCCGTGCGGTCGCCAATGTGGATTTAGCGCTTAAGGATGGCGGCTACTTAGTGATCTCCGATTTTGATTCTCCCTTCTTACGAGCAAATGCCTACAAACATCGGTCTGGCTTATACACCTACAAGCAGGACTATGCTGAAATTTTTCGTCAGCTTGGCATTTATCACTTGATTTATCGCTTTTCGGAAACACTTGTTGACCACAGCGGTAGTGATCTAGACGACCCTTATGATCGTCAGTGGGTAACAAGCATCCTAAGAAAAGATCTGCAGGGTCGCTATTTTCACAAGTCGGAATGAATACTCAGCGTTTGGCTCTTGGTACCGTTCAGTTTGGTCTTGCCTATGGAATTGCCAACCAGCAAGGTCAAGTCACCCTTGAAGAAGCAAAAGCCATTTTACAACAGGCTCAAGAGGTGGGCATAGATACCCTTGATACAGCAATAGCCTATGGTGACAGTGAAGCAAGGCTAGGGGACATTGGTGTTCAGAGCTGGAATGTTGTCACTAAACTTCCCAAATTACCTTCCAACTTGTCTAATGTTCAGCAGTGGGTTCAAGACAACTGTAGAAGATCACTGCAGCGTCTTAAGCTAGACAAGCTCTATGGGCTATTATTGCATCATCCCTTGGATCTCCTTAGGTCAGAGGGAAAGGAGTTGTATGATGCACTCCTAGAATTGAAAAAAGATGGCTGGGTTGACAAGATTGGTTTTTCCATTTATTCACCGCAAGAATTAGAGCAACTGTATCCCAACTTTAAACCTGATCTTGTTCAGGCTCCCTTTAACGGTCTAGACCAGCGGCTAGTGAAATCGGGTTGGCTGGCTCGTCTAAAAAGCGATGGTGTTGAGGTGCACGCGCGCTCTGTTTTTCTACAGGGATTGCTCCTCATGCCCGCTGAAAAGCATCCCCAAAAGTTCTCCCGTTGGTCTAAGCTGTGGCAGGCGATAGAAACATGGCAAGCTACCGTAAGGGTCACTCCCTTGCAAGCTTGCTTAGGTGCAGCCTTCCATCAACAGGGACTAGACCGGATCCTCGTTGGTGTTGAAAGTTGCGGCCAACTGCAAGCTATCTTAGAGGCAATGAACACCGATCTTCCTCCTTGGCCTAGTCATCTATGTAGTGATGATCTAGACTTAATCCATCCTAGTCGCTGGGAGCAACTATGAAAATCGCAATTGTGCAGGCACGCATGGGTTCAACCCGCTTACCCGGCAAAGTGATGCTGAAAGCGGACGGTAGGCCCTTGATTTATTTTTTGCTTCAGCGATTGCGAAATACCAAGTTAGTAGACCAAATAGTTGTGGCCACTGGTTCTCAACCAGAAAATCAGAAAATTGTAGATTATGTGCATGGGCTGGGGTTCTGTTGTGAGCAAGGCAGTGAAAAGGATGTTTTAGATAGATATTATCAAGTGGCTAAAAAGTATGGTGCTAAAACTGTTATACGCGTAACAGCTGACTGTCCATTGATTGATCCTGAAATTGTTGACCAAGTTATCGATCTATTTCAAAGCTCTAGTGCCGACTATTGTGCGACCAGCACTCGCTTTGCCGATGGTCTAGATGTAGAAGTATTTACCTTCCAAGCCCTAGAAACAGCATGGCAAGCCGCCTACTTACCCTTTGACCGTGAGCATGTCTCCCCTTACATTAGGAACAGTGGCAAATTTCGGCTCAGGTTTTTAGAACCACCTATTGACTTGTCCAGTTGTCGCTGGACGGTTGATGAACCGGAAGATTACCAAATTGTTCGGCAGGTGATTGAGCACTTTGCCCCGCGAATTGACTTCTCTTGGCGGGAAATTTGGCAAATGCAGCAGGAGTATCCTGCGGCTTTTAGTTTGAATGAGCATATTGGCAGAAACGAGGGAGCCATCTTAGGAACCGGCCAAAAGTTGTGGAAACGAGCTAAGCGCATCATCCCTGGGGGCAGCATGCTCCTTTCCAAGCGCGCTGAAATGTTTCTGCCAGAGTACTGGCCCAGCTATTTTAGCAAAGCTAAGGGGTGCCGCATCTGGGACTTAGATGACCGCGAATATATTGATATGTCAATGATGGGAATTGGCACCAATACCTTGGGCTACGCTCACCCAGAAGTGGATGAAGCGGTTCAACAAGTTATTGCCAAAGGCAATCTATCGACCCTCAACTGTCCAGAAGAAGTCTATCTGGCTGAAAAACTCATTGAACTACATCCATGGGCTGATATGGTGCGGTTTGCCCGAACGGGGGGTGAAGCGAACGCGATCGCCATTCGTATTGCTAGGGCAGCCACAGGCAAGGATTCGGTGGCCATCTGTGGGTACCATGGCTGGCACGACTGGTACTTAGCCGCCAACCTTGGTGATGAGCAAACCTTAGCTACGCATTTACTCCCAGGGCTAGAGCCAAAGGGTATTCCCTCAGGATTAAAGGGAACCGTCTTTCCCTTTCACTATAACCAGTTTGATGAACTCGAAGCCTTGGTGAATCAGCATGACATTGGCGTTATCAAAATGGAGGTACAGCGCAACGAGCCCCCCAAAGACGGTTTTTTGGCAAAAGTCAGAAAACTAGCAACCGATAGAGGAATCGTTTTAATCTTTGATGAGTGTACTTCAGGTTTTCGGCAGGCACTTGGCGGTTTGCACAAAATCTATGGTGTTGAGCCAGATATGGCCGTTTTTGGCAAAGCCCTAGGCAACGGTTACGCAATTACCGCAGTTGTTGGCCGCACGGAAGTCATGACTGCTGCTCAGTCCACATTTATTAGCAGCACCTTTTGGACGGAGCGCATTGGGCCGACAGCTGGCCTAAAAACTCTTGAAGTGATGGAGAAAACCCGTTCTTGGGAACGAATCACCCAGACCGGTCGGAATATTGCTGAGCTTTGGCAACAACTAGCTGTCAAGCATCAACTGGCTCTGAGAATCTCTGGAATTCCTGCTTTGATTCGCTTTCAGTTTGAGAACACAACCAACAACCTAGCGTATAAAACCCTCATTACTCAAGAGATGCTAGCACGAGGCTATTTGGCAACCAACGCCGTATATGTTTGCACAGAGCATACACCGGAGATTATTCAGGGCTATGGTCAAGCCCTAGATGAAGTCTTTGGTCTCATCAAAGAGTGTGAAGAGGGTCGGGATGTCAAGACCCTGCTAAAGGGATCAATCTGCCATGCAGAGATGCGAAGACTCAACTAGGGAGGAGGGCTAGGAAATGCTCATTGTTTTCCGTGCCGACTCGGCAACCCACATTGGCACTGGACACATCATGCGGTGTATGACATTGGCAACAGCGCTGCGTGAGCAAGGGGTAACCTGTATTTTCATTTGTCGCAACCATCCAAACAATATCATCGCCCTTGTGCAGAAAAAGGGCTTTAGGGTCTATGAGCTGCCAAGGGGAGATGAACCCACAACAGCGGCTGACCTAGGCGTGCCTCAACAAGTGGATGCAGCACAAACCAAGCAAATTATCGAAAGTCTAGAGGCAACCCCTGACTGGCTGGTGGTGGATCACTACGGCATTGATAAGGCGTGGGAGCAGCAGTTGCGCCCAGTGGTCAAGCAAATTTTTGTCATTGATGACCTTGCCAACCGCTTCCATGATTGTGATGTCTTGCTGGATCAAAACTATACACATCGCTGGGATCGCTACGTCGGCTTAGTTCCTCCGCACTGTTGCCAGTTGCTAGGGCCTGAGTACGCTCTCCTCAGATCAGAGTTCATTGCTGCCCGCGAAAAATTGGAGCGACAAGGACGCCCACCGTTTGATCCACGTAAGGTACTGGTCTTTTTTGGCGGGATGGATCCCCAGAACTACACAACCCGAGCCCTGCAAATCCTGCGGGAAATTGGGGATTTTGCCCCTGAAGTGGTGATTGGTGGAGCCAACCCTCACCGTGCGGAAGTGGAATCGCAAATGCAGTATTTCCCTGAAGGACAGTTGCATATTCAAACAGATCAAATGCCCGACATTATGTTAAGGTGCTCATGGTACTTGGGGTCTGGAGGTTCTATTACATGGGAGCGAATGTGCCTTGGTTTGACGGGAATTGTTGTAGTGACCTCTGATAATCAAATAGAGTTCTGTGAGGCTTTACATGCTGATGGTTTCGATATTGTGATTTTTGATATCTCCAGCTTAGAAGAATTAGTTAAGAAAAATTTGAATTCCAGTAATTTAGATACTAAGCTAGGGCTTAAAAATATCTTAATTACTGATGGCAAGGGTAGCAAAAAAGTCGTATTAAAGATGACTCGGTTGATTGAGCAGAAGCAGTTATGGTTAAGACCTGCCAGCCAAAATGATTTGATTAATTTGTTCTACTGGGCAAATGATATTAATGTTCGTCAAAATTCGTGGAATCAAGGGTTTATTACTCTAAATCAACATAACAAATGGTTTAACAACAAACTAAACAGCGACAAGGTCAAGATATATATCCTAATGTATAAAGATATACCTATTGGACAAATAAGATATGACTTCTTTAATGAAAAATGGTTGATAGATTACAGCATTACAAGTGCACTTAGAGGTTTCGGTATCGGTTCGAAACTTTTAGAACTAGGTGAAAAGTATTTGTTGAAAGAACGTGGTTCTCCCTTAAGAATTTTAGCTGAGGTAAAAGAAAAGAACACTGTTTCGGTAGCCTGTTTCCAAAAGAGTGGCTATGCTATAAAGCAGAATGTGATCGAGCAATCTAGCTACTTCTCTTTTGAAAAAATAATTACAAACACTGAAAAATGACTAGTTATTTTAGAAAAAGATCGGTATTAGTCGTTGCTGCCCATCCTGATGATGAAATTCTTGGCTGTGGTGGCACGATAGCTTTACATGCTGCCCACGGGGATAAAGTGACGACTCTAATCTTGGCCGAAGGCCTAACCAGTCGGAGCGCCAAGCGAGATATTGAAGAATGGGAGGAGGCACTGGAGCAACTGAAGGAAACAGCACGAAGGGCTGGGGAAGTGGTAGGGTGTAGGGATGTGCGCTTTGGTGGCTTTCCAGATAATCGGATGGACAGCGTGGACTTGCTGGATGTTGTGAAAGTAATTGAGGGAGTAATAGATGACATTCGCCCAGAAATAATCTATACTCATCACTACAGCGATCTCAATATTGATCACCGTATTACCCATGAAGCAGTTATGACAGCAGTACGCCCCTTGCCCGGTAGTTCAGTAAAGCAGATTCTGTTCTTTGAGGTTCCCTCTGCCACTGGATGGAATACACCAACGGCTTCTAATACTTTTATTCCGCAGTACTTTGTGAATTTATCCGAGAAAGTGAATGATACTGAAAATGCACTTGACCTTAAGTTGAGAGCATTGGACATGTATTCTAAAGAGATGCGTCAATATCCTCACTATCGCTCTATAGATGTGGTAAAGTACCTAGCCTATATTCGTGGCTCATCTGTGGGTCTTTTTAGTGCAGAAGCATTTCAGGTTGGGAGAATCATAAGATGAGCAAGCAACTCACTAATGAGCAAAACGAAAAAGACTTTAGTTCTATAGATAGATGTCCTTACTGCAATAGTCAGAATCTATTAGAATATCTAAATTTAAATATTCCAACCGTTGAGAGAGCAGTTCCTAGAGATATAGCTTTGCAGATTCCTAGAAGAAAATTAGTGGCAAAGCTATGCTTGGACTGCTTGCTTGGCTTTAATGCAACTCCTTTACCACAAGAAGAGCTTAGGTTTATTTACGAAGTTGCTTACTCAGAGGGGGGATATATTCTTCCTTCACAGAGTTTAGGTCAATCAAAATTTAGAGGTATTGTAGATTTGGTGAGTAAATTTATAAAATTAAGAGAAAAAATCGTTGAAATAGGTTGTAATGATGGTTATCTCTTGACAATCTTAAAGAATATGGGTTATCAAAGTTTGGTTGGTATCGAGCCAAGTAATGCTGCAGATATTGCTAGTCAAAATGGCATTACAGTATTCAAAACATTTCTAAATGAGGAAATATTAAACGATATAGGAAAAGTTAATTGCTTTCTTCTGGTACACACTATAGAGCATTTTGAAGATCCGTTTTTGGCTCTAGAACTACTTAAAAATTATTTAGATGATGAAGGTAGAATTATAATAGAAGTTCCTAATTTTGAAGGGTACTGTCATGAGCATTTGTATTTCTTTAATATTCCGTTTTTTTACAAATTGGCTCATGATATGGGTTTCTCAATTGAAGAGGAAGTAGTAACTGAGGATATTCTTAGAATTGTTATAAATAAGGTCAGGAGACCCATAGAAAAACCAGTCGACATCGTCAAAGAATACAGGCAAAAAATTATAAGTCTTGCTCTAGAGAAACAGAACCAGATCAACAAAATTATTATAGAAGTGGAAAACATTATAAAAGATTCTACAAAAGAAATTTATTGGTGGGGAGCAGGTAGTCTTTCTGTTGATATACTCACATTGATTGATCAAAGCTTGTTAATCGGAAGTAAACTAAGAGTCATTGATGGAGATGATAGAAAGTGGGGAATGACTATTCCATGCTTGAATATAGATGTAGAACCTTTTCATATCTTAAAAGAAGATGGAAAGCAGAAGCTACTAATTATTGCTTCATCGTTTTATGAAGAGATTCTCCGTACGATTGAAAGAGAATCACTACAAGTCCAAGAAATCAAAATTATTTGCCAGATGTATGTCTAGTGTTTTAATCTCTCCTGTAGGTGGTAGAGCTATTCGAGGAATTTTAAATTATTTTAGGAATAAAAACTATACTATCATAGGTATTGACTCTAAAGAAACCGCTGTAGGAAAATTTTTATGTGATCACTTTGAGTTAGTCCCGAATGTACACAATCAGGACTATCCACATGTCGTGAAATCTTTGATCAAAAGTTATCAACCCGAAATATTTATAAGCTGGCTAGATGAGGAAATACTTTTCTGGAATGAGTATTTTCTTTCCTATCCGAATGATGAAATAAAGCATGTTTTCGCATTTAACTTTAGGGACGATATGAACAAATTCTATGATAAGTTCGAACTTTATACAACCCTGAGTAATGCTGGTTTTCATTGTCCAAGATCAGTGATCCTAAGCAAAAGTGAAGAGGTTGAATCTTTACCTTTTCCTAAAATAATAAAACCAAGAAGAAGTTCAGGTTCAAAGAATGTAACAATAGTTAGCTCTCCAAAAATCATGAGCCACACTGTTGAATTAATTAAGCATAATTTTGAGGATCTTGATTTATTTATAGCCCAAGAGTTTATTGAAGGAGAAGAATATACGGTAGATTTTTTCTGTAGAAATGGTGAAATTATCAACATAGTCTGCAGAAAAAGAATTGAGCACTCTGGTGTCACTCTCCTCGGAGAAATAGTAATTGATGAATTTCTTGAAGAATATACATATCAGTTTGCTAAGTCATTCACGTTTGATGGATTAAACAATATACAGATCATAAAAACAGCAGAATCACTTTTTATCACAGATGTTAATATGCGACCAAGCGGTACAATTATATTCAGCGTAAAAGCTGGAGTCGATTTTTTACTGAATCTTATACAATATAAAAATAATCAAGAGATAACAAAATATTCTACACCTAGAAAGCTAAAAATGTTGAGATATCTGGAGGAATATTACTATGAATAATCTAAAAGTAAAAGCTATTTTTTATGATTTAGACAATACTCTTTATCCTCAAATAATCGATGTAGAACAAAGGATAGATTTTTGCGTTAGCTATTTTGAATTAAAAGATGCATCACAAGTAAAATCTTTTTGGTTAAATGAATGGCTTGATAATGGCCCAACAAAAACAAATATTATCGATAATGTTATTAAAGAGTTTTCTCTATCTATAACCAAGCATGATTTAATTCATGCATATAGGAATTATAATACTTCGCTGACTATAGAACCTGAAATAAATAATTTACTTAGATACAATAGACACCAAGGTATTAGGCAATTCCTTATTACAAATGGAAACTATGAGACACAAGCTCAAAAAATTAAAGAACTACAGTTAGAAACAATTATGGATGAAATTTTTATAGCTACTGGCTCTCATGCAAAACCTTCTCCCTTTGCCTTTTTAAGCCTTCTCAAAAAATATAATCTACAACCGCATGAATGTATGAGTGTTGGAGATTGGTACCATGTTGATGGTGTTGCTTCAATCTCTGCGGGTATAAATTTTATACATTTAGAAGGAGGACCAATTTCAGAAGTATTGCCTTCGAAAGTCACAAGCATTAGTATGTTGACTAAAATAGTCAGTTTTTTGGGAAACTAACAATGAATGCTAAAGTAAATAAACTCCAAACCACTGTTCCCTTCATCATTGCCGAAATGTCAGGGAATCATAATCAGTCCCTTGATAGAGCCTTAGAGATCGTTGAAGTAGTCGCCAAGTCTGGTGCCCATGCCCTAAAGCTTCAGACCTACACGGCGGATACAATCACGCTCCGCTGTGAGAAGCCTGATTTTTTCATTAGTGACAAGACCAGTCTTTGGCAAGGGGAATATCTCTACAATCTCTACCAAAAAGCCTATACCCCTTGGGAGTGGCACGAACCCATCTTCAAGCGCGCTAAAGAACTGGGGCTAATTGCATTCAGCACCCCTTTTGATCTAACAGCAGTTGATTTTCTTGAAGAGTTGGATTGCCCAATCTATAAGATTGCTTCCTTTGAAAATGTGGACTTAGGACTGATCCGTCGGGTCGCCCAAACGGGTAAGCCCATCATTATGTCTACAGGGATGGCAACTCTTGCGGAACTGGATGAAGCGGTGCGAACAATTCGGGCAACCGGCAATGATCAGATTGTCTTGCTCAAATGTACTAGCACTTATCCTGCGAGTCCAACGGATTCTAACTTACGGACAATTCCGCACTTAAGGGAACTCTTTGGCTGTGAAGTGGGGCTATCGGATCACACACTGGGCATCGGTGTCGCAGTAGCGGCGGTGGCTCTAGGGGCAACGGTCATTGAAAAGCACTTTACGCTGAGTCGTGCTGAGGGCGGGGTAGATGCCGCCTTTAGTTTGGAACCCCACGAAATGAAACTGCTGGTGGAGGAAACGCAGCGGGCTTATCAAGCGCTGGGGCGGGTGCACTATGGGCCTACGGAGGCGGAGAAAAAGTCGCTGGTGTATCGCCGCTCACTGTACTTTGTCAAAGATATGGTGGCAGGGGAAGTGATTACGCCAGAGTGTATTCGTTCGATTCGCCCTGGGTATGGGTTGCCTCCTAAATACTATGAGGTACTGCTGGGCAAGCGAGTGAATCAGGCCATTGAGCGGGGTACGGCTGTTTCATGGGAGCATATTGGCTGAGTTTGTACTATCTGTTGTAGTATTGGCCATAATAAGCAAATAATATGGTTCTTTAGATGATATTAGTATTAGTAGCAGGAGGGTATAGACACCAGAAAGACTTCATCGCCCCAATGCTGTTTTGCGGATATTTGAATGCGGTAGGGTTTGTGAACTGGCTGAGTCAGTACTGTTTGCCGGCGTTAGAGAAACGTTCGCTGTTGATGATGGATAATGTACCGATTCATCCAAAAGGGGTGATTCAGGAAGCGGTCAAAGCGGCGGGTCACGAGGTGTTATTTTTACCGAAATACTCTCCTGATTTGAATGTGATTGAGCACGACTTTAGTGCGCTGAAGTGAGCGCGGATGTATGCAGGGTCAAACAGTTCGATTGATGAGGTGATTCGCAAGTATTGTGCTGGATGATATCTCATTCTTTATTGGAATAGCTATAGTTTAGACTTGAGTCATATTTCAACAGCTTTCCCGACGATTGATGTGCTGTAATGTCAACAAGCTGCCCTGCTTGAGTGAGGGAGATTTGTCTCAGAATCGCCAAGAATCCTCAAGGCGCAATTGTAGGTCAAGGGTGTAGTCGGAAGGTTTGAATTTGCCATGGGCTGAGGGTCACTGTGTTGGTATTCTCTGTGGGCGTCTCCAAGAGTGTTTGCGGTGCCTTGATCTGCCATGGGATTAGCGTTGAGTTCAGTTCCAAGGTGCCCCCTTCCCCAGCCACTTCTGCTACTCGCAATTGCCAACCCTGTCCATCCTCTGCTTGTTTGAGGGCAAGGCATTGAATGCGGGCATCCGACCAATGGAGAAGCTGAGCGTGGGGCGGTAATGATCCTGATGGGTTGGCGGGGGCAATTTCTCCCCTCAGAGGTTGATTAAACTGAGCCGCCTGCTGCGGGACACCGGCCACTTGCCACGAGTCACTGTGGGGAAACACACCATAGCTAAAGCGGTGCTGACAGCGATCGCTCGTCGGATCCGGCCAAGTGGGCGATCGCAACAGGGTCAATCGCAGTTGATTCGCTTGGGCATCAAGGCCATGCTTGCAGTCGCTGAAAAGACTCACCCCATACTCTGGGGTACTCAGATCCACCCACGTTAAAAAGGGCACCTCCCATTTTGTTTGCTCATGGGCGCTGAGGTGGGGATTGGGAAGGGTCGGGCGCAGCGTAACGCCGCCGGGAGTTTCACAGGTGATCTGCTCAGCACTGATTGCCAAGGGAAAAGCCGCCTTGAGGAGAATATGTTCCTCCTGCCAGTCAATCACCGTATCAATGCGCAGCCACGGGGTTTGATACTGCAACACATACTCCTGCTGAATCTGCGAGGACTGAAAGCGCCATCTGACCCGTAGTCGCTGCTCCAGTTGATGCCACGTCACCCATTCAATAGCCTCTAGGGTCGCTCCCGGCAGTCGATGCTGCCCATAGTTGGGGTCAATGTTCCAAGCATCCCAGTATTGCCCCTGATCACGGAAAAATTGCAGTTGATTACCGCGATCGCCCAAGCAGGGACGATGATTCAACTTGTCATACAGATTAGTGATTTCCCCTGTTGCCGGATCAATTTCAACGTGGAGATAGTTATTTTCTAAGACATAGCCCAAGGGTGGGGTTGGTAACGTATCAGGGCGCGATCGCGGGCAAAGCCACAGCAGCGTGTAGCCAATTCCCGTCACCTCAGGGGTACGAAACGTCAAGCAACCTTGGGGAGCATTCAACTGCGCTGGTAAATCGTAGTCGCCCCGTGGACAATAAACCCGCCAAGAGGGAACCTCCTGCGGTAGCTGCGCCAAGTCAATGTGGACAACCCCGGCGCGATCGCCCACCAATCCATTGAAAATCACAACGGGAATTGCCTCTGTCACCGGCGGTTCACCGCCGTCAATGGACTGGCACAGCGCTGTTTGTGCTTCCCTTAGGACTGTCTCTGTCGTGGTCAGGAGTTGCTGCCACGTTGGCGCCACCTCAGCATAGACCTCTGGAATCGAGGAGCCAGGGAGAATATCATGAAACTGGTTAAAGAGAAGTTGTTGCCAACAGGCTTTGAGTTCTTCTTTGGGGTAGGAAAAAGAAGTTGTGATTGCCGCGAGGGCACACCAGCGTTCCGCCTCTTGCAGTTGGCGTTGGGCGCGATCGTGGGCAGCCTTTTGATCGCCATGGCTGGTGTAGCAGCCGCGATGGAATTCCAAGTAGAGTTCCCCTTGCCAAGCGGTTGTAGGGGGTGTTTCCTGGGTTAATTGTTCCAGATACTGCTGCACGGTTGTCCACCGCCACTGCGGCCCAATACCACCGAGGTGTTGCCAGCGTCGCACCCGTTCTAACATGTCTGCCGTTGGTCCACCGCCATGATCGCCGACACCGGGGAGCCAGAGACTGCGCCGCGATCCCGTTTGTTGCCACCACTCTTGGGCATAGGTAGCCATTTTCACGGGAGCAATCCCCTCGCCAATGGGTGCTGACATCAGGGCATTCACCTCCGCCCTCGCCACATCCCGCCAGACAAACCAACCGTGGGGAAAGCGCGTGGTGTCATTCCAGCGCAATTTTTGAGTGACAAAGTAGCGAATGCCCCCCTGAGCCAAGAAACTGGGGAGCCGTTCCGGAAAACCAAAGGTATCGGGCAACCAAGCAATGGGGCTAATGCCACCAAAGGCCTCCTGCACGTACTGCTGACCATAGAGAATCTGACGGGCAATGGACTCAGCATGAATGAGATTGAGTTCCGGTTCGACCCAAAGGCCTGCCGCTACATCCCACCAACCCGCTGCCACGGCTTCCTGAATCCGCCCAAAAAGTTCTGGGGCATGGATCTGCAAATAGGCATAGAGGGCGGGAGTGGAGTGGGTAAAGGTGAGTTCGGGATAGCGTTCCTTCAGCTGTAATACAGATCGAAAAGTGGACTGTGCCACTTGCCACGTTTCAGCGATCGGCCAGAGCCACGCCAAGTCCAGATGGGCATGGCTACACAGGTGCATGGTGAAGTCCCGCAAGGGGGTGGCGATCGCCTGCATTTTCTCGTGGATCTCCGCCAGCAACAGATCTAAGATGGGGCGCTGTCCATGACTTTCTAAAACGTCCTTCAGCAGGGGTTCAAGGGGTTGCAGGTTGAGGGTTTCACCAAAGATCGCCAAAATGTCCAACTCAGTGGCAATAAAGTCGGGATCCACTCCCGTTGGCGATTCAAACCGCAGGCCTGATCTCACCAAAGCACCGTCATCGTGGCCGGGACTCACAAGATGCAACACCACCTCCCACGCTTGGCCGGGGGTCACCGCCTCCCCTAGGCACAGACTCACCGAATGATCAAATAAATCCCCCTGATGCACCACCTGACCATTGACATACACCGTTGCCCGATCCGCCCACCACGTGAGATCAAGGCGTAGAGTTAAACCCGCCACACTATAGCCTTGAACCGTCGCGGGTACCGTGATTCGCTGCCCCAACCAGAGGGAGTGCCGACCCTTGGGCCACGCCAAATGCCCTTTAGCATTCACTGCATAGGGGCTCGTCCCCGCATCTTTGAGCGAGGGGGAACTGAGGGGAAACCACTGGGAATGAATCTCAATGACTGCCAATGATTGCAAATAGCCACAAGATTTTTTGACTAATTCTGTCAAGAGCATAAAACTTCGTTAATTTTCCTGCGATCGGCCTAGGCCAATTGCTATGCTAGAGGTGTGAGGAGCCGTCGTCACTCGTTTAACCAAACTGTCAATAAAATAAGCAAACTTTATTTCAGAGGAGTGACCTCATGGTAACCCGATTTGCGCCGTGGCGGGGCTTTTTCATCTCCTCAATCTGTGGGATATTGACAGCCCTTGCGATCGCCCCAGTAACGCCTGCCCAAGCCCAGCGACCCTCAGCCCCCGATCAACCCGTAGAAACAGTAGTCACAGATCCGCTTCAGAGTCCTTTCCCCCTCCCTTGGAAATGGATTGACGACGGCCACGCCGCTGCTCTAAAGGCTAAGAAATCTCTCCGCTTGACTCAGCAGACGCCCCAATATCTCTCTCCCGATGGCCGCTATGTGGCACAGGCCACCCTCTACTTCACGGCTGATCCCGAGGCGCAACGGCAACAACTGGTGAGCGTTCTTGAAATTCGCGATCGCCAGAGCGGCAGTCAGCAGCGCATTGAAAGCCTCAAGGAAATGCCGCCTGAGTTTTTGGCAGAGGTGCCCCAAGGCCAAGGTCTGATTGCAGTACTAGTTCCAGTTGGCTGGTCAGAAACGGGCAATCGTCTCTTGGTGCGCCAGCTTGGCGGCTTGTTTGCTACTGATTTAATTAGCGATGGCGCATGGATTTGGCAGGCGGGGGTGGGTCATGTGGCCACGGTTTATCCCACCGCTGATGAATACGACTTTGCCACCCTTTTGGGCTGGAGCACAACGGATCCGCAACGGGTACTCTTTCAAACCCAAACCATGGGGAACCCCAAAGCCACAATTTGGGCAGTGGATACTCAAGGCAGCACCCAATTGGCCCAGGGCGATCGCCCCCGTGTCTATGGCACAACCCTACCCGCCACTGCCAATGCCCAGCGTTAGATCACCTCAAGGGGAGGCCAGCAACTGGCCAAGGTAGCGATCAATCCAGCCAATCATCACCGCAGGGCACTCCAACTGCGGCGTTAGTCCCACCTCTGGCATCACATCAAAGGCACGAATCGCGTCGGGGTTTAACTGTGCCAAGCGTTGACCCACGGCCACAGGAGGGAGTTTTGCCTGCTCTCCCCAAACGATGTAGGTCGGCACCGTCAAATGGGGCAAGAAGCGACTGAGGTCGCAGCAGAGATCACCCCGCACAAAGGCCAACGCGGCAAATTCTGCCCCCGCCGACTGCGCTACTTGGGTATAGGTGGCAATCATTTCCGGGCTGATGCGGCTAGGTCGGGCAAACTGTTGATTGGCCATAAAGGACTGCACACTCAGGGAATTGGCCACGCCGAGGCGATAAAAGGCGATATCCACATAGGGCTGGCGGGCAATCTGGGCAAGGGGGGTCTGGCGGTAATCTTGACCAAAATCACTCAACCCCGTTGGGCAGGTGAGAATCAGGCCACGGAAGCGTTGGGGATGGGCGATCGCCCCTTGGATGGCAAAGGCTGCCGTCAGTGACGACGTGATCACCACCGCTGGTTCTGCCGTCAATTGACCAAGGCACTCTAGCAAATGATCCACATAAGCCGCCACCGTATAGGGTTGATCGCGATGCTCAGAGGCGCCCCAACCGGGCAAATCCAAAGCAAAAAGGGGATACTCGGCTGAAAAGGCCGGGTAAACTACCGACCATTCATAGCGGCTCGAGCCACCGCCAAAGCCATGCCAAAAAAATAAAGGCGGCCGAGCAGGGTTAACATTGCCGAGATCATTGGTAACGTAGGCCACCTCACCCATAGCCGTCGTGAGGGTGCGCGATCGCAAGCAATCAAACATCGGGATTTCCTAAAAAGAAGAAACCTGCTATGATAATAAATCGCGCTGAATTAAACGGGTAGCAACGGGCTGCCCCCGCCCTAAGGAGTGCCGCCGTGACCAAGAGTACCGAAGGCGAAAAGCCCACTAGTGGCTTTAATCTAACCGAGTTTTTCCGCGAAACCAAGGAAGAACTCAGCAAAGTGGTGTGGCCCGATCGCCAGCGTCTGATTGGCGAATCTGCGGCAGTCATTCTCATCGTTTCCCTTTCGGCTGCGGTCATCTACCTAGTGGATGAACTCTTTCGTTGGCTGGCCACACTGATTTTCTAGACAGCCAAAGATTCCTACGAGTACGCGCCTATGGTGAGTGAATTTACTGATCATTCTGATCTGAACGATCCTCTTGACGACACCGTTGAAGTGGCCGAAGGGGATCAAGCGGGTAAGGTCAAACGGTTTTGGTATGCCGTGCAGGTGGCCTCTGGCTGCGAAAAAAAAGTGAAAAGCACCATCGAGCAGCGGCTCCATACGCTGGATGTGGCCGATCGCATCTTTCGCATTGAAATTCCCCAAACCCCCGTCATCAAAATCAAAAAAGATGGCTCGCGGCAAACCATTGAGGAAAAAGTTTTTCCCGGTTATGTTCTTGTCCAAGTGCGGGCACAGCAGTCCCCCGAAACGGGTGAATGGCAAATTGATGATGAAGCTTGGCAGGTGATTAAAAACACCCCCAATGTGATTAACTTTGTGGGTGCCGAGCAACGCCGCAGTACAGGCCGCGGCCGCGGTCACGTCAAGCCCATGCCCCTGAGTCCGGCCGAAGTGGATCGCATCTTCCGCAAAGCCCAAGAACAAGAAGCGGTTCACCGCATTGATCTCAATAGTGGTGATAAGATCAAAGTTCTCAATGGTCCCTTTAAGGACTTTGAGGGAGAGGTGATTGAAGTCAGTGCTGAGCGCAGCAAACTGAAAGCATTACTCTCGATTTTTGGCCGCGAAACGCCGGTCGAACTCGAAGTGACTCAAGTGGAAAAAGTAGATTAGGACGCTAACTCACTATGGCGAAAAAGGTCGTCGCAGTTATTAAACTTGCCATTCAAGCGGGTAAAGCCAACCCTGCTCCCCCCATTGGTCCAGCCCTTGGTCAGCACGGTGTGAACATCATGATGTTCTGCAAAGAGTACAATGCTCGCACCGCCGATCAAGTGGGGATGGTGGTTCCCGTTGAAATTTCGGTCTATGAAGATCGCAGTTTCACCTTTGTTCTGAAAACGCCGCCCGCTTCCGTGCTGATTCAAAAAGCTGCGGGCATTGAAAAAGGCTCCGGCGAACCCAACAAGAAAAAAGTGGGCAGGATCACCCGTGCCCAACTGCGGGAAATTGCTGAGAAGAAAATGCCGGATCTCAATGCCAACGATATTGAAGCGGCCATGCGGATTATCGAAGGCACCGCTCGCAATATGGGCGTGACCATTGCCGACTAAAGCTTTCCTTCGTGTGTTCCTGTTGAGTCCGTTGTTGTGTTGGGGGAGAAACTGCGTTTCGTTAGTACCCCGTGGAGGTAAATTCTGATGCGTAAACTCTCGCGACGACTGCGCGAACTCTATGCCAAGGTGGAGGATCGTCCCTACGCTCCCCTCGAGGCCTTGCAACTGCTGAAGGAAACAGCCACAGCCAAATTTCCTGAATCGGCAGAAGCCCACATCCGCTTGGGCATTGATCCCAAATATACCGACCAACAATTGCGAACCACTGTGGCGCTCCCCAAAGGCACCGGTCAAACGATTCGCGTCGCGGTCATTGCCCGGGGTGAAAAAGTGACTGAAGCCAGTGCCGCCGGTGCCGATGTTGTGGGTTCAGAGGAACTCATTGACGAAATTCAAAAGGGGCGGATGGACTTTGATCTGCTCATTGCCACCCCCGATATGATGCCCCAAGTGGCCAAAGTGGGTCGGATTTTGGGTCCGCGGGGGCTCATGCCATCGCCCAAAGCCGGTACGGTGACCTTTGACTTGCCCCAAGCGATTCAAGAGTTCAAGGCGGGGAAAGTGGAATTCCGCGCCGATCGCACCGGGATTGTCCATGTGCTCTTTGGCAAAGCTAGCTTCAGCGCCGAAGACTTGCTCGTTAACCTCAAGGCACTACAAGAGAGTATTGACCGCAACCGCCCGAGTGGTGCCAAGGGTCGCTACTGGCGCAGTGTCTATGTGGCCGCCACCATGGGGCCGAGCATTCAAGTGGACATCAACGCCCTGCGGGAGCTAAAACTGGCCGAAGCCGCCTAAGGAGGACTTGTCTATTGCCCAATACTGGACAACTCAAGACTGAAACCGAAGACCGCAGGGGTCTGGCTCAGACATAATCTTCCTGCCGAGGTTTGCGAAGTCCATCCGTTGGGATTGGGCGATCGCCCCGGCACCACTGCTGGGGTTTTTCTTTCACTGACTACAGGAGGTGATGCGCGTGGGACGCACGCTAGCAAACAAAAAAGAAATTGTGGCGGAGCTAAAGGAACGCCTGAGCGAGTCACAAATGGCACTGGTGATTGACTACCAAGGTCTCACCGATGCTGAGATGAAGGATTTGCGGCAACGCTTGCGCAAGTGTAATGCCAGTTGCAAGGTCACTAAAAATACGCTGATGGAATTGGCGGTTAAAGAAAGTGACACTTGGCAACCCATGACCCAATTCCTTAAGGGACCTTCGGCGTTCCTCTTGGTCAAGGATGACATTGGCGGCACGATCAAGGCCTACCAAGAATTCCAAAAGGCCACGAAAAAAACCACCCTACGCGGTGGGGTCATGGAGGGACGGGCCCTTGATGAAGCGCAAGTGAAGGCCATTGGTGATCTGCCCTCAAAAGAACAACTCATGGCGCAGATTGCTGGTGCCCTCAATGCCGTCACAGCGAAGATTGCCATTGGCATCAAGGAGGTTCCTGCTTCCTTGGCGCGGGCAACCCAGGCGATCGCCGACAAAGGTGCGGCATAGATCGATCCTGTTTTCGGTTTCCCTTGGGAAGCCACCTGTTCTTGTTTTCCAACCTTGAAACGATAGGAGTTGACAATGTCTGCTGCAACCGATGAAATTCTCGAAAAGTTGAAATCCTTGACCCTGCTGGAAGCCGCTGAGCTGGTCAAGCAAATTGAAGAGGCCTTTGGTGTCAGTGCCGCTGCGCCGGTCGGTGGCATGATGGTCGCCGCTCCTGTGGGTGGTGGGGCTGCTGCTCCCGCAGAAGAAGTCGAAGAGAAAACCGCCTTCGATGTCATTCTCGAAGAAGTCCCCGCCGACAAGAAGATTGCCGTGCTCAAAGTGGTGCGCTCTTTGACCGGCTTGGGTCTCAAGGAAGCTAAGGAAGTGGTGGAATCCACGCCCAAACCCGTGAAAGAAGGTGCCACCAAAGAAGACGCCGAAGCCGCTAAGAAAGAACTCGAGGAAGCCGGCGCCAAAGTCAGCATCAAGTAGTCTTTGGTATCCATTTGTTTCGGGGGTGGTCTTGTGGCCACCCTTTTTTATTTGCAACCTTTGGAGGGCATAGAGACTCATGACCGAGATTCGTGCCATTTATACCGATGGTGCCTGCGAAGGCAATCCGGGACCGGGGGGCTGGGGCGTGGTCATTTACTTTGCCGACGGCTCTGTGCAGGAACGGGGGGGACATCACCCCGCGACCACAAATAATCGCATGGAATTGCAGGCGGCCATTGAAGCCCTCAAGGCATGGCGCCAACTGGCTCCGGGGAGCGCGATCGCCCTTTACACCGACAGCGAATATGTCCTCAAGGGAATTACGGAGTGGATCCACAACTGGAAACGGCGGGGCTGGAAAACAGCCGCCAAAAAGCCTGTTCTCAACCAAGACCTGTGGCAGGAGTTAGATGCCCTCAATGATCCCTTAGTCCAGTGGCACCATGTGCGTGGCCATAGTGGCGATGTCGGCAATGAACGCTGTGATCTTATTGCCCGCAGTTTGAGTCGTGGGCAGCCAATTGCCCTAAGAACGCTGCCACCATCGCTGGGGTAATGTCGCGCGTGTGTTCAAAAACTGCACTGGCTCCCGCTGAGCGCAAGCGATCGCCATAGCGTTGCCGATCTTCGGGCTTGACATGGGGAGGAATCACCCCTAAGGCAATCCACGGCGTTGTTGCTTGTTCTTTGCGGGCATTGACAACGGTCTGCATATCCGCCACTGTATCCCCCACATAAAAGGCAGGAATGGTTTCCTGAGCCGCGGCCTGACGGTAGGCCATGCGGAGTCCTGTGGGGTCGGGTTTGCCGGGGGCATCTTCCATGGCGATCAAAAGGGGCTGATCGAGACCCAAGCGGTGTTTCAGAACATATTCTGCCGAGTCCCGCGTCGCACCACTGACAAACCCCCAGCGGATTTGTGCCTGATCAAGAGCCTGAAAATAGGCAACATCCACCAGCAGTGGCTCATCTTGAATATAGCCGCACCAATTTTGGCCGCTATAGCGCTCCTCAAAAAAGATTACAAGGCGCTCGTAATCCAAGGGCACTTGGCAGCGGGGTTTCCCTTGGCGTTCAAAGTAGCGATAAATGAGTTCACGCGACCCTTCCCAGTCGTTATTCCAGCAGCCTTCCGCCTTGAGGTTGTCAATTTCCTTTTGACTGGGACGATAGGCACCCCCCGTAAAATGCTCGACGGTATCCGCTAGGGCACGGCGATAGGAACGACTGACATCGCGAATCACCCCATCAATATCAAAAAAGACACAGGCGTAGGGGGTACTCAACGGCAGCTCTCCAGAAACTTGTATGCAGTTGGCCTGATTGGTTATTATAAAGGATGGCTTTTTGTGAAAAACGAGTTTTAGGAGGTTAGAATTGTCCCGCTTTACCCTGAGAGTACTTTGGTTAGAAAAAGACGTGGCGATCGCTGTCGATCAAATTGTTGGCAAAGGGACAAGCCCCCTCACCTCCTACTTCTTTTGGCCGCGCACCGATGCTTGGGAACTCCTGAAGGCGGAGTTAGAGAAGAAATCTTGGATTACGGAAGCCGAGCGGATTGAACTCCTCAACCGTGCCACCGAAATCATTAACTACTGGCAAGAGGAAGGCAAAAATCGTCCCGTCAGCGAGGCACAAAAGCGCTTTAGTGATGTTAGTTTTGTAGGCACAGCCTAGGGTATTCTGAATTCCGAGGTAAATCACTACCTGTTGAGGAGAAACATGATGGGAATTGTTTTGTACTTTGTCATTGTTGCAGGCGCGATCGCCTTGGCGACAATTTTGTTTCACACGCTACGTACGGTGAAGCTCATTTAGCGGCATCATACCCTCCTAATACCTTTGTCTTTCAGTTCTGCATAGGGAGAGAGAACTCGTGTCCCACGCTGTTACCTTAATTCGCGGCGACGGTATTGGTCCTGAGGTTGCCGCTGCCACTCGCACGGCCATTGATGCTACGGGCGTCAAAATTGATTGGGTGGTGGTGGATGCCGGCGTGGACATGATGGAACGCTATGGTACCCCCTTGCCCGAACACGTTCTCGATGCCATCAAAAGCACGAAAACTGCCATCAAAGGGCCGATTACCACCCCCGTGGGTACCGGCTTTCGTTCTGTGAATGTCGAGATCCGCAAGCGGCTCAATCTCTATGCGAACCTACGGCCGGCTAAATCCATTGTTGGGGTGAAAAGCTATTTTCAAAACATTGACCTTGTCATTGTTCGCGAGAATACCGAAGACCTCTACGCCGGGATTGAGTTTGAATACACCAGTCCCGAGGCGGCCAAAGCCCGTGCCTTTTTGAGTGATCTAGCGGGTAAGCCGATCCGTGAGGATGCTGCCATTGGTGTCAAGCCGATTTCTGTGCTGGGGAGCGATCGCATCATTGAGTTTGCCTTCAAATATGCCAAGGCCAACCATCGCCAGAAAGTGACCGCCGTTCACAAAGCCAACATCATGAAATTTACCGATGGCCTCTTCCTTGAACGTGCCCGCGAAATTGCTACCCGTTACCCCGACATTGCCTTTGAAGATCGCATCGTCGATAACATGTGCATGCAGTTGATGCAGAAGCCCGAACTTTATGATGTGATGGTGATGCCCAACCTCTACGGTGATATTCTTTCCGACCTTTGTGCCGGGATGATTGGGGGTCTAGGAGTGGCACCGGGGGCAAACATTGGCGATGAATATGCCGTTTTTGAGGCGATTCATGGTTCAGCACCTAAATATGCCGGCCAAAATAAAGCCAATCCTACGGCATTGATTCTCTCTGGTGTGTTGATGTTGCAACACTTGGGTGAAATGGAAGCGGCACGGCGTCTTCAGGCAGCTGTGGAAAAAGTCATTGCTGAGGGGCGCTTTGTCACCTATGATTTGGCTGCGCCGGGCAAAGAACCCGTGGGTACCCAAGAGATGGCTGCCGCCATTGCCGAGTATGCCGCCCCCTAACCCACCAGCAGGTTCTCCTCAGGATATTGGACACTAGAAGGCTGGGGGTCACCGATAATTGCCGCCATCAGCAGCAGGATACCTACCCGTCCGGCATACATCGTTACAATCAAGATCAACTTGGAAAAGGCGGTTAGCCCACTGGTAATACCGGTGGAGAGACCAACGGTGGCAAAGGCGGAAACGGTTTCAAAGAGAATGTTAATGAAATTCTCTTCGGGGTCAGCGATCGCGATGAGGGTAGTGGAAACCAGCACCGTAAACATTGAGCCAAAGGCAACAGCGACCGCTTTCATGATCAGCGAGGGGGGCACCTGACGGCGGTAGAGCAGCACCACCTCTTTCCCTTGCAGAGCTGACTTGGTAATCCCTGCCAAAATCCGCAACGTGGTTGTTTTAATGCCCCCTGCCGTGCCACCGGGGCTACCACCAATAAACATCAGGGCAATCATAATAAATAGCCCGCCATTATTGAATTCACCAATGTTGACGGTATTAAAGCCCGCCGTCCGCGCTGTCACCGACTGAAACCAGGCCAAGAGGAGCTTCTGATCAAAGGAAAAAAGACCAAATCGTTCTGGCGATCGCATCTCCGTCGCAAACAGCATCGCCGTTCCCAAGATGAGGAGAATCGCCGTTGTACTCGTCACAATTTTGAAATTGAGGCTAAACGTCATCTGGCTCGCCTTGCGGATTAGATAGGCGGGTTTACCCCAGTGGCGCAGATGCTCCCGCAGCCAAAGATAAAATTCAAAGATCACCTCATAGCCAATGCCGCCAAAAATAATCAGCAGTGAAATCACGAAATTCAGGGGCACAGAGGTTTGATACCCCATCAAGCTGTCACTAAACAGACTAAACCCGGCATTATTCCAAGCACTGATACTGTGAAACACCGCCAGCCACAGTGCCTGTGGATCACTAACGTCTTGGCGAAAAATCAGCCACAGCAACAAGGCACCCGTCAGTTCAAAGAGAAACGTGAGACCCAAAATCGAGCGCACCAATTGCCGTGCCCCCTGCATGCCCCGCCGATCCAAGGCTTGCTGTACCGCTATCTTCTGCCGCAGGTTAAACTTGCGTCCCAGCAAAATAATCAAAAAGGTGGTCGCCGTCATGTACCCCAGACCACCCACCTGGATCAACAGCAGAATCACCAGTTGACCAAAGGGAGAAAAGTGGGTTCCCGTATCGACAATAATGTGGCCGGTCACACAAACGGCCGATGTTGCGGTAAATAGCGCAACGATAAAGGGGTTCCATTCCCCATGACTAGTGGACCAAGGCAGCCACAACAGCAGCGTCCCCAGCGTAATCACCGCCAAAAATCCAAGGCAAATTGTCCGTGGAACCGTCAGCATCAATGAATACGTATCCAAAAGGCCTGAGGCTAATCTACCGCAGGATTGTATGGGCAACAATCGTTCTAGGTTTACGGTTCCGAATCGGGATGACAGGATTTGAACCTGCGACCCTCTGCTCCCAAAGCAGATGCGCTACCAAGCTGCGCTACATCCCGGCAGTTAATTTCTATCCTACCACCGAATTCTCAGCACAATCGGACAGGGACGCTTAGAATCAAGAAAGGAGTTTTTCATTTTGTTAAGGTTGTCCTCGCTGGTATGACCGACGTCCCCGTTTCCCACATTCGCAATTTCTCGATCATTGCCCACATTGATCACGGCAAATCGACCCTTGCCGATCGCCTGCTGCAATTTACAGGCACGGTGGATCCCCGTGAAATGAAGGAACAGTTTCTTGACAATATGGAGCTGGAGCGGGAGCGGGGAATTACGATTAAGCTGCAAGCTGCCCGCATGACCTACACCAGTCGCGATGGCGAAACGTATATTTTGAATTTGATTGACACCCCCGGCCACGTGGATTTTTCCTATGAGGTGTCGCGATCGCTGGCTGCCTGTGAAGGGGCACTCCTCGTTGTGGATGCCTCCCAAGGGGTAGAAGCGCAAACACTGGCCAATGTCTATCTGGCATTGGAGCATAATTTAGAGATTATTCCGGTCCTCAACAAAATTGACCTACCCGGTGCTGAACCCGATCGCGTCAAGGCCGAAATCGAAGAGATTATTGGTCTCGATTGCTCCCAAGCGGTTCTAGCGTCCGCCAAGGAAGGGATTGGCATTGAGGAAATTCTGGAATCGATTGTGCATTTGGTGCCGCCGCCTCGGGATACGGTAGATCAACCCCTGCGGGCATTGATTTTTGATAGCTACTACGATGCCTACCGAGGGGTGATTGTCTATTTTCGGGTCATGGATGGTGTGGTTCGCAAGGGCGATCGCATTCGCTTGATGGCCTCTGGCAAAGAATACGAAATTGATGAACTCGGCGTCCTCGCCCCCAACCAAAAACCCGTGGACAGTCTCCATGCCGGGGAAGTGGGCTACCTCGCAGCCGCCATTAAAGCCGTTGGCGATGCCCGTGTCGGCGACACGATTACATTGGCACAAAACCCAGCCAAGGAACCTCTTCCGGGTTACACCGAGGCCAAACCGATGGTCTTTTGTGGTCTTTTTCCCACCGATGCCGATCAGTTTGAGGATCTGCGGGAAGCCCTTGAAAAATTGAAGCTCAACGATGCTTCGCTCCACTACGAGCCGGAAACCTCCAGTGCCATGGGCTTTGGGTTCCGCTGTGGCTTTTTGGGGCTGCTGCACATGGAAATTATCCAAGAGCGGCTAGAGCGGGAATACAATCTGGACTTAATCATTACTGCCCCTTCGGTGGTCTATCGCGTGACCACGGTGAAAGGGGAGGTGCTGACGATTGATAACCCCAGCCTGCTACCGGAACCCCAATACCGCGAAAAAATTGAGGAACCCTACGTTCAACTGGAAATGATTACCCCCGAAATCTATGTGGGAACGCTGATGGAATTGGCGCAGTCGCGGCGGGGCATCTTTAAGGATATGCGCTACCTCACCCAAGGGCGCACCACATTGGTCTATGAAATGCCCTTGGCGGAAATTGTGACGGACTTTTTCGATGAAATGAAGTCGCGATCGCGGGGCTATGCCAGTATGGAATACCACCTGATTGGCTACCGTCCTAATGATCTGGTGAAACTGGATATCCTGATCAATAACGACCCAGTGGATTCCTTGGCAGCGATTGTTCACCGCGATAAGGCCTACTATGTGGGACGTGCCCTTGTCAGCAAACTCAAGGATTTGATCCCACGCCACCAGTTCAAAATTCCCATTCAAGCGGCCATTGGCTCACGGGTGATTGCCAGTGAAAGTATTCCCGCCTTACGCAAAGATGTCTTGGCCAAGTGCTACGGCGGCGATGTGACCCGTAAACGCAAGCTCCTCGAAAAACAAAAAGCGGGTAAAAAACGGATGAAGGCGATCGGGCGGGTGGATGTCCCCCAAGAGGCCTTTATGGCGGTATTGCGA
Source organism: Thermosynechococcus sp. PKX95 (assembly GCF_031583295.1). Classification (NCBI taxonomy): domain Bacteria; kingdom Bacillati; phylum Cyanobacteriota; class Cyanophyceae; order Acaryochloridales; family Thermosynechococcaceae; genus Thermosynechococcus; species Thermosynechococcus sp. PKX95. The sequence goes on along the minus strand of NZ_CP134171.1, from coordinate 117,407 downwards.
CTCAAGAATGAATAGGAGGCTCAGGGTGTCTCAACGGTCATCGGGCAAATGGGTGGCGATCGTCACCGGTGTCATTTCCCTGTTATTGGGAATTGGCTACTTGGTGTTAGTACAGCTTTTGGATTGGCGCGGCGATTGGCAGCCGGCTCCTTTGGGATTACTGCGAGTGCTCCTGTCTTAGAACTGTTTAGGCAATTGGGGGCAGCTCACTATGAATGGTAAAGCGCACATGATTGAGGGCTAAATCTCCAAGGCGTAGCCCGCGATCGCGATAATTCATGCTCTCAAAGCGAATCCCTTTACCCGCTTCCACGTGGTACCAAGGCAGTGCCATAAAGAACCGCGTTGGATAAGGGCCGCGCTCTACGACATCATCGGGATTGGACTCCATGGGCAACCAGCCAACCCCCGGCACATAAAACTCCAACCAAACGTGGTTATAGGTGGGTTGGAGGGGAATACCCCGCTTTTGGGGATGGGGGGGACATTTGTAGCGACCCACCGTACGGCAGGCAATGCCATTTAATCGCGCCAAGGCAAGGAGCACCCCCACGTACTCACCACAGGACCCCGTTCCCCGTTTCAAAACCAAATCGGGGGTTTCAATCGTGGGTCGCATGGCATAGCTCAGGCGATCGTACACATAGTTACGAATCTTGAGCATCTTACGCAGGATATTGGTCTCTGTGCCCACAGCTTGCCGTGCCGCCTCTTGGACAATGGGTTGATCCATCGCCAACTCATCGTTATCCACTAGATACTGTGCTGCAAATTCTGGTGGCAGCGGTAGCGTCTCATCAATGTCGTCAAAGCTGAGATGGTACTTGATACCTCTCACTTCTAGCCAAGCACGCCAACCAAAAAGACGGGCTTCGTAGGGACGCACTTCAGGAAAATCAAACACCGCCACCTGCTGATCACCCACGGTTTCCAAGTGAAAGGGGGTACCGACGGGTTCAACCCGCAGCAATTTTTGGCGCAGGGAATTGGCGGGCAGAGCAATTCGCCACTCTAGGTTATCTAGGTGCAGCGCCTCAAGGGGAGACATTTCCTCCACGTAGGCCATCTCAATCAGATAGCCATTGGAGACCGTGTAATGCTGCTCTTTGTGGGTCTGATAGAGCAGAGGATGAATCAGGCAAATATCGCGATGATCAATTTCGAGGGGGGCTTCGCGGTTGTTGGGGTTATCCCGCAAATAGGGTTCTTCGCCGCCATAGGCCACCCACAGTCGCCCCGTCGCATCAAAGGTAAACGCTGTTGGCTGGGCAAAGGGAGTCAAGGCCACCCATTCAACACGGCCACTCTGGCGATCGAGACAATAGATGGATTGCTCTAAGCGATCGCTCACCCACAGATAGCCATCCTTAAGGGCTAAATTTTCACAGCCAATGCCCGGCGCACTGAGGCGATACTGCTCTCGACCCGTCTCGTCAAAACAGTGAATGTAACCCGATTTTTGACAGGCCACATAGATGCCTGTGTCATCCACCGCCACACCGTAAATGGGATAGCGGCACGCCAACACCTTTTCTACATGCCAGTCAGGCAGATGACAGCGATAGAGCCATGTGTCCCGGCAAAACCAGAGGGTTTCGCGATGGAGACAGAGGCCATCGGCATCGAGAAATGCCTCTAGATCGTAGGGATTGAGAATCTCACTGTGGTCATTTTCGCCATTGATGAGCAAAATAAAGCCCCGTACCCGGTCCAAGGCCAAAAAACTGGCGCCAAGGGTTGCTTGGCAAAAGGGCAAACGGGGCAATTGACGTAGCCACAGGGCTTGGGGATCGACCCATGCCAGACCGTGGATTTGGTAAGCACCCAAGGGATAAATGGTGCGCCAGTCGTGATCCAGCGCTCGGGAGCTGAGGGAGTCCCCATAAACCTCTTGCGGTGTGTCTGGCATAGGAAGTCAATACCCTACTCAACCGCTTGGGGCAGTAGCTCACGCCGAGGTTGAGCTTGGATCTTCACTTGACCTGATTCATCCACATCAATGAGGGCAGTATCCCCTTCACGAATACGGCCAGAGAGCATTTCCTCAGCCAAGGTGTCCTCTAAGAGGCGCATAATGGCCCGCCGCAGGGGTCGCGCACCGTAGCTGGGATTGTAGCCTTCTTCAATGAGTCGCTCCTTGAAGCGATCCGTCACTTCTAGGGTGATTCCTTTCTCGGTCAGGCGTGAGAAGACCTCCTTCAAGAGGATGTCAGCAATTTGCTTGACCTCGTCTTTGGTCAGCTGGCGGAAGACAATAATCTCATCCACGCGGTTGAGGAACTCTGGACGGAAGTACTGCTTCAGTTCCTCATTCACCAAGGAGCGAATGCGATTGTATTGCGATTCAGCAGCATCCTCAGTGCCAAACTCAAAGCCAAGACCGCCAGCGCCTTTCTCAATCACCTTCGAGCCAATGTTCGAGGTCATGATCAAGAGGGTGTTCTTGAAGTCAACGGTACGCCCCTTAGAGTCAGTGAGGCGACCATCCTCAAGGATTTGCAGCAGCAGGTTAAAGACATCGGGATGGGCTTTCTCGATTTCGTCAAAGAGCACCACCGTGTAGGGACGCCGCCGCACGGCTTCGGTCAGTTGACCGCCCTCGTTGTAGCCGACATAGCCGGGGGGCGAACCAATGAGCTTGGAGACGGTATGCCGCTCCATGTACTCGGACATATCCAAGCGGATCATCGCCTCTTCAGAACCAAAGAAGTAGGCGGCCAAGGCTTTCGTTAGCTCGGTTTTACCCACACCGGTTGGCCCAGAGAAGATAAAGCTAGCAATGGGACGGTTGGGATTTTTTAGACCGACACGGGCACGGCGAATGGCACGGGAGATGGCTTTCACCGCTTCATCTTGGCCAATGACCCGCTGGTGCAGGGTCTCCTCCATGTGCAGCAGTTTTTCCGATTCGCTTTCGGTGAGCTTGCTGACAGGCACACCTGTCCAAGAGGCAACAATGTGGGCAATGTCCTCTTCGGTAACGACGGGGGTTTCCTCTTCACCATTGGCGCTTTCGGATTTTTTCTGCTGGGCAATGGCACGGATTTGCGCTTTCAGTTCCATCTCGCGATCGCGCAATTCACCCGCTTTGTCAAAGTTTTGGGCACGCACGGCATCGTCTTTTTCTTTGAGCACTTGCCGCAATTCGCGATCCAGTTCCTTGGCCGCAGGCGGTAGTTGCGAGTTAATCAGGCGCACCCGTGAGCCAGCTTCGTCAATGAGGTCAATGGCTTTGTCGGGCAGGTAGCGATCGCTAATGTAGCGATCAGACAGCTTCGCTGCCGCCTCAAGGGCTTCATCGGAAATTTTCAGCTTGTGGTGCTTCTCGTAGCGTTCCCGCAGGCCGTAGAGGATCTCAATGGTTTCCTCAACGGAGGGTTCACCCACCATCACCGGTTGGAAGCGGCGCTCCAAGGCAGCATCCCGCTCAATGTGTTTGCGGTACTCATCCAACGTGGTGGCACCAATGCACTGCAACTCACCACGAGCTAGGGCGGGTTTGAGGATATTCGCCGCATCAATGGCACCCTCAGCGGCCCCAGCCCCAATCAACGTGTGTACCTCGTCAATCACCAAGATCACGTTACCGGCTTGGCGGATCTCATCCATGATCTTCTTCAGCCGCTCTTCAAACTCACCGCGGTACTTCGTGCCCGCCACCAACAGGCCAATATCGAGGGTGACCACCCGCTTGTCTTCCAGAATATCGGGGACATCTTTATTGGCAATGCGTTGGGCAAGGCCTTCAGCAATAGCGGTTTTACCTACCCCCGGTTCACCGATCAGCACAGGATTATTTTTGGTGCGGCGGCCAAGGATTTGAATCACCCGCTCAATTTCTTTTTGCCGACCCACCACGGGATCTAGCTTGCCATCAATGGCCATCTGGGTGAGGTTGGCACCAAATTCGTCCAGCGTCGGTGTTTTGGTACGCCCTTGGCTGGCACCGGCAGCCACTTCTGCGGTTTCACCCAGCATGCGAATCACTTGGGTGCGCACTTTCGACAGGTCAACGCCGAGATTTTCAAGGACCCGTGCTGCTACCCCTTCCCCTTCGCGAATCAGACCTAAAAGAAGGTGCTCAGTACCAATATAGTTGTGTCCCAGTTGGCGGGCTTCTTCGAGGGAGAGTTCCAACACTCGCTTGGCACGGGGGGTAAAGGGAATCTCCACCGCCACAAAACCAGACCCACGGCCAATAATTTTTTCCACTTCGATGCGGGCATCCTTGAGGTTCACCCCCATGGAACGTAGCACCTTCGCAGCCACACCGGTGCCTTCACCAATCAATCCGAGGAGAATTTGTTCGGTACCGACAAAGTTGTGGCCGAGGCGGCGAGCCTCTTCCTGTGCCAGCATGATGACTTTAATGGCTTTTTCTGTAAACCGTTCAAACATGACCCTTCCCCTAATGGCTCCTGCGTGCTGGTAACACTCATCTTAACACGTCCACTTTGGCGTGTTTTTGTATGCCAATTTACAGCCCTCTTCCCAAAAGATGGAACAGACCCAGAACCGTCAAATCCACTCTTAAACAGGATCAACGTCCCTTGACGTACCCTATAGCTTAGATAAAGGGCTGTACTCCTACTGTAGATGTTGACTCATTTTTTTGCAGGTGTGGTTGCCCGTATTTTAATTGAGATTTTGGGGACTAGCCTGCAGCAAAATTCGATTGATCGATTGGCCAGCCTCTTTAGTCTCAAAAGACGATAGACTACACTTGCTGATGCCCAAATTTTTCGCCAATGGCTAATTTTTCCCAGTTTCTTGCCGTTGAACCCTCGCAGCGTGCCCTGATTTTTGATATGGATGGGGTCATCTGCCATACTATGCCCTACCACCTTGAAGCTTGGCGGGTCTATGTCGATCGCACCCCTGAACTGCGGCAGCAGATCAATTTGGAACAGTTGCGGCAAATGGGGGGTAAACGCAATGCCGAACTCCTGCCAGAACTCCTGGGGCGATCGGTCACTGAAGCAGAAGTCGAACGCTGGGGCGCCGGCAAAGAGGCAGTGTTTCGCGAACTCTTGGCACCCCATTTGGAACTGTTGCCGGGGCTGTTGCCCTTTCTCAAAAGTGCTAAAGAAAAAGGCTATCGCTTGGGCTTAGGCACCTCGGCCTGTGCTGCCAATGTGGAATTGGTGCTCTCCTGCGAGGGGGTGGGCAACTTTTTCGATACGGTGGTGATGGAGCAGGATGTGCAGCGGGGCAAGCCCGATCCAGAATGCTATCTCCTAGTGGCGGAGCGGTTGCAGGTGTTGCCGCAGCATTGTCTTGTCTTTGAGGATGCCGTGGCAGGGGTGATGGCAGCGGTGCGGGCAGGGATGCTCTGCTGGGGAGTGTTAACAACGCAATCGGAAACGGCACTGCAAGCCGCAGGAGCAGAGGTCTGCATTGAGGACTTTACGGATCCACGCCTGCAATGGCTATTGTCCTAGGGCATTTTCGGCGATCATGGGTACTGGCGCGTTAGGAATCCACCACCTTGGGCGTTGATCTGCGCAGTTATGTCTATCTCGACTCGATTCAACCGCAACACGCGGCCTACTTGGGAACCGTGGCTCAAGGGTTTTTGCCTTTGCCGGGGGATTGCTCCCTCTGGGTGGAGATTTCACCGGGGATTGATGTCAATCGCCTTTTGGATATTGCCTTGAAGTCTGCGGTGGTGCGGCCGGGAGTTTTGTTTATCGAGCGACTCTACGGACTATTGGAGGTGCATTCGGGCAATCAGGGGGAAGTACGCGCAGCAGGGCAAGCAATTTTAGATGCCATTGGCGCTCGGGTACAGGATTGCTTGCGGCCACGGGTGATTTCGAGTCAAGTCATTCGCAATATTGATGCCCACCACACCCAACTAATTAACCGTTCGCGGCGGGGCAATATGATTTTGGCGGGGCAAACCCTCTATGTGTTTGAAGTGGAACCTGCCGCCTATGCCGCACTGGCCGCCAATGAAGCGGAAAAGGCAGCACTCATTAATATCTTGCAGATTTCAGCCGTGGGCAGCTTTGGCCGACTCTTTTTGGGGGGCGCGGAGCGGGATATTCTGGCAGCAGAACGGGCCGTCTTGGCAGCCATGGAACGCTTGCCGGGGCGTGATAGCCTTAGCGATCGCCGCGAGTAGCCTTGGCATGTTTCTTTAGCTTCTGCTCTAGGGCAGGTAAGAAAGGACAAGGGTCACTGTCTTGCAGTTGATAAAACCCTCGCCAGTCAAAGGTCTGCCAGTTAAAGGGGGCTTGGTGAGCGGCGGCGAGCCACAGTAAACGCTTAGCACGGGTCATGGCCACGTAAAGCAGGCGGTATTCCTCGGCAACTTTGGCCTCTGTGGCTTTTTGATAGGCGGTTTGCCAATTGGGAAGGGGTTGCCGATGGCCATAGGCTCGCAGTTGCGATCGCACCACATCCGTAAAATCCACCTCTGGACTGAGGAACTTGGCATTGGCCGCCACCCAGCTCTCACCGGGGAGGGTTCTTGCCTCTAAAAAGGGAACAAAAACGGCATCCCAATCCAGACCCTTGGCGCGATGCATCGTCATAATCGTCACTTGCCCCGATCGCACTAAGCGGCTATGGAGGTCTTCCATCTCAACAGCGTCAAAGCGATCCGCTGCCACCAACTCCTGCCAACGGGGATGGATACGCTCCCACAGTTGCGTTGGTTCCTGCTGTGCCAAGTGGCAGATCAGGCGATCGCTGGTGGCCAATTCAGCGGCATCATAGCCCAATTCCTGAGCGCAGTACGTGATCAAAGGAAATAGAGATAGCTCTAGGCGGGCTTTGAGGAGACGTTGACAGTAGTGCCGTGCCTTGAGTACTGGTTCCTCGGCAGGGGGGTCTAAAGGACCAGGGTAGAGAAACACCTCTGGCTGGGCGGCTAAGCGATCCAAATTTTGGACAGAAATGCGTTTGCGCTCCTGAAGAACAGTCAGGGCTGCTTTGACCGCTTCGGGAGAATAGGGACAGTGGAGAAAATAAAGAATGTCCAGCAATTCCTTGGGCACCTGCGATCGCCGTTCAATGCCCGATACATCGAGAATCGGAATCCCCTGAGCGGCAAGGTCGGTATTAATGCTGAAGCTAGCGGGCGATCGCAACAGATCCGCGACAAATTCCCCTTGGCGGTTGGTACGCACCAGTACCGCAATTGAGGCCTCAGGATACTCTGCTAAAACCTCAGAAATACGTGCTGCCAGCTCGCGCACGGTCTCGAAAATAGTAGCTGGTCGAGCAATTTCTACCCCTTCTCCCCAGGGGGGTGGGTTCGCCCCCGGTTGCGGATCCGTCGAGACGGGCTGAATGGCTTGCTCTCGAAAGGGGAGTTCCTGATCCTTTAGCGCACGATTGACCCATCGCACCAAATAGTTAGCAGCTCGAATCACCAACTCAGTGGATCGCCCCGCTTGGGTCATTTTATAGAAGGCCTGCTGCCGGGCACATTCGTCACAGAATTCATTGAAAAAGAGCGGGTCTGCCGCCGTAAATGTGGAGTTAATGGCTTGATTGGGATCCCCCACCCGCACAAAATTCACTTGCCCTGTGGTGTTGTCCTCGGCGAGAAGTCGCAGTAACCGCGATTGCAAGGGGGTCGAGTCCTGCGCCTCATCTTCAAAGACGGCATACACCCGCTGTTGCCATTCTTGGCGGCACTGGCGATCGCCCTCTAGGAGTTGTACCGCTGCCAAAATCATCTCATCATAGTCAATTTGCTCTCGCTGCGCTAAATGGTGCTGGTACAGTTCCAAAAGGTCGGCACCAATTTCTAAAAAGGGGTAGGGTTCTGCTGCGGCTGCACTTTGGGAGCGCAACTGCTGGGACAACTGCCGCAGATCATGGGGCGTCAACGCCATACTGCGGGCACTGCTAATAACGGTTTGTGCCAACTTCACCAAGATGTCAGTCAAAAGCGCACTTCTGCGACCATCGTGTTCAACGTCACTCAGGGGACTGGTATCGCAGCCTTGGATCAGTTGCTCGAGAATGTCGGGGTGCGATCGCGCCCATTCCTTAACACAGGTAACACACAGGCGTCGCTGCTCATGCTCACTCATTAAATTCTCGCCACTCCAACGCAGACCCGCTGTGGGGTGACTGGTGGCAATTTTCAAGGCCAAACTGTGGAGCGTCTGCACACTAAAACCATTGCGGGGCAAGCCCATTTCCCGCAGGTACTGGCGAATCCGCACCTTGATATTGGCCGCTGCCGAACGACTATAGGTGACTACGACCAGTTGCCGCTGCTGATGGAGTTTTTCGCGAGCGATGGCGATCGCGGCTCCTACGGCCATGCCATGGGATTTGCCTGCTCCGGGCACTGCCGATACCGCCAAGAGACCCCCTTGCCATTCACTAATTTCCCGTTGACCCGGACGCAACGTCCTTAGAAGGTGACTGGCATTGGCGGGGAGTGACAACACGTTCATAGGAGGACTGTGGGAGGGCTAAAGATTTGTTAAAAAAACCGGCTTCTACCCAATGAAGATCGAAAAATCGTATAATAGAATACAGAAAGTTAAAAGCAAGTTGTTTCCTAACGCAGACCACCTAAAGCTTGATAACGAGTCAATAGTATTCACCTAGAAGCCTTGATTTAATTATGCAAGTAATTTATCGCGGCGTTAAATACGAAACTTCTGAGCAGCACATTCCCCTTGTTGAATCGGGCGCCAAGGGTCTCTACCGGGGGGCGCAATGGGTAGGGCACAAAGCGGCTGAACCGGTTCCTCAACCCAATCATGTCCTCTGCTGGCGGGGGGTGACCTACCAAACGAACGGTACACCAGTTACCACAAGCGCTCCGACGACGAGTACTGCCCCTTCAGTACTTCCCCAGCGTAAGCGTGACTCCTTGGCCGAAGCCCATCGCCATGCAATTCTGAAAACTCTTGAGCGGCGGCTGCAAGTGGCTCGGAGTCAGGGCAATGAAGATCTCATCAGTCTGCTGGAAGAAGAGTGGCAGCAATTTGCCTAAGGTTGGATCACCGAAACCCAAACTGCGGTGCCGTTGCTAACAGCGGCACTTTTTTTATTTTCTATTGGTGATTGCCCCTTTCTTGGCGAAAAGCTGTTGCTTGGGCAAAGGCCGCCGCCGCCCGCTCGCGATCGCCCAAGGTTTCATAGGCACGCCCTAGTTGTTCGGCTGCAATCTCCCGCACATAGCCCAAGGGAAAAATCATCTGCTTGCTGTAGCCATTGGTGCGCCCCAGTTCAAGGCAATACTCAAAGTAGGCCGTTGCTCCCAAGGGGAATCCTAAAGCCATCAGCCAGCGCCCGGCCAAATCATTGAGGGGAGGATAGGTGGGAAACCACACCAGACTTTGCTGACAGAGGAGTTGCAATGTTTCGTGATCCCCCATAGCCAGCAGACGCCGCCCCAGTTGATTCAGAATTTCGGGCAGGGCGCCAGGGGCATTCTCAGGCAGTTGGCTGATGAGGAGATGGGGCAAGAGCCGCTCAAAAAGTTCTTGGTAGCAGTCATCCGCAGCCGTGGGGTTATTCACAGCGTGGTACATATCCGCCAAGGCAAAGAGGAGATTCAAAGGCAGACCTTCACTAGCGCGGATGCGTTCCAAAATCGGGATGTTGCGATCGCGCATCTTGGCTTGAATTTGTGCGGGTTGATAGCCATAGTGGTCAATACGCAGCGTTTCCAGAGTACCAATGGTCAGCGGTTCTGCGGCTGTCGAAACCAACTGCTCATGGAAGCGTCCCTGATAGCGCAGCGTCGGCAGGTTGCGAAAGAGTCGCACAATGGCAAAGTCAGAAAATTGCTGCCCCGTGCCGATTTCCCGTCGTAGGAGTTGATAAGCACTGAAAGTGCTGCCCTCCAGTTGTTGGCCGAGGGGCACAGGCGGCTCCCGCAAGGTCACAAGCACCTCATCAGCATCAATGACCAAAATCCAATCGCCCGTGGCCTGCTCTAGAGAGTAATTGCGGGCAGCGGCAAAATCATCCTGCCAAGGGAAGGTAAAAATGCGCTCTGTAAACTGGCGGGCGATCGCGATCGTCTCATCCGTTGACCCAGTATCTACCACAACGATCTCATCTACCCAAAGCTGGACACTGCCCAGACAGCGTGCCAAATGGGCTGCCTCATTTTTGACAATTAGACAGGCACAGACCCGCACCATCTACAGCAGCTTTTCAAGTTGTTGGCGCAACTGATTCAGTTCACTTTCGGAGAACTCACTCTCAGCAGCGGGGGGCACGCGATTTTCTAGTTCCCAGTCGGTTTCTTCGACATTGCGTTCAGGGGGTGCCAAGAAAAGACGCTCAGCATCGTTTGTCGGCACAAATCCTTCGGGAACCAAGTGACAGGTGTAGCCTGAGGATTCGCAAAATTCTTCAATTTCCTTGGCATCAATGGGGACAACGCTGGGGGGATGAAAATCCTGTGCCTCTAAAAGCATGGCATAGCGACTGGCATCGTCTTCGCTTTCAAACATCAGAATCAGGTTGCGATCGCCCAGTTGCAGAGAGTGAATGCCCTCATTTTCAGTCCCCGGGTTGTAGAGCAACACGTAAACGCGCATGATGCCTCGCTAATGAAATCTCAACAGCGATTATAACGATTTTGGTTCCCCCTACCCGTAGGATTTTCCCCTTCAGAACTGTCAAAGGGGCAAAAATAGCTTGAGTTAGAACAATGTTTTTTCAGGTTCCCCTTTGATCCGCTGCTCTAGCCATGCTTGGCGATAGGTGAGTTCTAATTCATTGCCGGTGCGGCGAAAAATTTGTGCCTGCTGCAAGAGAAACGCTTGAAAGAGCCGCTGAAAGGCAAGGGCAATGATTGCCACCACTAGGCCAGAGGCGGTACTAATCAAGGCCTCACTAATCCCGAGACCCACGCCCATGGTTGCAGGTGTGCCAATATCCCCCAAGCGAATAGAACTGAGGGCACTAATCAGACCTAACACCGTTCCCAACAAACCCAGTAGAGGTGCCATCGTAATCGTTGCTTCCAAGACCTTTTCTCCCCGCCGCATGGCACTCAGCTCCTCATCAGCCGCAGCTTCTAGGGCTAGGCGAAAGATTTCTGGGTTGGTGTCAATCAGTTGTAAAGGGGTATAGAGGAAGCGACCAATCGGTTGGTCACAGGCATTGGCTGCTAATTCAATGGCTTCTTGCCAATCGTGGCGAGCGGCATCCAGAATCTGCTCGGCCAGTTTCGTCTCTCCTCGGAGAACAATGCTCCAAAACCAAAGCCGCTCAAAAATGGTGCCTAAGGTCAAGATCGAGAGAATCAGTAGTGGCCACATGGCCAAGCCACCACGGTTAAAAATTTCAGCGATATTCACGATCAGTTCCCTGTCAGAGCATCCGACGTTTAGTATAGTCCAGCCAGTAGCCGCAATTGTTTACCAAATTCTAGCGAACCGTGGTGCCAAGGGTCTTGAACCGCTCTTTTCGATGCCCCGTCTAAATAGATAATTACGTTAATGGAGTGATACCTCGCATGAGTGTATCTTTACCCCTATCAGCGGCAACAGCATCAACGGCTATCGTGACCCGACCCCAAGTGATCGATCCCGATCGGCGGATTATTGAGCAGTGCCTTTCCGGACATCCAAATGGGTTTCGGGAACTCTATCAACGGCATCAGCAACGGGTGCGATCGCTCCTGTTTCAGTTGTGCGGTGCGGTTGCCCTTGATGATTTAGTGCAGGAGGTTTTCTTGCGGGCATGGAAGGGGCTAAAGGGTCTCAAACATGAGGCAAAGTTTTCAACATGGCTCTATCGGATTGCCTGGAATGTGGCTTGCGACTATCGCCGTCAACTGGCAACGCGCAAATCACGACATCAGCAATACCTGTCTCAAAGTGAGCCGCTCACTCCTGGACTGGATCTACGACAATTGCATTACGAAGATTTAGTTCAGCGCGGTTTAGCCACACTGCCCTTGGAGTACCGCAGTGTTTTGGTCCTGCATGATCTGCAGGGCTTGCCCCAAAAAGAAATTGCTGAAATTCTGCGGATTCCCGTGGGTACAGTGAAATCCCGCCTCTTTCGTGCCCGAGGCACATTGCGGACTTACTTTACGGAGGCTGGAATCACTTTATGAAACGTGAACCCCCACCTGTGGAGGATACACCCTTGGTTAAATTTTTACAAACCTATGCGGGGACGCCCCCGCCCCCCCACCCCCATTTGGAGCAGCGCATTGTCCAAGCGGCTCTGCATCAACATCAACTGAGTAAGCGACGCTGGCAAATCGTGTCTCTTTTGGGGGCTGGGGTGATCGCCACCGCCACCAGTGTGTGGTTCCTCAAACCCTCAACTCAAGTGGCAAAGCAGACGTCCCCGGATGCAGTGGCTATCTTCATCACCACCAATTGGCAAGCAATGTTTCAAGACGCAGAACCCGCCATCTTCGACTAAATTCTGTCCACCCTACTTTTACTCTTTGTTGAGTTTTGACAAGTTAAGTTTTGACAAAGGAGAACACAGCTATGTTGAAAAAATCTTTAGCCACGCTTCTTATATGTGGTAGCCTCAGCCCCCTACTGGCGATCGCTCCCCCGAGCGTCGCTGACCCCGGTTATGGCGGACCTCGCTGGAGAGCCAATCTGGACAACCTAAACCTCACACCTGAACAGCGGCAACGTTTACAAGCCGTGCAGCAACAATACCAAGGCCAAATGGAACAAACTCGCAACCAACTGCGCACCGCCAAGACAGAACTGCGGCAGATGATGAGTGGCAATGCCTCGGAGGAGCAAATCCGCAGCAAGTATCAGCAAGTGCGCCAACTGGAAAACCAACTCGCCTCTCTCCGCTTTGAAAGCATGCTGGCCATGCGGGGCATTCTCACACCGCAGCAACGGCAAGCCTTGGCCGCCCAAATGCAGCAGCGGCGGCCGGGCAATCGCCCCATGAAACCCCAGCAGTAACCCATTAAACTTGGCAACGCTCTAAAGCTCTAAAGGAGTTCATGACTTCCCTAAGTGCGGGACAGCGGATCCTGCACTTTTTTGTTGCTCAGCAGATCAAGAATCTCGGTGGCAGCGCGATCGACCACGCCGGGGGTGCCCATCGCAGCTCGCATTTTGGCATAGCCTGCCTGCATGGCTAGGCGTTTTTCAGGATGATCCAATAGCGCAAGGGCAGCAGCGGTAATGTTGGCAACGGTGGCTCGTTCCTGCAGGAGTTCGGGGACGATGTCTCTATTCACGAGTAAATTGGGGGGAGAGACAAATTTGAGGTCAAACTTCAGGAAACGCCGATAAAGCCACAAACTGAGGGGATGAACGCGGTAGATCACGACTTGAGGCACATTCAACAGCGCGGTTTCTAAATTCACCGTGCCGGATTTAGCGATCGCCAGATCTGCGGCCGCTAGAACTTGCAGGGAGTCTTCCGCCAATGTGACGCGAATGGGATATTCCTTGAGAACTGCTTCAATGGCTGAGCGATACTGCCGCAGCGAAAGGGGTAACCAAAAGCGGGCTTCAGGATAGGCTTTGGCGATATTTGTGGCAGCCCCCAAAATTAGAGGCAAGAGGGACTTGATTTCCTGTTTGCGGGACAAGGGCAACAGGGCGATCGCCAGCTCATCGGCAGCAATGCCCAAACTTTGGCGTGCCACTTCGCGACTGGGAGCCGCAGCAATGCGATCCAAGAGGGGATGCCCCACCCAGACCACATTGGCACCATGACGGCGGTAATAGGTGGCTTCTTCTGGAAAAATGGCAATCAGGCGATCGCTGAGGGCAACAATTTGCCGAGTGGCCTTCAAACTATGGGACCAGACCCACTCTTGGGGAGCGATGTAGTAAACCATGGGAATAGAAAAATGTTTGCGGATAAACCGCCCCATGGCGACATTGCCACCAATGTAGTCAATTAAAACCACTAAATCAGGGGGATGCTGCCGTAAATAGCGGCGAGCCTTGAGTTGGAGCGCGATCGTTGGCTTGATCAATGGCAGGGCTTCTAGTAGCCCCACGGAGCCAATTCCTCCAGTATTAAAGAGTAGCTTTGCCCCCGCAGCGGCCATGCGATCGCCCCCAAGGGCAGAAATTTCTAAGGGAATCCCCCGCTCTGCTGCGAGGCGATAGAGTGCCTTGACCAACAGGGCGCCCTGCAAATCCCCAGAGACTTCGCCGGTGCTAATGAACAAATGCGCCATGCCTAGCCCCGCACTGCCGCCACTGGTTGACAGAGTTGATCGGCAAATTCCTGTTCCGTAGCGGCCATTTCCTGTACGGCGGTGGCCATAATCTCAGGGATCGATTGCCCCGCTGCATATTGAGCCAGCCATTGCTGGGCGGTGTTTCCCTGTCGCAGGATTTTCTTAATCGGTGCCAGAAAGCAGCTAAAGCCCTGTGCCTTGGCGATCGGCCAAACCTCTTCGTAGAGTTCGGCTACCCAAGCGGCTGCCGTTAGTTGCCGGCGATCGCGCCAGTGGGTTAACACCGCCTCTAAACTACTTTTTGCGACGAGCTGCTCATTGTTGTCTGCCAGTTGTGCCAACATATCGCCATCCCCCCACCGCAGGGGATCAAGATCAGGGGTATCCAGCAATTGCAGGAGCCGCGCCTCTAGAAGAGCGGTCATCGCCAGTAGGGAAATGGCATCCGTAACTAGATCACAAATTCGCAGTTCAAGGCGGTTGAGATCATAGGGTCGGCGATCGCCATTGGGGCGCACAGCACTCCACAAGTGCCGCACATTTTGCATCGTGCCGCGTTGGAGTTGCTGCTCTGTCCACTCAATGAAGTGGGCATGGCTAGTAAATAGGGGCACTTGGGGTGGGGTCTTCGGAAAGATTGCCCAACGGGTGGAGTGATAGCCCGTTACCTTGCCATCAAGAAACGGCGACGCAGCACTGAGCGCCAGAAACAGGGACGCCTCCAGCCGCACTAGCCGACAGGCACGGATCAACTCTTCTGGATCCCGCAGGCCAATGTTGATGTGGACACTGGCGGTGACAACCCTTGTGCCATAGGTTTGCTCGATGTAGGTGTGATAGGGATTCTGGGGGTCAGAGCGATAAAAGCGTTGACTGTCCCCTAGACTCAGGGTGCTACCGGGAACCAGCGTTAAATCCCCTAGGGATTGCAAATAAGCGCGCAGCCGAAAGCGGGGGCGCAGCAAGTCACAGAGGGCTTGGTCATATAGAAAGACCGGCGGGGTTGTAAATTCAACATTGCGGCTATCGGGTTCACGCACAAACCCCGGTAAGTCCCTCACAATGCGATCCGACAGTCCCACAATCTCGCCCGTGGGCTTACCCGTGTAGAGTTCAACCTCAAAGCCCTTTGACAACATGGCATCCCTTTGGCTAACTTGGGTCAGCGAGCCCCCTCGCAGAAAGTGGGAATTTTGAGCTACTTAGCCACAATACCATGCCCGCGTCCCTGCCGCACATATGAACATTCGTAAAACCCTCCCTGTGGCGATCAAAACCTGATCAGTTAACCTGTATTATCAATGACACAAATCACCCCTATAGTGAGAATCTCAAGATGTTTGGTCAGCGGCGAGTCGAAGCAGATGTCCGTGTCAGTCGCGTTTTGGATCGCCTGGGAATCCGCTATCAAGTGGATGAGGATGGTGATTACCGCGTTGTCTTTGAGCTATCCAACGGTCGAACGCAACAGGCCTTTATTGACTCCAAAACCCAGCAGCTGGGAAGCTATGAAATTCGGGATGTCTGGTCTGTGGGCTACAGTTGCGAGGGCTTTCTTGACCAAGAGATAGCCAATTATCTGTTAATTGAAAATGCCAATAAGAAAATTGGCGCTTGGGAGTTGCGTCCCCTTGCTGACAATAGGTATATCGCTGTATTTTGTACGAAGGTTGCTGCTGACTGTGACCCCGAAGCCCTTTACACCAGTATCCGCGTGGTTCTTGAGGTGGCAGACGAACTTGAAAAAGTTCTTGAGGCGGGCGATCGCTTCTAGGTTAGTTTGCAGTGAGTCCCCTTAAAATCAGGGTTTGAGGCCAGTGGGGAGCTTCTGAATGCCCCGCCCCTAGGTAGGGATTGTCATTTTCATCTGAAATACTAGAAAATGCTCAAACCCGCTTCCTGAGAAACGCTAAGGGATTCAACGAAAGCATCAGGGTTGGAGGCAACTTGGCAGATCTCTCGGAAGCAAGACCCAAATGTTTCAATTCTTATAGCTAGTAGAAAAAACTGTTAAATATTACAAAAGAATTTTTATTTTGCTTCCACTGCATATCCCAACTCACGACACTGGATAAAACATTAGCTGCGATCGCCCAAGGCGCACGGTCGCCGATTCGCAGTGGAGTCAATTGTTCTAGGAAGGCCATCCATGTACTACGAACGCAAACTCTTTGCCCTCCTCCACGACCCCTACCTCAAGGCGTTGTACCGCAACAAAGCTCTCAAAGGCCCATGGCAACAGGTGTCTTGCCTGAATCAACATGCCCAGGATTTGGAAAATTGGTGGAAGCATCACGGCGGTATTACCGCAGACCATATTGCCTCGGCCAGCGATCGCCTGAGCTTTCAGCGCGGCATGAGCACCCCCCCAACAACCACTGCAAATATCACCCAAGTGGAAATTCGTCACCCGATTACTGGTGCCAAAAGTGATTTGAACTTTGCCTTTGCAGCGAGTCTCAGCGATGAGAATTTAGCTGAAATTGAGGCGCAGTCCATCTGGAGCAAGATTCGCCAAGAAACCGATGCTGAAAAGGTCTTCTGGTGGTTTTGGCGATTTTATGGCGAAGCCATTGCTGGCGATCAGCGCATCAAAGATCAAGCGGTCTATGCCAAAGATGTCTTGCTGTTACCCTCAGACACACGCATTCCCGACTGCCCCCTCGAAGCTCACACCTCGATTACCGCTGCCCTTGCCGGCACCCTCTTTCCCCGAAACGCCAGTAATGGGGATAAACCGCAGCACCCATGGCTGTTGATGTTTTCCTTTTCACCGGTTCAGGAATTCATTAAATCTTCACGCAAGCTGCTGGACTTTTGGTCAGGCTCCTATCTACTCCATTACCTAAGTGCCAAGGCCTGCTGGTTCCTTGCCGAACGCTATGGCCCTGATGTTGTGATTACCCCCAATCTCTACAACCAAACGATCATTGATGCCTTTCTGCTGCAAAAATACCCAGACTTTGAACCCTACTTTGCGGAATTTGGTATTCCCAAACCAGTTGAGGCGCAAGAGCAGCCGTCCTCCAGCTTGGTGACAGCGGGTTTTCCCAACGTGATTACGGCACTCATTCCTGAACAAGACAAAGACACGATTGGCAAAGAGCTTCAAGACCATTTGCGGGAAACATGGCTCAACCTTGGCAAAAATGTGCGCGAAGCCATCAAAACCAAGGTACGGAGTGGCTATGAAGATTGTCACTGGATTGCTCACATTGAAGCGTGGATTGATACACAGTTTCCTGCGGCAGAACAAGAGGAGTTAAAGAAAGAGTTTCTCAGTTGGCAGCAGGGAGGACGCTGGGAGTGGAATGCCCTTTGGCAAGCCCAATTAGAGAATTTTTGGGAAAGCTACTGGATCGCTTTGCCCCTTGGGGAGCCAACCCAACCTCTAACCTGCCAGCGTGGAGCATCCACCTACCCAACTTGGAAAACCGCCCAAACCACGTTAGCAAAAGCCGAGGATCCCCTGCCCACTCAGGTTGAGGAAAAGGTGTATGCCACGATTAACGTGGGTACATGGTGGCCATTGCTGCAACAGCGCCTTGGGTCAGCCCTCTCCGCTGTCAAAAACACTCGCAACTGGCAGTTTCCCGCTTCGCCGGGTGAGCGCTCCTCGATTTCTGGAGCCTACAGTGCCCTGCACCCGAATTTGCTGTACCGTGATCCTTTTCGCGAGGGGCATGGCCTGCCGGCGAGTTCCCTGCGCCTGTTTTGGTATGTGATGAGCCAAGCCTTTCCGGGGCTATTTAATGGCAGTGAGCGCTTGAATGCGATTGAAGTCACCAAGCGAATGGCATGGAAACATGGCGGTGTCGCTGAGTCTTTGGGAGTTGCGTGCCCTGAGGAGGACTATGAAAACTTGGTGCGCTTTCCCAATGCCAGCAGTATCGCTGCCGCTCGCTTTATGGTGAAGTATCCCAATCAGGTCAAGCGGTATTGGCGAGAATTGAACCAAGAATTTACTGCCGATCTGGCTTTACAGCCCTATCACGCTCGCTTTAACAGCACCACTTGCCGCCCAACCCAGATTCCCCAAGTAGATGCCAGGCTAGGGAATTACAACGGTGTCATGTTCTCGGCCAAGTGGTTGGCAGAAGCCTTAGGTCTTGACAGTAAACAGGAGCTGGCCGAACTTCGGAGGGCGGTGAATCAGACACAAAAACGAGTGGGTTGGGGCGATCGCTCCCCTGCTGACTGGTGGTGTATCCTCTTGGCCGATGGCGACAGCATGGGCAACTACGTCCGCGGTCGCAACCTGAAGAAGTATCGTGAGTATGTTGCTACGAACATTATTCAAGACATTCAGCAAAGAAAGAGCTACATCAAAAACCCTGATGAGTGGCAAACACTGCTCAACCAGACCCCCAAACGCATGGGACCTGCCACCCATGTGGGACTCAACCGTGCCCTGCTAGATTTCTCGAATCGCCTTGTGCCCTACTTAGTGGAGCAACGTCACTGTGGCCGTGTGGTCTATAGCGGTGGCGATGATGTCATGGCCGTCTTGCCCCTAGAGGATGCCCTCTCGGCGATTCATCTCCTACGCCAAGCATGGTGCGGCGGTACGGATCCAGCCGGGGAGTTTGAACCCCACGGGGACTACTGGCAAACGGTTCAGGACAGTACAGCGGCTAAGTGGCTGGGCATGCGTCGCCTGTTTACGATGGGCAAAGGGGCAACAATGAGTATGGGCGTGGTCATTGCCTACAAGAGTGTTCCTCTGCCCACGGTTCTAGAAAACCTCTGGCAAGCCGAAAAGGAACGGGCGAAAAAACTCCCCGGCAAAGATGGCCTCTGTTTCCGGGTGCTCTATGGGTCTGGCAATGTCCTCGAAGCAGTGTTGAAGGGTGAACTGCTAGCGGCTTGGCGAGAATTACTTGAGCAAGCAAATGAAGAGGTGAGTCCGCTGCTGTACCGACTCGTGACAGAGTTGCCCCAACATTGTTGGTTGAGCAAAGAGCGGGTCATTGAGAAGGCGATCGCTAGCATTGCCAATCGCCGCGAAAAAGACATCCCTTCAGAACTGATTGAGCAGCTTTGTCGGTGTTGCAATCAATGGGAAGACTGGGCGCTCCAGCATGAAGGTCAGCTAGGAACGGATCTGCAAGACCTGCTCAACCTGTTGCGGCTCATGGCCTTCTTCATTGATAAACGGTTTGTACCCCTAGGGAGTAATCAGGATGGCGATCGATGAAAGCAGAGAGTTCTAAAACTCATTTGGGCAAAACTATTCTGCTTCAAGGATAACGAAAGACACATGAGGTTGATTATCATGACTGAATTAAGTTGGTATCGTCTAGATCCCCTAGATGTCCTCCTTTTTCGTGACTCCCGACCCTTTCAACCGGGAGAAGGCTCTTGGGCAAAAAGTCTCTTTCCGCCCCTGCCAATTACGGTCTTTCAAGCCTTACGCTCTCTGTGTGACTCCTACGCGCAAAATCTGGAGTTTCTTGGGCCTTTCCTCATTGATGCCAAAAACCAAGTCTGGGTAGACACGCCCAAGGATTTGGTGTGCATTGGCAACAAAAGCAACGAGGAAGTCGACATCAATGATCGTGC
The DNA here is from genome assembly GCF_031583295.1 of Thermosynechococcus sp. PKX95. NCBI lineage: Bacteria > Bacillati > Cyanobacteriota > Cyanophyceae > Acaryochloridales > Thermosynechococcaceae > Thermosynechococcus > Thermosynechococcus sp. PKX95. Next base: position 97,714 of record NZ_CP134171.1, on the reverse strand, counting down.
CGACCTCAGTAAAGTCAAGGGCTTTGCCCGCACTCAACCCGCTGCCACCGACGACCCTGCTTGGAAAGATGTCTGCCATCCGTTGCCGGGAAAGTTACGCCCTATTGTGGAACCGACCCTCAGGGAGAATGAGCAAGCCCAAGGCCGACCGGCTCCCCTGATGCGCTTGGATGCTCTTGTCCTCTATCTCCAAGGAAAGCTGGATCAGCTCAACGCCAAAGAGCACTTCCATGATTTGCCGTGGTCAACCCAAGTCCTCCCCCACATCAAAATGCAAACCGAAAGTCGCAATGTGGAGGACGAAGCCGGCTACTTTACGGAAGTGGCCAACCGGATGCATCCGGGCTGGGGCTTTGTGGCCGGCATCAGTGTTGCCAATCTAGAGGGAGTCGTGCGCATTGGGGGTGAGGGGCATCAGGCACAGGTGCATGCCCTAAAGAAACCTCCCTTTGCAGACCTAGAGCGGTTTCAAGGCACCGGTCAAGAAACCCTAGCCTACGTGCTGACTCCCGGCTTGGCGCCCGTGGTGGCTGACGCACCTGTTTATGGACTGTATCCCCATGATTGGCAAGAGCATCTGATTGGTGTGGTGGGCGATCGCCCCCTTTTAGCCGGTGGTCTCAGTACCTTTACCCGTCGCAATGGGCAACCCCAATTGGGCTATTCCGCACAGCGTGCCTATGTCAGGCCGGGAACTATCTATCGCTTTGCTCAGCCTCCCTCTCCCCAGCCCCAACAACTCCTCGGCGGTGTAGCCCCCAAAGCTCGCACCACCTTTGAAAAACTTCACTACGGCCAATTGCTCTGGGGCACTGCATAACCACCCGAATACGAATGGATAAATAGGTGAGCACCGATACACGTTGACCTCAAAGAGACTGGATGATCAACAATGTTTAACCTTGCCTACCTCTACCTTCTCTCCCCCCTCCACACGGGTGGCACCACCCAAGAGGGCAACCTTCTCGGCATTGCGCGGGAGTCCCACACAGAGTTGCCCTACATTCCCTCCAGCACGATTCGGGGTCGCTTGCGTGCCAGTACCCCCCACAAAGACCGCAACCGCCTTTGGGGCAACACCATTGAAGATGTCATGGGCGGCGAAAACACCAACCTTACCCAAGGGCAAGTGTGGGTCGGCGATGGTTCACTCCTGTGGGTACCGGTTCCCTCCCTCAGCCATGGCGTGATCTGGATTAGCTGCCCCATGCTGCTGCATCGTTGGCAACGCCTCACTGGTCAGTCCTCAGGAACAGTCGCTGCCTACAGCACCAGTTTAGACACCAGCAAACCTGTTTATCTCAAGGACGCGATCCTCAAAGGCAATCAGCTCAAGCCTTGGGAGAAATGGCAAGAGTGGATTCCGATCCGCGAGCAAACCCAAATTCAACAGGTCTTGGTTCTACCCGATCAGCACTGCAAAACCCTCATTGAAACCAGCCTGTGGCGACAGGTCAAGGTGAAACTCGATCAGCATAAAACCGTTGAAGGCGGTTTTCGCTACGAGGAAGCCATTCCCCCCGATACATTGATGTACTTCCCGTGGGGGACGGTTGCCCAACTCAATGGCGCCGCAGAAAAAGTGGAAAGCGATCTGCGGGATGTTTTCGATAGCCACCCAATTCTCCAAATTGGTGGTCAAGAAAGCCTTGGTCGCGGCTTTGTCCAACTTGTAACCCTTGGGAGTTAGCTATGGCCTTTGATCCACGCACAATGGCACAGCCAGTCTATGAAGCCTTGAGTAAACTGCGGAATGATACAAAAGACGACACTCGGCTGCGGGAGCAAAAAAGCCAAGCCGTTGAACTCTACACCTATTTGGCCACTTGGGGACTGATGCGCCTAAAAGCGGAGGAAGCCGCTCTCAGTCAAGAGGGGAAGAAGGAGGTTGTCAAAGCTTTTTTCCGTGCCCTTGAAGAAACAGCGCATGTTCAGAATTTGGCGGATGACAAAGGCTTGGAGACCCTCAAGAACCTTGACACAGAATCCTACCTTGGCTTAACCGGCTTAGGGTTACAAATTGCCCGTGAATTTAGCTTCTGGACAACCGCCCTTTACGTTGACATCGGCAATGCAGACTAGGAGGAGGACAACATGACAAATAACCCTGCATTACAGCGACCTCAAACTCATAAAGCAACACAGCGTCCCAATTCAAGAAACGCTGGCAATAGCGGTAGTGGCAAAGGTGGCAGAGGCAATAGTGGTGGTTCCCAAAAGGGCGGGAACAGTGGGAACACTCCACCCCCCCCATGGCTCGAACATCCCCTTGATCCAAATCCCACCCCCCATCGAAGTGCAGGGTTTGTCGAGTATCTGCGCTGGATGCGATCGCCCGCTAGCCCCGCCAAAGATGGTACGAAAGTGGAACTAATGACAGTGGCAGAGCAGGGTGACTATCGCCAACGTTTGCAGGTCTTAACAGAGCGCACTCGCCAAATTGCCGGCAAAAACAATTGTTTTGCAGTCACCTGCCCATGGCGCATCCGTGTTGGTGGCCACCGTGGTCCTGAAAGTATCCTTCTGCCTGCCTTTGATAACCTAGGCATTCCCTATATTCCCTCCAGTACCTTGCGGGGCGTTGCTCGTGCCCAAGCCATTCGGGAGGTGATGCAAAACGAAGGCGTACCTTGGGCTGAAGCGGATAAACTGGTCGGCCAGTCTTACTTTGGCCATCTTGAGAGCAGCGACTCTAGCGAAAAAGCTGGCAAAATTATTTTCCTCGATGCCTACCCCTTGCCTAAACAGAAGAATGGGGGGCTAGCAGTGGACATGGCCAACAACCTTTGGTCATGGAATAATGGCGACCTCAAGTACTCTGCCAATCCGAACGTTTTCTTTTCACTGCGGGAAACCTCGTTTCTCATTGGTATCAAGCCCACAAAGCACTGTTCTCCTGAAATGCTCCATCAGGTCAAGGAGTGGTTGATTCGTGGCCTAACCCAAGGGATTGGTTCGCAAGTGAATGCAGGCTACGGCGTTTTAGTCGAACCCCAAAAACAGGTGGGGCGTGGCTTCTTTAGTGTGGATTTTACTGTTCAAGGCCAACTCATCCACGGTCGCCAAGAATTTACTGGATGGAGATGGAATGATAGAAATCAACAATGGCAAATGCGGGGACAACCAGAGGCCGAGGTGCGAGCCACAGCCTTCAAGTCAATGCTACGGTACTGGTTTCGTGCCTTTGCGCGGGGGGTGTTGCCCCCAGCAGAAGTCCAACGCCTTGAGGGAATGATTTTTGGCGCAATTCAGCCGCAACCCAAACATGGCTACCTGCGGGTACGGGTGATTAATGGGAGGGTGACCCAACCTGAGGCACGCCCTAATGAGGAAGGTAAAAACGATCCCTATGGAGAAGAACAGGGGACACTGGTATTAGACTTTTCTTCTGAAGTTCCTGATGCCCACAAAGAAACGCTAAAAGAGCTGGCAAGCAACTTGATGTGGCTCATGTTTCACTTGGGTGGCATTGGTCAAGGGGCACGTCGCCCTTGCTACTCTCGTAAAACCCGTAACCAAGCACCCTGGTGGCGTGGTTCTAATCTGATTCCTGAAGACGAGGCTCCCTTTTGGGAACTCCCCAGCAGTGCCAAGGAATTCAAAGAAATTTTTCAACAGCGACTTCAAAGGTTTTATGAAGCTTTAGGGCAGCTTAGTAATCACCCAATCAACCCGACTCAACCATTATCCATTGGCACTGTTACTACCGACCAATGGGCAGAAGCAATTGATGCAAACTGCCGTATCGTCGTTTGCAGTGGTGATCCCAGCGGAGAAAAGCCCTACGGCCTTGCCCTTCTTCATGACCCTAGCCTTAAGGTAAATGGTAACTACGACAAAAATCTCTGTGGTTCCACTGGCAAACCCTCGCCAGTTTGGGTGGCTGACTTAGAGAACTATCAAGTTATTACGATTTTTGGGGTCACCAAAAATCCACGACTCAAGTTTCTGAAACACTTGAATACGTCTGGAAGATGTTTGCAACTATTTCCTTTCAAATCTTCTTGACCTTTTGAGCTTGAATAAATACCTAAGAAGCCATGACCGACTACTACGACATTCTTGGCTTCCAGCCGGGTGCTTCCAAAGAGCAGATCAAAGCAGCCTATCGCCGCCTCTGCCAAGAGTGCCACCCTGATAAACTGCCTCCTGAGACCCCCAAAAAGGCGCGGCAAATCGTCGAGGAGCACTTCAAGCAAATCAACGAAGCCTATGCCTACCTCATGGAGCAGGGCGATCGCCCGCCCCCACCTACCCAACCAGCAACAGATGTTAGAACTGCCCGCTCCATTTTCGATCCCGCTCGTATGGAAGCCGTAGCTCGGAAACTGGAGACAGAGCGGCAGGCCATTCAACGGCAGTATCAGCAATCAATCAATGCTATTGACCAACAACAGCGGCAAAAGCTAGCTTGCCACGGCCTCAAGATTGACGATTTGGATACAGTCGATCCAGCAACCAAATGGGGCAACGTTATTCAGGGGGGGATTCTCTTGTTGGTTGGCCTATTGGTAGGGAGTGTAGGCGGTCTTTTGGGCTTTCTGGGATACCTGTGGGCTTTCTTCTGCTTTTGGGGAACCTTGGGGGCAATGCTGACAAAAACAGTGAGTCCCCGAAAATATAAAATTATTTGTGAGATTAAAAAGGAAACTGAAGCAGCAAAGGCCGCTGCTGCGCAGAAAAAAGAACGACGATTACAGGAGCAATCTAGTTACATTCGTCGTCAGATTGACTATTTCAAAACTCTACCCTTGGAAATGCTTTCAGAATCCTTTGTTCAAAATTTAAGTGATGAAGATCAGTTTTTCCTGCTCTTGGCCATCAAAGAAAAAGAGGATGATAAGCAGTGGGCGCGCACAGTTGCAGCCGGTGTAGAGATTGCTGCAGCAGCGGGTGTGGTTCTACTTCTGTCGCAACTCTTTCTGGGTGAGCCATTCTAATCTGAGCGCAACCAAGAAAAACAGGAAGGGAGGAACGATCGCCCCCCTATTAGGAAGAGTTTTGCTGAAACGCATTCTACCCCTACCCTTAGCGAAATAAAATGTGATAGCATAACTGTTCTGGCATTATACCTAGTGTTTACCTATGCCCAAAGTTCTGGTTTCCGATCCCATTGAACAGGTGGGGCTTGATTTACTTGCCCAAGTGGCACAAGTCGATGTCAAACTTGGCCTCTCAGAGGCAGAACTGATCAAAATCATTCCCGAGTACGATGCCCTGATGATTCGATCGGGAACCAAGGTCACAAAGGAGGTCATTGAGGCCGCCAACCAACTGAAGATTATTGGTCGGGCAGGGGTTGGTGTAGATAACATCGATGTGCCTGCGGCCACCCGTAAAGGGATCATGGTGGTCAACTCCCCAGAGGGCAACACCATTGCTGCTGCGGAGCACACCTTGGCGATGATGCTCTCCCTTGCCCGTCATATTCCCGATGCGAATGCTGCGGTGAAAGCAGGTCAATGGGATCGCAAACGCTTTACGGGCGTAGAGATTTATAAGAAAACCTTGGGCATTATTGGCCTAGGAAAAATCGGCTCCCACGTGGCCACCGTTGCCCGTGCTATGGGCATGAAGCTTCTTGCTTACGATCCCTATCTATCTACGGAACGCGCCGAACAACTGGGCTGCCGCCTCGTGGAGTTGGATGTTCTCTTTGCGGAATCCGACTTTATTACGCTGCACTTGCCGAAGACCCCAGAAACGCAGCATCTGATTAACGCCAAAACCATTGCCAAGATGAAGCCCACAGCCCGCATCATTAACTGTGCGCGGGGGGGCATTATTGATGAGGCAGCGCTTGTGGAGGCGCTCAAGACGGGTAAGCTGGCGGGGGCTGCCCTCGATGTCTTTGAAACTGAACCCCTTGAGGCGGAGTCTCCGCTGCGTGCCTTGGGGATGGAAGCCATCTTGACTCCCCACCTGGGGGCTTCCACGGAAGAAGCACAGGTGAATGTGGCCATTGATGTTGCCGAGCAGATTCGCGATGTGCTCCTAGGGTTGCCGGCGCGATCGGCGGTAAATATTCCGGGTCTGCGTCCGGAGGTTCTTGAGAAACTGGCGCCCTACATGCAGTTGGCGGAAACTCTTGGTAATCTTGTGGGGCAATTGGCGGGCGGTCGGGTCGAGTCTCTGGAAGTCCGTTTGCAAGGGGAATTGGCCACCAATGACAGTCAACCGATTGTGATTGCCGCTTTGAAGGGGCTACTCTCACCAGCGCTGCGGGAACGGGTGAACTACGTGAATGCTGGGTTAGAAGCTAAAGAACGGGGAATTCGCGTGGTCGAAACCCGCGATGAATCACAGCGTGACTATGCGGGATCCCTAGCGTTGATTGCTAAAAGCCCCTCGGAAACCCGCTCGGTGTCTGGTGCCTTGCTGGCTCACAGTGAATTGCGCATCACCAGTATTGATGACTTTCCCATTAGTGTGGCGCCAACCCGTTATATGTTGCTGACGCTACACCGCGATATGCCAGGCATTATTGGTAAAATTGGCACCCAGTTAGGGAGCTTTAATGTCAACATTGCCAGTATGCAGGTGGGACGCAAGATGGTACGCGGTAACGCGGTGATGGTGATTAGCTTGGACGATCCCCTACCCGAAGGCCTCTTGGAGGAAATCTTGAAAGTCCCCGGTATTCGTGATGCCTATATCGTGAATCTGTAGGCACGGCTGTGGTACAGCGTTGGTGGGAAATTACCGTCACTTGTCAAGCTGAGGCGGAAGAGCTGGTCTATTGGCGCCTTCAATCCTTTGGCTGTCAAGGTACGGCAACCCAGCAACAGCAGGGGCGGGTGTTGATCCAAGGCTATGTGCCGCAGCAGCAGGTGACCCTACTGGACATTGCTGCCCTAGGGGTTTGGATTGAGCAAGATGTGGTGGCGCAGGGCTACCTCTCGCCAAAACTCCACTGGCAGTTGGTGAATGAACAGGATTGGGCCCATAGTTGGCAAGCCTATTGGCATCCAATACCGGTGGGCGATCGCCTGCTGATTTGTCCGGCTTGGGAAACCCCACCCCTTGACAACACCCGCTTGGTGATCAAACTGGATCCTGGCATGGCCTTTGGCACCGGCACCCATGAAACCACGCAGCTTTGCCTTGAGGCTCTAGAGATGCAATTGGATCAAACCTTTGAGCCGCTGCCACCCACGGTGATGGCTGATATTGGCTGTGGTAGCGGCATTCTGGCGATCGCCAGCCTCTTGCTAGGGGCAAACAAAGCCTATGCCGTGGACACCTCGGATCTGGCGGTGACTGCGACTCAACGCAATGCTGAACTCAATGGCATCAGAGCCGACCAGTTGATTGTCAAGCAAGGGAGTTGGGAACAAGTCCTCGAACTGGTGGATGGCCTTGTCTGCAACATTTTGGCACCCGTGATTATCGAGATTCTGCCCCACTTGCCAGCAATTGTGAAACCCAAGGGCTGGGGCATCTTTAGTGGCATTCTTTTGGATCAAGCGGATCGCGTAGCGGCGCAACTGGAACAACAGGGCTGGAGCTTGGGCAGTGTCTGGCGACGGCACGAATGGTGTTGTCTCAATGCTCGCTTTGAGCGTTTGCCAGACTAGAGGGAGCTAGCTTTTCACCTTGGCCGCCGGGCGCGCCAAAGAATACGAAGCCATTAGTTCTTGGTAGCAGGCCTCTAGGCGATCCAAGTTGTGACTGAGGCTATAGTGCTCCAGCACCCGTTTGCGGGCTTTGTCCCCTAGGAGGCGAATCATTTCCGGGTGTTGATAAAAAATGGGCAGCAGCGTTTGCAACTGGGTTTTCACATACTGGGGATTCAAGACAATGCCTGCCCCAGTGAGCACTTCACCATCGGCACCCACATCGGTAGCCAAGCAGGCCAAGCCACAGGCCATTGCCTCTAGGAGCGACAGGGATAACCCCTCAATTTGCGAGGGCAAAATGAACACATCACAGCCGCGTAAAATTTGTAGCCGCTCTTGATCATTAACGATCGAGCCAAGCCAGAGAATATTTTGATCTGGACCATAATTGGCCATCAAGGAGGGCATCAGGGCACCGCCACCCACCATTAGCAACTTACAATCCGCCGGCATTTCCGCTGCACACCAAGAGCGCAGCAGCGCTTCAACATTCTTCTCAATAGCCATCCGGCCTTGATAGATATAGAGGTAGCGTGCCTTAAAGTCCTCTTTGGTCGTAGAAGGTCCCGGTGTATATTTTCGCGTATCGACGCCATTGGGAATCACCCGCAGCGTCTCAGCACCAACCCCAAGACGAATCAGTAGTTCCTTTTGCGATTGGGAAAAGACAATCACGCGGTCATAGCGAGCCAAAAAGGGGGCATACAGTTGGTAAGTCATCAAGGCGGTGCCCGTCGTTAGGGTACGATACTTTTCGCTGTAGGCAGGATGAAACGTGGCAACCAAGGGAATGTTTAACTCTTCACAAATGTCGGGCAGAAAGAAATCGAGGGGGGAGAGGGTCAATGAGGCGTGGACAATATCGGGTTTGAGTTTTTTAAGGGACTCAACCAGAACTTTGTTGGCTCGCAGGGAGGGCAGGGTATAGACTTGCGATTTATACAGGCAAGGGAGCGTCACATCTGGCATCTCCCCTTCGTTCTCAGCTTCCTGTTCATCCTCTTGGGCAAAATGCAGAAAGCTCACTTGGTACCCGCGATCCAATAGCCCATTGGTAATTTCACGACTATAGGTGACATTGCCGCAGGGGGGAGATTTTTTGCCAAGCCATGCGATGTGTAAAGCCACGATTATTGATTCCTTGATTTATTACGTTATTTATAGAGCAGCGGTACCCACTTGATCAATGATCCGAATGGGGCCATTGACATCGCCGCTGAGAAACTGCCGCAGGTAGGGATTATCGGTCGTGCGGGCTTCGGCATGGGTGCCCTGCCAGCAAATGCGCCCTTGATAGAGGAGAATCAGGCGATCGCCCGTGCGCTCAATGGTACTGTTTTGGTGGGTAACGACAACGTAGGCATGCCCCGTCTTCTCCCGTAATTCGCGAATCAAATCCTCAATCACTGTTGAGGCAATGGGATCTAGCCCTGCCGTTGGCTCATCGTAAAGCAGCAGGTAGGGGTTGTCATTGGGATCTTCGGGATTATCCACAATGGCGCGGGCAAAGCTGACTCGCTTGCGCATCCCCCCAGACAACTGCGCTGGGTAGAGGTCTTCCATGCCAGCGAGGCCGACCATCGCTAGTTTTTCACTGACAATTTCGCGAATGCGTGCCTCCGGCAAACGCGTATGCTGGTACAGGTAAAAGCCGACATTCTCAGCAACCGTGAGGGAGTCAAAAAGGGCAGATTGCTGAAAGACCATGCTCATCCGCATCCGACAGAGACCTTCTTGCCGTAATCCTTGACGGCGCTCTCCTGCAACATACACTTCACCTTTATCGGGAGCGACTAAGCCAGCAATAATCCGCAAAAGGGTTGACTTACCGGTTCCCGAAGGCCCCAAAATCACTAAGGCATCATCGGGATAGATGGCCAAATCCACATCATTCAGCACCTGCTGATGGCCAAAGGCTTTGCAGACACCGCGTAATTCCACCAATGGTTCGGCCATCGTGTCAGCCTCTCCTAGCTAAAGGCTTCTACTTGAAGGTCTGCGATCGCTTGCAGGCCGCGGGCATCTCCTAACTTAAAAAGAGCCGCCTTGGCATCTTCTTGAACCCCCATATCACTGTCTTGGAGAGCGGCAATGAGTTGATCAATCGCTTGGGTGTAAAGAGGCCCAAGGGGAATTTTGCGGCAGGCATGACCTAAGGCCCAAGCACAGTTACTGCGCACAGCGGCAATTGCATCCTGAGCCAAGGCAAGGGCAAGGGCAGGAATGGCAACCGTCGCCGCCTCTTCACTAGCTTCTGCCACCTGACCCAAGGAACTCGCCGCCCAGAGACGCACGGCAGAAATATCCGTTTGCAGGGCACGAATCAAGGGATCAAGGGTGCGCCGATAAATTTCTGGCAGGGGAAAGCGGACGCCACAGTTACCCAGCGCCCAAACAATGCCTTTGCGGACATAGCCATTCCAGTCCCGCTCCAATTGCTGAATGAGGGCATCCACCGCTGCCAAACTGGGGTTACGGCCAAGGGCATAGGCGGCACTGACACGGACAAGGGGACAGGGTTCTTGCAGGAGATTAATGAGATAGGGTGTGGCGCGTTCATCCTGCAATTCGCAAAAGGCGCGAGCCGCCAACATCCGCTCCGTCACATCGGCGGAGGTCAGCAGAGGCAACATGGCTTCGGGATCGGGGCGATCGCTCTCCTCACTCGGCAGCGCCGCTAGTGCATCTTCCGAAGTGTCGAGAAGGGGGAAATCATTGTCATCCATACTGTTTAATCTACAGGATGCTTGGAATCCCGACTAGAGCGCACCGTTGACTTCGCCGCGAAAGCCATAGATTTGGCGACTGCCACCAAAGGCCACCAGTTGCACCACCCGCTCATCCCCCGGCTCAAAACGAATGGCGGTGCCAGCGGCAATATCTAAGCGCATTCCTCGTGCCTGTTCACGATCAAATTGGAGGGCTGGATTGACTTCGTAAAAGTGGTAGTGAGATCCCCCCTGAATTAGGCGATCGCCCGTATTGGCCACCGTTAACGTCACCGTTAGCCGGCCAGCATTGAGTTCAATGGTTCCCTCTGCGGGGATAAGTTCACCGGCAATCATGGGCATCTCAGCCAATCTCTAAAGATATCCCTATCCTAGGGGTAGAGGCGCACCCGCTGCCAGTGGTCTCCTTGGCGCCGATAGCACAGGCGATCGTGGAGGCGATTGGGTCGCCCTTGCCAAAATTCAATCAGGGTCGGTAGAACGCGATAGCCCCCCCAATGCTCTGGCCGAGGGACATTTTCGCCATAGCGGGCTTCCACTTCCGCAAGGCGGGCTTCCAAATCGGCGTAGGATTCTAAAACCTCACTCTGCTGGGATGCCCATGCCCCCCAACGGCTACCCAAAGGACGACTCTGGAAGTAGGCATCGGACTCCGCTGCACTAATTTGCTCAACAGTGCCTTCAATGCGCACCTGCCGTTCTAGCTCTGCCCACCAAAAGACAAGGGCAGCCTTGGGATGGGCGGCTAATTCTAGACCTTTGCGACTGCGATAGTTCGTAAAAAAGACAAACCCGCGATCGTCCACATCCTTGAGCAAGACCAGTCGTGCTGCGGGCATCCCATCTAAGCCAACGGTGGCCAGCGTCATCGCATTGGGTTCCGGTAATTCAGCGTTGACCGCATCCGTAAACCAGAGGCGAAACTGTTCGATCGCATCCTCAGCCGCCTCACTTTCGAGGAGACGTTGACGACGGTAATCACGGCGCAGATCAGCAATGCGGGTCATGGGGTTTCTTCGGACTCATTTGTTGGGGTTTCTTCACTGATCCTAGAGGATTCCACGGGCGATCGCCGCCACAGGGCGCGGAAAAAATAGCTCAGCAGCAAAAAAATCAAACCAAACCCCATAAATAGGAGTACTCGCCACACCGGCGCAAGATGGATGAGATCAACGAAGAAAAGCCGCACCAAAGTAATGATCAGCGTGATTAGAGCCACCGTGCGCACCGCTGAGGTGTCCCGTCGCAACCCATAGATCAGCAGTCCGACGCCAAAGAGTCCCCAGACAAGGGTGGCTGCCCCCGTACCAAAGGGCGCCAGTTCGTGCTGCATCCAGATCATCGTCACCCCATAGCCCAATATCCAGTAGAGGGGGCGGGTGGGTGGGGGCAAAAAACGGATACTGACTGCTGCGGCGCCAAGCACCACCAAATGGGAGAAAAAAGCCAGATTCAACAGCGGGGGGCGATCGGCGGCAGTAAACAGCAGTTGCCCAACAAAACCAAGGCCGAGCAGTCCCCACCAAAGATGGGCAATAACCCGCAGGGTGCGCGAGGCATAGTGTTGGCTCAAATAATGCAAAATCAGCCCCTCGATCGCCAGCGGTGCGAGGATAAAGCGATTGCTGTAGTAACGAACAACAATGCCAAGGGCAATGAGCACGAGTCCCGTCAAGCTATAGACCCAGCGCCAAGGTTGGGGAATGCGTTGCCACAGTACACTAGTCACTAGGTAAAGGCCGCCAAATAGGATCAAGACCCGACCCGTTAGCGTTGCCGACCAATCCCAGAGGAAGGCACTTAAGCCCAAAGCAATCAGCGGATTAAAGAGGGCGATCGTCTGACCATAGGGCGGTGGGGAAGTCTCCTGAGGGCGATACAGCTCCCCTGCCCTGTCGTGATTGCGTCCCTGATACCAAGGGGGTAATACCGTAAAGCCCAGCCAAGTCAACGCCAGAATGATCTGTAATGCCACGACCCGATCAAGCCGTTGAGCAGTAATAGACACCGTTAACATCAGCCATCCCAACCAAAAAGCTGACAGCAGGAGCGATCGCCAGCCCTTCACTGCGTAAATTGCCCAACTGCCCAAGAGAATTAAAAAGGTATAACTGGCCAAGGCCAAGGGACGACTCATCTCTGTGTTGTAGAGCAGCAAAGGGGTTGCTAAGCCGCCAACCACGCCAATCACCGCAAAAATGGCTCGATTTTGGCGCAACGAGATGAAAAATGCTCCTAGGGTCACTAACACCATCAACGGGAAGGCCACACCCCAAGGCATGACGGTCAAAAACTGATAGGCCGCAAAGATCGTCAGGTAATAGGTCGCCAGACCGCCCCCCTGCAAAAACTGGCTAAAGATGGCTCGCTGCTGCAACCGCCAGCCCAACCCCATCAGCACTGTACCGATGATAAAGCCCATGGCCACAAGAACTGCATCGGTAATCCAGCCCAATTCAACGGCGTACCGAAAGAGGAAGCCAATCCCCAACAGCAGCAGGCCGATGCCGAGACGGTTGAGCCACAGTTCCCAATTTTGTAGCCAGTCAGCTTGGGAAGGCCTCACTGGGCGTAACGGTGGCACCGCTGGAGATTCAGGCGCTGGGGGTTGTAATTCAGTCGCAGGGGCAGGAGCGATCGCCGTCGGTTCCTCAGGTGGCGTTGATGGTGTTGCAGGTTCTGGAACTCCAGAAGAGGAGAGGTCTTCACGGAGAATGGCTCTTTGCAGAATCTCGAGCGATCGCTGCAGGGCAGCCACAGCGGCTTCTAAGTTTTCAAGACGACGCCGCAAGTCATCCCTATCTTCCATGGTTCGGCTCCCTACGGACTATATCCCCGTTTTATGCGCTAGAGGAGAGAGCCATTCCTTGGGCAATGCACTTTATGAAGTGGCTAGAGGCGCATGCCAAAAGGGGTAAAACGGGAAACAAAATTGGGTGAGAAATCGTCCTATGGCACACAGAAAAGGTCGCAAAAAGCAAATTTTCTCTTTTAGATAAATTTTTATTTTTGGTGATCTGAGTCACAGAAATCTTCAGAAATTAAAAACGATTTGTTAAAAGTTTATAAAATTTTCTTATTTTCTTTCGTCAACTGTAAATTCCGTTAATATGCCAGTCTGCGTAGGTTTCACCGCCTTCAGCGCTTTTTTATTCTTTTTCAAAATGTTTACCATGAACAAAATGCCCCTGATGCTTGATTCTAGGCCTTCGTGGTAGGTTGAAACAGTTCCGCGATGAGAGCGAACACGGCACCAGTAGGGGTAACCCCTGTGTGATGTTGGTGCCCTACTGTCCAGCCGTATGGATGCCCTTTTTAACGGACGCCTATGAAAAAAACGCTTTATGTGGGTCTGACAACAAGCACGTTGGCTGTGTTGGGAATCCTTTCCAGTAGCCGTGCAACCACAACCACACCAGCCATAGAGTCAGGTTCAGCCCCCTCTTCCGCTGTCGTTGCCACCAAAGTGGGGGAACGTCAATCCACGACCCCAACAGCAACGCGGGCGATCGCCAGTCTGCATCGTCACCAACAGCAAGGCCGCGAAGCCGTAACCGTCTATTTGCGGGGGATTCCCGTACTCACCTTCTTGGGTCAACGGGTAGCAGCTACAGAGGGCGTCAAAGTCGCTGCCGCCAACGGCGCCGGGATACCAGAGCAAACCACCCTCTCAGAAGCAGCCCAACAGGCAACCATTCTCACCGCTCGCCTCAATCAGCTCCACGAACAGGGCTTTGATGCCAACCTTGTGCGCGTGGGTTGGGATGCCCAACAACAGCAATACCGCATCTACGCCGACAAAGAACCTCTCCTGACTCTGAACCATCAAGTCACGCTTCCCAATAGTTCACAACGCAATGATGAAAACGCCCTGCGCATTGCTAACCTGATCCGCCGCCAACTGGGGAATGCCCCTGCCCTAACCAGCGTAGAGGGTAGACCAAATACCGTTGTGGCCATGGGACCGATTCGGATGCAGTTGACGGGTATTGCCTCGTGGTATGGCCCCGGCTTCCATGGTGCCCGCACTGCCAATGGCGAGCGATTTGATCAGGACGCCCTGACGGCGGCTCATCGCACACTGCCCTTTGGGACACGGGTACGGGTGACAAATCTCCAGAATGGCCGCTCAGTAGTGGTGCGCATTAACGATCGCGGGCCTTTTACGGGGGGACGGGAAATTGACCTCTCGCGGGGGGCTGCGGCTGCCATTGGCCTCATTGGTGTCGGTGTCGGGTCTGTGCGCATTGACGTTTTAGACTGATTAGACTGATCCCCACCCCCCAAAAGCAAAGTGATAGAATGAACGACATGCTAGGGGTGTCTGCGGTCAGAGCAGGCTGAGAGCAAACCCTTAGAACCTGAACCAGATCATGCTGGCGCAGGGAAGCTGTCTAGAGAGGATTCTATCAATGGTGCGTAGCGAATGGATTGCTGCCCGCAAAGGGCATGACAATGTTACCCAAATGCATTATGCCCGCCAAGGGATTATCACCGAAGAAATGCACTATGTGGCACGGCGGGAAAACCTACCTGCGGAATTGATTCGCGATGAGGTCGCCCGTGGACGGATGATTATTCCCGCCAATATCAATCACCCCAACCTCGAGCCGATGGCGATCGGGATTGCTGCCAAGTGCAAAGTCAATGCCAACATTGGTGCCTCTCCTAACTCCTCAAACCTCGAGGAAGAATTGGCCAAACTGCGTCTCGCAGT
This sequence comes from Thermosynechococcus sp. PKX95, assembly GCF_031583295.1. Classification (NCBI taxonomy): domain Bacteria; kingdom Bacillati; phylum Cyanobacteriota; class Cyanophyceae; order Acaryochloridales; family Thermosynechococcaceae; genus Thermosynechococcus; species Thermosynechococcus sp. PKX95. Next base: position 82,649 of record NZ_CP134171.1, on the reverse strand, counting down.
GAAGTATGGTGCCGATACGGTGATGGATCTCTCCACCGGGGGGGGTGACCTTGATGCCATTCGCACCGCCATTATTAATGCCTCACCCGTGCCCATTGGAACGGTGCCCGTCTATCAAGCCCTTGAAAGCGTCCACGGTAGCGTTGAGCGGCTTACCCCCGATGACTTTCTCCATGTCATTGAAAAGCACGCCCAGCAGGGGGTGGACTACATGACGATCCATGCGGGGATTCTCATTGAATATCTGCCTTTGGTGAAAAACCGCATCACTGGGATTGTGTCGCGCGGCGGCGGCATTCTCGCCAAGTGGATGCTGTATCACCACAAGCAAAATCCCCTCTACACCCACTTCCGCGACATTATTGAGATCTTCAAAAAATACGATGTTTCCTTCTCCCTTGGGGACTCGCTGCGGCCAGGGTGTCTCCATGATGCCTCTGATGAGGCTCAATTGGCAGAATTGAAAACCCTCGGTCAACTCACCCGCAAGGCTTGGGAACACGATGTCCAAGTGATGGTGGAAGGCCCTGGCCACGTGCCCATGGATCAAATTGAATTCAATGTGCGCAAGCAGATGGAAGAATGCTCTGAGGCTCCTTTCTATGTCCTTGGGCCCTTGGTCACGGATATTGCCCCCGGCTATGACCACATTACCAGTGCCATTGGCGCGGCGATGGCGGGTTGGTACGGCACGGCCATGCTTTGCTATGTGACCCCCAAAGAGCACCTTGGCTTACCCAATGCTGAAGATGTGCGCAATGGCTTGATTGCCTACAAAATTGCGGCTCACGCAGCGGATATTGCCCGTCATCGTCCGGGGGCGCGCGATCGCGATGATGAACTGTCGCGGGCACGGTATAACTTTGACTGGAACCGCCAATTTGAACTGGCTCTCGATCCGGATCGGGCACGGGAATACCACGACGAAACCCTACCGGCAGATATCTATAAAACGGCTGAGTTTTGCTCCATGTGCGGGCCGAAGTTCTGCCCCATGCAAACGAAGGTAGATGCCGATGCCCTTGCCGAACTGGAGAAATTCCTCGCCAAGGACAAAGATCAAGTGAGTGCCTCTGCCTAGGGCATGGCCATTGATTTCAAGGGGGGGTTGATTGCGATCGCCCTCCTTTTTGATGTCACCAATGGCTTCCATGATGCCGCCAATGCCATTGCAACGGTGGTGGCCACCCGTGCCCTTTCCCTGAGATCGGCGCTCATCCTTGCTGCTGCGGCTAATTTTGGTGGTGCCTTCTTGAGTACGCGGGTGGCGCTAACAATTGAAGCCGGCATTCTCAACAGCAGTGCCTTGGGTGCCCATTGGTTTGGCGTGATTAGTGCCGCACTCCTCGGCGCGATGGGCTGGAATTTGCTCACTTGGTATTGGGGTTTACCCAGTAGTTCTTCCCATGCCCTCATTGGTGGCTTGGTGGGGGCAGCCCTCTTTCAAGTGTCACCACAAATCATCTATTGGCAGGGGATTGTTGAGGCGGTGGTGATTCCCATGGTCGTGTCCCCCTTGGTGGCGATCGCCATCGGCCTTGGTTTGATGACCCTAGTCGAAAAGTGGTTGCAATGGCAAGGAGAACTCCCCCCAGAGCACTGGCAACGGTTGCAGATTCTCTCCGGAACATTGATGGCCGTTGCCCACGGTGCCAACGATGCCCAGAAAACAATGGGGGTGATCACCCTTGCCCTTGTGAGTTGGGGACAACTGTCACCGGAGGCGGGTGTGCCCTTCTGGGTGATGGCTGCCTGTGCCTTGGCGATCGCGATCGGTACCTATGGCGGCGGCGAACGCATTATCCGCACTACGGGGGAGAAAATTACACCCCTTGACCCTGTGAGTGGCTGCTTAGCGAATCTCAGTGCCGCCTTGACTGTGGGAGCCGCAAGTCTGGTGGGCTTTCCCGTCAGTACGACACAAGTCGTGGTGGGTGCGATTACGGGTGCTGGCTATCGCCATCAAGGGGAAGTGAACTGGCAAGTGTGGGCGCAAATTTTCATGGCATGGGTACTCACGTTTCCCGGTGCAGCCCTGCTGGCGATCGCGATCTCTTTTGGTCTATCCCAACTTTGAGTCAACCTCAGGAAACCTGTGTGGGCTGCATTTGTTGGGCATATTCACGAAAGCGTTCGAGATCTGCTTGCAATGTACTTTCAACTACGCGGCCAAGGAAAAGGCGATCCATCATTTGTCCCAAAATTCCCGGAATGGCATAGGACACCGACAGCTTCACAATGGTGCTGCCATGGCGATCGTAAAAGCGAATTGCACCCCGATTGGGCAGCCCATCCACGGACTCCCACTGAATCATTTGGTGCTTCACTTGGCGGCAAATGCGCGATCGCCAGCTAAAGTGCCAGTTGCCCGTGGTCAATGTCCAGCGCGATAGGGTAGGGTCTTCTTCAGTGATGACCACAGATTCAATCCACTTCATCCACAGGGGCATTTTCTCCAGATCCGACCACAGTGCCCAGACGCGATCGACATCGGCTGCCACTTCAATCTGAACCGTATGCTCTAACCAACTCATCCATGACCTCCTGCCAAAATCGCTTGGGCGGCTTGTCGTCCGGACATTGTCGCGCCCTCCATGCTGTCAATGTAGTCCTGCTGCGTATAGCTGCCCGCCAAGTAAAAGTTAGGAACGGGTGTTTTTTGGGGCGGACGATAGGGATCCATGCCGGGGGCTTCGCGATAGAGGGACTGCGCTAATTTGACGACACTGTACCATGTCATGTTCAGATGGCGCGACGAGGGGAAAAGTTCATGGACTTGGCGCAGCACATGTTGGGCAATTTCTTCATTGCTGGCTTTGATGAAGGGATCACCGGGAGTAAGCACCACTTGCAGTAAGGAGCCTTGACCTTCGCGATAGTAGTCCGCTGGACTAGTGAGGGCCAGATCCGCAAAGCAGGAAAAGTCAGCATCGGCAGTGTAGAGCAGGTTATCAATACCCGTTGCCGCCACCTGTTTTTGCTTACTGGGGTCTTGCAGTTCCGTAACCCAGCCATCAAATCGCAGTTGTACCGTGGCCACAGGCACGGCCTCGAGCTTAAAGATGTTGTCAAAGGTTGGGTGCGATCGCCACGCCGCCGGAATCAGGCGCTGAATCCCCGGCACATCACAGGCACATAGATAGGCATCCGCTGTAACTGTTTCTAGTTTTTCGCCTAGGGGAATCACCAACCCTTCCACCTGCCAAGTGCTCGGATCATCGCCGCGAAAGCGAATTTCCTTCACCCGTCGCCGCAGATGAATCTTAGCCCCCCGCGCTTCAAGGTAGTTCACCAAGGGTTTGAGCAGGTACTCTGCCGGTGACCCCTTGAGCATATTGAGCCGTGAGGCAGTGGTTTTGGCGGCAAACATCATAAAGATCGTCAGCATACAGCGAGCAGACATGTGCTCGGTATCAATGAAGCCAAGGGCATAGGAAATGGGATTCCAAAGGCGCTTGAGACTGTTTTCTGAACCGCCATGGCGGCGAAACCACTCCGCAAAACTGACCCGATCTAAGGCGCGAATTTGGCGCATTGCCCCTTCATAATCCACCAGACCCCGCACCACAGGACTGGTGCCAAGGGCAATGGCATTAAAGAATTTATCGGCAGCAGAGAGTTGATTGGTGGTAAAGAAGGCCTTGAGACCGTTGAAGGGGGCACCCAAGGGAAAGCGAAAATCCAGTTCTCCCACCTGACCACCGCGATTAATAAAGGTGTGGGTATGTTCCTTAGGTAGTAGGTTGGCGATCGCCCCCACCTTGGTCATCAGTTCGAAGAGATTGGCGTAGTTGTAAAAGAAGACATGCAGCCCCATCTCAATGTGGTTTCCATCGGCATCTTGCCAACTGCTGACTTTGCCCCCCACAAAGGGACGGGATTCATAGATTTCAACACTGTGACCGGCATCCACCAAATCCACTGCGGCGGCTAAGCCGGCTAATCCTGCACCAACAATGACAACCCGCATCGGTGATCCCAGAAAACTTTACAGATTTTAACATTTTCCGCCCCTCGGACGGTTTCTCGCGCGTTAAGAAACTTGGCAGAGACCCTTGCCCCCCAGAACCCTCGTCTATGATCAAGGTAAGTTGAAGTTTTTGAATCGCTCACGCTCACGGTGTGCTTATGGCTACGCGTCGTGTCCTCGCCTTTCCCCTCTGGCAGTATTTGAACCAACGGCTATTTAGTCCGGGCTTTACCCTCAATCCCAAACGGTTCTGGCGGCAGTATTACGATGCTTACCTCGAACGCTGCTGGCAAAAGGACTGTGCCTCCAAGGAAGAACCCTCCTGTTAATCGTTCCACAGGTTCGCTAAAATGAGATAGCTCACTTTCCCGATCAAGATTAGGGACTTTTGGCTGTCGTCATTTTAGTTACTTTCACCTGCTGGAAAAAAGAACACTATGGTTGCTTCGCCCCCCTCTGCTGATGCTGCCCTGAAACGCTCAAAAATTGAGGCTCTCAAGGAACAAAGCCAACATCTGCGGGAACCCCTAGCCACAGAACTGCTAGAACCAACGAATCGTTTTAGCGAAGAGGGGGTGCAGATCCTCAAGTTCCACGGCTCCTATCAGCAGGACAACCGCGATAACCGCGTCAAGGGTCAGGAGAAAGACTACCAGTTCATGCTGCGTACCCGCAGTCCAGGAGGGTATATTCCGCCGCAGCTCTATTTAACCTTGGATCGCTTGGCGGATGAGTATGGCAACCACACCCTGCGGGCAACAACGCGGCAAGGATTCCAGTTGCACGGCATTCTCAAGAAGAATCTGAAAGCAGCGATCGCAGCCATTATTCGCAGCATGGGATCCACATTGGGCGCCTGCGGTGATTTGAACCGCAATGTCATGGCGCCACCCGCCCCCTTTCGCGATCGCCCGGAATATGCCCTTGCCTATGAGTATGCCCACCGCATTGCCGATCTGCTGACCCCACAAACCGGTGCCTACTACGAGATTTGGCTCGATGGTGAAAAGGTGATCTCCGCCGAAGAGCACCCCGATGTCAAGGCGGCACGGCAGCGCAATGGCAATGGCACGATCTTTCCCAATAACGAAGAGCCGATCTACGGCGATCACTATATGCCCCGCAAATTTAAGTGCTGTGTCACGGTGCCGGGGGATAACTCCGTAGATCTCTTCTCCCAAGATTTGACACTGGTGGTGATTACAGATGCCCAAGGCCATCTTGAGGGCTTCAATATCTATGCTGGTGGTGGTTTGGGGCGCACCCACAACAAAGAAGAAACCTTTGCCCGCATGGCTGATGAAATTGGCTTTGTCCGAGCGGCAGATGTCTATGAGGCGGTGAAGGCGATCGTGGCCACCCAGCGGGACTATGGCGATCGCTATAATCGGCGCCACGCCCGTTTGAAATACCTGATCCACGATTGGGGAGTCGAAAAATTCAAGGCCAAGGTGGAAGAATACTTTGGCAAACCCCTCGAACCCTTTCGCCCGCTGCCGCCGTGGCGCTATCAGGACTTTTTGGGCTGGCACCCCCAAGGAGATGGCAAATTCTTCTATGGCCTCTCCATTGCCAATGGCCGCATCCTTGATCAGGGGAACTTCAAACTCAAGTCGGCCCTCAAGAAAATCGTCCAAGACTTTCAGCTCCCCCTGCGGGTCACGCCTCACCAAAATCTGCTCCTGTGTGATGTTTCTCCCGATCAACAGGATGCAATTCAGCACATCCTTGAGCAGCACGGGGTGCGTGATGTCAATGCCATTGATCCCCTCGAACGCTATAGCATGGCCTGCCCGGCGTTGCCTACCTGTGGCTTGGCCATTACCGAGTCGGAACGGGCAATTCCGGGGGTACTGGAGCGGATTCGTCGCCTCATGGATCGGCTGGGACTCCAAGAAGAGCACTTTGTGATTCGGATGACGGGGTGCCCCAATGGCTGTGCCCGCCCCTACTTGGCGGAATTGGGCTTTGTTGGCATTGTCCCCGGCGCCTATCAGACTTGGTTGGGGGGGAGTCCCGATCAAACCCGCTTAGCAGAGGTCTATATTGAGCGGTTACCGATTGCCGAACTGGAAACAGCCCTAGAGCCATTGCTAGTTTTTTATCGCGATCGCCGGCACAAGGGCGAATCCTTTGGGGACTTTTGCCACCGCGTCGGCTTGGCTGCCTTGCGGGAATTTGCCGCTACCTATATTCCAGCTACCGCGACAAAGCGCTACCGCGTGGATGTGCGTGCCGATCAATACCAGCAGCTTAAGGAATTAGCAGCGGCCAAGGGCATGTCTCTGGCGGCAGTGACCCGTGAAGCCATCCAGCGTTACCTTGAGCAATCTGGTCAGTAAGCTAAAACAATCAAGGATGGGAAGAGCGCTATCGGCTATAATGAGAAATCGCCAAATAGGGCGGCATAGCCAAGTGGTAAGGCAGAGGTCTGCAAAACCTTTATCCCCCGGTTCGAATCCGGGTGCCGCCTTTGGTCATTTAGCTTCTGGTGTAACTCTGCTGTGCTAGCCAATCCAAGAGCCGATGAATCCCCCAGCAGTAGTCGGGATCGCCCCAGAGGTGTTGACACTTGCGATCGCTGGTAAAGCCCACGTGACCCCCTTGCTCTGTCATCAGCAGGGTGAGGGCAGGGTTCGCCTTGGCAATGGCTAGGAGTTCTGGCACCAGATTGGGATCAAATAGGGGATCATCGGCGGCATAGAGAATCCAGACTGGTAGGTTCAGTTGCGGCAGCAGCGGCAAGGGACTGCTGGCGGCGTAATACTCGGCCACACTGCCAAAGCCAAGGCGGTCAATGACGAGGGCGGCATCAAAACCGGCAATGGTGTCAATCTGGGCAACGGTGTTGAGATCAAAGATTTGAGGATGAAGGCGATGCAGGTGGCGAGCTAAGTGTTGGAGTTGACGGCTGATGGCGCGTTCAAATTGCCGTCCCCAAAAAGTCGTGCCGAGGTGGGCAAGGGAGCGGTTGGAGTCAAGGTTGGGGCAAATCACAGCCGCCCCCCCAATCTCTTTTGTCCCTTGCTGTTGGGCATACCACGCCCCCCAAAGGGCTAACTGCCCCCCCAAGGAATAGCCAACAAACCAGTAGGGCGGCCTATAGCCCAGTTCTTGGCACTGTTGGGCGATCGCGACAAAGTCTTGGCCTTCGTAAAGCCCATCACTGGTCAACGCCGGAGAAAGTTCAGCACTGCGGCCATGGGCACGCCAGTCGAAGAGCACCACATCAAAGCGGCGGGCGATCGCCCAATGGGCAAGGGTATGCAAGTACCATTGATTCTTGAGATCACCCGTAATGCCGTAGGTGGCAATGATGGTTCCGCGTGCTTGGCCAACCCGATACCCCTCACCGTACAGGGGCACGCCCGCCGCCCCATGGAAAACATGGCTGGTTTGCGGTTGCCAAGGGTAGAGGCACCCCCAGCGTTGGACATAGGCAGTAAAGACCGTGTGGATCACGCCAGAGTGCAGCGGCAGTGGTGGCCAATAGGAGAGGGATTGCATAGAATTTAGTCATCCATCGTAAGCAAAATAGGTAAGGTAGGGCGTTTTTGGTGATCATTGTGAGGCATGGGTGATGACACGGAGCGATGATCCGCAGAGGACAGACCCCTATACCATGGAAACCTGTCTGACAGATGTCCAAGCCAACCGCTTGCTGGATGAAGTCTTTGCCGCTGTGGAGGCCGACCTCAATGAGCCAGAATCCCTAGCAGCGGTTTTAGAACCGGAACCTTCCCTCCTCGTCCCTTTTGAAGCGACAACTCCTCCTCCGCCTCCACCACCGGCGGAACCTTCTCGCTGGCTGCACCGCCCTCAACCGCAGCAGGCCTTTTCTTGGGGCGATCGCTTTTTGATGGGGGTTGGCATTGCCTCCTTTGTCCTAGGAGTTGGCCTTTGGATCAGTCTGAATCGCCAACCAGTTGCAGTTGCCCCTGACGCTACGGTGACCACAACCACCAGCCCTGCGGACATTGCCTTCGCTGAGTATCTGCAAACCTCCCTTCAGCTGCTCAGCCAACGGGCCGCCCCCCCAACCCCTGCATCGCCAGCGATCGCCAGCAATTCGGTTCCCACCCCCTCAACCCCCACCCCGACGGTTGAACGCATTTACGTTCCCGTCTACCAAGCCCCCAGCGCGCCAACGGTGACCCTGCCCAATTTACCAACGGTGACAGCTCCTACGCCGGCAGCCACACCGGTACCCCCTGCCCCTACACCGGCGCCCCCCCAACATACCTTAGTTGGCATCCTCGAACTGGGCGATCGCTCAGTGGCTCTTTTTCAAAGCAATGGCCAAACACTGCGCTTGAGTGTGGGCGATACAATTGGCAACGACGGCTGGCAACTGGTACAGATTCAAAATCAGCGGGCGGTGCTACGGCGTCAAGGGGAAGTGCGCTCCCTCACTGTTGGCCAAAGTTTTTAAAAAAAGGGGCACTCATGAGCTTTTTCCGCGACTTGAATGCATTCCTAGAGCAAAAACTCGAGGACTTTATTCGTGCCAATCCGCAGCTTGAACTCAATCTACTGCTCCTTGAGCTAGAGGATCAAGAACGGGAAACCCAAGAGCGGCTACTGCGGCTGCAACAGGAAGTCAATACCTGCGAACAGCAAATTTTAGGCCTTGTTTCCGAGATTCGCCGCTGGCGCGATCGTACCCACACCGCTATGGCCGCTCAGCGTCCTGATCTGGCCGAATTGGCACGACAACGGGAGGCCGAATTGCGCCAACGGGGGGAACAATTGTGGACGCAACGCCTCGACGCCCTCAATCAAATCCCCGTTACCCAGCAGCTGCTGCAAAAGATTCGCGATCGCCGGCGAGAAATCATGAACCGTGTGCCTAGTGCTAGTGCGCCCCCACCACCGCCCCCACCGCCACCACGCATGACCAGTGACCTGAATGACCCAATTGAAGCTGAGTTTCGCCGCTTGGAACTGCAAACTGCCCTTGAGGAACTGAAGCGCTCAATGGGGCTATAGCGCAACAGACGTGGGACAATCGAGAACGCGGTTTTATCCAAATATCCCATGGCGGTTATTCAGATTACATCCGACGACACTTGGCAAATTCAGGCCGATGGCCATCCCCTGCAGGGCACCCTCCAAGTACCGGGAGATAAATCCATTTCCCACCGTGCCCTGATGTTGGGAGCAATGGCAGAGGGCACTACCCATATTGAAGGCCTGCTCGTGGGTGAAGATACCTGTAGTACCGCCGCCTGTTTTCGTGCCCTTGGTGCCGAGATTTCAGATCTCAATGCCACAGCAGTCACAGTTCAAGGCTTGGGAATTGGCCATCTCCAAGAACCCGTGGATGTCCTGAATGCCGGCAACTCTGGTACAACGATGCGGTTGTTGTTGGGGGTATTGGCAGCGCAAACAGGTCGCTTTTTTACGATGACTGGGGATGCCTCATTGCGATCGCGCCCCATGGCACGGGTCGTCACACCCTTGATGCAGATGGGTGCCCAGATTTGGGGGCGTCAACACCACAGCCGTGCCCCCTTGGCCGTTTTGGGGCAGCCCTTAGAGCCAATCACCTACTACAGTCCCATTGCCTCCGCTCAGGTGAAATCAGCGCTATTGCTCGCCGCCCTCCACACCGAAGGCACCACCATTATTCGCGAACCCCACCGCTCACGGGATCACAGTGAACGTATGCTTCAGGCCTTTGGTGCCTGTTTGAGCGTGGATGAGGCCACCTGTACGGTGAGTCTTGAAGGACCTGCGGTCTTAAAGGGTCAGAAGGTGATTGTGCCCGGCGACATCAGTTCAGCCGCCTTTTGGTTGGTGGCAGCCTCCATTACCCCTGATTCAGAACTAGTACTGACCAATGTGGGAGTTAACCCCACCCGCACCGGCATTCTCGACGTGCTTTGGGCAATGGGGGCCGAGATTACCCTTGAAAATGAGCGGCTCGTCACAGGCGAACCCGTTGCAGATCTGCGGGTGCGATCGGCAGCCCTCAAGGGAACCCGTATTGGCGGTGAATTGATTCCCCGCTTGATTGATGAGATTCCGATTTTGGCTGTAGCTGCTGCCTTTGCCGAGGGGATCACCGAAATTCGGGATGCAGCAGAACTGCGGGTGAAGGAGAGCGATCGCCTCAAGGCCGTAGCCACAGAATTGCAAAAAATGGGCGCTAAGGTCACTGAACTCAGTGATGGCCTCGATATTCAGGGGGGCGTACCCTTGCAAGGCACCCATGTGGAAACCTACGGCGATCATCGCATGGCCATGAGTCTGGCGATCGCTGCCCTCAATGCCACAGGAACCAGCCACATTCACAACGCCAGTGCGGCAGCCGTCTCCTATCCTGAATTTGTAACAACTCTGCAACAAATTGCTTGACAACACAAAAATCCCAGTAATTTTTGGGACAACTTCACTCAACACCAAACGCTGTATGCTAGCATCAAATAAATTGTTTTGGTGTCACAATGCAGCTTCGCGTTGCGTTGAACTCTCTGTAGCGTTGTAATATTCAGGTGTTTACTTTCCTTGATAATTGTAAGACTAAATTAGACCCAAAATGATACAGAACCAAAAAAATACGATAATATAGTTTCACTCCTGCTCTAGGGGCGCCCTTGCGCTCTATCTGGGACAGGAAAATCCCTCTCTAACTGACTTCTTTGTTTTTTCGTTCAAAAAAGGCTGTGTTTGTTCATCATGGCAACAATTCAAGATTTCATCCACGTTCAGGATCAATGGTCATTAGATGAGTTGGTGGAAATCGCCAACGAACTCTTACCCCAGCACCTCCCCCAGGAGGATTCCAAAAACCGTGTTTTGGAAGAGGTCAACCCGCGTCTGGTGCGCCATTACACCTCCTGCAAATTGATTGACCGTCCCGCTCGCATTGGCCGCGAAGGGCGCTACGGCTATCGCCACCTGGTGCAATTGCTGGTGGTGCGGCGGCTGTTGATGGAGGGCTATACCGCAGGTGCCATTTACAAGCTGGTGTATCGCATGAGCACCCCAGAACTGCGGGCACTCCTTGAGCAAGGGGTTCATCTGCAATTGAATCCACCCCCGATCAACCCAGCTTTGGCCTTTTTGCAACAGGTACAAGACCGCTCTGAGCATCGCTATGGGGAACCCATGCGCGTCAGTCCCAGTGTCAGCCGCCGCGAGGTACCGCCCCCGAGCCATTCACCGCAACCAGAATCTTGGAAGCGCATTGAGGTGGTGCCGGGCTTTGAGGTTCATATTCGCGATGACTTTAACTTTCCCCAGATCAATCGCGATCAGGAAGCCCTTGTGAAGCAACTGGTGCAATTGCTCTCTAGCTATACCCAGCGCTAACTGAGACTGAACTATCCGGTGTCGCGGTCAGCCCGCTGGCGATCGCTATAATAGCGCCATGGAAGGATGCCTCAACGATACGGATATTTACACGCTGTGCCAAACCCTTGCCCTTGGCCAGCGCACCGGGGAACTCTACCTCGAAGATGATGCCGGTCATACGTGGCTTCTCTTTTTGAGTCATGGTCACTTGGTTTATATTGCCGATCGCCACAGCCACAGTTTAGAGCGGTTGCAGGATCTGCTCTATGGGCAGGGCATTCCTTGGCCGAGTCCCGATAGCTTCATCGAAAGCAAAGCCGGTGCCAGTTGGGTGGAATACGAATGCCTGTGGTGGCTCCTCGATCACTGCAAGCTCAATCAAATCCATAGCGTGTGGCGGGCGCTGCTGCGGGAGAGTCTCTTTGACGTTGTTAGCCTCAATCGCGCTTGGTTCAAGTTTTATAGTGCGAGTCCCCTCACCCCCCAATGGCACAATCTCTCCCTGACAATGCTGCTCAATGACAGCCTGAGTCATCTGCGGGAATGGAAAAAACTGCATCCAGAGTTGCGTTCCCTTGATCAATCCCTCGAACTGACGGATATTAAACCCACAGGCAACGATCCAGCGGATCAGTGGTTTCGCCAACTGGAACCCTTCGTGCGCGAGCGGATCACCTTGCGCCGTCTGAGTCGGCAACTGGGACGAGATGGCGTGACGGTGGGCAAACTCCTGCTGCCCTATCTCCATCAAGGGTACTTACAAGTCAGTTCTTGGGGAACCAATGGCCACACCCGTACATTTCCCCCCCTCTCTTGGCGGCGATCGCCCCGGGTCGTGTGTGTGGATGATGCCGCCACTGTCCGTCAAGTGGTTGAATCCACCCTGCAAGCCGCAGGTTATGAAGCCACGGCGATCGCCCACCCCTTAACGGCCTTGAGTCTCATTTTCCAACTCAACCCCGACCTGATTTTCCTCGATATTGCCATGCCCGAATTGGATGGCTACGAATTTTGCACCCTTCTACGGCACACCCCTCGCTTCCGTTATACGCCGATTATTATGCTGACTAGCCTCGTTGGTTGGAGCGATCGCCTGCGCGCCAAAGTGGCCGGTGCCACTGATTACCTCAGCAAGCCCTTTTCAACTCAAGAATTGTTAACAATTACGCACCATTACATTGGTGCAGCGCCACCTGTGACCTCCTTAACAGACGAGTCCTTTGGCGACGTGCTAGAACCAAAATCAGGCCTTGAGACGCCCCGTTAGCAGGTTAGCTATCATCAACCTGTCAACCTCTTAGGCTTTTAGAATATAAAGCAAACCCTGAATTCTACGTGTAACCCCCTATGAGTAAAGTCTTAGTTGTCGAAGATAGTCCACCCCAGCGGGAAATGATCAGCGAATTGCTGGCGAAAACAGGCTTTGAAGTAACCGTTGCCACCGATGGTGTCGAGGCAATGGAGCAATTGCAGCAGAGCACGCCCGATGTGGTTGTCCTCGACATTGTCATGCCCCGCATGAATGGGTATGAAGTCTGTCGCCAAATTAAGTCCGACCCCCGCACCCAATCCATTCCCGTGGTGATCTGTAGCTCCAAAGGTGAGGAGTTTGATCGCTATTGGGGCATGAAACAGGGGGCTGATGCGTATATTACGAAGCCCTTTGACCCCAAAGAATTGGTTGGCACCATCAAGCAACTCTTGCGAGGCTAAAAAAATGTTTAGTAGCTCAGACTTACTCGCAACCAATGCCCCCATCGAAAGTGGCAATATCGATGACCTCAGAACCCCAGAGGGGGATTTACATATCCTCTTTACCATCCCTAGCGGTGATACCCTAGCCCTACCGGCTATTGGGGTACGCGAAGTTGTGGCCGTGACTCCCGATCGCATTACGCCAGTGCCCAATACCTCCAATCTCCTACTGGGGATTTTGAACTTGCGGGGGCAGGTGATTTGGGTCGCGGATACCGGTAAGTTTCTTGGCGATGACACCCCCTTGAATACCGATCGCTCTGAGCTATCGATTATTGCCATTGAAGATGATGAGTTAATGGTAGGGCTAGCAGTTCATCAAGTCCGAGGCATGGAGTGGCTCAACAATGACACCATTAAGCCCGCGACCCATGTCAGCGATCAGATGGCTCCCTTTGTCCGTGGCGAATGGGTTTTTGATGCCGAGCAACAGGACATTGTTAAGCTCTTGGATCCCCTCGCCATTTTACGCAGTGCTCGTTGGGGACTCTAAACTAGAAAAAGTAGAATCTCAATGACACTCGCCCGCAAGTGTCACGATGGAACCCATCAACACCAGTCACTTTAGGAAAATTAACACCCCCGTGCTATCTTTCCCAAGGATTGGCGCATACTTTAGTAATTAAAGCTTCCTTGATGTAGTCCCTAAGAATTCTCTGCCCCTCGTCATCGTCCATTCTGGGAGTAAGCCCATGGCATCCAGCAGCACCCAACACACCCAAGAATATCAAAAAGCGGTTGCCGCTTATGTGCAAGGCAACTATGAAGAAGCAGCCAAAATCACTGACCAGTTGGTGGGCACCCGACCGGGCGATCCAAACCTGCGGCTGCTGCGGGGGCACATTTACTGCTGTCAACAACGCTACAGCGAGGCTCAAGAGCAGTACCATGCGGTTCTCAATGCCACAACGGATCCAGAATTGATCAACTTGGCCAACGAGAGCCTTGCCAAGATTAAGGATTTGATTCCCGCTGCTGAACCTGCCAAAAACGGCGGCGAACACCACCCCCCCCTGCAAGGAGATCACACCCAACTGCAGGGGGACAATACCTTTTTGCAAACCACGCCACCCATTGTGGAACCCCAAGCCGCAAACCCTTCAGAGGAATTGAGTCTTGATCACTTTGATGACTTTGGTAGCGATTTAGGGACAAGTAACCCCTTTGACGATCTTGAGGTGGGCGGCATTGAGGAAGAATTTGGCGCCAGTTTAGAACAGGGTGCCTTTAATCCCTTCGACGAAGATGCGGCGGTTCAGGATCCCTTTGCCTTTTCGGCCAATTCTTTGGAGGAGCCAGTCGCGGACATTCCAGAAATTCCCATCGGCGAATCCGTGCAGCCCCTAGGTACAGAGTCCATCAGTGATGATGATGTCACAATGCTCATGGGAAGTTCTCCTTTGACCCCGTCCGAACCGGCCAGACCTATTTTTGATGGTGAGACATCAGAAAGTACTGCGGCTCCGTTTCAAGAAATGACGCCCCCCGCCCTCGAAACATTTGATGATCCCTTTGCTGCTGAAGTAGCCGTATCTGAAGAGAGTCTCTTTGGGGGGCTTACAGAATCGGGAGAAGCCAACGCTTCTGAAGAGAGCCTTTTTCCCGGTCTTGAGGAATCCCTAGCGGCAAATATGTCGGCAGAAAGTCTCTTTGGCGATATTGAGGAAGCCCCAGCAGCCAGCATTCCTGAAGAGAGCCTCTTGCCAAATCTGACGGAATCCATTGAGACCAATGTTCCTGAAGTCTCTACCTCTGCCGCTGGTATCAGTGATTTGTTGACCAATGAGGCGGCAGATGCCATTGAATTGTTGCCGCAGCCGGAATTAAGTTCCTCTGATGCAGCCGAGGAGGAAGACGATCTCTTTGGCGACTTTTCGGTTTCCCTTGAGGCTTTTGAAGCCCCAGATATTGTGGCAGAACCCCTGTCTCCTGAGGCCTTTGACCCCGCTACCTTTGAGGATGAGCAAACGATCGCCATGTCTGAGTTTCCCGCAGGTGAAACCGTTAGGGAGCCAGAGGCACCAGCGATCGCGCAAGGGGAAGCGAGCTCTGGTGGTGCTGAACCCTTTGAATCCATTGCCGACTTTAACCTAGAGGATCTCTCCTTTGGCAATGCAGATCTCTCCGGTGCGGGATTTGATGATGAAATGACCATTGCCAATCCTCAAGTGCATGGTATGGGGGCTGTTGGCTCAGATGCCACCGTGATGGCCGATGCCGGCACCGAGACCTTTGCAGTTTTACCGGATGAATTTGATCTCAGCCAGCAAAGTCTTGAGGACTTGGCCGATTTTAGCCTCGACCTGAGTCAAAGCACTGCTAGCCGCGCTGAAACCCCACCCCCTGCAGCAAGTCAGGATCTGTCAGCCTTTACCGAGCAAGTACCCGTTGCAGCACCAGCAGCTACTGCGCCAACACCTTCCCGTAGTCCTAGTCCTGTGGCTAGAACAGTCCCAGCAACCTCAACGGCCACGAGTTCCTTTGGCCAGCAAAACATTACCTCAGCCGTAACCAGTGGTGTCCTTTCCGCCTTGGCTGCGGGTGCCGTTAGTTTAGGCTTTAGTGCCTCCGGCCCTGCGCCTTTAGTGAGTGGTACTGCTGCTGGTCTCACCGCCGGGGTGGCCGTCTATGCCATGGGGCAGCGCAGTGTCAGCCGCATCAAGCGCTTCTGTACGGATTTGCAGGCACAGTGTAATGCCGTGATTGCCGGTGATATGACGGCGCGGGTGCCGGTCACCAGTAACGATGAACTGGGACTCTTGGCACAAAGCTTTAACCAAATGACGGATACCATCCAGCAAATTACTGCTGATGCCCAGAAAAAAGCAGAGGAAAACGAACGGCAGCGGGATGATTTACAGCGCCAAGTGATCCGACTCCTCGATGATGTGGAGGGGGCTGCCCGCGGTGACCTGACCGTACAAGCGGAAGTGACAGCGGACGTGCTCGGCGCAGTGGCCGACTCCTTTAACCTGACAATTCACAACCTGCGGACGATTGTGCAACAGGTGAAAATTGCCGCCCAGCAGGTGAGTCGCGGTGCGGCAGAAAACGAAACTTTTGCCCGTAGTCTCTCAGCAGATGCTCTGCGGCAAGCGGAGGAGCTAGCCGTCACCCTGAACTCGGTGCAGATGATGACCAATGCGATTCAGCGGGTGGCCGAAAGTGCCCAAGAAGCTAATGAGGTGGCACGCAATGCTTCAGAAACAGCCCTCCGTGGTGGTGAGGCGGTGGAACGCACAGTGGCGGGTATTTTGCAAATTCGGGAAACGGTGGCCGAGACCACCCGCAAGGTGAAGCGCCTAGCGGAATCTTCCCAAGAGATTGCCAAGATTGTCGGTGTGATCTCGTCGATCGCCAACCGCACGAACCTGTTGGCCTTGAACGCCAGTATTGAGGCCGCACGAGCTGGGGAAGCAGGTCGGGGGTTTGCGGTGGTCGCCGATGAGGTGCGCCAACTGGCAGACCGCTCAGCCAAAGCCTCGAAAGAAATTGAGCAGATTGTGTTGCAAATTCAAAGTGAAACCGGCGCGGTGATGACCGCCATGGAAGAGGGCACACAGCAGGTGATTGAGGGCACCAAGCGAGCAGAACAGGCCAAGCATGCTCTTGAGGACATCATCCAAGTGTCCTCGCAAATTGATACCCTTGTGCGCTCGATTACCAACGCTACGGTCGAGCAAACAGAATCGGCGCGAGCCATGGCTCAGGTGATGCAATCCATTGAGTTGACAGCGCAGGCCACCTCTCAGGAGGCACAGCGGGTGTCTGACTCGTTGCAAGGTCTAGTGAGTGTGGCGCGCAACTTGCAGGCATCGGTGGAACGGTTCCGCGTTGAAAATACTGAAGATCAAGCCTAAGCAATCCGGGAGGGGGCTATGCAAAGCGATCAACAAAAGCGCATTCTTGGCTACTTCATTGAGGAGGCGCAGGAACACCTGACCACCATTGAAGACAGTTTGATGAATCTCCAGCAGGTGGTCAATGACCCCGAGGCGATGAGTGAAATGTTTCGGGCAGCCCACTCCGTCAAAGGGGGAGCGGCTATGCTCGGACTCCATAGCATTCAGCACACCGCCCACAAGCTGGAGGACTACTTCAAAATTCTGCGGGAACACCCCGTAACGGTGGATGAAACCCTAGAGCAACTCTTTTTGCAAGCCTTTGATGCGCTGCGGGAACTCCTCGATGAATTGCAAGGCCCCTTTGGTTTGACGGAGGAGACAGCAACGGCAACGCTGAATCGGGTGGAGCCAGTCTTCAATCAACTGCAAGCCCACTTGAGCCACCTGACCCAAGGAGCAGAGGTGGCGCCCCCTGTAGCTGCGCCTTCTCCCCCTGTGGCCGAACCCGTTAAGCCGCCGGTGCAACCCGTTGCTGACTCCAGCTACCGCTTAGTCTTTCAAACGGAGGTGCCCGATCGCTTGCGGGCAATGTTGCAACTCTTTAAGCAACCCGATTCGCCCCAAGTGCGGCAAGAATTGGCGGAGGCCTGTTCTAATTTGGGTCAATTGGGGGAAACCTTTGCGCTGCCCCAGTGGGTTGAACTGCTGGCGATCGCCCAACAGGCGGTGAGTAACACAGCTCAGCCCCTCACGGCCTTGGCACCCGTGGTGATTAAAGAGATTATGGCGGCTCGCGACTTGGTGCTCAATGGTCAAGGCAGTGCGATTCGTCCCAGTGACAGTTTAGTGGCGCTTCAGCCCCCTGTGATTGAGGAAGCGCCGGCTGTTGTTCCAGAAGCGCCAGAGCCTGTGGTCTTAGAATCAGCTCCCGTCACCCTTGAGGAACCACTGCAACCCCTTGAAATGGCCTCTGAGGTTGCTCCGCTAGAGGTGAGGGTGCCTGAAGAAGAGATTTCCGAGCCAATGGAGCCAATGAGCAGCGGTGGCGATGGTGTCACTGTTTTTGGTGAGAAGAGTGGGACTGATTTCCAAGAATTGAGTGACATTTTTAGTGATGCCACAGCGCTGCCGACGGCCTGGCTGGAGGACACCCTTGAGGAGGATTTGGCCAGTTTAGAGCTGGGGGATGAAGCGGCCTTTGATGAGGAGATTTCCGACTTTTTGAACATAACCGCTGCTGAGGAGTTGCCTGAGGCAGAACCCCGCCTTGATGCCATTCTCGATGAAATTGAAGAACTCTCGGGTGAGCTGGTCTCTGCGGAGGTGGAGGAAGCCTCCCTCGATGACCTCACACCGCCAGCGATCGCCGAAAGTATGGCTGAGGCCCTTGAGGCGCCCTTGATACTTGACCGTCCTCTTGAGGAGAGTGCAGCCGCAGAACCCGTCGAACTTGGTCTGGATGCATTCCTTGAACAATTCGCCGAGGAAGCCCCCTCAGAGATGGCCGCTCTTGATGAGGCAGTTGCTTCCCTAGAAGACTTTTTGGGTGAGGTGGAAACCACTGAGGCTCCCGATCTGCTTCCCTTAGAAGAGGACTTTGAGATCCCTGCTCTCAGTGATGTTGCTGAGGATGTGGCTGAGTTCCTCGAAGAGGTGCCGGGTCTCAACGATGTCCTAGAAAACTTGGTTGTGGATAATGCGGCGGAAGAAGCCCTCGCGGAATTTATTGCTCCGCCAAGCCCTGATGATCCTTGGGCAGAAACGCTATCCGAGGCACCGGCGATCGCTGAGCCAAGTATGCCTGAAGTCACAGCGGCAAATATTGCTGAACCCGAACCCCTAGTGGAGGAGATTGTACCCGCTCCTGAGACTGCTAGTAGCATTACCGAGCGAGAATCCCTCATGGAAGCCTCCTTCACCTCTCCTGAAGCTGCAGGCATGACGGAACCCGAAGCGGTGGTGGAGGAATCCATTCCCTCCCCTGAAGCTGCCAGCATGGCTGAACTGGAGGCACTGATGAATGATGCCACTGTGCCTGCCACCCCCGAAAGCGTCCTAGAGGAATTGGAGGGGTTGATTGAGCAAAGTGCAACGAGTACAACCCCAGCTGAGGCTGCCACGTTCAACGAATTGGATCAGCTTTTAGAGACGGTGGCGCCACCGGCCTTTGAGGATCTCGAGCAACTCTTGGGTCAAGCCACCCCTACGGCACCCACCCCACCGCCGGCCACAACAGCCCCCTCGACTGCGGATGATAGTTTTGCCGATTTAGAGAAATTAATTCCCCAACCCGCAGGGAGTAGTGCGAAGGCGGCCACTCCTCGCCGAGCCGGGGCAGGGCCAAAAGGTAGCGCCTTGGTGGAGCAAACCATGCGGGTACCCGTACGCCACCTCGATACCTTGAGTAACCTCGTTGGGGAGTTGGTGGTCAACCGCAATAGCCTCGAAGACACCCAAGAACGCCTGCGGCAGTTTCTTGATAACTTGCTCTACCAAGTCCAACAACTTGGGGATGTCAGCCAACAAATGCAAGACCTCTACGAGCGATCGCTCCTTGAGAGTTCACTGTTGGGCGTAACGACAGCACGGGCAGCCAATGGCCAAGGGGAACGGGGAACCCACGCCACGGGGGTCGAGTTTGATGCCTTGGAAATGGATCGCTTTACCGGTTTCCACACCCTCTCTCAGGAGGTGATTGAGCGGATCGTGCGGGTGCGGGAGGCAGCGGATGACATCCAGTACGTGATTGATGAAGTGGAGCAGGTGGCACGGCAGTTTCGTCAAGTCACTACCCAAGTTCAAGAGGGGTTGAGCCGCTCACGAATGGTGCCCTTCCGTGAAATGTCTGTCCGCTTGCCGGGTGCCGTGCGCCGCGTTGCCAGTACCATTGGCAAACAGGTGGAACTGAAGATTGAAGGGGAAGATACCCTCATTGACAAGGGCATTCTCGAAAAGCTCTTTGACCCGATGACCCACCTGATCAATAACGCCGTCTATCACGGTATTGAACCCCCCGAAGAGCGGCGGCGATTGGGCAAACCTGAAAAAGGCCTGATTCGCGTGCGAGCCTTCTATCAAGGCAGTCAAGCGATTATCTCCGTCAGTGACGATGGAGCGGGGATTGACCCAGAACGGGTAAAACGCAAGGCAATCGAGAAGGGTCTCCTGAAGGAGGCGGATGCCCCCAACCTGTCGCGCCAAGAGGTCTATGCCTTCCTCTTCCAGTCGGGATTTAGCACCAAAGATCAAGCCGATGCCCTTGCCGGTCGCGGTGTGGGGATGGATGTGGTGCGCAAAAATCTGGAGGACATTCGCGGCACGATTAACATTGACTCTACGGTGGGCAAAGGCACCACCTTTACGATCCGCTTGCCGCTGACGCTGAGCATTACCAAAGCCCTCTGCTGCATTGATAACCACTGCCGCATTGCTTTCCCCATTGACGGTGTGGAGGATATGCTGGATATTCCCCAAGAGCGCATCCAAACCCTAGAAGATGGTCAACGTGTCCTCTCGTGGCACGATCGCCTGCTGCCAGTGCGTAAACTTGGGGACTTGCTCAAGTACAGCCGCAATATTAGCCGCAGCAATGTCTATGGCGGGAGCAGCCAAGACGATGGCATGGTCTCAATTGTTGTGCTGCGCAGCGGCGATGATCTCGTGGCCATGGAGGTGGATCAGGTCATCGGCGAACAGGAAATCGTGATTAAGCAGTTGTCTGGACCGGTGCCGAAGCCGGTGGGGGTAGCGGGAGTCACAGTTCAAGGGGATGGTCGCGCGATGGCGATCGCCGACGTGCTGGAAATTATTGACCTGTCCCTAGGACGCATGGATCGCGACTGGCGTGGCTTTGGTCACACCATGGATGTTGCGGAACCCGAGGAAGCCTCCGAACCCTTGGTGCTGATTATCGACGACTCGATTACAGTGCGGGAGTTGCTCTCAATGACCTTTACGCGGGCAGGCTACCGCGTTGAGCAGGCACGGGATGGTCAAGATGCGTGGGAAAAACTGCGCTCTGGCTTGCCCTGTGACTTAGTCTTTTGTGACATTGAGATGCCACGCATGGATGGCTTGGAGTTGCTCTCGCGGATTCAAAAAGATCCCAAACTCAACCATCTGCCGATCGCCATGCTGACCTCACGGGGCGCCGATCGCCACCGCAAGATGGCCGCACAACTGGGGGCACGGGGCTACTTTACCAAGCCCTATCTCGAGGAGCAATTACTGGATGCGGCGGCACGGCTCCTCAGGGGTGAAGTTCTGGTGCAGCAGGAGCCGACACCTACCCCATGAGTGAGCGATCGCCGGCCCTAGCAGACTTCCTTGCCCAACTCCCCTTTGAACTGGATGCCTTTCAAGAAGCGGCGATCGCTGCCCTTGATGCCGGTCGCTCTGTGGTGGTCTGTGCTCCTACGGGGTCAGGTAAAACCCTCATTGGTGAGTATGCGATTCACCGTGCCCTGACGCGGCAGCAGCGGGTTTTTTACACCACCCCCCTCAAGGCACTCTCAAACCAGAAGTGGCGTGACTTTCAGCAGCAGTTTGGTGCAGAGCAGGTCGGCCTCTTGACCGGGGATGTCTCGATTAACCGCGATGCCCCGATTCTGGTGATGACGACGGAAATTTTCCGCAATATGCTCTACGGCACTCCCATTGGCGAAGTGGGTACCTCCCTTGCGGGGGTTGAAGTGGTGGTGCTCGATGAATGCCACTACATGAACGATCGCCAGCGGGGCACCGTTTGGGAAGAATCGATCATCTACTGCCCCAAGGAAATTCAACTAGTCGCCCTCTCCGCCACGATCGCCAACGGCGAACAACTCACCGACTGGATTCAATCCGTCCATGGGGATGCTGAACTGATCTACTCCGACTGGCGACCGATACCGCTGCACTTTTACTTTTGCAACAGCAAGGGACTCTTCCCCCTCTTGGACGGCCAACGCAAACGCCTCAACCCGAAGCTCCACGGCCAGCCCGAACTGCGGCGACGCGGCGGCAAGCGGGACTTTTTGAGCATCCGCTACGTGGTCAGCCAACTGCAACAGCGGGAGATGCTGCCGGCCATTTACTTTATCTTTAGTCGGCGCGGCTGTGACCAAGCGGTTCAAGAGGTCCTGGGCATGAATCTCCTCACCAAGGCAGAACAGCAAGCACTAGCGGAGCGGGTCGAGGCCTTTTTGGCACAACATCAGGACATTGTTGCCCCGCAAATGATTGCCCCCCTCTACCAAGGGATTGCCGCTCACCATGCCGGGGTGCTACCCGTGGTGAAAACCCTTGTGGAAACCCTCTTTCAAGAAGGCCTGATCAAACTCGTCTTTGCCACGGAAACGCTGGCCGCAGGGATCAATATGCCCGCGCGCACCACCGTCATTTCCACCCTTTCGAAGCGCACCGACAGTGGTCATCGCCTCCTGACGGCCTCTGAATTTTTGCAAATGGCAGGGCGAGCCGGCCGCCGCGGTATGGATACCGTGGGTCATGTGGTGACGCTGCAAACCCCCTTTGAGGGCGCCCATGAAGCGGCATTTTTGGCCACCGCCGCCCCGGATCCCCTCATTAGCCAATTTACCCCCAGCTATGGCATGGTCTTGAACCTGCTCCAACGCCACACCCTTGAAGAAGCGCGGGAATTGGTGGAGCGCAGTTTTGGGCAGTATTTGGCCACATTGCAACTCACGCCCCAACGGCAGGCGATCGCCCAACTGGAAACGGAATTGCAAACCGTGCAACAACGCCTCACAGGCATTGATCGGCAGCAACTAGCGCAGTATCAAAAGCTGCGGGAACGGCTACGACAGGATCAACGCCTCCTGAAAATCCTCGAACAGCAGGCGGAGCAGGAACGTGCCCAAGAACTCCTCCCCTTTATGATGGCGGTGCCGCCGGGGACATGGCTCCATATCAAATCCCCCCTGCGAGACCATCCCCCCTTAGCCGCCGTCCTCTGTCAACCCGTTGCTGGTTCCGGGCAGTTGCCCCACTGGCTGTGCCTTGCGGCTGATGGTCGCTTTCGGGTCGTTGGCATTGATGACATTTTGGCTGTCTATCCCGATCGCCCCCCCTGTAGCAATCTCCCCCCGCCCCCAGAGGCAATGAAACTGCGCCTAGGGGAAAGTTATCCCTGCAATGAGGCGAATCACTACCTCGGTACCCTCCCGGATCTGCCACCTGTCTTAGCCGCGCCGGAAGTGGCGGCTCAAGCCGCTAAAATCGCTGACCTTGAGGCCAAACTCACGCAACTCCAAGCCAGTCTGCCGCAAAATGTCCATTCGCTGCTACGCTTAGTTCGTCGCGAAGAACGGCTACAAACGGAACTGCGCGATCGCCAGCACAAGCTCCAGCAACAGTCCCAACGCCACTGGGAGCAATTTCTTGCCCTCATTGCTGCCCTGCAGGACTTTGGTGGCCTCAACGACCTAACCCCCACCCCCCTTGGGGAAATGGCCGCTGCTCTGCGCGGCGAAAATGAACTGTGGTTGGCTCTGGCCTTGGCCTCTGGTGAACTCGATGACTTGCCCCCCCACCTCTTGGCGGCAGCGATCGCAGCTCTAGTGACTGAAACGCCCCGTTCCGACAGTTGGTGCAACTACCCCATTCCCAGTGAAGTGGAAGAACGCCTTGCCGCCCTTAGTCCGATTCGCCGCCGACTGTTTCAGGTGCAGCGTCGCCATCACATCATCTTTCCCCTCTGGTACGAGTGGGATCTCATTGGCTTGGTAGAGCAGTGGGCCTTGGGCACGCCGTGGCATGAATTGTGCACTGAAACCAATCTCGATGCCGGCGATATTGTGCGGTTGCTGCGGCGCACCCTCGATTTTCTTTCCCAGATTCCCCATGCGCCCCACACCAGTCCCCAACTCCGCCAAAGCGCCCAGCAGGCACGCTACCTCCTCGATCGCTTCCCCGTGAATGACTTGCTAGAAGGAGTCGAGCTAGAGGCAGCAACCGTATAGTTTGAATCGTCATAAGAAGTGGCTCAGGCGGGATTTGAACCTGCGACCTTGGGCTTATGAGTCCCCTGCTCTAACCACTGAGCTACTGAGCCGAAATTTTTGCGCAATTCTCATTATAACGCGAATGTCCCAAAACTCAAGGCTCGGCCCGCAGATTCCAGTCGAGTTCGCCGTACAATAATAGAGTGGATCCATTAGAGGAAAGATAGGCGTTGAGCAAAGCAGAACGCACGGCGCTTGACAACAAGCTATCGCAGCGATTTATTCATCTCGATCCGGCAGGGTATTTCATTATCTACATTGACCCTGCGCAAGAACTGATCTGGATGAAACACTATCCCAATGACATCAATGAGAAGGGCTTAGCGGTGGATCCCGATACGGGAGAACCCATTCCCACCAAAGGGAAAGTAACGCGGGAACCCGATCTAGTACTTAGCGGTCGAACAGCCAAGGAGTTGTGCATTGAACTCTTTGAAAAGGATCGCCAACTGGTGACGATGTTTGACCATGCGGCCTATCTCGGCCGAGAACTGATGCGGGCACAGTTTTGTTTGGATGAAGGGCTTGAGTATATCCAAGATTAGACACCACTGGCGTTGGCGGGTAGGGGCAGTTCTTTTGATGCTCTGTGCCCTAGTGGGTACAGCCTTAGCAGCGATCGCCACCCCCGACTGGAGCGGTACCGTCGATGTTTTGCCCTTGAATGCCCAGTTGGGAGCGCAAATCTATCTGCGGCGCTGTGGCAGTTGTCACCTCGCAGTCCCCCCGGAAACATTGCCCACTCCGGCATGGCAGGTACTGATTCAAGATACCAATCACTACGGCGCAACCCTCGAACCCATTCCCCGCCCAGAGCTGGTTCCCCTGTGGAACTATTTGCGCACCTATTCGCGACCCCTGCCCAACGATGCCCAAATTCCCTTTCGCGTCGGGCGATCGCCCTTCTTTCGTATCCTCCATCCCCGTGTTGCGGTGCCGCAGCCCGTCACCCTCGATGGTTGTGCCCAGTGCCATCCCAAGGCCACCCTCTTTAACTTTCGTGAGCTAAGCCCGCAGTGGCAGGATTCCCCCTAGAATGTTTAGGGATGGCGAATTTTCCACCGCCCGATGTTTTCTAGCTCCTCCAATCGCTATTCTCCGCGTGTCCAACGCATGATGATGCGCCGTCGCTGGCTACAGCAAGAGTGGTGGACGGTTGGGGCACTTCTCCTCTGGGGAATGTTGTTTCTTCGATATTGGTTGCAGGGGCGACTGGGGTTACTGATTCACCCCAACTACTTTGGACTGGCGATCGCCGCTGGGTTTCTTTTAGTTGCTGTGAGTGGTTGGCAAGGGTGGCGGTTATGGCGGGGGCGAGTGACACCTGTGCAGCATGTTGCCCTCTTACCGGCTCGTTGGACGCTCAGTATTCTGATTTTCGCGGCAGTCGTGGGTTTGGTGATGACGCCCCGTCCTTTCAATAGTGCCACGGCCATTCATCGCGGTCTCGAGGATGGCTTGACAGTGACCCGCAATAGTCCAGTGGCCTTTCGCCTCAATCAACGGCCTGAGGAGCGGACGCTCATTGACTGGATTCGCACCCTTGATGTCTATCCCGAACCCGATGCCTATAGGGGGTTGCCCGCTCGCATTGAGGGATTTGCGGTTCATAGTCCCCAACTGCCAGAGACTTATCTCACGCTCACCCGTTTTGTCATTACCTGTTGTGCAGCGGATGCCTATCCTGTGGGACTGCCCGTGAAATTGGGGCGATCGCGCCAAGCCTATCCCCAAGATCAGTGGTTTCGCGTTGAAGGTCGGATGACCACAGAAACCCTCAACGACCGCCGCCAATTGGTATTGGTTGCTGAGACGATAACGCCGATTCCTGAGCCTGAAAATCCCTTTATGTACTAAGGCAATGCTATTTCACTTGATTCACACTCCCTACTGGATTGTCTTGGGCATGGGGGTCTTGCTCTTTTTGACGGTGATCTTTGGCGATGTGGGCGCTGAAGAGGTCGAGCTAGAGGGAGATGCCGATCCCTTGGAAGTGGAGGTCGATCTAGAGGAGGGCATCTCATTTCTGACAATTTTGCATTGGTTGGGGGTGGGGAGAGCGCCCCTCATTCTCTTGCTCGCCTTAGACTTTAGCCTTTTGGGCGTGCTGGGCTGGTTTTTTAATGTTCTCTTTTACACCCTGAGTGGCAGTTGGCCGGGGGTGGTGTGGTCTGGGGTGATTGCGATCGCGGCACTGCTGTTGGCGCTAACAATTGGGGGGCTGTGTTCACGGCCTTTGGGGCAAATTTTTGCGCAGTTTAGTGAAGATACCAGTCGCGATCGCCTGCTGGGGTGCAGTGGCCACGTCAGTTCTGCCCATATTCCCCACAGTGGTACTGGTATTGGCCAAGTGAGTGTTTTGGATGCCAATCGCAATCGGCTGATTCTGCCGGCAGTGCTCCCCCCTTGGGCAACGGTCACCCCCCAGCATGGTCAGGAGATTTTAATTATTGATCACCAAGAGAATGAGTACATCGTCGTGGCCAAAGACAGCTTGGATGAAGCCACATGGTTACGCCAGCAGCGGCAATCTCAGATCAAAGATAGCGAAGATTCCTGAGGCATTGATTTTAGGATGGGCGGTGAGGGACTCGAACCCCCGACAGCCTCGGTGTAAACGAGATACTCTACCAACTGAGTTAACCGCCCAAGTTCCAGAATATCTATCATAGCAAAGGTATAGCCTGTTTCTAAAAAACGGTACACAAAGCGGATAGGAGCTTGTTCTATGACTCTGTGAACGGGGAATCTCCTGCTATACGCCTAGCGTTAGCGGGATGAGTGTCAAAGAAGTTTGAACCTTTCAAAGCCGTTCAATCCCTGTGAAAAGCGCTGTGTTACGTCAACATGGGGCAACTCTTGGGAAGAAAATCCGCTAGGATCAACGTGTTAAGACGTGCAAGGAATGCCCTATGGGAGCAGCAACGGCAGCCAGTGGTCAACGGTTACGGAATTTTGTGATTGCTGTTGTCGCCATTCTCATTAGTCTTGCCCTATTGGCGGGTCTGCGCAGTAGCAATCAACCCCTCACCCTCGCCGAGCAAGCCCGCCAAGCCACCCCTTGGGAGGAGGCTCAAGTCAATGGCAAGCCGACACTTTTGGAGTTTTACGCCAACTGGTGTAGCACCTGTCGCGCCATGGCCAAGGATTTGGCGGAATTAAAGGCGCAATATCGCGATCGCCTGAACTTCGTCATGCTGAATGTGGACAACACCAAGTGGCTACCGGAAATTGAGCGCTTTAATGTGGATGGCATTCCCCATTTTGTCTTTCTGAATCGGCACTTGGAACCCCAAGCAGTGGCGATCGGCCTGCAACCCAAGGAAGTGATGGCCAAAAATCTTGAAGCCCTCAGCAATAACCTCCCCTTGCCCTACGGTCAACTGACGGGTGAAATGTCCCAACTCACGAGTCCCCTCGCCCGCCAACGCAGTGATGATCCCCGCAGTCATGGGGGCTAGGTTGTGGAACCCCAAGATGAGGTGCGTCAGGTTTATGAAGAGACGCAAACACGGATGGCAGAGCTTTACCGTGAGTACGAGCAGATCAAAGCCACCCAAGCACGGTTAAAAGGACGTAATCAGGCTGCCCTAGATCAAGAGCGCGATCGCCTCGTCCAAGAGCTGCGGCAACTAGAGGCGGAGTTTGGCCTGACCCTCCTGTTCCATTTAGGGGAAGCAGCGCGGGAATGCTGGCAGGACATTCTGGCTCAAGAAAACTTTTGGCACTTTGTCCGCTTTGCTGGTTTGGGATTTGTCCTTGGCCTCCTCGTTAAGAGCCTGACGGGTTAGTCAACTGCCCAAGGTTTAAGGCCGTTTGCCAGAGTCCGGGCCGCGAATTGGGAATCGGCATGGCACCAACGGTCTTTGCATAAAAGTCCTCTGAGGAAACCCAGCCAATCACGGCATAGGCATAGCCCGCTGCCTGCATCTGAGCCAAGGTTAACTGCAACAGCAGGCGACCAATCCCCCGCCCGCGATAGGGTTCGGCCACAGCCATTGGCCCAAACAGTCCCAGGGCGGCTGCATCGTAGCAGGCAAAGCCTAGAAGTTCGCCATTTTCAACGGCAATCAGTCCCCGTGGCGGACGCTGACTCAAGGCAAGAGCCACTTCACTGCGCCAACCGGCACTAAAGCGATCGCCCACCCACTGGACAATGCCATCCACTTCTGACCCCAAAGGCTGGCGGTAGTGAATCCCCTGCTGCTGATGCGCCATGACGGCGGGCCAATCCACCGCTAGCTCGTAGAGCTTGACCAGCATATCGGTCATTTGGGCAGCCTATCGACTGAGACTCACAAGGGGACGTTGCAGGGCTTGCATCAACTCATCAAACTGATCCGGCGTGAGGGATTGGGCACCATCGGAGAGGGCTTTTGCTGGGTTGGGGTGCACTTCAATCATCAGGGCATCGGCGCCTGCGGCCACGGCGGCTTTGGCCATCGGCGGAACAAATTCTGCCCAGCCGGTGCCATGACTGGGGTCAATCATAATCGGCAGATGGGTGAGCTTGCGCAGCACCGGAATCGCTGCTAAATCCAAGGTATTGCGGGTATATTCACGGTCAAAGGTGCGAATGCCCCGTTCACAGAGAATCACATTGGGGTTCCCTGCCGCCAAAATGTACTCAGCAGCCATCAGCCATTCCTCGATGGTGGCAGACATCCCCCGTTTCAAAAGCACGGGTTTGGGTTGGGCACCCACCCGCTTGAGAAGCGAAAAGTTTTGCATGTTACGGGCACCAATTTGCAGCACATCGGCCACTTCAGCAATTTTGTCTAGATCCGCTGCGTCCATGACTTCGGTAATGATGCCCAAGCCCGTTTTTTCTTTTGCTGCTGCCAACAGATCAAGGGCACTTTCACCATGGCCTTGGAAGGCATAGGGGGAGGTACGGGGTTTATAGGCACCACCGCGGAGAAACTTGGCACCCGCCGCTTTCACCCGCTGCGCCGTTTCAAGGATCATCGCTTCATTTTCAACGGAGCAAGGTCCTGCCACCACCACTACCTCATGGCCTTCGCCGAAAATAACTTCGCCGTTGGGCGTTGGCACCACCACTTCACTGGGTTCACCGTGGCGATACTCGCGACTGGCTCGCTTGAAGGGCTGCTCAACTCGCAGAACGTGTTCAATCCAAGGGCTAATTTCCTGAATTCGCAGGGGATCGAGTTCCGCAGTTTCGCCGACAAGACCAATAACGACTTTGTGCTTGCCCACAATTTTTTCGGGGGTGAGTCCCCAAGTGCGCATCTCACTACTGACCCGCTCAATCTCTTCACCGGGGGTGCCACTTTTTAGAACAATAATCATCCGCTTGCTGATCCCAAATTTTTGGCTTAGGGTTTGATTGTATTGTGCCAAATTGGTTCCGTTCTGCCTATGCTGCGTCGTTTCCGAGGCCTGCGGTTGATGATTTCGCTGGCGATCGCTACCGTGGTTGTGCTGTCCCTGTGGAGTGTGATGATTGGCTCTATCCCCAGTGGCGATCGCCCCCTTGATTTGAGTCAAGCGGTCTCCATTGATGATCCCCAATTTGATCCGCCAACGGACTCATCGCCCTCACCCCCGCTGCCAGAGAATACCCTGCTGCCTCTACAACGCAGTGATGGCGCCCCCTATGAACGCCTTTTTGCTCAAGTCCGCCAAGTTCATCAACAGTGTTTATTTACGCCCCCTTGGTACAGTGTCCCCATCGACCGCACCAATTTTGGCGATCGCTACCGTACCGATATTCGGGGTCAAGTGGTGGACAATGCACCGCTGATTGTTTTGCATGAAACTGTGGCCTCTGCCCAATCTACGCTGGATTTTTTCCAAACACCGCATCCCCGCGATGAAGATCAAGCCAGCTACCATGAACTGATTACCCTCAGGGGTTGGCTGCTGCACTTAGTGCCTTGGTCCAAGCGTGCCTATGGTGCGGGCAACTCTGTCTTTGGCAGGGAAACGGTGCAGACCAACCTCCGCCTTGCCCCTTCGGTGAACAATTTTGCCCTCCACTTTTCCCTAGAAACCCCTCCTGAAGGTCGCCATAATGGTTCTACCCATGCGGGCTATACCGATGCTCAGTACCGTACCTTGGCATGGCTGGTGGCGCAAACGGGCATTGATCTCCAACGGGTAACCACCCATGCGGCGGTGGATCGCTCTGGCGAGCGCATGGATCCGCGTAGTTTTGACTGGGTCACGTTTAATCGCTATTGGCAGGCCTATCGCGATCGCCCCTGTGGGGATATTCGCGGCTAGAAGTAGCGATCCAAGAATGTCTCTAAGGACTCAAAGGAGAGTTGAAAATAGGTTTGGGCACGTTCAATTTCACTGGCAGGGCAGAGACTTTCATAGGCCAATAGGGTTCGCAGCGTTCCTAGGCTGGCCTCAAGATCCCGATTCATCACTCCCAAAAACTGACGAGCGCCGTCAATCACGGCTAGGGGAACCGTCATGACAAAGGGGCGTTTATTGAAAAAGCGACCAAGGCGATCGGCAATCTCTTGGCGGGTTAAGACCTCTGGATGTGCCAAGCTAAAAATGGCCGGTTGGCTGGCTTGACTAGCCACGAGAATACAGCGGGCTAAATCCTCGGGACTGAGCAGTTGCAGGCGGTGCTGGGGATCTCCAAGGACAATGTAAACCCCCGTCTGCTGAAAGCGCTCCGCAAGGGGCAGCAAACTAGACATAAGGGTGGGGCAGCGGAAAATGGCATAGTTGAGGCCACTGCTGATGAGCACCTGCTCGACTTCGTACTTGGCCTTGAGAAAGGGGGACTGCTGGCGATCGCCCGTCACCGCCAAAGGAGAAATCAAGGTTACATGGCGTACCCCCTGTTCCTGAGCCGCCTGAATCACATCCAACGTAGCACGGTAATCAATCGCCTGAATGGCACGGCTGAGTAACTGACTACCATGGCAGCAAATCACCGCCTCCACGCCCGCCATGGCAGCCTGAATATCGCGGGGCTGTTGCAGATCGCCAATGAAAATCTCAGCACCCCATTCCTTGAGGAGATCGTATTGGCTCGTCAGGCGCACAAAGGCTCGTACCGGCAGCCCCAACGTGATACAGCGGCGCACCACCCGCAAACCCAATTGTCCTGTGGCACCCGTGACCAAGTACATGAAGCGGAACTATTAAGCGATTCTTGTCTCAGCGTGCCCTAGGCAGAGCCACAATGCAAGACGCTTGAAGGATATGCAGGGGGGGAATGCGCTAATCTAAGGAATACCTTTGAGAATCTTCACAAAAACTCTGCGCCGCATGACCCTTGACTTTTCTGCTGCTCAGCACCTGAGCCATGAGCTGTTTGCTGCCCTGAAACCGGCAGAGGCGCTTTTCGTTGAAATTGCCAGTGAATCCAGCCAGTTTATTCGCTTCAATCGGGCGCGGGTGCGGCAAATTGGCACCGTAGAAGATACGGTGGTAACCCTGCGGTTGCAATCGCAGCAACGGACGGCAAGCACCTCGTTTCCCTATACGGGAACGGCGGATCTAGCGGCTGCCCTAGAGCACTTGGCCGCATTGCGTTCAGAAACGGTGCAACTCCCTGTGGATCCTTACCTTGTACCGCCAACGGATACCGGTTCGATTCAAGACACTTACCTTGGCCGCTTACCTGATCCTGACTCAGTGGTAGAGACAATTCTGACACCCGTTCAAGGCTTTGATTTTGTGGGCATTTACAGTGGGGGGACGATCGCTCGTGGGAGCTTTAACTCCGCTGGGCAGGAGCACTGGTTTGCTACGGAAACGTTTTGCTTGGATTATTCTCTCTTTACAGCGGCGGGCAAGGCGGTGAAAAATAGCTATGCCAGTACCCATTGGGACACTGCCATCTATCAAGCTCAAATTGAGGGCGATCGCCAGCAGTTAGCACAATTGGAACAGCCTCCCCGTCAGTTAGCAGCGGGATGCTATCGCACCTACTTTGCCCCGGCAGCGGTAGCCGAGCTAGTGGGGATGCTCTCTTGGGGAGCCGTGAGTGAAGCGGCCTATCGTCAAGGCGGCAGTGCCCTCGCCAAATTACGGGAAGGGGCAACCCTCTCTCCCCTCTTTAGTTTGCAGGAGGACTTTACCACCGGAACGGTGCCCCGCTTTAATGCCGATGGCGATATTGCGCCCCCTTGCTTGTCATTGATTGATCGCGGCAAATTGCAAACGTTACTCATTAGTCGGCGCACCGCTCAGGAATACCACCTTGTGGCCAATGGTGCCAACCGCCAAGAAACCCTGCGATCGCCCCTCCTCTTGCCGGGCACGCTACCAGAGCAGGAGGTGCTGGCTGCCCTCGATACGGGTCTCTATGTGGGCAATTTACACTACCTCAACTGGAGCGATCGCCCCAATGGACGAATGACCGGCATGACCCGCTACGCCTGCTTTTGGGTAGAGCAGGGCAAAATTGTTGCACCCATTACAGACCTGCGCTTTGATGACAGTCTCTATGAGTTTTGGGGAGACAACCTCGAAGCCTTGACAGACACCCCGCTTTGGTTTGCCCACACCGACACCTATGAACGTCGTTCCCTTGGGGGTATTACGGTGCCGGGGATGCTCGTCAAGGCCTTTCAGTTTACCCTCTAGGCTACTCAGCAGTCGCCAATTCGGTGCTGCCGCGCTGTTTACGACGAGTCAGCGTATTAAAGAGCAACTGGCCAATGGCTCTGATGAGGTTGCCCTCCAGTTCTTGGAAGATCTTCATATTCATACCAAAGGCGGCATTGGCCTCATCCACAATCCGCTCCGCCGTTGCCTCATCCACCGCCAGTTCATCCAAGCGTTGGCGATAGAGTTGCTTAAAGGCCTTTTCGTCACTAATGGATTCAAAGCGATAAAAGGCGGTGCCTTCGCCGTCTTGGAGATTCATTGCCCGCTCAGCAATCCCCTTGAGGATTTGGCCGCCCGAAAGATCGCCAAGGTAACGGGTGTAGGAGTGCGCCACCAACAGTTCTGGGGCGGTGTTCGCCACTTCATGAATGCGGGCTACATAGGCCTGTGTGGCTGGCGAGGGCGTAATTTCTTCCTGCCAATTGGAACCAAAGTAGTAAGTCAGATCTCGCTCAAGGCTATTTTTGCGGTTCAGCTCCGGAAAGTAAATCTTGCCCACAATGGGATGGTCTTTGAGCTGTTCCATTTCCTGCTCCATGGCACTGTAAACGTGATAGAGGCTGGCAACGAGTTTGCGGTAGGAGCTTTTTTCCACGGTGCCTTTGAGGAAGCAGCGCACAAAGCCAACGTTCTCGGCCATGGTGTGGGCTTTTTTGGTGCCTTCACGCAATTTCGTCGCTAGAGACGTCGTCATCACGAGATCCTTCTTAAAAATTTGCAACGTTTTGTTTCTAAAAGCGACCGTCAGTACAGTCTATTTTTCAGGCTAAGGGTAAATGACACCATTTTTCATTAAAAATCATTAAGGCGATCGCGAGCCGCTGCGAGGGCTTGGCGCACCTGATCAAACCCTGTGCCCCCGTAGCTATTGCGGGCAGCCACCACCTGTCGCGGTGCAATGCGTTCGTAAATATCCGCTGCAAAGGCGGGGTGCAGGGCTTGCCATTCTTCAAGGGTGAGGTCTTTGAGGAATTTCCCTTCAGCAAGACAGGTTTTCACCACCTGCCCCACCAAGTTATAAGCCTCACGGAAGGGCACCCCCTTACTGGCCAAGTAATCCGCCACATCGGTGGCATTGGCAAAATCGCTCTCCACAGCCGCCGCCAAGCGTTGCGGTTGAAACACCACCCCCTCGGCCATCAAGATCGTCATTGCCTCTAGGCAGGCACGGACGGTATCCACAGCATCAAAAAGCGCCTCTTTATCCTCTTGCAAGTCTTTGTTGTAGGCCAAGGGCAGCCCCTTCATAATCACCAAGAGAGCTTGCAAATGGCCAAACACCCGTCCTGTTTTGCCCCGCACCAACTCCGGCACATCGGGATTTTTCTTTTGGGGCATGATGCTAGAACCCGTGGCACAGGTGTCGGTGAGCTTGACAAAGGCAAATTCCTCAGAGGCCCACAGAATAATCTCCTCCGAGAGCCGCGATAGATGCACCATGATCAAGCTAGCGGCACAGAGAAATTCAATGGCAAAATCGCGATCGCTGACGGCATCGAGGCTATTGCGATAGGGTTCACGAAAACCCAACAACTCTGCTGTGTAGTGGCGATCGATGGGAAACGTTGTGCCCGCCAGTGCCCCGGCTCCCAAGGGAGAGACATTCACCCGCTCACGAATTTGCTGTAGTCGCTCGCTGTCCCGCTCGGCCATTTCCACGTAGGCCAGCAGATGGTGAGCCAAGCTCAGGGGTTGTGCCCGTTGCAGGTGAGTGTAGCCGGGAATCAAGGTTTCAATGTGGGACTCTGCAAGATCCAGAAGTGTGCGCTGCCACTGTCGCAGTTGTCGAAGAATATGGTCAATTTCTGAGCGCAGGTAAAGGCGAATATCGGTGCCCACCTGATCGTTGCGCGATCGCGCTGTGTGGAGTTTCTTGCCCACATCGCCAACCAGTTCTGTGAGGCGGCGTTCGACGGCAAAGTGCACATCCTCGGCTTCAATACCGGGGGTAAACTGGCCATCCCGGTATTCTTGGCGAATTTGCTCTAGGCCTTGAATCAGCGTTTCGGCTTCCTCAGGGGAAATAATCCCCGTTTTTGCCAGCATGCGGGCATGGGCTTGGGAGCCGCTGAGGTCGTATTCAATGAGGCGAATGTCAAAGCCAATACTGGCATTAAAGCGGGCGATCGCCGGATGGAGGGCTTGTTCAAAGCGCTGGCTCCAAGGCTGAGGTTGGGCAGTCACGGGCGATTCTCAGGGCTAAAAATTCAGGAGCTTGCCAAAGATCCAGCCAATGGCCAGACCAATAATCAGTGCCCACAGTTGGCCAGAATCGACAAAGTTTGCCCACGCCTTAGAAACGTCTTCCCCCAAGGTATCTTTGAATTTCTGCGCCACAATAATCTGCGGCTCAATCGTCATTTGGCTGGCAATAAAGTAGTTCGGTGCAGTATTCATAGCCATTGGCGGAAACGCAACTCAAGTTTATCCTAGCGGAGGCGGGGGCGATCGCCAACCAGTATCACAAGCCCCAAGATTATGAAGACCCATTGTGTGACCACTCCAGCAGAACACAGCGATCGCGCCCCTGTTGCTTGGCCTGATAAAGGGCGGCATCAGCAATGGCAAAAATCTCCGTTAAGGTGCCCTCACTTGCCTTGGCAGGAACAAAGCATAACCCAGCACTGACTGTTATGTAGGGATGGTGCGCCCTCTCCCCTTGGGGGATTTTCATCTCTCGGACATGATGGAGCATTCGTTCAACAATGTGTAGAGCCGTATCAGCAGAAACATGGGAGAGCACAAGGGCAAACTCCTCACCGCCGTAGCGAGCAATGATATCGTTGGAGCGCAGATGGGCCCTAAGGGTTTGAGCCACCTGTTGCAGGGCGCGATCGCCCGCTAAGTGACCACAGCAGTCGTTATAGGCCTTGAAGTCATCAATATCAATGATAGCCAGCGTCAAAGTATGGCCTTGGTCTTGAGCCTGCTGCCAGAGCTGATTCAATGCTATGTCAAAAAAGCGACGATTGCCTAACCCCGTTAAGGGATCCCGTTCCGCAAGGATCTGGAGGTGCTGTTTTTCCTGCTCTAGGGCTTGTTGGCATTGTTGCAATTCCGTCACAAGGGCAATTTGCCGAGCCAGTTCGGCCTGTAGTTGTTGCAACTGGGCAGCGAGTAACTGCTGATTGTGGCAAAAGCTAGGAACAATCCGCGTCAAAATCGCAGGTTCATCATCCAGATTGACGCCAATGCCTTCAATAACCCACTGATCCGTCTCAGGGTTGGGAATCGGAAAATGGGCAGCCAACATCTGGGCATTGCTTTGACAGAGCTTTAACCATGCCTGTACCTGCTCCGGCGATTGTTGCAGCAGCGCTGCGAGGGATTTACCAATTAAGGCTTCTGTATCCTGTTGCCAAAAGAGCGAGGCACCATCGTTGATTGCTAGAATTTCACCGCTACTGTTCACGATCGCGATCGGCTCAGGGAAAAGGCAAATATATTCAGCAAGTGTCCCCCTCATTTGTTTCGTTTGAGCCTATCAAAGGAATGGTTATACTAATAAGAAATATTTCAGGAACACACCAAAAAATTAAAGGTTAGTTGTCAAAGTAAAATTTTTCTAATTGTTAGGCTATACTAAAAAATAGATAATTAGAGCGAAAAGTTAATCCGAGGGGGATTGACAACTATAGTAATCGGGGAAAACAACGTAAAGGGGCTTTTCAAGAATCGTTGCTATTTCTTTCTCAATCATTGCCGAGCGGGAGCGGCCACGAATCACTGCCGATCACAATGACGCGAAACCCCTAGCTTTTGGCCAATTTTAGCGCCATTCCAGCCCCGTTTCCGCAATTCTGCCTTAATGTCCTCAGGATGCATAGTGCTGTTATAAATCTGTGCCCAACAGTTCAATGCTAATTGCGGGCAATAAGGTTGTCAAGCGACAACTTTTGACAAGGTAGTGGCGGTATTCATTGATGAGCTTGACATGTAAAGTTATTGAAAGACGCAGTGCCCTTTCCAAGGGTCTATTTAGGTTCCGCATGGTTAGTCCACGCTCTCGAAAACAACTCTCTAGGCTGCTACGCCAAAAACGGGAGATACGCAGTCAACGTGCCTTTGCCGCCGAGCTGGGAATCTCCTATACCTGCTTGCAAAAATGGGAGAATATGGCTTCATTTCCAAATACTGAAAATCTATTAAAGTTATGTCGTGTTTTTGGCTTTGAGGATTTAGAAAGTTTTATCGCCTACCTCAACCAAACGGATGTCACCAACCGCGAAGAAGAACAACTGGTGACTGAGATTCTTGGCAAATTGTGTCACTTACCTCCAGCAACAGCAGTTCGGGTGCTAGAAACAGCGTTAGGGTTGTTAAAGGCTGCTGCTAACAATGAAGGGGACGTTTGAGTATTTTTTAGGTTCCGAAAAAATTATAGCAAATCTCTTGGGGGGCGATCGCCTGCCGCAGCTTGCCGCTTCTATGGCATCCTGAAAGGGAGAAGTTGCGCAATTTGGCCACTTACATCCTATGCAAACGCTGCCGAGTCCTGTTCAAGCTACTCCGACAGAAACCGCCATTGTCCGTCGCAAAACCCGTCCTGTGCCCGTTGGCTCTGTCATCATTGGGGGCGGTCATCCTGTGGCGGTGCAATCGATGATCAATGAAGACACGCTAGATATTGAAGGCTCAGTAGCCGCCATTCGTCGTCTCCATGAAATTGGCTGTGAAATTGTGCGGGTGACAGTGCCTAGCCTTGCCCATGCTAAAGCCATGGAAGAGATTCGCGATCGCCTCTACCAAACCTACAAACCTGTGCCCTTGGTTGCCGATGTCCACCACAACGGCATGAAAATTGCCCTCGAAGTTGCCAAGTACGTGGACAATGTACGCATCAATCCGGGGCTATACGTCTTTGAGAAACCCAAGCCCGATCGCACTGAATACACCCAAGCCGAGTTTGAGGAAATTGGTGCCAAAATTCGCGAAACCCTTGAGCCACTGGTGATCTCGCTGCGGGATCAGGGCAAATCCATGCGCATTGGCGTCAATCACGGTTCTCTTGCTGAGCGGATGCTCTTTACGTATGGGGACACCCCAGAAGGCATGGTGGAATCGGCTCTAGAATTTATCCGCATCTGCGAGTCTTTGAATTTCTACAACCTTGAAATTTCCCTCAAGGCCTCACGGGTACCCGTGATGATTGCCGCCAACCGCCTTATGGTCAAGCGCATGGATGAACTGGGCATGGACTACCCCCTCCACTTGGGAGTCACTGAAGCCGGCGATGGCGAGTATGGCCGCATCAAATCCACTGCTGGCATTGCCACCCTCCTTGCCGAAGGTATTGGCGATACGATTCGTGTCTCCCTCACCGAAGCCCCCGAAAAAGAAATTCCCGTCTGCTACGGCATTTTGCAAGCCTTGGGTCTGCGGCGCACCATGGTGGAGTATGTGGCCTGTCCCTCCTGTGGCCGTACCCTCTTTAACCTTGAGGAAGTCCTGCACAAAGTCCGCGAAGCCACCAAACACCTCACGGGTCTGAATATTGCTGTCATGGGCTGCATTGTCAATGGGCCAGGGGAAATGGCCGACGCCGACTATGGCTATGTGGGCAAACAACCTGGCTATATCTCGCTCTATCGCGGTCGTGAGGAAGTGAAAAAGGTGCCGGAATCTGAAGGGGTGGCTGCCCTTGTGGAATTAATCAAAGCCGATGGCCGCTGGGTGGATCCCTAAACCATTAGACCTCTGTGAGGAGTGAAACCATGACCACGGAAACCATTTTTAGCCGCATCATTCGCCGCGAGATCCCAGCGGATATTGTCCACGAGGATGAGCTGTGTCTGGCCTTTCGTGATATCAACCCCCAAGCCCCCGTGCATATTCTGGTGATCCCCAAAAAGCCGATTCCCCAACTCAGCTTGGCAGAACCGGAAGATCACCGTGTGCTGGGGCACCTGCTGCTGACGGCCAAACGCATTGCTGAGGCAGAGGGTTTAACCAATGGCTATCGGATTGTCATTAACAATGGCCCCGATGGCGGTCAAACCGTCTATCATCTGCACCTGCACCTGTTGGGCGGGCGAGCCATGCAATGGCCACCGGGTTGAGAGATTATTTTTGCGGTCGATCTTCTTCGTATTCGTAGAGCCTAGGCTGTTCCACGAGCATCAGTCGCCGCGGCTGAGCCAATTGCCGCAGTACCGGTTGCAAACTGGCCAAGGTGTGGTTGAGGCGATCAAGCAGCAGTTGCAGATTACCCGTATCGGCGAGGGCTTGCAGGGCTTGGTTGAGGGTTTCTAACAGTTGTAACCGCTGTTGTAGGGTGCGATCGCTCTCGGCCAAGAGTTGAGCAATGTACTGACTTTGTTGCCGCAGTTCTTGGGCAATGGCGGTCTGTTCCTGATTGACGTGCGCCAGTAGTTCCCCTTGGCTGTGCTGAATCTGGGTCACGAGGCGCTCAAACTGCTCAATGGACTGTTGCTGGCGCTCCTCCAGTGTGGCCACAAATTGCTGCCGATCCCTGACCACGGCACGGGCCAGTTGATTTAAGTTGTCCAAGAGTTGTTGCAGCCGTTCCTCCGTGGGCAGCTCCGTGCGAATCGTTTCCTGAATCATGTCTTGGAGGGTGTCGCGATCCACCCCTGCGGACGTATTCGTAACGGGGAGGCGGGGCAGCAGTTGATCGTTAATGTAGGTGTCAATTTGCAGCAGCAGCTTATTCTCCCAGCGTTCAACGATCACCATCGGAATCATCACCAGCACACTCAGCACCAAGGCCACGAGGGTCGTATCAAAGGCCACTGCTAGCCCCGTCGTTACACCGCCAATCCCCTCCTTGATTTGGTTCACGTCCTGAGCCGTCTCCAAAAAGCTGGAAAAGCCACTGACCGCTTGGCTAATCCCAACCACGGTGCCAATAAAGCCCAGCAGGGGAATCGCCCAGACGAGAACACGGGGAATCGTATAGGAGGCATCAGTGGCGGCTGCGGCACTGCCACTCTCTTCTGCGGCGGCTTCAACGGCAATCTCTCGCTGGCCACTACTGAGAAACGCGCCTAAAACACGGGCACAGCGATTGGGCAGCAGTGTCCGCCGTTGGGCAAGGGTTTGCTGTAATTGCAAAATATCCCGCATTGAGGTGAAGGGGTAGTTGGCGGGAATCCAGATTTGCCGCAGGCTGGGTGCTTGTTGAAAGAGGGCGATCGCCTTCAAAATCGTAAACACCAAAACTGTCCACGCAAAAAAGACAGCCACGGGTTGCGTCCAGCCACGATTGAGGAGCAGTTGGCCAAGGTAGGTGCCCTGAAGGGGCAGAAAGAAAATGTAAAGGATCACCGTAGCAACGGCAGCGATCGCCAGCGCTAACCACAGCGGCACAGTCAGATCCTGGCGGGGTACCGCCACCGGTGTTAGGGAAGGGGCAGTTGTTGTCGAAACCGGAGAAGAAGCTGTCATGACGATACTCAGGGCGCAAACATCTTTCAATCTATCGTGAAGGCGCCTCAAATTTTGGCAACTGCGGCTGCTCCCTGCTGCCGATCAGGGAATGAACCAGCCCCGAAATCCACAGGGTACTGCCGTGAGAGGATTCGTACCAGTTCCCAGTCAATGAGTCTCCTACTACCACGGTTCTCTGCTCTCCTGAGGGATGGTATTCATGGACAGGCCACTCCAGACTTGGTAGACATCCTTGCTAGGATGGGGATGACTGGTCACGGAGACGGGAATCATGCCTGCACAGGTGGAGGAAAAGTCCATTGTTCCGACAGTAATTGTTGGCGTGGGAGGTACAGGCATTGAGGTGCTATCGCGGGTGCGGCGACTGGTGGAAGAAACCTACGGCAGTCTGAAACAGTTTCCCGTGATTAGCTTCCTTGCCATTGACACCGATCGCGACTACAAAGTGAGTAACCCCCTCGCCGCTGGCTCTCCCCTCAAGGACAACGAAAAGCACTGGGCCAGTGTCAGTGGCAAAAACGTGCAGCAAATCATTCAAAACCTCGACAACTACCCGTGGATTGCCTCTTGGTTTCCCAAGGAACTGGAGCGCAACATTACCGCCCTAGAGGCCGGGGCGGGTCAAATCCGTGCCTGTGGTCGGTTTGCCTTCTTTTGCAACTACCATGCGATTCAACAAAAGTTCCAAGCGGCCAGCGATCGCGTTAAAGGCCACGAAAGTTATATGCAAAGCCGCTATGGGGTCAAGGTCAACAACAGCAGCTTAAATGTCTTTATTACGGGCTCCCTCTCTGGGGGCACCGGTAGCGGTATGCTCATTGACTTGGGCTATTGTGTGCGCCATTGGCTCAAGGGGCAGTCGAGTCCTCTGATCACGGGAATTGTGCCCATGCCCAATGCCTTTGCAGCCATTAGTGTCGGCGATCGCGTGCTGGCCAATGGCTATGCCGCCCTCATGGAACTCAGTTACTTTGCCGACTACCGCACCGAGTACGTGGCGCAATTTAGTAGCAGCCTCAGCGACGAAGTGCGCTACAATTGTCCTCCCTTTGACTTTACCTACCTCGTGGGCACCAAAAATGGCGAGAATGAATTCAAGCTCGATGAGATCCGCGAGATGATTGCCCAAAATATCTTTTTGGATCTCACTTCTGACTTTGCCCCCCACAAACGCTCGATTCGCGACAACATTAAGGCGGCTTGGGCCTCTCAGGATGCCGGGGGGCGAGGCTATCCCAAGAGCTTTATGGCCTTTGGCCTCTCCAGTGTCGAAATTCCCATTGCCCAAATTCGCGCCTCCTTGACCTATCGCCTTTGCCAAGACTTTATTCACTGGTGGCTGAACGAATCGGTGCAATTGCCACCCCAGCTTTTAGAGGTGACCCAGAGTCTCCTGAAACCCATGAACTTGCTGGATGTGGATTTGGTACTGGCCTTAGCAGCAGCGGGCGATCGCCCCTACATGCAGGAAATTTCCCGCTGGGTTAACGATCTACGCAATCAAATTAGCCGTGAAAACCGCCTTGAATGTACCCAACAGGGGGTAGGGGGCATGATTGGTGCCGAAAGAGGCAAAATTTTACAATTTGTGCCTTGGCTGAGTGAACAGGTGGACAATTACCGTGCTGCCCACTTGCGCGAACTCAGCCCCGATGAGCGTCTCCACGGTGACTTTTTGCAGCGCATGTACGACAACCGCAATCAAATTATCCAGCAGGCTCGCCAAAGTCTTGAGGAGGAGTTCTACCGCATTGTTGAAGATCGCAATCGCGGACCCAAGTTTGCCAACGCCTTTCTGCTGCAAATTCGCCAAATTTTTATGAGCCAAGCAGAAAAGTACGACCGCGAAATTCAGCAAACTTGGCAACCCAATATCACCAATCGTCAGCGACAATACGAAAATGCCCTGCAGGATATCCAGCACTTTAGCACTCTCTTTGGCATCTCCAAGCAAGCGAAAATGGAGGAATTTTGCCAGCAGGCCCTAGAGGGGATTGAGGGCAGTTTCAATGCCATCATTCAAGCTAAAGCCCGCTTTCTGGCCAAGGAGGTGATGGACAAACTAGAGGAATGGCTGCAAGGGATGGAGGCACGTCTTGCCAAGCTCAACCAGCGGCTCCTCAATTTACGTGATGGTTTCAAGGCAATGGCCGATAGTCAAGCGGATAGTGCCGATGCCCTGCGAATCAATGGGGTGAAGCTCTACGATCGCCAAGAACTCAATGGCCTCTATCAAGACTTGGTGGAACGCTATGCGGGTGCCAATACCGGGGTGCAGTCCACATTTGCCATTGGTCTGAACCAACTCTGTACCACAACGGCAGCAACGGTGTTGCAGGAGGCCAGTCCCCTCTGGAAGGAAACCCGCGCCGCCAATGAAGTGATGCGTCTCTTGGATTTGGCACAACTAGCGGATGTCCAAGAAAGTGACCTGCGGGAGATTATCCAAGAAACCGTACGGCGCACCGTGCAAAATGCCCCAGAAGAGAGCCGCCTTGTGCGGGATCTCACTGCCTGCGATCGCCTGTTGCAGGTTTATCGCAATGATGAAGGGGAAATCCTCAGTGTCCTGCGCATGGCCTATCAGAAATCAAAGCCACTGCTATTGCTCTCCCAAGCGGTCATGAGTGGTCGTGATGCTGGCTTTACTCCTTCAGTGAATACCAATATCGCCATTGTCGGCGGTGAAAATACTACCGATTTGGCTGCCAAAAAACTGATTCCCCTGCTCAAGAACCTCGTCAAACCGAATGGCCAGAGCATTACCAGTGATGACATTAAGCCCTTGGGCGATCGCGAACGCCACCGCATTGTCTTTGTCCAAGAGATGGGGGGCTTTTCCCTACGCTGTATTGAGGGCATGCCCGAACTGCGCCAGTCCTACCAAGATTGGCGAGGCCAAATGATTACCGCCAAACGCGCCCGCCTGCGGGGAGAAAACCGCGATTTGCCCATCCCCGTACATCTGCAAAAGGATCCCCCCTTCTGGGATGTCTTTCCAGAAAACCCCCAAATTCTAAAACTGGTGGTGATTGCTCGCGCCCTTGATGTCCTTAAACAAGCAGAAAACCGCGCCACCCGCGAAGCCACCATCCGCTACACCCGCCATACCGCCGTTGGTCTTGAAGATGTGGATATTGCCGCCAACTGGGAGGAAGTGACCCAAGTCCTAGAGGTGTTGGCCTGCCGTCC
This sequence comes from Thermosynechococcus sp. PKX95, assembly GCF_031583295.1. NCBI lineage: Bacteria > Bacillati > Cyanobacteriota > Cyanophyceae > Acaryochloridales > Thermosynechococcaceae > Thermosynechococcus > Thermosynechococcus sp. PKX95. The sequence goes on along the minus strand of NZ_CP134171.1, from coordinate 39,570 downwards.
CGACTTAGAGGAAATTCAGCGCCAAGTGACCGTTATTCTCAAAGCAGCCGAAACCCCAGAACAAAAGCAAGTCCTCTATGAGCATCTACTGAACTACTTGAAGCGACGCGAGGAAGAACTCCACAAAGCTGGAGGACGCGACAGCCTTGAATATAAGCGAGAAGCCGCCATTCTCCAAGAGGTGATCCAAACCTATCAATTGGCTCAAGGCACACCAGCCCCTAGCCCCACACCAACGTCCCCTGCTCCTGAACCACCTCCATCCCAACCCGAACCAACACCTGAAACCAGTGCTTCGGCGAGTTCCTCTGGCTTAGAGCAACTGCAACAACTCATGGCCATGTACCAGCAGGGGCTACTCTCAGAAGCGGAGTTCCAAGCGGCCAAGAAAAAACTACTGGGGCTATAGGGGAGCTGCCTGTAATTTTACGGAGATCTGTGGGAACACTTGAGAGTGAAGACGAGTCTAACCTGAGAGCCGCCCTATGTCTCCTTATCGTCTTAATTTGCCTTGGTTCTACCGATCGCTCATCCTCTCGAAAGGCTTTACCCTGATTGAACTGCTCGTCGTCGTCATCATTATTGCGATTTTGGCCGCGATCGCCCTCCCCTCCATGTTAAATCAAGCCACCAAAGCCCGCGAATCCCAAGCCAAAACAAACGTTGGTGCGGTCAACCGTGCGCAACAGGCCTACCGTTTGGCCAATCCCACATTCACCACTGACATCGCAAGTTTACAAATCGGCTTTAGTGATACGCCCGACTATGATTACGCAATCACCGCTGCGAATAGTAACTATGCTGAATTCCAAGCCACCCCTGAGCGTTCAGAATTGAAAGCGTTTACGGGCTGCACCTATGCTACGTTTACAACACTAACCACAACCCAAATTTTAGAAGCTGCCCCCGCTGGTTCAGGAATTGCCTCACCCTCATCTTGCCCCGTTCCCACTCCCTGAAGTGTCTGATGCGTCTTCATCTAAGTGTTCTGCGACCGCCTCATAAAGAGCGAGGACATGGTGATCTAGCAATTGATAAAAGATATGCCGCCCTTGGCGACGAAACTTGACCAGTCGCATGGCCTTAAGCATCCGCAATTGGTGGGAGACGGCAGACTCGCTCATTTCCAGTGCCACGGCAATATCGCCAACACAAAACTCCCCTTGGGCGAGCAAGGCTACAATCCGCAGTCGGTTGGCATCGGCTAGCAGGCCAAAAAATTGCGCCATCCGTTGGGCTTTTTCTGTAGAGAGCAGGCGATCGCTCGCCCGTGCCAAAGCCTCTGGATGATGAGGATGAGAAGGAGCAAAAATTCTAGTATTCATACTTCCATCATAGGCGTTGATCAGGTGCTAACTAATTGACGTTTGAACAACTGTTCAGATATATTAAAGGAGAGGTGAAGCATACCTCCCTTGTGTCACCCATTTGGAGAAAAAAGCCATGACAACCGTTACCCAAATGAAATGCGCCTGCCCCCACTGTCTCTGCATTGTCTCCCTCAGCGAGGCCATCATGGTTGAAGGCAAACCCTACTGCTCCGAAGCCTGTGCCAACGGCACCTGCAAAGAAAGCGGTGGCTGTGGCCATACAGGCTGTGGCTGTAGCTAAGGCTCGCAATTTTTAGCTGAATGGGCGGGGAACTCCGCCCTTTGCCAGTCGCAAACCTTAGCAGGAAAGTTGAATCAAACGCACACCCTGATCCAAAAGCCGCGAACAATTTCAGCCCCAGAATCAGTTGACCCATCATCAACCACAAGAACCTCAGCTGCTGGGCTGGTTTGCTGTAAAACGCTCTTCAGCGTATGAGCAATATGCCTAGCTTTGTTATACAAAGGAATTACAACAGAAAGTTTAATCTCTGTTGTTGAATGCGGGGCCAATATCTGATAATCCGACAAAAGAGTAGCAAAGTTTGGACAAGGAAGGAGTGTCCTAAACGAACTTGAATCCGATACATCTCAACAATCGATCCCAAAAGATCGCTACCACTGGTTCCATGGGGATGGAAACGCCCAGCAATAAAATCTCTCCTAGCAACCCTTGCACCCGCACGGATTGCTTGCATAACAAAAAGCTGATCCGCTAGGAGAGGAAAATGGCGGGAGTATTGACCAACCCTTTGATGTAATGTGCGTCGAATTGCCAAGCCAACAGCATGACCAGTTACGTGAGCCTGCATTCCCTTCCGCCATTCCCATGCTGGCTGCCAAACAGACGCTATGTCACGCTCTCCTATGTAATAGTTAGCAGTAACAAAATCCGCCCCTGTTTCCTCGCAAGCGATCTTGTATTGGGCAACTGCCTCAGGAAAGAGCTCGTCATCTGCACCCATCACCAGATAATAGTCTCCTGAGGCTAGGCGAATAGCACGGTTGAGGGCATCATAGATCCCAAAGTCGGGTCGCGAGTCGACAACGACTGCCTTGAGTTCAGCTGTTGCTGCTTCTATTAGCTCTAAAGTGCGATCTGTAGAGCCACCATCGGCAACGACCCACTCAAAGTCTGGATCGGTTTGAGCAATCAACGACGCAATCAACCGTGGCAGGTGTTCCTCAGCATTATAGGTCGCAGTAATAATACTTAGAGTTGGTTGAGTGGGTTTCATGGGTTCAAGGTCGCTGCAATCGCACCATCTCGGCCTGAATACGCTGACTCAAGGCGCTGTCCTGCTGTGCTCGCAGTGTAATCGCATTGAATTGCTCTAAAGACATATTATATTTCCTCAGCACCTGCATTGCCTCACGCACATAGTTAGCACAGATGGTCTCCAAGCCACTGGGGATATTTTGGGGATTCATGCCAAAGCAAGAGTTGCGGGGCACTTGACCTTGGAAAGCCACCTGAGCTTGACGATAGTATTTTTGACGAATGGGTTCAATTTCCAGAACCACGCGGGCATAGTTCATGATCTCCCACGGAGCGATCGCATCTGTGCGCGGGGAAGTTTGAGCCAAGGAATGAGGTGAAGGCACAGGCACCAGCAGTAGGCCTGCACTACACACAGCAAGGGGCAACCACTTCCAAGACATTGACCACCACACACAACGCATCCGACTACACTGTACTTGGAATCCCTAGAACCCTTTCAAGTTCCGCAACCTAGGCAAGCGCCACGGATTAAATGACTAAGATTGACCCCACAGTAGGTAAATTTACCAGACTTTACAAAAAAGTTACATTCTTTGAAGTTTGCTCATCCACCCCACCCAGCAATCAACCACTGCGGTATCCTAAATCTCGGTATTTATCTCCAGACTGCCCTTATTGTCGTAGCTTAGGGGCTTCCTGAGTTGGCGGCAGGGCATCCACCTGTCATCCTGATCGTTTTAGGAGCGGTTACCACATGGCTCACACTGTCAAAATCTACGATACCTGCATTGGCTGCACCCAGTGTGTGCGGGCCTGCCCCACCGATGTGCTGGAAATGGTGCCTTGGGATGGTTGCAAAGCGGGTCAAATTGCCTCTTCCCCCCGCACAGAAGATTGCGTTGGCTGCAAACGCTGCGAAACGGCCTGTCCGACGGACTTTTTGAGCATTCGTGTCTATTTGGGTGCCGAAACCACCCGCAGCATGGGTCTAGCCTACTAGTCCCCTATTTTCGTGAAACCTTCGGTAAATCCTTGATTGGGCTTGAGGCAATATCCCTACGTCTCAAGTCTTTTATTTGTTTTAGCGGCCGTACTCTACCTACCGCTCAAGGCTGATCCTCGTTGCTAAGGCGGTTTTGCAGGTCATCCACCGCTTCATTAATTTGGGCAATTTTGGCCTCTAGCTCTAGGCGCATCGACTCCATTAAGTTGTCATCACTGCCGTTGAGAGGAGTGGCTTTATCCCCCCGCAGTCGCCTAGATTCACCCGTAGCTGCTTGCCGCAGTCTGTCCTTGACTAAAAGCGTGACAAGGGAACCCGTAATGCCCCCAAAAAGGGCACCTGCAAGAAATCCCCAGCCAAAGCCATTGCCACGGTTATTCATAAAGAGACTGATCAGGCTTGATAACTATAGACTAGCCTACTGCACATGAGGCGAAGATACCACGCGAGCCAGCTACCGCAAATTTAGCAGATTGGGAATGACGCCTACCGAGGGCACTCCAGTAGTAGCGGGGAAAAAATCGGAAACTTTTTAGCAGGGGTGTTAATTTTGCTGCAGGGGGTGGGTATGTTATGCCTAGAGGCGAATATGTCTTGACTTAAGGAGTCTCAAAAATATGAAAACCGAACTGAAAGCAAAATTCCTCCAGCACCTGCTGGCCAAGAAAAAAGCCAACGAAGGCTTCACCCTGATTGAACTGCTGGTGGTGGTGATCATCATCGGTATCTTGGCCGCCATTGCCCTGCCCTCCATGCTCAACCAGGCGGCTAAAGCTCGTCTCTCTAGCGCCAAGAACACGATCGGTGCCATCAACCGTGCCCAACAGGCCTATCGTTTGGAAAACACAAATTTTGCACCTAATGTCACAACCCTGAAGTTGGGTGTCTCCGTCCCTGATGGATACCAGGAGCCTGGAATTACGACTAGTGCTGGGGCACATGCTATCGCCAAAACAACCTCTATTGACGACCAAGGGACAGGGGTCACAGGTTGTGTGACGGTGGGCAGCGGTATCACGACCTCTACAATTGTGACAGGCACCAATAATAATGCTCCTGACTGCTCTTAGGTCAATGCAGTAGGACTGCCTAAGTTTTTTTTGCAGAGTTTTACTGATAAAACCTGAAGTGCCAAGAATTCTGTATTCTTGGCCTTTTATTTATATCTAGATTTTATTTTGAATGTGATTGAGCATGACTTTAGTGCGCTGAAGCAAGCGCGGATGTATGCGGGGTCAAACTGTTCTATGGATGAGATGATTCGCAAGTATTGTGCTGGATAATGTCTCATTCTTGATTGGAATAGCTATATTAGTCTTAAGTTAAGTTTTAAGTCAAAGTTGGCTTTACTCAGTCAAACCAAATTAGAGCTAAAACGAGGTATTCTTGGCTTTTTTCACCAAAAACTATTACCTTAAGAGAAAATTAGTCTGGTCAGTTACCCTCTGCTCCTATGCGCATTCTCTTTATTGATCGGATTGGTTGGCAGTACACACTCAACACACCCTATGAAGCTCCCTTAGGGGGGTCACAGTCGGCGTTGTGTTATCTGGCGGAGCAATTGCAACAGCGAGGGCACGAGGTCTGGCTCTTCAATAACACACGGCATATTGAATGTATTCGGCAGGTTCCCCATCTGCCCCTAGCTTGGCTGACGCTGCCATTCCTTGAGCAACTGCAACCTGATGTGGCCATTATTTTGAATAGTACCGCTGCGGCTGACCAGCTTCGTTTAGTGTTGCCACCCCAGACTCCCCTATTACTATGGACACAACACGCTGCCGATCAACCTGCCGTTGAATCTTTGCAATCCCCTGAACATCAAGAGGTCTATCAACGGATTATCTTAATTAGTCAATGGCAGCAAGAGCAATATATTGAAGTATTCAAGATTCCTGTTGAGAAAACCGCTGTCCTGCGTAATGCCATTGCCCCTTGTTTTGAAAACCTTTTTGATCCTACAGAATCTATCCTTAAGGCAAAGGCGCAACCCTTGACGCTGGCCTATACGAGTACCCCCTTTCGCGGTTTGCATCTACTTCTTGATCTCATGCCTTCGCTGCAGGCGAGCCATCCCGCAGTACGTCTCAATGTTTATTCCAGCATGAAGGTTTATCAAGCCAGCGAGGCTGAGGATCAACAGCGGTATGGGAACCTTTACCAACGCTGCCATGACTTGGCCAATGTTAATTATATTGGCTCACTCCCCCAACCAGAACTAGCTCAAGCCCTTAAATCCACTGCCATTTGGGCTTATACGAATGCCTTTGCTGAAACCTCCTGCATTGCCGCAATGGAGGCCATGGCCAGTGGTTGCTACGTCATTACTAGTGAACTAGGGGCACTCCCTGAAACAACAGCGGGCTTTGCTGACCTCATCCCTCTTCCCCACGAGGACTATCTGGCTGCCTATGGCTGCGTGCTTGATCAGGTGATTCAACGGTTTAAAGACCCTCAAGCCCATGCCGCCCTCGATGCCCATCTCCGTGCTCAAGTGGACTACATCAATCGCCACTGCACATGGTCAGTTCGTGCCCGCGAATGGGAAGCATTTCTAGAACAGGTGTTGACAGAGTCTGTGGTAATGTTGGGCAACTGGCAGCAGCGACTTCGCTATTATCTTGAACAGGGACGATATGAGGATGTACTAGCTGCCTGCGAGACATTGAGCGAGCAGTTTCCTGCAGAGCACTACTGGGTTGCCTATCAAGGCGCCACGTACATTTTTCAGGGCAAGGAGACAGAGGCACAGCTGCTGTGGTCAGCGTATCTCAGTGACTTTACTGAAGAAGAGCAAGTAGAAATTACCGCAACATGGGCACCCATCTTATTGGAGCTTGCAAATTTACCCTGCAACACCTTAGAATTGCAATTTGCTCTCACAAGCTACGCCTACGAATTTACCCCTAACCTCAAGATAGGGTTGAAATTAATTAACCTCTCACTTCAATTACGATTCGGCACAGAAGAAATTACTCACTTGTTACATCAACTCACTGCTTTATTGCCACCAAATGAAGGCTTAGAGGAAATTAACCCTGATGATGTTGTTAATACAGTGCAGCACTTAGTGGGTGACAACAGTGAGCTAGAGGGGTTGCCTGAGTTTATCAAAGCGCTAGGCCAATATCCATCACTGCAACCTGCGCTTGAGAAGGCAGTGTTTGAAATGCTCAATAATCATCCTGCTAACCTAGCTCCTTCCCTAGCTGAGGTTTATCTAAAAATTGCTGAGGAAAAATGGGGATTGTACGAGTTTCTTTCTCGTATTTGTGCTAAGAGCAAGTTACATGAGTTGGCACTTTACTGTGCAAATAAGCTCTTTGATTATCCACTGACACTTTTGGGGGAGGATGTCAGCCCCACTTCTAAACTGCACGTGCTACAAACGTTTAAGTATGATCTCAATTATTCTGAAGAAGTTGCAAATCTGTGGAAGAGATGGCTTGAGAACGCTGATCGCTGTAATCAATTTCTTGCAGAGAATATCAGCAGTCAACAAATTGACTTTGGCAGCATCTTTTATGCTATCTCTTCTTACTTTCATCTGACACATCAATTTGATGAACCTTCTAAGATTAAACCAATCTATAACAGGCGTAATAAAGTCTTTTATGAAAATGCTCAGTACTTTCTACCCGTCAATAATTACTATGCTAATCATCAACGATCTTTACATTCTTCTATAGAGAGTTCATCTACTGAGAAAATTAAGGTTGGATTTATTGGCACTTGTTTTCACGAGCATCCTGCGGGTCATCAGGTTCGTGCCTTTATTCGGTTGTACGATCGCCAGCAGTTTGAATTTTATGGTTATAATCCATGGTTTCGTACCAGTAAGGAAGACCAACTTTCTCGCTGGTTTCAAGCTAGTTTCGATTACTTTCGCAGTTGTGACACAAAAGTCAATGAGATTGCTCAGCAGATTTATGACGATAAAATTGATCTTCTCATTGACTTAGATAGCTGCACCAGTGACCTTACCTATCAAGTTCTCACCCTCAAGCCAGCACCTGTACAAGCGACATGGGTGGGCTTTGATGCCATTGGCTTGCCAACAGTAGATTACTTTATTGTTGACCCGTATATTCTTCCCGAGGGAGCGCAGGCATGGTACACAGAAACCCTGTGGCGCCTGCCGGATTGTTATCTCTCCCTTGATGGCTATGAGGTGGCCAACAAAACTGGGATTCGCGATCAATTGGGGCTGAGTGCCGATACGGTGATCTTTCTGTGTGCCCAGCGAGCCAGTAAAATTCAACCCGAAATGCTCAAGCTGCTATTTGCCATTGTTGAAGCGGTGCCAAATGCTGTACTCATTGTCAAGTACCACGCTAGTAGCTCGATTTTTGAGGAGTGGTGCCGCAGTGTGGCGGAAGCTGCCGGATTTGATTTAAGCAAACTCTATTTCTTGACATCAAATCTGCCAGAGATCCACCGTGCCAATCTCTATGATGTGGATGTGGTGCTGGATACCTATCCCTATGCTGGGGGAGCAATGAGTCTTGAAGCCCTCTGGTTGGAGGTGCCAATTGTTACAAAGGTAGGCCAGCAGTTTGTGGCACGGCACACCTATACTTTCCTGAAAAATGTCGGCGTTGAGGAGGGGATTGCCTTCAATGATGAGGAGTATGTGAATTGGGGAATTCGTTTCGGGACGGAGCCAGCGCTGCGGCAGCAGGTCAGCTGGAAACTGCGCCAAGCTAAACGCTATGCCCCCCTGTGGAATCCCCAACGCTTTAGCCGTGAGATGGAGCAAGCCCTAACGGCCATGGTGAATCGGTATCGGACAGGGGAGTTGGTTGTGCCCCCGCGCCATCGAGTCGGAGAATAGAGCCAGTCATCGAGTTTGCTTAATTTTCTCCATAGGGTTCAATGTCTATAAGTATTTCAGATACCTTGGGAGCCTCAAATTACGAAAACGATACAAAGAGGGACTTGAATCCAACCATCAAGGTTAGGGTTTTCCCCTAGTATCTAAATTGGAGCGTGATGGCTCCCTGCCTTTTCCATACATGAGAGGACAAGATTCATGGCAACCTACAAAGTAACGCTAGTGCGTCCTGATGGAAGCGAAACAACAATTGACGTGCCCGAAGATGAGTACATTCTGGATGTGGCTGAAGAGCAAGGCTTAGACCTGCCCTTCTCCTGCCGTGCTGGTGCTTGCTCGACCTGTGCCGGCAAGCTGCTGGAAGGGGAAGTGGATCAGTCGGATCAATCCTTCTTGGATGATGACCAAATCGAGAAGGGCTTTGTGCTCACCTGTGTCGCCTATCCCCGTTCTGACTGCAAAATCCTCACCAACCAAGAGGAAGAACTTTACTAAGGCGATTTTGCACAATTTATGTTGCTGGGGCGGTTGTCGTTGGGCATCGCCCCTTTATTTTGGGACTGGAGTCCTTAAGATGGAAGTAGTGATTGGTGCCGGCTGATGGTTTCCGACTTGCCCTCCACTGGTGATTTGATTATCCGTCCCTTGGCCTATCGGGATGTGGAGGTGGTGGAACAGCGGCTGTGCCATGAAGGGGTACATGATCAACCCTTTGGTCTGCCGTCCTTGGCGGGTGGCCTGATGACCTCACCGCTGCATCTATTGCAGTGGCTAACGGGGATGAGCAAGCTGCGGATTTATGTTGCGGAGCGGGACAACCAAGTGTTGGGCGTTGTGCAGGTGGCTCCCTTTAATGAAAGTCGCACCACATGGCAGGTGCAGCAATTGGCCGCCCAAGAGTTTACGGAGGTGGGGACACAACTCCTGCGCCACTGTTTTAGTACCCTTGTGGAAGCCCGTACTTGGATGGTTGAAATCAATATTGACCACCGTGAAGCACTAGACCTCTACCGCCAAAATGGCTTTCAACCCTTGGCGCATCTCACCTACTGGCAAATTTCAGCGGATCAGTTGGCAGAACTGGCACAGGGCACACCTTGCTTGCCTAATTTGCTGAAGGTCACGAATGCTGATGCACGGTTGCTGCATGAGTTGGATACGATGTCGATGCCGGCACTGGTGCGCCAAGTCTTTAATCGCCACTATCGGGACTTTCAAACGAGTCTTTTGGATTGGCTACACCACGGTTTGGCCAGTTGGTCGCAACAGGTACAAGTGCATCGTGCTTATGTGTTTGAACCACAGCGGAAGGTGGCGATCGCCTCCTATACACTCCATACCAGCCAAGATGGACACACGCCCCACTGGCTAGACTTAACAGTACATCCTGCCTATACAAATCTGTATCCAGGGGTACTGACCCACATTGCTCGCTTGGTGCAGGCCTATCCGCCCGTACCTCTACTGCTGTCTTCGACGGATTACCAAGGGGAGCGAGAAGCCTACCTTGAAAGCTGGGCGGAACCGGTTCGCCGCAGTTTAATGATGTCGCGCTCGGTGTGGCACAAGGTGCGGGAAGTGCGATCGCCCCTGCCGGAAGGCTTGACCTTATCAGAAGTGCTGCAAGGCCTGCAAACCCATCGCCGTCCTCAACCCGGTCAGATTCATACCAAAGAGGGAGCACAGGCCTACTACCGCGAGCACTCACCCGAAAACACATCGCCCCCAGAAGCCCAATCTTAATCTTGGGAGAGGGAAATTTCCGAGGTTTCAGTGTAGCCTTGGAGGGCTTGTAAAAGCCGTTGGATTGCGGTTTCATTGTCGAGGGGCAACCCTTCAGGTTCAGCAACAGCCGTGCGCTGGGTGAGCTGCGGTAGAGTTTCGAGGGGTTGACCGTAGGTATTGCCCTTGGTGGCCAGCGGTGTGCTTCGGGGCAGCGGGTTGAGGAAGCTAATTTGCTCAGGCAAGTAGAAGATGGGCTGCAGGTGCTCTAGGGGAAAGGTGCCATAGCCTTGGGCATCCGCTGGATGGTGTTGCCAGTAGTCAAGAAGGGTCTGGCGATCGCAAAAACCCAGCATCTGTGCCTGACGGCGATCGCGATCCAAACCAACAGCAACTGCCAAATCGGCGTTGATCACCCCCAAAAATGTCGGGCAATGGATCCGCAGAGACTCTCCCGCCTCGACAGGATAGATAGATAACTGCACCCCTTCCAAGTTGAGATCCGCAATGTCCACAAGGTCAAGAACCTCTGGCCGCTCACACCAAGTGGTACTCAAGGTCAGATCATCGGGCAGATCGTCCAGATCATCCTGCTTACTGGGAACACCCTCATTTTCCCACCAGTCAATGAAGGCGTAGAGGGCAACCAAATAGGGCAGAACCTGCCGTTGCCGACTGGGACGACATCCCTGAAGCACCGCATGGGCGGCATCCAATATCAGGGAACGAATGGGAACAGTCGGTGCCAAAAAGGAAGTCATAGCCGTCGTCATCCAAACCAAGTACGAAAAAGCGAGGCTGCCTAGGGAAGGTAGTAAATATCGTTATGCTCACACCACTGCGCAAGTTTGGCCTCTATTTGCTCATCAATTTGTTTTGCTGTGCACAGACCACGGGCATAGTCAGGATGAATTTCGCGGCGGGTTTGCCGTCGTTGGTGGGGGCTGGGGATTGATTGGGTTTCATACCATCGCCTCATCCATTGCGGAATCTGGGGATCTTGAAAGAATTTACGGTAGAGCCACAGGCGGTATTCACGACCGAGGCAGCGAGAAATCGTGGGTTGGCTGACAAAGAGTTCGCGGGCAATTTCGGCTTGGGTACGGCGACGCTCACACCAATCCCTGACCCATGTCGGCGTCTGCGGATCATTGAGAAACTCCACTATGCACTCCACCCCTTGGCCATTGCTGGTTGGCAGTGTGCGGGTATCGGGATAGTTGTCAATCCATTCTTGGTTGCTGTCGGTGGAGCAAATGTTCAGAGAGCGAGTGGACTGCACATAACGTCCAAGAATACGCCGCACCTGTTGATGAATGTCGCGGGTGTACTCGATCGTCCAGCCCAAGAGTTGGGCAATGTGCTGGCGCAAGCGAGCCGTCGAAGCACGGATACGGGGATCGGTAATTTCCGTTTGGACAATCGTAATCAACTGAGCGCAGGCTTTGGGATCAATCTCCCGTTGTACCTCAGGGGGCGCTGCTTGATAACGATCTTGAAAGACTTGCAGGGCACGGTTGTCATAAAAGAGTAGTTCATCGGCCTCGCGCTTGAGGAGTTTGCGTTTTTCATCCGCCAGTTTATTGTTGATGACCGTGCGCACCCATGCTTCAAAGGTGGGACGACCATGACCAGTGGCACCAAAAGGCTTGAGGGGGTCAAAGGACTTCATTGCTTCCCAGAGCCAGCCCGTGAGGTTACTTTGGCATTGCTCGGGATCAGAACTCCCCAGACACACCGTGCGCAGGAGATCGCGGTACTCTTGGCGAAACTGGGGGGATAGGAGAACCGTTGCGCCGAGTTCTTGACGTAGGCACTGGATAAAGAAGGCAAGGAAACACTCGGCCTCTGTCAATTCGGGAGAGGGATTACGGTTGGCTAGGGCTGGGCGACTAAAGGCAAGCACCAGTTGCTTTAGGGGTTGATTGTACTGGCCACGATTGAGGCGATCGTACTCATCCTGAATGATGGTGGCAGGAATTTGCACTATGCGCAGCACAGTTTTGTGAACAGCCTGCTGCTGCAGTTGTTCGCGACTGAGATGTTCTAAGCAGCGGGGAAAAAGGCGAAAATAGGCTTCCACTAAGCGTTGGAGATACCCCCCTCGTTGGCTGAGATGGCTATCAATGTTGCGCTCTAGAACCGCTTGCAGGACTTGAGAGAGGGGCTTGATGACGGCGGGCGATCGCTCCCCGGCCAAATAACGAGACCGAGCTGCCTGCAATAACTGCGGCAGTTGTTCCACCTCAAGATCGGGACTGCGGGTCGAGAGACTCATCCGAAATCGGTAACATAAAATAGTTACTGAACATAGTAGCGGTTTTTGCTAAGACCCTTGGGGGAATCCTAAGAATACCTTAAGGCAGCTCTTCCTCATGGGATAAGGGTGTTTTCATTGCTTCAGGCATCATGGTGCCAAGTTGCGACGGTAAGCGGGCGATCGCCTGCTGCACAAAGGAGCGAATAAATTCATCGCGGCGATTGAGTTCAAATTGCTGTTGAACTACTTCACTGATGCCACCATCGCCCCAGTCTTGGTTGTGGCGAAAATATTCCATAAAACTTTTGCCCGCAATCCGAGTGAGATAGGCGGCTGTAATTCCTTGGACGGCTTTGCCCACCACCAGCCCCCCCATGCTCAATTGCAAGGCCGTACCGACGAGATTCATGGCTCCCTTAACAATGCCCAAGCTGGCCAGGGTTTTGCCTAGGGAAAGAGCTAGCTCGCGGGCGCGATCGCGATTCAGGTCACAGCCATAGACCTTGCCAATTTCCATCACCATTTGCGCATTCACGGCGGCGGCAGCCAGTAGATCTACGCCGGGAATCGGCGTGACACAGACCACACCCGCACTGATCCACTGGTAGCGCTCCACTACCTTATCGGCTTGGCGGCGCCGTTGCTGATCAATGATTTTGCGAGCCTGCTCCCCTAGGCGTTGCGACTGCAAGAGGATATTATCTGCCACGAGGTCATCCCCTTCCTCGCGGAGAATAGCACTCAGCCGCCGAATCAATGGCCAAATATGGGGTTCGGGTTCTAACCACTCTCCTGTGTCGAGGCGAATCGGTTGGGGACGGGCGGCAATACCCACCACATCTTGGGGTGGAATCAACCCCTTAACCCGCTGCCGTAGATGGCGCAAAAGAGCCAGTTGATCGGCCTCGGAGCGCAAGTCAATTTTATTGAGGACCAAGAGCGATCGCTTGCCCATTTCCACCAAGTTGACCAAGGGGGTATATTCCGACTGGCGCAGGTCATCATCGAGCACAAAAAGGAGTAAGTCTGCTTCGGCGGCCAGTTGTCGCGCTAATTGTTCCCGGTAGGTTCCAGCCACACCCGCCTCCAAAATGCCGGGGGTATCGGTAATCAGAATTTCCCGCTCTGTATTAGGTAGCCAAAAACGATAGGTTTGCCCCACCGCCGTCGTGCCCATTGTTGGTGCCACTTCCCCCACCATCTCCCCCATGAGGGCATTGACAAGAGAGGTTTTACCCGCCGAACCGGTGCCAAAGACCACAATGCGCAATTCTTGGCGGTAAAAATCCTCCGCCAGCTCCCGTGCCCGTGCCAACAGTGCTTGCCGTGCCACCTCATCTTCAATTTGACTCAGTTGCTGCCGTAGGGCTTTGAGGTTTTCAGCGGCGGCCTCCGTTTTATCGAGGGGGGCTTGGGGCGTAGCGGTGGCGGGCTTGCCCTTGCGCTCAAGTAAGTACAGGTAACGAAAGAAGGTATAGAGCAACCCCCCCAATAGACCAATGAAAATCAGCACCAAGAGATTGGCCAAAAAGGGGGCAGTAAAGGCCACCTGTACATAGAGCCACGTGAGTGCCGATATCAACCAGAGGATGAGCACCAGAATGGCGCTGAATCCCAATAGGGGCCAAAACCAACGCCTAGGGGTCATGGCAGGTATTTCATCAGACGTTGTAGGAAGGGCAATTGCAGCGATCGCCCCCGCCACAACTGTACCATCAGCCCCAAGTTCACCAGAAAATAGGCGGATCCCCAGAGACTATTGAGAAAGAGTAATAGGCCATGATGCAGAGACTGGGCTTCACTCACACTGACCGCCCCATTCAGCAGGCCATAGCCCAACAGCCAAATGAGACCAATGAGAACAGCGAGGCGGCTCACTTGTCGGGTCTGGCGATCGCTCCCCCGGCGACTCAACTGCCACAGTGCTGGAATCATGCCAAAAATGGGCAGCAAATAGACAAAGAACAACAATCGCTGCAATGTCGGGTTGGTAAAGGCTTCCCGATCCACGGGGTCGAGCGGTTCCATCGAATACTCCCCAAGGGCATGAGCACCGTCGTCAGGGCTTCTTGATTCCTAATATATCGCTGATTGATTCAGAGACAGCCCTGTGCCAAAGCGCTGCATCTGGAGCAATAAATGATCAGCCACATTGCTAAACTTAAGATTGGCCTGTTTGCGGCCATGCCCGCGATCGCCAGTGTTGCATTGTCACTAGGGAATCTGCATTTATGTCAGTGATTCAGGAGCTCCACCGTCAACTCGTTCGCAAAGAACGCTCCGCCACTGAAATTACCCAAGCTTACTTAGATCGCATTGCCCAAGTGGAGCCAACGCTCCATAGCTTCTTAACCGTGACGGGCGATCGCGCCCTTGCCCAAGCGGCCGCTGTAGATGAGCGCATTGCTGCCGGTGAAGAGATTGGTGTGCTCACAGGGATTCCCTTGGCCATCAAGGATAACCTTTGCACCTACGGTGTGCGCACCACCTGTGCCTCTAAGATGCTGGAGCACTTTGTCCCCCCCTACGAATCCACCGTGACCCAAAAATTGCAGGCCGCTGGCGCGATTATGGTGGGCAAAACCAATCTCGATGAATTTGCCATGGGCAGCTCCACCGAAAATTCTGCCTTTGGTTTCACCGCCAATCCTTGGCATCCAGAGCGGGTCTCTGGGGGGTCTTCTGGGGGATCTGCTGCCGCCGTTGCCGCCGGGGAATGTGCGGCTGCCCTTGGTTCCGATACCGGCGGTTCCATTCGTCAACCCGCCGCCTTTTGTGGGGTGGTCGGCCTCAAACCGACCTATGGTTTGGTGTCGCGCTATGGCCTTGTTGCCTATGCGTCGTCATTGGATCAAATTGGGCCTTTGGCACCGACAGTTACTGATGCTGCGATTCTTTTGGGGGCGATCGCGGGGCATGATCCCAAGGATGCCACCAGTCTCAGCGTGTCGATTCCCGACTACACCCAAGCCCTCAAACCCGATCTCAAGGGAATGCGCATTGGCGTTATTCAAGAAACAGTGAGTGAAGGCATCCAACCAGAAGTGAAATCTGCCCTTGAGGCCGCCCTAAAAACCCTAGAGGAATTGGGGGCCGCGATTGTTGAACTCTCCTGTCCCCGCTTTGCCTACGGCCTGCCCACCTACTACATTATTGCCCCTTCGGAAGCCTCGGCAAACCTAGCCCGCTATGATGGCGTGAACTTTGGTTTTCGCGCTGAAGGAGCCAGCGATCTCCTTGAAATGTACATGAAAACCCGCGCCCAAGGCTTTGGGGCTGAGGTGAAGCGACGGATCATAATTGGCACCTACGCCCTTTCCGCTGGCTACTATGATGCTTACTACCTACGGGCACAAAAGGTACGCACCCTGATCAAAGAAGACTTTGCCCAAGCCTTTGCACAGGTGGATGTTTTGGTCTGCCCCACAGCTCCCACCACTGCCTTCAAAGCTGGGGAGAAAACCGCCGACCCCCTGAGTATGTACCTGTCAGATCTGATGACCATTCCCGTGAACCTTGCTGGCTTACCCGCATTGAGCCTCCCCTGTGGCTTTGACAGCAACGGGCTGCCCATTGGTCTGCAATTGATTGGCAACGTCCTACGGGAAGAGACCCTATTTCACGTTGCCTATGCCTATGAACAGGCGACCCCTTGGCACCAGCAGCAACCGCCGCTTTAGACCTTAGCCGAAACGGCCACTGACATAATCCATCGTGGCTTGCTCTTTGGGGTTATTGAAGACAATGCTAGTATAGTCATACTCAACGAGGTAGCCTACCCGGTTGCCCCGTTCTGTAGCCTCGGCATTAAAGAAGGCAGTGCGATCGCTCACCCGAGTCGCCTGTTGCATATTGTGGGTCACGATCACAATCGTGTAGTTCTGCTTCAATTCATGGATCAGTTCTTCCACCTTGAGGGTAGAAATGGGGTCAAGGGCAGAACAGGGTTCATCCATGAGGATGACCTCGGGCTTGGTGGCGATCGCCCGCGCAATACATAGCCGTTGCTGTTGTCCGCCAGAGAGCGACAGACCATTTTCTTTGAGCTTGTCCTTCACCTCATCCCAAAGAGCCGCCTGCCGTAGGGCAGTTTCCACTAGCTCACCCAAATCCCCCTTATACTTATTGACCCGCGCTCCAAAGGCCACATTGTCATAAATTGACTTGGGAAAGGGATTAGGCTTTTGGAACACCATGCCAATACGCCGCCGCACCTCCACGGGATCCACCTCCTTGGCGTACAGATCCTTGCCGTGGTAGGTAATCTTGCCCTCTACCCGAGCACCCGGCACCAGATCATTCATGCGGTTAAAACAGCGCAGCAGCGTGCTCTTGCCACAACCCGATGGGCCAATGAGAGCCGTTACTTCATTGGCATAGATGTCCATCGTCACATCCCGTACTGCCCGAAATGAGCCATAAAAAATCGAGGCGTTCTGCACTTGGAAAACCACTTTAGGAGTAGGTTTAGGGTAAGTTGTCATAGAACAGTTACCTTTTAAGTCTTTAGTAGCGTTTCTTACGAGTGAGTAAGCGGGAGCCAATACTGACGATCAAAATGATGCTCAGCAACACCAACGCGCCTGCCCATGCCAGTTCCTGCTGGGGTTTGTAGGGAATGATGGCAAAGAAATAAACCTGTACCGAAAGCGTGGAAATGGGGCGAAACAAATCCGTTGACCAGAAATTATTATTCAGAGCCGTAAAGAGGAGAGGTGCCGCTTCACCCCCTGCCCGCGCCACCGCTAGAGTTACCGCAGTAGCAATAGAGGGCAACGCCGCAGGGAGAACAACTCGCGTTACCGTCTCAAAACGAGTGGCACCCAATCCCAATGCTGCCAGACGAACCTCCTCAGGTACCAGCACCAAGCCTTCCTCTGTGGTTCGCATCACAATGGGCAGCATGACCACTGCCAGAGCCACCCCACCGGCAAAGGCACTAAAGGTGCCCATCGTCATGACCACAATCGTATAGGAAAACAAACCCGCAATGATAGCGGGCACCCCACTGAGAACGTTTGCCGAAAACCGCACCCAATAGGCGATTTTGCTCCCCCGCCCAAATTCGGACAGCCACACAGCGCCCAAAACGCCAATGGGAACACTAATCGCCATGGCAACAGCGAGCACGATTAACGTACCAACGATCGCATTTCCCAAGCCCCCCCCACTCAAACCCGGCGGCGGTGGCAGTTTTGTAAACAGATCTAAGTTAATCCGAGGCAGTCCTTGGGACGCCACATTGATGACAATGGCTGCCAAGGGAATCACCGCAATGACAGCAAACAGTCCCGTCACACCTGTCATCAACAGACCAAAGAGGTTTCGTGCCGAAGTCCAGACCTTGCCTAGTTGAATCTCTGCGGTAGAAAGGCGGTTACTGATCTCTGTCATGGTGCAACCTATCGCTCAACGTTTTGAAACTTCTTAATAATGATTTCTGCCAAGATATTGACCAGCAGTGTCAGGATCATGAGCACTAAACCGGCATACAGCAGTGCAGCCACTTGCTCTCGCCCTGCTTCCCCAAACTGGGAGGCAATCAATGACGCGATCGTCGAACCCGGCTCAAGGATTGAGAGGCTGATGCGGTTGGTATTGCCCACGAGCATAGCTGCGGCCATCGTTTCCCCCATCGCCCGACCGAGAGCCAACATAATCGAACCCACAATTCCAGAGAAGCCAGCAGGAATGAGCACCCGCAAAATCGTCTCCCAGCGGGTGGCGCCTAGAGCCATTGCTCCTTGGCGTAAGTAAGGAGGCAAAGAAACCAGCGTTTCCCGTGAAATGGAGGTGATCAGGGGCAAAATCATGAACGCCAGCACTAGACCTAAGGTGAGGATGCTGTTACCGCGAGGACTGGTACCAAAGAGAGGAATCCAGCCGAGGTACTCGTGCAGGAAATTGTAAAATGGCCGCAAAAAGGGAATCAGCACAAAGATGCCCCACAGGCCAATGACCACACTAGGAATGGCAGCTAATAGCTCAATCGCAAATGCAATTGGGGTACGAATGTACGTAGGTAGAAAGTCCTCACTGAGAAAGACGGCAATACCCAGTCCTAGGGGAACTGCCACCAGTAGGGCAATGAGGGCACTAACAAGGGTACCGTAGATTTGGGGTAGGATGCCGTAGATATTTTGCACCGGATCCCATGTGGTGCTAGCCAGAAAGCGCAGACCAAATCGTGTAATTGCAGGTATAGCCGCAAGGCCAATTTGAATCACAATCCAGAGCAGGGCAACAGCCACCGCCAAGGCAAAGACCATTGTCAGATAGTAGAAGGATTGATCGAGGTAGTAGCGGAGGTTTTTCCGTGCCTCAATCGCAGCCAAATCCGGTGATTCAGGGGGAGTGCTGGTAACAGCCATAGGGTTTCACGGGTAATATTGATCAGTTGCCTCAATTGCCATAACTGGCTCTTTTTCATCCTAGGGGATTGCGAGGGGGAAACACTCCCCCTGCGGTTGCATGATTTAGCCTGTGACTTTCACCTTATCGAGGGTTGCCTTGACTCGCGCGACGATGTCGTCAGGCATGGGAACATAGTCCAGTTGTTCGGCAATGCTTTTGCCCTCATTGCCCAGTGCCCAAAGCAGCACATTTTCAAGGGCTTGCCATTTTCTGCCATCTTGGTACTCAGGGTACACCAAGATCCATGTCAAGCCAGCGATGGGAAAGGCTTCGGGATTTTCGGGATCCGGCACTAGCAATGCAAAATCTTCGGGAACGTCAGCGCCCTCAAAGGCTTTGGAGGCAGCTTCCGGGGAAGGATAGACGAAGTTACCTGCCTTGTTTTCCAGTAGGGCGCGGGGCAAGTTGTTGAGTTTGGCATAGGCATACTCGACGTAGCCAATGGTGCCTTCGTTTTGCTGAATTTGGGCAGCCACGCCTTCATTGCCTTGGCCACCAACACCCACAGGCCAATTGACGGAGGTGCCAACCCCTGCCGGCCAGCCAGGACACACGGTGTTGATGTGGTTTGTGAAAATAAATGTGGTGCCACTGCCGTCAGAGCGGTGGGCAAAGGTAATTGGTTTATCGGGAAGCGTTTTACCCTCATTTGCAGCAACCAGCTTGGGATCATTCCAGCGGGTAATTTTGCCCATGACGATGTCGCAATAGACCGCCCGCGGTAATTTCAGTTCATCCACACCGGGCAGGTTATAGGCAAAGACAACGGCACCACCGACCATGGGAACTTGGATGGGGTCAGCCTTGTATCTTTCCTGAAAGGACTTCAGGCGATCGCCGGCTATCGGTGCATCGGAACCAGCAAAATCCACTGTGCCGTTAATATACTGCTCCAAACCAGCACCACTGCCAACGGATTGATAACTGATTTGGACGTTGGGATCAACCTGCTGGGCGTAGGTTTTGAACCAGTTTTGGTAAAGGGGGGCAGGAAAACTGGCGCCGGCACCATTAATATTTATCGGCTCGCCCGCTTGATTTGAGCCACCCCCTCCTTGAGGACCGCAAGCAACAACGATGCCAGCGGTAATAATAGCGGAGAGGATCATGAGAATTCGAGATTTTCTGAGTTTGAAGATCATAAGCGCGATCGCAAGTAAGGACAATGAACGAATGCATTGATGCATCAGTAGTTACAGCCCCTCTCGTGAGGATTGAGACTGCTCCAAACAGTTAGAACGATTGTGCGCTGACAGCAGGCACGAGGCTCTCATCCCCGTTCATGTGCTCCATAGTTTTTAGAACAAGGGCTGTATGACAGCTTGCTCGATAGCAACGACAAATCTATCGCGACTCAAAGACAAGCTAGGGCGATAATACGGGAACGATGTAAAGGTTAGGTTAAGAACGACTCCATCTGTTAATTAAGTTTTTTTATTATTGTGCAGTCTCTGTCGATCTGAACCAAAGCTTGGGTAGGGCAGTCTAAACTTAGTTTTCCGCTGGGTGTAGTGAGGAATACTTTCAAGGAAGCAATTTATAAAAATTTTCTTAATCTCTAGGTTCCTGAGACCAAAGGCAGCCTAAGATTATCGCTAGGGTGTTCTCAACAATACTTTCTCTAGGGAGAAGGGCTAACGAAATACCTTAAGATAAGACTTTTTAAGTCTCAATTCTTTGAATTCAAGTTACTAACTTTAGAAGGATTTATATTAATAACTCATCTTTGAAGTTTTATTTATAAATAGTTTTGGCAAGTTATTCATCGTTTTTAGTGATTTTGTTTTAGTGGGGAAATAGTTGAATTCACCAATTTTCTAATTGATGCAATATCCGTCATTTTTAGAGTGAGGCTTGAGTGATGCAGTTTCAGCAATTGAGGCGCGGCGTTTTACCCCTTTTGGCCATCATCTTTGTGGGCTGCACAATGGAGGCGGCATCTAATGACCCAATGCTCAAGGTGATTCGGGTGGATGGATCGAGCACGGTTTATCCCATTTCCAGGGCGATCGCCGAAGGGTTTAAGACCACGCCCAATGGTCAAGAGGCCGATATTGCCGTTGCTTTTTCAGGGACATCTGCTGGCTTTCGCGCCTTTTGTAGCGGCAAAACGGATATTAGTGACGCCTCTCGCCCGATCCTCATTACTGAAATGAACGAGTGCATTGCCAATGGTGTCCCCTTTATTGAATTGCCCATTGCCTTTGACGCGCTGACGATCGCTGTCCATCCCCAAAATACTTGGCTCAAGGAAATTTCTGTGGCTGAGCTGAAAAAACTCTGGGAAAAAGCGGCGGAGCAAAAGCTCACTCGCTGGAACCAATTACGTCCCGACTTTCCCAATGCACCCATTGTGCTCTGGGGACCAGGTCAAGATTCAGGCACCTTTGATTATTTCAACGAGGCGATTCTTGGCAATCAGCGCGGCTCTCGCACCGACTACAAAGCCAGCGAAGACGATAACGAAATCGTAGCGGGTATTGCCGGGGATGTGAATGCCCTTGGTTACCTTCCCTATGCTTACTACATGGCCAACCAGAATCGGCTACGAGCTGTGCCCGTCAATGATGGCCGAGGGGCAATTCCGCCTTCAGTGGAAACGGTGCAAAACAGTACATACCAGCCCCTCTCGCGCCCCCTCTTCCTCTATGTCAATGCCAAATATGCCCAAGACAAGCCCCTGCTGCGACAGTTTGTTGAGTATTACATCCAGCAGGCACCGACGGTCGTTCCCAAGGTCGGGTATGTTCCCCTTACGCCCGAAGGCTATCGCTTGGCAGGCATTCAGTTTATTCGCCTAGAGGTGGGGACTGCCTTCAAGGGGGTGCCTGAACCTGATGTGACGATTGAAGAGGTGCTGCGGCGTCAGGTGATTTTCCAAGAGGTCCATGCCAATAATCCGACCCCCTAGAATAGGGGCATGGAAATTATCGAGAAGTCTCAGCAGCGGCTGATTTTGCGCAGTCGCCCTTGGGGGGTGTGGCTGGCAGGTCTGATATTCTGTGTTGGTGCTGCTGTACCGATTTGGTTTGCAGCCCGCTATGAGCTGGTGTGCCGCCATGAGGTTCGCGTTATTGATAGTCGCTGTCGCTGGGTGCGCTCTGGGGCAACGGGGGTACAGATCACCCAAATTCCCCTGAATCGGCTCCAAGGGGTGGGCATTATCGAGCAGTGGCGCTCTAGTCGCGGACGACGCTACCGTGTCTATCAGGTGCACCTACAAACCGCCGCGGGTTCTATTGCCTTTGGTGAATTTACCCGCGATCGCCAGAATCGGGAAGCCGTTGCCGAACGCATCCGTCGCTTTTTGCAGCAGCCGCAACATCCCCCTTTAACATTAGTGGAAGACAACCACTGGTGGGGGTTTTTGATCTTAGCTATTGGCTGGGGTCTAGGCTTACCCCTAATCTTTATCGGAGCCAAGGTGCTGGTGCTGGTTTTTGATAAAAGTGCAGGCGTGGTATCGCTGCAATATAGCAGTCTTCTCAGGACAGAAAAGAAAACCTTCCCTTGGCATGACCTCAAGGATGTCGTCGTACAGCTCTCCCGTGGTAAGAAGGGCAGAGTATCAGCTCGTTTGGCCTTGGAATTACAGAATGGGCAGGTAATTCCCCTGCGGTTTTATTACAGCAGTGATGTCAGGGGCACTCAGGCACTGCAAGCCACGATTCGGGCGTTTCGTGATCGTTCGTGATCAAACGTAACGGGTACGGCGGAACGGTGATAAATTAGCTAGGCTAGAAGCAAGAAATTTCCCTCAGCAGGGATAGAAATTTTATCTGAGAACAGCAAATTAGAATTTGTTAGCGGTTGTTGACGCGAGCGATCGCTAGCCCTGAATTCCCGAAAAATTTATCCCTTTGCTGTGGGCGATTTCTGTTAGAAAGGCTACAATCAATGAGGTTTTAGTTAAAATTAGTCAAAAGATTCCTGCACAGTCTCAACCGCTCGCTACTGCCTGCTCCCTGACCCCATGGGTCACACAGGAAATTTTTCAAGATGATCCAGCGGTAGAGATCCTGAGAATGTGGAATCTAGAGCCTATGCCCCCGTCCAACCGCTTTCCTTAGCTACATTCCATGATTGAAATGTGGCTGACGATTCTAGCGTCACCAAAGGCAACGGTTGCCGACAACACACTGACAATAGACATTTAGGGAGATTTTACGAGGACAACGGCATGACCCAAGCGAATGTACTTGACGTTTACGACCCCGCAACAGCCCCCCTTGAGGATGAGGTGGCTCTACTCAGTGACTATGGCCTTGATGCTGTAGAGGCCGAAGAAGAGGAGGAGAGCGAAGACTTTGAGGAGGTCAGCGACGATCTTGACGACAAGCCCACAAAAGGTCGTGCCAGCCGACGGCGGACACAGGTCAAGAAGAAACACTACACCGAGGACTCGATACGCCTCTATTTGCAAGAAATTGGCCGCATTCGTCTATTACGTGCCGACGAAGAAATTGAATTGGCACGCAAAATTGCCGATCTCTTAGAAATGGAGCGAGTGCGCGATCGCCTGTGTCAACAACTCGGCTGTACCCCTGAAGAGCTAGAGCGCAATCCTGAGCCTTGGGCTACAGAGCTGGGTATGACCGTGCAAGCCTTTCGCCATCGCTTATTTGTGGGTCGCAAAGCCAAGGAAAAAATGGTGCAATCGAACCTGCGACTGGTGGTGTCGATCGCCAAAAAATACATGAACCGGGGGTTATCCTTTCAGGACTTGATTCAAGAAGGCAGCCTAGGGCTCATCCGCGCTGCTGAGAAATTTGACCACGAAAAGGGCTATAAATTTTCCACCTACGCCACCTGGTGGATTCGCCAAGCCATTACCCGCGCCATTGCCGATCAATCCCGCACCATCCGTCTGCCTGTGCACCTGTACGAAACCATTTCCCGCATTAAGAAAACCACCAAGCTGCTCTCACAGGAAATGGGGCGCAAACCCACTGAGGAAGAAATTGCCGATCGCATGGAAATGACCATTGAAAAACTGCGCTTCATTGCCAAATCGGCACAACTGCCCATCTCCCTAGAAACCCCTATCGGTAAAGAAGAGGATTCCCGTCTGGGGGACTTCATTGAATCTGAGGGTGAAACCCCTGAAGATCAAGTGTCCAAGCACCTGCTGCGCGAAGATTTAGAAACAGTATTGTGCACCCTTAGCCCCCGCGAGCGAGATGTGTTAAAACTGCGGTATGGCTTGGACGATGGTCGCATGAAAACGTTGGAGGAAATTGGTCAACTCTTTAACGTCACCCGTGAGCGCATTCGCCAAATTGAGGCCAAGGCCCTGCGGAAACTGCGCCATCCCAACCGCAACAGTGTCCTCAAAGAATACATTCGTTAAGGAGTCGTTTATGTTGCGTCCCCTCATTGCCCTGACCGTTGGCCTGTCTGCCACTTTGGTGGCAATGCCGCAACCCAGTTCTGCCCAAGCCTGTGCCTATGCCAAAGGGCTAAGTCATCAAAGTCTGAGTAATTCCTCATTCTTCGATAGCAGCAAGCTGCCGATCGCCCTTGGACTGGGTGCAGGTGCAATTACAGCAGCGGCAGTGGGGGTGACCCTCTGGCAACGGCGGCAGCAAACGGATGCCCCGACCCCTGCTTCTGATGCTGCCTCTTTGGAACTGCCGGTGGTCTTGCCAGAGTCTGAAGGTGCAGAGCGTTCTGAAGATGTGACACCCATTGCCTAGTTATCGATTTGTCAAATTACTCCCCCTCATGGGGGCGATCGGGGTATTCCTAGGCTGTAGTCCCATTGCGCAGTCGGATACCCCGTTACCCTTATCAACCGCTGAACCCCTGTTAGAATCGCAGCCACCACCAACACTGGCGGTACGCATTGAAACCGTTGTTGAAGAGTTAGAGCATCCTTGGGCAGTAACTTGGCTGCCGGATGGCAGTGCGTTGATTACTGAGCGCCCCGGACGGTTGCGGCGATTTCACCAAGGGCGTTTGGGTTCACCTATTCGTGGCGTGCCGCCGGTCTTTGGCCAAGGCCAAGGGGGCTTATTGGATGTCGCCCTTCACCCCCGCTTTGCTGAAAACAATTGGGTTTATCTTACCTATGCCCATGGCACAGCATCCGCGAATCGTACTCGCCTAGCACGGGGGCGTCTGGTGGGCGATCGCCTTGAAGAGGTGACAGTTCTCTTTGAAGTCTCGCAAGCGAAAACTGGGGCACAGCATTTTGGCTCCCGCTTGGCTTGGCTCCCCGACGGCACATTGCTCATGGCCATTGGCGATGGCGGCAATCCCCCAATTGAACTGGAAGGCAAATTAATTCGCGAGCAAGCCCAAAACCGCCGCAGTCATTTGGGCAAAATTATTCGCCTGCGGGACGATGGCACTGTGCCGGAGGACAATCCTTTTGTGGGCGATGCCACGGCCACCCCCGAACTCTGGAGCTACGGCCACCGCAATATCCAAGGACTGGTGGTTGATCCAGTCACAGAAACGGTGTGGTCAACGGAGCACGGCTCCCTTGGTGGTGATGAACTCAATCGCATTGAACGTGGTGCCAACTATGGTTGGCCAGTGGTCACCTATAGCCGTGAGTATTGGGGGGCAGAAATTACCCCAGAGCGGCGCCGGCCGGGAATGGTGGATCCTTTGGTGGTGTGGACACCGGCCATTGCGCCTTCAGGGCTAGCAGTTTATCGGGGCGATCGCGCTCCCCAGTGGCAAGGTGCCCTTTTTGCCGGCGGTCTCGTCTCCCAAGATGTGCGCAAAATTCGAGTCAATACTAACAATGCTGTTGCAAGCCAAGGACGCATTCCGATAGGTCAGCGGGTACGGGATGTGCGCCAAGGCCCCGATGGTTACCTGTACGTTCTCACCGACGATGCCCAAAATGGCCGATTGTTGCGTTTAATTCCTTAACGTTCAGCTAAACAAATCTTTATCGCCACTTAAATACAAGCCAATATCTTGAGTCGAGGAACAAAAAGCAGTCGCAGGTGAGGTGTGACTGCCGAATTGTGTGTTGAGGAGTGTATATGCGTTCTTGGGGGAAGCTTCTAGGAAGCTGCCTAGTTGGCTTGGGCGTCATTTTGGGATTGAACAATGCAGCCGTTGGCCAGTCATCAGCAGAGGAAATGTTAGGGCCTCGAATCCAGCCCCGTGGAACGATTCGCTTCAATAGTGAAGGCGCTGGTTTTGATCACTACCTCAGTGCAGAAACATTTATTCCGTTCTTTCAACAGCAGGGTGCTAGCGTCGGCTTCTTTGAAGGCAAACTCCTCATGGCCACGCCCAATACAGCCTTGGGGTACAATTTGACCCTTGGCTACCGTGCCCTGACAGGCAATCAGAAATTTGCCCTTGGTGGCTACCTATCCTACGATTTTCGCAACACGGGAGATGCAGGTTTTAACCAGCTTGGGCTTGGTCTGGAACTCTTGGGAGATGTTGATGTCCGTATAAACGGCTATATCCCCCTAGGGACTCGGCAAGTCCTTCTCAATCAAGCAGTGGGTTCAATCGGCACCATTCAAAACAACCAGATTCTTCTTGATCGCGATCGCCTTTTCCAAGAAGCGCTGACGGGTTTTGACTTTGAAGTAGGAACCCGATTGGTTCCATTAGGTAAAGACTATCTGCGGGGTTACGCAGGTTTATACTACTACAGCGGTGAGAGTATTGCTGATTTTGTTGGCGTCCGTGCCCGTTTAGCTACCCGCCCTATTGAGTACCTCAGCCTCAGTGCAACAGTGCAAAACGATGATCGCTTTGGCACGAAAGCTTGGTTTGGAATTGGGGTTTCTTTTCCCGGTGTCGCAGGTAGTCGCCGCCGTGCTCCAGAACAGGGTCAAAATGTAGCAGCCCGTCTAGGTGAATCTCCAGAGCGTCTCAGCTTTATTACCGTTGATAACGAACTTGTTGAGGATCAAATTGCGGCAATTAACCCTGCTACAGGTCAGCCTTATCGCGTTTTCACAGTTGATACTGGCGCTGGCAGCGCGGCTCGTATTAATGATTTACCCCTTGCTCAAAACGATATTGTCTTAGTTGGCGTTGCTGACACCGATGGCAATACCGCAGGTCAGGGCACAATTAATCTCCGAGATGGCGTCCAACTCCTCTCGACAACTGTCAATCGGCAACTACCAAGTACAGTAGGAACCATTACGATTCCTGCTCTGACACCCAGTAGCCAAAAGCCGATTATCGCTGCCACTATTATTTTAGCTAAGAATAATACAATTGAGGGGTTCAATATTACACCGCCTTCCGGCCAACCTGCAATTATTGGTAATAACGTCAATCCACCGCGTATTCTCAACAATCAAATTACAACCATCAATGCCAACGGCATCAGTATAACGAATAGTACTGGTGTACAAATTACCAATAACCAAATTACGAGTACCAATGGCAGTGGCATCATTTTAGTCAATGCTGAATCCCCTGTGGTTCGCAATAATACCGTTACAATTACGAGCACAACTGCCCCTGCCTTTAACCGCCGTGGCATCAGTATTACTGAAAGCACCAACGCAACGATTGAAAATAACACTATTGATGGCGGTGTTGGTGAGGGAATTGGCCTAGACAATGCCCTTGGAAATGTAACTATTCGTGGCAACACTGTCCGTAATGTTGGCCAAACAGCAACAGATACTAACCTCGAAGCTAGCATCTTCATTCGCAACAATCGTGGCAACGCCAACATCAGCATCGAAGACAACGTGACTGAAAACAACTTGACGGCAGGGAATCGTGTGGATGGAATTGAATTTAACCTCTGCCGTGGCGATAGCTTTGCTGTGGCTGACCGTTTCAGTGACAATCAGTTTGCGAACTGTGCGGCTCCCGCGAGTGCAACTGTTATCGTTCGGAACAATCAGATTCGCAACATTGGTACAGGTACCGACGGCAGTGATGGCATTGACTTCAATATTGGCGATGGTGCCAACCTCACAGCCGTTCTAGAAAATAACGTGGTTAACAATATTTCTGATGCGGGGATGACGTTTGATATTGTCAGCAGTGCGGCTCCAATTGCACCTCCCAGCGCAAACATCATAATTCGCAACAATGAGATACGCAACATCCTCAATGATGATGCCATCACGCTGGAGTCCAACAGTGCAGGACAAGTGGTACTAAACATTGAAAATAATGTAATCCAAAATATTGGCAATAGTAATGACGGCATTGACATTGAGTTCACAACAACGGCTGCAAGTCCAACCCCTGCACAAGTCAGAATTGTGGGGAATCAACTGAATAACATTAGCGATCGCGGGATTGAAGTGGACACCACTAATAATGCTCGCTTAGCAATTGAAATCAGCAACAACACCTTAACCAATACAGGCGAAGCAATTCGCTTACGTGGTCAAAATAACTCTGTATTGACGCCTACGGTTAACAACAATACCATCACCGTTACAAATGCCGCAGGTATTATCTTGCAAAATGTACAATCCCCTGTGGTTCGCAATAATACCGTTACAATTACGAGCACAACTGCCCCTGCCTTTAACCGCCGTGGCATCAGTATTACTGAAAGCACCAACGCAACGATTGAAAATAACACTGTTAATGGTGGTATTGGTGAGGGAATTGGCCTAGATAATGCCCTTGGAAATGTAACTATTCGTGGCAACACTGTCCGTAATGTTGGCCAAACAGCAACAGATACTAACCTCGAAGCTAGCATCTTCATTCGCAACAATCGTGGCAACGCCAACATTACCATCGAAGATAACGTGACTGAAAACAACTTGACGGCAGGGAATCGTGTGGATGGAATTGAATTTAACCTCTGCCGTGGCGATAGCTTTGCTGTGGCTGACCGTTTCAGTGACAATCAGTTTGCGAACTGTGCGGCTCCCGCGAGTGCAACTGTTATCGTTCGGAACAATCAGATTCGCAACATTGGTACAGGTACCGACGGCAGTGATGGCATTGACTTCAATATTGGCGATGGTGCCAACCTCACAGCCGTTCTAGAAAATAACGTGGTTAACAATATTTCTGATGCGGGGATGACGTTTGATATTGTCAGCAGTGCGGCTCCAATTGCACCTCCCAGCGCAAACATCATAATTCGCAACAATGAGATACGCAACATCCTCAATGATGATGCCATCACGCTAGAGTCCAACAGTGCAGGACAAGTGGTACTAAACATTGAAAATAATGTAATCCAAAATATTGGCAATGGTAATGACGGCATTGACATTGAGTTCACCACGAATGCTGCCAATCCAACACCGGCACGGGTCAGAATTGTTGGCAATCAGCTTTCTGGTGTCAGCGATCGCGGGATAGAAATCGATACCACTAACAATGCTAGCTTGCAACTTGAGGTTAGCAATAACAGTATCCAAGCAACAGCTGGTGGTGAAGCAGTGCGACTGCGTGCTCAGAATACTTCTCGCCTCAATGCCACAGTCAACAATAACACCCTCACTCAAGGGAATCCTGCCACGCGAAGTTTAGAGCTGCGGGCTGATAATAATGCAACACTGTGTGCAAACGTATTTAGTAACGTCGAAACAAGTGGTGCAGGTTTCCGCTTACGACCCCAGAATGCTCCTGTCATCTTCCGTGTTGTTAATGCTCTTAGTCTCACCCCGAACAATGGTGGTGTAGTCATCAACACAACTGGAGCAGGAACAGTTACCAATATCACGCCTGCCATATTCAGTGCTGCACCACCCGCTGGTTGTACATTCCCCTAGGACTCAGCAGGATTGTGATACTCACTCAAGGTGGTCAAAGAGTACTGCCAACAGTTTTCGAGCCAGTCTATCAAGGTCTCGCGAGGGGCAGAGACTTGCCGCACCACTGACCACACCTGTAAGGCAGCTAAGGGGGAGTTGACCTCGACCCTCAGGGGTTGATAGGGAGCATAGTCACAGGGCACCTCTAGATCAATCAACCGTTGGTAGATTGGCCAGCGTAATTGCCACTGAACTGCAATAAGGTGGGGGTTTATAGACATTCAATAAGCACTCCACTATTGAAAATGTACAGAAAGGTAGTTTAGGATCGGGCTGTCAGAGCTAAGTTGGTTAGCTCACTAGTGTCCGCAAAGGAGCATCGTGCTATGACGACCAGTGCATTGCCGCGCCAAGCCTTTGGCGAGATGAAAGATACAGTTGTACTGCTGGAGAAAGCCACCACCACGCCCATCTGTGAGGGGATGAATCGCCTCTTGGCCAGTTTTCAAGCCCTGTATTTGCAGTACCAAAAGCATCATTTTGTGGTTGAGGGGGCAGAATTTTATCCACTGCATCAGTTTTTCCAAGACTGCTATGAACAGGTGCAAGGTCACGTCCATGACTTGGGTGAACGTCTGAATGGTCTGGGGGGCGTGCCTGTGGCCGGTTTTCAACAGTTGGCCACGCTCTGCTGCTTTACCCCTGAACCGGAGGGGGCTTTTAATTGCCGCCAAATGCTCACTAATGATTTGCAGGCCGAACAGGCAATCATTGGTGTTCTGCGGCAACAGGCTACCCAAGCAGAGAGTTTGGGCGATCGCGCCACTGCCTACCTCTATGACCAAATCCTGCTGCAAACGGAGGAGCGTGCTTACCACATTGGTCATTTCTTGGCCAACGACAGCCTGAAGGCGTAGTCTTTCGCAATTTAGGTTAACGAACCTTAATGCAAGATCACGGTTGTCCATAAAACGCCCCCACCCAAGGGGGTTTTTTAATGCAGATTTTTCCTATTGCTTAGCCTAGCTTAGTTGCGATTAAATTGCAATAAATTTATCCGAGGAGGTTTGTTGCAGGACGCTGGCGGGGATACTGTTGCATCAGGGCACGCACCTGCTCGGCGTGGTAGGAACTACGGGTGAGGGGAGAGGAGACCACCTGCAAAAAGCCCATGGATTCGCCAAGCTGCCGCCATGCTTCAAATTGCTCTGGTGGAATAAAAGCCTGCACGGGTAAGTGTTTCGGACTCGGCTGCAGATACTGGCCAATCGTGAGAATGTCGCAGCCCACTTGACGCAGATCCGCCATCACTGCCGCCACTTCCTCAGGGGTTTCTCCCAAACCCACCATCATGCCTGACTTTGAGTAGATCCAAGGGGCGCGATCGCGCACCCGTTGCAGCAGTTCCAGACTGCGCTGATAGTTGCCTTGGGGACGCACCCGCCGATAGAGACGGGGCACGGTTTCGGTGTTGTGGTTCAGCACTTCGGGACTGGCGGCGAGAATTTGATCTAAGGCCTGCCAATTGCCACAGAGATCGGGAATGAGCACTTCAATGGTTGTTTGGGGCGATCGCGCCCGCACGGCCTGAATCGTGGCCACAAACTGGGAGGCTCCACCATCAGCCAAGTCATCCCGATTTACCGAGGTAATGACAACATGATTGAGCCGCATTCGCACCACTGCTTCCGCCAGTCGCTGGGGTTCAGTGGCATCCAAGGGCAGTGGCTTTTTCGCAAAATCAATATCGCAGTAAGGACAAGCGCGGGTGCAAGCTGGCCCCATCATTAAAAATGTCGCCGTTCCCTCATGGAAACATTCACCAATATTGGGGCAAGAGGCCTCTTCGCAAACGGTATTGAGGTTTAAGTCCCGCAACAGTTCCTTGACGGAACCGACCCGCTGCCACTGGGGTGCTTTGACCCGTAACCACTCTGGTTTAACAACCACGGCTAACTCCACTGCAAATTCAAAAACAAACAAAGGGAAAACGTCAATTGTGCCACCAACAGAAAGAGGTAAATTAGAGCACGGGGGCGAAAAATCGTCAGCAGTAATCCCAGCCCCTTGAGATCTACCATCGGTCCGAGGACAAGAAAAGCGAGAATTGACCCCGGCGTAAACGTGGCAGCAAAGGCAAGGGCAAAAAAGGCATCAACCGTCGAGCAAATGGAAATCACTGTGCCCAAGATCATCATTGCCACAATCGAGATCACCGGCCCTTGGCCAAGGCTGAGAATGAGTTCGCGGGGAGCCGCCACCTGAATAAGAGTCGCCACTAGGCTACCGAGGACTAAAATTCCCCCCAATTCGCGAAATTCCTGCACCACATTCTCCAGGACTTGGGGCAGACGCTGCTGCCAAGGCATCGTTGCAGTCGGTGGCGCAAGCGTGAGAGTTTCCATGGCAAGGGGTTGGCCGGGGGTTCCCAACAGGTAGGTGCCTGACTGGAGCAAGGCCGGTATAGTGGCTGCTTGAGGCTGGGGACGACGCATGAGACTGGTGACGGTGGGCTGCAAAAAGGGGGTTAGATCCTTTTGGAAACTAAAAACCCAGCCAATAATGGTGGCGATCGCCAGTGAGAAGAGGACACGAAAGACGACAATTTCCGGTTGATCACGAAAGGCCGTCCACGTTGCCCAAATCACAATCGGGTTGATTGTCGGTGCTGCCAACAAAAAACCAATGGCCACGGATGTAGGCAGTCCTTGCACCAATAATCGCCGCGCCACCGGCACATTGCCACACTCACACACTGGAAAAAGAAAGCCAATGCAACTGCCGATCAAGGCTCCCAGCAGGGGCGATCGCGGCAAGCGACGAATGAGCGCCTGCTCATCTACAAATAGCAGCAGCACGCTAGAGAGCAAAATGCCCAGCAGCAGAAACGGCACTGCCTCCACCAGTAGGCTCAGAAAAAGGGTAAAACCGCTTTGCAACTGATTCGCAAATGTCATGGGTGTATAGCGGGGTCTAGGACACAATCTCCTTCAACTCGAGGGGACTCGGCTGAATATCCGTTTGCCGTGAATCGGTAATTAGCCAATCGAGGGCAGCAGCCTTGAGATCAATCGTTGTCCCTGTTTTGTCAACACAGTAGCGGCCAAAGACCAGCTTATCCACAAGACGCACATCCGAACCAAGGCGGGAATACTCAAAAATCACACAGTTATCGACGACAGCACCACTGCAAATGTGGCAATTGGGGCCAATCATCGTCGGCCCAATAATCGTTGCCCCATCTTCAATCTTGGTCATGCCGCCAATGTATACAGGGCCTTGAATTGTGACTTTATCCCAGTTGACCGCCACATTCAGCCCGGTATAAATGCCGGGGAACTGCTCATGGCCGGGAATCGAGACATTTTTAATTGTGCCCTCAAGAACGCCGCGCACCGCTTGCCAGTAATCGGGGACTTTACCAATATCAATCCATTCAAAGTCCATTGCTAGGCCATAGAAGGGGGCACCCATTTCCACCAATTTAGGGAACAGCTGGCTGCCAATGTCGTATTCCTGGTTGGAGGGAATGTAGTCGAGAATTTCTGGCTCAAAAATATAAATTCCCGTGTTGATATTGTTGCTCAGGGCTTCTTCAACGCTAGGTTTTTCTTGAAAAGCGATAATGCGATCGCTCTTATCGGTGACGACGACGCCATAGCTAGAGACATCCTCTTTGGGGACTGTTTTCATAATCACGGTAGCGATCGCCCCCTTTTGGCGATGCCAAGCCACCGCTGCCGTCAAATCCAAGTCAATGAGGGCATCCCCACACAGCACCACAAAGGTGTCATCAAAAAAGGGGTGAAAATCTTGAATTCGCTTGATTCCCCCCGCAGAGCCTAGGGCTTTGCCCACGAGTTCGCCATCCTTGATATAGCCCTCAAAGGAGTAGGCAATCTCTACACCAAAGCGTTGGCCATCCTGAAAATAGCTTTCAATTTCGTGGGCTAGGTGACTAACGTTCACCATAATTTCAGTAAACCCATGCTGCCGCAAAAGTTCTACCAAAAACTCCATCACCGGTTTTTGCAAAATTGGGATCATTGGCTTCGGAATGGTGTATGTAATCGGACGTACCCGCGTGCCTTTTCCAGCCGCCAAGATCATTGCTTTCATATCGGTTTTACCTAATCTACCAACACTGAAAGGGAGACACCCCCACTCGTGATAACAGCCCTTTTCACAAGGTATGGAAGACTCTGGAAAGAGCCAAAGCTATGGTTGATCACTACTCCTTGAGGAACCCCACGTTTTAGAAAAGGGCTGTATCCCCCCTAGCTTACCTCAATCCAGGGCATACACCCGCCCATGGTAGAGCAAGCGGGTAATCCCTTTGGACTGAAGATAGCTGCGCACTTTCCGCAGCATTTCGCCGTCGGGTACCTTAACAACGGTCTTGCGCCACTGGACATCACTGGCCTTATAGAGGCGTTGATTTTGCTGGGAATAGCGTAGAGCCACGGGGCGGCTATCGAAAATGGGTAGGGTACTTTGTTGCGCTTCCTCACTAGAGAGGGCACCTAAACCGCGAAAGGCTTCTAGGGGACGGGTGAGCAGTTCCGCCCGCCGATCCACAACAACATAACAAGGACGGGGCAGCACTGCTTCGGCAAGGGGAATGACCTCCACCGACTGCACCACTTCTACATCGGCGAGATCCGGTAAGGGAATGTCCCCCTCAAGTTCCTCGTCATCGTCATCTTCGAGATCGTCATCCTCTGCATCACTGTAGTCATCCTCATCGAGGACAACGGCCTCTGCCGTCTCTACATCTTCTAGATCCTCTTCCTCTGGCATGTCATCCGTTGTAGCCATGGCCAATAGGGGAGCTTCAGGGGCAGCCGCTTCTTCTTCCATTTGTTTGATCACACGCCGAATGGTGTTTTCACTCACACCAAATTCCGCTGCTAGAGCTTTGATCGTTTGTCCGGCGGTGTACTGTTGAAAGACACGCTGGCGTTCGCTGTCACTGAGTCGCTTGTAGGTCATGGATTCAGATTAAGAAGCAGGTGGCCAGATCTATTATCTGGGGTGGCGGTGCCAGAATATTGATTTTAGCCAAAACCCTGTTCAGTGGGCGATCGCTAGCGCAGGCGCACAAATCCTGCCTTTTCAATGGCGGCTTGCCCTTGATCCGTGAGCAAGAGTGCAGCGTAGGCACGTCCTGCTTGGGCATCGAGGCTATTGTCCTCCTTGGTAATGACAAATAGGCGGCGGGTGATGGGATACGTCCCCTCTTGAAATGCACGCTGATTCAGTTGGTTGCGCTGTTGGGGACACTGCTCAGGGGGAACATAGGGGTCTTGATAGGGAGGCACGTACTCATTGGCTTGGCGGCCGAGGGGAAGCGGGTGGATGCTGCACTGACCCACGACCTCCGGCGCAGAGGCATAATAAATACCCCCCAGTGTCGCGGCGACGCGCCGTAGGCCATCGGTGGTATCGCGAACCATGACCACATTGCGACCAAAAGGCTGCTTCCCTAGCACTTCCTGAATAAAGTATTCAACGGTACCACCATCTTCCGGACGGCGAGAGAAGGGGGTAATCTTTTGGTTGGGGCCGCCCACCTGCTGCCAATTGGTTACTTTGCCGGTGTAAATATCCACCACTTGTTGCACCGTCAGTCCGGGAATTTCTAGCCTCGGATTGACAGCGATCGCCAGCCCATCAATAGCAACAGGAATGGCAGTTAATTTAATACCCTGAGCCGCTGCCTTGGCTAGCTCTTCGTCCTTGAGGGAACGGGAAGATTGGGAGAAAGACAATTGATGATTCAGTAACATGCGGATCCCACTGCCCGACCCCGGCGTTCCTGTGGGCGGATCCACATAGCGCAGTTGAAAATTGGGCCAAGCCGCTTGCAGCAGCGGATCCACATCGCGGCGAATGGGTGCCCAAGTGGTGCTACCGCCATAATTAAAAAGACCACTGGGGACATTCTTGACTTGGGTAAACGTGGATTGACCCTTGGTTCCGAGATTGAGACCACCATTGCCAATGATTTCGCCGTTATTGATGAGGCGAAGCACCAGCCCTGCACCAATGCCCAAAAGGCCGAGGGTGGCCAGCAAGGAAAGGAGTAGAGGCAGGAGAGAATTGCTTTTCCCTTGGAACATACAAAATAATTGCTGTCATTTTTTTCCAGCCTAGCCCAAACCAAGGGATGTTGGGGATACTCTCTTCAGTGCCGCTGCCTCAGCCCCTCATGCCCCCGTTAGCGAAGGATCGGGAATTCCGCGACAATGATGAAGAAACGTTCATTGAGTTCAACATGCGCTACCGTCGCTTTGGTCGTACCCAATTACCAATGCCTGTCTTTTCCTGTGGCGGCATGCGCTATCAGTTTTCATGGCAGGATGTCAGCCCGAGTACGATTCCAGAAGAAAATCAACGCAATTTAGAGGCGACGATTTGCCGAGCCGTCGAGCTAGGCATTAATCATATTGAAACCGCCCGTGGCTATGGCACCTCAGAAGTGCAGTTGGGCAAAATTCTGCCGCGGCTGCCTCGCGAAAAGCTGATTGTGCAAACCAAAGTGGGGCCGCGACCCACCGCCAAGGAATTTCGGGCAACCTTGGAAACCTCGCTGCGTAATCTGCGGCTGGACTACATCGATTTGCTGGCAATTCATGGCCTTAATTTGCCAGAGCATCTGGAACAGGTGCTGCGACCGGGGGGATGCCTAGAGGTGGCACGGGACTGGCAAGCGGCAGGAAAGATCCGCTTCATTGGCTTTTCTACCCACGGCAGTCTGGAGGTGATCCGCCGGGCGATCGCCAGCGATGCCTTTGACTACGTCAATCTGCACTGGTACTACATCAATCAGCAGAATTGGCCCGCCATCCTCGATGCCCAAGCGCGGGATATGGGCGTCTTTATCATTAGCCCTGCGGATAAGGGGGGGATGCTCTACAAACCACCCCAACGCCTAGTGGAACTGTGTGCCCCCTTAAGCCCAATGGTCTTTAACGATCTGTTTTGCCTCTCCCATCCCCAAGTGCATACCCTGAGTGTCGGTGCTGCTCGCCCCAGTGATTTTGATGAGCATCTCAAGGTGCTCGATCTGTTGGATCAGGCCGCTGAAATTTTGCCGCCGATCTTGGCGCGACTGGAGCAAGCCGCCATTGAGCGGTTGGGGGAAGATTGGTACCACACTTGGCATCAGGGACTGCCCGACTATCGCCACACCCCCGGTGAGGTGAATATCCCCACCATTCTCTGGCTGTGGAACCTAGTGCAGGCCTACGATTTGCTTGAGTACGCCCGTATGCGCTATAACTTGCTTGGCAACGGTGGCCACTGGTTTCCGGGGGCGAATGCAGCACAGGTCAAGCACTTGGATTTAGACCCCTGTTTGCAAAAGAGTCCCCATCGGCAGAAGATTCCAAGGATTTTGCAGGCAGCCCATGATCTGCTCAGTGGCACGCCGCAGCAGCGATTATCTCAATCTTGAGGATAGGGGAGTTTTCCCCAGCAAATCGCGGACAATTCCCCTAGGCGATCGCTCTAGGTGCCACCGACAATAAAAGTATCAAGGGTAAGAGGTCAACACCATGGATTTCATCTATCACCTCAGCAATGCCAGCCTTACCCTGCGGGTTGTGCAATTCTTGCATGAATACGCCAAGCTACCAATACAGTTTGTTACAGTCATTCATCAAGTGGATGGGTGGGTGATTCGCATTAAAATGCATTCGCCCCTCTCCAACGAACAAGCAGGGAATTTCCGCGCCTTCTTGAACGAATTGGGATTCCCCTACACACCGGGGATTTCGCTGAAAATGGCACTGTGGGCACTGGAAACCGGACAGTCAATGGTGGAGGTGATGCGCCGTTATCAAGTGGCGATTGTCTCCCATGGCTACCCCAACTACGACGACATTGAAGCGTTTCGCAAGCAGTTCATTCAAGGCTTGGGCTACTGTCCCGAAACCTTGGCCTAGGGCATCGTGTCCCTTTGGCCTTGCTCTTGGCGATGCTGCAAGATTCGTTCTGCAAGGGGGAGATCGCTGGGAGTGGTGATCTTGAGATTGGTTTCTTCGCCTAGAACAATGTGCACGGCATAACCAAGGCGTTCAAAAAGGGCAGCATCATCTGTGACTTCCCAGCCTCTGGCCACCGCCATTTCATGGGCAATACGCAAGGGTTCGACGCGAAAGCCTTGGGGAGTTTGAGCCGCCCACAGGGAGTCCCGCTCTGGGGTTTGGACGACAACCCCTTCACGATTGACAATTTTAATCGTATCTTTGACCGGCACGGCTGCAATCAGTCCCGCGTAGGTCTCTAGGGCTTGGGCACAGCGGTTGATCAGATCGGGGGTGGCAAGGCAGCGGGCACCATCGTGGATCAGGACCTGCTCAGCCCTTTCGGGAAGTGCCTGTAACCCATTAAAAACAGAGGCTTGACGGGTCTCACCCCCTTCGATGAGCTGGACGGGCTGCCGTAGGTTCAAGTCCCCAAGGAGTGCTTCCCAAGTGGGAAAATCCTCTGGCTGGCCAATAACGCCAATCCATTCAATCGCTTCCGCAGCAGCCACCGCTGCCAATGTCCATGCCAACAGGGGTTTACCCAAGAGTTGCAAGCGCAGTTTATTGTGGCCTGCCCCCATGCGTTTACCCATGCCGGCGGCGGGAATGAGGATGTGCATTCATACCCCTTTTAAGACTGTTTTTATCTTGGCATAGGAAGGCTCTGGGCACTATGGCTCTGTGGGACGGCTGGCCAAGTTAATGCGATCGCTGAGTTGTCGCAGCAGGCTGCCCATTTCTGGATCGGTACGTTGCAGTTCGGCCACCTTGTCGCAACTATACATGACGGTGGTGTGATCTTTGCCGCCAAATTCTTCACCAATCTTCGGCAAGCTGAGGCCAGTATATTGGCGCATCAGGTACATGCCAATTTGGCGCGCCATACTAATTTCGCGGCGGCGGGAGTTGCCCTTGAGATCACTAATAGACACATTCAGGGCTTCAGAGACCACATTCAGGATCACCTCTGGGGAGGTCTCAATTTTGCGGATGGCTGGACTCAGAACGGGGGCAATATTTTCCACCGTCATCGGCAACCCAGAAATGGAAATGTAGGCCACCGCTCGAATCAGTGCCCCCTCTAGTTCCCGAATATTGGAAGTGTAGCTGGCGGCAATATACTCAATCACATCGCGGGGCAGGCGGATATTTTCGTACTCCGCTTTTTTCTGGAGAATGGCCATGCGGGTTTCCAAGTCCGGGGGTTGAATATCGGCGATCAGCCCCATGGAAAAGCGGGAGCAGAGGCGCTCTTGCAGGCGGGGAATTTGACTGGGGGGGCGATCGCTGGCCAAAACCACCTGCTTACCGGCCTCGTGCAGTGTATTGAAGGTGTGAAAAAACTCCTCTTGGGTGTATTCCTTGCCCTCAATAAATTGAATATCATCCACGAGCATGACATCCACCGCCCGATAGTGCTCGCGAAAGCTCTGCATACTGTCTTTGCGGATGGCGGCAATCAAATCATTCGTAAACTGCTCGGTCGAGACATAGAAAATCTTGGCATTGGGGTCAATTTCCAAGCGATAGTGACCAATCGCCTGCATCAGATGGGTCTTGCCCAAGCCAACACCGCCACAGAGAAAGAGAGGATTAAACTCCCGCCCCGGTGATTCCGCCACTGCCAAGCAGGCCGCATGGGCCATGCGATTATTGGGGCCAACGACATAGCGGGAAAAGACATACTTGGGATTCAGTTCACTGCCGCGATGACGAGCGGGCGGGGTGGTAGCCTCTACTTCAGCACGACTGGTGGGGCGAATGCTGGTGTCATGCTCTGCCCCTTGGGCGATCGCCAGCTCAATCTCCACCGCCTCACCGACAATTTCCCGTGCCACATCG
Source organism: Thermosynechococcus sp. PKX95 (assembly GCF_031583295.1). NCBI lineage: Bacteria > Bacillati > Cyanobacteriota > Cyanophyceae > Acaryochloridales > Thermosynechococcaceae > Thermosynechococcus > Thermosynechococcus sp. PKX95. Next base: position 191 of record NZ_CP134171.1, on the reverse strand, counting down.
GCAATGGTTTTCAAATAGTACTTTTGCAGCCAATTGCGGGCAAAGGGATTGGGGGTGCAAATCGTCAGGGTCTGGCCATCAAAGGACTGCACCGTTGCTGTCTTAATCCAAGTTTCAAACGTCGGGCGACTGAGCAACAGTTGCAACCGCTCCAAAATTTGGTGCCAGAGATCTTCGGCAGAGCTAATCAC